>NZ_JASKMT010000009.1 GCF_030124175.1 Streptomyces sp. 549 | reverse complement strand
CGGGAAGGCGAGGCGGAGGGGCGGACACCCGCGGGTGTCCGCCCCTCCGCCTCGCCTTCCCGCCTCGCCGGCCCGCACGTTCGGCGTCGCGCTGCTGCGGATCCGGTACCGGCCGTTCGCCGCCTCGGTGCAGCGCGCCACGTGGACGGTGAGCGGACCGGCCCACTCGTAGCGCTTCAGCTCGCCGTGGCGAGCAAGTACGTCCGTCAGCTCCTGGCCCACCTCGCCGCCCTGCCGGACCAGTTCGTCGTGCACCTCCTCCACGAGTTCCACGTCGTAGCAGTTGGGCACGACCACGCGGCTCTGGCTGCACACGACCGCGCGGTCGTCGCACTCCTGCCGGAGGGCGTCCAGCAGTTCGATCGGATCACTGCCGGTGATCCGGGCCACCACGGCGTCCTCCCAGCGTTCCACTGCCTCTTCCCATCGCTTCAGTGTTCCCATCACCTCCGCCTGCCCGACGGCACCGGTGCCATGCCGCGAGCCCCCGCCACCGCACGGCCGCCGATCCCTCGCCGACCTCCTGAGCCCCACCGGACCTCTGGTGCCACCCGGGCGGCCCGCAGACCCGGGCCTGCCACGACTGCTCGGCGGCGCGGCGCATGGGTGGCGGCGGGGCGGATAGGCGTTACCGCAGACCCGTACGCGCGCCCGGCCAGGGGTGTCAGCGGCGTACGCACAGAAGGAGGGCGGGAGAGATGGTGGGGGTACGAGACCGGAACCAGGCCGAGGAGGCCTTCCGGCGGCTTGAGACGGCATCGGCGGGACCGGACCGGCAGACGCAGTACACACGGGGTGCGATGGCGGGGCTGCTGTGGGCGCTGGGACGAGGCGACCCGTCGCCCGTCACCGCCTGGACCACGGAGGGCGAGCCCACCATGGAAACGCTCACCGCCGAGGCCGACGCCGCGACCGTGCAGATGGAGGACGCGACCCAGCGCAATATCCCCCGCGACTACCTCCGGGGAGTGAGCGACGCTCTCGCCTGGGTCTGCGGCCACACCGACAACCGGCCCTCCCACCCCGTCCACTGACCCGGCCCCGGGGGTGCCCCTCCCGCCAGGGTCATCCTGGCTTGGTGGCCCGTACGGGAAGCACGCGCGCGAGCTGGGTATCCAGCGCGCTCGACAGCGGGGACGCAGAAAGCGACTACTGACCGCGGAGGAGATCGACGCGGTCGGGGGTATCGAGGAGTGAGCGGACCGGTCCCGCTGTTACCGGCCCGCCCGACGCTGCGCTGCCCGCGCGAGGATCTGGGCCTCGCGGTGCCGCCGATCACGGCGCCTCTGGACGAGGTCGACCACCCGGTCCTGGCCAAGGCTTCCGAGCAGTTTGCGGACGAGGGCCGCAAGCACGGGCGCATTCGTTCCGTGGACGACAGGGTGCTGTTCAAGGTCAAGGTGCAGCGGTGGCGCGGCGCGGTATGGCTGGACGCCGACCTGCCGTGGCTGGTCGCGGCGGGTCGGCGCGAGGACGGTTCGGGCGATGACTTCTACGCAGCCCTGGAGGCCGAGGGACGCGCCGCCCGGGCGCGCTACAACGCGGGACATGGTGACGGGCTGAAGACGCGACGCACACCGCTCACCTCCTCCCGCACGCGAGGACCACGTCCGGTACCGCGCCGAGGCCGGTGTCCGCTTCGTGCGCCGCCTGCGGACGGCTCTGCTGGACCTGGCGCATGCCACGCTGCGCGACGGCCGTGAGCACACACGCGAGTTCGACACCTTCGACCTTGGCCTTCAGGTGCGTGCGGATGACGGCCACGAAACCTACCTCGCCGTCCGGATCACCGGCTCCGGCTCCGTACCGTCGAACCTGACTGTGCTGATCCTGCGCAACGTCCCCGGCTGCGAGGCTGAAGGCTGGTACCCGGAGTACGCCCTGCCCGAGCGGGACCTGCTCCCGGCCGAACAGGCTTGGTCCAATCTCATGGACCCACGTGCGGCTGCCCAGGTGTTGGACGAGGACTGGCAGCCAGGCATCCGTCAGTCGAGACTGGAACCCCGCTGTCGAGGGTGTCTGTGAACGATCGTGGACAGCAATGGGCGCTTGCCTGGCGATGATGTGCACAGGGGCAGCGCGGAACGCTCACGCGTTTGCGTCGAGCGCGGGCTCGTCATCGTCCGGAACCTTCATGTATGCCCCCACGGGCCACGAGTAGGGCTGCCAGCTTCGCCGCATCGTTCCGGCACACGAACCCTGGCCGGACTTGAACCTGCGGCCAAGCGCTTGCCGGACAGTGCCGGACCGGTCTCGTGGTCGCCCGGGGCCGGTCCGGCGCTTACGCGGCTGCTACGCCGGGTTCGCTAACGTGCCGCTGACCAGCAAAAAGACCCTCCGGGACGGAGGGTCGCCGGGTGCTGCGGTGTGGGCGCCCCCGGCAGGACTCGAACCTGCGGCCAAGCGCTTAGAAGGCGCCTGCTCTATCCACTGAGCTACGGGGGCTGGTCTCGGTCGCGGACGGGCGGAGCCCCCGGGAGGACCTTGCTCGCAACAGGATAAGGGTCTGTGCGGTCGCTCCCGTTTGCTTCACGCCCGCGACGACCTGTGGAGGTTCAGTGAAGCGCTCCGATAATCGCAGGCTAGTGCGAGCGGTGCACCGGTTTGCGCGGCGACCCGGGCGGGTGTTGTGCACTCGTTATGCCCGCAGCCGCTACGGCCCCATCTGCCGCACGGGGCAAAACGGGTCGTTCTTGCCGGAATGCGCTTCAAAAACGCCTCATTATTGGGCATTCTTCACTATGTGGCGATCTTGGAAGCACGCACCGAACTGCTCGACGCGCTCGTCGCGCTCCACGACCGCGTCGCCGCTGCCCGCTTTCCGCTGCCGCTGACCGGCGCCGGACGTGCGCGCCGGACCCGGGCCGAGCTGCTGGCGCAGCTCGACGACTACCTCGTTCCGCGGCTGAGGGAACCTGACGCGCCGCTGCTCGCGGTGATCGGCGGGTCCAGCGGCGCCGGCAAGTCGACGCTGGTGAACTCGCTGGTGGGCAGGCGGGTCACGGCAGCCGGCGTGCTGCGGCCCACCACCCGTACCCCCGTACTGGTGTGCCATCCCGACGACCGGCACTGGTTCACCGGCGGCTGGCTGCTGCCGCGCCTGGAACGGGTGCGCACTCCACTGCCCGAGGACGGCCACCCGGTCGGCGGGGACGAGCAGGGCGCGCACGGCGACCCCCGCGACCTCGACCCCCGCGACCTCGACCCGCGCCGGACCGGCCTCGACACCGAACCGGCGGCCGACGGGGAGGAGTCCACGCTCGCGCTTCGAGTGGAGACCGACGAGTCGGTGCCCGCCGGGCTGGCCCTGCTGGACGCGCCTGACATCGACTCGCTCGTCGCCGACAACCGGGACCTGGCGGCCCGGCTGATCTGCGCCGCGGACATCTGGGTGCTCGTCACCACCGCCGCCCGGTACGCCGACGCGGTGCCCTGGCACCTGCTGCGGTCCGCGAAGGAGTTCGACGTCACCCTCGCCACCGTGCTCGACCGGGTCCCGCACCAGATCGCGGTGGAGGTGGCCCGCAGCTACGCGGCGCTGCTCGACCGGGCCGGTCTGGGCGACATCCCGCGCTTCACCGTTCCCGAGCTGCCCGAGTCGGCGAGCGGCAACTCCGGTCTGCTCCCGGCCAGCGCGGTCGGGCCGCTGCGGGTGTGGCTCACCCACCGGGTGACCGACCCCAACGCACGGGCCGTCGCCGGCAGCCGCACCGCCTACGGCGTGCTGGACTCGCTGGGCCGGCGGGTGCCCGCCCTGGCTGCGGCGGTCGCCGCCCAGCACGCGGCGGCGCTGCGGCTGATGCAGCACGTCGACGAGGCATACGACGAGGCCACCGTCCGGGTCCGCCGCCAGCTCGCCGCCGGCGAGCTGCTGGCGGGCGAGGCCGACGCGCACTGGCGGGGGTTCCCCGTCGACAGCGGCGGCGACGAGCTGCTGCGGGCCTGCACCGACGGCCTGGTGGCCCTGCTGTCGGGTGCCGTGTCGGCAGCCGAGGAGCGCATCGCGGTGGCCTGGCGGGACGAGCCGGGCGCCGCCGGGGTGCCGGACGACGTGTGCGGGGACGTCGTCACCACGCAGGAGCGCATCGGCCTGCTGGTGCGCCGCTGGCACCGCTGCGTCGAGGAGTTCGCCGAGGAGGCGTACCGGGAGAGCTGCGGGGGTCCGGAGACGGCCGAGGAGACGGCGGCGCTGCTGGCCGCGGCGCTGCTCGGCGGGCCGCGCCGGCTCGGCGCGACGCAGGCACTGACCGAGGCACTCGGCTCGACCGCCGCCGCCCGGCTGTGCGCCCGCGGCACCGAGGTGCTCAACGACTGTGTGGCCCAGGTGCTGCAGGCCGAGCGGGACCGCCGGCTGGCCCCCCTGGAGGAACTGGAGACCGGCCCCGAGCA
The DNA here is from genome assembly GCF_030124175.1 of Streptomyces sp. 549. Taxonomy (GTDB): domain Bacteria; phylum Actinomycetota; class Actinomycetes; order Streptomycetales; family Streptomycetaceae; genus Streptomyces. The sequence goes on along the minus strand of NZ_JASKMT010000009.1, from coordinate 196,737 downwards.
GCAGGTGGAACTCATCGCCGCGCTGTCGCGACTGCAGAAGGAGAGGTGACCGAGGTGACCGGAACGCCGGGTGACGTCCGTGCCGGTAACACGCCCGAACAGGCACCGGAGGGCGGAGACCGTACCTGGGACGACGGCCTCATCGCGCGCCGGTCACGACCGCGGGAACGCGCCGAGGAACCGGTTCTGCCGCTGCTCCCGCCGGACGGCCGGGGAGCGGTCGCGGAGCCGGAGCTGTCCGGCCCGCAGGCCGACGGCGACCAGGACGCGGTACTCGCCGCGCTCGACCTGGTGCCGCCGCTGCACCCCGTGGCCCCGCCGCCCACGCCACCGGAGCTGTACCCGCCGCCCGTACCGCACGCGGGAGCGCCCCCCGCCCACGCCGACCCACTCGGCCGCTCCGGCACGCTCGACCACACGGGCACGCTCGACCACGTACGCAGGCTCGACCACACCGAGGCGCCGGCCGGTACCGGGCCCCGCCTGCCGGAGTTCGCCGCGTTCCCCGACGCGCCCCCCACCGGAGAGCCCGAGTACCTACTGGACCCAGCCCCGACGCCAGCCCCAGCCCCGACCCCAGCCCCGGTCCCGGTGGCCCCCGACCCCCTGCCGCCGCCCACGCCGTCGGCCCCCGCACTGCCCGCCCCCGCGCCGTCGCGCACCGCCGAGCCGTCCCCGCTGCTCCCGCCCCTGCCCGTGGCGCCTCCGCCGTCGGTGGCTCCGGGCCGGGAGGTCGGGCTGGGGGAGCGGCTGACGGCACTGCGGGAACTGGTCGGCCTGTCCCGCACCCGGTTGTCGCCGGAGACGCTCCAGGAGGCGACCCGGGTCCTGGAGGAGGCCGCGGCGCGCGGCCGGCTGTCCCGCGCGCACACCACCGTCGCCATCGCGGGCGCCACCGGCAGCGGCAAGTCGACCCTGTTCAACGCGCTGGCCGGCGCCCAGCTGTCCGAGGCGGGCGTGCGGCGGCCGACGACGGCCGCACCGGTGGCCTGCGTCTGGGAGGCCACCGAACGGTCCGGTGGCGCGGACGGCCTGCTGGAACGGCTCGGTGTGCCGCCGCGCTCGCGGCGCCGGGCCCACCTGCGCGACTCCCACCACCTGGGGCTGCGCGGACTCGTCCTGCTGGACCTGCCCGACCACGACTCGACGGTGGCCGACCACCGGGTGCAGGTCGACCGCATGCTGAGGCTGGTGGACGCGGTGATCTGGGTGGTGGACCCGGAGAAGTACGCGGACGCCGCCCTGCACGAGGACTACCTCAAGCCCTACGCGGGCCACGCCGAGGTCACCCACGTGGTGCTCAACCAGATCGACCGGTTGCCGGGGGACGCCACAGACGAGGTGGTCGCGGACCTGCGCAGGCTGCTCGACGAGGACGGCATGGCGCTGGGCGAGCACGGCGAGCCGGGCGCCCAGGTGCTGGCGCTGTCCGCACTCACCGGCGACGGGGTGCCGGAGTTGCGGGACGCCCTCGCGGAGCTGGTGGACGGCCGGGTCGCGGCGGCGCGGCGACTGGCCGCCGACGTGGACGCGGTACTGGCCGAACTGCGCCCGGTCTACGTCAAGGACGATCCGCACGGCCCCGAAGGGCTGACCGAGGAGGTCCGCGAGGCGTTCGAGGACCGGTTGGGCGACGCCGCCGGGGCCGGTGCGGTCGGGCAGACCGCGGAACGGCTCTGGCTGCGGGAGGCCGACCGGGCCTGCGGCACGCCGTGGTCTGCGTTGGTCCGGGGCCACGCGCGGCGGCAGGCCGCCCGGCGCGGTGAGCTGCCGGCACCGGCAACTGCCACCGACCCCGACCCGCAGGCCCCGCACCCCGCAGCCCGCCCGGTGGTCGAACAGGCGGTGCGGACCCTGGCCTCCGACGCGACCCGGGGACTGCCCGAGCCGTGGGCGCGGGCGGTACGGGAGGCGGCGTGGCGGGGCGCGGCGAGCCTGCCGACGGCACTGGACGAGGCGATCGCCGGCGCCGCCCAGCCGCAGGGCCCGCCGCGCCCGCGCTGGTGGGCGGCGGCAGCCGCCGGGCAGGCGGCCCTGACCGCCCTGCAACTGCTGGGCCTGGGCTGGCTGCTGACGATCCTGCTGGGCGTGGTCGGCTCCGGGCCGTGGCTGCCGTTCACGCTGCTGGCCGGCGGCGCGGTGGTGTCGCCGTTGCTCGCGTGGGGCTGCCGGGTCGCCGCCGGGGCGCCCGCCCGTGCCTACGGGTGGGAGCAGGAACTGCGGCTGCGGCGCCGGGCTGCCGGGTGCGGGCGGGCCCGGGTGCTGGAGCCGGTGGCGGCGGAACTGATGCGCTACGGCGAGGTGCGCGGCCAGTACGTCGTGGCGGTGGGCGGCCCCGAGCGCGGCATGAGCCCCTGCGGCGGCGCCTCCGGCTGACGCGTACGTCGGGCCGCCCGCGACCGGCCGTGCGCGGCCCCCGGCACATCCGGGCGGCTGCGCACGGCCGGTCGCCAACAGCCGGACGGTTGCCAACAGCCGGTCGCGCACGCGCATCCGGTCGCCGAGTGCCGAGTGCCGAGTGCCGAGTGCCGAGTGCCGGGTGCCGGTCGCCGGGTGCGTCCGAGCATGGACGCGTCCGGGCGCCGACTGGGTCCGGGCGCGGCACGTCCGCTTGAACAGGCATCCTGTGCAGGCCCGTTGCCTGTCCGGTGTCGCACGCCAGGGCACAACCACCGCGAAGGCGGGTGGCGGTGAACACCGCACTGCCGGGTACACGTATCCCCATGGTGTGACGGAGCGTTTCGACGAGTGCCGCAACTGGTCCCCGATGTCCGGCTTCTGGCCATTCGACGATAACGATTCCGAGTCGGTACGCGTGGCAGCTGTGAAAGTTGGGGATCGTGGTCCGCCTGCCTCCATACGATCCCGAGCAGACTCACGGGGTTGACGAGGAGACACGCATGATCTTGATACGCGGACGGGCGACCACCCGGCGCGTGGCTGCCGCGCTGGCCTCGGGGCTGCTGGCGGCGGCCGCGATGGCTGTGGGCGCCGCGCCTGCGTCGGCCGGCCCGTCGACGGGTGCCGGGCCGCAACCCGGTGGCGCGCTCGCCACCCTGGACGGTCTCAGGATCTACGACCAGGCGATCATCCGTGAGGGCGGCGAGACGACCGAGACGGGCGCCGGCCTGTTCGAGATGTCCGTCGCCGGTGGTGGCAGCCTCCAGTCGTACTGCATCGACATGCACAACCCGACGCAGGAGCAGGCGCGTTACCAGGAGGTGCCCTGGAAGACGTCCTCCCTGCACGACAACCCCGACGCGGGCAAGATCCGCTGGATTCTCCAGCACTCCTACCCGCAGGTGAACGACCTCGCCGCGCTCGCCAAGGCGTCCGGCGCCCGCCACCTGACCCCGCAGACGGCCGCGGCCGGCACGCAGGTCGCCATCTGGCGCTACTCCGACGGCGCCGACGTCTCCGCCGCCGACCCGAACGCCGAGAAGCTCGCCGACCACCTGCACGAGGCGGCCCGTGACACCGCCGAGCCGAAAGCGTCGCTGACCCTGGACCCGCCGGCCGTCTCCGGGCAGCCCGGCGGCAGGCTCGGCCCCGTCACCGTCCGTACCGGTGCGCGCAGCGCCGGCCTCACCCCGGCGCCCGACGCCGCCGCCCGCGGGGTGCGCGTGGTCGACGCGGACGGGGAGCCGGTCACCTCGGTGCGCAACGGCACCCAGGTGTGGTTCGACGTCCCCGAGGACACTCCCGACGGCTCCACCTCCGTCACCGTGGAGACGGTCACCCCGGTGCCGGTCGGCCGGGCCTTCACCGGCATCGGCGAGAACGCCACCAGCCAGACGCAGATCCTCGCCGGGTCGAGCGACGCCACCGTCACCGCGACGGCCACCGCGAACTGGGCGGCGAGCGGCCCGGTCCCGGCCGTGTCGGCGCAGAAGAACTGCGCCGCGCAGGGCCTGGACCTCACCGTCGCCAACCAGGGCGACGAACCCTTCACCTTCACCATCGGCGAGGACGACCACACCGTGGCCGCCGGTGAGACGGGCACCGTCACCGTGCCCGTCGGGGAGGACCAGGCGTACCGGATCACGGTCGAGGGACCCGGTGGCTACCAGCAGACCTTCGCGGGTGTGCTGGACTGCGCCACGGTCAGCACCGGGACCGGCGACGCCGAGGGGGAGGGGCCGTCGGTGCAGACCGCGCCCGTCACCGTCGGCGGCAACACCGGGCCGGTCAACCTGGCGGAGACCGGCGGGGGCAGCGACGCACCGCTGCTGATCGGTGTCGCGGTCGGCCTGCTGGTGCTCGGTGCCGGCGCCGTCTACATGGTCCGCAGCAACCGCGGCGGGGAGCCGCAGGCGGCGTCCGACCAGGAGTGAGTGGCGGCTGAGCGGCGGCGGTGCCGGGTTCCGGTGCCGCCGCCCGGCCGCCGCCGGGCGGCTCCCGGTTTCCGCCGGAGGCGTCCGGTACGGCAGGATGGGTTCATCTGCCCACCTCCACATAGCCGGACGGTTTCTCTTGGCTGAGTACATCTACACCATGCGCAAGACGCGCAAGGCGCACGGCGACAAGGTGATCCTCGACGACGTCACCCTGAGCTTCCTGCCCGGCGCGAAGATCGGTGTGGTCGGACCCAACGGCGCGGGCAAGTCCACCGTGCTGAAGATCATGGCCGGTCTGGAGCAGCCCTCCAACGGCGACGCCTTCCTCTCACCCGGTTACAGCGTCGGCATCCTGCTGCAGGAGCCGCCGCTGGACGAGTCGAAGACGGTCCTGGAGAACGTGCAGGACGGCGTGGCCGGCATCAAGGGCAAGCTCGACCGGTTCAACGAGATCGCCGAGCAGATGGCGACCGAGTACACCGACGCGCTGATGGAGGAGATGGGCAAGCTCCAGGAGGACCTGGACCACGCCAACGCCTGGGACCTCGACGCCCAGCTGGAGCAGGCCATGGACGCCCTGGGCTGCCCGCCCGGCGACTGGCCGGTGGTGAACCTCTCCGGTGGTGAGAAGCGCCGCGTCGCGCTGTGCAAGCTGCTGCTGGAGGCCCCGGACCTGCTGCTGCTGGACGAGCCGACCAACCACCTGGACGCCGAGTCCGTGCAGTGGCTGGAGCAGCACCTGGCGAAGTACGCCGGCACCGTCGTCGCCATCACCCACGACCGGTACTTCCTGGACAACGTCGCCGAGTGGATCCTGGAGCTGGACCGCGGCCGTGCCGTCGGCTACGAGGGCAACTACTCGACGTACCTGGAGAAGAAGCAGGCCCGGCTGAAGGTCGAGGGCCAGAAGGACGCCAAGCGGCAGAAGCGCCTCAAGGAGGAGCTGGAGTGGGTCCGCTCCAACGCCAAGGGCCGCCAGGTCAAGTCCAAGGCGCGCCTGACCCGCTACGAGGAGATGGCCGCCGAGGCGGAGAAGACCAGGAAGCTGGACTTCGAGGAGATCCAGATCCCGCCGGGCCCGCGCCTGGGCAGCGTCGTGGTGGAGATCGACAACCTCTCCAAGGCGTTCGGTGACAAGGTCCTCATCGACGACCTGTCCTTCACCCTGCCGCGCAACGGCATCGTGGGCGTCATCGGCCCCAACGGCGCCGGCAAGACCACGCTGTTCAAGATGATCCAGGGCCTGGAGGAGCCGGACTCCGGCTCGATCAAGGTCGGCGACACCGTCAAGATCTCCTACGTCGACCAGTCCCGCGCCAACATCGACCCGAAGAAGACGCTGTGGGCCGTCGTCTCCGACGAGCTGGACTACATCAACGTCGGCCAGGTCGAGATGCCCTCCCGCGCCTACGTCAGCGCCTTCGGCTTCAAGGGCCCGGACCAGCAGAAGCCCGCAGGTGTGCTCTCCGGCGGTGAGCGCAACCGCCTGAACCTGGCGCTCACCCTGAAGCAGGGCGGCAACCTGCTGCTGCTCGACGAACCGACCAACGACCTCGACGTCGAGACGCTGTCGTCACTGGAGAACGCGCTGCTGGAGTTCCCGGGCTGCGCTGTGGTCGTCTCCCACGACCGGTGGTTCCTGGACCGCGTGACCACGCACATCCTCGCCTACGAGGGCGAGAGCCGGTGGTTCTGGTTCGAGGGCAACTTCGAGTCGTACGAGAAGAACAAGGTCGAGCGCCTCGGCCCGGACGCGGCACGTCCGCACCGGGCGACCTACAAGAAGCTGACCCGGGGCTGAGCGTGCGGCATCTTTACCAGTGCCCCCTGCGCTGGTCGGACATGGACGCCTTCGGGCACGTCAACAACGTCGTCTTCCTGCGGTACCTGGAAGAGGCGCGCATCGACTTCATGTTCCGGCTGGCGCGGGACGCCCGGTCCGACGCGTTCACCGGCGGGTCCGTCGTGGCCCGGCACGAGATCGAGTACCTGCGCCCGCTGGTCCACCGCCACGAACCGGTGACGGTGGAGTCGTGGGTCTCCAAGATGGGTGCGGCGTCCCTGACGATCTCCTACGAGATCAAGGACGCCGACACCGTCTACGTCCGAGCGGCGACGGTCGTCGTGCCCTACAACCTGAAGGAGGAACGTCCCCGCCGGCTCACCGCCGAGGAGAAGTCCTTCCTGGAGACGTACCTGGATGACACGGTCCATGAGCGCCCAGCGACTCGTATTCGCTGACCCCGGGGGCGCGGCGGGCCTCGCCGCGTTCCTGGAGCGGCTGCTGCGCTGGGAGAAGAACGCCGCAGTGCGCATCCAGGCGGGCGGGCAGGTCGCGGGTGTCTTCGCGCGGCCCGCGCGGTTCGAGGTGCTGGCCATCCGGACCGCGCGGCTGCGCACGCCCGTCGAGCTGGACACCACCGTGTCGGCGGGGGAGCTGCTGGAGGCCGTCGACGAGCGGCGCGGCACGCTGACCGCGCCCGCCGCCGTCACCGGCCCGCCCTGGGCCGGGGTGCTGCCCCCGCGCAGCGGCTGGAGCCGGGTCGGTGAGCTGCCCGCGGACGCGGTCCGCACCGTGGCGACCGCCGCGGTGGCCGAGTTCCGCGAGCGCACCGAGCAACTGGACGCCGAGGACCGCACCCGGGACCGGCTGGACGCACTGGCCGAGGAGATCTGGTCCCGCCCGCTGGGCCGCACCGGGCTGCCGCTGCGCGCGGTGCACGCGGCGCACGCCCTCGGTTTCCTCACCGGCGACGAGCCTGCCGGACTGTTCGCCACCGGCACCTGGCTGCGGCTGCACACGCCCTACGGCTCGGTGGCGGTGCGCTCCGCGCCGTCGCCCGCCGCGGGGCTGTCCGTCACCCCGCGCTGACCGCGCCTGCCGCGCCGATGCGGGGGCGGGCGCCGGAACCGTGAGTTCCGGCGCCCGTCCCCGGATCAGCCGTCAGTGTTGATCATGGAGGCCGCCGCGTAGACCAGGTAGTCCCACAGCTGCTTCTCCAGCGCCGGTTCCAGACCGAGTTCACCGACGGCGTCGCCCATGTGCCTCAGCCAGGCGTCGTGCGCGGCCCGGTCCACCCGGAACGGGGCGTGGCGCATGCGCAGCCGCGGATGGCCCCGGTCGTCGCTGTAGGTGCGCGGGCCGCCCCAGTACTGCATCAGGAACAGCGCGAGGCGCTCCTCGGCGGGCCCGAGGTCCTCCTCCGGGTACATCGGGCGCAGCACCGGGTCGCCCGCGACCCCCTCGTAGAAGCGCCGGACGAGCCGCCGGAACGTCTGCTCGCCTCCGACCTGCTCGAAGAACGTCTGCTGGGACAAGCTTCCGCGCGGAATCTCCATCACGTCCCCCATGGTGTCAGATCGCCGGGCGGTCCCGGGGCCCGCCGGCGGACCGCCGGGACCACCCGGCCGCTCAGGCGTCGTTCCAGCGGAACAGCCACCGGGCGACGGCCGTGAGCACAGCGGCGAACAGCAGCAGCCCGCCCATCACCGGCAGAGCGGTGCCCCAGCCCTCCCCGCGGGACATGACCCCCTGCATGGCCTCGGCGAGGTACTTCAGCGGCATGAAGCCGGCAATGGTCCGCAGCCACTCGGGGGCGGCGTCGAACGGGATGAACGCACCGGACAGGAACGCCATCGGCAGGACGACAAGCTGCGCGGCGCCGTTGGCCGCCTCCTCGGTCCTGGCCCAGGCGCCGATGACCAGTCCGATCGACAGGAACGCCAGGGTGCCGCACATCACCAGCGGGACCACCAGCCACCACGACCCGCTCAGCCGCAGCCCGTAGAAGGGCAGCGAGGCCACGGAGAGGAAGAGCGCGGTCTGCACGAGCGCCAGCGCCAGCGCGGTGCCGACCTGTGCCGAGATCACCGAGGTGGCACCTACCGGTGCCAGCCGGAGCCGGCGCAGGACACGCTTGCGGCGCCAGCCGACGAGGGTGATCGCGGTGCTGAAGACGGCACCCATCGCCACCGCCCAGCCGAGCAGGCCGGGCGTGAGGAACTGGATCGCCTGCACCGACTCGTCCTCGACCTGGCCGGTGCTGAGCCGGAACGCGGGCGGCTGGCCGGTGGCGGCCTGGTTGGCCTGCTGCACGACCGAGTTCAGCAGGCCCTGCACGGTGCCCGCCCGCACCTGGTCGGCCACCGAGACGCGCAGCACGACCTCGTCGCCGCGCTGGAAGACCACCGCGTGGGTGTCGCCGGCCCGCAGTTCGTCGAGCGCCTCGCGCATCGCGGTGCCGGAGTCGTCCGTGCGGTCGATCCGCAGCACCTCCCGCAGCCGCTCCCGCTCGCTGCCGGGCAGCTCGTCCAGGACGGCGACGCCGCCGACCTGCACCACCTTCGCCTGCGGGGCCCCGGAGTCCTTGAACAGCGCCCCGAACAGCAGCAGGAACATCAGCGGGAACAGCAGCATGAAGAAGACCGCCGCCCGGTCCCGCGCCATTCCCAGCGCCATCGCCCGGGACAGGCTGAGGAACGGGCCCAGCCGCGCGGCCACCGTCCGCCGCGGCGGAACCGGCCGGGCCGAAGGGCCGGAGGCGGCGCCGGCGGCCTTCCCGCTGTCCTTCTGCGCGGCCGTCATTCGCGGTACTCCCGTCCGGTCAGCTGGAGGAAGACGTCCTCCAGGGACGCGGCGCCCAACTCGTCCCGCAGCTCACGCGGCGGACCGGTGCGCAGGATGCGGCCCCGGTCCATCACCGCGACGCGGTCGCACAGCGTCTCGGCCTCGTCCATGGCGTGCGTGGTGAGGACCACGGTCCGCCCGTCGGCCTGGATGTCCCGCAGCAGGTCCCACAGGTTGTGGCGGGCCTGCGGGTCCAGGCCCGTGGTCGGCTCGTCGAGGAAGACCAGCTCCGGGTCGTGCACCAGGGCGCAGGCGAGGGACAGCCGCTGCGCCTGCCCGCCGGACAGCTTGTCCACCCGCACGCCCGCCTTCTCGGTCAGGCCGACCCGCTCCAGCATCGTGTCGGCCCGGGCTGCGCCCACGCCGTACAGCGAGGCGAAGGTGCGGATCTGCTCGCGGGCGGTCAGCTTCTCGAAGAACGCCGAGGTCTGGAGCTGCACACCGATCCGCGAGAGCAACCGCGTGTCGCGCGGCCACGAGGGGCTGCCCAGCATCTCGGCCCGGCCCCCGTCGGGCTCGCGCAGCCCTTCGACAAGTTCCAGAGTGGTCGTCTTCCCCGCGCCGTTGGGCCCGAGAATGCCGAAGAACTCGCCGTGCCGGACCTCGAACGAGACCCCGTCGACCGCCTGCACATCCCCGTACCGTTTGCGCAGCTTCGAAACCGCTATCGCGGCGCTGCTCAAGGTCATGCCACCTGACGCTACCCGCCGTTCCGGCAGCGGCACAGGGGCGTTCGCGCCCGTATCCGATCATCGGACGCCTCGTGGCCCGTCGCCCGTGGGCCGGGGGTGAGAGAGAGTGGAGACATGCGACGCGATGCCTTCCTGCGGGAACTGGTGGCAGCCGGCGCGCTGCCGGACCCGGCCTGGCGGGCCGCCTTCGCCGAGGTGCCCCGGGAGACGTTCGTGCCGTACTACTTCGTGCCCACCCGGACCGCGTACGAGCGCAGATGGCGGGAGGACCCAGATCCGGAGGCGCGGCGGCGCTGGCTCGACGGGGCCTACGAGGACGTGCCGCTGGCCACCCGGCGGCGGGACGGTGAACTGATCTCGTCCAGCAGCCAGCCCTCGCTGATGGCCGGCATGCTGCACGCACTGGACGTCGAGGACGGCATGTCGGTGCTGGAGATCGGCACCGGCACCGGCTGGAACGCGGCGCTGCTCTCGCACCGCCTCGGCGACGACCGGGTGACCACCGTCGACCTCGACCCGGACATCACCGAGCCGGCCCGCAGGCACCTCGCCGAGGCGGGGTACCGGCCGGTGGTCGTCACCGGGGACGGCGCCCGGGGCTGCCGGTCCCGGGCGCCCTTCGACCGGATCATCGCGACCTGCGCGATCAGCTCGGTGCCCCGGGCCTGGGTCGAGCAGTGCGTCCCGGGCGCGGTGGTGCTGGCGCCGCTCGCCACCGGGCTCATCAGACTGCGGGTGGCGGACGGCGTCCGCGCCGAGGGCCGGTTCCTCGGCACACCGGCGTTCTTCGTGCCGCTGCGCGGCACCCCCCGGCAGGACGAGGCGCCGCAGCAGCCGGCCCCCGCCGGGCGCGTGCCGGAGGAAGCGCTGCGGTACGACTCGTTCCGGTTCCTGCTGGAGCTGGCCGCCGGACACCAGGACCCCTGGGACGCCTACGCCCTGTGGCGCCGGGAGGACCGGCCCGCCCGCACGCGGTACGGCGTCACGGTCGGCCCGGACGGCCAGTGGGCGTGGCTGGACGACCCCGGTGGCCCCCACCGCTGGCCGCTGCCGGGCGCCTGGTGAGCTGCCGGTGAGCTACCGGCGCGTCAGGCCCGGTGGACGGTGAGCGTGGTCCAGGCGCCGACGTGCACCCGGTCGCCCTCGTTGAGCGGGACCGGCACGAAGGGCTGGATGGGGTCCTCGGCACCGTTGAGCGTGGTGCCGTTGGTCGACTCCTGGTCCATCACCGCCCAGCCGCCGTCCTCCTGCTGGACGAGCATGGCGTGCTGGTGCGAGACGCCCGGGTCCTCCGGCGGACGGGACAGGTCGATGGTCGGCGCCTCCCCGGTGGAGTGCCGGCGGCGCCCGATGGTGACCTGGTCGCCGGTGAGCGGCACCTGCAACTCCGGTGAGTAGGCGGGCAGGTTCAGCTCGGCGCCCTCGGGGCCGCTGCGCTGCATCATCGCGGTGAAGTACTCGCGGTCGGTGGCGACCGTCACCGACCAGCTCCCGGCCCGGGAGGAGGTCTCCGGCTCCCCGCCGCCGGCCTGAGGGCCCGGCGGGTACGACGACTGCTCGGGATAGGACTGGTGGTCCGGGTAGCCCTGCTGGTCCGGGTAGGGCCGGTGCTGGTCCGGGTAGGCGGGCGCGCCCCCGTAGGGCTGCTGCTCCTGCTGCCCCTGGTAGGACTGCGGTCCGCTCTGGTAGGCCTGCGCGCCCTGGTAGCCCTGCGGGCCCTCGGCGTAGGGCTGCTGCTGGTCGGGGTAGGACTGCTGCTGCTCGCCGTAGGGCTGCGGCCGGCCGGAGTACTGGCCCTGCTCGTCGGGGAACGACTGCGGACGGCCCGGGTAGGACAGGTGCTCGCCGGGGAACGACTGCCCGCTCCCTGGGTAGGGCTGCTGGCTCTGCGGGGACTGCTGGCCGTGCTGGGACTGCTGGGACTGCTGGTAGCCGTTGCTTCCGCCGGGCGGCGCGAGGTTCCAGTCGTCGTCACCGGACGGCGTCGGTATCGGCTCCGCCGGGCGGTTCACCTGCGACGGCCGGGAGCCCTCGAAGCCGAGTGAGGCGCCGGCCGGCCGGGGCTGCTGCCCGAACGTCGGATACGAGGTGGGGGACTGGGTGAGGAAGTTGTAGCGGCACTCCTCGCAGAACGGGCCCTGCGCCTCGCGCGGGGTGTGGCACTGCGGGCACAGCTCGGCCTGCTGGGTGGGAGGGCCGGGGTAGCCGTATCCGGAACTGGGCGCACCGGCCGAGGAGGGAGCCGTACCGGACGTGCCGGACATGCGGTGGCCGCACACCTCGCACCAGTCGTCGGCCGCCGACCGGTGGCCGTTCGGGCAAGTCGGCATCTCGGGCTTCCCCCTCCGTACAACTACTTCTTCACTCGGACCGTCTTGGTGGAGCGTGTCTCCAGCGTCATCTCGTCGGCGTCGGTGACCCTTGCCTTCAGCCGAACAGTACCCGCCGCCGCGTCGACCACGTCCACCACCTTGGCGAGCAGTTTCGCGGTGTCCGCGTTGCCCGAGACGGCGGCCAGCTGCACCGCGCGGCCGAGCCGGGCGGTCGCCCCGTCCTCGTCCCCGGCCTTGCGCAGATCGAGGCCCTGCTGGATGGCCCGGGCCAGTTCCGCCTGCCCGGTGTAGTGCGCGACCTGGGGGTTGATGGTGGTCGTGGCGCTCATGTCGTCCGTCCACACCGCCCGCACCAGGCCCTGGGACAGCGGCAGCGAGCCGCCGTCGGGCTGCGGCAGCACCAGTGACACCCTGGCCGCCAGCATCTCCTGGCCGACACCGGCCGCCGGCACCTCCACACACACGTGGTAGTCGCGCGACTCGTCACCCCAGGAACCCGTCGGGTAGTCCCCGGACCGCGGCCCGGCCTCGGTACGGCGGCCGGTGAGGTCCTCCACCGCCGGCGCGACCTGCTTCACGAACCGCACCCGGGCGCCCTGCGGTGTCCACAGCCGCAGCGCGACGTCGGCGACGGCCTTGCCCAGCGCCGCGGCCATCATGGCGGTGAAGTCCGCCGACAGGCCGGACGGGTCGGCGACGATGTCGGCCGTCCCCAGCAGCGCGGAGGCGACGCCGGTGACCTCCTCCACCTTCCAGTCGGTGCCCACCCCGCGGGCGTCGCAGGTGAAACGGCCGGCGCAGGCGTCCAGCGCCTCGCGGAGGGCCTCGGGGGTCTCGTGCTCGTTGCGCCCGTCGGTGAGCAGGATGCCGTGCCGGATGGGGGCGTCGGCGGTCGCCAGCAGCCGGTCCGCCGCTATCAGCCAGGTCCCGATCGCGGTGCCGCCGCCGGCGGTCAGCCGGCGCAGCGCCTCCTTGGCCTCCTTCCTGGTGGTGCCGTCGGCGACCGCGAGCCGGCCGCCGCGCGGATAGACCTCCCGGGCCACGTGGGTGCCGGCCACCACGGCGAACGCCGTCCCGTCCGGCAGGGTCTCCACCGCTGCCGCCGTCGCCTCGCGGGCGGCGCGCATCTTCGTCGCCGGGTAGTCCATCGACCCGGAGCAGTCCACCATCAGCACCACGGCGGCGCCCGGCCCGGCGGGCAGGGCGCCGCCCGCACCCGGGTCGGTGACGGGCGCGGGTATGCCCTCGGGCCGGCCGGCGGTGCCCCCGCCGGTCGAGGTGACGGTCACGATGGCGTCGACCTCCCGGCCGTCCTCCGGGAGGAACGGGTTCTGGTAGACCTCGACCGAGAACCGCGGCACGTTCGTCTTGGCGAATCTGGCCATCGTCTGCTTCCACTCGTCTCCACGGCGGTGCCTGCCGGCGGCGGGACGCCGCCGGCAGGACAGCAGGCCGTGCGGAGCTGACGCGTCCCCCGGCCCCGCCTTCGTCAGGCCGATCCTGCCCGCGCGGCGGTGGCCGGGAACGGGATGACGGCCACTGTTACGTTGTCGTGGCCCCCGCCGGACAGGGCGTACTCGACGAGGAAGCGGGCCGCCGCCATCGGCCGCGCCCGCGCGTCCGCCGGTACCACGGCCGCCAACTGCTCTGCGGCCTCGGCGTAGTTCCACAGCCCGTCGGTGCACACCAGCACGACACCCGCCCGGTCAGGGGTGAACGAGGCGGTGTGCGGGTCGAGTTCGTAGGAGTCGGCGCCCAGCCAGCCGGTGATGGCGTGCGCCCGCGGATCGGCGTACGCCTCGGCCTCCTCCATCAGTCCCGCGGCGACCATCTGGGCGGCCCAGGAGTCGTCCTCGGTGAGCCGTGCGGCGGGCGCGGCCCGGTCCTCCGGGATCCAGTAGGCCCGGCTGTCGCCGATCCAGCCCACCGAGAGCAGCCCGCCGGCCACCACCGCGCTCACCATCGTGCAGGCCGGGGCGTTCTGCTCGGGGGAGTGTCCCTCGGCGGCCAGCGCGGACACCGCGCGGGCCGCCACCTCCAGCGACTCGTGCAGTGCCTGCTGCGGCTGCGCGCCGCGCGGCAGCACCACGTTGAGGTGCCCGCACGCGGCCTCCGCCGCCGCCGCGGACGCCTCCTCGGGGCGGCTGGAGGAGGACACGCCGTCGCACACCACGGCGACCACGGCGGGTGAGCCGTCGGCGAGCGGCACCACGTCGACACCGTAGGCGTCCTCGTTGCGGTGGTGCCGCAGCCCGCGGTCGCTGGCCGCGGCCACACCGTGCAGTTCGGTCTCCATGTGGTCCCGCTCCCTGGGTTGTGCGTGCCCGCACGTCTCGCAGTACCCGTCCCGGTCCACCGCACCCGCACCGCAGGCCGCGCATGCGCGCTGCCCGGCGGGCACGGCCGGGGACGGTGCCGCGGCGGCCTGCGCACCGGCGCGGGTGCGCAGCCCGGCCCGCGGGTCCGGCGGGGACAGGGTGAAGTCGGCCAGCGTCGGCGTCGGCACCGGCTGCGCGGGCGCGGGCGGCGGCGGGCCGGGCGGCGGCGGGCCCCCGGCAGCGGCGGGCGGCGTGGGCGGCACCGCGGGCGGCGGGGGCGGCGGGCCGCCGGCCGGGGGGTTCGGCGGCTCGGCGGGCGCGTACGGCCCGTGGGCCGGCGGCGGGCTCGCGGCGGGCGGCGCGGGTGCGGGAGGTGCGGGAGGTGCGGGTGCGGGCGCCGGTGCGGCGGGTGGTGCCGGAGCCGGTGCGGCGGGTGGAGGAGGAGGCGGCGGGACGGGCGCCTGCTCGCCGCAACCGATCACCATGGTGGGCCGGTCCACTCCGGCGGCAGCCGCCAGGTCGGTCCCGCACACGCCGCAGAAGCGGTCGCCGTGCTCCAGCGGCTCGGCGCAGCTGGGGCAGGCGGAGAGTTGGTCGAGCTGCGGCATCGTCACACCCATGTCCTGGGGCGGAGACGGTTCGCCCGCTCCACCCATTCGATCCTCTCGGCAGCCGTCCCGGCGAGCCGGGCCAGCCTGCGGCAGCAGCCCTCCAGGCCGATGCGCAGCCCCTCCTCGGTCAGCGCGCAGCCCAGCAGCGGCCGGATCTGGCCCGGTGCCGGGTTGGGCGGCGCGCCGTGCCGGCCGCGGAGGGTCCAGTCCAGCGCGCTGCCCAGCACCTCGGTGGACAGCAACTCGCGTCGCGGAGCGTCCAGTCCGGCGTCGGCCAGGCGCGTGACCTGGTCGGCGGCAGCGTACAGGTCGTCCAGCAGCGCTTCACCCGGATCGCGGTCGCGCAGCCGGGCCCGCACCGCCGCGACCCGGGCCGCGGTGCAGTGCACCGACGTCTCCGGGACCGACTCCAGCACCTCGACGGCACCGGCGCGGTCGCCGGACGCCAGCCGAACCCGGGCCAGCCCGAACGCCGCACTGACGTGGTTGGGGTCGGTCGCCCAGACCAGGCGGTAGTACTCGGCGGCGTTGTCGAGCTGCCCCAGCACCTCCGCGCACACGCCCAGCGCCAGCTTCGGCGCCGACTCGCCGGGGAACGCGTCGTACACCGCGTCGAAGGCCAGCGCCGCCGTCTCCCGGTCGCCGCTGACCAGGGCGGACAGGCCGCGGTACCAGATGACGCGCCAGTCGTCGGGATAGTCCGCCGCCAGCCGGGCGACGGCCTCCGCGGCGCGCTCGGCCTGCCCGTCGGGCTGCGGCTGCCGGGCGGCGGCCGCGCCGAGGGCCGGTTCCAGCAGGGCCCGCAGCTCCCGCAGCCGCAGTTCCACCGAGTCGGTGGGAGCGGCGCGCAGCGCGGCGGTCAGCTCGGCCGGCTCGACGGCGAGCAGACCGGCCAGGAAGCTGGCGTTGGGGTCACCGGGGTCGACCCGCGGCACCGGTAGGGCGAGTGCCGTCGCCGTCACGTCCAGCGGGGCGATCAGCGTGCTGCCGCCGCCCCCGGCGGGGCCGGCGCCGTCCGGGAGCGGCACCGGCTCGGCGGTGAGCTGAGCGGGCAGCCGCACATGGGTGGGCGTGTGCCCGTAGGTTGCCCCCGCGGTGGGATGCACCGCCGCCGCGACAGCCGACCCGCCGACCGGTCCGGCCGCCGGGACGTTTCCGAGAGCGGGGCCCGCGGGCCCCGCGAGCGCCGGCGCCCCGGCGGACCGGCGCCGGGCGGCCCGGGTGAACCGCCCCGGAGCCGGGACGCGGACGCCCAGCCGTGAGACGGGACCGTCCTGTGCGGGCAGCAGCTCCGAGCCGACGACCTTCGCCTCGGGTCCGAACAGGGTGGACAGGGCCGGCCGGGGCCGACCGGTCTGGAGCGCGACGACCTCCCGCAGCACCCCCGTCAGCTGCTCCGCCATCTCCTCGGCGGAGGAGAACCGGCGCTGCGGGTCGGGGTCGGTGGCCCGCACCAGCAGCCGGTAGAACGACTCGTACTGCTGGAAGACCTCGATGCTGCCCGGGTCGGGCAGGCTGTCGGCGTAGACGTTGGTGTATCCCTGGAAGTCGAAGGTCAGCACGGCCAGTGTGCGCGCCACCGTGTACAGGTCCGACGCGACCGAGGGGCCCGCCTCCGCCACCTCCGGCGCCTGGTAGCCGACGGTGCCGTAGACGGCGCTCACCTCGTCGTCCATCCGGCGCACCGCGCCCAGGTCGATCAGCTTGAGCTGGTCCTGCTGCTGGATGGCGTTGTCGACCTTGAAGTCGCAGTACAGCAGGTTGCGGCTGTGCAGGTGCCCCAGCGCGTCCAGCGCCTCTATGCCGTAGGCGCAGGCCTGCTCCACCGGCAGCGGGTCACGGCGTCCGGTGGGCGTGCGGCGCTCGTTGGCGATCTCCTTCAGCGACTTGCCGCCGACGTACTCCATGACGATGTAGCCGTCGAGACTGCCCGTGCGCTGGTCGAGGTGCTCGACGAAGTTGTAGATCCGCACGATCGTGGAGTGCTCGATCTCCGCGAGGAAGCGGCGCTCGGAGATGGCCGCGGCCATGGCGTCCTGGTCGCCGGTGTCCAGCAGGCCCTTCAGCACCACCCAGCGGTCCGACACCGCCCGGTCCACCGCCAGGTAGACCCAGCCCAGGCCGCCGTGCGCCAGGCACCCGGCCACCTCGTACTGGCCGTGCACCACGTCGCCGGCGGCCAGCTTCGGCGAGAACGAGTACGGCTGCCCGCACTTGGTGCAGAAGCCCTCGGTGCGGCCCGGCCGGTCGCCGCGGGACCGGCCCACCGGGCTGCCGCAGTCGCTGTTGGAGCAGTAGCGCTTGCGCTCGGGCACCTCCGGGTTCGCCAGCACCGCCGACGCCGGGTCGGGGCGCGGCACGGGCGGCACGGTGACGAGCCCGGCGCCCAGCCGGTGCCGCCCCGACGAGGAGGTGCCCCGGTGGGAGCTGCGCACCGACACCGAACGGCCCGAACCGGACCGGGCCATCGACAGCCGCCCCGACACCGACCGCCGCGACGACTGCGAACGCGCCGAGCGTGACGACCCCGAGGACCGCGCCGACCCCGCCGACCCCGACGCCCGCCCGGAAGCCGCCGACGCCGACCCCCGCCCCGCGGTGGAGCCGTCCGGGCCGCGCCGACCGGTCGGCCCGGTGGGCGGTGAGGAGAGCGCGCCGCCGGGCGGCACCACCGGCGACAGCCCGCAGACGTCGCAGTACAACTCACCGCCACCGAAGTCCTCGTAGGTGCCTCCGCAGTCCGGGCGCTGGCACCCCACCTGCTGCTCGGCCATCAACTGCCTTCCCCCCTGCGGTCCTCGGGCTCTCCGCCCCGCTGAGGCACCAGTGCCTCCGCCGCCGCGCGCTGGTACCGCAGCACCGCCTGCTCGGCGGTGCGCAGGTCGCACGGCGCGCTCCACAGCAACCGGCGGGCCGCGTCGTAGCGTTCGACCAGCAGCGGCTCCTCGGCCATGCCGTGCCGTGCCACCTTCGCCCGGTAGGCGTCCAGCCGGCCGCGCAGCTCCGCCCGGACCGCCAGCGGCGCCGTCACGGCCGACAGCGATTCGCGGGCCCGCTGCAACTCGTCGTCGGCGCGCTGCTCCAGACTCTCCAGCAGTGGCGACAACCGGTGCCACTGGGCCCTGCGGCGGTAGTCCGCGGCGGTCGCCAACTGCTCGTGCAGGGCCGTGGGAGGGCCGTTGACGGCGGGCACCTCGAACGCGGCGATCTTCGCCAGCACCTCCCCGCGGGCGGTGCGGGCCTCGGCCAGCGTCCGGTCGGCCCGCGACAGCACGTCCCGCAGCCGCAGCAGCCGCTGCTCGGCGTCCTGCCGCACGCCGAGCACCGCGTCGATCTCCCGCCGGACGTCCTCCAGCGCGCGGGCCGCCCGGTCGTAGCGGGCGGTGTCGGGACGGCCGCCGCCGGGTGCGCTGCTTCCGCCGGCCGGCACCCAGAACGCCAGCGGGTCGGTGATCACCTCGGCGCGCAGCGTGCTCAGTTCGGCTGTGACGCTGTCCAGCTCGTCGCCGGCCGGGTGCTCGCCCGGCCGCACGCCCACGGAGTGCGCCAGGGAGCGGATGCGCTGGAGTTCGGCGGCCAGCAGGTCTATCCGGGCCGGCAGCGCCGACCACACCGCGTCCGCCGCGACCACGACGTCGAGCGCCCGGGCGTAGCCGGTGTTCATGCGCTCGACCAGTTCCTCCAGGCTCAGCTGCTCCGCGAGGCGGCCCGCCGAGCCCGGTCCCTGCTGCCCGGCCGAGATCGTCACCCCCGTGCCGCGCAGCACCTCGGTCAGCTCCGCCAGCTCCTCCCGGCCCGGCCAGCGCCGCGCGCCGCGCAGCTTGCGGGCGGAGTGCAACGCCGCCGTGTACGTGTCGAACTGCGTCCACAGCAAGGTGATGGCCTGCTCGGCGGAGGACCAGCGGTGCCTGGTGGTGCCGGTGAGTTCGGCACCCTCCAGCAGCCGGCGTCCGGCGTGGTCCTGGAGCGCGAGCAGCGACGACTCGATCGCCTCGTGCTCCGCGCCGAGCCGCGCCAGGGCACGGTCGACCTCATCCCGGCTCATCACCGGACGACTGGACCCGACGGACCCCATCGATCACCTCGCTGCTCTCGTTCGTGCGCTGTCCGGCTGCCGGGGGCGGCGCCGCCGACTCGGGTGGGACGTGCCCGGGTCAGTCCCGGTACTTCGGGGCCGGCGGGCGCGGGTCGGTGTCGGTCATCACCGGGGCGAGCCACTTGTCGAACGAGGAGCGCCACTGACCGGCACGGCCGCCCTTGCGGAAGTCGTCGAGCACCTTGTTGACCCGGCGCACGAGGTCGGTGTCCCGCAGGTTCATGGCGACACCGTACGACTCCCTGGTGAACGGCTCGCCCACCAGCCGCACCGACGGGTCCTGGGCGGCCTGGCCGGCCGCCAGCGCGTTGTCGGTGACGACCGCGTCGACCTGGCCGAGCTGCAACCGCACCAGGCAGTCGAGCTGGTTGGGCACGGTGACGATGCTCGCACCATGGCTCTCCCCGCGCAGTGACGTCTCCCCCGTGGAACCCTTCGCCGTGCACACCTTCCTGCCCCTGAGCGAGGCGTCGTATCCCTCGATCGTGGACCGGCGGGGCGCCAGCACCTGCTGGCCCGCCTCGAAGTAGGACGTGGAGAAGGCCACTTCCTCGCGGCGCTCGCAGTTGATGGTCATCGTGCGCACCACCATGTCCACCTCGCGCCCCTGGATGGCAGGGATGCGCTGGTCGGTGGGGATGGTCTTGTAGACGATCTTCGCGTCGGCGCCCAGCAGGTCCCGGGCGACGGCGCCGACCAGGTCGATGTCGAAGCCGTCGATCTCGCCGGTGTGCGGGTTGCGGTAGCCCCACAGGTAGCTGTTCTGGTCGACGCCCACCACCAGGTGCCCGCGCTTGCGGATGCGTTCCACCGCCGTGCCCGCCGCCCCGGACGGCCGCAGGCTCGCCGCCGGGTCCTCGCCGTCGTCGCACTTGGCGGGCGCCGGCGCGGCCGGTCGCACGGCCGCCGGTTCGGCGCGGGCCGGCGCCTCCACGGCCTCCGCCGTCACGTGCGGGGCGTCGCGCACGGACAGCAGCACGGAGGCGAGGACGGCGAGGACGAGTCCGAGCCCGGCCAGCGCCGTGACGAGCGAACGCCGTTCGTGTGTGCGTGACATGCCCCTGGCCCCCGTCACCGGTACTCCGACAGTCTTCGGCCGATGCCGCCCACCACACCGGCGGCACCGAGCAGCACGGCGACGCCCGCTCCGGCGGCCAGCCCGGTGAGGGCGGCCCGGCCCGCGCGGGCCGACTCCTGGAACTGGCGCTGCTCGTGCGCGATCGCCTTGCGCAGACCGGCGTCCAGCCGGTCGAAGATCTCCCCGGTGCTGCCGGTGGAGCCGATCGCCAGGTCCACGGCGGTGGCGTACTCGCCGGTGTTCTCGGCCTCGCGGACCTCACCGTGCCGGGCGTGCCAGTGGCCCGCCTCGCGCTGCGCCGCCAGCACCGGCTTCCGGCCGCCGGAGTCGTCGGCCAGTTCCACCGCCCGCTGCAGCAGACCGCCCTCGGCGGCCTCGGGGTCCTCGCCGGCCAGCTTGCGCATCCCGGCGAGGTACGCCTCCTCGTATCCGGCGCCCGCCCCGCGCGCCACCAGCGTCATGTTCTCGTCGCCGCGCGCCTCCAGCGCGGCCACCAGCGACTCGTTCAGCGTGTGCAGTGAGCGGGCGGCGTCCCGGTCGGCGGCGCCCAGCTGCGCCCGCGCGACGGCGTGCCCGCCGGCCAGCCACAGCACCAGCACCCCGGCGGCGGCGGTGGCGGCCAGCAGCCCGCGGTTGAACACCCGGTTGGTGCGCAGGTAGTGGCGCCGCTGCGCCCAGCCGAGTGCGGCGAGCGTCAGCACGCCCAGCGCCAGCGCCGCCCAGGGCCAGGTGCCGGCCTCGCGGTGGTCGCGGTCGAGCTGCGCCGACTCGGTGTCGTACAGGGCGCGGGCGGCGGGCAGCAGCTTCTCGCGCATCTGCTCGTCGGCGTAGCGCAGGTAGGCGCCGCCGATCGGCAGCCCCTGCCGGTTGTTGGTGCGCGCCGACTCCACCAGCCCTGTGTACACCGGGAGTTGCTCGTTGAGGACGGCCAGGTGCCGCCGGGCGGCGGGGGAGCCCTCGCTGTTGCCGGCGGCCTTGGTGATCAGACGGGCGGCGGTGCGGATGTCGTCCTCGTAGCGCTTGCGCACCTCGGGGGACTCGTCGTCGCCGGCCAGGAACCCGACGGCGGCCGTGGTGTTGGCGTCGGCGAGCGAGCGGTGGATGCTGGCCGCGTCGGCGCTGAGCGGCTGGCTGCGGTGCAGCACCGCGTCGGCGCCCGCCGCCCGGTCGGACACCTGCCACACGGTGACCACGCCGAGAGCGAGCAGCAGCGCGACCAGCACGGCGCCGATGACCCGCAGCCGGCCCGGCTCGGTGACGACGGCGGCCCTGAGCCTGTCCACGCCCTCCGCCCACGCGGTACGCCGAGGCGGCGAGGCCTGCTCCCGCACGGCCGGTGGTGCCGGTGGCGGCGCCGGCACGGCGGACGGCGGCGGCACGGTCGACGGCTGCGTCACGGGCACGGACCTCCCCCTCGGTCACTGACCGGAACCGTCCCCCGTACCCGGGAACGACCCCTCGGCCAGCAGTATGGCTGCCGGGGAGCCGCGCCGTACGTCTTTGGCCGGGATCTTGTTCGGATCGCGATCTGCCGCCGCACCCCGCGGCGGGTGGCGCCTCCCCGGTCGCCCGCCGGTGCCCTGGGCGGGCGCCGGACGGGTGGCGGACCCGCCGTGCGCGGACCCGCTGCCTACCGACACGCCTGCCGCCGCCGAACGGTTCCCCCCGCCCCGGGCCGGCTGCGCACCTTGGCTCAGAACGCTCAGAACGCCAGTAGGCCCTTCGTCGCGGTGAGCAGGCCGCCGCCCATCGCGAGACCGAGGACCACCTGGCGGGCGCGGTGCTCGGGGGTGCGGGCGGCGAGCAGGTGGCCGGCGACCAGGCCGACGGCCATGGCGGCGGCGCTCAACGCCCACGCCGGTGCGGGCAGGTGCGGCACGCCCTTCGCGGCGAGCGAGAACAGGTTGACCAGCAGCCCGTAGAACTGGGCGTTGGGCAGGAACTCCCGGGCCGTCCAGCCGGCGTTCACGGCGTACAGCGACACGGCCGGGCCGCCGAGCCCCGCCGAGGAGTTGAGGAAGCCGCTCGCCGCGCCCGCAGCGGCGGCACCGCCCCGGCCGCGCAGCGCCGGCACCCGCACCCCGCGCACCAGCAGCAGGACGGCGACCGTCACCAGCAGCCCGACGGCGGTGAGCAGCACCGGTTCGGGCAGCCGGCGGGCCACGTGGGCGCCGAGCGGCACGGTCAGCGCGGCGGCGGCGACCAGCGGCACCATGGACCGCAGCCGTACCCGCCGCCAGGTGGCGAGCAGCCCGACGCCGCTGATCGCGATGCCCGCGCAGTTGGCGAGCGCCACCCCGTCCAGCGGCCCCACCAGCAGCACCAGGCCGGGCGCCGCGACCAGCCCGAACCCGATGCCGACCATGCGCTGCACCGACGAGCCGAGGAACACGACGCCGCCGAGCAGGGGCAGGAAGTACCAGGTCGACGTCACCGGTCGAGGCTATGCCGTGGCCGCGCCGCCCCGGGCACCCGCCCTGCCCGGGTGCTCCGGCCGGCGCCCGGGGCGGCCGTAGTGCCGCCGCAGCGCGCGGTGCGCCGACGCGGGCGCGCCCAGGCCGTCCAGGGCGAGCAGCGCCGCGCCGAGCACCGGTGGCTCGGTGATCACCGAGACGGCCGCGTGCGGCGCGCAGGCGCCGAGCCCGCCGACGATCCGCCGGTGCAACTGCGGGTGCAGGGCGGCGACGACGCTGCCGCCGAGCAGGACCGGCACCGGCTCACCAAGCAGCCCCAGCCGGTCCAGGGTGACCCGGGCCAGCGCCACGATCTCGTCCGCCTGCCGGTCGACGAGCCCGCGGGCGACCGGATCGCCGTCCGCGGCGACCGCGAACAGCACCGGGGTGAGTTCGTGGCAGCGCGACTCGTCGAGGTCGCCCAGGTGCAGGGCCTCGATCAGCGCGTACATCGAGGGCAGCCCGAAGTGCGCGGGGAGCGCCGCGGCGAGGGCCGTCGGCTCGCCGCGGCCGTCGGCCGCACGGGCGGCGTGCCACAGTGCCTCGGCGGCCAGCCCGCCGCCACCGCCCCAGTCGCCGGAGAGCCGGCCGACGGCGGGGAAGCGGTGGGTGCGGCCGTCCGCTGCGAGGCCCACGCAGTTGATGCCCGCACCGCACACCACGGCAACGCCCTGCCTGGCCGAGCCGTCGTCGGGCAGCCCGGCA
This sequence comes from Streptomyces sp. 549, assembly GCF_030124175.1. Taxonomy (GTDB): domain Bacteria; phylum Actinomycetota; class Actinomycetes; order Streptomycetales; family Streptomycetaceae; genus Streptomyces. The sequence continues at coordinate 173,487 of NZ_JASKMT010000009.1, read as the reverse complement.
CGCAGGATCGCGAAGGTGTCGTTGGCGACCTCGGTGACGCGTCCCCACTCCCGCTCGCGCAGCGCGGCGGCCAGCTCCCGCTCCTCACGCGGCAGGTCGGCGTTGGCCAGGCACGCGGTGACGTGCCCGACGGCGGGGGAGCCAGCCGCCTCCAGCGCCCGGCGCACAGTCCCGGCCAGGGCGGTGACAGCGGGGCCGACGCCGACCCGCGGCGGCTGGAAGCCGCCACCGCGCGCCGCGCCGAGCAGCCGGCCGTCGGCGGCGACCACCGCCACGTCGGTCTTGCTGTTGCCGGCGTCCACCGCCAGGCAGGCGCCCGTCCCCTGCACGCCGGCGGTCCCGGGTGTTCCGGCGGTCCCGGGTGCGCCGGACGTCAGAGCCACGCCAGGTGCTCCCGGTTGTGGGCGAGCAGCCGGTCGGTGAGCTGGTCGGCCAGGTCGTACTGCCCGACGAGCGGGTGGGCCAGCAGCGCTCGGAACACCCGTTCCCGGCCGCCGTTCAGGGCCGCGTCCAGTGCCAGCTGCTCGTAGGCGGTGACCCCGGAGATCAGGCCTGCGTACAGCGGGTCGACGGTCGGTGCGGGCAGCGGCCGGGCTCCGGCGCGGGTGATCCGGGCGGGCACCTCGACCACGGCGTCCTCGGGGAGGAACGGCAGGGTGCCGTTGTTGCGGATGTTGACCACCTGCACCTCGCCCTCGTCCGAGCCCGGTTCGCCGACCGCGCCGAAGTCGTCGCGGGCCTCGGCGTCCGCTGCGGCGTCCCCGGAGGCGCCGCGCAGCAGCGAGGCGGCGAGGTCCACGGCCGCCTCCGAGTAGAAGGCCCCGCCGCGTTCGGCGAGCAGGGCCGGCTTCTCCGCCAGCGCGGGGTCGGCGTACATCTCCAGCAGTTCCTTCTCCATGGCGGCGACCTGTGCGGCTCGCGAGGGCTTGCCGCGCAGCTCGTCCACGACCGCGTCGTGCGCGTAGAAGTACCGCAGGTAGTAGGACGGCACCACACCGAGCCGGTCGAGCAGGTCCCGCGGCAGCCGCAGGTCCTCGGCGATCCGGGCGCCGTGGTCGGCGAGCAGGCCGGGCAGCACGTCGATGCCGTCGGGCCCGCCCAGCCGCACGCCCAACTCCCAGCTGAGGTGGTTGAGCCCGTAGTGGTCCAGGTGCACCTGGTCGGCGGGCACGTCCAGCAGCGCGGCGAACCTGCGCTGCAGGCCGATGGCGACGTTGCACAGGCCGACGGCCCGGTGCCCGGCGTCGAGCAGTGCGCGGGTCACGATGCCCACCGGGTTGGTGAAGTCGATGATCCAGGCGTCGGGGTTGCTGCGGCGGACCCGCTCGGCGATGTCCAGTACCACCGGCACGGTCCGCAGCGCCTTGGCGAGTCCGCCGGCCCCGGTGGTCTCCTGGCCGACGCAGCCGCACTCCAGCGGCCACGTCTCGTCGCCGTTGCGGGCCGTCTGGCCGCCCACCCGCAGTTGGAGCAGGACCGCGTCGGCGTCGGCCACCGCGGCGTCCAGGTCGGAGGTGGTGGTGACCCGGCCGGGGTGGCCCTGCTTGGCGAAGATCCGCCGGGCCAGGCCGCCCACGAGTTCCAGCCGGTCGGCCGCCGGGTCGGCGAGCACCAGCTCGGACACCGGCAGGGTGTCCCTCAGCCGCGCGAAGCCGTCGACGAGTTCGGGGGTGTAGGTGGATCCGCCACCCACCACTGCGAGTTTCACGGGTTTGACTCCTGTCCGAGTGACGTTTTCGACGAAGGCCCGGTTGAGCGAGGAGCGGGAAGTGCTCCGGGGGACGGGTGCCCCCGGGACGGTCGGGGAACGCTTCCGCGGGCGGGTGGCTCCAGCGGCGTGAGGCGGGGCGGCGAGGGGGAGCGGCGACCGGGCGCGGGCCGGGTCAGCGGGAGGTGTCGAACACCTCGTCGCGGGTGGTGGCCAGGGCGCTCTCCAACGCGCCGATCAGCACGGGGTCCTCGGTGACCTCGCCGAGCAGCAACCGGGGCCGCGGCACCGCGAGTTCGGCCAGTTCCTCCTGGACGAGGGCGCGCAGCGGCTCGCCACCGGTGGTGAGCAGGCCGCCGGCGGTGACGATCAGCTCCGGGTCGAGTGCCGCGACAAGCGCGGCCAGCCCGGTGGCGAGACCGGTGGCGAACTGCCGCAACAGCTCGCCGTACGGGCCGCCGGCCGGCTCCTCGCCGCTCACCGCGCGGGCCAGCAGCGCGGCGGCGACCTCGGCGTGCGGGCCGGGCGGCGGGCGCAGCCCCAGGTCGCGCGCGAGGCGGACCAGGGCGTGCGCGCCGGCGAGTTCCTGGAACCCGCCGCCGCCGGAGCGCGCCACCCGGCGGACCAGGGGTGCGCCGGGCACCGGCATGAAGCCCACCTCGCCGGCGCCGCCGGTCCAGCCGCGGTGCAGCCGCCCGCCGAGCACGAGGGCGGCGCCGATGCCCTCCTCGTTCCACAGCAGCACGAAGTCCTGGTGGTCGCGGGCCGCGCCGCGGCGCTGCTCGGCGACGGCGGCGAGGTTCACGTCGTTGTCGTAGCCCAGCGGCATGGGCAGGGCGGCGGCCAGTTCGTCGAGCAGGGTCGGCGAGTGCCAGCCGGGCAGGTGTGAGGCGTAGCGCAGGCGGCCGGTGCCGGGGTCGAAGGCGCCGGGCGTGCCGATGACCACGCGGTGCAGTCCGTCGCGGGTCAGGCCCGCCTCCTTGGTGGCGCCGTCCACGGCCGACACCACGTGCTCCAGGGCCGATCCGTCCGGTCGCTGGCGACCTGGGGTACCGATCTCGCAGGTGCCCACGATCCGGCCGGTGAGGTCGGCGACGCCGGCCCGGACCCGGGCCGGGGTGACGTCGACGCCGGCCACGTGGGCGGCTGCCGCGTTGACGGCGTAGAGCTGGGCGCTGGGCCCGGGGCGGCCCTCGCTGGTGCCGGTGCCGACCACGAGCCCGGCGGCCTCCAACCGGGCCAGCAGTTGGGAGGCGGTGGGTTTGGACAGCCCGGTCAGCTTGCCGATCCGGCCGCGGGAGAGCGGGCCGTGGGTGAGCATCAGGTCGAGCGCGGCGCGGTCGTTCATGGCCCGCAGCACTCGCGGCGTACCGGGTGTGGTGCCGGCCATCACTCATCCTCGGCTACTGTTAGGAAGCTTTCCTGTTGCTGGTGGGTGACAGTAGACCCCGCAACACCGCACGTCAATGCAAGGCACAGCGTCAGGCGGGCGCCGACTTCGTCAGCTTCACGTCGCCGTCGGCACCGGCAGTGGCAGTGGCGGTGTCGTTGTCGACGAGGCGGATGCCCTGGGCGTCCAGCGCGCTCTTGATGCGCCAGCGCAGCTCCCGCTCGGCGGGCTTCGCCGCGCCCGGCATCGTCTTCACCGCGACGCGCACGACCATCGTCTCCATGGTCACCTCGTCCAGGCCGAGCACCTCGACCGGCTCCCACAGCTGCTCGTCCCACGGGGAGGACCGCGCCATGTCCGCGCCGGCCGCGGCCAGCGTCTCGCGGACCTTCTCCAGGTCCTCGTCGGCGCCGACCCGCACGTCCACCGCTGCCGTCGCCCAGCCCTGGCTGAGGTTGCCCACCCGCCGGATCTCGCCGTTGCGCACGTACCAGATCTCGCCCTCGTCGCCGCGCATCTTGGTCACCCGCAGCCCGATCTCCAGCACCGTGCCGGTCGCCGGACCGGCGTCGATCCGGTCCCCGACGCCGTACTGGTCCTCCAGCAGGATGAACATCCCCGTCAGGACGTCCATCACCAGGTTCCTGGCGCCGAAGCCGATCGCCACACCCGCGACACCCGCGCTGGCGAGCAGCGGGCCCAGGTTGATGTTCAGCACGGACAGCACGGTCAGCGCCGCGGTACCGAGGATGAGGAAGGAGGCAACACTGCGCAGCACCGACCCCAGGGCCTCCGTGCGCTGCTTGCGCCGTTCGGCGTTGACCAGCAGTCCGCCCAGCGGTCCGGTGGCGGAGACGGCCTCGGCCGAGCGGTTCATGCGGGAGATGAGTCTGCTGATGGTCCGGCGGACGACCGAGCGCAGCACCAGCGCGATCACCACGATGAGCAGCATGCGGAGCCCGGCGGCGAGCCAGCTCTCCCAGTTGTTCTGCACCCATCCGGCGGCGTCGCCTGCCCGCTGGTGCGCGTCGTCCACGGCGTCCACGGCCCACACACTAATGGCGGACAGGCCCTCACCACGGCCGGGTGACGGTCAGTCCGGCCCTGAGCTGGCGCGGATAGCGCGGGTGTGGCCGAAAACACGCGAAGCGCGTTACGCGATCGTGGTGGCGCGGCGGGCGGGGCCCGGGACACACTGAAGGAGATCGTCCCGGCGCGAGCCACGCGCCGCAGACGTACAAGGAGGCACCGTGCCGCATGTCCTGGTCCTCAATGCGTCGTACGAGCCGCTCGGCGTCGTACCGCTTCGCCGCGCGCTCATTCTCCTCCTCAACGACAAGGCAGTCAGCCTCGAGGAATCCGGCGCCCTGATGCACAGCGCGACCCGCGTCATGGCCGCACCCAGCGTGGTCCGGCTCAAACGCTTCGTCCGAGTCCCCTACCGCGGCCCCGTCCCGCTCACCAGGCGGGCGCTGTTCGCCAGGGACGGCGGTCGCTGCGCCTACTGCGGGCAGACGGCCACCAGCGTGGACCACGTCATCCCGCGCAGCCGCGGAGGCCCGCACGCGTGGGAGAACGTGGTGGCAGCCTGCCGCCGCTGCAACCACGTCAAGGCCGACCGGCACATCACCGAACTCGGCTGGCGGCTGCGGCACAAGCCCGCGCCGCCCTCCGGGCTCGCCTGGCGCATCATCGGCACGGGCCATCGAGATCCGCGCTGGCTGCCCTACCTGCAGCCGTACGGGGCGGATGACGACTTGGTCAGGCTCGCCAGGATCAACGGCAGGACGCCTGCCTGAGGTCGTTTTTTTTCTGCCCGGTGCACGCCGTACGGACGTCCCTGCGGTCGCGACCAGCGGGCCCGGTGGGCCCGCTGGGACGTCGGCACGGTTTCGCCGGACCGGGGTGCTCAGGGAGTGGCGCCGTCCGGGCGTGCCCGGTCGTAGGGCAGCACCGGGTACTCCGGCGCGTCCCCATCCCGGTCCGCGTTCGGCCCGCCCGGGCCCGCGTTGCGGCCGTCCTGCGGCGCCGTCGCGCCGTCGGCCTGTCCGCGGCCGTCGCGCGCTTCCCGGCCGGCTCCGTCCGCCTCGTCGTCCCCGGCGTCGTCGCCGTCCCGGTCGGCCGGGGCGGCGACGGGGAAGACCTCCACCGACCAGAGCGAGTAGCCGAACCGGGTCGCCCGCCGCTCGCCCTGCACCCGGACGAACCGGGTGTCGCCGGGCGCGTCGAGGCGGACCGTCTCCCGCCCGCCGCTGCTCTCGCCGACCACCGCGGCGGTACGCCAGCGCCTGCCGTCGCCGGAGACCTGCACCCGGTAGCGCGCGGCGTGCGCCTCCTGCCAGTGCAGCGCCACCGCACCCACCTCGGCCGGGCGGTCCAGCTCCACCTGCACCCAGGCGTCGTCGCGTTCCGTCGACGACCAGCGCGTCTCCGGGTCGCCGTCGGTCACCGCGGACGCCGGGAAGTCCGGCGTCTCCTCCCCCGAGGACTCGGCGCGGGCACCACGGGCCACGTCCCGGTCGGTGGTCGCCGGGGCCGCACGCACCAGCAGGGTCTGCTCGTGCCGGTCGCCGTCCGAGGACGTGAACACGATCGGCACCCGGTGGCTGCCGGGCGCCACGTCGGGACCCGCGGTGATCTCCACCCGCGCGGTCGCCTGGGCGCCGCGCGGCACCGTCACCCGGCGTGGCGCGCGCACGGTGAAGCCCTCCGGGGCGCGCACGGTGAGCCGGCCCGGCACGTCCTCGGTGCGGTGGGCGGTGAGCCGCACCTCCGCGCGGGTGGACCCGTCGATGACCACGTCCCGCTCGGTGCGGTCCAGTTCCATCGCGGTGCCCGGCGTGTCCGCGTACCAGGGCGTCACCTCGTGCACGACCGGCGCCGCCGAGTCCGGCAGCCAGCTCAGCCGGACCGCGTCGGCCCGTACGCCGTCCGTGCGCAGCTGCGTCCAGCCGCCCTCGGCCAGTTCGCCGACCGTGCGCCAGCCGCCGCCCGCGACCCGCACCTGCACCGAGGCGCGGGTGCGCGAGCCGGGGCCGGTCTGCACGGTCACCGCCTCCAGTTCCCTGGCCTGCGGCAGCCGGACCGTCATCGCGTGGGCCGCGCCGTCGTCGCCGGGTGCGCGGCGCGCCCGGTAGGCCGTCGCAGGGTCGCCGTCGGTGGCGGCCGACGCCGGGGCGCCGCGCTCGGCCGCCGGGCCGCCGGTGGCCTCGGTGCGCTCGGTGTCCTCGCGCCGGTCCTTGTCCGCGGCCAGGCCCGACCACGCGTCGGCGGCCTTCGCCGACCGCTTCAGGAACTGCGGCAGCACCCCCTTGCCGACCGTCACCGTGCTGCGTCCGGCGTCCTCGTCCAGGCGCTGGAGTTCCAGCCGGGCCTGCCAGGCGGCGGAGCCGTCGCCGCGGCGCTGGGCCAGCAGCATGTCCAGCGCGTGCTCGCCGGCCTCGCCCAGCCGCGCCAGCTGCCGCACCCACGGGTCCACCTCGGCGGCCAGGGCGCCCCCGGCGACCTTCTCCAGTCCCTCGGGCGCGTCCCGCAACTGCCGGAACGCCTTGCGCAGGTCGTTCGCCGCCGCCGTGAGCCGCTTGGTGTCACCGGAATCGCGGGCCGCCCAGAACTCGGCGATGACCGGCCGCAGGTACGCCGACTCCCGGTCGTCGAGCACCGAGGACGCGCCGTTGCGGGCGAACACCGACAGCGCGGTCCGGGCCTGCGGGTCGGGCCCGGCGAGGTCGTCGATCGCGGCCTGCCAGGAGGCGTCGGGCCGGTAGCCGCGCGGGTTCCAGGCGAAGTCCGCCGCGGTGAACAGCGGGATGCGGGACGCGGTGGGCTGCTCCATCGCGTTGGTCAGCACCGCGGCCGAGCCGGCCGCGACCGCCGGCTCCCGGCCGGTGTACGGGCCGAGGAAGACCCGGTCGTCGGCGAAGTCGTTCACCGGGTAGTTGTCCTGGGTGACCAGCCGGTGCCCGAACGCCTCGGTGGCCCGGGCCAGCTCGCGCCCGGTGATGGTCCGCGGCACCACGCCGACCCCGGTCCAGGCCACGTCCACCCGCCGGTCCAGCTTCGCGGCGAGCGCCGTGCGGTACTCCGTCTCGCCCTCCTGGTAGAACTCCGTGGGCAGCACCGACAGCGGCGCCGACCCCGGCCGGCGGGCGAGATGCGCGGCCACCGCGCCCGCCAGCTCCGCCTGCGCGGTGGCCGCCGCCTGGGGCCCGCGGCCGTACTCCGCGACGTCCGCGCGGCAGTGCCACTCGGTGTAGCTGACGTCGTCGAAGCGCAGCTGGAAGGCACCCACGCCCAGCGCCCGCATCGCGTCGAGCTTGCGCAGCAGGTCCCGCCGGTCCTTCGGGTCGGAGAAGCAGAACGACTGGCCGGGGGACACCGCCCAGCCCAGCACCACGTGGTTGGCGCGGGCCCGCTCGGCCAGCTCGCGGAACGCGGTCCGCTGCCCGGCCGGGTACGGGTCCCGCCAGCGCGTCTGCCGGTAGGGGTCGTCACCGGGCGCGTAGAGGTAGCGGTTCTGCTTGGTGCGCCCCAGGAAGTCGATCAGGTCCAGGCGCTGGCGGTGCGTCCACGGCTCGCCGAAGAAGCCCTCGGTGGTGCCGCGCACCGCGGCCGTCGGCCAGTCCCGCACTACCACGCCGGGCAGCCGGCCGTCCGCGGCCAGCTGCCGCAGCGTCTGGGCGGCGTGGAAGAGGCCGGCGCCGTCCGTCCCGGACAGCGCCACGGTGTCGCGCCCGCGCCCGTCGGGCCCGTCCACGCGGCCCACCGCGAGCCGGTAGCCGCCCGGCGGCAGGTCGGTGCGCTCCGGGGCGCGCAGCGCCCGCAGCGCGCGCTCGGCGTGGTCCGCCCGGCCCGCGCCCGCGGACACCACCAGCGCCCCCTCGGGCAGGTCCGCGCCGGGCCGCACCTCGGTGATGGTGCGTACCCCGGCCTCGTGCAGGGCCGAGCGCAGCGCCACCAGGGCGTCGGCGTCGGTGCCGCGCTCGGCGACGAGCACCGCCTCCGGCGTCACCCGCACGGCCGCACCGCCACGCTGCATCGACTGCGGGCGGGGCCAGACCGCGGGCAGCGCCGCATCGGCGTCCCGGTCGTCGCGGGTCGCCGCGGGGGAGGTCCCGTCGGGCTGCGGCGCCGCCTGCGCCACCGGCGCCCCGCCGAGCAGACCACCGACCACGGCCGCGACCAGGGCTGTCGCCCCGGCCCGCCGTCCGCTGTGCGCCACTGCGCCCACCCGGTCCCTCCCTGGTAGTCCTCGGGGCGCCCGGTCGGACCGGACGCCCGCCCGCCCGGCCGAGAGCGAACCGGTCGCCGCCCTCGTGCCGCCGCCGGGAGCCCCCGGGGCCGCCCGCACGCCCCACACGTCGGGCACGACCACACCACCGGTGTCCCGGGGTGTCAACGCGCGGGGGCGATATGCGCGGTACGTCCCGCCCGGCCCCGCCCTGGGCGCCTCGCGGAGGCCCTCGCGGGGTCCTGCCGGAACGCAAAAAACTGGTGTACGAATCGTCCTTCACCGCAGTCACTGGCGTCCCGACCCCGCCCCGGCCGACGATTCGCCGGTGCAATCGCCTCCGTGAGCTGGCTCACGTTCTGGTGGCGAACACGGATGGAGAAGCGTGCAATGGGTATGGCATCACCTGTCTCAGCCCTCTTCCAGGAACGGAGGCCGCCCGTGGCCGCGTCCGCAGAGCTGCTCATGTCCGCCCTCACCCCCCTGCCCCAGCAAGTCGGCCGAGCCGAGGACGGCGACCCGTCCAAACAGATCCTGGCCGGCCTCTCCGGTCCCGACTCGGGTCTTGACGGCTCCTTCTCCTGCGGCTGCTTCGAGGCGCCGCTGACCAGTGAGCCTCCCCTCGCCGACGTGGCACCGCTCACCAGCGAGTCGCCCATCGCCGCACAGCTTCCGCTGACCAGCGAGCCGACAGGTACCGGCTTCGGCACGGAGTCCTCGGAGATCTGATGAGTCGCCTGGCGCGGCTCGCCGCGGCTCACGGTGTCTCCACCTCCTACGAACCCTCCCCGGGCCGGCACGTGCCGGTGCCGGAGGAGACGGTCGTCTCGGTCCTCGGCGCGCTCGGCGTCGACGCCTCCACCCCGGCGGCGTTACGCGCGTCCCTCGCCGCGGCCGACGGCCCGTCCGCCCGGCTGCTCCCGGCCACCGTCGTCCAGCGCGACAGCCGCCCACCCGACCTGCCGGGCCTGCCCGAGGGCACCGCGCTGCGGGTCACCACCGACCGCGGCGACCACCGCGACCTCGGCCCCGGCCTGCCCGCCGGCGCCCACACCCTGCAGGCGTTCACCCCCGACGGCCGCTCCGCCCACGCCACGCTGCTCGTGGTGCCGGACCGCTTCCCGGCGCCAGCAGGCCGCTGCTTCGGCCTGCTGGTGCAGCTGTACTCGGTGCTGTCGCAGCGCTCCTGGGGTATGGGCGACCTGGGCGACCTCGCCGACCTCGCCGCCTGGGCGGGCCGCACCGGGGGCGCCGGCTTCGTCCAGCTCAACCCGCTGCACACGGCCGCCCCCGCGCCGTCCGGTGAGGCCACCGACCCGTCCCCCTACCGGCCCTCCTCCCGCCGCTTCACCGACCCGGTGCACCTGCGGATCGAGCAGGTACCGGAGTTCGCCTACCTCACGGGAGCGGCCCGCGAGCAGGCCGCCGAGCTGCTGTCCTCCGCCGCCGCGCTGCGCGAGGACGTGCTGCGCGGACACGCCCACATCGACCGGGACGCCGTCTGGCAGCTCAAGCGCCGCGCGCTGGAACTGCTGCACGCCGTGCAGCTCAGTCCCGGCCGGCAGGCCGAGTACGACGCCTTCGCCGCCCGGCAGGGCACCCCGCTCGACGACCACGCCCTGTGGTGCGTGCTGGCCGAGCTGCACGGCCCCGACTGGCGGCGGTGGCCCTCCGGCCTGGACGACCCGCGCTCGGCCCGCACCGCCCGCGCCCGCGCGCAGCACGCCGGGCAGGTGGAGTTCCACCGCCGCCTCGCCTGGCTGACCGACGCACAACTCGCGGACGCCCAGCGGACCGCACGCGAGGCGGGCATGCCGCTCGGCCTCGTGCACGACCTGGCGCTGGGCGTGCACCCCAGCGGCTCCGACGCGTGGGCGCTCCAGGACGCGCTGGCCACCGGCATGTCCATCGGCGCACCGCCGGACGCGTTCAACGCGGCCGGGCAGGACTGGGGGCTGCCGCCGTGGCGGCCCGACGCGCTCGCCGAGTCCGGCTACCTGCCGTACCGCGAACTGCTGCGCGCGCTGCTGCGGCACACCGGCGCGCTGCGCATCGACCACGTGATGGGCCAGTTCCGGCAGTGGTGGGTGCCCGAGGGGCGCCCGCCCACCGAGGGCACCTACGTGCGCTACGACGCCGAGGCGATGCTCGGCTCGCTCGCCCTTGAGGCGTGCCGGGCGGGCACCCCGGTGATCGGCGAGGACCTGGGCACGGTCGAACCCGGCGTCCGGGAGGAACTGGCCGACCGCGGCGTCCTGGGCACCTCCGTGCTGTGGTTCGAACGCGACTGGGGCACCGCCGGCTCACCCGGCAGCGGTGCACCGCTCGCGCCGCGGCAGTGGCGTGAGGGCTGCCTGGCCACCGCCACGACCCACGACCTGCCCAGCACCGCCGCCCGGATCAGCGGCGACCACGTGGAGCTGCGGCACCGCCTGGGCCTGCTCGACGGCGAGGTGGACGCCGAGCGGGCCGCCGACGCCGCCGAGACGGCCGAGTGGCTGGCCCTGTTCCGCCGGGACGGCCTGCTGCCCCCGGAGGGCCCCCGCGACGAGGAGGCCGAGGTCAGGGCCGCCTACCGGTTCCTCACCCGCACCCCGGCCCGCATGGTCGGCGTGTGGCTGCCCGACGGCGTGGGCGACCGCAGGCCGCAGAACGTGCCCGGCACCTGGCGGGAGTACCCCAACTGGCGGCTGCCCGTGGCGGACGGTTCCGGGCGTCCGGTGACGCTGGAGGAGCTGGCCTCCTCCCCGCGGCTCGCCGCGCTGCTGGCAGCCGTCCGCGAGGGGCTGGCCGGGCCGCAAGGCGACCCCGGACGCGCGGCCCGTCAGGACGTTCGCTAATTTGGTGCCCGTGGTCAAGAAGAACGCAGTGCGAGCCGGAGTCATCGCCGTCGGTACGGCCATGACGCTGATGATGACGTCCCCCGCCTTCGCCCTCATCCGCGACGACGGCGACGATCCGGGCCCCGGCCTGAGTGTCGCCCAGACGCTGGGCCTGTACGTGATCGCCCCGATCGCCCTGTTCGTGGTGATCGCCGGGCTGGTCATGATCGGCGACAAGTCCCGCAAGACCGGCAGCTGATCCGCCGGCCGGCTCCGCGCCGGCCACGGCGGACCGCGAGGCGCCCGGGCCCCCGTGCCCAGGGCGCCCTTCGCCATGTCCGCCCCCGTCTGCCAGGGCCGGGCCGGCAAGGACCCCGTCTGCCAGAACCCTGCCTGCCCGGGCCCGGGCAGGCCCGGGCTCGCGCCCCGGGACCGCGCCCGGAATCGCAGCGGCCCCGCCGCCGGCGCGTCCGCGGAGGGCGGACGGCCGGTGACGGGGCCGCTGCCGGCGCCGGGGCGCCGGGTGCCGGGCGCGCCCGGCGGCCGGGTCAGCCGGCGGCTGCGGCGTCGGCCGCCCGCGCGCGCAGTGCGCGCTCCACACCCGCGCGGGACTCCGTCACCAGGCGGCGCAGGCCCGCGCTGACGTCGGAGGTGTCCCGCAGCCACGCGTCGGTGGCGTCCAGCGTCTCCTGCGACACCTGGAGCGACGGGTACAGGCCCACGGCGATCTGCTGGGCCATCTCGTGGCTGCGGGCCGCCCAGACGTCCTTGAGCACGGCGAAGTAGCGCGCGGTGTAGGGCGCGAGCAGGTCGCGCTGGTCGGTCTGCACGAAGCCGCCGATCACCGCTTCCTGCACCGCGTTGGGCAGTGAGTCCGACTCCACGACCTGCGCCCACGCCTCGGCCTTGGCCTCGGCGGTCGGCCGGGCCGCGCGGGCCGTCGCGGCGTGCCGCTCACCGGCGGAGGTGGCGTCGCGGGCCAGTTCCGCGGCGATGGCCTTCTCGTCGGCCCGGCCGGTGGCGGCCAGCCGCACCAGCAGCGCCCAGCGCAGCTCGGTGTCGACCGTCAGCCCCTCGACGGTCGCGGTGCCCTCCAGCAGCCCGGCGAGCAGGTCCAGCTGCTCGGGCGTGCGGGCCGTCGCGGCGAACGCCCGTGCCCAGGCCAGCTGGTGGTCGCTGCCGGGGGCCGCCGCCCGCAGCTGCTCCAGGGCGGCGTCCGTCCAGGTGGCCAGCCCCTGCTCCCGCCACTCCGGCGCCGCGTACAGGTCCAGGGCGAGCTTCACCTGCCGGTGCAGGGACTGCACCACGCCGATGTCGGACTCCTTGCCGATGCCGGACAGCACCAGCGCCAGGTAGTCGCGGGTGGCCAGTTCGCCGTCCCGCGTCATGTCCCAGGCCGACGCCCAGCACAGGGCGCGCGGCAGCGACTCGGTGAAGTCGCCCAGGTGCCGGGTGACGGTGTCCAGCGACTCCGCGTCCAGCCGCACCTTGGCGTAGGAAAGGTCGTCGTCGTTGAGCAGCACCACGGCCGGGCGCGCCCGGCCGGTTAGCTCGGGCACCTCGGTGCGGGCCCCGTCGATGTCCAACTCGATCCGGTCCTCGCGGACCAGGCGGCCGTCCTTGAGGCCGTACAGGCCGACGGCGACGCGGTGCGGGCGCAGCGTCGGCTCGCCGCGGGCGCCGGACGGCAGCGCGGGCGCCTCCTGGAGCACGGCGAAGCCGGTGATCACCCCGTCCGGGCCGGTGGTGATCTCCGGACGCAGCACGTTGATGCCGGCCGTCTCCAGCCACGCCTTCGACCACGCCTTCAGGTCCCGGCCCGAGGTCTCCTCCAGGGCCGTCAGCAGGTCGGTCAGGCGGGTGTTGCCCCACGCGTGGCGCTTGAAGTAGGCCTGCACACCGCGGAAGAACTCGTCCTGGCCGACGTACGCCACCAGCTGCTTGAGCACCGAGGCGCCCTTGGCGTAGGTGATGCCGTCGAAGTTGACCAGGACGTCGTCCAGGTCGTTGATGTCCGCCATGATCGGGTGGGTCGAGGGCAGCTGGTCCTGCCGGTAGGCCCAGGTCTTCATCTGGTTGGCGAAGCTGGTCCAGGCGTGCGGCCACCGGCTGCCCGGGGCGTGCGCCTGGCAGGCGATCGAGGTGTAGGTGGCGAACGACTCGTTCAGCCACAGGTCGTTCCACCACTCCATGGTGACGAGGTCGCCGAACCACATGTGGGCCAGCTCGTGCAGGATCGTCTCGGCCCGGGTCTCGTACGCCGCGTCCGTCACCTTCGAGCGGAAGACGTACTGGTCGCGGATGGTGACCGCGCCGGCGTTCTCCATCGCGCCCGCGTTGAACTCCGGCACGAACAGCTGGTCGTACTTCTCGAACGGGTACGGGTGGTCGAACTTCTCCTCGAACCAGTCGAAGCCCTGCCGGGTCACGTCGAAGATCGCGTCCGCGTCCAGGTGCTCGGCCAGTGACGGGCGGCAGTAGATACCCAGCGGCACACTGCGCCCGTTGCCCTCCCAGGTGCTGTGCACGCTGTGGTACGGGCCGGCGACCAGCGCGGTGATGTACGTGGAGATGCGCGGCGTCGGCGCGAACTCCCACACGTTCGAGCCCTCGGCGGGCGCCGGCGTCGGGGAGTTGGAGACGACCGTCCAGCCGGCCGGTGCGGTCACGGTGAACCGGAACGTCGCCTTCAGGTCCGGCTGCTCGAACGAGGCGAACACCCGGCGCGCGTCCGGCACCTCGAACTGGGTGTACAGATAGGCCTGCTCGTCGACCGGGTCGACGAAGCGGTGCAGCCCCTCACCGGTGTTGGTGTACGCGCAGTCCGCCGTCACCGTCAGCTCGTTCGCGCCCTTCACCACGGACGGCAGGGCGATCCGGGAGTCGGCGAACACCTCGGCCGGGTCCAGCCGCTCGCCGTTCAGCTCCACGGTGAGCACCGAGGGCGCCACCAGGTCGATGAACGTGCCCGCGGCCTCCGCCGCGGAGAAGCGCACCCGCGTCACGGAACGGAACGTGCCGCCCTCCTGCGCACCCGAGAGGTCCAGCTCGATCTCGTACGAGTCCACCGTGAGCAGCCGTGCCCGCTCCTGGGCCTCGTCGCGGGTCAGATTCGTCCCAGGCACCTGTGTGTCTCCCTCATCCGGTATTCCAGCGGTCCCGCCATCCTTCCACGCCGCCGGTGCCGGGCCCGGCTTCCCCGGAAGATGAACGGCGGATGAGCGCGACGGCACGCGGCGGGGAGGGATGCGTGGCGGTTGCGAAGCCGGCTGCGGCCATCGGGGTGATGGCAGCGCGGCGTTTCTGTGTCGTTCAGCCGCAGGTCACCGCCGCTGCCAAGGATTCCGGTGGGGAGCGGCCCGCTCCCCGAGCCAGGCGCCGCGTTCGCACTCGGGGAGACCACCCACATGGCCCGCAGTCGTCAGCCCGCCCCTGTACCCGCCGCCACCCGTGCCGCCTCCCAGATCCCGGTCCGCACCCGCAGGGCGGTGCTCGCCGCAGCGGGCGCTGCGGCCGCCACCGGGGGCCTGGCGCACCTGCTCGGTCCCGGCAGCAGCTCGGCCACCGCCCAGGGTCCGGTCGCCCGCGCCGCCACCGGTAGCCCGCAGCGCGCCACCGGCCCGCACGCGGCACCGGTCGCCGCGGGCACCACGCTCACCGCGGCGAGCACCCCGGCGGGCGCGCCCGCCGGCTACCGCCGGCTCACCGAGGGCCCCGGCTGGCCGCGGGTACTGCGCACCGAACTGGCGGCAGCCGACTCCCGCCGGGCGGACCGGCGCACGGTGCTCGCCTCGTTCGTCCAGTTCACCGACCTGCACGTGGTCGACGTGCAGCACCCGCTGCGCTACGAGTACCTGCGGGCGCAGACCAACAGCGCCTGGCGCCCGCAGGAGACGCTGTCGGCGCACGGCACCGTCTCGCTCGTCGAACGGGTCAACGCGCTGCGCGGCGGCCCCGCCACCGGCGCGCCCATCGGCTTCGTGATGACCACCGGCGACAACACCGACAACAACTGCCTGGCCGAACTCGACTGGTTCCTCACCGCGATGAGCGGCGGACGCCTCACCCCCGGCACCGGCGACCCCGCCCGCTACGAGGGCGTCCAGGACAGCGGGCTGCCGCTGTACTGGCACCCGGACGCCCCGCTGCGCGACGCCGACAAGAAACTCGGCTTCCCGCAGCTGGACGGCTTCCTCGCCGCCGCCACCCGCCAGGTCAACAGCCCCGGCCTGCACGTGCCGTGGTACTCCACCGTCGGCAACCACGACGCCCTGCCCGGCGGTTGCTACGCGGCGGTCGACGGGCGGCTGGCGGAGATCGCCGTCGGCGACCGCAAGCTCATGGAGTTGCCGCAGTCCGAGGGCGCCGCGCTGTGGAAGGCGGTGAAGGAGGGCCGCGACCCCAGGGCCGAGGCGTTCACCGCGATGCTGCGCCGCCACGCGGCGAAGGCCAGGACGGTCACCCCCGACGCGTCCCGCGCGCCGCTGTCCCGGGCCGACTACCTGCGGGCGCACCTCGATCCCGCCCACGAGGGCCCCGGGCCGCTCGGCCACGGCTACACCCAGGCCAACGTCGCCGAGGACCGGCTCTACTACACCTTCCGGATCAGCGACGAGGTGGTCGGCATCAGCCTGGACACCACCCGCCGCGGCGGCCACTACAAGGGTGCCATCGGTGCGGCACAACTGCGCTGGCTTGAGAAGGAGTTGAAGAAGCACCGGGACGACCGGGTGCTGGTGTTCAGCCACCACACCAGCGGCAGCACGCCCGAGGGCGGCGAGGCGCTGGTGGCCCTGCTGTGCCGGCACCCGCAGGTGGTGGCCTGGATCAACGGCCACAGCCACCGCAACCGGATCACCCCGCACGGCACGTTCTGGGAGGTCTCCACCGCCTCCCACATCGACTTCCCGCAGCTCGCCCGGGTCGTGGAGGTCACCGACAACCACGACGGCACGCTGTCGCTGTTCACCACGCTGGTGGAGTCCGCCGCGCCCGCCCGCACCGACTTCGGTGACCTCTCGCAGACCGGACTGGCCTCGCTCTACCGCGAGTTGGCCTTCAACGCGCCCGGTGCCCGCACCACACTCGCCGGCGCCCCCGGCGACCGCAACACCGAGCTGCTGCTGCCCCGTCCGTAGCCCGCCCCCGAGCCGGCCTGCTTCGCCCGCTCGGGCCGTGGACAGCGACCATGACGCAACGTTACTGCATGGAAGCGCAACGTTACTGCGGCAGGACCACCAGGTGGGCGGCCGGGTCGCGCTCGTCCCACGTCACCAGCGCGGTGCGCAGCACGGCCGCCTGCTGCTCGGGGTTGTTCCGCAACTTCTCCGGCGTCACATGCAGCACGGTGACACCCAGGCGCTCCAGCGTCTCCCGCTTGCGTGCGCACTCCGCCCAGTGGGCGTCGGCGTCCGCCGGAGCGGGCTCCGTGTCGCGCCAGTCCAGCTCCAGCGCCACGCCGTGCTCGGGCCAGTACGCGTCCACGCCGCCCAGGTGCGGGCCGGCCGGCAGCCGCAGGTCGACGTGCCAGCACGGCTGCGGCAGGTGGTGGGAGCGGACCAGGTCGTAGAGCCGCCCCTCGGCCGTGGCGCGCCCCTCGGCGGTGAGCGTGCCGACCACGTCCGCGACCTGCGGCCGGGACAGCAGCCGGGCCCGCCGCAGCTCCTCCACCACGGCCTGTGCCTCGCAGTGGCCGCCGCGGACGGCCTCGGTGAGGAGCCGGCGCACCAGCACCTCGTCGGTGATCCGGGCGACGGCGTCGGCCAGCGCCCGGGCCACCGGCGCCACCGGCAGTCCGGTGACCTGCTCCGCGTGCGGCAGAGCCTGGCCGCGCACCACCCTGACCCACCCGGTGGACCGCAGCCGGCGGGTGCGCGGCACGAGCAGGTCGATGTGCTCCAGCGCCCGCAGGCCGGGTGCGGAGGTGAGACCGTGCAGCGCCAGCGCCGCCATCCCGGTGATCATGCCGGGGCCGCCCTGGGCGGGCACCGGCCCGCGGTCCGCCCACAGCAGGACGGCGTGCAACCGCTCCTCGCTGGTGGCCGGCCCGGGGTGCAGCAGGCAGACCCCGGGCAGCAGCAGCTGCCAGGGGCCGCCGGGACGGCAGCGCTCCTGGACGGTGCCGGCGGTCACGCCCCGGGAGCGCAGGGACCGCAGGGTCGCCACCTGTCGCGGGGCGTCACGGAGGTGGCTCAGGGGGCGGGGGGAGAGCGGGGTGTTGTGAGTCATGATCCGCAGATTCCCGCACCAGGCCCTCCTCCTAACCGCTGTTACGCGTTCGTCGACAAAACCGGACAAGCTCGTCCTAAAGTACGGACGTTCGAATGCCGATCAGTGCGCCGCCGCGTCGCAGCGCTGGGCCCGCAGCGCGCGGCTGAGGTCGTCCCTGGCCTCCAGCACCAGGCGCCGCAGCGACGGCGCGGCCCCGGGGTGGTCCGACAGCCAGGCGTCCGCGGCGTCCAGGGTCTCCCGGCTGCTCTGCAGCGCGGGGAAGAAGCCGCGGACCACGGCCATGCCGATCTCGATGGACCGCTCGGCCCACACCCGTTCCAGCGCGGCGAAGTACCGGCCTGTGTAAGGCGCCTGCAGCTCACGCTGGTTGGCCTGGACGAAGCCGGAGATGGTCGCCTCCACCAGGGCGTTGGACAGCCGGTCGGACTCGACGACCGCCGCCCACGCCTGGGCCTTCACCGCCGCCGACGGCCGTGCCGCCAGGCAGCGCACATGGTGGCGGCGTCCGGACGCGGTGTCGTCCCGGGCGAGTTCGGCCGCCAGGGCCTGCTCGTCGGCGATGCCCTCGGCGGCGAGCGTACCCAGGAACGTCCAGCGCAGCTCCTGGTCGATGTTCAGCCCCTCGACGTTCTCCGACCCGGCCAGCAGGCCCTGGAGCAGCGCGAAGTCGTGCCCGGAGTGCGCGACCGAGGCGAAGAAGCGCGCCCAGGCGAGCTGGTGGCCGCTGCCCGGCGGTGCCTGCCGCAGCTGGCCGAGTGCGCCCTCGGCGAGGTCGCGGGCCGCCTGGTCGCGGTGCTCGGCGGCGGTGTAGTGCACCAGCGCGGAGTACGCCCAGGCGTGCAGCATCTGCAGCACGCCGATGTCGGTCTCGCGGTCGGCGAAGCGCAGCAGCATGGCGAGGAAGTCGCGGGCCGGCATCAGTCCGTCGCGGGTCAGGTTCCACAGCGCCGACCAGCACAGGGCGCGCGCCAGCGGGTCGTCCAGCGCGCCCAGGTGCGCGCGCAGCGTGGCCAGCGACGCGTCGTCCAGGCGGGTCTTGCAGTACGTGAGGTCCTCGTCGTTGACCAGCACCAGCTCGGGGCGCTCGGCCCCGGCCAGGGCGTCGACGACCGTACGGGCCCCGGCGACGTCCACCTCGGCGCGGGCGTACCGGACCAGCCGCCCGTCCTGCTCGGAGCGGCGGTAGAGGCCGACGGCCACCCGGTGGGGACGCAGCACCGGGTGGGTGGCGGGGGCCTCCTGCAGCACGGCCAGCTCGGTGACGCGGCCGTCGGCGCCGCAGGTGTACTCGGGGGTGAGGGTGTTCACGCCGGCCGTCTGGAGCCAGGCGGCGGACCACTGGGCCATGTCGCGGCCGGAGGTCTCCGCCAGGACCGACAGCAGGTCGCCGAGCGTGGTGTTGCCGAAGGCGTGCCGCTTGAAGTAGCGCCGGGCGCCCTCCAGGAAGGCGTCCCGGCCGACGTACGCCACGAGCTGCTTGAGCACCGAGGCGCCCTTGGCGTAGGTGATGCCGTCGAAGTTGAGCTTGGCGTCCTCGAGGTCGTGGATGTCGGCCGTCACCGGGTGGGTGGACGGCAACTGGTCGGCGCGGTAGGCCCAGGCCTTGCGCCGGTTGGCGAAGGTCACCCAGCCGTTGCGGAAGCGGGTGGCCTCCACCAGCGACAGCGCGCCCATGAAGTCGGCGAAGGACTCCTTCAGCCACAGGTCGTCCCACCACTCCATGGTGACCAGGTCGCCGAACCACATGTGCGCCATCTCGTGCAGGATGACGTTGGCCCGGCCCTCGTAGGACGCCTCGGTGACCCGGCCGCGGAAGACGAACTCCTCGCGGAAGGTGACGCAGCCGGGGTTCTCCATCGCGCCGATGTTGTACTCCGGCACGAACGCCTGGTCGTACTTGCCGAACGGGTACGGGTAGTCGAAGTGGTCGTGGAAGAAGTCCAGGCCCTGCTTGGTGACGAGGAAGACGTCCTCGGGGTCGAAGTGCTTGGCCAGGCCCTTGCGGCACAGTGCGCCCAGCGGGATCTCCAGCTCGCTGCCGTCGTCGAGCGTGCGCCGGTAGACGTCCTCGACGTGGTGGTACGGGCCCGCGACGACGGCGGTGATGTACGTGGAGATCGGCAGGGTGCGCGCGAAGCGCCACACGCCGCTGCCGTCGGCGAGCAGTTCGCGCTCACCCTCGCGGGCGCCGTTGCTGAGCACCGTCCAGTGGCCGGGTGCGGTGACGCGCACGTCGAACGGCGCTTTCAGGTCGGGCTGTTCGAAGCAGGCGAACACCCGGCGGGCATCGGCGGGCTCGTACTGGGTGTACAGGTACGTCTCGCCGTCCTCGGGGTCGACGAAGTGGTGCAGCCCCTCACCCGAACGGCTGTAGGTGCAGCGGGCGTCGACGGTCAGCTCGTTGACGGCGGCGGGGGACTCCAGCTGCACGCGGGTTCCGTCGAACACCTTCTCCACGCTGAGCGACTCGCCGTTCAGCGTCACCGAGTGGACGTGCGGTGCCACCAGGTCGACGAAGACCGGCGTGCCGGGTGCCGAGCAGCGGAAGCGGATCGTGGTCGTGGAGCGGAACGTGCGCGGCCCCTCGGCCGGCGGCGGGGCGACCGCTGAGCGGACGTCGAGCACGACCTCGTACCCGTCCACGACGATCAGCCGGGCTCGCTCCCTGGCTTCGTCACGGGTCAGGTTGTCTCCGGGCACAGCGCGACTCCCTCGTCACTCGTCTCGCATATCGAACACCGGGAGTCAGCATGCCATGGCGCCTGCGGGCCCGGTACGGGGAATGCCGCCACCCCGCGAGGCGTTACCCGCTGAGTACCCACCCGTCCCTTGCGTCACGAGGAGGACCCGTGTCCGACACGACACCGGCCGATTTCTGGTTCGACCCCCTGTGCCCGTGGGCGTGGATGACGTCCCGGTGGATGCTGGAGGTGGAGAAGGTCCGTCCGGTCGAGGTCCGCTGGCACGTGATGAGCCTCGCGGTGCTGAACGAGGACCGGCTCGACGAACTCCCCGAGCACTACGGCGAGCTGATGCGTTCCGCCTGGGGCCCGGTGCGGGTGTGCGTCGCCGCCGAGCAGAAGTACGGCAGCGAGGTCCTCGGCCCGCTCTACACCGAGCTGGGCACCCGGGTGCACCCGCAGGGGCAGCCGCTGGACCGGGCGACGATCGAGGCCGCCCTGGAGGCCGCGGGCCTGGACGGCTCGCTGGCCGGGGCGATGGACAGCGAGGAGTTCGACGACGCCCTGCGGGCCTCGCACCGCGCGGGCATCGACCTGGTCGGCCAGGACGTCGGCACCCCGGTGATCGCCGTGCCCGGATCGGACGGCGAGCAGATCGCGTTCTTCGGCCCGGTGGTCACGCCCGCGCCGCGCGGCGAGGCGGCCGGCCGCCTGTGGGACGGCACGCTGCTGGTGGCGTCCACCCCCGGCTTCTACGAGATCAAGCGGACCAGGGACGCCGAGCCGGACTTCGGCTGAGCCCGCACCCCGCAGGTCCGGCCGGTCCGGCCGGTCCGGCCGGGTGTGCAGAAGGGCCCGTGCCGGGAGTCACGTCCTCCCGGCACGGGCCCTTCCTCTCAGCTCCCCTGCCCGGTGAGCGGTGAGAAGACGATCACGAGGGCAGGAGGTTCACGGGCTGCTCAGGGGGCGAGCAGCAGGTTGTTCGCGCGCTCCCTGGCGGCCGTGTAGCGCTTGGCCACGTCCTGCCAGTTGACGACGCGCCACATGGCCTCGACGAAGTCGACCTTCTGGTTGCGGTACTGCAGGTAGAAGGCGTGCTCCCAGGCGTCGAAGACCAGGATCGGCACGGTTCCCTGGCCGACGTTGCCCTGGTGGTCGTAGACCTGCTCCACGATCAGACGGCCGCTGACCGGCTCGTAGGCCAGCACACCCCAGCCGGAGCCCTGCGTGGTGGCGGAGGCCTTCGACAGCTGGGCCTTGAACTTGGCGAAGGAGCCGAACGACTCGGCGATGGCGTCGGCCAGTTCACCCGTGCCGTCCGCGTCCAGCGGCTCGCCGCCGCCGTCACCGGTCATGTTCTGCCAGTAGATGGAGTGCAGGATGTGGCCGGAGAGATGGAAGGCCAGGCTCTTCTCCAGGCCGTTGATCGCGCCCCAGGCGTCCTTGTCGCGAGCTTCGGCCAGCTGCTCCAGGGTGTCGTTCGCACCCTTCACGTAGGCCGCGTGGTGCTTGTCGTGGTGCAGCTCGATGATCTCGCCGCTGATCACCGGCTCAAGCGAGGAGTAGTCATACGGGAGTTCAGGCAACGAGTAAAGGGCCATGCGCGTGTTCCCCTCCGAACGTTATTGCACATCGCTTGCAAGTAGACGTTATCAGCAGCAAGGGCGCACGCCGGGGAGGCGGGGGCCTGTCCGGCCCTCGGGGGCGGGTCCCGACGGGCCGGGCGGGCGGCATGGCGAAGGGCCGCGACCGGTCCCCCGTACCGGTCGCGGCCCCGATGTGCACCGGGCTGCCCGTTGTCCTCAGCAGCCGCCGCGGGCGTCCGCCGGCCCCTGCTCGGCGGGCTGCGCGGTGCCGCAGCATCCGGCGTCGGCGCCCGCCGTGTCGGCAGCCGGCTCGTCGAACAGTCCGGCGCCGCCGCACACGCCGGTCTCCGGCAGCGTCAGCTCCACCCGCTCGGCGCCCTCGCGGTCCCCGGCGAGCGCCGCTGCGATCGACCGCACCTGCTCGTAGCCGGTCATGGCGAGGAACGTCGGCGCGCGGCCGTAGGACTTCATGCCGACGAGGTGCACGTCCGGCTCGGGGTGGGACAGCTCCCGCACGCCGTGCGGATAGACCGTGCCGCAGGAGTGCACGTTGGGGTCGATCAGCGGGGCGAGCGCGGTGGGCGCCTGGAGGCGCTCGTCGAGGCCCAGCCGCAGCTCGGAGAGGAAGGACAGGTCGGGACGCAGACCGGTGAGCACCACGGCCTCGTCCACCGGGTCAAGTCGGCGGCCCTCCTGCGACACCAGCACCAGCCGCTCGCCGTCCCGCTCCACGACCGCGGTGCGGAAACCGGTGACGGCCTCGGCGTGGCCCCGGTCCACGGCCGCCTTGGCGGCCAGGCCCAACGCGCCGCGCGCAGGCAGCTGGTCGGCCTCGCCGCCGCCGAAGGTGCCGTCACCGATACCGCGCCGCAGCACCCACACGGCCCGTGTGTCCGGGACCTCCTCGGCGAGGGCGGCCAGCTGGGCGAGCGCGGTGAAGGCGGAAGCACCGGAACCGACCACGGCGGTGGTGCGGCCCGCGTGGCGGGCGCGTACCGCCGGGTCCCGCAGGTCGGGCACCCGGTAGGAGATCCGGTCGGCGGCGGCCCGCTCGCCCAGCGCCGGCAGGCCGTCCGCGCCGAGCGGCGCCGGGCCGTACCAGGTGCCGGAGGCGTCCAGGACCGCGCGGGCGGTGAGCCGCTGCTCGGTGCCGTCGGCGCCGCGCAGGTGCACGGTGAACGGCTGGTGCTCCCGATCGGCGTCCACCACCCGGTCCCGGCCCAGGCGCGAGACGCCGGTGACGGTGGTGCCGTAGCGGACCCGCTGCGGCCCGAGCGCGTCGGCCAGCGGCTGGAGGTAGCGCTCGGCCCAGTCGGCGCCGGTCGGGTAGGAGGCGCCGTCCGGCGCCGACCAGCCGGTGGGGGAGAGCAACTTCTCCGCGGCCGGGTCGACGACCTCGGCCCACGGCGAGAACAGGCGCACATGGCCCCACTCGCGCACGGCGGTACCGGCGGACGGGCCCGACTCCAGCACCAGCGGCTCCAGGCCGCGGTCCAGCAGGTGTGCGGCGGCGGCCAGGCCGACGGGCCCGGCTCCGATCACCACGGTGGGCAGGTCCGCTGCGGACGTGTTCACGGCGACTCCTCTGGTTCGACGGTTGTCGATGACGTGCCGCCCAGCATGGCACCTGCTTCGACGAGCGTCAACATAGACATGTATCGAATCAAAGAGTGTGGGTGGGCGGGGAGGCCGCGAACGTTGGGGGCGCGGCTGATTCGACGTGTGTCAACATGGATGCATGTCGAACGCGAAGGTGCTGCCGCTGCTGGAGTCCGGCGGGACGGCCGTGGTCGAGCCCTGCTGCCCGCCGCTGAACGAACGCCCGCTCACCGCCGAGGAGGCGGTGCGGACCGCCGCCATGTTCAAGGCGCTCGGCGACCCCGTACGGCTGCGGCTGTTCTCCGCGGTCGCCTCGCACGAGGGTGGCGAGGCGTGCGTCTGCGACATCTCCGACGTCGGCGTCTCCCAGCCGACCGTCTCCCACCACCTGAAGAAGCTCAGGGAGGCCGGGCTGCTGGCCTCCGAGCGCCGCGGCACCTGGGTGTACTACCGGGTCGAGCCGGCCGTCGTGGCCGCCATGAGCCAGCTGCTCCGCCAGTCGGCGGACTGACGCCCGCCCCCGCAGACCACCGCCGGGGACGGGCGCGCGGTCAGCGGACGGCGGCCGCGGGGCGCTGCCGCCAGAGGCCGGTCGCCGCGAGTGCCAGCGTCAGACCGCCGGTGAAGTAGAGCTGTACCCGGGTGTCGCCGTCCCGCAGCATCAGCAGCAGGATGCCCGCGATACCGGCGAGCGCCAGCCAGGTGAGGAACGGGAAGAGCCACATCCGCACCACCAGCCGCTCCGGTGCGTCCCGTTCCAGCGTCCGGCGGCTGCGCAGCTGCGACACGGCGATGAAGCCCCACACGACCAGCACCGCGGCGCCCACCATGTTGAGCAGCCAGGAGAACACCGTCTCCGGCCACCACAGGCTCAGCAGCACCGCGAAGAACCCGAACGCCGACGAGGCCAGCACGGTCCGGCGCGGCACGCCGCCGCTGACCCGCCCCAGCAGCGCCGGACCCTCGCCCCGGACCACCAGCGAGTACGACATCCTCGACGCACCGTAGATGTTGGCGTTCATCGCGGACAGCAGCGCGATCAGCACCACGACCTTCATCACCTCGCCCGCCGCCGGAATGCCGAGGTGGTCGAGGACGGCGGCGTACGGGCCGGACAGCACCGACGGGTCGTTCCACGGGATCAGCGTGACGATCACCAGCATGGAACCGACGTAGAAGACGGCGATTCGCCACATCGCGGTACGCACCGCCGACGCCACGCCCCTCACCGGGTTCTCCGACTCCGCCGCGGCGATGGACACCGTCTCCAGACCGCCGTAGGCGAAGACCGAGGCCAGCAGGCCCACCACCAGGCCCTCGGAGCCGTTGGGGAAGAAGCCGCCCGCGCCTGTGAGGTTGCTCCCGCCCGGCGCGTCGGTGCCCGGCAGCAGGCCGGTGATCGCCAGCACGCCCAGCGCCAGGAACGCCACGATCGCCAGCACCTTCAGTGCCGCGAACCAGAACTCGTACTCGCCGAAGTTGCGCACCGAGGCCAGGTTGGTGCCGCAGAACACCGCCATGAACAGCGCGACCCACATCCACGACGCGCTGCCCGGGAACCAGGTCAGCATGATCGCGGCGGCGCCGATCGCCTCGGCCGCCACCGCCACGCACAGCAGCACCCAGAAGATCCACCCGGCGGTGAAGCCCGCCCACGGCCCGAGTGCCCGCTCGGCGTGCACCGAGAACGAGCCCGACGCCGGGTGCGCGGCCGACATCTCGCCCAGCATCCGCATGACCAGCATCACCAGCAGGCCCGAGGCGGCGAACGCCAGCACGATCGACGGCCCGGCCGCGGCGATGCCCGCGCCGGAGCCCACGAACAGCCCGGCACCGATCACCCCGCCCAGCGCGATCATGGAGAGGTGCCGCTGCTTCAGCCCGTGGGTGAGCTGGGCGGGGGAGGTGCCGGAGTGCGGCGGAACGCTCGGCGCTGACGCCTTGGAGGCGACCTGCGGAGAAGGCATGACCGTCCTGGGGTGGAGGAACGAGGGAGAACCGGAGAGGGTCACTCCGGGCCATCGGACAGTGTGAGCGGACATAAGCGGCACATCAACGACGCAGGTCACAGTCCCGCCATTCGGACACCTCGGTCACGCTGCGCCGATGCAGCGAACCCGATAAGTGCATAGGGCAAGCTTTGTCGCCGGTGCCACCACCACCGCACCACCGCGTTCGGATAGCGTCGAACGGTCCCGTTCCCCCTCGTCAACGGAGTCCTGATGAGCACCGCTGCCGCACCGGTCCGACCCGGCGCCGTCCTCGCCGACGTGCTGCCCGCCTCCACCGCAGCCAGGGCCCGGCTGCGCGACGTGGCACTGGTCCTCGGCGGAGCGGCCCTCACCGGCGTCGCCGCGCAGATCGCCGTGCCCGTGCCCGGCTCGCCGGTGCCCGTCACCGGCCAGACCTTCGCCGCCCTGCTGATCGGTGCCGGCCTCGGCGCGCAGCGCGCCCTGCTGTCCCTCGGCCTCTACGTGGCCGCCGGAGTCGCGGGCATGCCCTGGTTCGCCGAGATGAAGCACGGCGTCGGCATGCCCTCCTTCGGCTACCTGCTGGGCATGCTGCTCGCCGCCGTCCTGGTGGGCGCGCTGGCCCGGCGCGGCGGCGACCGCGGCCTGCTGCGCACGGCCGGCACCATGGCCGCCGGTACCGCCGTCATCTACGCCGTCGGCGTGCCCTACCTGGCCCTCGCCACCGGCATGACGTTCGGCCAGGCCGTGGCGGCCGGGCTGGTGCCGTTCCTCATCGGTGACGCGCTGAAGGTCGCGCTCGCGATGGGCGCGCTGCCCACTGCCTGGCGGCTGGTGGGCCGCCGCGACTGACGCCGCCCCGGGCACACGACAGGGCCGCTGGAACCCCCGTGCGGGTTCCAGCGGCCCTGCCGTGTGTGCCGCCGTTCTCAGGCCTGCGGCAGCGACTCCAGCTGCGCGCCGATGCGGGCGATGTCCGCCTCGGCGGCTGCCCGGCGGTCGCGGATCTTGTCCACGACGTGGTCGGGTGCCTTCGCCAGGAAGCCCTCGTTGCCCAGCTTGGCGGTGGTCTGCTGCAACTCCTTCTCGGCCGCCGCGAGGTCCTTCGACAGCCGCTTGCGCTCGGCCGCGAAGTCGATCGCACCGGACAGGTCGAGCTCGACCGTCGCACCGGCCACCGGCAGCGCCGCCGTCGCGGTGAAGTCCGCACCGGCGGGCTGGAGACGCAGCAGCGACCGCATCGGCTCCTCGTGCGCGGCCAGCGGCGACGTGCCCCAGATGATCCGGGCCGGGACCCGCTGGCCGGGCTGCAGGCCCTGGTCCGCGCGGAACCGGCGGACCTCGGTGATCACCTGCTGGAGCGCGGCGATCTCCTTCTCCGCCGCCGCGTCCCGGAAGCCGCTGTCCTTCGGCCAGTCGGCGACGACCAGCGACTCACCACCGGTCAGCGTGGTCCACAGCGTCTCGGTGACGAACGGCACGACCGGGTGCAGCAGCCGCAGCATGACGTCCAGGACCTCACCGAGGACCCGCCCGGACACCTCGGCCCCGCGCCCACCGGCGAAGAACGTCGTCTTCGACAGCTCCACGTACCAGTCGAAGACCTCGTCCCACGCGAAGTGGTACAGCCCGTCGGAGAGCTTGGCGAACTGGTAGTCGTCGTAGAACGCGTCGGTCTCGGCGACCACCGTGTTCAGCCGGGACAGAATCCAGCGGTCGGTGGCCGACAGCTCGTCCGCCTCCGGCAGCGGCCCGTCGACGTTCGCGCCGTTCATCAGGGCGAACCGGGTGGCGTTCCAGATCTTGTTGGCGAAGTTCCGCGACGCCTGGACCCAGTCCTCACCGATCGGCACGTCCACGCCGGGATTGGCGCCCCGGGCCAGGGTGAAGCGCAGCGCGTCAGAGCCGTAGCGGTCCATCCAGTCCAGCGGGTTGACCGCGTTGCCGAAGGACTTCGACATCTTCTTGCCGAACTGGTCGCGGACCATGCCGTGCAGCGCGATGGTGCGGAACGGCGGCGTGCCGTCCATCGCGTACAGACCGAACATCATCATCCGGGCGACCCAGAAGAACAGGATGTCGTAGCCGGTCACCAGGACGGAGTTCGGATAGAACTTCTCCAGGCTCTCCGTCTGCTCCGGCCAGCCCATCGTGGAGAACGGCCACAGCCCGGAGGAGAACCAGGTGTCCAGAACGTCGGTGTCCTGGTGCCAGCCCTCGCCGCTCGGCGGCTCCTCGTCCGGGCCGACGCAGACGACCTCACCGGCCGGGCCGTACCAGACCGGGATGCGGTGCCCCCACCACAACTGCCGCGAGATGCACCAGTCGTGCAGGTTGTCGACCCAGCCGAAGTAGCGGGACTCCATCTCCTTGGGGTGGATCGCCACCCGGCCGTCGCGGACCGCGTCACCGGCGGCCTGCGCCAGCGGGCCGACCTTGACCCACCACTGCATCGACAGCCGCGGCTCGATCGTCGTCCTGCAGCGGGAGCAGTGCCCGACGGAGTGGCTGTACGGGCGCTTCTCCGCGACGATCCGGCCCTCGGCGCGCAGCGCGGCGACGATCGCCGAGCGGGCCTCCAGCCGGTCCTGGCCCTGGAACGGGCCGTGCGCGGTGATCACCGCGTGCTCGTCCATGACGGTGAGGTTGGGCAGGTCGTGCCGGCGGCCGATCTCGAAGTCGTTCGGGTCGTGGGCCGGGGTGACCTTGACCGCGCCGGTGCCGAACTCCGGGTCGACGTGGGTGTCGGCGACGACCGGGATGGAGCGCTCGGTCAGCGGGAGGCGGATCTCCCGGCCGACGAGGTGCGCGTAGCGCTCGTCGTCGGGGTGGACGGCGACGGCGGTGTCACCCAGCATCGTCTCCGCCCGCGTGGTCGCCACGACCAGGCTGTCCTCGCCCTCGCCGTAGCGGATCGAGACCAGCTCGCCGTCCTGGTCCGCGTACTCCACCTCGATGTCGGAGATCGCCGTCAGGCAGCGCGGGCACCAGTTGATGATGCGCTCGGCCCGGTAGATCAGCTCGTCGTCGTAGAGCCGCTTGAAGATGGTCTGGACGGCCTGCGAAAGGCCCTCGTCCATGGTGAAGCGCTCACGAGACCAGGCGACGCCGTCGCCCAGACGCCGCATCTGCCCGGAGATCTGCCCGCCGGACTCCGCCTTCCACTGCCAGACGCGTTCGGTGAACGCCTCCCGACCCAGGTCGTGCCGGGACTTGCCCTCCTTGCCGAGCTCCCGCTCGACGACGTTCTGGGTGGCGATGCCCGCGTGGTCCATGCCGGGCTGCCACAGCGTCTCGAAACCCTGCATGCGCTTGCGGCGGGTGAGCGCGTC
Source organism: Streptomyces sp. 549 (assembly GCF_030124175.1). Classification (GTDB taxonomy): domain Bacteria; phylum Actinomycetota; class Actinomycetes; order Streptomycetales; family Streptomycetaceae; genus Streptomyces. Next base: position 144,938 of record NZ_JASKMT010000009.1, on the reverse strand, counting down.
GATCAGCGTGTGCTCGAAGGCGTGCCCCAGGTGCAGGCTGCCGGTGACGTTCGGCGGCGGGATGACCACCGTGTACGGCGGCTTGTCGCTCTTGGCGTCCGCCTCGAAGTAACCGCGCTCTACCCAGCGCTCGTACAGCTTCCCCTCCACCTCGGCCGGTGCGTACTGGGTCGGCAGGTCTGCGGGGGCGCTGTGCGGCCCGGTCTGGTCCGGGCTCTGCTGAGTCTCTTCGGTCACGACGGTCAGTGTACGGGCGGCCGTGTACCGGTCTCGAACCGGTTTTGTGCCCGGTGCACCGGCAGGTGACGGCGTCCGCGAGGATGTACGGGACGCGAGAACGCATGCCCGAGGCATGCCCACGGAGGGAAGCGCCTTGAGCCACAACCAGCCGCCGCCGCAGGGCCCGTACGGCCAGCAGCCCCAGCAGCCCGGACCCTACGGAGCCCCGCCGCCGCAGGGCTACGGCCACCCCGGACAGGGCGGCGCCCCGGGCCAGCCCGGCTACGGCTACCCGCAGCAGCCGCCGCCCGTCGGCCCCGGCCAGCCCCCGCCGCCGAACCCCTACGGCCAGCCGCCGCAGGGCGGACCGTACGGCCAGCCGGGCCAGGGCGGTTACGGCCAGCCTCCGCAGGGCGGACCGTACGGCGGGCCCCCGCAGCAGCCCGGCGGCTACCCGCAGCAGTCAGGGCCCTACGGCGGGCCGCCGCCGGCCTCCCCGGGAGGCGGTAAGAAGAAGATCATCGCCATCTCCGCGGTGGCGGTCGCCGTGGCAGGCGCCCTCGTGGTCGGCGTGCTGCTGATGGGCGGCGGGGGCGGCCTCGAGGACGACGGTCCGCACACGCTGACCGCCCCCGAGGAACTGCTCACGGAGTACAAGAAGATCCCGGAGGACGAGGAAGGCGCCGGGAGCGACGCCGAGTTCGAGGAGGCCATCGGCGCGCTCGGGGTGCAGGACGCCGAGACGCTGGACGTCAGCTACTCCACGGTCGACTTCAAGGATCCCGCCGCTGCCGCCCAACTGCCCACCGCCAAGATCATGATGGTCGCCGGAGCCTGGGGCAAGGTCGACGACCCGGAGAAGACCGTCAACGACTTCTTCACCTTCATGGCGGCCAAGGAGGCGGAGGACGAAGGCGGAAGCAGCGAACTCGTCGGCGAGCCGGAGGAGTTCACGCCCGACGGCCTGGACAACGCGGTCATGAAGTGCCAGCGAATGAAGTCGGACGACGGTCCCGGCAACTCCACCATCGAGCTGCCGTTCTGCGTGTGGGGGGACCACAGCACCGTCGGGGTGATCGCGCCGATGCAGTTCACCGGCAGCACCTCCACCGAGCAGGCGGCCGAGATCACCGCCAAGGCCCGCAACGAGATGCGCGTCAAGAAGTAGCCCGGCGCCCGGTCCGCACGTACGACCGGTCAGCACGTGCGAAGGGGGCCCGGGGAGTGATGCGCTCCCCGGGCCCCCTTCGCACGTGTGCCGCTGTTCGTTCAGGCGCTCTTCTCGTGCGGACCCTGCTCGTTGCCGCGGGTGCGGGGCACCAGCGTCGGGTTCACGTTGGAGTGCACGACCTCGGCGGTGATCACGACCCGGGCCACGTCCTTGCGGGACGGCACCTCGTACATGACCGACATCAGCACCTCCTCCATGATCGCGCGCAGGCCCCGGGCCCCGGTACCGCGCAGGATCGCCTGGTCGGCGATGGCCTCCAGCGCCGCGTGGTCGAACTCCAGCTCCACGCCGTCGAGTTCGAACAGGCGCTGGTACTGCTTGATGAGCGCGTTGCGCGGCTCGACCAGGATCTGCAGCAGCGCCTCGCGGTCCAGGTTGTGCACCGAGGTGATCACCGGGAGCCGGCCGATGAACTCCGGGATCATCCCGAACTTCACCAGGTCCTCCGGCATGATCTCCTCGAACTGGTTCGACTCCTCGATCTCCCGCTTGGAGCGGATGGTCGCGCCGAACCCGATGCCCTTGGCGCCGGCCCGCGACTCGATGATCTTCTCCAGCCCGGAGAACGCCCCGCCGACGATGAACAGCACGTTGGTGGTGTCGATCTGGATGAACTCCTGGTGCGGGTGCTTGCGCCCGCCCTGCGGCGGCACGGAGGCGGTGGTGCCTTCCAGGATCTTCAGCAGGGCCTGCTGCACGCCCTCGCCGGAGACGTCCCGGGTGATCGACGGGTTCTCGCTCTTGCGGGCGACCTTGTCGATCTCGTCGATGTAGATGATGCCCGTCTCGGCCTTCTTGACGTCGTAGTCAGCGGCCTGGATGAGCTTGAGCAGGATGTTCTCGACGTCCTCGCCGACGTAGCCGGCCTCCGTGAGCGCGGTCGCGTCCGCGATCGCGAACGGCACGTTCAGCATCCTGGCGAGCGTCTGGGCGAGCAGTGTCTTGCCGGAGCCGGTGGGCCCCAGCAGGAGGATGTTGGACTTCGCCAGCTCGATGGCGTCGTCCTTGCCCTGGGCGCCGCCGTTCTCACCGGCCTGGACCCTCTTGTAGTGGTTGTACACCGCCACTGAGAGGGCCTTCTTCGCGGTCTCCTGACCGACGACGTACCCCTCGAGGAACTCGTAGATCTCCCGCGGCTTGGGCAGCTCGTCCCAGCGCATCTCGGAGGTCTCGGCGAGCTCTTCCTCGATGATCTCATTGCAGAGGTCGATGCACTCGTCGCAGATGTAGACGCCCGGACCCGCGATGAGCTTCTTCACCTGCTTCTGGCTCTTCCCGCAGAACGAGCACTTGAGCAGGTCGCCGCCATCACCGATGCGTGCCACGAGGTGCTTCCCCTTCGCCTGCGCACCGCCGACTGGCGACGGTGCCTGGTCCTTGCTCTCCGAAGGTACCTTGCCGGGCCCCCGGTATGGGCCCCCCTTGTGACTGTTAGGACAAAGGGGGATGCCCGAACCGGTTCGCGAAGCCCGCGAACCGGCCCGGGACGGCGGGGTCAGACCCCGACGGACGACTTGCGGTTGGAGACGATCTGGTCGATCAGACCGTAGGCGAGGGCGTCCTCGGCCGTGAGGATCTTGTCGCGCTCGATGTCGTCGCGGATCTTCTCGATCGGCTTGGTGGAGTGCTTGGCCAGCATCTCCTCCATCTGGAGCCGCATGCGCTGGATCTCGTTGGCCGCGATCTCCAGGTCGGAGACCTGGCCCCGGCCCGTCTCGCTGTAGGGCTGGTGGATCAGGACCCGCGCGTTCGGCAGCGCCATGCGCTTGCCGGGCGTGCCCGCGGCGAGCAGCACGGCCGCGGCCGAGGCCGCCTGGCCCATGCAGACCGTCTGGATGTCGGGCTTGACGAACTGCATCGTGTCGTAGATCGCCGTGAGCGCCGTGAAGGAGCCGCCGGGCGAGTTGATGTAGATCGAGATGTCGCGGTCCGGGTCCATCGACTCCAGGCACAGCAGCTGGGCCATGACGTCGTTGGCGGAGGCGTCGTCGACCTGCACACCGAGGAAGATCACGCGCTCCTCGAAGAGCTTCGCGTACGGGTCGTACTCCCGGACGCCCTGCGAGGTGCGCTCGACGAAGCGCGGGATGACGTAGCGAGCCTCGGGGGTCGGACCGGAGTACCGGGCCTGGGGGCCTGTGGGAAGGCCGGATCCGGAGAGGTTTTTCATCGAGGTGTTCACCGTCCTGGTGATGAGCGTGCTGGCTGCGGGCAGGAAGAGCTTCGTGGCGGGCTCAGGCGCCCGTGCCGCCACCACCGGGGATGTCGGCGGCGTTGGAGATGACCGAGTCCAGCAGGCCGTAGTCGCGGGCCTCCTCGGCGTTGAACCAGCGGTCGCGGTCGGCGTCGCGGGTCCACTGCTCGACCGTCTGGCCGGTGTGGAAGGCCGACAGCTCCGACATCTTCTTCTTCGTGCGGAGCAGCTGCTCCGCGTGGATCTTGATGTCCGAGGCCGAACCGGCCAGGCCGGCCGACGGCTGGTGGATCAGGATCTCCGCGTTCGGCAGCGCGAAGCGCTTGCCCGGGGTGCCCGCGCTCAGCAGGAACTGGCCCATCGAGGCGGCCAGGCCCATCGCGATGGTCACCACGTCGTTCTTGATGAACTGCATGGTGTCGTAGATCGCCATGCCGGCCGTGATGGAGCCGCCGGGGGAGTTGATGTAGAGGTTGATGTCCTTGTCCGGGTCGGCGGCAAGGAGCAGCAGCTGTGCGGTGATTCGGTTGGCGATCTCGTCGTCCACCGGCTGGCCGAGGAAGATGATCCGCTCGTTGAGCAGTCGGTTGTAGACCTGGTCGCCGAGGCCACCACCAAAGTTGGGCTCAGCGGCGGCGGAAGGCATCGGAAGCGTCACGTGTCCACCTGCTCGTGTCCGGACGGCTGGGACCTCGCTGGATCTCCTGTGGGCCGTCGCTAGCGTCTTCGTGTACAAGGACCCTAACGCGCAAGGGGGGTCAGGCCATCCCGCTCCGAGAACTGTTCGCTGTGAGCGCAGGCAGCGTTCCCGCAGGTGGGACCGGGGAGTTCCGCCGGGCGCGAACGGGCCCGTACACGTATCTGTGTACGGGCCCGTTCGTTCGGCCGATGTGGATCAGGCGTCGGACTTGCCGGAGTTCTCCGGCGCCTCCGCCTTGGCGGTGCTCTCGGTGCTCTCGGTGCTCTCGGTGCTGTCAGCACCCTCGGAGGAGGCCTCGACCGTCTCGCCGGTCTCGTCCTCGTCGTCGAGGTCGACGACCTCGCCGTTGCCGTCCTTGACGGTGGCGGCCTCGACCACCACGGCCAGTGCCTTGCCGCGGGCGACCTCGCCGACCAGCATCGGCACCTGGCCGCCCTCGACGACCGCCTGCGCGAACTGGTCGGGGCTCATGCCGGAGGACTGCGCGCGGCGCATGAGGTGCTCGGTGAGCTCCTCCTGGCTGACGTTCAGCTTCTCCTTGGCGACCAGCTCGTCCAGGATGAACTGGGTGCGGATGCCCTTCTCGGCCTGCTCCTTGAGCTCGGCCTCGAAGTCCTCCTCCGACTTGTCCTGCATCTTCAGGTAGGTCGCGAGGTCCATGCCCATCTGGCCCAGCTGGTGGTTGACCAGGTTGTGCTTGCGGGTGTTGACCTCGTCCTCGAGCAGCTTCTCGGGGATCGGCACCTCGGTGAGCCCGATCAGCTCCTCCAGCACCTTCTCCTGAGCCTGCGTCGCCTGGTCGTACTTCTTCATGCGGGCCAGGCGGGTGCGGCTGTCCTCACGGAGCTCGGCGATGGTGTCGAACTCGCTGGCGAGCTGCGCGAAGTCGTCGTCCAGCTCGGGCAGCTCCCGGGCCGAGACGCTGGTGACCTCGACCTTGACCTCGGCCTCGCGGCCGGCCGCGGAGCCGCCCTTGAGCTCGGAGGTGAAGGTGGCGGACTCGCCGGCGGACAGGCCGGTGACGGCGGCGTCGATGCCTTCCAGCAGCTCACCGGAGCCGATGGTGTAGTCGATGCCCTCGGCGACGCCGTCCTCCAGGACCTCGCCGTCCACCTTGGCCTCGAGGTTGACCTTGACGACGTCACCCTCGGCGGCGGCGCGCTCGACGGCGTTGGTCGAGGCGAAGCGGTCGCGCAGCTGGTCGACGGACGCGTCCACGTCCTCGTCGGTGACCTCGACGACGTCGACGGTCACCTCGATGCCGGAGTAGTCCGGGATCTCGAGGGACGGGCGCACGTCCACCTCGGCGGTGAAGGCCAGCAGCTCGTTGTCCTTGAGCTCGGTGATGTCCACCTCGGGCTGGCCCAGCGGGTTGAGGTCGCCCTCTTCGACGGCGCTCTGGTACAGCTTCGGCAGGGCGTCGTTGACCGCTTCCTCCAGGACCGCACCGCGGCCGAACCGCTGGTCGATCACTCGCGCAGGGATCTTGCCCTTGCGGAAGCCAGGCACCTGGACCTGCTGGTTGATCTTCTTGTACGCCGCGTCGAGGCTGGCCTTGAGCTCCTCGAAGGGCACCTCGACAGTGAGCCGAACCCGGGTGGGGTTCAGGGTCTCCACGGCGCTCTTCACGGTCGGTCTCCTTGGGGCTGACTTCTTGGGGATTCAGACGTTTGGGGCGCCCGGTATGTGCGTTTCGAGTGTGCGGACACGACTCAGACACGCGCGTCATTCATAGTACGTGGTCGGGGTGGCCGGATTCGAACCGACGACCTTCCGCTCCCAAAGCGGACGCGCTACCAAGCTGCGCCACACCCCGCCGGTGCGACACGTACAGTACATGCCGTACGATGCGTTGCGTGCCGCACGGCGGTCATGATCACTCGGCTCCGGCCGACCGGTTATGATCGAGGGGCACGAGCGCCGTTCAGCGGCAGCGCGGGCGTAGCTCAATGGTAGAGCCCCAGTCTTCCAAACTGGCTACGCGGGTTCGATTCCCGTCGCCCGCTCCACACAGGTCCCCCGTGAGGGGGCCGCATCACGGTCCGGCCCCGAGAGGGCCGGACCGTTTCTGCTTGTCCCGAGCCGCCCGGGGTGCTGTGAGGGCGGGTGCCAGGCCCGGTCGAACGGGTGAGGCCGGGCCGGGGGCCGGGCGGGTCAGAAGTTGATCTGGTTGATCGACCTGGCCAGGGAGTCGAAGAAGTTCTGGATGGTCGGCGCCATGCCTGTCGAGGCGAGGAAGAAGCCGAAGAGGGCGGCGACGATGGCGGGGCCGGCTTTGATGGAGCCTCCCCTGATCATCACCACCAGGATGATTGCGAGCATCAGGACAACGGACAGCGAAATCGCCACAACTGATCACACCTTCGGTCGGAACCTCACCACCGGCCGGGGGAGCTCTCGCAGCGTGCCCGCCCCCTGCAGCCTCCATCGTGCCACCAACCGCAGCCCGGGTGGACCCGGCTGACCGATGGTCGGCACTCGTTCTCCGCGCGCCCTGCGGCCCTTCGCCTCCCCCTCCCGTCGCATGGCTGCCGGCCCTCCGTCCGCGCGGCGGCCGCAACCGCCCTTGCGGTCCGGCGCGACCGGCCCGGCGCGGTGCCTGAATTCCCTGACCGCCGGATCCCCCATAACCGTGCGGTTATGCGCACGTTCGCGTGTCCGGGGACATTCGTATTCACTGTGGGGAGAGCCACATGTGCGATGCACCGTCCTGAATTCGGACACAAACTCCCGTATCGCACGCACGCATACGTCGTTTTTAGGGCGGGCATACGCGGTCAAAGGCGGTCGAACCAACGGCTCAAGGCGCTTTGTCGACACGGCTGTCGGGGTGATTCGCCCGAGTGGGCGATCGACTGATCGAACAGGGGAGGCAACCCTGCGGCGGAATTTCACGTCTACCAAGTTTCGGCGCTATCGTCAGGTAGATGTTCCCCGCTGGATATGAGCGCGCCCCACTGCCCCCGGCCCGGTTGCAGAAGACCGAGGAGGCGGCCGAGGAGGCGTCGCGGACGCCGGATCGGACCACGGCGCAGGGAACGGGCAAGGGCAGAGCGAAGCCGCGGGACCCCTTCTTCGACAACGCCAAGTACCTCACCATCGTGCTGGTCGGCATCGGTCACGCCTGGGAGCCGCTGCGCAGCGACAGCCGCGCCGCCGAGGCGCTGTACTTCGCGCTCTACACCTTCCACATGCCGGCGTTCATCATCATCTCCGGCTACCTCTCCCGTAGTTTCGAGGCCCGTCCGGGGCAGATCAAGCGGCTCGTCACCGGCGTCGCGGTGCCGTACCTGGTCTTCGAGATCGCGTACACGCTGTTCATGCGGCAGATCGACAACCCCGACCGGCCGTTCAGCCTGCTCAGCCCCGGCTACGCCCTGTGGTTCCTGGTGGCCCTGTTCGTGTGGCGGCTCACCACGCCGATCTGGAAGGTGCTGCGCTGGCCGCTGCCGACGGCCCTGGCCATCGCCGCGCTGGCCAGCACCGGGCCGGGAATCGGCAGCGAACTGAACCTCCAGCGGGTCCTGCAGTTCCTGCCGTTCTTCGTGCTCGGCCTGCAACTGCGCCCCGAGCACTTTCAGTTGCATCGGCGCGCGCTGCGGGCGGTGGCGGTCCCGGTGGCGCTGCTCACCCTGCTCTTCTCCTACTGGGCCGTGCCCCGGATGAACAAGCAGTGGTTCCTGCGCAACAACGCGGCCCAGGAACTGGGTGTGCCCTGGTGGGTCGGTGTGGTGATGACGCTGGCCCTCTTCGGCTGCGCGCTGGTCCTCACCGCGTGCTTCTTCGCCTGGGTGCCGCGCCGCGCCACCTGGTTCACCAGCCTGGGTGCCGGGACCATCTGCGGGTACCTGCTGCACGTCTACCCGATCCAGATGGCCCGCCAGTTCGACTGGTACGACATGGCGTGGGTGGACTCCCCGCTGGGCCGGGTCATGGTGACGGTCCTCGCGGCGGTGATGATGACCGTGCTGTGCACCGCGCTGTTCCGGTGGGCCTTCCGCAGCGTGACGGAACCGGAGATGAAGTGGGCCTTCAGGCCCGACCGGGCCGACGCGGTGGACGGCGCCCGCCGCCGGGTGGGCTCAGCGCGCTGAGCCGGCTTGCGAAGCCGCTCGCTGAGCCGCACCGCTGAGCCCGTCCGACTGTCAGTCGCGGCAGATGAGCAGCAGGGCGCGGTCGTCGTTGACGTCCTTGGCGACCTTCTCGATGAGGTGCCAGGCCGCTCCCCGGAACCCGGTCGCCACATAAGTCTCGGCGGTGCCGGTGAGCCGGTCGATGCCCTCGCTCAGCTCCCGCTCGGCCGTCTCCACCAGCCCGTCGGTGAACAGCATCAGCACGTCGCCGTGGCGCAGCCGGCCCTTCACCGCGTGGAACTCCGCGCCGTCGTAGACACCGAGCAGCGGGCCCTCCGCCGTCTTCTCCTCCCACCTGCCGGAGCCCGCGCTGAGCTGCAGGCCCGGGACGTGCCCCGCCGACAGCAGTTCGTAGTCCCCGGTGTCCAGGTCCAGCACCAGGTGCACCGAGGTGGCGAAGCCCTCCTGCCAGTCCTGCCGCAGCAGGTAGGCGTTGGCGGCGGGCAGGAACTCGTGCGGCGGCAGCGACCCCAGCAGGCCGCCGAACGCGCCGGACAGCAGCAGGGCGCGGGAGGCCGCGTCCATGCCCTTGCCGGAGACGTCGGTCAGCACCACCTCCAGGGTGCGGCGCCGGGGGCCGGTGCGGGCGCCCACCACGAAGTCGCCGGAGAACGACTGCCCGCCGGCCGGGCGCAGCGACATCTCCCGGTGCCAGCCCTTGGGCAGCGGCGGCAACTGGCTCTGCACCCGCAGCCGTTCCCGCAGGTCGAAGAGCATCGTGCCGCCACCGGTCCACGGGACGCCGACCCGGGTGCGGAACTGGGCGATCAGCAGACCGACCAGGCCGACCGCCGCCACCACCAGGATCGTGCCGGGGGTGACGCGCCCGGCCCCGTCCGTGTACGGGCCGAGCACCACCGACTCCACGACCAGCGCCACGGCGGAGGCCGCGTAGAGCACCAGCAGGCTGGCGGGCCGGAGCAGCAGGCCGCCGGCGATGACGGGCAGCACCAGGGCCTCCGGCGCGCACCACGTCGGCTGCGCCATCGTGGCCCACGCGAGGGCCGGCACGCTGAGCAGCAGCACGCTGAACGCACCCCAGTCCGAGCCGTGTCCGCGGAAGTAGTCCACCGCGGAACGGCGCAGCTGCGTGCGGGCCCGGTGCAGCGACTTGTGAGCTCGGTGCAACCGGGCCGCCTGTGGAGCCGTACCGCTGCGACCAGCCATGCTTCCGGACCTTACCTGTGCCTCAAAAGGCGCGTCGATTCCCCGCGTCACACCACGGCCCGCCGTTCGAAAACCGGTCGAGATGTCTGCACGGGCCTGGTAGGCATGGCGTATGACTGCGGAACTGCGGGTGCTGCGACCCGAGGAATGGGACGACTGGTACGGCAGGCTCCTCCTGGCCTTCGGCGGAGGGGCCGAGCAGCCCGAGGAGGTCGAAGCGTGGCGTTCCGTCACCGAGTTCGACCGCTCGCTGCTGGCCGCCGACGGTGACGACATCGTCGGTACCGCCGGCACGTTCTCGTTCCGCATGGCCGTGCCCGGCGGCGCGCTGGTGCCCACCGGCGGGCTGACGATGGTGAGCGTGGCCGCGACGCACCGGCGGCAGGGCCTGCTCACCGCGATGATGCGCCGCCAGCTTGACGACGTACGGGCGGCCGGGGAGCCGCTGGCGGTGCTCACCGCCTCGGAGCCGGCCATCTACGGGCGGTTCGGCTACGGCACGGCGACCCGGCAGCTGAGCGCGGCGATCGACACCACACGCGTGCGCTGGGCCGTGCCGCCGGGCGCCGACGACGTGCGGCTGCGGCTGGTGGACCCGGTGAAGTCGCTGCCGGACTGCGAGCAGGTGTACGCCGCCGCGGTGCCCGGCCGCCCCGGCATGCTGGAGCGCCGCCCCGGCTGGGAGCCGATCCAGGTCCTGGACCCGCCGGGCGACCGGGAGGGCGCCTCCGCCCTGCAGTGCGTGCTGGCCGAACGGGACGGCCGGGTGCTGGGCTACGCCCGCTACTCCGTGAAGGCCCAGTGGGACGATGCCGGGCCCACGGGCGAGGTGCGGCTGCGGGACCTGGAAGCCCCCGACCCGGCCGCCTACGGCGCGCTGTGGCGCTACCTGGCGGGCATCGACCTGACATCGAGTGTGGTGGCGCGCAACCGGCCCGAGGACGACGCCTGGCAGCACCTGGTGTCGGACGTGCGGCGGTGCGCGGTGCGGCTGCGGGACAGCCTGCACCTGCGCCCGGTCGAGGTGGGCGCGGCGCTGGCCGCCCGGACCTACCGCACCCCGCTGGACGTGGTGCTCGACGTCACCGACCCGTTCTGCCCCTGGAACACCGGGCGTTGGCGGCTGTCGGGAGACAGCGGCGGCGCGGTGTGCGAGCCGACGCGGGACCCGGCCGGGCTGGCCCTGTCGGTGGCCGACCTGGGCGCCGCCTACCTGGGCGGTACCTCGCTGCGCTCGCTGGCGGCGGCCGGCCGGGTGCGGGAGCTGCGTCCCGGGGCTCTGGACGGCGCCTCCCGGGCGTTCGGCGCGGACGTCGCGCCGTGGCTGCCGCACGGCTTCTGACAGCCGGGGCACCAGAAGAGGTTGCGCCCGCCGAGTTCGGCGGTGCGCACCTCGGTGCCGCAGACGTGGCAGGGCATGGCGTTGCGGCGGTAGACGTACACCTCGCCGCCGTGGTCGTCGGCGCGCGGCGGGCGGTTCATCGCCTCCGGCGTGTGCTCGGGCCGGACGGTGTCGATGCGGTTGTGGCGCACGCCCTCGCGCATCAGCGCGGCCAGGTCCGTCCACATCGCCTGCCACAGGCCGCGGTCGAGGTCGCGTCCGGCGCGGTAGGGGTCGACGCCGTGCCGGAAGAGCACCTCGGCGCGGTAGACGTTGCCGACGCCCGCGATCACCTTCTGGTCCATCAGCAGCGCGGCGATGCTGGTGCGGCTGCGGGAGACGCGCGCCCAGGCGCGGTCGGGGTCGGCGTCCGCACGCAGCGGGTCCGGGCCGAGCCGGGCGGACACCGCCTGCTTCTCCGCCTCGTTGAGCAGGGCGCAGGCGGTGGGGCCGCGCAGGTCGGCATAGGCCGTGGAGTTGAGCAGCCGCAGGCGGACCGTCTCGGTGGGCGGCGGCGCGGGCGCCGGGCCGAAGCCGAGCTTGCCGAACAGCCCGAGGTGGATGTGCACCCAGTCCAGGTCGGCGTCCAGGTCGGCGTCCGGATCGGCGGATTCCGCCTCTGCGCGGCCGGACGCGGCGGGAGTGGGCCCGGTGGGCCCCTGGCAGCGCTGGAAGCCCTGGAAGGCCTGGAAGGCCTGGAACCCCAAGAACAGGTGCTTGCCGACGGCGTCCGTGCGGGCCAGGACCCGTCCGTCGACCAGGGCCGCGCCGTCGCTGAACTTGCCCTGCGGGCTGGACGCCCGGGCCGGACGCCCGGCGAAACGTTCACTCAGGTCGGCGGCGAGCCGGTGGATGGTGTGCCCCTCGGGCATGGCGGCTCCTGCGGGTGGCCGGGCGCGGCGGCGCGCCCGGCCGGGTGGTGATCAGTCCTGCTGGGGGTGGTGGGCCGGGATGTCGGGCAGCTTGCCGGAGGCCTCGTAGATGCTCAGCATGTCGATGCGGCGCTGGTGGCGCTCCTCACCGGTGAACGGCGTGTCCAGGAACACCTCGACGAAGCGCTGCGCCTCCTCGGTGGTGTGCATCCGGGCGCCGACGCTGAGCACGTTGGCGTTGTTGTGCTCCCGGCCGAGCTGGGCGGTCTGCTCGCTCCAGGCGAGCACCGCGCGCACGCCCCTGACCTTGTTCGCCGCGATCTGCTCGCCGTTGCCGGAGCCGCCGATGACGATGCCCAGGCTCTCGGTGTCGTAGGCGGTGCGCTCTGCCGCGCGCAGGCAGAACGGCGGGTAGTCGTCCGCCGCGTCGTAAAGGTGCGGACCGCAGTCGACGGGCTCGTGCCCGTTCTCCTGCAGCCACTCCACCAGGTGGTTCTTGAGTTCGTAGCCAGCGTGATCGGAGCCCAGGTAGACGCGCATGCGACGAGTGTGACACGGCGCGGGTGGGGGTCCGGCGCCGGGTCACTCAGCGATGAAGGTGCGCTGGGCGCGTTCGTGCACGGCGGACGCGTCGGCCTCGGCGTCGACCGGGTACCACACGTTGATCTGGTAGGACGTCTGTCCGAAGTGGAAGCCCAGCTGCCGTCCGCGGTAGTCCTTGCCCCGGTCGGTGAAGGCGTACTCCCACAGCACCGCCTCCCGGCCGCGGAAGCTGGTCCGCTCCAGCCGGAGCTTGCGGTAGCCGGCGACCGAGCCGCGCAGCTCCGCCTCGTGCCGGTTCCACTGGTCGAGCAGGCCGGCGCCGTCCTTCGGGTCGGCCGCGGCGGACAGGTCGATCGAGCCGTCGGGGGAGAGGTAGTGCACCTCCGCGGCGGGCCCGGACGGGGTGCGGGTCCACCCCCCGGGGGGCGACCAGCGGAAGCCCACCTCCTGCCGCCGCCCAGAGCCGCCCGCGTCCGAGCCGCCCTCCCCGCTGCCGTCCTCGCCGCCGTCGGTGCCGGTGTTCTTGCCGCCGTCCTCGCCGGTGCCTTCGTCGGCACCCTTGTCGCCGCCCGCCTCGGCGGTCAGCGGCGAGGAGCCGGGCCCTGATGGTGAGCCGGCACCGTCCGCCTGCCCGCCGCGCCCGGGACGGAACGGCAGCACCACGGCGCTGGCCAGCCCGCCGGCGGCGGCCACCGACAGCGCGGCAAGCAGCACCGTGCGCCGGCTGTGTCTCCCGCCCGCGCCGCCCGCCGAGCCGCCCCCGCCGTCCCCGGAGCCGGTCCGCGCCGGGTCGTTCCGCGCCGGGTCCGGCGGGCCCGGGGCGGGCTGGACGGGCGGGGCGGCGAGTGGGGCCAGCAGCGCCTCCGTGCGGTCCAGCGACAGCCGGCGGTCGGGGTCCTTGCGGAGCAGCCCGGCCAGTACCGGGACCAGCGGCCCGTCCGCCGGCAGCTCGGGCTCCTCGTGCAGCACGGCGTGCAGGGTGCCCAGGCTGTTGCCGCGAGAGAAGGGGGAGCGGCCGGTGAGGGCCGCGCACAGGGTCGCTCCCAGCGACCAGAGGTCGGACGGCTCGGCGGGGTGCTCACCCCTGACGCGTTCCGGTGCCATGTAACCGGGGGAGCCGATCAGTGTGCCGGCCATGGTGAGGCCCGAGGTGTCGGCGATGGCGGCGATGCCGAAGTCGGTGAGGACCACCTTGCCGTCCTGCTCGACCAGCACGTTGCCGGGCTTCACGTCGCGGTGCAGCACGCCGCAGGCGTGCACGGCACGCAGGGCGGCGATCAGCGCCAGTCCGGTGCGGGCGGTCGCCGCCGTGTCGAGCGGCCCGTCGGTGTCCAGGATCTGCTGCAGCGACCTGGCCTCGACCAGCTGCATGACGATCCACAGGCGCTCGTCCTCCTCCAGCACGTCGTGCACCCCCACGACGTTGGGATGCTCGATGCGGGCGATCGCCCGGGCCTCGCGCAGGCTGCGTTCGCGCTGGACGGCCTCCTCCTCGTGGCCCACCGCGTCGATGCGGATCTCCTTGACCGCCACCTGCCGGTGCAGCACCTCGTCCCTGGCCCGCCACACCCGGCCCATTCCACCCCGCCCCAGAGGTGCCGTCAGGTGGTACCGGCCGGCCACTGTTCCGCCCTGCACCTCGCCGCTCGTATTGCCCACCGTTCCCACCCTCCCCGTTGCCGCTGTGGCAGCCATCCACCAGAGTACGGAGAATTGCCGGTGTCCAGAACGGAAAAGCGGTGCCGTTCTCCCTCCGTCGTCACAGGAGTCACTTCTGTCCCATCAAACCTGTCTGACCAGGTATTCCGTACACATCTGTGACACAGTCAGGACGTTCGGAGGACGGAATTCCTGCTATTTCTGAAGGGAGGGTCGAGTACACCGTTCAGGGGGTCGGGTCATGGCGCACCGTTATCACCGAGCAGATCGGAATTCTGTTCCAAAAAGGGGGCGTGTATCGAATTCCGCGCGCCGCCGCGCACTCTGGTTCGTGCCTGGAGTGGCGCTGGCCGCAGCCGCCGGCGTGCTGGCCCTGCAGACGGGCAGCGTCGCCGCTCCGCAGCCGCACAGCGACGAGGGCGGCAAGCGCGGCCCCGACGCGCCCGCCGGTCTGCACCTGTCCACCGAACTGCCGGCCGGGATCTCGGTGGACAACGCCACCGGGCACACCGCAGTCGAGGCCCGGGTGCACAACAGGGGCAAGGCCCGCACCACCGGCGACACCCTGAGCGTCTTCGCCTTCGACGGTCTGAGGCTGCGCGGCGTCGACGGCTGCGAGAAGCTGCCGAAGGACCAGCTCGCCGAGGGCTCCAACAGCGGCTACCGCTGCGCGGTGGACGCACTCGACGCTGGCGGCGTGCAGAGGGTCGGCGTCCGGGCCTCCTACGACCTGTCCAAGGGTGGGCGGATCTGCCTGGTCGTCACCCAGGGCACCGGGGACACACTCGTCTGGCAGCAGGGCCCGGTCGCCTTCGGCACCGAGAACCCGCAGCCCAACGCGCCGCGTACCCCGCTGCTGCTGGGCACCGCCCACCAGCCCGACGCGAAGCCGGGCCGCCCGGCCCTCGCCGACACCGGCTCGTACACCAGGCCGCTGGCCCTGTTCAGCGGCGCGCTGGTGCTGATGGGCGGCGCGGCCGTGCACACCGCACGCCGGCCCCGCGAAGCCCGCGCCGGCTGAGCCCCGGCCGTCCCGCGCCCCGGTCCCCGGGGCGCACCCGCCCGGACGGGCGACACCACCGGGTGGCGTCCGTCCGGGCTCCGTAGACTGGGTCCGTGAGCGACACCTCCGGCACCCCCGGCCCCCAGGACCCCGACCCCGGGCCCCTCGACGACGGCGACGCGTTCGCGGACATCGTCGGGGAGGAGACCACCCGCGACCCCGATCTGGCCGTGATCGAGGCGGGCAGCCGCACCCTGCGCACCCAGGCGTCCCCGCAGGCGGACGTGGTGCCCACCCGGCCGTCCGACCCCGAGGTCGACCGGGGCCTGCGGGAGGTCGAGAAGGAGCTGGCCGCACGCTGGCCCGAGACGCGCCTGGAGCCGTCGCTGGACCGCATCAGCGCGCTGATGGACGTGCTCGGCGAGCCGCAGCGCGCCTACCAGTCCATTCACATCACCGGCACCAACGGCAAGACCAGCACCGCTCGCATGATCGAGGCCCTGCTAGGCGCCTTCGACCTGCGCACCGGGCGCTACAGCAGCCCGCACGTCCAGTCCGTCACCGAGCGCATCAGCATCGACGGCGCCCCGGTCCCGGCGGAGAAGTTCATCGAGACCTACCACGACCTCAAGCCGTTCGTGGACATGGTCGACGCGAGCCAGGAGCACCGGCTCTCCTTCTTCGAGGTGCTCACCGCGATGGCCTACGCCGCCTTCGCCGACGCACCCGTCGAGGTCGCCGTCGTCGAGGTCGGCATGGGCGGCAGCTGGGACGCGACCAACGTCATCGAGGCCGGTGTCGCGGTCGTCACGCCCGTGGCGCTGGACCACACCGACCGGCTCGGCGGCACTCCCGAGGAGATCGCCACCGAGAAGTCCGGCATCATCAAGCAGGACGCCACCGTGGTCATGGCGCAGCAGCCTGTCGGCGCCGCGTCCGTGGTGCTGAAGAAGGCCGTGGAGGTGGACGCCACGGTGGCCCGCGAGGGCATGGAGTTCGGCGTCGTCAGCCGGGAGGTCGCCGTCGGCGGCCAGCTGATCACCCTGCGCGGGCTCGGCGGCGAGTACCCCGACATCTTCCTCCCGCTGCACGGCGCCCACATGGCCCACAACGCGGCCGTGGCGCTAGCCGCGGTGGAGGCGTTCTTCGGCATCGGGTCGGAGCACGACCGCACCCTGGACATCGACGCGATCCGCGGCGCGTTCGCCTCCGTCACCTCGCCCGGCCGCCTGGAGCTGGTCCGCTCCAGCCCGTCGGTGCTGCTGGACGCCGCGCACAACCCGGCCGGCGCCCAGGCCGCCGCGGCCGCCATCGGCGAGGCGTTCGCGTTCAGCCGCCTCATCGGCGTGGTCGGCCCCAGCGGCGACAAGGACGTGCGCGGGCTGCTGGAGGCGCTGGAGCCGCTGCTCGCCGAGGTCGTCGTCACCCGCAACACCACGCCGCGCGCCATGGACGTGGACGCGCTCGCCGCGCTGGCCGTGGAGGTCTTCGGCGAGGAGCGGGTGGTGGTCGAGCCACGGCTGGACGACGCGCTGGAGGCGGCGATCACGCTCGCCGAGGAGGAGGACGAGTACGCCGGGGCCGGTGTGCTGGTGACCGGTTCCGTGATCACCGTCGGTGAGGCCCGCCTGCTGCTGGGGAGGGACCGCTGATGCGGACGCTGTGCGCCTCCACCCTGATAGGGGAGTTCTTCGTCATCGGCCTCGCCGGACTGGTCGCCATGCAGCTGTCGGACCACTCGACGGGCACCGTCTGGCTGGTGTGCGGCATCGCGATGGGCCTGTGCCTGCTGCTGTGCGGGATGATCACCCGCCGCGGCGGGCTGCAGCTCGGCTGGGCGCTGCAGGTCGCGCTGGTCGCCGCGGGGCTGGTGCTGCCGGTGATGTTCTTCCTCGGCGTGGTCTTCGGCGGCCTGTGGTGGGCGTCCATCCACTTCGGGCGCAAGATCGACGAGGCCCGGGCCCGGTTCGCCGCCGAAGCGGCCTGAGCGGCCCGCTCCGCCCGGGGCGGGCGTGAGCGGCCCCACACGGCCGCGTCCGCTCACGCCCGCCCCGGGCGGAGGGGCCGGGTCCGGATACCGGTCGGGTGTTCGCTCCCTGTAACCTCGGCGCATCCACACCCGTTTGCAGCAAGGAGCCGCGACATGAGCCAGCGCACCCTCGTCCTTCTCAAGCCTGACGCGGTGAGGCGCGGCCTGGTGGGCGAGATCCTCCGCCGCGTCGAGAGCAAGGCCGGCTGGACGATCACCGCGCTGGAACTGCGCACCCTGGACCGCGCCATCCTGGAGCAGCACTACGCCGAGCACCAGGGCCGCCCGTTCTACGAGCCGCTGGTGGAGTTCATGTCCTCCGGCCCGTCGGTGGCCATGGTCGTCAGCGGCGAACGGGTGGTGGAGGGCGTGCGTGCGCTGGCCGGCCCCACCGACCCGATCCAGGCCACGCCCGGTTCCATCCGCGGCGACTACGGCACCATCGTGCGGGAGAACCTCATCCACGCCTCGGACTCCGAGGAGTCCGCGGAACGGGAGATGAAGATTTTCTTTCCCGGCCTGATCTGACGGTCTGTCACCGTCCGGCCGGTCTGACCTGGGGCGACCGAGGGAACTCGTTCGCCCTTTGGTATATCCGCGGACGGCCCGGGAACGAATCACCCGGACACGACGTCACCGATAAGGAGGACGGTACGTGTTCTGCTGACAATGGTGTAGGAGCCCTCGCGCCGCGTTCGAACGGACGCGACTACGATGGGGGCTTCTGGCGGACACTGCTTCCGCGCCCCGCAGCGCACTCCTGCCTCCCCCGTACACATCGCTTCTGCTGGAAGGCCAGACGTATCCTCATGGCGAACAACATGTCGTTCATCGGCCGTGACATGGCAATCGACCTCGGGACTGCCAACACGCTGGTGTACGTCAGGGGTCGCGGGATCGTCCTCAACGAGCCATCGGTCGTCGCCATCAACACCAACACCGGGGGCATCCTCGCGGTCGGTGCCGAGGCGAAGAAGATGATCGGACGCACCCCGGGCAACATCGTGGCGGTCCGCCCGCTCAAGGACGGCGTGATCGCCGACTTCGAGATCACCGAGCGGATGCTGCGGTACTTCATCCTCAAGATCCACAAACGGCGCTACCTCGCCCGCCCGCGGGTGGTCGTCTGCGTGCCCTCCGGCATCACGGGGGTCGAGCGCAGGGCCGTCATCGAGGCGTCGACGCAGGCCGGTGCCCGGCAGGTGCACATCATCGAGGAGCCCATGGCCGCCGCCATCGGCTCCGGACTGCCGGTCCACGAGGCCACCGGCAACATGGTCGTCGACATCGGCGGCGGCACCACCGAGGTCGCCGTGATCTCCCTCGGCGGCATCGTCACCGCCCAGTCCATCCGGGTGGCCGGCGACGAACTGGACAACGCGATCATCCAGCACATCAAGAAGGAGTACAGCCTGCTGCTCGGTGAGCGCACCGCCGAGAACATCAAGATCACCATCGGTTCGGCGTACGACCTGGAGAAGGACGAGCACACCGAGATCCGCGGCCGGGACCTCGTCAGCGGCCTGCCCAAGACGGTGGTCATCTCCGCCGCCGAGGTGCGCAAGGCCATCGAGGAACCCGTCAACTCCATCGTCGACGCGGTCAAGACGACCCTGGACAAGTGCCCGCCGGAGCTGTCCGGCGACATCATGGACCGCGGCATCGTCCTGACCGGTGGCGGCGCGCTGCTGCGCGGCCTCGACGAGCGGCTGCGCCGCGAGACGGGCATGCCGATCCACATCGCCGAGGAACCGCTGGACTCGGTCGCGCTGGGCTCCGGCAAGTGCGTCGAGGAGTTCGAGGCGCTCCAGCAGGTGCTGGACTCGCAGCCGCGCCGCTAGCCCGAACGAGGGATCCACCTCGGTGGCGACTGCCCGTCCGGCGCCGGCTCGTTGTACACCCGGCACAGGAAAACGGTTCTACAAGGGGAAAGGCACGGCCGTCACACGTGAGGGACACACGAGAGAGCCGGCTGCTGCTCGTACTGCTGGTCGCCGTAGCGTTCGCACTCATCACCATGGACCTGCGCGGTGGTGAGTCGTCGCCGCTGGACCGGGCACGGTACACGGCCGCCTCGGTGTTCGGCCCGGTCGAGAAGACCGTCGCCACCGCAGTCGACCCGGTGGGCAACGCCATCGCGGCAGTCCGCGACTCCGGCGACCGGCACAGCCGCATCGCGGCACTGGAACGGGAGAACGCCGAACTCAAGCAGCGCCTCGGGTCCGACGACCGCACGAAGACCCGCACCGCCGAACTCGACAAGCTGCTGAAGACCGCCGCCGCCGGCCAGTACGGCGTCAAGGGAGCCCAGGTCATCGCCATCGGCGCAGCCCAGGGCTTCTCCTGGACGATCACCATCGACATCGGTGAGCGGGACGGCATCACCCGCGACATGACGGTGCTCAACGGCGACGGGCTGGTCGGCCGCGTCACCACCGTCGGACCCAGCACCTCCACGGTGCTGCTGGCCACCGACCCGGACTTCACCGTCGGCACCCGCATGGAGAAGACCGGCGAGATCGGCTTCGCCAACGGCCGCGGCGACAGCGCGCTCACCGTGCAGCTGCTCAACTCCAAGGCGTCCGTCAAACGCGGCGACCGCATGGTCACCTTCGGTTCCAGCAACGACAAGCCGTTCGTGCCCGGCGTGCCCGTCGGCGAGATCATCCAGGTCAGCCCCAGCAGCGGCGACCTGACCCGCACCGTCCGCGTCCGCCCCTACGTCGGCTTCAGCAAGCTGGACATCGTCGGCGTCGTCGTCGAACCGCCGCGCAAGGACCCGCGCGACACCGTGCTGCCCGACCCGCCCAAGGCGCGGCCCACGCCGACAGTCACCGTCACCGTCACACCCGGTGCCGAGAACGCAGCCGACGGCCAGGACCCCGCCGCCGACCCGCAGGGCGGGATCGGCCCGCAGGATCCCCAGGATCCCCAGGGCCCGCAGGACCAAGCCGACCCGCAGGACCAGGCCGGCAACCCGCAGGGCGCAGACGCCCAAGACGCCGAGCAAGGGGACTAGACCGATGCGGTTCAACCGGACGCTGCTGTCCGTCACCCTCGTGGTGGTGGCCCTGGTCGTGCAGGTCACCGTGCTCGCCCGGCTCCAGCTCCCCGGCGCCACACCCGACCTGCTGCTGCTCACCGTGCTCGCCCTGGCCCTCGTCTACGGCCACACCAGCGGTGCCCTGATCGGCTTCGGCGCCGGGCTGCTCGCCGACCTGGCACCGCCCGCCGACCACGCCGTCGGCCGCTACGCGCTGGTGCTGTGCGTGGTCGGCTATGCCGCCGGCCTCACCAAGCCCGAGACCGGCCAGCACCGCAGCGCCACCGCCCCCATGCTGGTGGTCGCCGCAGCCGCCCTGTCCTCCACCCTGCTCTACGCCGGCGTCGGCGCGCTCGTAGGTGACACCGCCGGCCGCCACGTCGGACTCGGCGGACTGCTCTTCACCGCCACCCTCTACGACCTGCTGCTGGCCCCCTTCACGGTGCCGCTGATCATGGCCCTGGCCCGGCGGGCCGACAACGACCCGCTGGCCGAGCCGGCCCCCGGCTCGGCCGCCTCCGGCGGCGAGGGCGCCTTCGGCCTGCTCGGCGCCGGAGGCGGCCGCTTCGCCAAGAGCGGCAGCCGGCGCAACGGCGGATTCGGCGGGCGCGGCGGAACCCTGCTCGGCCGCCAGGAACGCGGCAGAACAGGCCGGATCAAGGGAGTCAAACGACTGTGACCAAGGGGGCGTTGTGAGCAACATTCCGGAGACCGGGCGCACCACCCGGGTCACCATCCGACTGATCGCCATCCAGATCCTCGTCTTCTCGCTGCTGCTCACGCTCGGCGGGCGACTGTGGTACCTCCAGATCCGCAACGGCGAGGAGTACGAGAAGGAAGCCGCCGGCAACCACGTCCAGCAGGTCGTCCAGCCCGCCACCCGCGGCGCCATCCTCGACGCCCGCGGCGTGCCGATCGCCGACAACGAGACCCGCCTGGTCGTCTCCGCCAGCCGCACCGAGCTGATGAAGATGAAGGACGCCGGGCAGGGCGTGCTCACCCGGCTGGCCGACGTCCTGGACGTGCCCTACAAGGACGTCGCCGACAAGGTCCGGCTGTGCAACGCCGAGACCCCCCAGCCCTGCTGGAACGGCTCGCCCTACCAGCCGATCCCCATCACCGACGAGGCCACCACCCAGCAGGCGCTCCAGATCCGCGAACGCGCCGAGGACTTCCCCGGCATCACCGCCGAACCCACCGCCGTGCGCCGCTACCCCGCCCCCTACAAGGCGGGCACCTCCCAGGTCCTCGGCTACCTCTCCCCGGTGACCGACGAGGAGGTCAGCCAGGCCCAGGACACCGACTCGCCGCTGCTGCGCTCCGACCAGATCGGCCGATCCGGCCTGGAGCGGACCTACGACAGCAAGCTGCGCGGCAGCGCCGGCGTGACCCGCTACGAGGTCGACAAGCTCGGCCGGGTCCTCGGCGAGGCGGACAGCGACAAGGCCGTCGCCGGGTCCTCCGTCGTCACCAGCATCGACTCCCGCGTGCAGGCGATAGTGGAGAAGCAGCTCGACAAGGCGATGAAGGCCGCCCGGCAGGAGACCGACAAGATCACCGGCCGGCCCTACGAGGCCGACTCAGGGGCCGCCGTCGTCATGGAGACCAAGACCGGCCGCATCGTCGCCATGGCCTCCAACCCGGACTACGACCCCAACGCCTGGGTGGGCGGCATCAACGCCAGGATGTACACCAAGCTGACCGGCAAGGACTCCAACTTCCCGCTGCTGAACCGGGCCATCCAGGGCCAGGCCGCACCGGGCTCGATCTTCAAGGTCGTCTCCACCGCGGGCGCGGTCAACGCCGGCTACCCCTTCAACAGCAACTACAACTGCGGCGCCTCCTACAGCCTGGGCAA
Source organism: Streptomyces sp. 549 (assembly GCF_030124175.1). Classification (GTDB taxonomy): domain Bacteria; phylum Actinomycetota; class Actinomycetes; order Streptomycetales; family Streptomycetaceae; genus Streptomyces. The sequence continues at coordinate 122,906 of NZ_JASKMT010000009.1, read as the reverse complement.
CCAGACCTTCAAGAACTTCGAGTCCCAGGGGCACGGCCCGATCAGCCTCGGCCGGGCCCTGGAGGTCTCCTGCAACACCGTCTTCTACGAACTCGGCCACCGCGAATGGCGCAAGGACGGCGGCCTCAACCCGAAGAAGCCCAACGAGTACCTCTACCAGGCCGCCAAGGGCTTCGGCTTCGGCAAGGAGACCGGCATCGACCTGCCCAACGAGGTCACCGGCCGCATCCCCGACCGCCAGTGGAAGAAGGACTACTGGGAGGCCAACAAGAACGGCTGGTGCAAGCAGGCCAAGTCCGACTCCGACGACTACGTCACCCGGCTCGCCCGGGAGAACTGCGTCGAGGGCATGAACCTGCGGGCCGGCGACAGCATCATCTACGCCATCGGACAGGGCGACACCCTCGTCACCCCGATACAGATGGCCAGCGCGTACGCAGCCATCGGCAACGGCGGCACGCTGTACAAGCCCAGCGTCGGCAAGGCGGTCATCAGCCCCGACGGGCGCACCGTCGATGAGATCAAGCCCGAGAAGCGCGGCAGGGTGCCCGCCACCAAGGCCACCGTGCGCCAGATGGACGCGGCCCTGCGCGGCGTCGCCACCCGCGGCACCGCCGCCTGGCGTTTCGGCGCCTGGCCGCACGACACCATCCCGATGCGGGCCAAGACCGGTACCGCGCAGGTGCAGGGCAAGCAGACCACCTCCTGGCTGGCCACCTACACCGACGACTACACCATCGTCATGACCATCTCGCAGGCCGGTACCGGCTCCGGAGCCTCCGGACCCGCGGTCCGCAACATCTACGACGCGCTGTACGGGGTGCAGGAGGACGGCTCCATCAAGAAGAGCCAGGCGCTGCTGTTCACGCCGCAGAAGAAGCTGCCCGTCATCGCTGAGGACGGCAACATCAAGGCCCAGCGCACCAAGACGTCCGTGGTCAAGGCCTGGCGGGACGCGGAGTTCTCATGAGCACCCATTCCTTCGACACCACCCGCTACGGTCCCAGGACCACCTGGGCCAAGCTGACGGCCAGGGACTCCCTGGCACGCCGCCTGGACTGGACGCTGCTGCTCGCCGCGCTCACCCTGTGCGCGCTCGGCGCGCTGCTGGTCTGGTCGGCCACCCGCAACCGCACCGACCTCACCGGCGGCGACCCGCAGGCGTTCCTGGTCAAGCACGCCGTCAACACCGGCATCGGCATCCTCATGGGCGCCGGCGTGCTGTGGCTCGGCCACCGGCGGATGCGGTCCGCGATGCCGGTGCTGTTCGTGCTGTCGTTGGTGCTGGTCGCGCTGGTCTACACCCCGCTCGGCGCCACCATCAACGGCGAACGCGCCTGGCTCAACCTCGGCGGCGGCTTCTTCCTCCAGCCGTCGGAGTTCACCAAGGTCACCATCATCCTGGCCATGGCGGTGGTGCTCTCCGCCAAGGTGGACGCCGGGGACCGCGTCCACCCCGACCAGCGCACCGTGCTGCACGCGCTGGCGCTCGGCGCACTGCCCATCGCGGTGGTCGCCGACCTCGGCCAGGTCATGGTGATGTCCGTGATCCTGCTGGGTGTGCTGCTGGCCTCCGGCGCGTCCAACCGCTGGATCATCGGACTGGTGACCGCGGCGGTCTGCGGCGCCGTCGCGGTGTGGCTGCTCGACCTGCTCGACGAGTACCAGCTCAACCGGTTCGCGGCGTTCGCCAACCCCGCCCTCGACCCCTCGGGCGTCGGCTACAACACCAACCAGGCCCGCATCGCCATCGGCTCGGGCGGCCTCACCGGCAAGGGCCTCTTCGAGGGCAGCCAGACCACCGGCCAGTTCGTGCCCGAGCAGCAGACCGACTTCATCTTCACCGTGGCCGGCGAGGAACTGGGCTTCCTCGGCGGCGGCCTCATCATCGCGCTGATCGGCGTGGTGCTGTGGCGGGCCTGCCGGATCGCGCTGGAGGCCACCGACCTCTACAGCACCATCCTGGCCGCGGGCATCATCGCCTGGTTCGCCTTCCAGTCCTTCGAGAACATCGGCATGGCGCTGGGCATCATGCCCGTCGCAGGCCTGCCGCTGCCCTTCGTCTCCTACGGCGGCACGTCGATGTTCGCGGTGTGGATCGCCGTGGGCATCCTGCAGTCCATCCGCATACAGCGCCCCATGTCCGCCTGAGGACCTCGCCCCACCCACCTCCGCCGGCACCCCGCGGCTGAACGGCGGGCCCGCCCCCGTCCGCCGCCCCGCGCCCCGGCCGACCACAGCGGCCGGGCGGTATCCCACCCCCGCCCGGCCGCTGTCGCCCGTACCTGCCCTGCTGCCCCCACCCGGCCCGCTCTCCTGCTCCCACCCGGCCCGCCCTGCTGCTCCCACCCGACCCGCTCTCCTGCTCCCACCCGGCCCGCCCTGTTGCGACCTACCCGAGCCGCTACTACGGTCCCCTCATGGTGGCAGTGGTGCGCGAGACCGAGCGGAAGTACGAGACCGAAGCGGGGCGGGAGATCCCCTCGGCGGAGCTGGCCGGCCTCGCCGGCGTGGCCGGCACCACCGACAGCGGCAGCACCTCCCTTGACGCCCTCTACTACGACACCCGCGACCGCAGACTCGCCGCCGAGGGCATCACCCTGCGCCGCCGCAGCGGCGGCCACGACGCCGGCTGGCACCTCAAGATGCCCCTCGAACCCGGCGTACGCGAGGAGATCCAGGCCCCCGACCAGGAGGAACTGCCCGCTGCCCTCGCCGGCCTGGTCCGCTCCCGGGTACGCGACCACGCCCTGGAACCCGTGATGCGACTGCGCACCCGCCGGGCCGTCACCCTGCTGCACGACACCGCCGGCGACACGCTCGCCGAAGTGGCCGTCGACGAGGTCGAAGCCGAGCACCAGACCACCGGACGCACCGCCGGCTGGACCGAGACCGAGGTGGAACTCGTCAGCGGTGACCCGGCCCTGCTCGACACCGTCGAGGAGCGGCTGCTCGCCGCCGGCCTGCGCCCCGCCTCCCACACCTCCAAACTCCAGCGCGCCCGCGTCGAGACCGCCGACCCCGGGCACCAGCGCGGCAGCAGCGGCAGCAGCGGTGGCGACCAGGCCGAGCAGGTTCCGCCGCCGGCCACCGCGGGCGAGGCCGTGCTCGGCTACGTCCGCGCCCAGGTCCGCGCCCTCGTGGAACTGGACCCGGCGGTGCGCCGCGACGCACCCGACTCGGTGCACCGCATGCGCGTCGCCACCCGCAGGCTGCGCAGCGCCCTGCGCACCCACCGGGCCGTACTGGACGCCACCGCCACCGCACCCGTGGTCGAGGAACTGCGCTGGCTCACCGGGGAGCTGGGCGTCGACCGCGACCGCGAGGTGCTGGCCGACCGCCTCCAGACGGCCGTCGACGACCTCCCCCGAGCCCTGCGCACCGGTCCGGTCCGCGGCCGGCTGCGGCTGTTCGACCGCGCCCGCCGCTCCGGCACCCGGCGCCGGCTCGTCACCGTGCTCGACAGTCGCCGCTACCTGGACCTGCTCGACTCCCTCGACTCACTGCTCGCCGAACCGCCGATGCTGGCGGCCGCCCACCGGCCCGCGGCCAAAGTCATGGCCAAGGCCGTGCGCCGGGACTTCGACCGCCTCGCCGCCCGCGTCGGCGAGGCGCTCGCCGCCGAGCCCGGCCCCGAACGCGACGAGGCCGTGCACACCGCGCGCAAGGCCGCCAAACGCACCCGGTACGCCGCCGAGGCGGCCCGACCCGTCCTCGGCAAGCCCGCCAAGCGCTACGTACGCCACATGAAGGCCCTGCAGAGCCTGCTGGGCGAGCACCAGGACAGTGTCGTGGCCCGCGGCGCGCTGCGGGAACTCGCCGCCCAGGCGCAGGCAGCGGGCGAGCCCTCCTTCACCTACGGCGTGCTGCACGAACGGGAGGCGCAACGCGCCACCCGCTGCGAGGAGGAACTGCCCCGGGAGTGGAGCCGCATCACCGCCTTCACCGCCTCCGACCGCGCCGGCCGCCTCACCACCTCCCGCTAGGGAAGCCCACCCCCACGCCCCCGGGGCAGGGGCCGGTCCGGGGCCCGCCCGCAGCGATCGGGGGGCCGTGCCGGAGGCGTTAGGCTGGATGACCACCCACAGTCCACCCACGGTCGATCCGCCCCCGCACACGAGGACACCCCATGCCTGTCGAATCGGTCTTCCCGCGCCTGGAGGCTCTCCTCCCGCACGTCCAGAAGCCGATCCAGTACGTCGGCGGAGAACTCAACTCCCAGGTCAAGGAGTGGGACGACTGCGACGTGCGCTGGGCGCTCATGTACCCGGACGCCTACGAGGTCGGGCTGCCCAACCAGGGCGTCATGATCCTCTACGAGGTGCTCAACGAGAAGCAGGGCGTGCTCGCCGAGCGCACCTACAGCGTGTGGCCCGACCTCGAGAAGCTGATGCGCGAGCACCGCGTGCCCCAGTTCACCGTGGACGCCCACCGCCCGGTCGGCGCGTTCGACGTGCTCGGCGTCTCCTTCTCCACCGAGCTGGGCTACACCAACCTGCTCACCGCGCTCGACCTGGCCGGCATCCCGCTGCGGGCGGAGGACCGCACCGAGGACCACCCCGTGGTGATGGCCGGCGGGCACGCGGCGTTCAACCCGGAGCCGATCGCCGACTACATCGACTGCGCCGTGATCGGCGACGGCGAGCAGGCCGTGCTGGAGGCCACCGAGATCATCCGCCGCTGGAAGGCCGAGGACCGGCCCGGCGGGCGTGAGGAGCTGCTGCTCCGCCTGGCCAGGACCGGCGGCGTGTACGTGCCCGGCTTCTACGACGTGGAGTACCTGCCCGACGGCCGGATCGCCCGCATGGTGCCCAACCGCTCCGGAGTGCCGTGGCGGGTGTCCAAGCACACCGTCATGGACCTCGACGAGTGGCCCTACCCCAAGCAGCCGCTGGTGCCGCTGGCCGAGACGGTCCACGAGCGCATGTCGGTGGAGATCTTCCGCGGCTGCACCCGCGGCTGCCGCTTCTGCCAGGCCGGCATGATCACCCGACCGGTCCGCGAGCGGTCCATCACCGGCATCGGCGACATGGTCGAGAAGGGCCTCAAGAGCACCGGCTTCGAAGAGGTCGGCCTGCTCTCGCTGTCCTCCGCCGACCACACCGAGATCGCCGACGTCGCCAAGGGACTCGCCGACCGCTACGAGGAGGACAAGATCGGCCTGTCCCTCCCGTCGACCCGGGTGGACGCCTTCAACATCGACCTGGCGAACGAGCTGACCCGCAACGGCAGGCGCTCCGGCCTGACCTTCGCGCCCGAGGGCGGCAGCGAGCGCATCCGCAAGGTCATCAACAAGATGGTCTCGGAGGAGGACCTCATCCGGACCGTCGCCACCGCCTACGGCAACGGCTGGCGGCAGGTGAAGCTGTACTTCATGTGCGGCCTGCCCACCGAGACCGACGACGACGTGCTCCAGATCGCCGACATGGCGACCCGGGTCATCGCCAAGGGACGCGAGGTCTCCGGCTCCAACGACATCCGCTGCACCGTCTCCATCGGCGGGTTCGTGCCCAAGCCGCACACCCCGTTCCAGTGGGCGCCGCAGCTCAGCTCGGCCGACACCGACGCCCGCCTGGCGAAGCTCCGCGACCGCATCCGCGGCGACAAGAAGTACGGCCGGTCCATCGGCTTCCGCTACCACGACGGCAAGCCCGGAATCGTCGAGGGCCTGCTCTCCCGCGGTGACCGCCGCGTCGGCGACGTGATCCGCGCGGTCTACGAGGCAGGCGGCCGGTTCGACGGCTGGCGCGAGTACTTCAGCTACGACCTGTGGATGGAGTCCGCAGCCAAGGCCCTGCCCGCGCACGGCGTGGACGTCGACTGGTACACCACCCGCGAGCGCACCTACGAGGAGGTCCTGCCCTGGGACCACCTCGACTCCGGCCTGGACAAGGACTGGCTCTGGGAGGACTGGCAGGACTCGCTCGACGAGACCGAGGTCGAGGACTGCCGCTGGACCCCCTGCTTCGATTGCGGGGTGTGCCCTCAGCTTGACACTTCCATTCAGATCGGCCCGACGGGCAGGAAGCTGCTGCCGCTCAGCGTCAAGAAGTCGTAGGCTCCGGCGGGGACCCCGTCCGGCGGATGGCCGGGACGCTTGCCGGTTCGGGCGAGAGGGAGCGTGACGAGTTTCCTCGGAGGCTCGGAGCGACGGAGCGTGGACAGGCCACTCACATCGACGAGCGGCACCGGCTTCCGGCTGGATCAGAGTGAACACGCCCACTTGACCCGCAGGTTCCGACAGGGTGAAGGTCGAGCAACCAGGCGCAACATGCTCCGCGGGGAGGGACTCCATGGCCTTACGGTTCGTCGGGAAGGATCCAGAGTCCGGAGATCACGGATCACCCGCTGTGTGGGTGGACCAGGAGTCGAAGGATCTTGTGATCCAGGGGTGGACGGCAGACGAGCAGACCACTGACGAAAGCTCGCGGGACGTGCCGATCCCTGGGTACGAGTCTGTGATCAGGGTTCCGGTGCGGATGATCCCGCTCCTCAGGGAGGCGCTCCGTGTCGCAGAGTCTGACTGACTTCTCTGACCTCATCAGGTCAGCGCGGGAGTCAGCTGTGCATCTTGAGATGCGCGACACGTACGGCGTCGAGAACGAGATCGAGGGCTTCGCAGCGTGGAAGCAAGGCCGTCGGCTCGATCCGGAGGACCGGGGTTCCTGGTGGCGCCCCTGGCTTGACCTGGTGCAGGAGGTCACGGCGAAGGGCGTCGTCATCCGACGTGCCCGCGTCGTCTCGGAGCCCGTCAGCGACTACATCGCCTTCGAGCACTCCGGCACCTTCACGAACGTGGCGGCCGGAGAGCAGATCCGCTGGCTGCCCCGTCGAAGGGCTTCGGGTCTAGCCCTGCCGGGCAACGACTTCTGGCTGTTCGACGGACGACTGGTGCAGTTCAACATCTTCGACGGGGTCGGCCGGTGGGTTCACACGGACCAGACGGAAGATCCGGCCGTGGCTGAACTGTGCGCGTCGGCGTTCGAAGCAGTGTGGGAACGAGCTGTCCCGCACGAGAAGTACGTCGTCTGATCTCTGACCGGTCAACCCGTGCCTTCCTCCCCACTCTCCAGCGCCCAAGCGGCGCGAGCCGCCGTGGCTGCCCGCTTGCAGGGCCTTATGAAAGACGCTGGTCTCACGGGGCATGAGCTGGCCGCTCGGTGCGGCTGGCACAAGTCGAAGTCATCGCGGATCGCACGCGGCAAGACGCCGCCCTCGGACGCTGACATCCGTGCTTGGTGTGCTGCCTGTGGGGCCGCCGACCACGCAGCCGATCTGATCGCCGCGTCTCGCAACGCAGAGTCGATGTACGTGGAGTGGCGGCAGATCCATCGCGACGGGATGCGGCGGGTCCATGAGCAGACTGTCCCGCTGTACCAGCGGACGCGCTCCTTTCGCGTGTACGCCTCGAATGTCATGCCGGGGATGCTCCAGACCCCCGGCTACGCGACAGGACTTCTGCGGTCCATCACGGCCTTTCAGGGAACCCCGGACGACGTGGCCGAAGCGGTTCAGGCTCGGACCCGGCGATCCCGCGTGATCCGGGAGGGGGACCACCGGTTCGCCCTGGTGCTTGAAGAGACGGTTCTCTACTACCGGGTGAGCGACGACGCCGCGATGGCGGCCCAGCTCGAGCACGTGCTCTCGGTGATGGGGCAGCCGAACGTGTCGCTCGGTGTCATCCCCGCGCGCGCGTGCCGAACCGTCTGGCCGCTCGAAGCCTTCTACGCCTTCGACGACCAACAGGTGGCGGTGGAGACCCTGACCGCAGAGATCAACCTGACCACACCCGGCGAGATCAGCACGTACCTTCGGGCGTTCTCCGAACTGTCCCGATCGGCCGTGCGCGGAGCCGAAGCCCGCGCCCTGATCGTGAGGGCACTCGACACCCTCGGGTGAATCTGTGCAACCGCGTGCAACCGTGTGGACCTCTCGCAACTGCGCTCCCTACGGTCTTGTGTATCGACTCACTGACGTGATCTTCGAAGTGGTCGCCTCAGATGAGGCCACATTCCGACCCAAGGAGAAGCACATGACCGCGATGCCCAGCACGACCCCCGGCCAGCCCTGGCCCGGCCCCACGGAACCCCCGTCCCCGGACGGTGGCCCGCGCACCATGGGCAAGGCCCGCAGCGCGGCCCGATCCGGTGGCGGGACGCCCCTCAGATGACGGTCCACTTCGCGCAGGTGGCGCGTCCCAGCCGCAGGGAGTTGGGGCGTGTGCTGTTCGAAGCGGGAGCGATGTCGTCGGACTGGGCTGCGGCGTTCGCGGTCGTCGACCGAGCCGACTTCCTCCCGGACCTCATGTGGCCCTACGACACGGAACGAAGGGTGAGCGTCCCCGTCGACCGGGCGGTTGCCCGCGCCGCCTGGTACGCGGCTGCGGACCGCGACCTCCCCATCGTGACGCAGTGGGACGACGGCAGGCACAGCGGTAGCGAGCCGGGGAAGGTGCCCACCAGTTCGTCGTCCATGCCCTCCGTGGTCTACACCCTGCTGCGGCCCCTGGACGCCGAGCACGGCATGCGGGTGCTCGACGTGGGCACCGGCACCGGGGAGACGGCCGGGCTGCTGACCCACCGTTGCGGGCGCGGGCGCGTCACCACGATGGACGTCGACCACTCCGTCTCGCTGCGAGCCCGCGGGCGGCTGTATGCGAGGGGTCTGTATCCGGAAGTGGTGGCGGGGGACGGCTTCATGGGGCACGTGGCGACCGCGCCGTACGACCGGGTGCTGGCCACGGTCGGGCTGCGAAGGGTCCCCGGTCCCTGGATCGAGCAGACCCGTCGCGGCGGCCTCGTCGTCGCCCCCTGGGGAACGCACTTCTCGAACGCGGACGCCGTCGCCCGCCTGGTGGTGGGCGACGGCGCGGCGTCCGGTCGGTTCACGCGGCCCGTGGAGTTCATGAAGCTCCGCTCCCAGCGGCTCACCCCGCCCCGGCACGACGTCTACCTCGCCGCGGGCCCGATGGACGACGCCGACACCTCGGCCACGGCGATCACCGAGGCGGAGTTCCTCCCCGGCCGGTACACGGCACTGCCGTTCGCCCTGGGGCTGCGGGTCCGTGGCTGCCTGCAGACCGTTGCTGCGAAGCGCGACGGCGCACGGCCCGTCTGGTTCTACGGGCTGGGGGACCGGTCATGGGCGGCCGTCATGTTCGTGGACGGCGAGGAGGAGGCGCGTGTCTGGCAGTCGGGACCGCGCCGGTTGTGGGACGAGGTCGAAGCGGCCTACCACTGGTGGGTGGATCAGAGCAGGCCGGATCACACCCGGTTCGGCCTGACCGTCACTCCGGAGGGCGAGACGGCCTGGCTGGACGAACCTCGGAACGCCTGGCGGCTGCACTGCTGACGCTCCTCGACGCCGGACAGGTCCTACCACCGGGGAAGGCCGGCAGACGCTACCCGAGGGAGCGCGGGTGCGTGGCATGCTGGCCGGATGCCGCAGCTTGTCACCCCCACCGTGCACGTGCACCGGTCCTTCGTGGCCGCGATGGAGGAGTTCCGGGCGGAGGGGCGGGGCACGCCGGAGGACCGGTCCATGATCGGGCGCGACATCAGGGTGCACGGGAGTGACTGGCAGGACGCGGCGGTGTTCGCGCGCTACGTCGAGGAGACGCGGGCCGACGCGTGGGAGCACACGCCGCGGCCGGAGGGCTTTGTGCCCTGCACCACGCTCTGGTACGTCGACGGTGACCGCTTCCTCGGCCGGATCGCCGTCCGGCACCGGCTGAACCCGGTGCTGCTGGAGTGGGGCGGTCTGGTCGGTTACGACGTGCGGCCCACGGCCCGCCGGCGCGGGCACGCCACCGCCATGCTGCGGGCGGCCCTGCCGGTGGCCCGGGGCCTGGGCCTGGACGAGGTGCTGGTCACCTGCGACCACGACAACAGCGCGTCCCGCCGGGTCATCGAGTCCTGCGGCGGGGTTCTTGAGGACCGGCGCGAGGAGAAGCTGCGGTACTGGATCCGCACAGCGGACAGCGGCCCGGCGGGCGCCCCGGCCACCGCCGAGTAGGCTTGGGCCCGGCCGGTCCGGACCCGCCCCGTGCTCCGGGGCCGTCCCGCACCGGCCGGCCACGTCCGACCGAGGGTGGCGACGGCGTTCCGCGCCACCCCGTCAGCCAAGGAGAAGGACCCTGGGCAAGCGACAGCCCGAAGGCCCACCGCCCGCACCAGCGGTGCAGCGCATCCGACTGCGCTACACCAAGCGAGGCCGCCTCCGGTTCACCAGCCACCGCGACTTCCAGCGCGCCTTCGAGCGTGCGCTGCGCCGAGCCGCGGTCCCCATGGCGTACTCCGCCGGTTTCACCCCGCACCCGAAGGTCTCCTACGCCAACGCGGCGCCGACCGGCACCGCCAGCGAGGCCGAGTACCTGGAGATCGCGGTCACCGAGTACCGCGACCCCGCGGTGCTGCTCAAGCTGCTCGACGAGTCGATGCCCGACGGACTGGACATCGTCGACGCGGTGGAGGCCCGTACGTCCGGCTTCGCCGAACGGCTGGAGGCCTCCCACTGGGAGCTGCGCCTGGACGGTGTCGAGCCGCAGGAGGCCGAGCGCGCAGCCGCCGCCTTCCTGGCAGCCGACAGCGTCGAGGTGCAGCGGCAGACCAAGAAGGGCCTGCGCACCTTCGACGCCCGTGCGGCCGTCGCCCGCCTGGAAGCCGGCCCCGCCAGGCAGGGCGAATCGGCGGAACCGGCCCCGGCCCGTGTCGGGCACGATAGGCCCGGCCCGGGTCCCTGTGCGATACTGCGGCTGGTGGTACGGCACCTGACACCTGCCGTGCGACCCGACGACGTCCTGTCCGGTCTCCGCGCTACGGCCGACCTGGCGCCGCCGGTCCCCGTAGCGGTGACCAGGCTGGCGCAGGGGCCGCTCGATGAGGAGACCGGCACGGTGACCGACCCGCTGGCGCCCGACCGCGACGCAACCCCCGTCGCGACGGCGCCCGGGTCCACCGCGTAGGGCCGGCGTCGCAGCGCCGCCGACGAGCCACGCACCCAGGGAGCCACCCGGGTACCGCCGGACGGCAGGCGCACTGACCAGGAGACTTTCGCCGTAGCCGGGCCGGATGGCACGGAACCGGCGAGTGAGACAACAGCTCCCGTGCGGCGACAGCGCCCCCGGACTGCCGTTCCGCCACACACGTGGGACGTGCCGAACTGAGGACAGAGCGCCGCGCCTGGGAGCGTGACGGGAGAACCGCCCGCATGCCCGAGCAGACAGAATCCGCTTCCGCGGAGAACAACGACAACAACAGCAGCAGTCCCAGTGACAGCCTGCCGCCGCGCAGGCGCCGCCGGGTGGCGTCCCGCCCGGCCGGACCGCCGACCGTAGCGTCGGCGGGCACTGCTGGGGACGGCCCGGACCCGGTGAGCACCGGGGACGCAGCGGACACCACCGGCACTGCCGGCACGGCGGCCGCCGCCCCTGAGGCCGCCCCCGCCCCCGCCCCTGACGCCGCCCCTGACGCCGCCCCCGCCCCTGACGCCGCTGCCGAGCAGCCCCAGGCGGCGGCCGCCGAGCCCGTCGCGGCTGATGCCGCCGAGGCCGCACCGGCGAAGCCGGCGCGGACCCGCCGCCGGGCCACCCGCAAGGCGACCGCGGCAGCCCCCGAGGCCGCCCCCGCCGTACAGCCCGCGCCCACCGCCGAGCCCGAGGCCCCGGCCGTGGTGCCGCCCGCCGAGCCGGCCGCCGCGCAGGCGCCGGAACCGGCCGCCGAGCCCGCAGCCGAGGCGCCCGTCGAGGAGTCCGCCGCCGAGCCGTCGAAGCCGGTCAGGGCACGTCGCCGCGCCGGCCGCAGGAGCGGTTCCGCTGCGGACACCGCGCAGCCGGTGGTCCCTGCGGTCTTCCAGGCGCCGGTCTTCACCGAGCCGATGTTCCAGACGCCGGAGTCGGCCGCCGCCCGTGTCGCCGCCTCCGCGCAGGCCGGCAGCGCCGACGACGACCTCGACGACGCCGAGTACGACGAGGACGCGACGGAGCTCGAAGCCGACGAGTCGGGTTCCGCCGACGCGCGCACCGCCGAGGACGAGCAGGGCCAGGGCCGTCCGGCCCGTCGCCGTCGTCGTCGCCGGGCCGCCGAGGCGCCCGCGGCCGGCTTCGTCGCCGCGGAGCCCGAGGCCGGGTCCCGCGACGGCGGCTCCGAGGCCGACGCCGAGAGCGACGACACCGCGGACGCCGACGCCGGACCCGACGACCGGGACGACAGCGAGGACGGCGACGGCCGCCCGTCGCGCCGCCGCCGCCGGGGCGGTCGTCGCCGTCGCCGCGGTGACGCAGCGGAGGACGGCGAGGGCCAGGCGGACGACGGCTCAGCCGACGACTCCGACGGTCCCGACGACTCCTACGACTCCTACGCCTCCGACAAGGAGGCGTCCGGCACGGACCGCCGGACCGACGAGGCGGCGGACGACGAGTCGTCCCAGGACGGCGACCGGGACTCCGACGACCGCGGCCACTCCTCCAGCAGCTCGCGTCGCCGTCGCCGCCGTCGGCGCCGCAGTGGCGACAGCGACGCGCCGCCCGTCGAGCAGGGCGGGGACGACCCCGAGCGCACCGTGGTGAAGATCCGCGAACCGCGCCGGAAGAAGGACGAGCAGCCTTCCGACGAGGTGCAGTCCATCAAGGGCTCCACCCGCCTGGAGGCGAAGAAGCAGCGCCGCCGGGAAGGCCGCGAGCAGGGCCGCCGACGGGTGCCGATCATCACCGAGGCCGAGTTCCTGGCCCGGCGTGAGGCGGTCAAGCGGGAGATGATCGTTCGCCAGAGCGGCGAGCGGACCCAGATCGGTGTGCTGGAGGACGACGTCCTCGTTGAGCACTTCGTGAACAAGGAGCAGTCGACCAGCTACGTCGGCAACGTCTACCTGGGCAAGGTCCAGAACGTGCTGCCGTCGATGGAGGCCGCGTTCGTCGACATCGGCAAGGGCCGCAACGCGGTGCTGTACGCCGGCGAGGTCAACTTCGAGGCGCTCGGCCACTCCGGAGGCCCCCGCCGCATCGAGGCCGCGCTGAAGTCCGGGCAGTCGGTGCTGGTGCAGGTCACCAAGGACCCGATCGGCCACAAGGGCGCGCGCCTGACCAGCCAGGTGTCCCTGCCCGGCCGGTACCTGGTGTACGTGCCCGAGGGTTCGATGACCGGCATCAGCCGCAAGCTGCCCGACACCGAGCGGGCGCGGCTGAAGCAGATCCTGAAGAAGGTCGTGCCCGAGGACGCCGGTGTCATCGTGCGCACCGCGGCCGAGGGTGCCAGCGAGGACGAGCTGGCGCGTGACGTGCAGCGGCTGCAGGCGCAGTGGGAGGACATCAAGAAGAAGGCGCAGAAGGGCAACGCGCCGACGCTGCTCTACGGCGAGCCGGACATGACGGTCCGTGTGGTGCGCGACATCTTCAACGAGGACTTCACCAAGGTCGTCGTCAGCGGTGACGAGGCGTGGGAGACCATCCACAGCTACGTGTCGCACGTGGCGCCCGACCTCGCCGACCGGCTCACCAAGTGGACGTCCGACGTGGACGTCTTCGCCTCCTACCGGATCGACGAGCAGCTGCTGAAGGCGCTCGACCGCAAGGTCTGGCTGCCCAGCGGCGGTTCGCTGGTGATCGACCGGACCGAGGCGATGATCGTCGTCGACGTCAACACCGGCAAGTTCACCGGCCAGGGCGGCAACCTGGAGGAGACGGTCACCAGGAACAACCTGGAGGCGGCCGAGGAGATCGTGCGCCAGCTGCGGCTGCGCGACCTCGGCGGCATCATCGTGGTCGACTTCATCGACATGGTCCTGGAGTCCAACCGCGACCTGGTGCTGCGGCGTCTGCTGGAGTGCCTGGGCCGGGACCGGACCAAGCACCAGGTGGCCGAGGTCACCTCGCTGGGTCTGGTGCAGATGACCCGCAAGCGGGTCGGCCAGGGCCTGCTGGAGTCCTTCTCCGAGCCGTGTGTGCACTGCAACGGCCGCGGTCTGCTCGTCCACATGGAGCAGGCGCAGGTGTCCGGTGGCGGTGGCGGCGGCAAGCGCGCCAAGAAGAAGGGCAAGGGCGGCCAGGAGGCCGGGCACGCCGACGGCAACGGTGCCGCGGCTGCCTCCGTGAGCGAGGACCCGTCGGCCGACGAGTCGGCCGCCGAGGATGTCGAGGAGCTGGCGGCCGAGGTCGCCGCGCCGGTGGCGCTGCCCGAGCCTGAGTTCGTGCCGGACGAGGACCTGTACAGCAGCGTGCACGAGGCCGAGGAGGCCGCCCGTCGCGGTCGGGGCCGCCGCCGCAGCCGCAAGTCCGCCGCTGCTGCCGGTCCGCCGCGGTCCGCCGAGCAGCCGGCCCCGGCCGGGTCGGTGGCCGAGCCCGCCGCGCAGTCGGCCCCCGCGGCGCCGGAGCCCGCGCCTGTCGCGGCTGCTGAGCCGGCCGTTGCTGAGCCGGTGGCGGAGGCCGCTGAGCCTGTGGTGGAGGCCCCGCCGGTGCGTGGGCGTCGTCGGGCGAGCCGTAAGGCGTCTGCGCCTGCCGGTTCGCCGAAGGCGGCAGAGGAGGCAGCCGTCACCGTGGTGGCGCCCGCCGAGCCGGTGACGGCCGAGCCGGTGGCCGAGTCGCCGCAGGCGGCGGAGCCCGCGGAGACGGTCACCACCGCCTCCGACGCCGCCCCTGACGCCGCTCCGGCCCGTCCGCGTCGCCGCGCCACCCGCCGGGTCTCCGCACCCGCCGGTTCGGCCGGTGGCGACGAGGCCGCTGCGATCGTGCTGCCGGCCGCCGACACCCCCGCTGCGGCCCCGGCCGACGCGGTCGCCGAGGCGCCGGAGCAGGGCGCCGGCGAGTCGGAAGCCCCGGTCAGGAAGACCACCGCCCGCAAGGCGGCGGCGAAGAAGGCACCTGCCAAGAAGGCGGCGGCGAAGAAGACCGCCGCTGCCGACAAGAAGGCGCCGGCGAAGAAGACCGCAGCCAAGAAGGCGACGGTCAAGAAGACGACGGCGAAGAAGGCGGTCAAGCGGACCGCCGCGGCGGAGCAGGCCTCCGCCTCGGTCACCGCGCCCGCCGACGAGTGATGCGGGAGGGGGTCCCGGTGGCTGCGGCTGCCGGGACCCCCGACCCGGTTTGACCCCCCGGTCGAGGTTCCGTAATCTTGACCGTCGGCGTGTCACTGGACACGCCGCGCTCCTGAGCACATCCCTCCTGGACGTCTCCGCCCCCTCACGGGTTCGGCGGTCGCAACCGGGAGAGGCCGCTCGTCCCCTTCGGAACGTCACGCACGGTGTCCGCACCGGTTCGTGCCGGGCGGCTGGCATCGGGAGCTCCGGCTACGAGCGAGAGAGAGTTCCGCGTGTACGCAATCGTGCGCACCGGCGGGCGCCAGCAGAAGGTTGCTGTCGGCGACGTCATCGAGGTTGACCGTATTTCCACCAGCAAGGTCGGCGACACCGTCGAGCTCTCCACCGTGCTGGTCGTCGACGGCGAGGCCGTTACCAGCGACCCCTGGGTGCTGGCCGGTGTGAAGGTCCAGACCGAGGTCGTGGACCACCACAAGGGTGTCAAGATCGACATCCAGAAGTTCAAGAACAAGACCGGCTACAAGAAGCGGATCGGTCACCGTCAGCTGCACACCGCGCTGAAGGTCACCGACATCCCCGCCCCGGCGAAGTAAGGGACTGAGGAGAGATGGCACACAAGAAGGGCGCATCGTCCACTCGGAACGGTCGTGACTCCAACGCTCAGCGCCTCGGCGTCAAGCGCTTCGGTGGTCAGGTCGTGAACGCCGGCGAGATCATCGTCCGGCAGCGTGGCACCCACTTCCACCCGGGCACGGGCGTCGGCCGCGGCGGCGACGACACCCTGTTCGCGCTGGACGCCGGTGCCGTGCAGTTCGGCACCCACCGCGGCCGCAAGGTCGTGAACATCGTCCCGGTCGCTGTGTAACCAGCCTCTGGCACGATCCGGCAGCTTTCCGAGGGCGGACCGTCTCCCCAGCAGGGGGAAGCGGTACCGCCCTCGGTGTGTTACTACGAGAAACACCCACAGAACAGCCAGGAGGCATCCGTCATGACCACCTTCGTGGACCGCGTCGAGCTGCACATCGCCGCGGGTAGCGGTGGCCACGGCTGCGCCTCCGTGCACCGGGAGAAGTTCAAACCGCTCGGCGGCCCCGACGGCGGCAACGGCGGCCGGGGCGGTGACGTGATCCTGGTCGTCGACCAGGACGTCACGACGCTGCTGGACTACCACCACAGCCCGCACCGCAAGGCCACCAGCGGCAAGCCCGGCGAGGGCGGCAACCGCATGGGCGCCAGCGGCGAGGACCTCGTCCTGCCGGTGCCCGACGGCACCGTCGTGCTCGACCGGGACGGCAACGTGCTGGCCGACCTGGTCGGCCAGGGCACCACCTTCGTCGCAGGCCAGGGTGGTCGCGGCGGCCTGGGCAACGCGGCGCTGGCCTCCGCCCGCCGCAAGGCCCCCGGCTTCGCCCTGCTCGGTGAGCCCGGCGAGACGCGCGACGTGAGCCTGGAACTCAAGACGGTCGCCGACGTCGCCCTGGTCGGCTACCCCTCGGCAGGCAAGTCCTCGCTGATCTCGGTGCTGTCCGCGGCCAAGCCGAAGATCGCCGACTACCCCTTCACCACGCTCGTGCCGAACCTGGGCGTCGTCACCGCCGGCTCGACGGTCTACACCGTCGCCGACGTGCCCGGTCTCATCCCGGGCGCCAGTGAGGGCCGCGGCCTGGGCCTGGAGTTCCTGCGGCACGTCGAGCGCTGCTCGGTGCTGGTGCACGTGCTGGACTGCGCGACGCTGGAGTCCGACCGGGACCCGGTCTCCGACCTGGACGTCATCGAGGCCGAACTCGCCCAGTACGGCGGGCTCGGCGACCGGCCGCGAGTCGTCGCCCTGAACAAGGTGGACGTGCCCGACGGGCAGGACCTCGCCGACATGATCCGCCCCGACCTGGAGCGCCGCGGCTACCGCGTGTTCGAGGTGTCCGCGGTGTCCCGCCACGGGCTGAAGGAGCTGTCCTTCGCACTCGCCGGCATCGTGGACGAGGCGCGGGCGGCCAAGCCCAAGGACGAGTCGACCCGGGTGGTCATCCGTCCGAAGGCCGTCGACGACACCGGCTTCACCGTCTCCCGCGAGGACGACGGCCTGTTCCGGGTGCGCGGCGAGAAGCCCGAGCGCTGGGTGCGGCAGACCGACTTCCAGAACGACGAGGCCGTCGGCTACCTCGCCGACCGGCTCAACCGCCTCGGCGTGGAGGACGCGCTGGTCAAGGCCGGCGCCCGGGAGGGGGACGGCGTGGCCATCGGCAGCGACGACAACGCGGTCGTCTTCGACTGGGAGCCGACCATGTCCGCCGGCGCCGAGATGCTCGGCCGACGCGGCGAGGACCACCGCATGGAGGCCCCGCGGCCCGCGGCGCAGCGCCGCCGGGACCGTGACGCGGAGCTGACCGACAGCGAGCAGGAGTACCGGGACTTCGACCCCTTCGCGTGAGGGCGGCCGGTATCGGAAAGGCCGGTGGGCCCGGAGGCGACTCGCCTCCGGGCCCACCGGCCTTTGTGCAGGCGGGTCCTGTGCCGCCGTCGTGCCCAGACGCCCAGCCACCCAGAGCGTGCGGGCCTAGGCGATGATCGAGTCCTCGGACAGCTCGGTGCCGTCGCTGTCGTTCTCCGAGGCGGCGGCGAAGGTGTCCATGCCGTCCAGCTCGCGCTGCCCGGGGATCTCGGTGAGCCGCTCGGCGATCCGCCGGCGCCGCTCGTCCGCCTTGCCGCGCAGGTCGGCCACGGCCTGGTTGAAGCGCTCGATGGACGGCGGGTCGGCGGGCCCGAGCAGGTGCACCTTCAGCGCGGCCCGCTCGGCCGCGAAGGTGTCCTGCTCCGGGTCGCGGACCGCGGCCAGCAGCGCGGGGACGGCGTCCGCCGCGGGGCTGAGCACGGTCGCCGCGCGGACCGTCGGGAAACCGGCCCGGAACTCCTCCTCCGACAGGCCGCTGGTGTTGGCCACCGCGTAGGGCTTCTCGCTGCTCAGGTAGTCGGAGACGACGCTGGAGACGTCGCTGACCAGCAGGTCGGCCTGGTTGAAGCAGGCGTAGATGCCGGGCCGGACGTCGGTGATGACCTGGTGCTCCCACTCCGGCAGCGAGGCCCAGTACGCGGCCTCCCACTCGGCGGTCGCCTCGGTGACGGCCTTCGCCCGGTCGGCCCCGGGCGTGGCCTGGATCATCATGCGCTCCACGTCGTCGGCGCTCTCGCGGAACGTGGCCGTGGCGATCCGCTCCAGCTCCCGGGTGCTGCGGTCCAGCTCGGCGAGCGCCGCGGCGCCGGGGCGCGAGCGGCCGGGCTCAGCGGCGCGGCGCGCGTTGGCCTCGTGGATGAGGGCCTGGATGCGGGCGTTCGCCGCGCCCGCACGCGGGTCGACGGAACCGGTCATCGGGTGCGGCTTGTACAGCAGCCGGACGGCCGGGTCGGCGAGCAGCGCGCGCACGATGTTCTCGCCGGCCAGGATGACGGAGGTGTTGCCCGGGTCGTCCGTCCAGCCCTCCCACGTGGGGGCGTAGAGCACCGTGGTGAACGCGCCGGTGGGCGCGCCCGCGTACGGCTTGATCGGTGCCAGCTGCGGCCGTCCCACCTCGACCACGTCGTGGTCGTCCACCCCGATCTCGGCGAGCTGGTACCGGGCGCGGGCGGCGGGGCCGGCGACCCACACCTCGTCGTAGGCCTTGGCGTAGGGGTTGCAGCTGGAGAGCTTGTCGCTCTCGCCGTGGTTGATGAAGGCGTGCTTGATCGAGGGGATGCGCAGCACCTGCGAGGTCTTGCCGGAGTTCGCCGGGTGCAGCATCGTCTTCAGCGACGAGTGCTCCAGCGACATCAGGTTGGCCACCTTGGGGATGCACACGACGGGCACGTCCGTCGCCTCGATCTTCTGCATCATGAAGCGTTCACGCAGCACGATCAGCGGCTTGGCGTCCAGCTCGGCGAGCGTGGAGAGCCACATGTTCGCCTGGTAGGCCGACGTGGGTCCGCCGGAGAAGTACATGGCGACCGTCGGCTTGTACGACGCCAGCCACTTGTCCAGCCAGGCCAGCGCCTCCCGCTCGGTCGGGGTGCGCTTGCCGGGCAGCATCCAGGTGCCCAGCAGCACGGTACCGGCGACGAACAGCGTGAGGCTGGACGCGACGCCGACCGCGCCCCACAGCACCTCCTGGGTGGCCGCGGTGCCCAGCAGGCCGGCGGTGGCGGGGGCCATGAAGTGCAGCAGCCGCCGGCTGGGCTGCCTGGCGAGGATCCGCGGGGGAGCGGCCGACAGCCGCATGGCGGTGGTGTCGATGTTGCGGGTGAGGATCGGCAGCGTGCGGTTGCGCCGCACCAGCAGGGCCACCGCCTGGCAGGCGAAGTGGGCCGCGTAGGCGCCCATCAGCATCAGGACGAGCGGGGCCTCGGCCAGCGGGTCGATGCCCGGCGCCTGGACCAGTCCGATCACCAGCAGCATGTCGCGCAGCAACTGCCGGGTCGGCACGTCGAAGCGGACTCTGCCCAGCAGCGCCAGCAGGCCGGGCTGCCTGTGGTGGAGGTACAGGTCGAGGGTGAAGCCCGCCGCGGAGGCGGCGATGAACAGGGGGACGTTGGGCAGCAGGGCCCCGGCGAGCTGGGCGGAGAAGAACACCAGCATCGCGAGGAGGGCGGAGAGCTGTCCTACGCGGCGGGAAACGAGTCCGGCGAACGGCACGGGCTGGGCTCCTGGCAGGAGGCGATCGGATGGGGCGGTCGGACGTGGGGTCGACCGGAGTGACCCCCGACCGTATGCGGAAGCGCTGCGCGTGACAATTCCCGGTGATCAAGCACACGGTGTGACGAACGTGCGGAGCGAGCGACAACGGCCCTGATTCTACGGGAGGTCACCCCTCCTCCCTTGCGCCCGGCCTGCCCACTCCGGGCGCTGGGCGCGTCCGGCGGCTGGACCGGCCGCGCGTCGCCGGGCCGCCTCGCGTTACATTGCGCCCGACGACCAGAATCAGCCGACGGCCGGACGACGGCACGCACGGCGGCACGAACGACAACACGACACAGTGCAGGGGTACCGGTGGCAGCGGCGGGTGCGGAGCAGGCGGACGGGACGCGGGCCGAGGTGCTGGCGGCGCGCAGAGTCGTCGTGAAGGTGGGCTCGTCGTCGCTGACCACCGCGTCGGGCGGCCTCGACGCTGACCGGGTGGACGCTCTCGTGGACGTGCTCGCCGCCTACGGCGCCCGCGGGTCCGAGGAAGCGGAAGGGGCCGAGGGCGCCAAGGAGATCGTGCTGGTGTCCTCCGGGGCCATCGCCGCCGGCCTCTCCCCGCTGGGGCTCGACCGCCGCCCCCGCGACCTCGCTCGCCAGCAGGCCGCCGCCAGCGTCGGCCAGGGCCTGCTCGTGGCCCGGTACACGGCCTCCTTCGCCCGCTACGGCCGCCGGGTCGGGCAGGTGCTGCTCACCTCCGACGACACCAGCCGCCGCGGCCACTACCGCAACGCCTTCCGCACCCTTGAGCAGCTGCTGGTGATGGGGGCCGTGCCGGTCGTCAACGAGAACGACACGGTGGCCACGGACGAGATCCGGTTCGGCGACAACGACCGGCTGGCCGCCCTCGTCGCCCACCTGGTCCGCGCCGACCTGCTCGTCCTGCTCTCCGACGTGGACGGCCTCTACGACGGGGACCCCAGCACGCCGGGCACCAGCCGTCTCGCCGAGGTGCGCGGTCCCGCCGACCTGGCGGGGGTCTCGCTGGGCAGCGTGGGACAGGCCGGGGTCGGTACCGGCGGCATGGTGACCAAGGTGGACGCCGCCAGGATCGCCACCGGAGCAGGGGTGCCCGTGGTGCTCACCTCCGCCAGCCGTGCCGCCGACGCCCTGGCCGGCCGGCCCACCGGCACCTTCTTCCACCGCACCGGGCGCCGCTCGACGGACCGGCTGCTGTGGCTGGCCCACGCCTCCACCCCGCGCGGCGCGCTGGTCCTGGACGACGGCGCCGTGGCTGCCGTGGTGCAGCGCCGCAC
This sequence comes from Streptomyces sp. 549, assembly GCF_030124175.1. Taxonomy (GTDB): domain Bacteria; phylum Actinomycetota; class Actinomycetes; order Streptomycetales; family Streptomycetaceae; genus Streptomyces. The sequence goes on along the minus strand of NZ_JASKMT010000009.1, from coordinate 101,918 downwards.
CTCGCTGCTGCCCGCTGGCGTGGAGCGGGTCGAGGGCGACTTCTCCGCCGGGGACCCGGTGGAGCTGCGCGACGGGCGCGGACTCGCCGTCGCCCGCGGCCTGGTCAACTTCGACGCCAGGGAGATCCCCCAGCTGCTCGGCCGCTCGACGCGCGACCTGGCCCGGGAACTCGGCCCCGCGTACGAACGGGAGATCGTCCACCGCGACGACCTGGTCGTGCTGTCGTCCTGACGTCCGACGCATCACCGTCACAGGTGTGCGGGTCCGGTAAAAGTGCAGCCTTTCCACGGACACCTTCCGGAAAACGGCCACAAAGCCGCCTCTGGACTGGTCAACTTTGTTCCGTCGGAAACGACGTGAGCACCCGACCCGCACCAGACCAGGAGGCCGCCGGTGAGACGACTGGCCAGCGTCGGCACGGGCCCCCACCGGGGGGCCGCGGTCCGGCCGACCCAGCCGGACGGGGAGCTGCTGGCGGACCCCCGCGAGGTGTCGCGGCTGTGGCACGTGACGCTCAGTGTGTCCGGTGCGGAGGCGCCGCTCGCCGAGGTGCGGCGCGCCCTGGAGCAGCTCGCCCACGACCACCCCTTCCTGCTGACCAGCCGCTACGCCAACGACCACGCCGAGATCCGCTACTGGGAGGAGGCGCGGGACCTGCACGACGCGGCGGCCGTCGCGCTGCGGCTGTGGGGTGAGCACCGGGCCTCGGCCAAGCTGCCGCCGTGGGAGATCGTCGGGCTGGAGGTCATCGACCGGCCCACGTACCACCAGCGGATCGCGGAGGGCTACGGCCCGCCGCCGGCCACCGCGCTCGGCGTGCACCCGTTCTGACGCGCACCTGTCCGGCCCGCACCCGTCCGGCCCGCACCCGTTACGGCCCGTCCGCGCTGCCGGCGCCCGCCGGCCGGGCGCCGCCCTCCCGTCTCGACCGGTGGACCCTGTTCTGGACGCGCCGGGCGGCTGGCTACGCTTCCGTCATGAGCAGCGCACCGCAGACCTCGCCCGTACTGGACACCGCCCGCCGCGCCCGGACGGCCGCCGCCGCCCTGGCCCCGCTGCCGCGCACCGCCCGGGACGCCGCGCTGCTGGCCGTCGCCGACGCCCTGGTCACCCGGACGGACGAGATCACCGAGGCGAACCGGCGCGACGTCGAGCGGGCCCGCGCGGCCGGCACCGCGGAGGGCATCGTCGACCGCCTCACCCTCACGCCCGAGCGGGTCGCCGCCATCGCCTCCGACGTGCGCGACGTGGTGGCGCTGCCCGACCCGGTCGGCGAGGTGGTTCGCGGCTCGACGCTGCCCAACGGGCTGGAGCTGCGCCAGGTCCGCGTCCCGCTCGGAGTGGTCGGCATCATCTACGAGGCGCGTCCCAACGTGACCGTGGACGCCGCGGCGCTCTGCCTGAAGTCCGGCAACGCGGTCCTGCTGCGCGGCTCCTCCTCGGCGTACGCGTCGAACACCGCCCTGGTGGAGGTGGTGCGGGACGCGGTCGCCGGAGCCGGGCTGCCGGCCGACGCGGTGCAGCTGGTGCCGGGCGAGTCCCGGGACAGCGTCACCGAGCTGATGACGGCCCGCGGCCTGGTGGACGTGCTCATCCCGCGCGGCGGTGCCTCGCTCATCAAGGCCGTCGTGGAGGGCTCCACCGTCCCGGTCATCGAGACGGGTGTCGGAAACTGCCACGTCTACGTCGACGAGCGTGCGGACCTGGACATGGCCGTCGACATCCTGGTCAACTCCAAGGCCCAGCGGCCCAGCGTGTGCAACGCCGCCGAGACCGTGCTGGTGCACCAGGGCATCGCCGACGCGTTCCTCCCCCGCGCGCTGGCGGCTCTCGCCGAGGCCGGCGTCACCGTGCACGGTGACGCGCACTGGCAGAAGGCCGGTGACGCGGTGGTCGCCGCCACCGAGGAGGACTGGGCCACCGAGTACCTGTCCCACGACATCGCCGCCGCCGTGGTGCCCGACCTGGACGCCGCGGTCGAGCACATCCGGCGCTGGACGTCCGGGCACACCGAGGCCATCGTCACCGGCGACACCGCCGCCGCCCGGCGCTTCGTCGCACTGGTCGACTCCACCGCCGTCATGGTCAACGCCTCCACCCGGTTCACCGACGGCAGCCAGTTCGGGTTCGGCGCCGAGATCGGCATCTCCACCCAGAAGCTGCACGCCCGCGGCCCGATGGGCCTGCCGGAGCTGACCTCCACCAAGTACGTCGTCACCGGCGACGGCCACACCCGCCACTGACCCGCCCCCCGGGGACGGGCCGCGCCCGTCCCCGGGCAGTGGGTGAATTCGGCTTCCCCCTGCCCTCACCGCCCGGACCGGTCTACGCTGGACAATATGCCGGACGAGGTGGGAGGCCAGCCGTTCCCGGACGGCGAGGAGCCCGATGACCGCGACGACAGGGCGGCGGACGACGCGTTCGCCTCCCTGGTGCTCGACGAGGAGTTCGTGCGGACCGCGTCGGTCCACGAGCCCAGCGCCGAGGAACGCATGCTGGCCGCCGCCCGGGCCCGGGCCGAGGCGGAGGCTCAGCAACTCTTCGAAGAGGGCCTGGCCCAGCGGCATCCGGACGAGTACGACCGAGGCCCGGTGGGCGGCTACGTCTACGGGGACCCGGACGACGCGCGCCGCTTCGCCCGCGAGGACCCCGAGTACGCGGAGTACGCGTGGGAGCGCGAGAACCGCGCCCCGTTCGCCCGCGAACCGATCCGCTGGCAGCGGCCGGTCGCCTGGGTGCTCGCCGTGGTGATGGGCGTCGGCATGGTCGCCATGGCGTTCGCCGCCGTCTACCGGGGTTCCGGCGGCGAGCCCGACGAGTCGGTGCCGCCGCCCGCCACCACGGAGGTCGACGTGACGGTGAACGCCCCGCCCGGCGCGCTGCCCTCGGTGTCCGCGGACACCGGCACACCCACCATCTCCTCCGCCGCCGCCGAACCCGACAACGGCTGAACGGCGGCTGACCGGGCGCGCCGCCGCCTGGCGCGAAGTCGCCCGGTCCTGGGGCGTTTACGATCCGCCGCAGGTGCCTACCCTGTTCGTATGACCGGGCGTGGAAACCCACCTGAGGGCTCGCCTTCCGGAGCAAGCGACGACGACGAACTGCGTGCCACCGTCTTCGACGAGACCTTCGTGCGGGATGCGCGCCTCCAGGAGTTCTCCGCAAGGGAACGGCTGGAGGACCACCGCGAGACCCCGGTGCGCCCGCTGCCCGAGTCGGCCGTGCGCAGGCTGCCCACCACCCGCAGGCCCACCGGTCAGGGCCTGCTGCTGATGCTGCTCATCGTGCTGGCCTTCGGCGCGGCGATCTGGATGGGAGTGAGCACGCCCTACCAGGAACCCGTCGTCCGCCCCGCGGAGCCGCTGCGTGCCGCCGTCGTCCCGCTCGCGCCGCGCGGCGCGGTACCGGGCTCCGATCCGGCGGACCTGTTCGAGAACAGTCCGGCGGCGCGCTTCGACATCGGCGCCGAGGGCATCGTGCTGCCGGCCGCGGAGCGGACCACCCGGTTCTCACCGGAGCAGGTGCTCGCAGCCCTCACCATGGCGAAGACCTACGTGGTGGAGTCCTCGCTGTCGCCGCAGGTGCTCACCGGCGGCGCGGAGGAGCCCGTGCGTGCCCTGCTCACCCCGGCGCAGCACCAGCAGTTCGACCGGAGCATGCGCAGCCCCGCGGCGGACGGCCGGCACCTGGCGACGGGCTGGCTGGTGCGGTTCGACGCGGCACGGGTCGAGCTGGCCGACCCGGGGGTACGGGTGCGCGGCACGCTGCACGTCGTCCAGTCCGGTGAGGACGCGCTGGAGGTCACCGCCGACCACGTGCTGGTCTACGCGCTCCGACCGGCGGACGCCCCGCCCGGCCAGGAGGCTTCGCTGTTCACCGTCCGCCGTGAGCTGCGCATGCACTTCGACCGGGCCGACCTGCGCGAACGCCGCCTGTCCGTCGAGCACAGCCTCACCCAGGCCGGACCGCTGCCGTGCGGGGGAGCGGTCCACGACCGGCTGCGTCCGCTGCTGGCCGGTGAGGACGCCGACCGGGCGAGCGAGACCGACCCCTACGCACAGGGCCGGGGCAGCGCCGCCCTGTGCGGCGTGCTGGCGCCGTCCGCCCAGCCCGTCCTGCCGGGCTGATCCGACCCCGCCCCGGCGGAGGGCCCCGCCCTGCGCGCCCCGCCTCCGCCCCGGCGGGCCGGGGCGGAGGCGGGGCGGAGGTCGCTCACGCAGGTGCGGGTCAGGCGCCGGGGGCGCTCCCGCCGCTCTCCGTGCTGCTGCCGCTGCCGCTGTCGGGGCGCCGGGCGCCGCCGGTGGCGAAGTCCCGGAGCTTGCCGCCGAACTCGCCGGCCCCGCCGGCCAGGTCGCGGACCAGGCCCATCAGCGGGTCCTTGCTGTTGCGTACCGACTCGGCGTAGTGGTTCGCCGAGTCGCGGATGGAGTCGCTGACGGACGCCTCCTGGTCCTCGCCGCGCCGCGGGTAGTGGCCGTCCATGAGCCGCTGGAAGTCCCGGCTCTCCGACCACTTCTTCAGCTCGGCGGCCCGGACGGTGGTGAACGGGTGGCTGCGCGGCAGGATGCTGAGGATCTTCAGCACCGAGTCGCGCATGTCGCCGCCGGCCTCGTACTCCTCCGCCTGGGCGAGGAACGCGTCGACGTTCATCTCGTGCAGGTGGTTGCCGCCGGCGAGCTTCATCAGGCCGCGCATCGACGCCTGGAGGTCCTGCCCGACGAGCAGCCCGGCCCGGTCCGCGGACAGCTCCGACTTGCGGAACCACTCCCGCAGGGCCGTCACCAGGGCCATGATCGCCACGTTGCCCAGCGGGATCCAGGCGACCTTCAGCGCGATCGTGGTGAGGAAGAGCAGGATCGTCCGGTAGACCGAGTGGCCGGACAGCGCGTGGCCCACCTCGTGACCGACGACGGCCCGCATCTCCTCCTCGTCGAGCAGTTCGACGAGGCCGGTGGTGACCACGATGATCGGCTTGTCCATGCCGATGCACATCGCGTTCGGCAGCGGGTCCTGCGTCACGTACATCGGCGGGACCGCCGGCAGGTCCAGGATCTCGCAGGCGTCCTTCAGCATCAGGTGCAGGTGGACGAACTGCTGGTCGCTGACGCGGACCGAGTCGGACAGGAACAGCAGCCGCAGGCTGCGCTCGGGCAGCAGCCCGCTGAGAGTCTTGAAGACGGTGTCGAAACCGGTCAGTTTCCGCAACGCCACCAGTGCGGAACGGTCCGCGGGATGCTCGTACGCCCTGGACGAGATGTCGGGGAAGCGCCTGCGCTCACGTCCCGGCAGATGCTCGGTGTTGCCCTTGCTGTCGCTCATGTGGCCCCCTTACGGGTCTTCATCGTGGCCCGTCCCCCTTGGCTGTGCGACCAGCCTACGGGGTGGGTGTGCCGAGCCGCACAAACCCGCTCCGCTTACGATGTGGGCAACTCACCGCCCGCTTATCTCCTGGACAGGTACGCAAACGATGACTTTCCCCAGCTCCGTGCACGCTCTCGGCCTGCTCGCCCAGGGCGGTGAGCACGGCGGTCAGCACGACAGCCTGAACCCCTACTTCATCGGCGGTTTCGGGCTGTTCATCCTGCTCCTCCTCCTGTGGATCACCACCCGCTTCAACCGGGACCGCTGAGGCAGGGGTCGGCGCCCGCCCGAGCGGTTAGGGTCTGCACGCATGGAAGAGCACATAGTGCCCCGGGCCGGCAAACGGCGGCTGGGCGTCATGGGTGGGACGTTCGACCCGATCCACCACGGCCACCTGGTCGCCGCCAGCGAGGTGGCCGTGCGGTTCCACCTGGACGAGGTCATCTTCGTCCCGACCGGGCAGCCGTGGCAGAAGAGCCACCAGAAGGTCTCGGCCGCCGAGGACCGCTACCTCATGACGGTGATCGCGACCGCGTCCAACCCGCAGTTCTCGGTCAGCCGGATCGACATCGACCGGGCCGGCCGGACGTACACCATCGACACGCTGCGGGACCTGCACGCGGAGCACCCGGACGCCGACCTGTTCTTCATCACCGGCGCCGACGCCCTCGCGCAGATCCTCACCTGGCGGAACGCGGAGGAGCTGTTCTCCCTCGCGCACTTCATCGGGGTCACCCGGCCGGGCCACCCCCTGGCCGACCCCGGGCTGCCGGACGGCGGGGTGTCCCTGGTGGAGGTGCCGGCTCTGGCGATCTCTTCCACGGACTGCCGTGCGCGGGTGGCGCAGGGCGATCCGGTCTGGTATCTCGTGCCGGACGGTGTGGTGCGCTACATCAACAAGCGCCGCCTGTACCGGGACGCTTCTGCACAGAGGGGCTAGAGGGGCGGCAGGCGTGAACGATCGACAGGATCCGTACGGGGAGCAGCAGTTCATCGGCTACGACGAGTACGGGCGGCCGATCTACCACGACCCGTACGCCCCGTACGACCCCTACGCCGCGCCCGCCCCGCCCGCCCCCGCGTCCGGCGGCCAGCCGGACGGGCGCGGCGGTGCCGGGGCACAGGGCTACGGCTACGACGGCTACCCCGCCCCCGGCGGGCCCGCCGCCTCCTACGGCACGCCCGATCCCTACGCCGTCCCCGGCCCGTCCGACGGCTACGGCTACGCGCCGGACGACGGGTACACCTCGCAGGCCGGGGCGTACCCGACGGCGGACCGAAGCGCGCCCTACGACCAGGGCGCGCCCTACGACCCGTACACGCCCCAGGACCCCTACCCGTCCCCGTCCCCGGACCCCTACTCGTCCCAGGACCCGTACCCGTCGCAGGACCCTTACGCCTCCGGCCGGCCGGCAGGCGGCTACGACCCCTACGCGCAGCCGGCGCAGGGCTACGGCGCCCAGCAGGCAGCCCAGCAGGCCGCTCCGCCGCAGCAGGCGCGCACCGGGACCGAGCAGCAGCAGTGGCTCCCCCAGCAGCCGCAGTACGACGACCGGCCCCGTCCGGCCGACCCGCCGCGTGACGCCGGCACGTCCGACGGCGACGCGCGCCGGGCAGCGACCGACGAGCCGGTGGTCCCCGCCCAGCGGCCGCCCGGCCGCGGCCGGGCGGCCGCGCCCGCGAAGACCGGCGGCGAGGAGTACCGGACGGAGGAGTTCTCCTTCATCGAGGAGGAGGACGAGGAGTCCGAGGACGTCATCGACTGGCTGAAGTTCTCCGAGAGCCGCACCGAGCGGCGCGAGGAGGCCAAGCGCAAGGGCCGCAACCGGGTCGTGGTGCTGGTGGTGGCGCTGGCGGTCGCGCTGGCCGGTGGCGTGGGCTACCTCTGGTACGCCGGCAAGCTGCCAGGACTGCCGCGCGGTGAGCAGGTCGCGTCCGGCAGCGGTGCCGCGGAGAAGCGCGACGTGATCGTGGTGCACCTCCGGGACATCGACTCCGGCGACATCAGCACCGCGCTGCTGGTCAACAACGAGGGCGCCGGGCGCGGCACCACGGTGCTGCTGCCGAACGCGCTCGCGCTCGCCACCGAGGACGGCACCACCACCACACTCGGCAAGTCCTTCAGCTCCGAGGGCGCCGGAGCCACCCGCAGTGCGCTGGACACCCTCTTCGGCTCGCAGATCAAGGGCACCTGGCGGCTGGACACGCCCTACCTGGAGAACCTGGTCGAGTCGGTCGGCGGCATCACCATGGACGCCGACGCCACCGTGCCGGGCCCCAAGAAGGGCGACAAGCCGCTGGTCCACGAGGGCTCCGCCCGCGACCTCGACGGCCGGACCGCGGTGGCGTACGCCACCCACCAGGCCGACGGTGAGCAGCAGACCGCGCAGCTGGCCCGCTTCGGGCAGGTGATGCAGGCGGTGCTCAAGAAGCTCTCCAGCGACAGCGAGGCGGCGACCAGCACCGTGGAGTCGCTGGGTCAGATCCCGGACCCTTCCTTGTCCGACGCCGAGTTGGGCACCGCACTGGCACTGCTCGCCGAGCACGCCAAGAACGGCGACTACGACACGGAGACGCTGCCGGTGGAGTCCAACGGCACGATCAGCGACGCCGCCGCGGAGGGTCTGGTCAAGAAGGTGCTCGGCGGCACGGTGACCAACTCCGACCCGGATGCCGCGCTGCGGGTGAGCCTGCGCAACGCCAGCGGCGACGCGGACGCCGGCACCGCCGCGCAGGCGGCCCTGGCCAACGGCGGCTACACGGTCGCCCAGTCCGGCGAGGCCGACACAGCGGTCGCGACCAGCAAGGTCACCTACACCGACGAGGCGGACCGGGCCCAGGCGGAGGAGGTCGCCAAGACGTTGGGGCTGCCCGCGAAGGCGGCCACCAAGGGCAAGGCGGCGGCGAACGCCGACGTCACGGTGGTGCTGGGCCAGGACTACGAAGGCTGACGGGAGGCGTGGCGGGGGCGTGAGATCCTGGGTGCGTACCCGCCCGCCGACCGAAAGCCTCTCCTGTGACCGTCACGGACCGCTCCAACGAGCTCATCAGGGCCGCCGCCCAGGCTGCCGCCGACAAGCTCGCGCACGACATCGTCGCCTATGACGTCAGCGACGTGCTCGCCATCACCGACGCCTTCCTGCTGGCCTCGGCACCCAACGACCGCCAGGTGAAGGCGATCGTCGACGGGGTCGAGGAGCACCTGCTGAAGGAACTGGGCGTCAAGCCGGTCCGCCGGGAGGGCGAGCGGGACGGCCGCTGGGTCCTGCTGGACTACATCGACATCGTGGTCCACGTCCAGCACAGCGAGGAGCGGGTCTTCTACGCGCTGGAGCGCCTGTGGAAGGACTGCCCGCGCCTGGACCTGCCCGAGGACGCCGAGGCCACCCGTGGCCGGTCCGCCACGGAGGCCGGTGACGGCGGGCTCCCCGAGGAGCAGGAGCGGTGAGCCGCGGGCGGAAGATCGTCCTGTGGCGCCACGGCCAGACCTCGTGGAACCTCGAGCGCCGCTTCCAGGGCTCCACGGACATCCCGCTGACCGCCGAGGGCCTGAACCAGGCGCGCCGGGCGGCTCGCCTCCTGGCCGGGCTGAAGCCGGATGCGATCGTCTCCTCCGACCTTGTGCGGACCCGGGCCACCGCAGCGGAGCTGTCGGCCGTCACCGGCCTGGAGGTGCGCCATGACGAGGCGCTGCGGGAGACCTACGCCGGTGACTGGCAGGGCCTGACGCACGAAGAGATCCTGGAGAGCCACGGCGAGCAGTACCGCGCCTGGAAGCGTGGTGAGCCGGTGCGGCGCGGCGGCGGGGAGCTGGAGACGGAGGTCGCCGATCGGGCCGCGCCCGTGGTGGAGCGGCATGCGGACAAGCTGCCGGACGGCGGCACCCTGGTCGTCGTCAGCCACGGCGGCACCATCCGCACCACCATCGGGCGGCTGCTGGGGCTGCAACCCAACGCCTGGGAGGCGCTGGGCGGCCTGTCCAACTGCTGCTGGTCGGTCCTGGGCGAGGGCGCCCGCGGCTGGCGGCTGCTGGAGCACAACGCGGGCAGCCTGCCGGAGCCGGTGCTCGGCGACGACGCCTGAGCCCGTGTCGACCGGGGCCGGGTGGATTTCTCATCCGGCCAGGTCACCGGGTAGAGTTCTACTCGTTCGCAGCGCCGGGCAGGAACCGGGGCAGCGCAACGCGGGGCTATAGCTCAGTTGGTAGAGCGCTTGCATGGCATGCAAGAGGTCAGGAGTTCAATTCTCCTTAGCTCCACTCCGCAAACGGCACGAAGATCCCGTCTCCTCATCGGAGGCGGGATTTTTTGCTTCCCGGCCGGGCTCCTGAACACTGCGGGATCGTGGCAGAATCGTCAGCACCGGAATGCCGGGAGGGGGGACAGGGCCGAAGGGGAGGGACGTTGCGGTGCCCAGGTGCATCCGCGGGAAGACCAACGGCCGGTTCCGTGCCGGTCGGACCTGTGTCCCGGACCCCATTCGATGCCTTGCCTCGGAAACTGCGTATGCCGTCCGCCGTGCGGGCGGCAGCGAAGAGGTGAGCCACGTGTGCACGGCCTACGGCCTTAGCTGGAGCTGATACGGACTGATGGGTGCACACAGCAGGAAGTGCGACTGGTGCGGCAGCGGCACCCCGATCGTCCGTGACATGGAACCGGTCAACTCGGGGTTCCAGTACTGGTGTGTGGAGTGCGCGCGGGCGCTGATCATAAAAGGCGACCCGATCGAGACGTACCGGGAGCTGGAGGGCGAGCCCATCTACGGCCGGCTGCTCGACGAGCACTGCACGCTGAAGCGCTTCTACTCCTTCGTCACGGCGTGATCGCAGGCGCCGCCGACCGGGCGCGATGGGCGCCGGAACCGATTTGGCAAAGCCGCCCGGAGCCGGTGTAGAGTGGGCGTCGCCGCCGCGGGGAAGCCCGCGGAGGACCAGACTCGGGGCTATAGCTCAGTTGGTAGAGCGCTTGCATGGCATGCAAGAGGTCAGGAGTTCAATTCTCCTTAGCTCCACAGCAGTTCGAAGGGCCATCCACTGCGGATGGCCCTTCGTCGTATGCACGCCACACCCGGCCGCCCCGCCCCCGCCGCCCCGCAACGTACCGGCGAGCGGCCCGGCCGTTGCGGTACCCTGACCGCATGCGTGCTGTACGCCTTCTGCTTAGCGGGCCGCGCTGATCAGTCCCGGTTCCCTCCGACGGAGCCGGCATCGGCGCGGCGTCCCCTCCTGTGCGAGGGGATTTTTCGTTTCCGCAGGCAGAGACGACTCGATGGAGCTTTGAGGACATGAGCGAAACCCCCACCGCAGCGGAGATCGCGGCCCCGCACCGCTACACGGCGGTGCTGGCCGCCGACATCGAGGCACGCTGGCAGGACTTCTGGGACAAGGAGGGCACCTACGAGGCGCCCAACCCCACCGGGGAGCTGAGCGGCGACCCGGCAGCGGTCGAGCGGCCGCACAAGTTCATCATGGACATGTTCCCCTACCCGTCGGGCGCCGGACTGCACGTCGGCCACCCGCTGGGGTACATCGCCACCGACGTCTCCGCCCGCTACCTGCGCATGACGGGCCACAACGTCCTGCACACCCTGGGCTTCGACGCGTTCGGCCTGCCCGCCGAGCAGTACGCCGTCCAGACCGGCACCCACCCGCGGGCCTCCACCGAGGCCAACATGGTCAACATGAAGGCGCAGCTGCGCCGGCTGGGCCTGGGCCACGACAAGCGCCGGTCCTTCGCGACCATCGACCCGGACTACTACCGGTGGACGCAGTGGATCTTCCTGCAGATCTTCAACTCCTGGTACGACACCGAGGCGCAGCGCGCCCGGCCGATCGACGAACTGGTCGCGCTCTTCGCCTCCGGTGAGCGGCCCACCCCCGCCGACCTGGGTCCCTGGGACGAACTGACCGCGGCCGAGCGTGCCGACCTGCTGGGCCGCCACCGCCTGGCGTACGCCTCGGACGCGCCCGTCAACTGGTGCCCCGGACTGGGCACGGTGCTGGCCAACGAGGAGGTCACCGCCGAGGGCCGATCCGAGCGCGGCAACTTCCCCGTCTTCAAGTCGAAGCTGCGCCAGTGGAACATGCGCATCACCGCCTACGCCGAGCGGCTGCTGGACGACCTGGACGGCCTGGACTGGCCGGAGGCGATCAAGCTGCAGCAGCGGAACTGGATCGGCCGCTCCGAGGGCGCGCGTATCGACTTCCCCGCGGGCGAGGAGCGCATCACCGTCTTCACCACCCGCCAGGACACCCTGTTCGGCGCCACCTACATGGTGCTGGCCCCGGAGCACCCGCTCGTCGACCGGCTGGTGCCGCAGGCCTGGCCGGCCGGGACCCGCGAGGCGTGGACGGGCGGCCACGCCACTCCGGCCGACGCGGTCGGGGCCTACCGGGCCCAGGCCGCCGCGAAGTCCGAGGTGGAGCGGCAGGCCGACGCCAAGGTCAAGACCGGCGTCTTCACCGGCGCGTACGCCGTCAACCCGGCCAGCGGCGACCAGGTCCCGGTCTTCGTCGCCGACTACGTGCTGATGGGCTACGGCACCGGCGCGATCATGGCGGTGCCCGCGCACGACAGCCGCGACTTCGCCTTCGCCCGTGCCTTCGAGCTGCCGATGCGCTGCGTGGTGGAGCCGTCCGACGACCGCGGCACCGACCCCGCCACCTGGGAGGAGTCCTTCGACTCCTACGACGCGCGCATCGTGCACTCCACCGGCGAGTCCCTGTCGCTGGACGGCCTGACGGTGACCGAGGCCAAGGCCGAGGCCGCCCGCTGGCTGGCGGACCGCGGCATCGGCGAGGGCACCGTCAACTACCGTCTGCGCGACTGGCTGTTCAGCCGCCAGCGGTACTGGGGCGAGCCGTTCCCGATCGTCTACGACGAGGACGGCATCGCGCACCCGCTGCCCGAGTCGATGCTGCCGCTGAAGCTGCCCGAGGTCGAGGACTACTCGCCGCGGACCTTCGACCCCGACGACGCCGACACCTCACCCGAGACGCCGCTCTCCCGCAACGAGGACTGGGTCAACGTCACCCTGGACCTGGGCGGCGACTCCGGCGGGCCAAGGCAGTACCGCCGCGAGACCAACACCATGCCCAACTGGGCCGGTTCGTGCTGGTACGAGCTGCGCTACCTGGACCCGCACAACAGCGAGCGCCTGGTCGACCCGGACATCGAGCGCTACTGGATGGGCCCTCGTGAGGGCGCCCCGCACGGCGGCGTCGACCTGTACGTCGGCGGTTCCGAGCACGCGGTGCTGCACCTGCTGTACGCCCGGTTCTGGACCAAGGTGCTGCACGACCTGGGCCACGTCTCCTCGGTCGAGCCGTTCCACAAGCTCTACAACCAGGGCATGATCCAGGCCTTCGTCTACCGGGACAGCCGCGGCTTCCCCGTGCCGGCCGCCGACGTCGAGGAGCGCGACGGCGCGTACTTCCACGGCGGCGAGCAGGTGACACGCGAGCTGGGCAAGATGGGCAAGTCCCTGAAGAACGCCGTCACCCCGGACGAGATCAGCGCCGAGTACGGCGCGGACACCCTGCGGCTGTACGAGATGGCGATGGGCCCGCTGGACGTCTCCCGCCCGTGGGACACCCGGGCGGTCGTCGGCCAGTACCGCCTGCTGCAGCGGTTGTGGCGCAACGTCGTCGACGAGACGACCGGGCGGCTGGCCGTCGTCGAGAACGCCCCCGACGAGGCCACCCTGCGCGCCCTGCACAAGGCCGTCGACGGGGTCCGGCAGGACATGGCGGGCCTGCGGTTCAACACCGCCATCGCCAAGATCACCGAACTGAACAACCACGTCACGAAGCTGTCCGAGGTGCCCCGGGCCGCAGCGGAGGGCCTGGTGCTGCTCATCGCGCCGCTGGCGCCGCACATCGCCGAGGAGCTGTGGCGCGTCCTGGGCCACACCGACTCGGTCGTGCACCACGACTTCCCCGTGGCCGACCCGGCGTACCTGGTGGACGAGACGGTCACCTGCGTCGTGCAGGTCAAGGGCAAGGTGCGCGCCCGGCTGGAGGTCCCCCCGACGGTCTCCGACGCGGACCTGGAGGCCCAGGCCCTGGCCGCTCCCGCCGTGGTGGCGGCGCTGGGCGGCGCCGGGGTCCGCAAGGTGATCGTGCGGGCACCCGGACTGGTGAACATCGTTCCGGCCTGATCCGACCCCTACGGGGTCGCTGAGGGGGCGGTCCGGGTCCGGGAGGGCTCGGACCGCCCCGCTTGCGTCTACGCTGGAACGACGGACCCCGACGGACGAAAGGCACGCGGCATGGAGATTGTGGGCGCGCTCATCGGCCTGATGTTCCTGTGCGCGGTCGTGGTCGGCGTGCTGGCGGTGGTGAAGGTGGTGCGAGCCGTCGGGCGCGGCGTGGATCGGGCCGGCACCGAGGTCCGCAGGGGCGTCGAGGAGACCGCGCTGCGGGTGAAGTCCGCGCAGCCCGGCCCGATCGGGCAGGCCGCCCGTGCCCGCCTGGAGCTGCGCTCCTCCATCGACGGAACCCGCCGTGCGCTGACCGCGGCGTCGGCGCACGACCCCTCGCTCAGCGAGGCCATGGGGCTGCTCGACCGCCTCCACGACCACGCCCGCATCCTGGACCGCGAGCTGGGCTCGCTGATGGAACAGGAACCGGACCGGTCCCGTCTGGCCGAACTGCTGCCCGACGCCCGCCGCCGGGTGGCCTCCATCAAGGAGTCCGCCGACTCCCTGCGCTTCGCCGCGCAGGACCGCGTGCGCCGGTACGACGCGGAGGGCCTTGACGCGGTGCGCTCCCAGATCGAGATCGAGTCCGGCGCGCTGCGCCACTGGGACGACCCGCCGCAGACGCCTGACAGCGCGCCTCGCTCGGAGGTGCCCGGTGACCGGCCTCGCCCGGAGGTGCCCGGAGACCGGCCCCAGGGCAGCCTGCCGCGCTTTCGCAAGGAGTCGTTCCGTCCGGAGCCGCACACCGAGCCGTCCCGCTCGGAGTCGTCCCGTACCGAGCCGTCCCGTGCTGAGTCGTCCCGCACGGAGTCCGTCCGCAGGGAGCAGCCGGGCAGCGCCGCCTCCTAGCGCGGTCTGCGGCCCGCCGGGCCCGCCGGACCGCGCCGCACGTCCTGGTCCGGCCTCAGGGCCCGGTGAGCACGGCAAGGTGACCCGTCGCCCGGGTCATCGCCACATACCGGTCGACCGCCCCCTCGACGCCCTGCCCGAACTGCTCCGGGGCGACGAGCACGACCAGGTCGAACTCGAGTCCCTTCGACAGCTCCGGGGTCAGCGAGCGGACGCGCGGCGTCTCCCGGAAGGAGGGAGCGCCGATCACGCAGGCGACGCCGTCGGCGTGCTCGGCGAGCCAGGCGTCGACCACCTTCTCCAGGTCGGCGACGCGTCCGTGCTCGACGGGAACGCCGCTGCTGCGGACCGAGACCGGGACGTTGGCGTCGGGCAGCGCGGCCCGGATGACCGGCTCGGCCTCCGCCATGACCTCCTCCGGCGTCCGGTAGTTGATGCTCAGGCGGGCCAACTCGACGCGGTCCAGCCCGATCCGGCGCAGCCGCTCCGTCCACGACTCGGTGAATCCGCGCCGTGCCTGGGCGCGGTCCCCGACGATGGTGAAACTCCTGGACGGGCAGCGCGTCAGCAGCATCTGCCACTCCGCGTCGGTCAGTTCCTGAGCCTCGTCCACGACCACGTGTGCGAACGGACCGGCCAGCAGGTCGGGGTCGGCGTCGGGCGGCGCCGCGCCCGCCGCCAGGCTGTCCTGCAGGTCCTGGCCGAGCAGCATGGTCACCGCGCCCTCACCGTCGGGATCGGCCTCGACCAGGCGGTCGATGACGTCGGCCATGCGGGCACGTTCCCCGGCGACGGCGGCGCTGTGCCTGCGCCCTCGCCGTGCCGCCTCCGGGTCGCCGAGCCGCTGTCGGGCCGCGTCCAGCAGCGGCAGGTCGGAGACCGTCCACGCCTGCGGATTCGCGCGCTGCAGCCTGCGCACCTCGTCGCGGCTGAGCCAGGGGGCGCACACCCGCAGGTAGGCCGGTACCGACCACAGGTCCCCGACAAGCTCCGCCGGGTCGAGCAGCGGCCACGCGCGGTGCAGTGCGGTGACCAGCTCCCGGTCCTCACGCAGTGACCTTGCCAGCAGGTCGGTCGGGACGTCGTCGCTCTTGTCCCGCAGGATCGCGACCAGTTCCGCCCAGATCTGCTCCCGCGCCTCGTTGTGCGGAGTCCCCGGATCCGGTGCTTCGAACGCCTCGGCCCAGTCCTCGGGACTCAGCCACAGGTCGTCCCAGTCGGTCGACACCGTCATGCCCTCGGCGGGCGGCTCCTCGTAGAGCCCCACGGCCTTCTCGATCGCCCGCACCAGGTCAGCGGAGGACTTCAGCGCGGCGACGTCAGGGTCGGCCTCCGGCACTGCGGCGGCTCCCTCCGCCACCAGGTCGCGCAGCAGGCAGGTCCGCACGCCGTCCTCCCCGAGGCTGGGCAGCACGTCGGCCACGTAGTCCAGGTAGGGCCGGTGCGGACCGACGAACAGCACGCCGCCCCGGCGGTGGCCGAGCCGCGGGTCGGAGTAGAGCAGGTGCGCGGAGCGGTGCAGGGCGACGACGGTCTTGCCCGTGCCCGGCCCGCCGTCCACGACCAGCGCGCCCCGGGAGCCGGCCCGGATGACGGCGTCCTGGTCGGCCTGGATGGTGCCGAGCACGTCCCGCATCCGAGGCGACCGGCTGCCGCCCAGGCTGGCGACGAAGGCGGACTGGTCGTCGAGCGCGGCATGCCCTTCGAACCCCTCCGCGGTGAACACCTCGTCCCAGTAGTCGGTGATCCGGCCGCCGGTCCAGCGGTACCTGCGGCGGCTCGCCAGCCCCTTCGGGTCGGCGTGGGTCGCGGCGAAGAACGGCTCGGCGGCGGGGGAGCGCCAGTCGATCAGCAGCCGTCGGCCCGTGCCGTCGGTGAGGCCCAGCCGGCCGACGTACACCGGCTCGGCGTCGTCCGCGGGAACCATGCGCCCCAGGCACAGGTCCAGCCCGAAGCGGCGCAGGGCTCGCAGGCGGGCCGTCAGCCGGTGGATCTCCACATCGCGGTCCATCGCCGCCCGTCCCGCGCCGCCCGGCGCCCTGCGCAGGCGTGCGAGGGCGTCGGACAGCTCGGCGACCGTCTGCTCCAGACTCTCCGCGACGGCTGCGAAATGCCGCTCGTCGGCGGCGATCAGCGCCGGGTCTGCCTTTGCGGACAGGCGGTCGGGCAGGGCGAACGCCCCGCACGTCAGCGGGTTCATACCGGCGGCTCCGTTCCGGGCACAATCCCGCGACGCGCGGCCCCTCCCACCGGTCCGGCGCCGGGGCGCGCCTCCTCGGCGGACATCAGTACACGCATGTGGTCGATCTCCTATTTCCGCAGGTCACAGGGGTGAGATGAGTGATTCTGCGGCATGAAGGGGGCCTTGCCGCAAGCCCCCGGGTGCGCTATACCTTGAGAGTGGCAAGGAGTGGGTGGCCCCCTTGCCCCTTGTTTTGCCCTTCGTCTCGCCCGCAGGTCCCAGGGCCTTCGTTCCGGTGGGCGGGGCCCTTCCGACGGGGTGATCCCCGTCGGTGCTGGCGGGGGTTCCGGCTTCGGGAGCATCGAGTTCGGGGGCAGACTGCCGAGCGGGCCCGGAACGCAGTAATGTCCGACACATGTCCCGTCACGTCGCGATCGTCACCGACTCCACGGCGTATCTGCCACCGGCGGCGCTGCGGGAGCATCGCATCACGGCGGTGCCGCTGACCGTGGTGCTCGACGGCCGGGCCTTCGCCGAAGGCACCGAGATCTCGGCGCGCTCCCTCGCCGACGCCCTGCGCAGGCACCGCCCGGTGACCACCTCCCGCCCCAGCCCGGAGACCTTCGCCGACGCGTACCGCGAGGTCGCCCGGGCCGGGGCCGACGGCATCGTCTCGCTGCACCTGTCCGCCGAGTTCTCCGGCACCTACGACGCGGCGGTGCTCGCCGCACGCGAGGCCCCGGTACCGGTGCGGGTGGTGGACACCGGCATGGTGGCGATGGCCCTCGGTTTCTGCGCCCTGTCGGCCGCCGAAACCGCCGCGGCGGGCGGGTCCGTCGACGAGGCCGTCGCAGCGGCGGAGAAGCGGGCGGAGAACACCTCGGCCTTCTTCTACGTGGACACGCTCGACCACCTCCGCCGAGGCGGCCGGATCGGTGCCGCACAGGCACTGCTCGGATCGGCGCTGGCCGTGAAGCCGCTGCTCGAACTGGCCGACGGGGCCATCGGCATGCTGGAGAAGGTGCGCACCGCGTCGCGGGCCATCGCCCGGCTGGAAGAGCTCGCCGTGAACCGCGCGGGCAGCGCGCCGGTGGACGTGGCGGTCCACCACCTGGCGGCCGCCGAACGGGCGGAGCAGCTGGCCGCCCGCTTGCGCGAGCGCGTTCCGGGGCTGGCCGAGCTGCACGTCAGCGAGGTGGGCGCGGTGATCGGCGCGCACACCGGCCCGGGCCTGCTCGGTGCTGTGGTCTCGCCGCGCTGATCACCTGCCGAATCACCCGTGAGGGTGGCCGAGTTGTCCACAAGCGGGCTGTTGTCCACAGAAAAGAACCAAGATCACCACGGATGCGGGGACCTTCCTAGAGTCCCGGCATGACCCCACGATCACGCAGGGACTCCGTCGGTCCAGCCTCCCGCACACCGCACCCGTCGCACCCGCCCGGCAGCCGCTCCTCCCGCACCTACCGCCTCCAACGCCCCCACCGACCGTCGCCCATTGCTCGCACGGCTGCGGACACGGTGCGCCCTGCCTCGTCCGACGTCGCCTTCTCCGACGCTGCTTTCTCCGACCCTGCTTTGTCCGACGCCGTCTCGATCACCGCCGATGCCGCAGCCGGTGCCGCCTTCACCGGGACGCCGCCAGATCCACTCCCTCCGGGCTGGATCGGCCACGGCGGTGGAGGGCACGCCGGAAAGGGCGCTGACGCAGCGGCAGGTGCTGGCGGCGGCACCCGCGCCAAGCCGCCGTACCCGCCGCGGTTCCCGACCTCCCCGGCAGACCGTGCCGCCGCACTGCTCCGCCCGCTGCCGCGGGGTCTGCCCCGGCAGACGCCCGAGGCCGGCACCCCCGGAGGCTCACTCACGGCCCCGGGCCGTAGGCGCCGCCCGCAGGCTGACGGCCAACTGGCCCTGGACTGGCCGGGCCTGAGCCCGTCGTCCACGCCACCCGCAGGCCCGGGCGGGCCCTCAGGGCCGCCCGACGGCGTGAGTCGAGGGGCGGCGTCCGCACCCACCGAAGGCAGGGTCGGCGCACCTGCGGGGATGCCCGATCCGGCACCTGTGGTGATGCCCGATCCGGCACCTGTGGTGATGCCCGACGCCGCACCTGCTGCGGTGCCCGACGCCGTACCTGCTGGCATGTCCGGTCCCGCACGCGCTGAGGCGCCGGTACCGGCGGAGGGCGAGGCGGTGTCGTCTCCGGCTGAGCAGCCAACACTGAGCCGCCGAGCGGCCATTGCCGCCACTCGCGCGGCAGTCCGCTCGGGCCGACGCACCTCACCGACCCGGCGGCCCCGCCCCGCGCGCCCCGCCGCGTCGCCCTCGCCCGCCGCTTCGGGTCCGGCGTTCCGGCCCCGGACCTCAGGCGCCCGCGCGTGCCGCGTGACCGACGCCGTTCCCGGCACCGTCGACACGGACACGGACACGGACACGGACACGGACACGGACACCGGCACCGGCACCGGCGCGACACCTTCTCCCGCCGAGGCGTCCACGGTCGTTTCCGGTACGGCGGCCCGGGTCTCTGCCCCGGCCGGGGGACGGCTTGCCCCCTCCGGCCCCGATGCCGGGCAGGCCTTGGTGGAACGGGCGTTGATCCGCCCCACGTCCCGTCCCGAAACGCCGAAGGCCGCTCCTCGGACTCTCCGAGAGGGATTCGCACCCGGACACGGGGGCGCCGAAGGGGGCGAGCCCCCGCCGCCACCGCCACGCGCCCCGACGGGGCTCGGGGGCGGCACCGCACCGGCCCACGAGCCGGAACCGCCCGCGCCGCCGGAGGGAGGCTTCGCCGGCGGGACGCTCGCCGGTTGGCGTCCGGCGGCCGCCGTCCGGGAACGGCTGCCGCTGTGGGTGCAGACACGCTGTGCGGTGGCACCGCGCACCCTGGCGGTCCTGGCCGTGGTGCTGCTGCTGGGCCTGGGGCTGGGCGTGCACCACCTGTGGCAGAGCCGCCCGCAACCGGTGGCGGCGCCCGACACCGTCGGCGTGCCGCAGCCTGCCCCCGGCCCGCTGCCGCCGGTCGCGGACCGGGACGTCCCGCCGGGCCCGGCTGCGGCTGGCGCAGGGCCCCAGCCGTCGTCCGGCCCGCCTCCGGTCACCGGCGATCCGGCCCGGCGGCTGGTGGTGGACGTCGCGGGCAAGGTGCGGAAACCGGGCGTGTTCCGCCTGCCGCCCGGGGCCCGGGTCGGTGACGCCCTCGACGCTGCGGGCGGGGCCGCTCCCGGCACGGACACCGACGGCCTGAACCGGGCCCGGCTCCTGGTCGACGGCGAGCAGATCGTCGTCGGCGCGCCGCAGGAAGCCGCGGCAGGACCGGGAGCAGCCGGAGCACCGCCGCCGGTTGCGCCGGTGCCGGGAGCCGCGGCGTCAGGTACCTCGCCCGGGGCCGCCGCGCCGATCGCGCTGAACTCCGCGTCGGTGGAGGAACTGCAGACGCTGCCGGGCATCGGGCCGGTACTCGCCCAGCAGATCGTCGACTTCCGCACCCGCAACGGCGGCTTCGCCTCCGTCGAGCAACTGCGGGAGGTCCGCGGCATCGGTGAGCGCCGTTTCGCCGACATCCAACCCCGCGTCGGCCTGTGAACCCGCACCGCCACGCAGCGCATCGCCGCCGCCCGCGCATCGCCGGGCCGCTCCCACTGGCCCCACCGCTCCCACCCGACGACACCTCCGCCGCCACGGCACGGGGCAGCGCAGTTCCGGCCGCCTCGGCACCGGAGGGCGCGGTCCGCGGCCGGACGTCGCGTGCGGCGGTGCACGCCGCGTCCGGGAAGCGGCTCGGCGTGTCCCACCCCCGCCAGGAAGCCCCGCCGGACCTGCGGTTGGTGCCGCCCGCCGTCGCCACCTGGGGTGCGGCGGCCGTCGCCCTCGGTACGAACCCCGGCACCGTCGCAGCAGTCGCCGTGCCGCTCGCCCTGCTCGCCGTCCTGCTGCTCGCCGTGGCCGTCAGCCGACGACCCGGCCCGCGTACCCGGCCCGGCGCGACGGCAGCACCTGCCGCCTTCGGCCTGGTCACGCTGTCGCTGGTGCTGCTCAGCGTCGCAGCCGGCGCTGGGGTGGCCGCACTGCACACCGCGTCCGTCCAGGCCGGGCCGCTCGCCGCGCTGGCCGACCGGCAGGCCCGGCTCACCGCCGACGTCACCCTCACCAAGGACCCCCGCCTCGCCGCGCCACGCGTCGGCGGCGGCCCCCGCCCCGTCATGCTCACCGGGCTCGCCACGCGGGTCGTCACCACCGCCGGGCAGGAGACCCGGGTGCGCAGTCCCGTGCTCGTCATCGTGCCCGCCCGCCGCGCCGACCCCTGGCTGGCCCTGCTGCCCTCCTCGACGGTCCGCGTCAAGGCGCGCGCGGTAGCGCCCATGGACGACAGCAGCGGCACCCTGACCGCCGTGCTGCGCGCGGACTCAGCCGCGCCGCCGCACCTGGTCGGCGGCCCCGACACCGCACAGCGCCTCGCCGGGCACCTGCGCGCCTCGCTGCGCGAGGCCACCGACGGACTGCCGGCCGATCCCCGGGCGATGCTCCCGGCTCTCGTCGTCGGCGACACCTCCCGCATCACCCCGGAGCTGCGCGCCGCCGTGCAGGCGGTGGACATGACGCACATGACGGTCGTCAGCGGCGCCCATCTGTCGATCGTGCTGATGGTGCTCATCGGCACCCCGCACACCGCCTCCCGGGCCGAACGCGGTGGTCTCGCCGCCCGCCTGGGGCTGCCGCTGCGCACCACCGCGGTCCTGGGAGCCGGGCTGGTCCTCGCCTTCGTGACCCTGTGCCGCCCGGGGCCGAGCGTGCTGCGGGCCGCCGTGTGCGGCGGCATCGCCCTGCTGGCCATCGCCACCGGCCGCCGCCGCTCCCTGCTGCCGACGCTTGCCGCCGCGGCGCTGCTCCTCATCCTGTTCGACCCGGCGCTCGCCCGTTCCTTCGGCTTCCTGCTGTCGGTGCTGGCCACCGGCGCGCTGCTCACCCTCGCTCCCCGCTGGAGCCGCGCCCTGCAACGCCGGCGGGTTCCGCTGCGCCTCGCCGAGGCACTGTCGGCCGCGGCAGCGGCCCAGGTGGTGTGCGCCCCCGTGGTGACCGTGTTCGCCGCCCGGGTCAGCCTGGTCGCGATTCCGGCGAACCTGCTCGCCCAGCTCGCCTTCGCCCCTGCCACGTTGCTCGGCTGGGCCGCCCTGGTCTGCGCACCGATCGCCATACCGGTTGCCGTGGCCCTGTCCTGGTTGGCCGGTTGGCCCGCCAGATGGATCGCCGGTATCGCCCGCGCGGGAGCCGCGCTGCCCGGCGCCGAACTGACCTGGCCCGGCGGCTGGGCGGGCGCGGCCCTGCTGGCGGGGGTCACCCTCGTCGGCGCACTGCTGCTGCGCCGGGCGGCACACCACCCGTGGCTGATCGCCTGCTGCGTACTGCTGTTGCTGGTGGCGGTGCTGCGCCCGGCCCCGCTCGGCCGGGTCCTCACCGGTTGGCCGCCGCCGGGATGGCGGGTGGTCGCGTGCGACGTGGGGCAGGGCGACGGCATGGTGCTGGCCGCAGGGCCTGACACGGCCCTGGTGGTCGATGCCGGGCCCGACCCGGCGGCCGTCGACGGCTGCCTGCGCCGGCTGGGTGTGCGCCGGATTCCGATGGTCGTGATCAGCCACTTCCACGCCGACCACGTCGCCGGGCTGCCCGGTGTGCTGAAGGGGCGCTCGGTGGGCGCCATCCAGACCTCACCGGTCAGGGAGACACCGGGCCAGGCCGAGTTCGTCGACCGGGTGGCCCGGGAGGCGGGTGTGCCCGTGGTCACCGCACGCGCGGGTGAGAGGCGCCACCTCGGCCCCGACCTGAGCTGGGAGGTGCTGTGGCCGCCGGAGAGGGCGACCGGATTCGGCTCCAACGACTCCAGCGTGACCCTGCTGCTGCGCACCGCGGGCCTCACCGTCTTCCTGCCCGGCGACCTCGAACCGCCCGCCCAGCAGCGGCTGCTGGCCGAGCATCCAGGGCTGCCGCAGGTCGACGTCCTGAAAGTCGCCCACCACGGCTCCGCCTATCAGCACCCCGCGCTGCTGGACCGGCTGCGCCCGCGCCTTGCGCTGGTGTCCAGCGGAGCCGGCAACTCCTACGGCCACCCGGCCCCCTCGACGCTGGAGGCGCTGCACCTCTCCGGTTCCGCGGTGCTGCGCACGGACACCGACGGTGATCTCGCCGTGGTCAGTTCCGAGGGCCGCGCCCGCGGAGTGCGTGCCGGGCGCCGACGCACGGCACGCGGCGGCACGGTGGGACGGTTCCCAGCAGTGGATCGCACGCGGGGGAGTCGACCGCACCCGGCGGCGGTATCTTCCCTGTATGTCCATACCGGGGGATCCACAGCACAATCCGTACGCCCAGCCGTCGGGCCAGCCCAATCCGTACGCGCAGCCCGTCGGCGGCTATGCGACACCCGGCCCGTCAGGCCCCGGCATGCCGCCGGGCCCGCTCGGGCCACCGCAACCGGCGCCGCGCAGGCCGGTGCCCGGCTGGCTCTGGGGGCTCAGCGGCGCGCTGCTGGCCTCGGCCGTGTGGGCCGCGGCCGTCATCGTGTCCGGTGGACTGCACAGCGAGCCCGAGGCCGACCTGGCCGGGTACCACTACCACGAGGACATGTGCGAGGCGCTGGACACCTCGGCCCTGCGCGACTACTACACCGAGGACACCAGGCGCGAGCCCACGGGGTACCACTCCCGGCACGAGGCGCTGGACGCCAGCCAGTGCGGTGTCCGGCTCAAGGCGCCCAACGCCCGCACCTACGACACGACCTACGTCAACTTCCAGGTGGCGTGGCACAAGAAGACCGACCCGGCGGGGGAGTTCGCCGCCCGGATGCAGGCGTACGAGAGCCGGTCCTCCGACCTCGCCTCCTACAGCGTCGAGGAGGTCGAGGGGCTCGGCGACGAGGCGTTCCTCATCACGGACCGCGGCAGGAGGGACGACCGGCTGCGGTGGGCCATGCTCGCGGTCCGGGACGGCTGGGTGGAGACCACGATGGACTGGAGTGAGATCAGCGTCGCCTCCTCCGCTGAGCGGATGACGAAGGAGAGGCTGGAGAAGATGCTCACCTCCGACACCCGGGCCACGCTGGAGGCGCTGAGGAAGCCCGGCGAGGAGGGCTCCGGGAACGACAGCCGCGGCGAGGGCGACATCTGAGGCGACGTCGGCGGCCGGGTGAAGGCGGGAGGCAGAGCGGCAAGCGGGGAGGGTGACGCCGGGGGCGGAAGGGGGCTCAGCGTGAGCGGGCAGCGCGTGAGATGGTCACGACGGCCTTCTCCAGCGCGTAGGCGGGGTCGTAGCCGCCGCCCTTGACGGCCGCGTCCGCGTCGGCCACGGCCTGCACCGCCACCGCCACCCCGTCCGCCGACCAGCCCCGCATCTGCTGGCGGACCCGGTCGATCTTCCACGGCGGCATGCCCAGCTCCCGGGCCAGATCACCGGGCCGCATGCCGCCGGGGGCCGAGGCCAGCTTGCCGATGGCCCGCACGCCCTGCGCCAGCGCGCTGGTCACCAGCACCGGGGCCACACCGGTGGCGAGCGCCCACCGCAGGGTCTCCAGCGCCTCCGCCGCCCGGCCCTCCACGGCCCGGTCGGCCACCGCGAAGCTGGACGCCTCCGCGCGGCCTGTGTAGTAGCGGGCGACCACCGCCTCGTCGATCGCTCCCTCGATGTCCGCGGTCAGCTGGGCGCACGCGGAGGCCAGCTCCCGCAGGTCACCGCCGATCGCGTCGACCAGCGCCTGTGTGGCCTCCGGTGTCGCGGACCGGCCGGCAGCCCGGAACTCGCCGCGCACGAACGCCAGCCGGTCGGCCGGCTTGGTCAGCTTCGCGCAGGCCACCTCGCGGGCCCCGGCCTTGCGTGCCGCGTCGAGCAGCCCCTTGCCCTTGGGGCCGCCCGCGTGCGCGAGGACCAGCGTGATCTCCTCCGCAGGCGAGGTGAGGTAGGCCTTGACGTCCTTGACGGTGTCCGCGCCGAGGTCCTGCGACTGGCGCACGATCACCACCTTGCGCTCGGCGAACAGCGACGGGCTCGTCAGCTCGGCGAGAGCGCCGGGCTGGAGCTCGCCGGGGGCGAGGTCACGCACGTCGGTGTCGGGGTCGGCGGCACGGGCGGCGTCCGTCACCTCGCGCACGGCACGGTCGATCAGCAGTTCCTCCTGGCCGACGGCGAGCGTCAGCGGGGCCAGGGGATCGTCCGAGCGCGGGTTCTTGGCTTTCTGGGGCATCGCAGCACAGCATGCCACGCGTCGCCGACACCCGGTCGCGGTCCGCCGACCGTTCACTGGGCCCCCGGCCCCGGACCCGGGTGTGCCAGGGAGGTTCCGGCACAATGGCGCGGTGAGCGACGCACGTCATGTACTCGTCCTGCCCGACCGGGACGCGGCGGAGCAGGTGGCCGAGGAACTGGCCGACACCTTCGCCCTCCCGCAGGAACCACAGCTCGTACGGGACGCCCTCGCAGGCGAGGACGACGCAGAGGACGCCCAGTGGCTGGTGGTGGTCGAGGACACCGAGGGCCTTCTCGACGAGACCCGGCTGGAGGCGCTGGCCACCGGCCACGAGGGCTGGCTCGAGAGGCCGTAGTGCTGCCCCGGCGTTCCCGCGGCACTGCCCCGGCCTCCCCGTCGCACTGCCGCGACCATCCCGTTTCGCTGCCCTGACATTCCCGGGAGACGGCTCCGGTGGCCGGCCGCCCCGTACGCCTGGGGGCGGAGTAGGGTCCCCGGATGAGCGATGGAGAAGCGCGCGGGGACCTGCGCCCACCGAGCCTGAACGCCGACGAGAAGACGACCCTGGTCGTGTTCCTCGACTACCTGCGGCAGTCGGTCGCGTCGAAGGCCGCCGGCGTGTCCGACGAGGAAGGCCACGCTCCCCGGGTGCCCTCCGGCACCAGCGTGCTCGGTCTGGTGAAGCATCTGACCGCCGTGGAACTCAACTGGTTCGTCTGGGCCTACACCGGTGCCGACGTGCCCCCTTGGGACGACGAGTCGGCCCCCGCCCCGGCTGAGACGGCGGAGAGCCTGCTCGCCGCCTACCGGGACGCCGTGGAGCGGTGCAACCGGATCGTGCGGGACTGCGCCGACCTGGACGTGCCGGGGGCGCGGTCGATGAGGGAGACGCCGCCCCCGTCCATGCGCTGGATCCTCGTCCACATGATCGAGGAGACCGCACGGCACGCGGGCCATGCCGACATCCTCCGCGAGCAGATCGACGGCTCGACCGGCCGCTAGGACCAGCCGCTCCACAGCCGGGCCCCCGCAGCGATACGCCCGCAGCGATGCCCCCACGGCCGTGCCCCCGCAGCTCAGTGCCCACAGCCGGGCGGCACGGCCGGGCTGGGGGCCTCGGTCCGCAGGCGCAGTACTTTCGGACCTACGGCCTGCGACGAAGGTCCGATGCGGCCGCCCCCCGGAGGCGGCTAGCGTTCCGGCATGACCGACAGCAGGACGGACAGTGAGACCGCGCCCCCGCGCAGCGCCCAGCAGCGCGAGGCCGACGTGCGGCACCGGCTGGAGACCGATCTGGACGTGTGGGTGGCGACGGCCTCCCCGGACGGGCAGCCCTGCATGGTGCCGCTGTCCTTCGTGTACGTAGGCGGGAACCTGCTCATGTGCACGCGCGGCAGCAATCCCACCGCCCGCAACGTGGCTGCGGGCAGCCGGGCGGTGCTGGGCGTCGGCCTGACCCGGGACGTCGTCCTGATCGAGGCGGACGCCGAGCAGGTGGGCCCGCAGGGGCCGACCGAGGAGGAGGGGGCGGTCTTCGTGGCGAAGACCGCCTGGGACCCGCGCGGTCGGCCGGACTGGGTCTTCCTGCGCTTCCGTCCGGTGACGCTGCGGGCTTGGCGAGAGGAGAACGAGCTGGCGGGCAGACTGCTGATGCGCGACGGGGCTTGGCGTACCCGGCCCGGCGGTAGGGCCGTGACGGATGTGGAGGCCGCCGTGGACCGATGAGTTCCGTGCCGCTGCCCGGTCGGTACCTGTGGCGCCGGCCTCGGCGCCCCCGGGGGCGCGCCGCTTTCGGGGCACCTCCGAACGGTAGGAGGAACGCACGTGATCATCGTTTCCGGCAGCCTGCACGTCGAGCCTGCGGCCCGGGACGCCTATGTGGACGGCTGCCGCGGCATCGTGGAACAGGCCAGGGCAGCGCCGGGCTGTCTGGACTTCGTACTGGCCGCCGACCCGCTCGATCCGGGCCGCGTCAACGTCTACGAGAAGTGGGAGTCGGACGAGGCCCTCGCCCGGTTCCGCAGCAGTGACCCCGAAGGCGGGGACCGCGAGGGCGGGGACCCCGACGGCTCCGAACCCGAGGGCAGCGATCCCGAGGGCAGCGATCCCGAGCCGGACCGGGCCGCGGCAGTGCTCGACGCGCAGGTGTGGAAGCACCGAGTCTCGGCTGTCGAGCCCCCGTGACGCATTTGTGCGCCGGTCGTCCAGCACCGGGTGCACCCGGACTAGCCGCCTGCGCCGCCGCCCGTGCGCCGCGCACATGCCGAGGGGCGGGCCCGGAGGGGATTCCTCCGGGCCCGCCCCTCGGTCGGGCGGTTGTCAGCGGCTGTCAGTGGCCGTTGCGCGGTGGCAGCGGCGTCACTGCTCGCGTGAGCCGGCGTACATCTCGTCCAGCAGGTGGCCGAACTCGCGCTCCACCACGGGCCGCTTGAGCTTCAGGCTCGGTGTCAGCTCGCCGTGCTCGATGTCCAGGTCCCGCGGCAGGACCCGGAACTGCTTGATGGTCTGCCAGCGCTGGAGCCCCCCGTTGAGGCGCTCCACGAAACCGCCGATCAGCTCGTGGACCTCCGAGGAGGCGACCACCTCCGTATAGCTCTTGCCCGCCAACCCGTGCTCCGCGGCCCAGCCCATGATGGCGGCCTCGTCCAGCGCGATCAGCGCGGTGCAGAAGTTCCGGTCCGCGCCGTGCACCAGGATGCTGGAGACGTACGGGCAGACGGCCTTGAACCGGCCCTCGACCTCCGCCGGGGCGACGTACTTGCCACCGGAGGTCTTGAAGATGTCCTTCTTGCGGTCGGTGATGCGCAGGTAGCCGTCGTCCGACAGCTCGCCGATGTCGCCGGTGTGCAGCCAGCCGTCCGATTCCAGCACCTCGGCGGTCTTCTCCGGCAGGTTGTGGTAGCCCTGCATGATGCCGGGACCGCGCAGCAGCACCTCGCCGTCGTCGGCGATGCGCACCTCGCAGCCGGGCACGGGCTTGCCGACCGTGCCCGTCCGGTACGCCTCGCCGGGGTTCACGAAGCTGGCGGCGCTGGACTCGGTGAGTCCGTAACCCTCCAGGATGTGGATGCCGGCGCCGGCGAAGAAGAAGCCGATGTCCGGGGCGAGCGCGGCCGACCCGGACACGCAGGCGCGCAGGCGCCCGCCGAAGGCGGCGCGCAGCTTGCTGTAGACCAGCTTGTCGGCGACCGCGTGCTTGGCCTTCAGCCCGGCGGGCGCGGAGGCGGTACCGGTCCGGCGGAAGTTGTCCTGCGTGACCCGTGCGTACTCCCGCGCGACCCCGGCGGCCCAGCGGAAGATCTTGTACTTGGCCCCGCCCGCGGCCCTGGCCTTGGCGGCGACGCCGTTGTAGACCTTCTCGAAGATGCGCGGCACCGCGGCCATGTAGGTCGGCTGCACCACCGGCAGGTTCTCGATGATCTTGTCGATGCGGCCGTCGACGGCCGTCACGTGGCCGACCTCGATCTGACCCGCGGTGAGCACCTTGCCGAACACGTGCGCCAGCGGCAGCCACAGGTACTGCACGTCGTCGCTGTGGACCAGCCCCGTGGTGGCGATGGCCTTGGCCATGTACGACCAGCAGTCGTGCGGCAGGCGCACGCCCTTGGGCTTGCCGGTGGTGCCCGAGGTGTAGATGAGCGTCGCCAGCTGGTCCGCGCGCAGTGCCGCGACGGTCTCCTTGACGGCTTCCGGGTGCTTCTCCAGGTACGTCTTGCCGCGCTGGATCAGCTCGTCGAGGGTCAGCACCCAGCCGTCCGGGTCGGACGCGTCGCCGGCGCCCTCGCCGGACGGGTCGAACAGCACGACGTGCCGGAGCTGGGGAAGCTCCGCGCGGCGCTCCCGGACCTTCGCCAGCTGACCGGTGTCCTCGGCGAAGAGCACCCGGCTGTCGGAGTCGGCCAGGATGTAGGCCGTCTCCTCCGCGTTGGTGCTGGGGTAGACGGTGGTGGTGGCCCCGCCGGCGCAGAGAATGCCGAGGTCGGCCAGGATCCAGTCGACCCGGGTGTTGGAGGCGACGGCGACGCGCTGCTCCGACTCGATTCCCAGATCGATCAGTCCGGCGGCGATGGCGAAGACACGTTCGGCGGCCTCCGCCCAGCTGTATGATTTCCATTCGTCGGGACCGGCGCCACTTGCCGCCGGGACCGGGTACCGATACGCCTCACCCTCCGGGGTGGCTGCGATGCGCTCAAGGAAGAGCGTCGCCACCGAGGGCGGGCGGTTATCGATCTGGGACAGTGTGTCGCTCACGACATCCTCCGGGGCCCGCTGCGTTGCTGGGGGGTGACTCACGAGTAACTCTCAAGCGGTGATCAGAGTAAAGGCCACAGCCTCGGTATGTAAGGGTCCGCGAGCCCGTCATTTCCCGGCGCCCTCCGTATGGCCCATGGTCACCGCGTCGTGACTCACCCCAGTGGCAGACCGCCCAGGACCGGCACCTCACCGGCCGTGCGGCCCTGTCCGGTGAACGGTTCGACGGTCCCCGCCGTTCCGCAGACCTCGCGCAGCGCGCCCCCCACACCGATGTCGTATGCGGGCTGGTCCTCCCCCAGGTTGACGTGGGCCGCGTCGGTCGGCGCCTTCACCGAGCCCAGCGCCCCGCACACCGGTCCGTCGTGCGTCACAGCCTCGCCCAGGCCCAGCCCGCCGTCCCCGGCGGCTGCGGAGGACGCGCCCGCGGCCACGGCGAACAACGATCCGGCAACAGCCGCAACGACTTGTCCGTACCTCATCAGATCTGTCCCCTTTCGTGGTGACGTCCTGTCCGCCTAACGGCACGGGACGGCCGGGGAAACGCCGCCCCGGCGATTTCCACCCACCGGGGGAACTTCGGGACGCGCCGGAACGCCGGGCGGCTCCGGAGACGACGGCACCCGCGACCGGACGCGGGTCCGGTGCGGGTGCGGCCACCCGGCGGGGCGGCAGACGCGGGGCGGCAGGTGCGGAGGGCGGGCCGCACCCGTGCGGCCCGTGCATCCGTCGGGGCGGCGGGCGGTTACTTCTTGCCCTTCGGCTCCGCGTTGTCGTCGCTGGAGAGCGCGGCGATGAACGCCTCCTGCGGGACCTCGACCCGTCCCACGACCTTCATGCGCTTCTTGCCCTCCTTCTGCTTCTCCAGCAGCTTGCGCTTCCGCGAGATGTCGCCGCCGTAGCACTTGGCGAGCACGTCCTTGCGGATGGCGCGGACCGTCTCACGGGCGATGACGCGGGCACCGACGGCCGCCTGGATGGGCACCTCGAACTGCTGCCGGGGGATCAGCTCGCGCAGCTTGCCGGCCATCCGCACGCCGTAGGCGTACGCCTTGTCCTTGTGCACGATGGCGGAGAAGGCGTCCACCTTGTCGCCGTGCAGCAGGATGTCCACCTTGACCAGGTCGCTGATCTGCTCGCCGGTGGGCTCGTAGTCCAGCGACGCGTAGCCGCGGGTCTTGGACTTCAGCGCGTCGAAGAAGTCGAAGATGATCTCGGCCATCGGCAGCGTGTAGCGCAGTTCAACCCGGTCCTCGGACAGGTAGTCCATGCCCTGCAGCGTGCCGCGCCTGGCCTGGCACAGCTCCATGATGGCGCCGACGAACTCGCTGGGCGCGAGCAGCGTCGAACGCACCATCGGCTCGTGCACCTCGGCGATCTTGCCGGTCGGGAACTCGCTGGGGTTGGTGACGACGTGCTCGCCGCCGTCCTCCATGATCACGCGGTAGACGACGTTGGGCGCGGTCGCGATGAGGTCGAGGCCGAACTCGCGCTCCAGCCGCTCGCGCACCACCTCCAGGTGCAGCAGGCCCAGGAAGCCCACCCGGAAGCCGAAACCGAGCGCGACCGACGTCTCCGGCTCGTAGACCAGCGCCGCGTCGTTGAGCTGGAGCTTGTCCAGCGCGTCACGCAGCTCCGGATAGTCCGAGCCGTCCAGCGGGTAGAGCCCGGAGAACACCATCGGCTTGGGGTCCTTGTAGCCGGCCAGCGCCTCGGTGGCCCCGTGGTGCAGAAGCGTGATGGTGTCGCCGACCTTGGACTGCCGGACGTCCTTCACGCCGGTGATCAGGTAGCCGACCTCACCCACGGACAGGCCGTCGGCGGCGGTCATCTCCGGCGAGTTGGTGCCGATCTCCAGCAGCTCGTGCGTGGCGCCCGTGGACATCATGCGGATGCGCTCGCGCTTGCCGAGCTTGCCGTCGACGACCTTCACATAGGTGACCACGCCGCGGTAGGAGTCGTACACCGAGTCGAAGATCATCGCGCGGGCCGGGGCGTCCCTGGTGCCCACGGGGGGCGGGACGAGCTTGACGACCTCGTCCAGCAGCGCCCCGACGCCCTCGCCCGTCTTCGCGGAGACCTTCAGGACCTCCTCCGGCTCGCACCCGATGAGGTGCGCCAGCTCCGCGGCGAACTTCTCCGGCTGCGCGGCGGGCAGGTCGATCTTGTTGAGGACCGGGATGATGGTGAGCTCGTTCTCCATCGCCAGGTACAGGTTGGCGAGGGTCTGGGCCTCGATGCCCTGCGCCGCGTCCACCAGCAGGATGCAGCCCTCGCAGGCGGCCAGCGAGCGGGACACCTCGTAGGTGAAGTCCACGTGCCCCGGGGTGTCGATCATGTTGAGGATGTGCGGCGTGCCGGTGTCCGCCCCCACCTCGGGGGACCACGGCATGCGGACGGCCTGGGACTTGATCGTGATACCGCGCTCACGTTCGATGTCCATGCGGTCGAGGTACTGGGCACGCATCTGTCGCTGCTCCACGACTCCCGTGAGCTGGAGCATCCGGTCGGCGAGTGTCGACTTGCCGTGGTCGATGTGCGCGATGATGCAGAAGTTGCGAATCAGTGCCGGGTCCGTGTGACTCGGCTGCGGCACGTTCGAGGGGGTCGCGGGCACGCGGGGTCCTGTCGGGGTCATGGCTGCGGAACATGGGTAGCCTCCATCGTCCCATGGCGGGCGGTCCGCTCCCGATTGGGAGGCTCGCGGCCCTGCTGGTACCCTGAGCGACTGTGCCTGGCCCGCCTCTTTTGCGGCGGTGCGGCGCGGAACACCATCTCCGAACCTGAAAAGGCTCCTTCGTGGCGAACATCAAGTCCCAGCTCAAGCGGATCAAGACCAACGAGAAGGCCCGCCAGCGCAACAAGGCGGTCAAGTCCGAGCTCAAGACCGCGGTCCGCCGCGTCCGTGAGGCCGTCGCCGCCGGTGACGCCGAGAAGGCCACCGTCGCTGCCGGTGTCGCCTCCCGCAAGCTCGACAAGGCCGTCAGCAAGGGCGTGCTGCACAAGAACAACGCCGCCAACAAGAAGTCGGCGCTTGCGAAGTCGGTCACCGCTCTCCAGAAGTGATCCTGCGGGGACGTCCGCGTCCCCGCAACCGGTACGGCCCGCGGCTCCCTCTCACCAGCCGCCCCGACCGGACGAGACACCCCAGCGCCGCACGCGGCCTGCGTTCGCCACGCGGGTGCGGCGCACCGCAGGACACACCGGGAGCCCCTCTCTCCTTTCCCCGGGAGAGCGGGGCTCCCGTCGTTCTCCCCGAACGCCTGAACCACCGGCGGCGAAACCACCGGCGGCGAAACCCGGGTAGCGCGGCCCGGTCAGTCCACCAGGTCGCGGACGACGGCGTCGGCCAGCAGACGGCCGCGCAGTGTGAGTGCGGCGCGGCCCTGCTCGTAGGCGTCAGGCCGCAGCAGGCCGTCGGCGACGGCCTGCAGGGCGGCCTTGGCCCCGGCGGGCGCCAGTAGGTCCAGCGGGCAGCCCTCGGCGAGGCGCAGCTCCAGCAGCACCCGCTCGACCCGGCGGTCCTCGGTGGCCAGCACCTCACGTCCCGCGCCGGGCGACCGGCCCTCGGCGAGGGCCTGAGCGTAGGCGCCGGGGTGCTTCACGTTCCACCAGCGCACGCCGCCCACGTGGCTGTGCGCGCCGGGGCCCGCGCCCCACCAGTCCGCGCCGGTCCAGTACAGCTCGTTGTGACGGCAGCGGCCGGGTGCGGAGGTGGCCCAGTTGGACACCTCGTACCAGTCGAAGCCGGCGGCCGACAGCGTCTCCTCGGTCATCAGGTAGCGGTCGGCGTGCACGTCGTCGTCCGTCATCGGGACCTCGCCACGGCGGATTCGCCGGGCCAGCTGCGTGCCTTCCTCGACGATCAGCGCGTACGCCGACAGGTGGTCGGGCCCGGCGCCCACGGCGGCGTCGAGCGTCGCCTGCCAGTCCTCGTCGCTCTCCCCGGGGGTGCCGTAGATCAGGTCCAGATTGACGTGCTCGAAGCCCGCAGCCCGCGCCTCGGCCACGCACGCCTCGGGCCGGCCAGGGGTGTGGGTGCGGTCCAGCACCCGAAGCACGTGCTGCCGGGCGCTCTGCATGCCGAACGACACCCGGTTGAAACCCGCCTCCCGCAGCTCCGCCAGGTAGCGCGCGTCGACGGACTCGGGGTTGGCCTCGGTGGTGACCTCCGCGCCGTCCGCCAGGCCGAACTCGTCACGGATCGCGGCCAGCATCCGGCCCAGGTCCGCGGCGGGCAGCAGGGTCGGCGTGCCGCCACCGACGAAGACGGTCTCCACCGGCCGCCGGTCGTCCGCCATGACCGAACGGGCGAGGCGGATCTCACCGCGGACCGTCTCCGCGTAGTTGTCGCGGGAGGCGAGCGCGCCGCCGGTGCCGCGCAGCTCGGACGCCGTGTAGGTGTTGAAGTCGCAGTAGCCGCAGCGGGTCGCGCAGTACGGGACGTGCAGGTAGAAGCCGAGCGGGCGTGCGGCGGCACCGGTCAGGGCGGAGACGGGCAGGGAGCCGTCCCGGGGCACGGGCTCGCCGTCGGGCGGTGCGGAGGGCATGCCGTCCATTGTCCGCCATCACGACCGGCCCGCCGCCACCCGGCAGCCCGTCACCCCCGGCAGCCCGTCACCCCCGGCCGCGCGGGCCGGGCCGGGGGCTCAGCCGACCGGCCCGCCGACCGTCACGTGGTCGATCAGCTGCTCGACCGGCCCCAGCAGGTCCGGCTGCAGGTCGCGGTAGGAGTGCACGGACCGCAGGATGCGCTGCCAGGCCGCGCCGGTGTTCTCCGGCCAGCCCAGGCGCCGGCACACGCCGGTCTTCCAGTCCTCGCCGCGCGGCACCCGCGGCCAGGCGGGAATGCCGACCGAGGCGGGCTTCACCGCCTCCCAGACGTCGATGTACGGGTGGCCGACGATCAGGACGTGCGGGTCGCCGACCGAGGCGGCGACCCGGGACTCCTTGGAACCGGGCACCAGGTGGTCGACGAGCACGCCCAACCGGGCGTCCGCGGTGGGCCCGAACTCCTCGACGACGGCGGGCAGGTCGTCGATGCCCGCCAGGTACTCCACGACGACGCCCTCGATCCGCAGGTCGTCGCCCCACACCTTCTCGACCAGCTCGGCGTCGTGCCGCCCCTCCACGTAGATCCGGCCGGCGCGCGCCACCCGGGCGCGGGCGCCGGGCACCGCCACCGATCCGGAGGCGGTCAGCCGCGGCCCGCCCGCCCGGGAGGCGGCGGCGGACGGACGGACCAGGGTGACGGTGCGGCCCTCCAGCAGGAACCCGCGCGGCGCCATCGGGAAGACGCGCAGCTTGCCGTGGCGGTCCTCCAGCGTCACCGTCGGCCCCTCGGCCGTCTTCTCGCACCGCGTCACCGCCCCGCAGAAGCCGGTGGTGACCTCCTCCACGACCGTGCCGGGGTCGGCCGGCACCTCGGGGGCGGGCTTGCTCTTCTTCCACGGCGGTGTCAGATCCGGGCCGTAACTCCTGCTGCGCATGACGCCATTGTGCTACCCCTCACCGAAGCGACGGGCGAGCGCCGCGCGTTGGGTGTGCACGAACGCGGCGTCGACCACCGCGCCGTGCCCTGGCACGTACACCGCGTCCGGGCCGCCCAGTGCCACCAGCCGGTCCAGCGCCTCCGGCCAGCGCGCGGGCTGCGCGTCCGGCCCGGCCTGCGGCTCACCCGACTCCTCCACCAGGTCGCCGCAGAACACCACGTCCGGGCTGCCCGGTACCAGCACGGCCAGGTCGTGCCCGGTGTGCCCGGGTCCGATGTTGGCCAGCAGCACCCGGCGGTCGCCGAGCGACAGCGACATCTCCCCTGACACCTCGTGGTGCGGGGAGACCAGCACGTCCGCCGCCTCGGCCGCGGTGTCCGCGGGCACGCCGTGGCGGACCGCGTCCAGGCGCAGCGCGTCGGCCGAGCGGCGCAGCAGTTCCGCCGTGCCGACCGCGCCGTACACCTCGACGCCCGCGAAGGCGGCGGTGCCCAGTACGTGGTCGAAGTGCGGATGGGTCAGCACCACGTGGGTCACCGGCTGCCCGAACCGCTCACACACCTCCCGGCGCACCGCCGCCCCGTCGCGAAGCGTCGCGCCGGTGTCGACGACCAGCACGCCGCGGCTGCCCGCGACCGCCCCCACCGTCTCGTCCCAGCCCGGCATCCGGCGTCGCACGACACCCGGCGCCAGCTCCTCCCACACGCTGTCCATGCGGCCGACGCTAGCCGCCCGCCGGGCCGCGCGCCCACCGTGCCGCGGC
Organism: Streptomyces sp. 549; assembly: GCF_030124175.1. GTDB lineage: Bacteria > Actinomycetota > Actinomycetes > Streptomycetales > Streptomycetaceae > Streptomyces. The sequence continues at coordinate 66,596 of NZ_JASKMT010000009.1, read as the reverse complement.
GGCGCGCGGTACGGTTCGGTCCGGCCGTGCTTGCCGACCCCGTTGCGGCCGGTCGTACACTGGCACGGGGACGCTGGCACTCCCCGCCTCGGAGTGCCAGGGCGGCGGACCGCCCGACCCCCGGGGGCGGCCGGTCGATCTGGATCAGCGCGGCCACCGAGGACCCATGCAGGTACATCCGGACGGAGGTGCGCGAGATGCTCAGTGAACGCAGGCTCGAGGTGCTGCGCGCCATCGTGCAGGACTACGTGGGCACGGAGGAGCCGGTCGGTTCCAAGGCGCTCACCGAGCGGCACAACCTCAAGGTGTCGCCGGCGACGGTCCGCAACGACATGGCCGCGCTGGAGGAGGAGGGCTTCATCGCCCAGCCCCACACCAGCGCGGGCCGCATCCCCACGGACAAGGGCTACCGGCTGTTCGTCGACAGGCTCGCCGGCGTCAAGCCGCTGTCCTCGCCGGAGCGCCGGGCGATCCAGAACTTCCTCGACGGCGCCGTCGACCTCGACGACGTCGTGGGGCGCACGGTGCGGCTGCTGGCGCAGCTCACCCGGCAGGTCGCCGTGGTGCAGTACCCCTCGCTCACCCGGTCCACGGTGCGCCACGTCGAGCTGCTGGCGCTGGCGCCGGCCCGGCTCATGCTGGTGCTGATCACCGACACCGGCCGGGTCGAGCAGCGGCTGGTGGACTGCCCGCAGCCGCTGGGCGAGCCCTCCGTCGCCGACTTGCGGGCCCGGCTCAACAGCCGGGTCGTGGGGCAGCGCTTCACGGAGGTCCCGCGGCTGGTGCAGGACCTGCCGGAGTCGTTCGACGCGGAGGACCGCGGCACGGTCTCGGTGGTGCTGTCCACGCTGCTGGAGACGCTGGTGGAGGAGACCGAGGAGCGGTTGATGATCGGCGGCACCGCCAACATCACCCGCTTCGGACCGGACTTCCCGCTGACCATCCGGCCGGTGCTGGAGGCCCTGGAGGAGCAGGTCGTCCTGCTGAAGCTGCTGGGCGAGGCGAAGGACTCGGGCATGACCGTGCGCATCGGTCACGAGAACGCCCATGAAGGACTGAATTCCACTTCGGTGGTCTCCGTCGGCTACGGTTCCGGCGGCGAGGCGGTCGCCAAGCTCGGCGTGGTCGGACCGACCCGCATGGACTACCCCGGAACGATGGGAGCGGTACGCGCAGTGGCACGTTACGTCGGACAGATCCTCGCGGAGTCATAGTGGCGACGGACTACTACGCGATCCTCGGCGTGCAGCGGGACGCCTCGCAGGACGAGATCAAGAAGGCCTTCCGCCGACTCGCCCGCGAACTGCACCCGGACGTCAATCCGGACCCGAAGACGCAGGAGCGCTTCAAGGAGATCAACAGCGCCTACGAGGTGCTGTCGGACCCGCAGAAGAAGCAGGTCTACGACCTCGGCGGCGATCCCGGTGGCGCGGGCGGAGCGGGCTTCGGGGCGGGTGGCTTCGGCAACTTCTCCGACATCATGGACGCCTTCTTCGGCACCGCGTCGCAGCGCGGCCCGCGGTCGCGGACCCGCCGCGGCCAGGACGCCATGATCCGGCTGGACATCGACCTGGAGGAGGCCGCGTTCGGCACCACCAAGGAGATCCAGGTGGACACCGCGACGGTCTGCTCCGGGTGCAGCGGCGAAGGCGCCGCGCCGGGGACGTCCGCGCAGACCTGCGACATGTGCCGCGGTCGCGGCGAGGTCTCGCAGGTCACCCGGTCCTTCCTGGGCCAGGTCATGACCTCGCGGCCCTGCCCGCAGTGCCAGGGCTTCGGCACGGTCGTGCCCACGCCCTGCCCGGAGTGCGCCGGTGACGGCCGGGTCCGGTCGCGGCGCAGCCTGACGGTGAAGATCCCCGCCGGTGTCGACAACGGCACCCGCATCCAGTTGGCCGGGGAGGGTGAGGTCGGCCCCGGCGGCGGCCCGCCCGGCGACCTGTACGTGGAGATCCACGAGAACCCGCACGGCGTCTTCCAGCGCCGCGGCGACGACCTGCACTGCACGGTCACCATCCCGATGACGGCCGCGGCCCTGGGCACCCAGTGCCCGCTGGAGACCCTGGACGGCGTCGAGGAGATCGACATCCGGCCCGGCACCCAGTCCGGGCAGTCGATCCCGCTGCACGGCCGGGGCGTCACCCACCTGCGCGGCGGCGGTCGCGGCGACCTCATCGTGCACGTCGAGGTGATGACGCCGTCGAAGCTGGAGCCCGAGCAGGAGGAGCTGCTGCGGCGGCTGGCCAAGCTGCGCGGCGAGGAGCGGCCCCTGGGCCAGTTCCAGCCCGGGCAGCAGGGCCTGTTCTCCCGCCTCAAGGACGCCTTCAACGGCCGCTGACGCGGCCGTGCCCCGGCGTCACGCACCCGCTTCGGCGGCCCCCGGGCGGTCCGCGGCTCCGCGCTGCGGACCGCCCGGGGCGGGCCCGGGGGTGCGTGGCAGGATGAGTGCATGTCCTCCGCCCTGACCACGCTCTCCGCTCTGTCCGAGCATCCCGTCGTGCAGGCGCCCATGGCGGGCGGTGCCTCCTGCCCGGAACTGGCCGCAGCCGTGTCCGAGGCGGGCGGCCTGGGATTCCTCGCCGCCGGCTACAAGACGCCGGAGGCGATGTACGAGGAGATGAAACAGCTGCGGAGCCTCACCTCGCGGCCGTTCGGGGTGAACCTCTTCATGCCGCAGCCGTCGACGGGCCCCGGCAGCGACACCACGGCGGCCGTGGAGGTCTACCGCGACCAGCTCGCCGGCGAAGCCACCTGGTACGACACCTCGCTGGGCGACACCGAGCAGGGCAGCGACGACGCCTACGAGGGCAAGCTCGCCATCCTCTACGACGACCCGGTGCCGGTTGTCTCGTTCACCTTCGGCTGCCCGTCCCGCCGGGTGCTGGAGAACTTCGCGAAGGCCGGCACGTTCACCGTGGTGACGGTGACCTCCGTGGCCGAGGCGCAGGCCGCCGAGTGGTCGGGCGCCGACGCCGTGTGCGTGCAGGGCGTCGAGGCGGGCGGCCACCAGGGCACGCACCGCGACGACGCGCAGAGCGACGGGCTCGGCTCGGCCCTCGGCCTGCTGTCGCTGGTGACGCAGGTCGGCGAGGCGGTACGGCTGCCGATGATCGCCGCGGGCGGGCTGATGCGCGGCGGGCAGATCGCCGCGGTGCTCGCCGCCGGGGCCTCCGCCGCCCAGCTGGGCACCGCCTTCCTGGTCTGCCCCGAGTCCGGCGCCCACCCCCTGCACAAGCAGGCGATGACCAGCCCGCTGTTCACCCGCACCGAACTCACCCGCGCGTTCTCCGGCCGCCCGGCGCGCGGCCTGGTCAACCGCTTCATGCGCGAGCACGGCCCGTACGCGCCCGCCGCCTACCCGCAGGTCCACCACCTCACCGCGCCGCTGCGCAAGGCCGCCGCGAAGACCGGCGACCCGCAGGGCATGGCGCTGTGGGCGGGCCAGGGCCACCGCCTGGTGCGGGACCTGCCCGCCGGCCGGCTGGTGTCGGCGCTCGTCGCCGAACTGACCGTGGCCCGGGACGACCTGGCCGGGCAGGACACCCCGTGACGGCGGCCGTCTTCGTGGTGCCGCCGGAGAGGCTGCCGGCCGGTAAAGCTGGCACGGTCGGCACGGTCGGCACGGTCGTCGTGGACGGCCCCGAGGGCCGGCACGCGGTGTCGGTGCGCAGGCTGCGAGTGGGCGAACCGGTGGTGCTCACCGACGGGTCGGGCACCGGCGGGTACGGCACGGTGAGCGCCGTAGAGGGCAAGGACCGGATGGAGGTCGCCGTCACCGAGGTCCGCACCGAGCCGGCGCCGCGCCCGCGGATCACCGTGGTGCAGGCGCTGCCCAAGGGCGACCGCGGCGAACTCGCCGTGGAGATGATGACGGAGACCGGTGTGGACGCCGTCGTGCCGTGGGCCGCCTCGCGCTGCGTCACCCAGTGGCGGGGCGAGCGCGGCCTGAAGTCGCTGGCCAAGTGGCGCAGTACCGCCCGCGAGGCCGGCAAGCAGTCCCGCCGGCTGCGCTTCCCCGAGGTCGGCGAGCTGGCGGACACCCGTGCGGTGGCCGCGCTGCTGGCCGCCGCGGACTTCGCCGCGGTGCTGCACGAGGAGGGCAGTCGACCGCTGGCCGCCGCCGAACTGCCCGCGTCGGGTGAGGTGGTGCTCGTGGTGGGTCCGGAGGGCGGCGTGTCCCAGGAGGAGCTGGCGGCCTTCGCGACGGCGGGCGCGCACCCGTACCGGCTCGGCCCGAGCGTGCTGCGCACCTCCACCGCGGGCACCGCGGCCGCGGCACTGCTGCTGGGCCGCACCGGCCGTTGGGGTTGAGAGCCGCCCATGGCGACGGCTTCCGGCGCCTTGGGCGCGCACGGGCTCCGGGCCTGGTGACGGCGAAGCCCTGTTCGTCCCTGACCACCCGCCCGTCGAACGCGGGTTCGCGGACCGGCCGCCCGGCGGTCGGGCCGGTCCCGGGGGTTCGGGGCCGGCGCCCGCGGAACGGCGGTTCTGGTCAGCTGAGGTTCAGTGGCCGGGCGCCGGTCAGGCGCGCTTGCGGTGGCGGGCGAGGAACAGGATGCCGCCGCCGAGCGCGAGCACGGGCACGCTCGGGGCCCGTGCGAGCCCGGCCGTGGACCCGCACCTGGCGGGCCGGACGGGCGGACCCTAGTACCATCCGCGGCATGGCTGGAGAACCCCAGGCGGACTGCCTGTTCTGCAAGATCGTCGCCGGTGACGTCCCCGCGACGCTGGTGCACGAGACGGCCACCACCGTGGCCTTCCGGGACATCAACCCGCAGGCGCCCACACATGTGCTCGTCATCCCCCGGGCCCACCACCGCGACGCCGCCTCGCTGGCCGCCGCCGATCCGCAGGCCGCCGCCGACGTGCTGCGCGCCGCGGGTGAGGTCGCCGCCGCGGAGGGCGCCGAGGCGTACCGGCTGGTGTTCAACACCGGGGCCGGGGCCGGCCAGACCGTCTTCCACGCCCACGTCCACGTGCTGGCGGGCCGCGGCCTGGAGTGGCCGCCCGGCTGACCGCCGACTCGCCACCCGCCCGGGGCCGACCCCCGGGACCCGGGCCTGGGACCCCGGACCGCAGCCCGTCACGCGCACTCCTGTGCCCTGCACACCACCCTCAGCCCGTATCCAGAGCGGAGACGCAACGCCGCCATGTCCGCCCGTGAACTCGTCGTGCTCGGCACCGCCGGCCAGGTCCCCACCCGGCACCGCAACCACAACGGCTACTTCCTGCGCTGGGACGGCGAGGGGCTGCTGCTGGACCCGGGCGAGGGCACCCAGCGGCAGATGCTGCACGCGGGGGTGGCCGCGCACGACCTGACGCGGCTGTGCGTCACCCACTTCCACGGGGACCACTCGCTGGGCCTGGCCGGGGTGATCCAGCGCATCAACCTGGACCGGGTGCCGCACCCGGTCACCGCCCACTTCCCCGCGAGCGGCCGGCACTTCTTCGACAGGCTGCGGTACTCGACCGCGTACCGCGAGACGGTGCAGCTGGTGGTGGAGCCGGTGCACGAGGACGGGGTGCTGGCCCGGACGCCCGCCTTCACGCTGTCCGCCCGTCGGCTGTCGCACCCCGTCGAGTCGTTCGGCTACCGGCTGGAGGAACCGGACGGCCGCCGCATGCTCCCGGAGCTGCTGGCCGAGCACGGCATCCGGGGCCCGGACGTCGGACTGCTCCAGCGCGACGGCGAACTGCGCGGGGTGCGGCTGGAGGATGTCAGCGAGCACCGGCCAGGCCAGCGGTTCGCCTTCGTCATGGACACCCGGCTGTGCGACGCCGTGCATCAGCTCGCCGCGGACTGCGACCTGCTGGTGATCGAGTCGACGTTCACCGACGAGGACGCGCAGCTCGCCGCCGACCACGGTCACCTCACCGCCGGCCAGGCCGGCCGCGTCGCCGCGGAGGCGGGCGTGCGGCACCTGGTGCTCACGCACTTCTCGCAGCGCTACGGCGACCCGGCCGTCTTCGCCGAGCAGGCCCGCCGGGCCGGCTTCACCGGCGAGCTGACCGTCGCCCACGACCTGGCGCGCGTCCCCGTTCCGCCCCGGACCGGCAGCCGCTGATCGGGTGCCGGTGCCGGAGACGCTCCCGCGAAGGCCCGGTTCCGGCCGGTCAGAAGCCGGCGCGGGTGAGGACGCGGTCGGCGACCGCGGGGGAGTCGACCAGCGGGTGCAGGGCCAGCGCCCGCAGCGCCGCCCGGCGGCACCCGGTGAGCGCCGCCTCGATCGTGGCCCGCTCCACCGCCTTCACCTGGAGCACCAGGCCCAGCTCGGCAGCGTCCAGACCGGCGCTCGGCAGCGGGCGGGCGCCCCTGGCGTCGACCTCGCAGACCGTCTCGATCACCGCCTCGTCGTCCAGCGCGGGCAGCGTGCCGCGGTTGCGCACGTTCAGGATCAGCCTGGCCGGCTCGTCGCGCGCGAGGGAGCGCATCAGCGCCAGCGCCACACCCTCGTAGCCGCCGCCCTCCAGGTCGCAGGTGTCGCGCTGCCAGCCGCCGCTCGCCGCCCGCGCCTCGGCCATGTACGTCTCCTCCCGCTCCAGGCGGGCGCGGCGCCACAGCTCCAGCGCCCGGTCCGGCTGCTCGGCGGCGCGGGCGAAGAACGCGGACTGCTGCCGGTCGAGGAACTCGCCGCGGGTCTCCTCCGCGTCCCGCACCGCCGCCAGCGTCTCCCGGCGGAAGTAGTAGTAGTGCAGGTACTCGTTGGGCAGCGCGCCGAGCGCGGACAGCCAGCGGGCGCCGAACAGGCGGCCCTCCTCGAAGCCCGCCAGCGCCTCCTCGTCCGCGAGCAGGCCGGGCAGCAGGTCCCGTCCCGGCCCGCCGGCCCCGCCGGGGGCGGTCAGCGTGCGCAGCCAGCCCAGGTGGTTCAGGCCCGTGTAGTCGTAGCCGACGGCGTCCGGGTCGGCGCCCGCCGCCCGCGCCGCCCGGCGGACCAGCCCCACGGGCGAGTCGCAGATGCCGATGACCCGCCCGCCCAGCACGGCGGACATGGCCTCGGTGACCATGCCGGCCGGGTTGGTGAAGTTGATGACCCACGCGTCCGGCGCGACCGCCCGCACCCGTTCGGCCACCCGCACGGCGACCGGCACGCTGCGGAGGGCGTAGAGCACGCCGCCGGCGCCCACCGTCTCCTGGCCGAGCACGCCCTCCGCCAGCGGCGTCCGCTCGTCGCCGACCCGTCCCGCGGTACCGCCGACGCGGACCGCGGAGAACACGAAGTCGGTGCCGCGCAGTGCGTCGTCCAGGCCGTCGGCGACGCGGACCCGCGGACCGCCGGGCAGCTGCCGCAGCACCGAGCGGACGACGTCCACGCGGACCGGGTCGGTGTCGTACAGGGCCACCTCGCTGACCAGCCCGGGATCACCGGCCAGCGCGGCATGGACCAGGGGGGTGCGGAATCCGCCGCCGCCGAGAAAGGTAAGTCGCATGCCCCGGACGGTACTGCGCTTCCGGCAGACTGAGAGGCATGCTCGACCCGCTCGCCGCCGTGCGCACCCCGCAGGACCCGCCCTGGGACGTGTACCTGACCGGGACCGTGTTCCTGGACATCATCTTCACCGGGCTCGACTCCGCACCCGTGCGGGGCACCGAGTCCTGGGCGCGCGGCATGGGCTCCAGTCCCGGCGGCGTCGCCAACATGGCGACCGCGCTGGCCCGGCTCGGGCTGCGCACCTCGCTGGCCGCCGCCTTCGGCGACGACATGTACGGCTCCTACTGCTGGGACGCACTCGCCGAGGGGGAGGGCATCGACCTGACGCTGTCCCGGACGGTGCCCGGCTGGCACTCGCCGGTCACGGTGTCCATGGCGTACGAGGGCGAGCGGACCATGGTCTCCCACGGCCATGAGGCACCGCCACCTGAGGAGCCGGTGGTGGACGACCCGCCGCCGTCGCGGGCGGCGGTGGCCTCGCTGGTACCGGGGGAGCCGCAGGAGTGGATCGCCACGGCCGCCGGCCGGGGCTGCCGCGTCTTCGCGGACGTGGGCTGGGACGACACCGGCCGCTGGGACCTGGCCGCGCTCACCGACCTGCGGCACTGCGAGGCGTTCCTGCCCAACGCGGACGAGGCGATGCGGTACACCCGCACCGGCGATCCGCGGGCCGCGGCGCGAGCGCTGGCCGAGCACGTGCCGCTGGCCGTGGTGACCATGGGCCGGGAGGGAGTCTGCGCCGCCGACGGGCGCACCGGGGAGTTCGTGGAGGTGCCCGCCGTGGTGGTGGAGGCGCTGGACCCCACCGGCGCCGGCGACGTCTTCACGGCTGGCTTCCTCACCGGCTCGCTCGCGGGCTGGCCGCTCGCCGACCGCCTCGCGTTCGCCGGGGTGGCCGCCGGGCTGTCGGTGCGGGAGTTCGGCGGCTCGCTGTCGGCGCCCGACTGGTCGGAGATCGCCGCCTGGTGCCACCGGGTCCACAACTGCCCGGCGCAGGACCCGGCCACCCTGTGCCGCTTCGGCTTCCTGCGGGCCCTGCTCACCGACAGCGACCGGACCTGGCCGCGGCGCCGGGCAGTGCCGACCATCGGCTTCCGCACCGGCTGACGCGGCGGGTCGGCCCGGATGGCGTCGTTCGTCCTCACAGGTGCCGCAGCCACTCGGTTCACCAGGTGCGGAAACCGGGACTCGCCGGAACGAAACCGCCCCACTCCGGATCGAGCTGCCAGACTTCGCCCGCTCGCGGTGCCCGCCCGTCCGCTCGGCCCTGGTGTGCCCGAACCGGGCCGCAATTGCCTCAGGACGGACGGAAACATAGGTTGGGCGCCTGTTCGACCACGGTGGAGGGGTCGGCGTGGCGAGTAGGCGAAAGGTGCTGTCCGGTGGGACGTCGCGAGAAGCCGGTTGATCCGGACGCCGGTCCTGTACAGCGTCTCGCGCACGAGTTGCGTCTGCTGCGCGAGGAGGCCGGCAAACCGCCGTACCGCGAGATGGCCAAGCGGGCCGGATACTCGACGACCGCGCTGTCCCAGGCGGCGGCCGGTGAGCAACTGCCCACCCGGGCCGTGGTGCGCGCCTACGCCGAGGCGCTGGACGCCGACCCCGGCGAGTGGGAGGAGCGCTGGCGGCAGGCGGACGACGCGGTCCGGTCATCCGCGGCGGACGAGCGGGCGCCGTACCGGGGGCTGGCCCGGTTCGAGCCGGACGACAGCGAAATCTTCTTCGGCCGGGAGGCGCTGGTCGGCGAGTCGCTGGACATGGTGCGCGAGCACCGGTTCGCCGCGGTCTTCGGACCGTCCGGCAGTGGCAAGTCCTCGCTGCTCAGGGCCGGGCTGATCCCGGCCTTGCGCCGGGCGCCGGGCGCCGGCGCCCCGGCCGTGATCCGGGTGCTCACCCCGGGCGAGCGGCCCGCCCGCACCCACGAGAAGGCTCTCCGCGCGCTGGACGGCGAACGGGACACCTGGGTGGTCGTCGACCAGTTCGAGGAGCTGTTCACGCTCTGCCACGACCGTTCGGAACGCGACCGGTTCCTGGACGGGCTGCTCGCGGCCCGGCGCCCGGACAGCCGGCTGCGGGTGGTGGTCGCCGTACGCGGTGACTTCTACGGTCACTGCGCCGAGCACCGGGAGCTCGCCGAGGCGGTCAGCAAGGCGAACCTGCTGGTCGGACCGATGGGCCGGGCGGAGCTGCGGGAGGTGGTCACCGGCCCCGCCACCGCGGTGGGACTGAACGTGGAGCGGGCCCTGACCGCTCGGATCATCGACGAGGCCACCGGGAGGCCGGGCGCGCTGCCGATGCTCTCGCACGCTCTGCTGGAGACGTGGCGCCGCCGCCGCGGACGCACCCTGACGCTGGCCGCGTACGAGGAGGCCGGCGGCGTACGCGGGGCGGTCGCCGCCACCGCCGAGCAGGTCTACGGCGACCTGGACGAGCACCAGAGCCGCTCGGCCCGTCGCATCCTGCTGCGGCTGATCGCCCCGGGGGACCGCACGGCCGACACCCGCCGCCCGGCGTCCAGGTCCGAGCTGGTGCCTGCCGCGTCGGAGGTCCTGGAACGCCTGGTCGCGGCCCGTCTGGTGACCCTGAACGGCGACACGGTCGAACTCGCCCACGAGGCGCTGATCACCGGCTGGCCGCGTCTGGCCCGCTGGATCGGGGAGAGCCGGGACCGGTTGCGCGCCCAGCGGGCACTGGGGGAGGCCGCCCTTGCCTGGGACGAGCTGGACCGTGATCCCGGCGCGCTCTACCGGGGGACCCGCCTCGACCGCGCCGAGGAGCTGTTCGGCAGGCAGCCGGAAAGGCCGGACAAGCCGGAGGTGGAAGCGAACGACGACCTCACCCCGTCGGAGCGGGACTTCCTGACCGCTTCGGCCGCGGCCCGTGACGGCGAGCGGAAGGCCGGGACGCGCGCCGCCCGCCGCACGCGTGCCCTCACCGTCGGTCTCTCGGTCGTCCTCGTACTCGCGCTGGTGGCGGGACTTGCCGCCTGGCAGCGCAACCGGGTGAGCGAGGAGGAGGCCGCCAAGGCCGCGGCCCGCCGCCTGGCCTCCGTCGCCGACAGCCTTCGCTCCACCGACCCCCGCACCGCATCGCTGCTCGGTGCCGCCGCCTGGAGGATAGCCCCGCTCACCGAGTCCCGCTCGGCCCTGCTGGGCGCGCTCGCGCAGCCGGAACGGGACGCCTTCACCGCCCAGCAGACCGGAAGGGACACCAGGCGCTTCCTCACCGACTCCGGCCGCACCCTGCTCAGCGTGGACGGCAGCCGGGTCACCGCGTGGAACGTGGCCGAGCACCGCCGCACCGGCGCGTACCGTCTGCCGGACGACGCGGAGGCGTTCGAGGCCGGCCCCGACGCGCGGTCCCTCGTCCTGACTGCGGCGGGCAGCGACACCCTGTGGAACCTTGCCGAGGGGAAATCCGCCGCCGATCTGGGGGATGCGGCGCTCGGAGCGACCGCACCCGACGGGCAGGCGTATCTCACCAGGCCACTCAACGGCCCGGGTCAGGTTCGGGTCCGGCGGACGAACGACGGCAAGGTCCTCCTCACCACCGGCGTCTCCCGGGACGTCACCACCGCGGCTCTCAGCGACGGCGGGCGCGTGGCCGCGCTCTGCCCGGCCGGCGGCTCTCCCCAGGTGTGGGACACCGCCCACGGCAGACGCCTGACCGGCGCCTGGGACAGAGCAGGCCGGGCGGTCTGCGGCACCGGCTCGGGAGCGGACGGCGGGGACCGCCTGCTGGACTTCAGCGCCGACGGCAGGCAGCTGGCCGCGGCCCACGGGAATGCCGCCACCGTGTGGGACGTCCGCAGCGGGCGTGTCGCCGCCGACTTCGCCAGCGGCGGCACCACCGGCTTCACCCGGGCCGGTCTCTCGCCCGACGGGAGGTTCCTCGCCACGGTCGACGACCAGGAGATCACCGTGTGGCGCCTCGCGGCAGGCGGTGTTCGGGTCTTTCACCGGCCCCTGGCGGGCGCGGAGGTCCGCGCCCTGACGTGGACGCAGGACGACGGCCGCCGGGTCCTGCGCTACCTGGACCGCGCCACCGTCCGCACCCTGGACCTGACCGACCGCCTCGCGCCGCGCTGGCGGAGCACCCCGGCCGACACCACGGTTCTCAGCCCGGACGGCACCGCCCTCGCCACCGCCACGCGTTCCGGGGACGGGTACCGATTCGAGTTGCGCTCCACCGGCACCGGCACGGTCCTCGCCCGCACCATGCTCGGCCGCCTGCCGGGCGACGCCGACGACGAGGCGCCGCGGCTGGCCTTCGGTCCGGACAGCCGCACGCTCGCCGTCGCGGACACGGCCTCCCCGGGCGGTTCCCCGCAGCTGCGCTTCACCGTCTGGGACGTGCCTGCCCGCAAGGTCCGGACGTCGTTCACCACGTCCGGACCGGCCGACCGGCCGGTGTCCGCGATCGCGCTGGGCTCCGGCGGGCGCACTCTGTCGGTCGTGCGCTCCTGGGGCGACGGCGAGGTGGCGGAGGTCTGGGACACCCGCACCCGCCGCCGCTCGCGAACCATGCCCGGCTTCTTCGGGCAGGTCGTGGCCGTGCGGCCGGACGGACGGCTGCTGGTGGGCTCCGCCGACCAGCACGCCGACATCCCCGCGGACAAGGTCACCGGCTGGGCGCTCGCCGACGGTCGCCAGGTCACAGCCCTGGCCTTCAGCCCCGACGGCAGCCGGCTCGCCGTCGGCGACGACACCGGGCACGTGACCCTCTGGGACGGTGGCCTGCGTCACGCCGCGGGTGTGTTGACCGGCACCGCCGACACCAACTCGCAGGGCCAGTCCGAGGCCGTGGACGCACTCGCCTTCTCCTCCGACGGCCGCACCCTCGCCGTGGGAGGAACCGGCGGCACCCTCCGCCTGTGGGACACCGACGGACAGCAGATTCTCGGCGGTGACCTGCCCACGCTCGGAGTCGAGATCCGCTCCCTCGCCTTCGGCCGGGCCGACGGCACGCTCTATGCCACCGGTCCGAACGTCGTGCTGCAGCGCTTTCCGATCGCCTCCGACACGGCCGTCCGCGCCATCTGCGACCGGGCGGGCGGCGGGCTGACCCGGGCGCAGTGGGAGACGCACGTCCCCGACGCCCCGTACCGGCAGGTCTGCCCGGCAGCCTCCGGACACACGCGCGAAGGCGGGCAGAAGGTCATCGAAGACGGCCGCTGAATTTGTTCACAGTGAGCCCGGGGCTCGCTGAAAAACGCTCCTGAGCAGAAGGATCTGCATCAGAACGGCCGCCGCGTCCTTGTGCACGGCGGCCGGCCGGCGTCCGTTCCGCGACGTCCGGAAGGTCCACTCACTCCTCAGGTTCTGGTCCCATGCACTCTCGCCCCCTGATCTCCTCTCTCCTGCTGCTCGGCACACTCTCCTTCGCGGCAGCCTGTTCGCCCGGGCCGTCCGAGCCCCCGGGTTCGGTGGGCGCCGACGCGCGGCCCGGCTCGCCCTCCACGGTGCGGGCAGTCGACCCATCGACGATCAAAGGCCTGAAGATCGTCAATGACAACAGCGAGCACGCCTCCTGCCGCTTCGCGACCAGTTACCCGGTCGTGCCCGGTGCGGAGGCGATGACGGCCGCAATGAAGAAGGACGTCGAACAGCGCCTGTCCAGCTTCCGTACCGGGGCCTGCAATGACGGCCCGGGCGACGCGGAAGTCCCCGACTTCAACATCAGCCACCAGTTCCTGACCGCCTCCGGCGATGTCCTCGGCGTCCGGCTCAGCACGCGGGACCCCCATGCGGCGGGGTCCGGGCTGTCGAGCAGGACGTACTGGTACGACGGCAGGGCCGCCGCGTACCGCACGGCTCTAGGACTTGTCGCCGACGGTTCCACGGACAGCTTCCTCGCCGCTGTGAAGGACCAGCTCCAGGGGCGCAAGGGCGTGGACACCGCCGTCCTGGACGACGCCTTCGCCTCGCCGAACCGCACCGCCGTCCTGGACGACATGGCCTTCACCGCCGACGGCGGACTGCGGGTGGAGTTCGACCGCGGCGACGTGGCCGTCCCCGCCGCCGGTTCCCCCACGGTGACCCTCTCCAAGGAGACGACCACCCCGTGGCTGTCCGACTTCGGGAAGCGTGCCCAGCGGGAGACCGTCAGCCCCGGCGGTTCGCTCGACCTGGGCGCGGGCCACATCCCCGCCCAGGCCCTCCCCACCGCCACCGCCTCCGGTGACGACAGCACCGACTGCAAGAAGGTCAAGTGCGTCGCGCTGACCTTCGACGACGGGCCGGCGATGCCGGAGACCGCGACCCTGTTGAACAGCCTCGCCCAGTACGAGGCACGCGCCACCTTCTTCGTCGTCGGCCAGAACGTCGCCGCCCACCCCGAACTCCTCCGCGCCGAGGCGAAAGCCGGCCACGAGATCGGCAACCACACCTGGGACCACCCCGCCCTCACCCGGCTCACCCCGCAGCAGATCGCCTCCCAGCTCGACCGCACCAGCGCAGCCGTCAAGGCCACCACCGGCAAGGCCCCCACGACGCTCCGTCCGCCCTACGGCGCCATCAACCAGACCGTCAGGGACGCCACCAGTCTCTCGCCGGTGCTGTGGGACGTGGACCCCGAGGACTGGAAGTACCGTGATTCCGCCAAGGTCGCGCAGACCGTCATCAGCAGGACCCGGCGCAACGACGTCGTCCTGATGCACGACATCCACGCCACCTCGGTCGCCGCCGTCCCGCAGATCCTGCGCACCCTCACCGCCCGCGGTTACCACTTCGTCACCGTCAGCCACCTGCGCGCCTCGCTCTGACCCTCCTACGCCATGGCGTCGCGGACGAGGGCGGTGTCGACGAACTGCTCGAAGCGGACGATCAGGCCGCCGCGGACCACGAAGTGGTGGGCGACGCGCACGTCGAGCGGCTTGCCGGTGGCCTTGTTGGCCGCGGTGTAGCGGGCGAGGACGACGACGTTCTCACCCTCGGCGGCGTAGGTGTCGTCGTGGGCGGTCCAGTCGTCCCACTCCTCGCCCAGCTGCCGCATCACGTTCGAGGTGACGCCGTCGGGGGTGCGGTAGGTGTCGGCCAGGGGGAAGCCGGCCATCTCGGTCCACTCCACGTCGGGGGCGAGGGTGGCGCGCAGGGCCTCCAGGTCGCCGGCAGCGGAGGCCAGGTACTGGCGGCGGACCACGTCGGCCGGGGCCGTGGAGGTCGCGAAGGTCGCGAAGTCGGTGTGCTCGCAGGTCATGGCACTCAGCCCCACTTCATCTCACCCATGGCGACCTTCGCCCCGATCTGGGCGGCGATCAGCATGCCGTTGTCCGGGTAGCGCCTGACGAGTGCCTCGGTCAGCGCGGCGCCGTCGGCCGCCTTGCCGAGCTCCTCCTCGAAGGCGACGAGGTAGTCGCGGGTGGCGGTGACGGCCGAGGCGTCGGCCGCTGTGCCGGGCAGGCGGTGGCCGGGCACGACCAGCTCCGGTTGGAGGGCGGCCATCTCGTCCAGCAGCTCGATCCAGGTGGAACGGTGCTCGGAGGTGGGGGTGTCGGCGACCCAGACGTGCTCCTGCTGGAAGAGCAGGACGCCTCCGAGGAGGGCGCGGTGCTCGGCCTGCCACAGGTAGTGGCGGTCGGGCAGGCCGGCCGGGCCGCCCTTGAGCTCGAAGCGGTGGCCTTCGAGGGTGAGGTCGCCGGTCAGCGGAGTGAGGTCGACCAGGCGGGTGGGCAGGTTCGGGCCGGCGGCCTCCCACGCCTTGAGCTTGCCCTCGTAGGAGTGCTGGATGTGCTCGATGACGATCGGGGTGGCGACAAAAGCGGCGTCGGGGAAGGCGTCGGCGAGGACCTCGGCTCCGAAGTAGAAGTCGGGGTCGCCGTGGCTGACGAAGACGGTGGTCAGCTTCTTGCCCGAGTCGAGGAGTTCGGCGGCGAGGCGGTGGCCGTCGGCGCGGGTGAAGCCGGCGTCGACCAGCAGCGCCTCCTGCTCACCGGTGACGATTGTGGCGGTCTTGTTCTTGCTGCCGATGGGGAAGTCGAGGTCGAGGATCTTGAAGGAGAGGGTGCTCATGCGGGGCCTCCTGAGGGGCGGACTTCAGTGGGTGGGGGAGGTGGCGGTCAGGGCGGCCAGCCGCCGGTCGACCTCGTCGGCGGTGGCGTGGCCGCGGGCCAGGGTGGCGACTTGCTCGCCGTCGACGGCGAGCAGCGTGGGGAAGCCGGTGACACCCAGTTCGGCGGAGCGGTGGAAGTCGGCTGCCGCCGCGGTGTGCGCTTCGGGCGCGTGGATGTCGGCGACGACGGTTTCGGCGTCCATTCCTGCCTCTTCGGCGACCTTGCGGTAGGTCGCGGGGGCGGAGAGGCTGAGGCCGTCGAGGTAGAAGGCCCGCTGGAGGGCGGCGACCAGTTCCGCCGCGAGGTCGGGGGCCGCTCGGCGCAGGGCGGCGACGCCGCGGGCGGCGGCCTCGGAGTCCATCACGAACGACCCGTCGGCGATCAGCCGCTCGTAGCCCTCGCCGAACTCGGCGCCGGTCAGCTCGGCGATCCGGGCGTTGGCGCCCTGGACGTGGCCGAACTCGCGGACCGGCACCCGGCGCGGCCCGGTGAACAGACCGCCGGAGACCACCTCGACCGGCAACTCGGGATGACGGGAGGCAACCTCGCGCAGAGTTCCGGAGAACCCGTGCGACCAGCCGCAGTAGGCGTCGAAGACGTAGACGAGCCTCATTCAAGGTTTCAACGAAGGTGCGGCGCTTGCTGAACGCGAGCGATTACCTGAGAGAACAGTAACTGACTCCTCAGGTATTCCGTCGTTCGTGTGGCGCCCGCCACGCTGCGCTTCTTCGGCTCTGGGCTCTGCGGCTCCGCGGCTCTTCGGTTCAGGGCACTGCCGGCGCATGGGTGAGGCGGCACGTGCCAACCCGGCGGAGGCTGTTCAGGGCAGGCGGGGCAGCTCGTCCCGTGCGGAGTGGCTCAGAATCCGCAGGTCCTCGGCGAACCGCTCCCGATCCTCGGGCGGCAGGGGCGCCAGGAAGTAACGCCGGACGTTCGCCACGTGCACCCGGGACGCCCGCACGGTGGTCTCCTCCCCCAACCGGGTCAGCCGTACCAGGCGCCCGCGCCGGTCACCGGGGTCCTCGGCGCGCTCCACCAGGCCGGCCGCCTCCATCCGGTCCACCAGGCGCGTCGCCCCGCCCGTGGTGAGCACCTGCTCCTGGGCGATGGCCCGCATCGACAGCCCCGGGTCGCCCGCCCGCCCGAGAATGAGCAGCACCTCGAACATCAGATGGCTGATGCCGCACTCCAGCTCCAGCGACCTCCCGAGGATGTACTCCAGCCGGTTCGCCGCCCCCTGCAACCGCCCGAACGCCAGCACCAGCGCATTGTCCGCGGCCTCCTTCGGCGACGCGATCTCCGTCGGTTCCTCCACGTTCCCCCCACCTGCCTGATCCTCCACGCCATGCATCCACCGATCATGCCTCGTGCGGCCTTGGGAGCTCACCTTGCGGGAGCACGCAGTCCCCGCCCCCGGGGCCTGTTGCTGATGCGTCCTGCGGGGTCTGTGAGGTCGAGGTGGTAAATCGCTCGGGCCTGCCCGTGGCCCGGCGTACTCTGAGAGGCACGCATCCGACGCAGTCAGAGAGAGGGTTGAGCAGGCCACAGAGCCGGCCCATGACGAACACATCGACAGAACAGGCACATGCGCGTTTCGCTGTACCGGCCAAGCATCCGATGGTCACGGTGCTCGGCTCCGGCGACGCCCTGCTGCGTGTGATCGAGCAGGCGTTCCCGGCCACGGACATCCACGTCCGGGGCAACGAGATCACCGCCTCCGGAGACGCCGCCGAGGTGGCCCTCGTCCAGCGCCTCTTCGAGGAGATGATGCTGGTGCTGCGTACCGGCCAGCCGATGACGGAGGACGCCGTCGAGCGGTCGATCGCGATGCTCCGCAGCGCGGGCAACGGCGCCGACAGCGAGACCCCGGCCGAGGTCCTCACCCAGAACATCCTGTCCAACCGGGGCCGCACCATCCGCCCCAAGACGCTCAACCAGAAGCGCTACGTGGACGCCATCGACCAGCACACCGTGGTCTTCGGCATCGGTCCCGCCGGCACCGGCAAGACGTACCTGGCGATGGCCAAGGCCGTGCAGGCGCTCCAGGCCAAGCAGGTCAACCGCATCATCCTGACCCGCCCCGCGGTGGAGGCCGGCGAGCGGCTGGGCTTCCTGCCCGGCACGCTGTACGAGAAGATCGACCCGTACCTGCGGCCGCTCTACGACGCGCTGCACGACATGCTCGACCCTGACTCCATCCCGCGCCTGATGGCCGCGGGCACCATCGAGGTCGCCCCGCTGGCCTACATGCGGGGCCGCACACTCAACGACGCCTTCATCATCCTCGACGAGGCCCAGAACACCAGCCCCGAGCAGATGAAGATGTTCCTGACCCGCCTGGGGTTCGAGTCGAAGATCGTCATCACCGGCGACGTCACCCAGGTCGACCTGCCCAACGGCTCCAAGAGCGGCCTGCGGCAGGTGCAGGAGATCCTGGAGGACGTCGACGACGTGCACTTCGCCCGGTTGACCAGCACCGACGTCGTCCGGCACCGGCTGGTGGGGCGTATCGTCGACGCCTACGAACGCTACGACGACCGCAACGGAAAGTAGCCGACCCGCACCATGTCGATCGACGTCAACAACGAGTCCGGCCAGGAGGTGGACGAGCAGGCGATCCTCGACGTCGCCCGCTACGCCCTGGCCCGGATGCGCATTCACCCCCTGTCCGAACTGTCGGTCATCGTCGTGGACGCCGAGGCGATGGAGCAGCTCCACCGCCAGTGGATGGACCTCCCCGGCCCGACCGACGTGATGTCCTTCCCGATGGACGAGCTGCGTCCGCCGGCCAAGGACGACGAGGAGCCGCCGCAGGGGCTGCTCGGGGACATCGTGCTGTGCCCGGAGGTCGCGCGGAAGCAGGGCGAGGAGGCCCCCACCGGGCACTCCATGGACGAGGAGCTGCAACTGCTCACCGTGCACGGTGTGCTGCACCTCCTCGGTTACGACCACGAGGAGCCCGCCGAGAAGGCCGAGATGTTCGGCCTGCAGAAGGCCATCGTCGACGGCTGGCGCGAGGAGCGGGGCCTTACCGGCCCGTCTCCCGCGCCGACCACCACATGAGCGCTCAGCTGCTCGCCGCCGCGGTACTGCTCACGGTGCTGGCCTGGCTGTCGGCGTGCGCCGAGGCCGGGCTCGCCCGCACCACCGGGTTCCGGGCCGAGGAGGCGGTGCGCGCCGGCCGGCGCGGCAGCGCGAAGCTCGCCGCGGTGGCGGCCGACCCGGTCCGCTACCTCAACCTGGCGCTGCTGATCCGGATCGCCAGCGAGACCGCCGCGGCCGTCCTGGTCACCTTCGGCTGCCTGCGTGCCTTCGACCAGACGTGGCAGGCGCTGGCCGCGGCCGTGGCCGTCATGGTGCTGGTGTCGTTCGTCGCGGTCGGGGTCTCCCCGCGGACCATCGGCATCCAGCACTCACTGAACACCGCGACCGCGGCGGCCTACGTGCTGCTGCCGCTGGCCCGCGTCATGGGGCCGGTGCCGCAGCTGCTGATCCTGCTCGGCAACGCACTGACCCCCGGCAAGGGCTTCCGCAAGGGCCCCTTCGCCTCCGAGGCGGAGCTGCGGGCGATGGTCGACTTCGCCGGCGCCGAGTCCCTCATCGAGGACGACGAGCGCCGCATGGTCCACTCCGTCTTCGAACTGGGCGACACCCTCGTCCGCGAGGTGATGGTGCCGCGCACGGACCTGGTGACCGTGGAGCGGTACAAGACCATCCACCAGGTGCTCACGCTCGCCCTGCGGTCCGGCTTCTCGCGCATCCCCGTCACCGGTGAGAACGAGGACGACGTGGTGGGTGTCGCCTACCTCAAGGACCTCGCCCGCACCGTCCACATCAACCGGGACCGCGAGTCCGAGCGGGTCTCCACCGTGATGCGCCCGGCGGTCTTCGTGCCGGACACCAAGAACGCGGGCGACCTGCTGAAGGAGATGCAGCGCGACCGCAACCACGTCGCGGTGGTGATCGACGAGTACGGCAGCACCGCGGGCATCGTCACCATCGAGGACATCCTGGAGGAGATCGTCGGGGAGATCGCCGACGAGTACGACCGTGAGCTGCCGCCCGTGGAGGAGCTGGGCGAGGGCCGCTTCCGGGTGACGGCCCGCCTCGACATCGGGGACCTGGGCGAGCTGTACGGTCTCGACGACTTCGACGACGAGGACGTGGAGACCGTCGGCGGTCTGCTCGCCAAGCTGCTCGGCCGGGTGCCGCTGGCCGGCGCCTCCGCCGTCGTGGACCTCTCCGAGGACCGGGCGGACCCGGACCTGGCCGGGCTGCGGCTCACCGCCGAGTCCACCGCCGGCCGCCGCAACCGCGTGGAGCGGGTGCTGGTCGAGCGGGTGCAGATCTCCGAGGACACCGCCGCGTCCGACTGACGCCCGCCGCGTCCGACTGACGCCCGCCGCGTCCGACTGACGCCCGCCGCGTCCGACTGACGCCCACAGCCCACCGGTGGCGCTGGAGGTGGCGGTGGAGGTGGCGGTGGAGGTGGCGGTGGGGACATCGATCCCAACGCCTGCACAGAGCTGTTTCACGTCACCCGAACGGGTGTACGGCGGTGGCCGCGGGGACGGCCCGGTGGCCCCATGGAGGGATGGACGCGCACCTCCGCACCACCCTCGCCGCCGCCGGTGCCGCGCTCGCCCTGCTGTCGGGCGGGTGCGCCGGCGGACAGCAGCACGACGGCCCCGGCACTGCCGCGGCCACCGGCCCCCACCCGGCCGACCTGGACGAGGACCGGCTCCGGCTGGCCCTGCTCGACCTCGGTGACCTGCCGCCGGGCTGGGTGCCCGACACCGAGGGCGCCGCCGAGGACCGCGGCATAGGAGTCCCGCAGCCCGACGACGGCCCCTGCCGCACGCTGTTCCAGGACCCGGCCGAGACCGCGGCCGACACCCGCTTCGCCCGCTCCCCGGTCGGGCCGTTCGTCACCACCCGCACCGGCGCGCACGGCAGCGCCGACGGGGCCGAGGAGGCGCTGAGCGCCTTCGAGCGGGCTGCCGAGCAGTGCTCGCGCTTCCAGGTCACCGAGGGCACCGG
Source organism: Streptomyces sp. 549 (assembly GCF_030124175.1). Taxonomy (GTDB): domain Bacteria; phylum Actinomycetota; class Actinomycetes; order Streptomycetales; family Streptomycetaceae; genus Streptomyces. Next base: position 46,076 of record NZ_JASKMT010000009.1, on the reverse strand, counting down.
CGTGGACAGCGGCACCGTCGCCTACGAGGCGCGCCGCCTCCGCCTTCCGGAGCTGGGCGACGACAGCGCCGCCCTGCGGTTCGTGCGCAGGGGCCCCGGTGACGACCGGCTGACGGTCGTCGCCGACGTCGTCTACGCCCGGGTCGGGGCCGGCACCGTGCACCTGGCGCAGGCGGGGCCCGAGGAGGTGGACGGCGAGGGCGTCGAGCCCCTGGCGCGGCGGGCCGTGGAGAAGCTGGGCGAGGTCACCGCTGAGCAGGAGCCGGACCACGAGCAGGTCGAGCCCGACGGCGTCCCGGACGTCACCCAGTTGAGGGCCGCCGCGTATGCTCGCCCACATGAGTGACGCGCCCGACGTGGACCCCGAGGACCGCAAGATCATCACGCTGGCGCGCAGCGCCCGTGCCCGCAACGGGGTGCCCGAGGGCGCCGCCGTCCGCGACGAGACGGGACGCACCTACGTCGCCGGCACTGTCGCACTCGCCTCGCTGCGGCTGAGCGCCCTGCAGACCGCCGTCGCGATGGCGGTCGCCTCCGGCGCCACCTCGCTGGAGGCCGCCGCCGTCGTCTCCGGCAGCGCCGAACTCCCCGCGGACGACCTGGCGGCCGTGCGCGACCTGGGCGGCCCCGGCACACCGGTGCTGCTCGCCGCACCCGACGGCTCCCTGCGCACGGCGGACGTGGTCTGACCTGTGCCGGACTTCCTGACGGACCGCCGGCAGGCGTGGGTCATCACCGTCATCGGCACCGCGCTGCTGGCCGGCGTCGTCATCGAGCTGGTCATCGGCGAGTGCCTCGACGTCCTGCTGCTGGCCCTCGGCCTGCTCCTGCTGCCGCAGGGGCTCAGCCAGCTGGCCCGCTCCCACCAACGGCCCGACCTGCTCCGCAAAGCGCGGATACTGAGCGCGGTCGGGGCGGTCGCCGCCGGGCTCACGGTGTGGACCTGGCTGGTGCTCGGCTGGGTCAACGGCGACGGCACCGACTGGTGGGTGTTCGCCGCGGCGCTGCTGCTGCTGGCAGCCGGTGTGCTCGCCCTCGCCGGTGTGGTCGCCTCCCGGCGGTCGGAGGGCCCGGGAGGATCAGGGAGAATGGGCGCATGAGCGAATCCTCCCCCGCGTCCCCGCACCGCGCCGGCTTCGCGTGCTTCGTCGGCCGCCCCAACGCGGGCAAGTCGACGCTGACCAACGCGCTCGTCGGCACGAAGGTCGCGATCACCTCGAACCGGCCGCAGACCACCCGGCACACGGTGCGCGGCATCGTGCACCGCCCCGAGGCGCAGCTCGTCCTGGTGGACACGCCCGGGCTGCACAAGCCCCGCACGCTGCTGGGGGAGCGCCTCAACGACGTGGTGCGGACCACCTGGGCCGAGGTCGACGTCATCGGCCTGTGCATCCCCGCCGACCAGAAGCTCGGCCCCGGTGACCGGTTCATCGCGGCGGAGCTGGCGGGGCTGAAGAAGACACCCAAGGTCGCCGTCATCACCAAGACCGACCTCGTCGACTCGCAGAAGCTCGCCGAGCAGCTGATCGCGGTGGACCGCCTCGGCCGTGAACTCGGCCTGGAGTGGGCGGAGATCGTGCCGGTCTCGGCGGTCGGCTCCAGCCAGGTCGGTCTGCTCGCCGACCTGCTCGTCCCGATGCTGCCGGAGAGCCCGCCGCTGTACCCGGACGGCGACCTCACCGACGAGCCGGAGCAGGTCATGGTCGCCGAGCTGATCCGCGAGGCGGCGCTGGAGGGCGTGCGGGACGAACTGCCGCACTCCATCGCGGTCGTGGTGGAGGAGATGATCCCGCGCGAGGACCGGCCCGCGGACCGCCCGCTGCTGGACGTGCACGCCAACGTCTACATCGAGCGCCCGAGCCAGAAGGGCATCATCATCGGCCCCAAGGGCAGTCGGCTCAAGGACGTCGGCACCAAGTCCCGCAAGCACATCGAGGCGCTGCTCGGCACGCCCGTCTACCTGGACCTGCACGTGAAGGTCGCCAAGGACTGGCAGCGCGACCCCAAGCAGCTGCGCAAGCTCGGCTTCTGACCCGATCGCCCCGCTAGCGGCTCGGCCGCCCCGCTCCCGACCCGGCGGCTCCGCCGGTTCGGGAGCCGTCGGCGTGCGGTGTGCGGCTCAGCGGCGCTCGGGGGCGCCGGCGAGCAGCCGCTCGACCTCTGCGGCCCGCAGCCGCAGCGCGGTGCCCAGCGAGGCCAGCGCGGCCTGCTCGGCCACCTGGTAGGGCCCGTCGGCGAGCGCGATGCGGGCGCCGAGCAGCAGCAGGCTCTCCCGCCCGGCGGGGGCCAGGTGGGGCACAAGCGGGGTGAGCACCTCGTGCAGCGCCACCTCCACGCTCACACTGTCCGCGCCCAACGCGGCCAGTAAGGCGAGCAGTTGCTCCTCCCGGGCGTCCGGGTAGCCGGCCTCCCGCAGGGCGCCGACAGCCGTGTCCCGGGCCGCCCGCGAGTCGGTGCCGCCGGCTGCCAGCATGCTGAGCGCGACGCTGTGCACCGCGTCGCGAAGCATCGCCGACAGGCGGGTGGTGGTGGGCTGGTCGGCAGCCGTGGCGGGGAAGGCGGTGCGGCAGGACATGCAGGCCACCACCGGTTCGGCGGAGCCGCGAGCCAGGACGGGCAGGCCGAGCACCACAAGCCGGCGACGGCCGGTGCGCCGCTCGTAGTTGCGGTCACCGCCGCAGCCGGGGCAGAAGAACTCGCCGTCACCCACCGTGGTCCACGCCGTACGCATGCTCGCCAAGCGCAGTCCGCCCACGCCGCACCTCCGTAACACCTCGGCTCCGTTGCCGCGTCGAGTGATGTTAGCCACAGGAGGCCGGTGCCGTCAGCATCCGAACCGGACAAGCTTGCGGGCCCGGTCCGGAACCTGACGTTCCGACCGGGCCCGCACGGCCCCCGGCCGCTCGGCGCGGCCGGGGGGAAGGCGTGCGCGGGGAGTGGTCAGCGGGTCGCGCGGTTGACGGCCGAGACGACCGCCTTGATGGACGCGCGGGTGGTGTTGGCGTCGATGCCGACACCCCACAGCACCTTGCCCTCGATGGCGCACTCGATGTAGGAGGCGGCCTGGGCGGTGGCGCCCTCGCTCATGGTGTGCTCGACGTAGTCCAGCAGGCGCACGTCGATGCCCGCGGTGGCCAGGGCGTCGAAGAAGGCCGAGATCGGGCCGTTGCCGGTACCGGTCAGCGTGGTGTCGGTGCCGTCGACGACCGCGTCCACGGTCAGCGTGTCGGTGCCGTCACCGGCCGTCTCGGTCTGCGCGGCGGTGCGCAGCGCGACCCGGCCCCAGGGTGCGTCCGGGGTGGGCAGGTACTCGTGCCGGAAGACGTCCCAGATCTGTGCGGGGGTGATCTCGCCGCCGGTGGTGTCGGTGCGGTCCTGGATGATCCGCGAGAACTCGATCTGCATGCGCCGCGGCAGGTCCAGCTTGTGGTCGTTCTTCAGCACGTAGGCGATGCCGCCCTTGCCGGACTGCGAGTTGACCCGGATGACGGCCTCGTAGGAGCGGCCCACGTCCTTGGGGTCGATAGGCAGGTACGGCACCTCCCACGGCAGTTCGCCGACGTCGGCGCCGCTCTCGGCCGCGGCGGCGTCCATCGCCTCGAAGCCCTTCTTGATGGCGTCCTGGTGGGAGCCGGAGAAGGAGGTGTACACCAGGTCACCCGCGTAGGGGTGCCGGGAGTGGACCTCCATCTGGTTGCAGTACTCGGCGGTGCGGCGGATGTCGTCGATGCGGGAGAAGTCGATCTGCGGGTCCACGCCCTGGGAGAACAGGTTCATGCCCAGCGTCACCAGGTCGACGTTGCCGGTCCGCTCGCCCTGGCCGAACAGGCAGCCCTCGATGCGGTCGGCGCCGGCCATCAGCGCCAGCTCGGCGGCGGCCACCGCGGTGCCGCGGTCGTTGTGCGGGTGCACCGACAGGCAGACGTGCTCGCGGCGGGACAGGTTGCGCGACATCCACTCGAAGCGGTCGGCGTGTGTGGAGGGCGTGGAGCGCTCGACCGTGGCGGGCAGGTTCAGGATGATCTCGCGGCCCTCCTCGGGCTGCCAGACGTCCATCACCGCCTCGCAGACCTCCAGGGCGAAGTCCAGCTCGGTGTCGGTGAAGATCTCCGGGCTGTACTGGTAGCCGAAGACCGTGCGGTCGTCGAGCAGCTTCTCCGCGTAGTCCATGACCAGCCGGGTGCCGTCGACCGCGATCTGCTTGACCTGGTCGCGGGTGCCGCGGAAGACGACCCGGCGGAACACCGGCGCGGTCGCGTTGTACAGGTGCACCGTGGCCCGCCTGGCACCCACCAGGGACTCCACGGTGCGGCCGATCAGCTCCTCGCGGGCCTGGGTCAGGACGGAGATCGTCACGTCCTCGGGGATGGCGTCCTCTTCGATGATGGACCGTACGAAGTCGAAGTCGGTCTGCCCCGACGAGGGGAAGCCGACCTCGATCTCCTTGTAGCCCATGGACACCAGCAGGTTGAACATCTCCCGCTTGCGGGCCGGCGACATCGGGTCGATCAGCGCCTGGTTGCCGTCCCGCAGGTCGGTCGACAGCCAGCGGGGCGCCTGGGTGATCCGCTTCTCGGGCCATGTCCGGCCGGGCAGCTCGACGGCCTCGTAGGGCGCGTACCTGCCGATCGGCATGCCGGAGGGGCGCTGGGAGACGGTGGCCGCGGTCACCGGGGTCTGCCGGCCGATCGGCTTGCGGGAGGATGCGGAGGACATGGGCGGGGCTCCTGTCGCGGAGGGGGCTTCGAGGGCCGACGGTGGCAGCACCGAACTCCGCGGGGAGGGGGTCGGCCTTGTCTACAGGCCCTCGCCGCGGCAGCTAAGGAGAAGCAGCCCGTATCGCATGATGCCGAGCAGCCTATCCGAGCGGTCCGACCGCGGCGGGTCCGTCCCATTATGCGAGATCCGCGCCCGCCACGCGGTCCGCCCCGCGGCGTGCGTGCGGGGGGCGGACCGTGGGGACGCCCGGGCTCACAGGCGCAGGGCGCGGATCTCGCGTCCGCCGCGGCAGGTGGGGCGAGCGCTTGTTGCCGTGCGCCGGCGTTCTCCTGCGGTGCCGGACCGGGAGGAGCCGCGGCGGGTGCGGTGAAGGACGGCCGAAAGCCGACGGCCGGGCGTAGCCTGTGCGGCTGGTGAGTCACGCGGAGCCCAGCACGGGGCCCTCCCCGCGCAGGGGCCGCAGACGCCCCGGGGTCAGCCGGGGGACCAGAGGGAGATCGCCCTGCTCGACGCGGCCGAGGGCATCCTCAGAAGCCGCTCGCCCGCCCTTCGGCCGGTGGACGTCCGTCCGCCGGCCCCGCCGACGAGAGGACAGCAGATGCACGTCGTCGTGTCCCGTACCGGAGGTCTCGCCGGCCTGACCCGCCGGGCCGAGCTGACCACCGACGACCCCGATGTCGAGCGGCTGGCCGCGCGGGCGGTCGCGGACGGGTCCGCAGACCCGCCGTCCGGGGTGCCGGACGGCTTCCACTACACGATCACCGCCGACGGCCGTACCGCCCGCTGCGCCGACCCGCACCTCACCGACGCCCAGCGCGCCCTGGTCTCCCTCGTGCTCGGAGAGGGAGCCTGACGGCGGCCACCGCCCGGCGGACGCGGGGGAGGGGAACCGCCGGGGGCGGGCGGTGGGCGAGAATGAGGGCATGAGCCTGTTCCGCGACGACGGCATCGTGCTGCGCACCCAGAAGCTGGGTGAGGCGGACCGCATCATCACCCTGCTCACCCGCGGCCACGGCAGGGTGCGCGCGGTCGCCCGCGGCGTGCGCCGCACCAAGTCGAAGTTCGGGGCCCGGCTCGAACCGTTCTCCCACGTCGACGTGCAGTTCTTCGCCCGCGGCAGCGAACTGGTCGGCCGCGGCCTGCCGCTGTGCACCCAGACCGAGACGATCGCGCCCTACGGCAGCGGCGTGGTCAGCGACTACGGGCGCTACACGGCCGGCACCGCGATGCTGGAGACGGCGGAACGGTTCACCGACCACGAGGGTGAGCCCAACGTGCAGCAGTACCTGCTGCTGGTCGGCGGGCTGCGCTCGCTGGCCGGCGGCGAGCACGCGCCGGGCCTGATCCTGGACGCCTACCTGCTGCGCTCGCTCGCCGTCGGCGGCTACGCGCCCAGCTTCGACGCCTGCGCCAAGTGCGGCCTGCCCGGGCCCAACCGGTTCTTCTCCGTCGGCGCGGGCGGCTCGGTGTGCGGCGACTGCCGGGTGCCCGGCAGCGTGCTGCCGTCGCCGGAGGCGCTGCGGCTGCTCGGTGCGCTGCTGACGGGCGACTGGGAGACCGCCGAGGCGACGGAGCCGCGACACACCCGTGAGGGCAGCGGGCTGGTCTCCGCCTACCTGCACTGGCACCTGGAACGCGGGCTGCGGTCCCTGCGGTATGTCGACAAGTCCTGACCCGTTAGTCTCGGCTGTCGTCCGCCGCACCCCGGGCGGGAGCGCCCCGCAGCACACCCTGGAGATGAACCACATGGCAGGTCGCGGAATGCTGTCCCGGCAGCGTCGCGGGTCCGGCAGTTACCAGGCACCCGAGCCGCACCCCTCCGGTGCCCGCCCGCCCCGGCTCCAGCCCGAACTGGTCCCCAGGCACGTGGCCGTGGTGATGGACGGCAACGGCCGCTGGGCGAAGGAACGCGGCCTGCCGCGCACCGAGGGCCACAAGATGGGCGAGGCCGTCGTCCTTGACGTGCTGAGGGGCTGCCTGGAACTGGGCGTCAAGAACCTCTCGCTGTACGCGTTCTCCACCGAGAACTGGAAGCGCTCGCCGGAGGAGGTGCGCTTCCTGATGAACTTCAACCGGGACGTCATCCGCCGCCGCCGCGACGAGATGGACGCCATGGGCATCCGCATCCGCTGGGTGGGCCGGATGCCGAAGCTCTGGAAGTCGGTGGTGCAGGAACTGCAGATCGCGCAGGAGCAGACCAAGGACAACACCGCCATGACGCTGTACTTCTGCGTCAACTACGGCGGCCGGGCCGAGATCGCGGACGCCGCCGCGGCCATCGCCGCCGACGTCCGCGCCGGGCGGCTCGACCCGGCGAAGGTCAACGAGAAGACGTTCGCCAGGTACCTCTACCACCCGGACATGCCGGACGTGGACCTGTTCGTGCGCCCCTCCGGTGAGCAGCGCACCTCCAACTACCTGATCTGGCAGAGCGCCTACGCCGAGATGGTGTTCCAGGACGTGCTGTGGCCGGACTTCGACCGCCGCGACCTGTGGCGGGCGTGCGTGGAGTACGCCTCCCGCGACCGCCGGTTCGGCGGCGCGATCCCCAACGAGGCCGCCGGACAGGCGGGGGACAGCGGGAACGCCGGGCAGGCGGGGCAGGCTGGGAGCGCAGCCGGTGCGCCCGCCGAGGGCGCCTGACGGCACCCGCCCGGGTTGTCACGAGGCCCCCTGCCGCCAGCAGCGGCAGGGGGCCTCGTCACGTGGCGCGGGGGCGTCAGCAGCCGATCAGGCGGCCACCGAGGTAGGACTCGATCTGGTCGAGCGAGACCCGCTCCTGCTTCATGGTGTCGCGCTCACGCACGGTCACGGCGTTGTCGTCCAGGGTGTCGAAGTCGACCGTGACGCAGAACGGGGTGCCGATCTCGTCCTGGCGGCGGTAGCGGCGGCCGATGGCGCCGGCGTCGTCGAACTCGATGTTCCAGTGCCTGCGCAGCGCCTCGGCGAGGCCGCGGGCCTTCGGTGACAGCTTCTCGTTGCGCGACAGCGGCAGCACCGCGACCTTGACCGGGGCCAGCCGCGGGTCGAGGCGCATCACGGTGCGCTTCTCCAGCTTGCCCTTGGCGTTGGGCGCCTCGTCCTCGACGTAGGCGTCCAGCATGAATGCGAGCATCGCCCGGCCGACACCGGCCGCCGGCTCGATGACGTACGGGGTCCAGCGCTCGCCCGCCTCCTGGTCGAAGTAGGAGAGGTCGTGGCCGGACGCCTTGGAGTGCGAGCTGAGGTCGTAGTCGGTGCGGTTGGCTACGCCCTCCAGCTCACCCCACTCGCTGCCGCCGAAGCTGAAGCGGTACTCGATGTCCGCGGTGCGCTTGGAGTAGTGGGACAGCTTCTCCTTCGGGTGGTCGTACCAGCGGATGTTGGACTCCTGGATGCCGAGGTCCCGGTACCAGTTCCAGCGCTGCTCCATCCAGTACTCGTGCCACTGCTCGTCCTCGCCGGGCTTGACGAAGAACTCCATCTCCATCTGCTCGAACTCGCGGGTGCGGAAGATGAAGTTGCCCGGCGTGATCTCGTTGCGGAAGGACTTGCCCATCTGGGCGATGCCGAACGGCGGCTTCTTGCGCGAGGTCTGCTGGACGGAGCTGAAGTTGGTGAAGATGCCCTGGGCGGTCTCCGGGCGCAGGTACGCGACGGCGCCGGAGTCCTGGGTGGGGCCCAGGTGGGTCGAGAGCAGCCCGGAGAACTGCTTGGGCTCGGTGAACGCGCCCTTGTTGCCGCAGTGCGGGCAGTTGATGTCGGCCATGCCGTTCTCCGGCAGACGGCCGTGCTTGGCCTCGTACGCCTCTTCCAGGTGGTCCGCCCGGAACCGCTTGTGGCAGGAGGTGCACTCGGTCAGCGGGTCCGTGAACGTGGCGACGTGCCCGGACGCCTGCCAGACCTCGGACGCCAGGATCACGGAGGAGTCGATGCCGACCACGTCCTCGCGCGAGGTGACCATCGCGCGCCACCACTGGCGCTTGATGTTCTCCTTCAGCTCCACGCCCAGCGGCCCGTAGTCCCACGCGGCCCGCTGGCCGCCGTAGATCTCGCTGCAGGGATAGACGAAGCCACGGCGCTTGCTGAGGCTGACGATGGTCTCGATCTTGTCGGCGGCCACGGTGCTCTCTTCATTACGACGACGGAATACCTCAGATTACCGGCGAGTGAGGGGGCGGGATCAAATCGGTTGGCCCCGGAGCCACTTCAGCCCGTGAGTTGACAATCGTTTCCATTTGGCCTGAAAATGACTGTCATGAACGCTCGACGCCGTCCTCTCATAGCCAGCACCGCCCTCGCCGGGGCCACCGCCCTCGGCATGCTCACGCTTTCCGCGTGCGGTGAGGGCGGTTCGAGCGCCGCCGACGACGGCCGGCTGGACGTCGTCGCCTCCTTCTACCCCATGGAGTTCCTCGCCGAGGAGATAGGTGGCGAGCGCGTCTCGGTCACCACGCTCACCGAGCCCGGCGTGGAGCCGCACGACCTGGAGCTGAGCCCCAAGCAGTCGGCCCGGCTCGGCCAGGCCGACATGATCGTCTACCTCAAGGGCCTCCAGCCCGCGGTGGACGAGGCGATCGAGCAGACGGACGTCGAGCACGTCGCCGAGGCGGGCTCCTACACCGAGCTGTCCCACGACGGCACCGAGACGCAGACCCTGCGCGACCACCCCGACGACGAGCACGCGGACGACCACGGCGACGAGCACGGCCACGAGGACGAGCACGGCCACGGCGACGAGCACACCGACGAGCACACCGACGGGCCCGCCGAGGAGGAGCCCGCGGAGGACGGCCACGACCACGGCGACGGGCACGACCACGGCGCCGAGGACCCGCACGTCTGGCTGGACCCGGTGAAGTACGCGGAGATCGCCAAGGGCGTCGGCAAGGCCCTGGAGAAGGCCGACCCCGACAACGCCGCCGACTACCGCAAGAACACCGACGACCTCGTCGACCGGCTCGGCACGCTCGACAAGGAGTTCTCCGACGGGCTGAAGAAGACGGACACCCGCACCTTCATCACCACCCACGCGGCCTTCGGCCACCTCGCGGAGCGGTACGACCTCGACCAGGAGGGCATCGCCGGCCTCGACCCGGAGTCGGAGCCCAGCGCGGCCCGCATGAAGCAGTTGCACACCGTCGCCGAGAAGGAGAAGGTGAACACGGTCTTCTTCGAGACGATCGCGAGTGACAAGACGGCCAAGACCCTCGCCGGCGACCTCAACCTGAAGACGGACGTGCTCGACCCCCTGGAGGGCGTCACCGACAAGTCCCGGGGCGAGGACTACTTCGAGGTCATGCGCGCCAACCTCACGGCGCTGAAGAAGGCACTCGGATCCGCGTGACGCGGCCCGCGCGGCCCGTGCCGCCCCCGATCCCGCCGCAGAGGCGCCGGCCCGGCGCCAGTGGAGGAGGCCCCATGAGCACTCCGGAGCCCGTCATAGCCCTGCGGGGCGCCACCGCCGAACTCGGCTCCCGGTCCGTGCTGCGCGGCATCGACCTCACCGTGGGACACGGTGAGGTGGTCGCGCTGCTGGGCTCCAACGGCTCGGGCAAGTCCACGGCCGTGCGTGCCGTGATCGGGCAGGTGCCGCTCAGCGGCGGTGAGCTGGAACTCTTCGGCGCACCGCTGCGCCGCTTCCGCGACTGGCGGCGGGTCGGCTACGTGCCGCAGCGCTCCACCGCCGCCGCCGGGGTGCCCGCCACCGTGCGGGAGGTCGTCTCCACCGGCCGCCTGGCCCGCACCCGGCTGCGGCTGCCCGGCCGCGGCGACCGGGCAGCCGTCCACCGCGCGCTGGAGCTGGTCGGCATGGCGGACCGCGCGAAGGACTCGGTCAACGCGCTCTCCGGCGGGCAGCACCAGCGGGTGCTCATCGCCAGGGCGCTGGCCGGCGAACCCGAGCTGCTGATCATGGACGAGCCGCTGGCCGGGGTCGACCTCGCCAGCCAGCAGGTGCTCGCCGACGCGCTGCGCGAGCAGGTGGCGCGCGGGGTCACCGTGCTGCTCGTCCTGCACGAGCTGGGCCCGCTCGCCCCGCTCATCGACCGCACCGTGCAACTCCGCGACGGGCGGGTCGAACGCGTCGAGCACCCCGAGCAGCTGCACGACCTCGCCTGCCACCCGCAGCACGCCGACACCGAACCGCCCTCGGCCACGCCCGAGGCGCCGAAGATCGAGACCGGGCTCCTGTCATGACCGAGATGCTGCAGTTCGCCGTCATGCAGCGGGCCCTGCTCGCCGCCCTGCTGGTGGGCATCGCCGCCCCCGCGGTGGGCATCTACCTGGTGCAGCGGCGGCAGGCCATCATGGGCGACGGCATCGGGCACGTCGCACTGACCGGTGTCGCACTGGGCTTCCTGCTCAGCACCAACCCGGTCTGGACGGCCGTGCTCGTCTCCTCGCTGGGCGCCATCGGCATGGAACTCGTGCGCTGGTACGGCAAGGCCCGCGGCGACATCGCGCTGGCGCTGCTCTTCTACGGCGGCATGGCCGGCGGCGTCATGATCATCAACCTGGCGCCGGGCGGCTCGACGGCCAAGCTGACCACGTTCCTCTTCGGCTCGATCACCACCGTCTCCACGGAGGACGTCACCGCGATCGTGCTGCTGTCGGCGTTCGTGCTCGCCGTCTGCCTGGGGCTGCGCCGCCAGCTGTTCGCCGTCTGCCAGGACGAGGAGTTCGCCCGCGTCACCGGTCTGCCGGTTCGCCTGCTCAACCTGCTGCTCGCGGTGACCGCCGCGGTCACCGTCACGGTCGCGATGCGTGTCGTCGGCCTGCTGCTGGTGAGCGCGCTCATGGTCATCCCGGTGGCCGCCGCGCAGCAGGTGACGCGCAGCTTCGCCGTCACACTGGCCTTCGCGGTGGCGGTCGGCGTGCTCGTCTCGCTGTCCGGAACCGTGCTGTCGTACTACGCCGACGTACCGCCCGGGGCGAGCATCGTGCTGCTGGCCATCGCCCTGTTCGCCCTGGTCACGCTGCTCGCCGCGCCACTGACCCGCAGACGCGGGCGCGCCGCGGCCCGGGCCGCGGCGCTGGAGGAATCCGGGCAGGCCGTACCGGCCGCGGGCTGACCCCGAGGCGGTGCGGGCGAGCGGCACCGGCAGCCGCGCCCGCGACACCTGGCACAATGGGGGCGACCGAGGCGAGCCGAGCACCTGCCGGTGCCGGTGTAAGGAGGAAAAGGTGGCGACTGCAGGTCCCCCCGTCCGTGGCCGGTCGACACGGCAGCGCGCCGCGGTCGCGGCGGCGCTCAGTGAGGTCGACGAGTTCCGCAGTGCCCAGGACCTGCACGACATGCTCAAGCACCGGGGCGACTCGGTCGGCCTGACCACCGTCTACCGCACCCTCCAGTCGCTCGCCGACGCCGGCGAGGTCGACGTGCTGCGCACCGACGAGGGCGAGTCCGTCTACCGCCGGTGCAGCACCGACGACCACCACCACCACCTGGTCTGCCGGCACTGCGGCAAGGCCGTCGAGGTGGAGGGCCCGGCCGTGGAGAAGTGGGCCGACGCCATCGCCACCGAGCACGGCTTCGTCGACGTCGCGCACACCATCGAGATCTTCGGCACCTGCGGGGAATGCGCCGCCAAGCGGTGACGCAGCCCCGCGGCGACCGCAGCCCCCTTCCCAGGACCCGCCCATGACCCCGTCGCAGCTCAGCATCGGCCCGCACACCGTCCAGCCCCCCGTGGTGCTGGCGCCGATGGCGGGCATCACCAACGCGCCGTTCCGGTCGTTGTGCCGGGGCTTCAGTGGCGGGCGCGGGCTCTTCGTCAGCGAGATGATCACCAGCCGGGCCCTGGTGGAGCGCAACGAGAAGACCATGCAGCTGGTCCACTTCGACGCGGACGAGACGCCGCGCTCACTCCAGCTGTACGGCGTCGACCCGGCCACCGTCGGCAAGGCGGTCCGCATGATCGCCGACGAGGGCCTCGCCGACCACATCGACCTCAACTTCGGCTGCCCGGTCCCGAAGGTGACCCGCCGGGGCGGCGGCTCTGCGCTGCCGTACAAGCGCAACCTGCTGCGCGACATCCTGCGGGAGGCCGTCGGCGGCGCCGGGGACCTGCCGGTGACGATGAAGATGCGCAAGGGCATCGACGACGACCACCTCACCTACCTCGACGCCGGGCGGATCGCCGCCGAGGAGGGCGTCGCGGCGATCGCGCTGCACGGCCGCACCGCTGCCCAGCACTACGGCGGCACCGCCGACTGGTCGGCCATCGCGCGCCTCAAGGAGGCCGTGCCCGAGGTGCCGGTGCTCGGCAACGGCGACATCTGGTCGGCCGACGACGCGGTGCGCATGATGCGCGAGACCGGCTGCGACGGCGTGGTCGTCGGACGCGGCTGCCTGGGCCGCCCCTGGCTGTTCGGCGACCTGGTGGCGGCCTTCGACGGCCGCGGCCCGGCGGCCTACGCCCGGCCCACGCTGCGTGAGGTCGGCGACGTCATGGTGCGCCACGCGCGGCTGCTGGGGGAGTGGCTGGGCGACGAGGCGCGCGGCGTCATCGACTTCCGCAAGCACGTCGCCTGGTACACGAAGGGCTTCTCGGTCGGCTCCGACATGCGGCGGCAGCTTGCCGTCGCGTCCTCGCTGGAGCGCCTGCGGGAGCTGCTCGACGAGCTGGACCTCGACCAGCCCTGGCCGGCCGGCGCGGACGGGCCGCGCGGCCGGACCTCGGGCCGCAACCGGGTCGTGCTGCCTGACGGCTGGCTGGACGACCCCTACGCCTGCACGGCCGTCGGCGCCGACGCCGAGCTGGACACCTCCGGCGGCTGACCGGGCACCTCCGGCGCCCGCGCGCCGCCCCTGCCCGCCGGCGGCCCGCTCCCGTCCACCGGCCTGGGGTCCACCTGCCCGGCGTCCACCTGCCCGGCGCCGACCGCGGTGAGCAGTGCCAGCGGGGCGGCGGCGGCCCAGGACTGCGGGGAGCAGGCGTGTGGGTACGGCACGGGTGCGGGATGGTCCGCGCGGCCGTAGCCGGCGATCACCTCCGGTAGCCGGTGCCCGTTGCGGCCGGCCATCGCCACCAGGCCCCGGGCGACCTCCGCGGCCTCCTCGTGCAGTCCGTAGCGGGCCAGCCCCAGCGCGGTCAGGGCGGTGTCGTGCGGCCACACCCCGCCCCGGTGGTACGACAGCGGATGGTAGGCGTCCTGCCCGGCGGCCAGGGTGCGGATGCCCCAGCCGGAGTGGAAGTCCGGGCGCAGCAGCCTGCGGCCCACCTGCTCGCCCAGCTCCTGGCCGAGCAGGCCCGACCACAGCAGGTGCCCCGCGTCGGAGGCGAGCGCGGTGACCCGCCGGCCGTCGCCGTCCAGCGCCAGCGCCGGAAAGCCGTGCTCGGGCATGAGGAAGTCCTCAATGAAGCGGGCCCGCAGGTCGTCGGCTGCCGCGGTCAGCCGGGCCGCGGTGGCCTCGTCGCCCCAGAGCGTCGCGGCCAGCCGGGCGGTGTGCCGCAGCGCGTCCCAGGCGTAGCCCTGGGGAGCGGCGGCGGCGATGACGCCGTCGGCCCGCCGGCCGTCCGCGAAGCACATCGCGCCGGGCGAGTCCTTCCAGCTCTGGTGGGCGAGGCCGCCCCGGTCCGGGCGGTAGAGCAGGTAGCCGCGCTCGTCGAGGCCGCCGTCCCGGAACATCCACTCCACGGCGGCGCGGGCGTGCCGCTCCAGCCGCCGGGCGGGCCCGGTGTCGCCGGTGTGCTCGGTGTACTCGCCGAGCAGGACCAGGAACAGCGGGGTGCTGTCCACCGAGCCGTAGTACCGCCCGTAGGGAACCTGCCGGAAGTGGGCAAGCTCGCCGTGCCGGACCTCGTGCACGATCTTCCCCGGCTCCGCGATCCGGGACGGGTCGGCCTCGGTGGCCTGGGTCGCCGCGAGCGCGGGCAGGGTGGCGGCGGCCAGGGACGGGCGGTAGGGCAGTGCGAACAGCGAGGTGAGCAGGGCGTGCCGCCCGATCAGCGCCAGGAACCAGGGCACGCCGGCGGCGGGCACCCGCAGCTCCTCGCCGTCGGGCCCCGTCGCGGGTACGAGCAGCCCGGCCAGGTCGGACAGGCCCTGCTCGGCGGCGCGCACCAACTCCGGCCAGCGCCCGCCGGCCGCCGCCGGGCCGAGCGGGGCGGCAGCGTGCCCGACGGGCTCGGTGTGCTGTGCGGCGACGGGGTCGGCGGGATCGGCGGGCGGGGCGGCGGTGCGTTCCGGCAGGCCGTGCGGGTGCGCGGTGACGGTGAGCGTCAGCTCGGCCGTGCCGTGCGGCGGCAGCTCCACCTCCCACACCAGACGCCGGGCCCCGCTGCCGGTCTCCTCCACCGCGTCCGGAACGGGGTCGGCGGTGACCGTCGTGCGCGAGTGCCACTCGGCGCGCCGGTAGCCGAACTCCAGGCCGTCCGGGTGGACCTGGCGGGTGCGGACGGCGTGCGGCTTGTCGTACCAGCGGTGGTCCGAGCGCAGCTCGAACTGGTCGGCGAAGTCCACGTCCACGGTCAGCGCGACCCTGGCGGTCTCGGGTGCGGACCGGTTGCTGGTCAGCCGGATGCGGTCGGTGAACGTGCCGTCGGTGACCGACTGCTCGCGGAAGACGGTGTGCGCGGGCGGTTCGGCGCGGCTGCCGCGCGGGGTGAGCACGCTCGCCGCGACCGGTCCCTCGGAGGCGGGGACGAGGACGGTCGGCACGGTGCCGTCCACCGTCAGCTGCCAGCGGCTAAGGTGGCGGGCGTCGCGCTGGAACAAGCCGTCGGGGCTCGGACCGCGTGCGCCGGTGATGTCGCCGGAAGGGCCCACCGCGGCGAACGTGCCGCGGTGGAACAGGAGCAGGTGCTCCGCGCTGGTCATCGGATGCCTCCTTGAGGATCGGAGAGCAGGTCGAGGGTGAGCGCAGCCGTCCAGCTGAAGTCACCGCTCCCGCGGGCCTGCCCGGTGTCGGGGTCGATGTACTCGGCGAAGCCTGTGGCGGACGCGGCGGCGGGCAGCGCGCGGCGCAGCACGTCGGCGTCCGCGTTCCGGCCGTACTGCCGGAACCCGCGTTCCAGCAGCCAGTTGACGTTGAACCAGGCGGGGCCGCGCCAGTACCGGTGGCGGTCGAAGGCGGCCCCGAGCCGGTCGTAGCCGGGCACCAGGCGGTCGGGGCCGAAGCCGAAGCGGCTGCCGCGGGCGGTGCGCAGCAGTGCGGTGACCACGTCGTCGGGCAGACCGGGCGCGACCACCGGCAGCAGGCCCGCGGCGCTGCGTTCCGGCAGCAGCGCGTCGGCGCGGATGTCGCGGCACAGGAACTGCCCGGCGTCGGCCTGCCACAGGCGTCGGACCAGGGACTCGGTGACGTGGCGCGCACTGTCCCGGTGGGTGTCCGCGTCCGCGCCGAGGGTGTGCGCGATGCGGGCCAGGGCGTGTTCGGACGCGGCCAGCAGCGCGTTGACGCCCGGGTCCTCGACGGCGAAGGCGTGCGCGGTGCCGCGGTCGGTGTAGCCGTGGTCGCGGTAGGCGCGGGCGAGCGCGACGTAGCGGCCGTAGTCCAGGTCGGTGGGCCGGTCGTCGGCGGCGCCGTGCGCCAGGTCGGCACGGCGGAACGAGCCGGCCGGAGCGGGGGCGACCCTGGCCAGCGGCCGGTCCCAGCACGGGCTGTTGTCCATGCCCGTCTCCCACGGGTGCACGACCGCCACCAGCCCCGCCCCGGCCAGGTCGCGTTGGCCGAGCAGGTAGCGGTGCCAGGCGACCAGCCGCGGGTGCACACGCCGCAGGAATCCGCGTCTGCGGGACGCGGCCGGGTCGGCGCGGTGCACCAGCCAGGCGGCGAGTGCGTGCACCGGGGGCTGCACGATGCCGGAGGTCTGCACGTCGGCGGGCGCGCCCGCGCCGCGGCCTGCCCGGGAGGAGCGCCAGAAGTCCGGGCCGGGGAAGTACGCGGCGGGCGGCACCCGCGGGTTGAAGACGATGTGCGGCACGCGCCCGTCACCCCACTGGGCGTCCAGCAGGGTCTCCAGTTCCCGTTGCGCGCGCTCGGGCGAGACGTGGCGCAGGCCGATGGCGACGAACGCCGAGTCCCAGCTCCACTGGTGCGGGTAGAGGCTGCGGGACGGCACGGTGGAGCCGCCGGTCCAGTTCTCCGCCAGGACCCGGCGGGCCCGGTGCGCGAGTGACGGGTCGGCGACCTCCTCCGCGCAGGGAGCGGCGGAACGGGTTCCGGTGGGCTGTACCGCACGTTTCAAGGCTGCTCCGAGAGGTCGGCGGGTGCGGCGGTCCGGACCGCCGCACCCGCAGCGGCGCGTTGACGCAGGCGCTGACGGGGCGCTGACGTGGGTGTGGGCGGGCTGGGAGACGGGCTGCGGCGGGCTCACCCGGCGGACACCGGGGAGTTACGTCGCATCAACAAGCAAAACTAGCGCTGTGTTGTGCCCGAGACAAGCAGAACCCCGCCATAGTGGCGGTAAGTTGGCAGGGACACTGAAGGCAGCGTGCGCAGCTTCCGGTGATGCGGCGTTACCCGACGCGCCCCGCGCACCATCCACCCATCAGCACAACCTCCACCCCCAGCGCCACCCCCCACCAGCACCCCCACCAGCACCGCCCCCGAGGTGGTCGAGACACGAGAGGCGGGAAGCCCGGTATGCCACCCACCCGGACGAACCAGGCGAGCGCCGGCCACCTGCTGCAGCTGATCCGCAGCGGCGGGGCGACCACCCGCGGCGAACTCCAGCGGGTCACCGGCCTGTCCCGCTCCACCGTCGGCCACCGCCTCGACCGGCTGTTCGAAGCCGGCTGGGTCAGGGAGGGCGTCGCCGCACCGGCCGGCACCCCGCACGGCGGACGCCCCTCGACGCGGCTGGAGTTCGACGACCGGCACGCCGCGGTGCTCGCCGCCGACCTCGACACCCGGCACGCCCGTGCCGCCGTGCTGGACCTCGGCGGCCGGGTCCTGGCCGAGCACGTCGGCCCGCTGCTGGTGGAGGACGGCCCGGAGAAGGTCCTCGACCGGCTGGGGCAGTGGTTCGCGCCGCTGCTGCGCACCGCCGGGGTGGACGCGGAGCGGCTGTGCGGCGTGGGCCTGGCGGTGCCCGGCCCGGTCGACTGGTCGACCGGTCGCGTGGTGCAGCCGCCGATCATGCCGGGCTGGGACGGGCACCCGGTGCCGGACGGCCTGCGCCGGGCGCTCGCCGAGCACGTCGGCCGGACCCCCGAGCCGCTGCCGGTGCTCGTCGACAACGACGCCAACCTGATGGCCTACGCAGAGCAGCGCGCCGCGCACCCCGGTTGCGCGGCGTTCCTCCTGGTGAAGGCGTCCACCGGAATCGGCGCCGGCATGGTGGTGGACGGCGGTGTCTACCGCGGCATCGACGGGGGAGCGGGCGACATCGGCCACATCCGGCTGAGTGACGGGGCGGCGGCGCTGTGCCGGTGCGGCTCGCAGGGCTGCCTGGCGGCGGTGGCCAGCGGCCGGGCGCTCGCCCGGCAGCTCACCGCCTCGGGAGTGCCCGCGGCGTCGGGCTCGGACGTGCGTCGGCTGCTGGCGGAGGGGCGGCCGGAGGCGGTCCGCCTCGCCACGCAGGCCGGGAGGCGGGTGGGCGAGGTGCTCGGCACGGTCGTCACCCTGCTCAACCCGGGCGTGCTGATGCTCGCCGGCGACCTTGCCGGCCCGGCGTTCCTCGGCGGAGTGCGCGAGGCGCTGTACCAGCGGGCCATGCCGCGCACCACGGCCCGCCTGGAGGTGGTGACGTCCACACTCGGCGAGCGGGCGGGGCTGCTGGGCGCGGCGGCCATGGTCGTGGAGCACCTCTACGGGCCGGACCTGGCCGACGCCCGGCTCGACGACCGGCTCGCGGAGCCGGTCCGGCCGGGCGCTGGATGCACGGGCGGTGAACGGGCGTCAAAAAGGGAGCAACGGCGTCCGGATGCTGGAACGCGGGCCGTCCGCAGTGCGTGATTCTCGCCACGCCTGATAGGGGTGGCGCTCACATGAGCGCTCGGTCGAGTTCTGCACCTCTCCAACGAGCGGCACTGAGTGCCACCCTCCGCGACTTCACGGCATCAACCCATCATGTACGCAGAGTCAGCGGATCTCGCTCCATCTTGACGCTGCGTGATTGAAGTGTTCGGGGTTCAAAAACTCTGGGCGCCCTCTCTTGGTCGAGCCTTTACTTTCGATCTCCTGGCGGATGGGTGGTAGCAGCCGTGTGACGTGCTGCTACCCGTGCCCTGGCGCCTTCGATCTGGGTACGCTCCCCGCCGTCAGGGCAGCCGTCCGCGAGGAGTCGTCCCGTGTCGGAAAACAAAGAGCCACACGTATCCACGAACGCACCGAAGTTCGTGTACGCCTTCAGCGAGGGCAACAAGGAACTCAAGGACCTCCTCGGTGGGAAGGGGGCCAACCTGGCCGAGATGACCAATCTCGGCCTGCCCGTGCCGCCCGGATTCACCATCACCACCGAGGCGTGCAAGGTCTACCTGGAGTCCAAGGCCGAACCGCCCGCGCTCCGCGACGAGGTCAGTGCGCACCTCGACGCGCTGGAGCAGCAGATGGGTAAGCGGCTCGGCCAGTCCGACGACCCGCTGCTGGTGTCGGTGCGCTCCGGCGCGAAGTTCTCCATGCCCGGCATGATGGACACCGTGCTCAACATCGGGCTCTCCGACGAGTCCGTCGAGGGCCTGGCCGCGCAGGCCGGCGACGAGCGGTTCGCCTGGGACTCCTACCGCCGCCTGATCCAGATGTTCGGCAAGACCGTGCTCGGTGTCGACGGCGAGCTGTTCGAGGAGGCGCTGGAGCAGGCCAAGCACCGCCGCGGCGCCGCCTCCGACGTGGACCTGGACGCCGGCGGCCTGCGTGAACTCGTCGCCGAGTTCAAGGACATCGTCGTCAAGCAGACCGGCCGGGACTTCCCGCAGGAGCCCCGCGAGCAGATGGACCTCGCCATCCGCGCGGTCTTCGACTCGTGGAACACCGACCGGGCCAAGCTGTACCGCCGTCAGGAGCGCATCCCCGGCGACCTGGGCACGGCCGTCAACGTCTGCTCGATGGTCTTCGGCAACCTCGGCCCGGACTCCGGCACCGGCGTCGCCTTCACCCGCGACCCGGCCAGCGGCCAGCAGGGCGTCTACGGCGACTACCTGCAGAACGCGCAGGGTGAGGACGTGGTCGCCGGCATCCGCAACACGGTCGCGCTCGCCGAGCTGGAGTCCCTGGACAAGGCCTCCTACGACCAGCTCATGCAGATCATGGAGACCCTGGAGACGCACTACCGGGACCTGTGCGACATCGAGTTCACCATCGAGCGCGGCAAGCTGTGGATGCTCCAGACCCGCGTGGGCAAGCGCACCGCGGCGGCGGCGTTCCGCATCGCCACCCAGCTCGTCGACCAGGGCCTCATCGACGAGGCGGAGGCGCTCCAGCGGGTCAACGGCGCCCAGCTCGCGCAGCTGATGTTCCCCCGCTTCGAGGAGTCCGCCGCGGGCAAGGACGGGCCCCGGCGCATCGGCCGCGGCATCGCCGCCTCACCGGGCGCGGCCGTCGGCAAGGCGGTCTTCGACTCCTACACCGCCATCAAGTGGTCCCGCTCGGGTGAGAGGGTCATCCTGATCCGCCGGGAGACCAACCCCGACGACCTCGACGGCATGATCGCCGCCGAGGGCATCCTCACCTCGCGCGGCGGCAAGACCTCGCACGCGGCGGTCGTGGCCCGCGGCATGGGCAAGACCTGCGTCTGCGGCGCGGAGGAGCTGGAGGTCGACACCAAGCGCCGCCGCCTGACCGCGCCGCACCCCGACGGCAAGGGCACCCTGGTCATCGAGGAGGGCGACACGGTCTCCATCGACGGCTCCACCGGCAAGGTCTACCTGGGCGAGGTGCCCGTGGTGCCGTCCCCGGTCGTGGAGTACTTCGAGGGCCGCACGCACGCCGGCGCGGACGACGCCGGCGAGCTGGTGCAGGCCGTGCACCGGATGATGGCCTACGCCGACCGGATGCGCCGGCTGCGGGTCCGCGCCAACGCCGACAACGCCGAGGACGCGGCCCGCGCCCGCCGCTTCGGCGCACAGGGCATCGGGCTGTGCCGCACCGAGCACATGTTCCTCGGAGAGCGGCGCCAACTCGTCGAGCACCTGATCCTCGCCGACACCGACACCGAGCGGGACAACGCCCTCGCCGAGCTGCTGCCGCTCCAGAAGGGCGACTTCAAGGAGCTCTTCGAGGCGATGGACGGCCTGCCCGTCACCGTGCGGCTGCTCGACCCGCCGCTGCACGAGTTCCTGCCCGACATCACCGAGCTGTCGGTGCGGGTGGCACTCGCGGAGTCCCGGCGCGACGCCAACGAGAACGACCTGCGCCTGCTCCAGGCCGTGCACCGGCTGCACGAGCAGAACCCGATGCTGGGCCTGCGCGGCGTGCGCCTGGGCCTGGTCATCCCCGGCCTGTTCACCATGCAGGTGCGGGCCATCGCGGAGGCCGCCGCCGAGCGCAAGGCCGCCAAGGGCGACCCGCGGCCGGAGATCATGATCCCGCTGGTCGGCACGGTCCAGGAGCTGGAGATCGTCCGCGAGGACGCCGAACGGGTCATCGCGGAGGTGGAGCAGGCCTACGACGTGGACCTGCGCCTGACGCTGGGCACCATGATCGAGCTGCCGCGGGCGGCCCTGACCGCCGGTCAGATCGCGGAGTCGGCCGACTTCTTCTCGTTCGGCACCAACGACCTCACACAGACCGTGTGGGGCTTCAGCCGGGACGACGTGGAGGCCAGCTTCTTCACCGCCTACCTGGAGAAGGGCATCTTCGGCGTCTCCCCGTTCGAGACGATCGACAAGGACGGCGTCGGCAAGCTCGTGCGGGACGCCGTCGCCGACGGCCGGGCCACCCGCCCCGACCTCAAGCTCGGGGTGTGCGGCGAGCACGGCGGCGACCCCGAGTCGGTGCACTTCTTCCACGAGGTCGGCCTCGACTACGTCTCCTGCTCGCCGTTCCGCATCCCGGTGGCGCGCCTGGAGGCGGGCCGCGCCGCCGCGCAGAGCACGGGCAGCGACAGCCGCTGACCGCGCCGCAGCGCTTCCGGGACCGCCGCCGCACCGCGACCCTCACCGCGGCGGCGGTCCCGGGCCCCGGAGGGGGACGGCCGGCACCTGTGCGGAGGTGCCACGGCCGTCCCCCTCCTCCTTGCGCCGGGAGGCGCAGGAGGCGCCCCCGGGCTCTCACGGGCCCAGCCGGGCCGGTCAGGTGCGGAACGGGCCGGTGACCTCGTAGGTGATGCCGCCCGAGGAACTGCCGGTGGTGCCGCGCTGGCTGGAGAAGTACAGGCGCCGCCCGTCCGGGGAGAACGCCGGGCCGCAGATCTCCGACGAGGACTGGCCCTGAACGCGCAGGAACGGCGACACCACCTCCTGCGGCGTGATCACGCAGATCTCCATGTTGCCGCCGTCCTCCGCGACGTAGAGGTCGCCGGAGGAGGTGCCGGTGATGTTGTCCACGCCGGTCAGCGGCGCTGACCCGCCGGTCACCAGGTTGTCGTCGTAGGTGAGTTCGTAGGTGTTGCTCACCACGTCGAGCCGCCACACCCGGTTGTCGCCCTTGGTGGTGAACCAGACCTTGCCGCCCGCGTAGTGGCAGCCCTCACCGCCGTTGAACCGCTTGGCGCCGGAGACCTGGTCGCGGGTGGGCGTCGCGCCGGTCGGGTCCGGCACGTCCGCCCAGGTGAACGAGCCCGAGGTGGCGGTGCCCGCCCGCAGTACCTGGAGCCGGCCCGAGGACAGGTTGCCCCAGGTGGCCGGCACGAAGCGGTAGAGGCAGCCGTTGGAGACGTCCTCGGTCAGGTAGAACACCCGGCGCACCGGGTCGGCCGCCGCCGCCTCGTGCTTGAACCGGCCCATCGCGTCGCGCCGCACCGCCGCGCTGCCGCCGAAGGGGTCCGTCTCGTAGACGTAGCCGCGGTCCACCTCCTCGCAGGACAGCCAGGTGTTCCACGGGGTCGCGCCGCCGGCGCAGTTCTGCCGGGTGCCGGACAGGATGCGGTAGGCGGACGTGACGGCCCCGGAGGAGTTGAAGCGCACCGCGCTCGCCCCGCCGCCGGGGTTGATCTCGGAGTTGGAGACGTAGATCCACCCGCTGCCGTCGGCGAAGCAGGCGCCTCCGTCGGGCGCGTTGTGCCAGGTGTAGGAGGTGCCGGGCACCTGCTGGCCCGACCGCGCGATGATCCGGCTGCTGAACCCGGCCGGCAGCTGGATGCCGTTGCTGTTCGCCGTGCCGAGCGGACCGTAGGGGCCCGCGCCCGGCTGGGCCGGGGCGGCGTAGGCGGCGCCGCGCATCAGGGTGCCGCCGAAGGCCGCGGCCGAGCCGCCGGCCACCGCTCCGCGCAGGAAGGTACGACGTTCCACGGTTACCTCACCGAAGTCGTCCGTCCTCCGCGGCCGGCCGGCCGCGGAGGTGCGCCGCCGAAGATAGGAGCGGCACGTGGACGGGCCGGCAACGCATGATGAACCGGCCGTGCCCATCGCGGGCACGGCCGGTTCATCGTGGGGGATCCCGTGGGGGAGCCGGTGCGCGGAGGTTCCGGGTACCGGATCAGCCTCCGCTGAGGGTGTCTCAGACGGAGACGCCGTTGGAGCGCAGGTACGCCAGCGGGTCGATGTCGGAACCGTAGGACGGACCGGTGCGGACCTCGAAGTGCAGGTGCGGACCGGTGCTGTTGCCGGTCGAGCCGGCCAGGCCGATCTGCTGGCCGCCGCCGACGCTCTGGCCCGCGCTGACGGACAGCGAGGAGAGGTGGGCGTACTGGCTGTAGCGGCCGTCGGAGTGCTTGATGACGACCTCGTTGCCGTACGCGCCGCCCCAGCCGGCGGAGACCACGGTGCCGGTGGTGACGGCGTTGATCGGGGTGCCGGTGGAGACGGAGAAGTCCACACCGGTGTGGTAGCCGCTGGACCAGGCGCCACCGGAGGCCCGGTAGGCGGTGCTGGGCGAGGCGGCGACCGGCTTGGAGTAGCCGCTGCTGGTGGCGGGGCGGGCCTGCTGCGGCGCGGTCTGCGCCTTCTGCTCCACCTTGGGGGCGGGCTTGGGCTGCTCGGCCTTGGGCTGCGCCGGCTTCGGCGCCGCCTTGGGCTGCTCCGCCTTGGGCGCGGAGGCCTTCGGGGCGGAGGCCTTCGGCTGCTGCTGGGCCTGGCCTCCGACGGCCAGACGCTGACCGGGGAAGATCAGGTTCGGGTTGCCGCCGACGGTCTCACGGTTCTGCTCGTAGACGGTCTGCCAGCCGCCGTCGACGTTCCGCGCGGTGGCGATCTTGTGCAGGGTGTCACCGCTGACCACGGTGTAGGACGCCTTGCCGCTCTGCGGCTTCGGGGCGGCCTTCGGCGCGGGCGCCGACTGCTGCTTGGGCTGCTCCGCCTTGGGCTGGGCGGCCTTGGGCTGCTGGGTCTGCGGCGCGGTCTCGGCCTTCTTGGCAGGCGCTGCCTGGCCGTCGGGGCTGATGTCGGGGGTGCCGCTGTCCTTGCTCAGACCGGCGCGGGGGCCGCACACCGGCCAGGCGCCCGGACCCTGCATGTCGAGCAGCTTCTCGGCTGCCGCTATCTGCTGGTCCTTGGTGGCGAGGTCGGCACGGGCGGCGTACCGGGTGCCGCCGGCGGCTGCCCAGCTGGACTGCTGGAACTGCAGACCGCCGTAGAAGCCGTTGCCGGTGTTGATGGACCAGTTGCCGTTGCTCTCGCACTCGGCGACCTTGTCCCACACGGAGACGGGGGCGGCGTTCGCGGTGCCGGCGCCGACGAGCGGCACGGCGATCCCGGCGCCACCGGCTGTGAGGGCGAGCGAGACGCGGGTGACCTGACGGGAAATCAGCGGGTTGCGCGGACGACGGTGGCGACCACGAGACATAGGTGTGTCCTCTCCTACGCCTACGAGGTGAGCTGTCGGATTCGGGCAGGAGATGCCCGGCCATTCCCCACTGCACACGGTGCGATCGCACCGGGCGGTGAGGCGTGGCTTCACCCCAAGCCGGCCGCATGCTCTGCGGCTCGGCGCTTACCTGGTTCCCCCGCTCCTGCCTCATGGAACTTGGGTTTCCCCCGGCCGGTGGCAGGATTCGGCGTTGCCGGCTGAGGGACCTCCGCATGAGATGCGGTGGCGGAGGAACCGTAGACACAACGATTTGACCGGCACAAGCGGCGTGCGGCGGGCCGGCCTGCGCTCCCGGCGCGACCACCGCCGATTCACCACGTTATGCGGTGGATCTTTTTCTCACAGTGAGAGCAAAGACCTAGCATGTTCACTTAAAAAACCTGCTCAGCGCGGCAATTGACGGAATGGCGGAATAAACCTTCCGCGGTGCAATTGCACCGGACGGGCATGCTGTGAGTCCGGTCACCCGGATCGGGTGACACGCCTTTATATCGGCCTATTCGGGATTTCCCGTCCCTGACGGGATGTCACCTCACGGCTGCTGTTGCGCCTTGGCGGGCGCGAAGGATGTCCGCTTTGGTATTCGGAGTCCGTAGTGTCGGTCACCTGGTGTGCCCGGTTCGTCCGATTCCGCCGTCGTGTGCGCCCTCCACTCAAGAAGTGGAACGCATGAATCCGTGAGTGGAGGGCGCCGCTGAGCGGCGCCGCCCGGTCGCCCGGCGGGGCGAGCCGCCCGAGAGGCGAGACGCACGGGTCGCAGGGGGGTGCCGAGGGCGGCGGGGCGGGCGGGGTGCTGCCCCGCCGGGCGCCGGACGCCCCCGGGGTGTGCTCCCGGGCTCCGGCCCGTGCTCCTGCCGCCCCGGGTCGTGACCGTGGTGCGGCGGCCCCGGCCGGGTTCGGAGGTGGCGCGGGGCCGTCCGGCCGGGGGCCGGTCTCAGAGCTTCGGGTCCACCCCGGTCAGATCCGCCGAGGCCTGCCACAGCAGCGCGCCCGCGGTGTCGTTCCGCGTCCAGGACGCGCGCACCGACGGGCCCGGGGCGCCTCGGACGCCCATGACGCGCGGACCTGTGAAGGAGTCGGGCTGTACCCCGGGTGCGGTCGCCGCCCACAGCGTGGGTGCGGCACCCAGCTCCGGCGTGGACGTGACCAGCCGGTTGCCCAGTGACCACAGCCGCTCAGCGCCCCGGCGGCCGTCCAGCCTGGGGCCCTTGGTCTGCAGCTCGGTCGCCGAGTAGCCGGGGTGTGCGGCGGCGGCGACCAGGTCCAGCCCGGCGGTGCGGCGGGCCAGCTCGTGCACGAACAGCAGGTTCGCCGACTTGGACCGGCAGTACGCCTGCCAACGCCGGTACTCGTGCGCGCTGTTCAGGTCGTGGAGGTCGATGTTGGCGAACAGGTGCATCAGGCTGGAGACGGTCACCACCCGGGCGCCGGGCGTGCCGGTGAGCCGGTCGAGGAGCAGGCCGGTCAGTGCGAAGTGGCCCAGGTGGTTCACGCCGAACTGCATCTCGAAGCCGTCCGCGGTCAGCGCGAAGGGCACCGCCATCAGTCCGGCGTTGTTGATCAGCAGGTCCAGCCGGTCACCGGGCAGCGAGTCGGTGAACGTCCGGACCGAGGACAGGTCGGCCAGATCCAGCGCGCGGTACTCGGCGTCGGCCTCCGGGACCTCGTGCCGCAGCCTCTCCAGCGCGGCCGTGCCGCGTTCGGAGCTGCGGCAGGCGAGGACCACTCGCGCCCCGTGGCGTGCCAGCTCCCTGGCGGTGACGTAACCGAGGCCGCTGTTGGCGCCGGTGACCACCGCGAGGCGGCCGCCCTGATGTGGGATCTCTCGTGACGTCCAGACCATGACCGCACAGTAGGCCCGGCGCCACCGGAGCGGAAGCACCGGGTCCGCAACCGGCCGCCCCCGCCCCGGCCTTCACCGGCCGGGGCGGGGGCGGCCGGGGCGGCACCGGGACCTTCGGCTTCAATCCGTGGGTCAGCCGCCCAACCGGGCGGCGTGCACGACCACCGACACCGCGTCGTCGTCCAGGCAGAGTCCGGAGAGCAGGTCGAAGCGCTGCTTGAGCAGCGGCGACGCCACGAAGGGGCGGCCCTGGGCGCTGCCGAGCAGCCCGCGCGACAGCACGTAGGCGCCGGTGAACGGGTCGCGGTTGTCGAGTGCGTGCGGCCGGCCGTTCCGGTCGACGAAGACGGCGACCTGCCGCCCGTCCGGCAGCAGCGCGGCCACTCCGCGGCCCGGCACCAGCGCGGCGCTGTCGCACACCGGCACCCACTCCTCACCCCAGCGCACCTCCACCCGGGCGGTGGTGGTCGGACGGGGGGCGGTCTGCGGGTCGGGCACGGTGGTCGTCCCGGGCACGGTCGTCGTCATCGGGCCTGGCTCCCTTCAAGAGTGCGGACGGGGATGTCGGGGCCGGACAGCAGCGTCAGGTCCGGCTTGATCTGGCCGCGCTCACCGACGAACCGCACCGACGGGTCGGGCGTGCCGGGAGCGTTGACGAACGAGACGAAGCGGCTGAGCTTCTCCGGGTCGGCGAGCGCGGCGGCCCACTCGTCGCGGTACCCGGCCACGTGCCCGGCCATCAGCTCCTCCAGCTCGCCGCAGATGCCCAGCGAGTCGTGCACCACGACGTCCCGCACGTGGTCGAGGCCGCCCTCGATCCGGTCCAGCCACACCGAGGTGCGCTCCAGCCGGTCGGCGGTGCGGATGTAGAACATCAGGAACCGGTCGATGAGCCGGACCAGCTCGGCGTCGGAGAGGTCCTGCGCCAGCAGGTCGGCGTGCCGGGGCGTGGCGCCGCCGTTGCCGCCGACGTACAGGTTCCAGCCGCCGGCGGTGGCGATCACCCCGAAGTCCTTGCTCTGCGCCTCCGCGCACTCCCGCTGGCAGCCGGAGACGGCGGACTTCAGCTTGTGCGGCGAGCGCAGCCCCCGGTAGCGCAGCTCCAGGTCGATCGCCATCCGCACCGAGTCCTGGACGCCGTAGCGGCACCAGGTCTGCCCCACGCAGGACTTCACCGTGCGCAGCGACTTGCCGTAGGCGTGGCCGGACTCGAACCCGGCGTCGACCAGCCGGGTCCAGATGGCCGGCAGCTGGTCGACGCGGGCCCCGAACAGGTCGATGCGCTGACCGCCGGTGATCTTCGTGTAGAGGCCGAAGTCCCGGGCGATCTCCCCGATGACGATCAGTCCCTCCGGGGTGATCTCCCCGCCCGGCACCCGCGGCACCACCGAGTAGGACCCGTTGCGCTGGAGGTTCGCCAGGAAGTGGTCGTTGGTGTCCTGGAGCGCGGCCTGCTCGCCGTCGAGCACGTGCCCGTCGGCGCCGATGGCCGGGGCGAGTGAGGCGATGAGCGAGGCGACGGTCGGCTTGCACACCTCGCAGCCCTCACCGCCGCGGGCCGCCTCCCGGCCGTGCTCGTCCAGCAGCTGGCGGAAGGAGGTGATCCGCAGGGTGTGCACGATCTCGTACAGCTCCTGGCGGGTCCGCTCGAAGCAGCCGCACAGGCCCTTGTCGACGGTGACGCCGCGGGCCTCCAGCTCGTCGTCGATGATCCGGCCGAGCACCTTGACGCAGCTACCGCACCCGGTGCCAGCCCTGGTGCACTTCTTCACCTCCGGCACCGACGTGCAGTCGTGCTCGGTGACCGCGTTGCGCACGGCGCCCTTGGTGACGTTGTGGCAGCTGCAGATGACGGCCTCGTCGGGCAGCGAGCCCGGTCCCAGCGCGGCCGGTGCGCCCGCGCCCGCGGGCAGCACCAGCGTCTCGGCGGACACCGGCGGCACCGAACCGGTCAGGGGCCGCAGCATGCCGTAGGCGTCGGCCTCACCGACCAGCACCCCGCCCAGCAGGCGGCCGTCCGCCGACATCACCAGCTTCTTGTAGACGCCGCTGCGCGAGTCGGAGTAGACCACGTCCAGGCAGTCCCCGCTCCGGCCGTGCGCGTCCCCGAAGGACGCCACGTCCACCCCGAGCAGCTTCAGCTTCGTCGAGGTGTCCGCGCCGGTGAACCGGGCCTGCCCGGCGGAGGCCGAGTCCCGGCCGTCCTCACCGGGGAGGGCCGCGTCGATCGCGTCGGCGGCGGCCTCGGCCATCTCGTAGCCGGGCGCCACCAGGCCGTACACCGTGCCGTCGGCGGCGCGGGCGCACTCGCCGACGGCGTACACCGCCGGGTCCTCGGTGCGGCACTGCTCGTCGACGACGATGCCGCCGCGCTCGCCGACCTCCAGGCCGCAGTCCCGGCCCAGCTGGTCGCGGGCCCGCACCCCGGCGGAGAACACCACCAGGTCGGTGTCGACCACCGAGCCGTCGGACAGCCGCATGCCGCTGACCCGGCCGTCGTCGCCGGTCAGGATCTCCTGCCCGCCGACGGAGGTCCGCACGTTCAACCCCATCGCCTCGACCGTGCGGCGCAGCGCGGCGCCGCCGCCGTCGTCGACCTGGAGCGCCATCAGCCGGTCGTTGAACTCCACCACGTGCGTCTGAAGGCCCAGGCCCTTCAGCGCGCCTGCCGCCTCCAGGCCCAGCAGGCCGCCGCCGACGACCACACCGCTGCGCGATCCGGCCGCGTACGACTCGATGGCCAGCAGGTCCTCGATGGTGCGGTAGACGAAGCAGCCCTCGCTGTCGGCGCCGGGCACCGGCGGGACGAACGGGTAGGAGCCGGTGGCCAGCACCAGCGTGTCGTAGCGCACGGCCAGCCCGGAGCGGGTGGTGACGGTGCGGGTCGCGCGGTCCACCGAGGCGGCCGGGTCGTCCAGGCGCAGCTCGATGCCGTGCCGCTCCAGGAAGCCGTCCTCGACCATGCCCAGCTGCTCGGGTGTGGTGCCGGAGAAGTAGGAGGTGAGGCGCACCCGGTCGTAGGCCGGGCGCGGCTCCTCGGCAAGCACGACGACGCGGGCCCGCCCGGTCACGCCGCGGGCGGCAAGAGCCTCCAGCAGGCGGTGCCCGACCATGCCGTGGCCGATCAGCACGATCACCGGGGAGCCGGGTGCGCCTGCGGCGTCCAGGGCTGCGGATGTCTCAGCGGCGGTCGTCAAGGGGTGCCTCCGTCATGGGTGAGCAGGTGCAGCAGGGGTGCGTCGGGGAGCGGTTCGCGGTGCTCCCAGGTGCGGGCGAGGGCGCCGACCGTGTCGAGGTCGCCGAGCAGGATGCCGCCGACCAGCTCGTCACCGGAGACGACCACCTTGCGGTAGGCGCCCCGGGTGGCGTCGGCGAGCCGCACGGTGTCGTCGTCGGGCCGGGGGCGGGTGCGCCCGAACGCGGCCAGGTCGAAGGGGCCGGGCCCGGCGAGGGTGAGCCGGGTCATGGCGCGGGTGCCCCGGTAGCGGTGGCCGCCGCCGGGGTCGGTGAGCACCCCGGCCAGCACGTCGGCCTGCTCGCGGGCGGCGCCCGCCAGGCCGTACACGACGCCGGCGTGCTCGGCGCAGTCACCGACGGCGTGCACGTGCGGGTCGTCGGTGCGCAGCTCGTCGTCGACGACGACGCCCAACGCGGTGGCCAGCCCGGCCGCCCGCGCCAGCCCCGTCCTGGGACGCACGCCGCAGGCCAGCACCAGCACGTCGGTGCCCAGCGCGTAGCCGTCGGCCATCACCACCGCGCGCACCGCGCGGCGGCCGGTGGCGGGGTCCGTCCCCGTCTCCACGCCGCGGGCCCGGCAGGCGGTGTGCACCTCGACGCCCAGGCCGGTCAGGTGCCGGTGCAGCAGCCCGGCCGACTCGGCGTCGAGCTGCCGCTCCATCAGGTGCTCGCCCTGGTGCACCAGCACCGTCCGCACGCCGCGCGTGGCCAGCGCCCGCGCGGCGGAGACGCCCAGCAGCCCGCCGCCGACGATCACCGCGCGGGTGCCGTCCCCGGTCAGCGAGGACAGCGCCCGGCAGTCGTCCAGGGTGCGGAACGGGTGCACCCCGTCGGGCAGCTCACGGCCCGCCTCCGGAGCGGCCGTCGCGTCCTCCGCGAAGAGGCCGCGGATCGGTGGCAGCACCGGGTTGGAGCCGGTGGCGAGCACCAGCGCGTCGTATCCGATCGCGCTGCCGTCGTCGCACTGGACCCGGCGCGCGGCCCGGTCCAGCCGGACCGCCCGCACGCCCGCCCGGTACGTCACCGCGGGCGGGGCGGCGGGCAGGGAGATCACGTCGGCCGGGTAGGACCCGGCCAGCACGTCGGCGAGCAGCAGCCGGTTGTAGGGCGCGTGCGGCTCCTCGCCGATGACGGTGACCGCGCTCCCGCGGTCACCGAGCTGCTGCGCGAGCCGGGCACCGGCCATGCCGCCGCCGACCACCACCACACGCCTGTCCGTTGTCATACCGCTCAGCGTGCGGCGTCGCTGTTACCCGGCGGCATCGCGGTTGTTTCCCGCGCGGAACGCTGCCCTCAGCCGGCGTCGGCCACCGCTGTGAGCCTGACCGGCAGCCGGCTCACGCTGTTGCCGACGAAGCTGGCGTGCCGCCGCAGCTCCTGCTCGGGAACGGCGAGGTCCAGGTCGGGGTAGCGGGTGAACAGCCGCTCCAGGGCGACGGTGGCCTCCATCCTGGCCAGCGGCGCGCCCAGGCAGAAGTGCGGGCCGTGGCCGAGCGACAGGTGCCGGGCGGCGGCCCGGGCCACGTCGAAGCGGTCGGCGTGCTCACCGTGCGCCCGCGGGTCGCGGCCGGCCGCCGAGTAGCCGGCGAGCACCGGCGTGCCCCGGGGGATGACGGTCCCGTCGACGGTCAGGTCCCGGGTGGGGTAGCGGAACGGGAAGAAGCTGACGGGACTGTCCCAGCGCAGCGTCTCCTCCACCACGTCCGACCAGCCGGCCTTCCCGGCGCGCACCAGGTCGAGCTGGTCGCGGTGCGCGCACAGCGCCCGCACCGCGTTGGTGATGAGGTTGAGCGTCGTCTCGTGCCCGGCGACGATCATGAGCAGCAGCGTGCCGAGCAGCTCCTGCGGGCTGAGCCGGTCGCCGTCCTCCTCGCGGGCGGCGATCAGGGCGCTGGTCAGGTCCCCGCCCGGCGAGCCGGTGCGGGCGGAGACCACCGCGCCGAGCACCGCCACCAGTTCCTGGTTGGCCGCGACCGCCTCCTTCGGCCCGATGTCGGTGCTCACCACCTGGTTGGACAGGTGGTGCAGCCGGTCGTGGTGCTCGGCGTCCACACCGAGCAGTTCGCAGATCACACCCATCGGCAGCGGCAGCGCGAAGTGCCGCCGCAGGTCCGTGGTGCCGTCCTCGCCGACGGTGTGCGCGAGCCCGTCGAGCAGGTCACCGGTCAGCTCCTCCACCCGCGGGCGCAGCGCCTCCACCCGGCGGGCGGTGAACGCCTTGCTGACGAGTGAACGCAGCCTGCGGTGGTCGGCGTCGTCGGCGGTGGTCATGCCCTGCACGGTGGCGAAGGTGCGCAGCGGCCAGCCGTCCGGTATGCCGCCCTCCTGGAGGGCGGTGAAGTGGCGGGCGTTCTTCGCCACGTCCGGGTGGGCGAGGAACTCCCGCAGCGCGTCGTGGCCCAGGACCGCCATGCCCGGCACGTCCCCGGGCAGCACCACCTCGGCGACGGAGCCCTCCTGGAGCAGGCGGGCGTTGGCGGCGTGCGGGCAGCCTCCGGCGGCGTCCATCCGGTGCGGGGTGCGGGGTGAAGTGGAAGTGGAAGTGGTCAACGCGGCTCTCCTGGTGACGGTTCGGGCGGGAGTTGCGGATCGGTGAAGCGGACCGGGAGGGCGGCCAGGCCCTTGCTCCACGGCGACTTGACCCAGGCCAGCTCGCTCTCCGGCACGGCCAGTTCCAGGTCGGGCAGGCGGTGCCGCAGGGTGTCCACGGCGGTGCGGGTGATGAGCCGGGCCGGGTCCTGCGCCGGGCAGGTGTGGGGTCCCGCGCCGAACGCCAGGTGCGAGCGGTTGCCGACCACCGGGTTGCCGTCCGGCGGCAGCACCTGCGGGTCGGCGTTGGCGCCCGCCAGCCCCAGCACCAGCATGTCGCCGGCCCGGATGTCCTGGCCGCCGAAGCGCAGGTCGCGGGTGGCGTAGCGGGCGGGGAAGTTCTGCGTCGGCGGGAACCGCCACAGCACCAGGTCGAGGGCGTCGTCGACGCTCAGGTGCCCACCGGACAGCGAGGAGCGGAAGTTGGGGTCGGTCAGCAGGACCCGCAGCGTGGTGGCGATCCAGTTCACCGTGGTCTGGTTGCCGGCGACGAACATCACCACCAGGTTGTGCAGCACCTCCTCGTCGGTGAGCGCGGCCGGGTGGCGCAGCAGCGCCGTCGTGACGTCGTTGCCGGGCCGCTGCCGCTTCTCCTCGATCAGCGCCAGCAGGATCGCGCCCATGCGCCTGCTGGCGTTGGCGGAGTCCGCGGTGGCACCGGCCGTGCCGGCGATGGCCTGTACGAACTGCTGACCGGTCCGCTCGTCCAGGCCCAGCAGCCCGGTGATGACCTGCATCGGCAGCTTGCGCGCGTAGTGCGGCACCAGGTCGGCCTCGCGGCGGTCGGCGAACGAGGCGATGAGCCGCTCGGCGGCGGCCCGGACGCTGCGGCGCAGCTCGTGGCCGTTGATGCGGCCCAGCGCGTCGGAGACCGCCGCCCGCATCCGGCGGTGCTGCTGCCCGTCCGCGAACAGCAGCGCCGGCCGCCACCCGACCATGGGCAGGATCGGAGAGTCCGCCGGCACCCGCCCCTCGCGCAGCAGCAGCCAGTGGCGCGGGTCGTGGGAGAAGTCCTGCTCCTCGCGGGTGAGCCGCAGCAGCTCGCCGTGCCCGATCACCAGCCACGCCCGCACCCCGGGCGCCAGCATGACGGGCGCCACCGGCCCGTGCTCCTGCCGCAGGTCCTCGTACAGTTTCGGCAGTCCGTCGCCGTCGAGCTGCGGGCCGTACAGCTGCGCGGGGGCGGGGCACCTGCCGCCGCCGGTGTGTCCGGCGGCGGCCCAGGACGGGGGAGAGGCGGTCATGGCTGCTCCGTCGCGGTGTGGATGAGGTGGGCGACCAGGGCGATGAGGGCGCGGACCGAGGAGGGGTGGTCGCGGGCGTCGCACCGGACCACCGGGGTGCCCGGCAGCAGGTCGAGCGCGTCGCGCAGCTCCGCCTCGCCGTGCTGCGGACTGCCGGGGAAGGCGTTGACGGCGACGGCGAACGGCAGCCCCAGGTCCTCCAGGTGGCCCAGCGCGTCGAACGACGCCGCCAGGTCGCGGGTGTCGACGAGTGCCAGCGCGCCGAGCGCGCCGCGGGCCAGTTCCTTCCAGGCGGGCAGGAAGCGCGGCTGACCGGGTGTGCCGAACAGGTAGAGCACCAGCTCGCCGTCGATCGTCATGCGCCCGAAGTCCAGCGCGACGGTGGTGGTGGTCTTCGTCCCCGCCCCGACGGCGTCGACGCGTTCGCCCGCCCGGGTCATGACGGCCTCGGTGGACAGCGGCCTTATCTCCGAGACCGTGCCGATCAGCGTGGTCTTGCCCACCCCGAGCGGGCCGACGACCAGGATCTTGGCCGCCCCGGCCACGCTGGACGGCACGTACCTGCCCTCCGCACCGCCCGGTGCGGAGGGCCCCGGCGGTCCCGCCGGGGGCCGCGCCACTGCCTCGCGGGCGGGTGCGGGCCGCTCGGGAGCGGCGGCGCCGGCCGCCCGCGATGCCGGGCCCGGGGTGTCAGAGGCGGCTCTCGAGCCCATGGAGGACCTTTCTCAGCATGGTCAGATCGGTGCGTTCGGCCGGTGGCACGGGCGGGCGGGTGACGATCAGGCCCCAGTCGGCCAGGTCCGCGAGCAGCACCTGCACCACCGGGGGCGGCTGGCCGAGGTGGGCCGCCACC
Organism: Streptomyces sp. 549; assembly: GCF_030124175.1. Lineage (GTDB taxonomy): Bacteria > Actinomycetota > Actinomycetes > Streptomycetales > Streptomycetaceae > Streptomyces. The sequence continues at coordinate 11,760 of NZ_JASKMT010000009.1, read as the reverse complement.
TCGGCCACCGACAGCAGCCCCTGGCACTGCGTGAGGATCACGCGGTGCTCCGGCTGGAGCGTCTCCGGAGCGGGCATCTCCACGGCCATCACCAACGTCTCCCAGGGGAGGGCCGCGGCACCGGCGTCCGCCCGTCCACCGGTGATCACATAGGGGCGTACCGCGGAGGTGGTCCGTTCCTCCCAGCGGTCCGTCATGAGGCGGGGGTCACCGGGTCCCGGGGCCGGCTGCTCAGGTGCGCGCCGATCTTCGCGACCAGCAGCTGCATCTGCTGGGCCACCAGGCCGACGTCGGCCCCGGTGTCGGTGGCGACGCCCAGGTGCGCGCCGGTCCCGGCGGCGGTGAACAGCACGAAGCCGTGCTCGGACTCCAGCATCAGCTGCCGCACCCCGGCGCCGTCACCGAACAGCAGGGCGGCGGTGGAGCGCCCGGTCATCGTCATCGCCGCGCAGGCGGCGGACAGCGACTCCGCCTCGGCGAGGCTGAGTTCGGCGACCGCGCCGGACAGCCCCTCGGCGGACGCGTGCCCCAGCCGCAGGCCGTCCTCGGAGACGACCACCGCGTGACGCACTCCCGGTATCTCGATCAGCGGCCGGAGCATCCAGCCGAGGTCGGGCAGTCTGGTGATGGTCCCGGTCATGGCCGGCCTCCGTCGTGTCGGTCGGGGACGTCGTGGGGGCCCGGAACGCCGTGCGGGTCGGGAACGCCGGGCCGGTCGGGTACGTCGTGCGGCTCTGTGACGTCGTGCGGCTCCGTGACGTCGTCGAGATGCTGGGCGGCTGCTCTGCCGCGCCGCGAACCGGACAGCACGCTGGCGATCGACGCCCGTGCCTCCTCGGGGGTCCACTCCTGTGCCGCGGGGGCCGTGGCGGCGCCGGCCCGGGGCGCGGGCTCGGGACGGCCGGAGCCGCGGCGGCGGTTGCGCCGGCGCGGCAGTCCGCTGTCACCGGCGGGTCCCGCTCCGGCGGGCTCGGCACCGGTGGGACGGCCGGCCCGCTGGTGCGCGGGGTGGTGGTCGGCTCCCGGGTCACCGGGGCGCTGGGCGCCGGGCTGCCGCCCGTGGTCGGCGGCGGGGTCGGCCAGGTGGGACAGCGGCTCGGTCAGCAGGCGGTGCGGCACGAACGCCACCGCCCGGGTGCCGCCGTAGGCCGACGCCCCGGTCAGCTCCACCCGGAAGCCCAGCTCGCGGGCCCAACGGCCCACGCAGGCAAGGCCCAGGCGCGGCACCGCGCCCAGCCGGGCCAGGTCGAGGTCGTCGCGCAACTGGGCCGTCGCCTGGTGCAGCACGTCCGGCGGCATGCCCAGGCCGGCGTCGTCGATCTCTATCACCGCGCCCGCGCCCACCTCCCGCACGGTCACGACGACCTGGGTGCGGGACGGCGAGAACACCGTCGCGTTCTCCAGCAGTTCGGCCACCGCGTGCATCAGGCCCTCGACGGCGGGCGCCACCATGTACAGGCTCTGCCCGCCGTGCACCTCGACGCGGCCGAACTCCACGATGCGGGACTGCGCGCCGCGCACGCAGTCGTACAGCGACACCGGCCGGGTCTCCCGCCGCGCGGGCCAGATCCCGCACATCACCAGCAGCGTCTGCGCCTTGCGGGTCATCTGGGCGGCGGCGTGGTCGGCCTTCATCACCCCGGCCATCAGCGCCGGGTCCTCCAGCGACTGCTCGACCTGGTCGAGCACCTGCTGCTGCACGGTCGCCATGGCGTGCATGGTGCGGGCCACCGACTCGAACGCCGCCTGCACCGAGTCGCGCAGGGCCCGCTCCCGCCGGACCGCCTCGTCCGACCCGAGCGCGTCGACGACGGCTGCGAGCGCCCGGGCGAACTCCTCACCGGTCTGCGACGCGGGGGCCAGCGGCCCCGGCGCCCCGTCGAGCCGCTGCCCGGCGCGCACCCGCTCGGCCACCGCGGGCAGCCGGACCCGCGCCAGGTGGACGACCTCCGCCGCCCGGGCGTCGGCGACGGCCTGCTGCCGAACCCGCCCGGCCCGCTCGCCCGCCGCCGCGCGGTGCGCCCGCACGGCCCACGCAAGGCTCAGCACCGCCAGCGCCGCGCACGCCCCGCCCAGCACCGGTAACCGCCCGGCGGCAGGTAACCAGGCCACCGCCGTGCCGGTGCCGGCCGCCAGCGCCACGGCGGGCAGCCACCATCCGGCTGCTTCCCCCACTGACCGTCTCCGCACGCGTGCGTGGCCCCTTCCGCTGGTCGCCCCGAAGCCCGCACTGATCCGCAGGCATTCAGATCCTACGAGCAACGGGCCATTTCCCAGCGCGGGTTGGTCAACTCCTGTCACCCGCAGAAGGTGCCGGACCGACCGAGTGCGCCCGCCGGCACACCGGCGGGCGTCGCAGGTCGCCGATGGCGTCGCAGGTCAGGCGGTCCACACCCCGGTCGCGGCGACGGCCGCCGCGTAGTCGGCGAAACTGCGCGGCTCGCGCCCCAGGACCTCCCGCACCCCGCCGGCCAGCCGGGCCAGGCCGCCGTCCCGCACCTGGCCGAGCAGGTCCCCCAGCAGCGCCGTCAACTCCTCCGGCAGCCCCAGTCCGGCCATCATCGCGGCGAACTCCTCCTGCCCCAGCGGCACATAGCGGACCTCGCGCCCTGACGCCGACGCGATCGCGGCGACCGCGCCACCGAACGACAGCAACTCCGGTCCGGTCAACTCCAGATGACGGCCCGCCCACCCTTCGTCGAGCAGGGCGGCCACCGCCACGTCCGCGATGTCCCCGGCGTCGATGAAGCCCTCCAGGCCCTCACCCGCGGGCAGCGCCAACTCGCCGGCCCGCACGGCCTCCAGGAAGAACGCCTCGTCGAAGTTCTGGAAGAACCAGCCCGGCCGCAGCACCGTCCAGGACGGCGCCCGGCCGGTCACCGCCTGCTCCGCCTCCCGCACCCACTTCTCGGCCGGGCTGAGCCCCGCCTCCGCAGTCCGGGCGGACAGCATCACCACATGCCGCACGCCCGCCGACACGGCCCGGTCGGTGAACGCGCCCAGGTCGTCCACCGACCGGCTCGTGCCCAGGTCGGGGGCGTAGGCGACGTACGCCCGGTGCACCCCCTCCAGCGCGCCCTCCCACGTCGAGCGGTCCGCCCAGTCGAACGGCCGAGCCGCCGACCGCGACACCGCCCGTACCGGCACGCCCCGCTGCTCAAGCCTCTCGGCCACCCTGCGCCCGGTCTTGCCCGTGGCGCCCGTCACCAGTGTCAGTTCGTTTGTCATGCCGTCAGTCAACCGCCGCCGGGTGAGACGATCCATGGCTGATCGGCTCGATCCCATACGCGGGCGTCTACGCTGTGGGGGTGGACGTACTCTCAGAGCTTCTCGACGGCACCCGGGCCCGCGGCGGCATGTTCCACCAGGTCGTGATGGACCCGCCCTGGTCGCTGCACATCAAGGACGAGGCGCCGCTCGGGCTGCTGACGATGGCACGCGGCACGGCCTGGCTCACCCCGGACGGCGCCGACCCCGTCCGCCTCCGGCCCGGCGACATCGCCGTGCTCCGTGGACCCGACCCCTACACGGTCTCCGACGTGCCCGGCAGAGCCCCGGACATGGTCGTGCATCCCGGTGACCGCTGCACCACACCCGAGGGTGAGGAACTGTGCGAGGCACTGGCGCTGGGCGTGCGGACCTGGGGCCGCAACCGCGACGGCGCCGACCTGCTGGTCAACGGCACCTACCAGGTGCAGGGCGGTATCAGCCGGCGGCTGCTGGCCGCCCTGCCGCAGTTCCTCGTCCTGCCCCAGGAGAGCTGCGGCTGCCCGCTGCTGCCGCTGTTCGCCGACGAACTCGCCCGTGACGCACCGGGCCAGCAGGCCGTCCTGGACCGCCTGCTGGACCTGACGCTGATCGCCACCCTGCGGGCCTGGTTCGACCGGCCCGACGGTGACGCGCCCCGCTGGTACCGGGCGCAGGGCGACCCGGTGGTCGGCCCGGCACTGAACCTGCTGCACCTGCACCCCGCGCGGCCGTGGACGGTCGCGTCGCTGGCCGCCGCCGTGGGCGTCTCGCGGGCCGCGCTGGCCCGCCGGTTCACCGACCTGGTGGGGGAACCGCCGATGTCGTACCTCACCGGCTGGCGCATCGACCTGGCCGGCGACCTGCTGCGCGAACCCGGGGTGACCGTCGCGTCGGTGGCCCGACAGGTCGGCTACGCCAACGCCTTCGCGCTCAGCGCGGCGTTCAAGCGCCTGCGCGGCCTCAGCCCGAGCGAGTTCCGGGCCGGCCCGACGGCCACCGGCGGCGCGGCCGAGGGCGGCCAGCCGGAACGCGCCCTCGTGCGCGCCCCGGCGCGCGTTACGGCACCTGAGCCGGGGCTGCGGGCGGTGGTGCGCTGAGGCTGAGCGCGGTGGTGCGCTGAGCAGCCGTCCGGCCGCGACCGGCCGGGTCCGGTCCGGGGTGGCAGCCGCCGGTGACGGGCCGTCACGCGTGGCGGGCCTACTCGCACTGGTAGCGGAACGCGGCGGAACCGCTGCGCTGCCCCGGCGAGACAAGCTCCAGGGTCGCCACGGCCTGCTGGGTGCCCTGCCCGCGGAACGTCCACAGCAGCCGCAGCCGTGCCTCGTCCTGCCCGCGGGCCACCCGCTCCTCCTGCACCGGCGACGCCGTGCCGTCGCTGCGTACCCATCGGTAACGCAGCGTGCCCGCAGCGCCGTTGGTCGTCACCGTGCCCACCACCTCGGCGGTGCCGCCGCACCCGGGACCCGGGCCGGAGGTGCGCACCGACAGGTCCCGCACGTCCAGCGGCGGCCCGACCCACCGCCAGCCGAACCAGCCCGCGGCGAGTGCCACCACCACCGCGACCGCCAGCAGCGACCGACGCTGCCGCCGCCTGCGGCGCACCCCCGGCGGCACGACGGCGGGTGGCAACCGGTCCGGCACGCCCGGCCCGAACCGCAGCACCGCCCCCTCCGTCGCCTGGGCGACGCCAGGAGGGGCAGTGGGGGACAGGGCGGTGGGGGACGCGCCCGGTTGCGGCAGCGTCGCGTGCGGTGCCGCGCCGGGCGCCGAACCTGGCTCCGCGCCGGGCAGCTGGCCGGTCTCCGGGCGCGTGCGCACGGCGGTGTTGGCGGTGTCCGTCACCAGGGTGCTGACCAGGGTGGGCAACTCGGCGGGTGCGTCTGTGGCCGGACCGGTGGGAGCGTCTGTGGCCGGACCCGCGGCCGGACCCGCGGCCGGACCCGCGGCCGGACCGGCGGGCGGCCCGGGCGCCGGGTCGCCGGGCGTGGCCGGCTCCGCCACCACCGTGGCCCGCTCGCCGTCCGCCGCCCCCGCGGGGACGGCGTCACGCGGGTCGGACGCCGGCTTCTCGAACCAGTGGTCACCCAGCTCGGTCGCCCGGTAGCCGTCGTCCCCGCTCACGAGAGGCATCCTCTGGTCGTGACGCGTTGCGAGGAGCCGCCGTTGGCCGCCGCCGGGCTCGTCGAGGCCCGCACCTCCCAGAAGCAGGCGGTCCGGGTGGCGAAGGTGTGCGCCACCTGCACGGTGTAGGACGTGTCGCCGCTCAGGTCGAGGGTCTGCGTCGCGCCGTCCTGCTGTCCGCCCTGCCCGAACTCGTCCGCATACCAGGCGAGGGTCAGCACCACCGGCCCGGTGCTGCGGGCGCGCACCGTCACCGAGGCGCTGGCGGTCTGCGGCCCGGTCTGCACCAGGGAGCCGACCTCCACCGCGTCCACTCCGGCGGGAGGTGGCGTCGACGGGCCTGCGGGCGGTGCGACCGTCGGCGGGGGTGAGCTGCCCGGTGCGGGCGGCTCACCCGGCCCACCGCCCGGTGCTCCCGGTCCGCCGCCGGGCCCGCCCGGACCGCCGGGGCCGGGCGGCTCCCCGGGGCCGTCGCCGCCACCCGGTCCGCCGGGCTCGCCCGGCAGGTCCGGCGCGTCCGGCCCGTCGGCGTCGGCGTCCCCGTCCGCGCCCTCGGTGCCGTCAGCCTCCCCGTCGGTGCCGTCGGGGTCGCCGTCGAGGTCCGCCGGGTCGCCGGTGCCGGACGCGTCGGGAGTCGGGCCGCCGGTGGCGGGTCCGGCGGGTCCCGCGGTCGCGGGCCCGGCCGCGCTGGTCGCCTCCGTGGTCGCCACCGTCTGCGCCTGCGCGCGGTGCCCGCCGGTGCCGGCCGCCGCGGCGGCGCCGAACAGCAGCGCCGCGACCAGCCCGGCGGCCAGACCGGCCACCCATCCGTGGTGCCCGCGTGCGGACCGCAGCACGGTACGGGCGAACGTCGTCACGCCGCCCGGGTTCTGCCCGAGCGCGGACGGGAACAGCAGCGGCACCAGCGCCGCCAGGGCGGCCAGCCGCCGACGGCCGCGCGACTCCCACCGCGGCCCGTAGGCCCGCTCGGCGACCTCGTCCAGCTCGGCCACGAACGCGGCGGCGTCCGACGGCCGCTCGGCCGGATCCTTGGCCAGCCCGCGCCGGACCAGGTCCCGCACCGGCTCCGGTACCAGCTCGTCGGGCACCGGCGCCTCGATGTGCTGGACGGCCAGCTCGGCGAGGTTCTGGCCGGTGTACGCCTTGCGGCCGGTCAGGCACTCGAAGAAGCAGGCGGTGGCCGCGTACACGTCGGTGGCGGGGGTGGCCGGGCCGCCGTTCCACTGCTCGGGGGCCATGTAGACGGGCGTGCCCGACGCGCCGACCCGCTCGCCGGTCCGCGCCGAGATGCCGAAGTCGACCAGTTTGGACACGCCGTCCGCGGTGACCAGCACGTTCTCCGGCTTGTAGTCGCGGTGCACCACACCGGCCGCGTGGGCAGCCGCCAGGCCGAGCAGCGAGCCCTTCAGCACGGCGAGCGCGGCCTCCGGGCCGGTGGCGCCCTCCCGCTGGAGCAGGCGCCGCAGTGCCACGCCGTCGACCAGCTCCATCACGATGGCCGCGCCGGACGGGCCCTCCACGTACTCGTACAGACCGGTCACGAACGGGCTGGTCAGACCGGCCAGCAGCTCCGCCTCGGCGCGGAACGCCTCCCGGAAACCAGCGTCCCGCCGCAGCTTCTGCGACAGGTACTTCACCGCCACCGGCGTACCCGTCGCCTCGTGCACCGCGTGCACGACCCGTCCGCCGGCGCCCGCGCCCAGCTCCCGGGTCTCGCTGTACCCGGGGACGATCCAATCAGCCATGGCGTCCCCCCGCCATAGGTGGGCCGTCCGTACGGCCCGTCGCCGGACCAGACGCCACCGCCGGGCGGGCCGGTTCCGTCACCGGCCGGCGCCGCCGCTCCGGCACGCCGGGTCCGCCGCCAAGGTACCGGCGCGGAAGCGCCACGGGAATCAGTACGGCAAGCTGGTCGGCGTGTACCGGGAACGGAGGTCAGGGCTCGGCGACGGCACGGTGGTGTGGTCGCGAGCCGCGCTGCCCGCGGAAGGTCCCGCGGCAGCGCCGGCGGCGGGCAGCGTCCGGGTGCTGCCGGACGGCTGCATGGACCTCATCTGGCACGACGGCGCGCTGCTCGTCGCCGGTCCTGACACCCGGGCGCACGTCTCCGCCGGAGCGCCGGACGGCGCCTGGGCCGGGTTGCGCTTCCCGCCCGGCGTCGGTCCGGCGGTCTTCGGCGTGCCCGCCAGCGAACTGCGGGACCTGCGGGTCCCGCTGGACGCCGTGTGGCCCGCGGCCCGGGTGCGCCGCCTGACCGGGCAGGTCAACGGGTCGGCCGACCGGGGCGCCGCCCTGGAGGAGGTGGCGGCCGACGCCGGCGGCACACCCGACCCGCTGTGCCGGGCGGTGGCGGACGCGCTGGGCCGGGGCCGGCCGGTGTCCGAGGTCGCCAGGGACGTCGGACTGAGTGAACGGCAGCTGCACCGCAGGGCCCTGCGGTCCTTCGGATACGGCCCGAAGACCCTGGCCCGGGTGCTGCGGCTGGAACGCGCCCTGGCCCTGGCCCGCACGGGCCGCCCGCCCGCCGACGTCGCCGCGGCAACCGGCTTCGCCGACCAGGCACACCTGGCCAGGGACGTGAAGGCCCTCGCAGGAGTGCCCCTCGGCGAGCTGCTGGGGTAGCGGTGCCTGCCTGCTGCAACGGGGACCCCCAGGCCCGACGATCGCGTCATGATCCCCCGGACGGCGTCCCTGTCGGATGTGCTCCCGCGGCGATGAGGAGTTCGGCGGCCTCGGGACGGGAAGCGTGGTTCGCCCAGTCCAAGGGGGCCCAACCCGTTCCGCCGTCCTCACGAAGGTTCGGGTCAGCGCCGTGCGCCAACAGCACGCGCACCGTCTCGGTGTGGCCCCAGCACGCGGCTGCGCACAACGGCGTGCCCTCGGAGCCGACTCCTCCGCTCTCTGCGTCGGGGAAGACCCCGGCTTCCGTCAGCAGGCGGGCGATCTCGGCCTCCCCCTGCACGGACGCCAGGTACAGAGGCGTGGTGCCGTCCCTGTCCCCCAGCCCTGGGTCTGCCCCGGCCCCCAGGAGCGCCTTCACGCGGGCGGCGTCGGCCTCCAGGATGGCGTCGGCGAGATGGCGGGAGAGCTTCTTCCGCTGCCGCTGCTTCATGGTGATGCAGGCTAACAACCGTCAACCGCGAAGGCGGTGGAAGCACTCAACCCGCCACCGAGGGTCTCGCGACGCTCTGTGATCTGTCCCGCACTGACGAAGCTGACGGAGGCCCCGGGGGGACGCCGAAGGACCGCATGTCGCGATCCGTCTTCCCCCGGGTGCGGCCACCGGGCCGGTAGCGGTGTGGCTGTACCCGCCCCCGCCCCCGTCCGCCCCCGCACCCGCCTACCGGGCTCAGGGGGCGTCGGGCAGGGGTGCGAAGAGGTCGACGGTGTTGCCGTCCGGGTCCTCGACGACCGCGTAGCGCTGGCCCCAGAAGGCGTCCCAGGGGTCGCGCGCCCCGGGAACGCCGGCCGCCAGCAGTTCGGCGTAAAGGGTGTCCACGGCGGACGGGTTCTCGCAGCGGAACGCCAGCGACATCCGGCCCTCGCCGGTGGGCAGTTCCCAGCCCGGGTGCATGGAGCGGATGACGTCCACGGTGTCCCAGGCCAGGCGGACGCCGCCCGGTCCGGTCACCTCGGCGTGGGGGGCGGTGTCCGCCTCCGCGGGGATGTCCAGGCCCAGGCGCCGGTAGAACGCGAGAGTCGCGGGCATGTCCTTCGTGACCATGCCGACAAGGTCGAAACGGGGTGCTGTGGTTGCCATGCCCGCACCGTAGACCGCCGCGCCGCCGCAGGTCTTGAACGAATCGGACACCGCGCCGTCCGCAGGGGCCGTACCGGCCGCCTCCCGTGCGTCTGGTGTCAGGTGAGGCGGGTCAGCTCCACCAGCGGGATGCGCCGCCCGGCCTTGGCCTGGTGCTCGTCGAGGAACGGCCACTGCGCCAGGGCCTCGTCCCAGAGCGCCGGGTAGGCGTCCTCGGACGGTTCGGAGGCGGATGCGGTGAACGTCTCCGTGCCCAGCTCCACGGTGACCTCCGGGTGTGCCAGCACGTTGTGGTACCAGTCCGGGTTGCGGGGCGCGCCGAGGAAGGACGCCACCACGAAGAGCCGGCCCCCGGGCATCACCAGGAAGCCCAGCGGATTGGTGCGGCGTGTGCCCGTGCGCGCGCCCGTGTGGGTGAGCAGCAGCAGGCCGTCGGCGTTGAACGGCAGCCCTTCGCCGAGCGGCCCGGAGCCCTTCTGGGCCCGGAACCGCTCGGTCACGTGATGGTTGAACGCGTTCGCTTCATCCGGGTTCATGGCCCGAGCCTAGGACGGAAGGGCCGGATATCACCGGCAACTCACGGTCGAATTCCCCGAGTTCCCGGAGGCGCGGTTTCGCGGCGGGGGAGCGCCCCCGGGGTGCGGTCAGCGGTCCAGCGCGCGGGCGACGCCGGGTTCCTCCGGGCCGAGGAACCTCGGGTCGGGCCGGAAGGTCGCGTTCAGCCCGGCCTTGCCGGCGGCGGCCAGCTCCCGCAGTGTGCCGTGGTACCAGACGGCGTCCCTCGGCTCGTCCACCGCGACGCCGTGCACATCCAGTCCGGCGGCCTCGCACAGCGCCACCGTGCGTGGCACGTGGTAGCCCTGGCTGACCAGAAGAGCCCGCTCCACGCCGAAGATCCGGCGGGCGCGGACACAGGAGTTCCAGGTGTCGAAGCCCGCGTAGTCGGCCACGATGCGGTCCGCGGGCACCCCGCTGTCCTCCAGGTAGCGGCGCATCGCGGACGGCTCGTCGTAGTCCTGCCGGCTGTTGTCCCCGGTCACGAGCAGGGCCCGCACCGCGCCCCGCCGGTACAGCTCGGCGGCGGCGTCGAGCCGGTGGGCGAGGTAGGGCGTGGGGCGGTCGCCCCACAGCCCGGCCCCGAACACCACGGCGACCGGCGCGGAGGGCGCGTCGGCCGCGCTGCTGATCCGGTCCTCGGTTGACACCTTGATCCACACCGCGGGCAGCAGGGCCAGCACACACAGCAGCACGGTGATCTGCACGGCCTGGCGCTTGCGTCTGGTCGGTATGCCGTGCGCCAGTGCGCCGGTCGGTTCGCTCTTCACACGCGGGATGACGCAACCGGCGCGGCGGTGGTTGCCGCCGCAACTGCCCTACCCCGCAGCGCACATCCGCCCCGGGGCCGCGCGGCCGTTCACAGGCCGGGCAGGGTGTCCTGCTCGACGTCGAACGCGGGCGGTCGCGGGGCGGCGCGCAGGCGCAGCTTGCGCCGGCAGCCCTTGCCCATGCCCCAGCGTCTGGCGTCGTGCCCGTGCAGCGGGCGCCCGCACAGCCGGCATTGCACGCCGGGCGGTCCGTCGTCCTCGCCTGCGGTGTCGGGCGCGCTGTCGGGAAGGGGTTCGGGTTCCGGCCGCATGCCCCCAGGGTGGCACCCCGGTGCGACAGCGGCGGCCGGACGCGCGGGGGCGGCGCCCGGGTGGGGCCTCGCGCGTGAGGCGGACGGGATGCCACCGTGGACCCATGACCGACATCCTCACCGTGCTGACCACGACCGACACCGCCGAACGGGCCGCCGAACTGGCGCGGGGCGCGGTACGCGACCGGCTCGCCGCCTGCGCTCAGGTGAACGGACCCGTGACCTCCGTCTACCGCTGGCAGGGGGAGATCCACGCCGACCCGGAGTGGCAGGTGCTGCTGAAGACCACCACCAACCGGTACGAGGCCCTGGAGGCGTATCTGCGGCAGGCGCACACCTACGACGTGCCGGAGATCATCGCCGCGCCCGTCACCGGCGGCAGCGCCGACTACCTGGCATGGGTCGCGCGCGAGTGCGACGGTTGAGCGGCCGCCCGCCGAACGCCAGGACGCGGGGGAGCAGCGGGGACGCGGGGGAGGGCCGGGGACACTTGGGTACACCGCACCTGACGGACACCCGAGCAGCCCTCTCTCCCACCACGGAGGTCCCATGAACGCCCACCACTCCGCTTCCGCCGGCTCGCGCGGTCACCGGGTCCACGTCGAACCGTCCGCCGCCCGGGTCCGGGTGGTGATCGACGGGCGGACCGTCGCCAAGACCGAGCGCCCGGTGCTGCTCACCGAGACCGGTCTGCCGGACCGGTACTACGTCCCGGCCGCCGACGTGGACTTCACCCTGTTCCGGGCGTCCGGCACCCGCACCCGCTGCCCTTGGAAGGGTGAGGCCGGCTACTGGTCGTACACCGCGGGGCAGGACGAGGCCGTGCACCGGGACGCCGTGTGGGCCTACCCCGAGCCGCTGCCCGAGGTGGACCTGATCAGGGACTGCGTCTGCTTCGACGACTCCGCCGCCCAGGTCACCGTCACCACCACCTAATGGGAGCTACCGGGTGAGCCGCGCTGGCAGACTCGGTGCCTGGTAGCCGCCGGTGAGT
>NZ_JASKMT010000008.1 GCF_030124175.1 Streptomyces sp. 549 | reverse complement strand
AAGGAACGGACGCTTCCTTCGGATTCCCTTCCGGGCCTCCTCCGGGCGCTTCCCTTCGGTGTTCACCACTTTAGAGGATTTCCCGCCGGACTCCTAATCGAGTCCTTCCGTTCATTTTCGGCGAACCAAAAACAAACCCTCATCGGGTCACTCTGCGTAGTGTGTGCCGCCTCAGGTCCACGTCTGCTCGGTCCGATGGACCGAGGCCTTCGTGCTTCCTGCTTCAGCGGCTCGGACTACGTTAGGCGTCCCGCCTGTCCGAGTCAAGTCGCTTCTCCCGCCGACGGGGTTGGTGGGCCCGGTAGGGGCTGACGGTGGGGTCGCTGTCGATCCAGAACCTCCACGGGTGAGTCGCTCCGGCGCCGCCCACGCCGGTGCGCGGGCCGCTGCGCACCCGCTCCCGCGGGACCGCCTCCCCCGCGAGCACCTGGAGCGGCGAGTCGTCCGCGCCCGAGCAGACGTCGGTTCCGTTCAGTTCCCGGTCGACGCCCAGAGCGGTGGCCAACCGGGCCGGGCCTCGTGCCAGTTCCGCGTCCCTGCGGGCCGTGGCGCGCCGGGCTCGGGCCCATTCGTGGGACGACAGCACCTCGCCGGCCCGCAGGAGAACCCCGGCGGCCGTTCCCTGCGTCTCACAGACGAGGTTGAGGCAGTGCCACATTCCGTAGGTGAAGTACACGTAGGCGTGACCGGGAGGGCCGAACATGACGGCGTTGCGCGCGGTACGGCCGCGGAAGGCGTGCGAGCCGGGGTCGCGCTCACCGGCGTACGCCTCGACCTCGGTCAGTCGGAGGGCGAGGGGCCCTTCGTCGGTGGACCGCACCAGGACGTGGCCGAGCAGATCGGGTGCCACCTCCAGTACGGGCCGGTCGAAGAAGGTGCGTGGCAGGGCAGTACGGTCACGGCCAACGATCATGTCGCTCGAGCGTAGTCGAGTGTCGGGGAAGGACGAGATGGCCATCAAGAAGCTGTTCGCGAGTGTGGGGATCGGCGGGGCCTCGGTGGAGACGGTGCTCACCGAGCCCAACGTGCTGCCGGGCGGTGTGGTGCACGGCGAGGTCCGGATCGAGGGCGGCAAGGTGCCGCAGAACGTCCAGGGGCTGTCCGTCGGTCTGCAGGCGAAGGTGGAGGTGCAGACCCAGGACGGCGAGGCGCTGCGGAACATGGAGTTCCACCGGGAGCAGCTCGGCGGCGCGTTCGAACTGCAGCCGGGGGCCGTGCACGTGGTGCCGTTCGGGTTGAGCGTGCCGTGGGAGACGCCGGTGACGATGTTCCTGGGCCAGCCGCTCAGGGGCACGCAGATCGGGGTCACCACGCAGCTGGACATCGCCCGTGCGGTGGACTCCACGGACCTGGACCCCGTCAACGTGCACCCGCTCCCCGCACAGCACGCGCTGCTGGAGGCGTTCGGCTCTCTCGGGTTCCGCTTCAAGAGCGCCGACATGGAGAAGGGCAGGGTGCACGGCACCCGTCAGCAGCTGCCCTTCTACCAGGAGATCGAGTTCCACGCCCCGTCGCAGTACCGGGGGCTGAAAGAGGTGGAGCTGACCTTCGTGGCGGACGGGCGTGCCATGGACGTCGTGCTGGAGATGGACAAGAAGCCCGGCCTGTTCAGCAGCGGCAGCGACTCCTACCGCTGCTTCCAGATGGACCTGGAGGGCTTCGAGCAGACCGACTGGGTGGCGTACCTCAACCACTGGCTGGCGGAGGTCGGCGGCAAACGCAACTGGTTCTGATCCACCGTGATCCCGGTCAGGCCAGCAGCACCGTCATCGGGGTGTCGCGGGCGGACCAGTAGGCGACGGCCGCGGACAGCACGTCCGCGGCCGTCGCCGCGTCCGCGGGCGCGGCGCGCTGGAAGTCGCCCCACGAGCGCAGGACCAGCAGGTATCCGTCCGCCTCGCCCCACCAGGAGAGGTCGGTCAGGCAGTCGGCGAACGCGTCCCAGTTGCGGCCGAACCAGTCGGGCAGGTCCAGTGCGCGGGAGCAGCGGTCGAAGAAGGCGTCCCGGTCGCGGGTGCCGGCCAGCTCGGCCTGCGCGACGCGGCGGCCGGGGGACGCGGCGGTGACTGCCGGGTCCGTGAGGTCCGGCAGGCCCGCGGCGGACTGGGACAGGTGCCAGCGGTAGAGACCGGGCGGCAGCGAGCCGTCGAGCAGCCCCTCCAGGTCCGCGTCCGGCAGAGGGAGTGGGGGCTCGGTCATGGTTGCACCACCGCCTTGAAGCTCTCGTAGTGGTCACTGGTCCAGTAGCGCTCGCCGTCCCGGCCGGCGACGATGCGGCGGGCGCCGCGGTCGCGGGCACCCGGGGTGCGGACGGTGTACTCGCGGTAGTGGCCGCGCTGCTTCGCAGGCAGCCGGCGTTCGAAGTTGCCGAAGACGGAGTCGTCCTTGCCGTACGGATAGGGGCCGCCCTCGTCGATGAGCCGCAACGTCTCCCTGGCCTCCGGCGGCAGCCGGTCCGGGGTGACGGTTTCCATGCCCTCGGCCCAGGCGGGCGTGGCGGCGGCGCCCGGGGACGTGGGCGCGGAGGCCGCCGGGGCCCGGTCACCGGGGTCCGCACCCGGGGCGCAGCCGGTGAGCAGCAGGACGGACGCCGTGAGGCAGGCGAGCAGCAGCTTTCTCAGCACCCCGCCATGCTGCCAGGAGCATTGCCGGCGGCTGGTTAGGCTGGCCGGGTCAGCGATTCGCGATCAGGAGGGTTCACCCGTGACCGGTCAGCAGCGCGCACCGCTCCCCCACGACTTCCATCCGCCGGTGTCGTCGTTCACCGTGGTGAGCGACGACCTTGTGGAAGGCGGCACGTTGGGTGAGGCGCAGGCGCAGTCGGGCGGCGACTCCTCACCCCACCTGCGGTGGGAGGGTTTCCCCGCCGGCACGAAGAGCTTCGCCGTGACCTGCTTCGACCCGGACGCTCCGACCGGCAGCGGCTTCTGGCACTGGTCGGTCTTCAACATCCCGTGGACGGTCACCGAGTTGCCCGCCGGTGCCGGCGACGCCCAGGGCAAGGGCCTGCCCGAGAGCGCCGTGCAGGTGCGGAACGACTACGGCAGCCGGGAGTTCGGGGGTGCCGCACCGCCGCCCGGTGACGGTCCGCACCGCTACGTCTTCACCGTCTACGCGGTGGGCGAGGAGGAGTTGGGGCCGGACGCGGACGCGTCCCCCGCGGTGGTCGGCTTCAACCTGCGGTTCAAGGCGATCGGCCGTGCCCAGTTGGTCGGGGAGTACGAGGTCCCGGCCGGGTCCTGACCGGTCCGACTCCTTGCGACCGCTTCCGCCGAATCGGGGCGGCCCCCTTCGGGCGGGCCGCCCCGGTTCGCGTTCCCTGGCCGGTCGGAGCCGCGTTCCCACCGGCCTGTCATCTGCCGTACACCCGGGGGAAATTGCGTTGTCCACCACGGAGGGCACCGGCACAGTGGTGCTCACCCGCCGCGGGGGCGGGCGAACGGGGAGGTGGACGGGATGCGCGAGACGCTGGTTCTCAACGCGAGCTTCGAACCGCTGTCGACGGTGTCGCTGCGGCGGGCCGTGGTGCTGGTGCTGCACGACAAGGCCGTGGTCGAGCAGGCGCATCCCGGGCTGCGGGTGCGGGCGGCGGGACTGGAACTTCCGGTGCCGCAGGTGGTCCGGCTGCGGCGCTATGTGCGGGTGCCGTTCCGACAACGGGCCTCCTGGTCGCGGCGCGGTGTCCTGGTACGCGACCGGCACCGGTGCGCGTACTGCGGGCGGCGGGGCACCACCGTCGACCACGTGGTGCCGAGGTCGCACGGCGGCCAGGACACCTGGCTGAACACGGTGGCGGCCTGTGCGGAGGACAACCACCGCAAGGCGGACCGGACTCCCGCCCAGGCCGGGATGCGACTGCTGACCCAGCCGTTCGAGCCGACCCCGGCGGACGCGCTGCTGCTGGCGCTGAACCTGCGGCACGGGGACGCGCTGCCGGAGTGGCTGGCGCTGCCCGCGACCGCGTAGGCGTCCGGCATCACATGGCTCTGCCCCGGCGCTTCGGGCACCGGGGCAGAGCCATGTGTGCGGGGTCGCGGTCAGTCGATGGACGGTCGCTCGGTGGGCGGCTTCACGCTTTTGGAACCGCCGCCCCCGCCTCCGCCGCCACGGAAGCCGTCCAGCGCGCCGCCGAGTCCCTTGAGCGCGTCGCCGATCTCGCTGGGCACGATCCACAGCTTGTTGGCGTCGCCCTCGGCGATCTTCGGCAGCATCTGGAGGTACTGGTACGACAGCAGCTTCTGGTCCGGGTCGCCCGCGTGGATCGACTCGAAGACGGTGCGGATGGCCTGGGCCTCACCCTCGGCGCGCAGCGCTGCGGCCTTGGCGTCACCTTCGGCGCGGAGGATCTCCGACTGCTTGTGGCCCTCGGCCTGGAGGATCTCCGACTGGCGCACACCTTCGGCCTGGAGGATCGCGGCGCGCTTGTCGCGGTCGGCGCGCATCTGCTTCTCCATCGAGTCCTGGATGGAGGTCGGCGGCTCGATGGCCTTCAGCTCGACGCGGTTGACGCGGATGCCCCACTTGCCGGTGGCCTCGTCGAGCACGCCTCGCAGCGCCGCGTTGATCTCCTCGCGGGAGGTCAGGGTCCGCTCCAGGTCCATGCCTCCGATGATGTTGCGGAGCGTGGTGACGGTGAGCTGCTCGATCGCCTGGATGTAGCTGGCGACCTCGTAGGTGGCGGCGCGGGCGTCGGTCACCTGGTAGTAGATGACGGTGTCGATGTTCACGACCAGGTTGTCCTGGGTGATCACCGGCTGCGGGGGGAACGGGACGACCTGCTCGCGGAGGTCGATCCGGTTGCGGATCGTGTCGATGAACGGCACGACGATGTTGAGGCCCGCGTTCAGCGTGCGGGTGTACCGGCCGAACCGCTCGACGATGGCGGCGCTGGCCTGCGGAATGACCTGAATCGTCTTGATGAGTGCGATGAAGACCAGCACCACCAGGATGATCAGCACGATGATGACGGCGTCCATCGCGTCCCCCTGGGTTCTCGTTTGGCTGTACTGAGTGTGACTGTTCCGTTGGAGACCGCCATCACATCACGACGGCGGTCGCTCCGTCGATCTCCACCACGTCGACCCGGCTGCCCGGTTCGAAGGAGCCGGACGTGTCCAGGGCCCGCGCGGACCACACCTCACCGCCGATCTTGACCCGGCCCCCGTGCAGGTCGACCCGCTCCAGGACCACGGCGTGCCGGCCCTTCAGCGCGTCGACGCCGCTGGCCAGTTCGGGCCGCTCGGCCCGCATCCGCTTGGCCACCGGGCGCACCACGACGATCAGCGCGGTCGAGACGAGGGCGAACACCACCACCTGGGCGACGGCCCCGCCGCCCAGGGCGGCGGTGATCGCGCCCGCCACGGCTCCGACCGCCAGCATGCCGAACTCCGGCATCGCGGTCATCACCAGCGGGATGCCCAGCCCTACTGCTGCTACCAGCCACCACACCCATACGTCCACAAGGTCAATGGTAGAGGCGGTGACGCCGCGGCGACAGAGCGCACGCTCCGGTGTCAGCCGAGCGGAAGGCCCTGGGCGGCCCAGCGCGATCCGCGGCGCTCCACCACGAGCGGAAGGCCGAAGCAGCGTGACAGGTTCTGCGAGGTCATCTCGGTCTCCAGCGGCCCGGCGGTGAGCACCTGGCCCTGCCGGATCATCAGCACGTGGGTGAAGCCCGGCGGGATCTCCTCGACGTGGTGGGTGACCATCACCATGGAGGGGGCGTACGGGTCCTGGGCCAGCCGGCCCAGGCGCCGCACCAGGTCCTCGCGCCCGCCCAGGTCGAGCCCGGCGGCGGGCTCGTCGAGCAGCAGCAGCTCGGGGTCGGTCATCATCGCGCGGGCGATCTGGGTGCGCTTGCGCTCGCCCTCGGAGAGCGTGCCGTACTCGCGGTCGAGGAAGTCGCTCATGCCGAGCCGGTCCAGGAACGCGCGGGCGCGGTCCTCGTCGACGGCCTCGTACGTCTCCTGCCAGCCGGCGGTCATGCCGTAGGCGGCGGTCAGCACGGTCTGGAGCACGGTCTGACTGCGCGGCAGCTTCTCGGCGAGCGCGCTGCCGGCCATGCCGATGCGCGGACGCAGGTCGAAGACGTCGACCCCGCCGAGCCGCTCCCCGAGGATGGTCGCGCTGCCGGTGGTGGGGAAGAGGTAGCTCGAGGCCAGGTTGAGCAGCGTGGTCTTGCCTGCGCCGTTGGGCCCGAGGATGACCCAGCGTTCCCCCTCCTTGACCGCCCAGGAGACGTCGTCCACCAGAGCCCGGCCCTCGCGGACCACGGATACGTCCACCAGCTCCAGTACATCGCTCATGAGCGCGTTGTCTCCCATGCAGTCGCGTTTGTCCGTACCGGTGGGCACGGTCCCCAGGGAAAACCTACGCCACCCGTCCGGCTGCTCCGCCGCCAGGCTTGTACCTAAGGTGGGGGGATGCTCGAGGAACCACGTTCGGGGCGGTTGGCCGCCTGGGGTAACGCACTGCTCGCCGGGGAGGTGTCGCCGGACGAGGCGGCTGCCCGGATCGCCGGCGAGGACGCCGCGCACCGCGTCGCGGGACTGCCCGCGGAGGACGCGTCGGTGGGGTGGACGCTGGCGCTGGGCCGGCTGCGCGCCCTGGGCGCACAGGGGCTGCGGGTGGCGCTGCCCGCGCCGGGGCATCCGCTGGGGCTGAGCGGGCCACCGGAGTTCAACGCACGGGCGCTGGACGCCGGCGAGGCGGTCGTGGTGGCCGGGACGGCGCTGGGCCTGGTGCCGGAGGTGCGCACGGCCGGTCCGGCCGGTGACGAGCACGTGGAGGTGGTCTGGGCCTGCCTGCCCGTGCGGGAGGCGCCGCCGGCCGACGTGCCGTCGCTCGGCGAGGCGGAACGCGAGCTGACCGAGGCGCTGCAGGAGGCCACACAGGCGCTGGCGCGGTTGGAGGTCGGTGGTTCCGGCGCGGTGGCGCGCGCGGCGCTGGAGGCGTACCAGGCGCGGGCGGCGGCGGACCGGCAGTTGCTCGCGCCGGGGTATCCGCCGCGGGCGGTGCGGGTGCTGGAGCTCGCCCAGCGGGTGTCGGCCCTGATGGCGATCGCCCGCGGACCGGAGCACGGGGCTGCGGTGAGCGCGTCCGAGATGGCGGCCCGCTCGCAGGCGCTGCGGCCGGTCGAGCGGTCGGCCCGGCGGGCGCAGGTCGCCGCGTACAACGCCTTTGCGGAGGACGCGCAGCGGCGGCGCGGCTGACGCCGGTCGGCACACGGGCGGATGCGGCGGACACGGGGGCCCCGCGGACCGTGGGGGGTGCCTCTATGTCTTTCGTCAAGGCACCCTTGCCGGGTTTTGGGTGGTTCGGGTTGCTGGGGTTATGCGGCGAGCTCGACGGCTCTGGGTGTGCGGGATTCGTAGAAGGTGCCGTCGCGGAGCATGGCGAACAGGACGCTGATGCGTTGGCGGGCGAGGCGGAGGAGGGCTTGAGTGTGGGTCTTGCCGCGGGCTCGTTGGCGGTCGTAGTAGGTGCGGGAGGCGGGATCGGCGTTCATGCAGGCGAAGGCGGAGAGGAACATGGCGCGTTTGAGCTGCCGGTTTCCACCTCGGGGTGCGTGTTCGCCGTGGATGGAGGTCCCGGACGACTTGGTGGTGGGGGCGAGGCCGGCGTAGGAGGCGAGGTGGGCGGCGGTGGGGAAGCTGGTGCCGTCGCCCACGGTGACCAGCAGGACGGCAGCGGTCCTGACGCCGACGCCGGGCATCGAGGTCAGGACCGGGGAAAGAGGGTGGGCCTCCAGCAGGGTGCTGATCTGCGCCTCCAGGGCCCGGCGCTGGTCGTGGACGGCTCCCAGCGAGCGGGCCAGCGAGGGGATGACGGTGTCCAGGGTGCCGGTCCCGGGGACGATGACGCTCTGCTCGTCCAGGGCGTCGAAGACGTCGTCGATCAGCCGGGCGGCCATGCGCGGGGCCTTGGGCCGGATCACTTCGACGAGCCGGCGGCGGCCGGCTTTGCGCAGGGCGGCCGGGGACCCGTAGCGCTCCAGCAGCCAGGTGACGGCCTGGTGATCGAGGCGGGGGCCCAGGACTCGTTCCAGGCTGGGGTGGAACTGGGTGAGTAGGCCGCGTATCCGGTTGGAGGTGCGGGTGGCCTCGGCGGCGAGGTCCTGGTCGAAGCCGACCAGGACGGTCAGCTCGGCAGTGATCTCGTCGGTCAGCTCCAGGGACCGCAGGGTGTGGGGCATGGTGCGGGCGGCGTCCGCGATCACGGCCGCGTCCTTGGCGTCGGTCTTCGCCTCGCCCGGGTAGACGTCGGCGATCCGCCGCATGGCCAGTCCGGGCAGGTAGGCGACCTGGCAACCCGCGTCCCGAGCGACGGTCAGCGGCAGAGCGCCGATCGAGGCGGGCTGGTCCACGATGACGAGGACGGTGCCGAACTTCGCGGTCAGCTTGTCGAAGACGGCCCGCAGCTTCGGTTCACTGTTGGGCAGCGGCTTGTCGAAGACCTTCTTCCCAGCAGGGGTCAGCCCGTGGCCGTGATGTGTGCTCTTGCCGACGTCCAGGCCCAGGAACACGCCCACGTCTTCGGTGTCGAACATCGCACCCTTCCAGCGCAGTCGAACGTGCCGGCCTCGGCGGTGGTGTCGTACGCGCGCATCCACGTTATGCAGACCTACTCGCCCGCGAACCGTCCGGCATCGCGCCGGACCGGGCGGTGGCCGGACCTCTCATCAGCGTCTCCGACGGCACCTCCCGGGCCCGGTGACACCACCCCCCAGGTCATCTGATCGACAGGGGGCAACAGTCATGCCGGGCCCGGAGGCCAGCGGCCCCATTGCAGGACCGCGAAAAACATAACGGGGCGGGTTCTAACGGTCTGCGGGGCCCTCGCGCTGCGGCGGGTGGCGGTCAGTCGTTGAACGCCTGGTTGCCGAAGGTCGGGTTGAGGCCGCCGATGGCGGTGACGGAGTTGCCGACCACGTTCACCGGGATGTGCACGGGCACCTGGACCAGGTTGCCGGAGCCGACGCCCGGCGAGTGGGCGGCCTGACCGGCGGCGGACGCGTCGGCGAGTGCGGCACCGGCGGAGGCGCCGACGGCGACACCGGCAGCGGCGACGGCGAAGGCGGCCTTCTTGGCAGCGTTCATGGGAAGTGATCCTCCTGGTTGCGGTTCACGACTCCCCGGGGGAGTCACACGGGGAGAAACGCCGCCGGACCGTGCACGACACGGCCGAGGGGCGCGAAGCGCCCGTTTGGAGCATCGTTCGGCACTCCGGCGCACGCCCGCGAGCGCACTCCGGTCCCCTGCCTGCGCGGGGCCGGCCCCCGGGCTGTGCCCGGGGGCCGGGGGCGCGGACGGGCCGCGCCCGTGCGCTCACTTGTTGACGCAGAAGTTGCCGAAGGCGGGGTTCAGCAGGCCGATCACCGAGACGGTGTTGCCGCAGGCGTTCACGGGGACGTGCACCGGAACCTGGACCAGGTTGCCGGAGCCGACGCCGGGCGAGTGGGTGGCGCTGCCACCGGCGTGCGCCCCACTGGTCGCCGCGGCCGCACCGGCGGCAGCGGCGACGAGACCGCCGGCAGCCATCGTGACGGCCGTGACCCTCTTCAGGTTCTTCACTATCTTGACCCTCCTTGCCATCGCCGCGGCCAGTCGCCGCAGCACGCCCTGAAGAACGGGACGGGCCCCCGGAAGGATGCGCAGATAGGACGACAACCACACGACGGTATGAATTTCAGGCCGCAGCCTGACAGCGCATCCAGCGGGTGTTGGGTCTCCAGCTGTTGAAAGTCAGCTGGTCAGACCGTGCCGAACGGCCCACAGCGCCGCCTGGGTGCGGTCGGACAGGTCGAGTTTCATCAGGATGTTCGACACGTGTGTCTTGACGGTCTTCTCCGACAGCACCAGGGCCCGCGCGATCTCCCGGTTGGAGCGGCCGTCGGAGATCAGACACAGCACCTCCCGCTCCCGGTCGGTCAGCGCTCCGACCCGGCCGGGGCCGCCGGGCGGGTTCTGGTCGGTGAGCAGCGCGCGGGCCACCTCGGGCTGCAGCAGCACGTGCCCGGCGTGCACGGAGCGGATCGCGGCGGCCAGCGCGTCCGGGTCGACGTCCTTGTAGACGTAGCCCGCCGCCCCGGCGCGCAGGGCCGGCACCGCGGTGCGCTGCTCGGTGAAGCTGGTGACGACGAGCACCCGCGCCGCGCTGCCCAGCTCCCGCAGCCCGCGCAGCGCGTCCAGGCCGTCCGAACCGGGCATCTTCAGGTCCATCAGCACCACGTCCGGGTGCAGCTCCCCGGCGCGGGCCACGCCCTCGTCGCCGTCGGCTGCCTCGCCCACGACCTCGATGTCGTCCTGGACCTCCAGGAACGTGCGCAGCCCTCGCCTGACCACCTGGTGGTCGTCGACGAGCAGCACGCGGATCTTCCGGTCAGCCACCGGGCACCTCCATCTCGATCAGGGTGCCCTTGCCGGGGGCGGAGCGCACCGCGAGTGTGCCGCCGACGCCCGCGGCGCGGTCCCGCATGGACACCAGCCCGAGGTGGCGGCCGGCCCGGCGCACCGCGGAGGGGTCGAACCCCGTCCCGTCGTCGCTGACCCGCAGCACCGCTCCTGCCCCGTGCCGGTGCAGGGTGACGGCGACGCGGTGCGCGTCGGCGTGCCGCAGGGCGTTGTGCAGGGCTTCCTGGGCGACGCGGAGCAGCGCCTCCTCCTGGCCGGCGGGCAGTGCCCGCACGCCCTGGCTGTCGAAGGTGACGGCGGCGGTGTGCGCGCGGTCGAGCACCTGGACCTGGGTGCGCAGGGTGGCCACCAGTCCGTCGTCGTCGAGGGCGGCCGGCCGCAGCTCCACCACCGCGGCACGCAGTTCGTCGGCCGCCTCGGCGGCGAGCCGGGTGACCTCGTGCAGCTCGGCCCTGGCCCGGCCGGGGTCGCGGTCGACGTAGGCGGCCGCGGCCTGCACGGTGAGCCGCAGCGAAAAGAGCTTCTGCGCCACCGCGTCGTGCAGTTCGTGAGCGATCCTGGCCCGCTCACCGGCGATGGTGAGTTCCCGGCCCCGCTCGTAGAGGCGGGCGTTGGTCAGGGCGATCGCGGCGTGCTCGGCGAGCAGGCGCAGCAGTTCCTCGTCCTCGGCGGTGAAGGCGCACCCGGTGCCCGCCGCGCGGTCGGCGGGGGGCGGGTGGGGCGGGGACGGGTCGCAGCGCTTGTTGGCAAGGAAGAGAGCGCCGAGCACCTCGTCGCCGTCGGCGATCGGCATGCCGAGGAAGTCGGTGAGTTCGGGGTGCGCCTCCGGCCAGCCCTCGAAGCGCGGGTCGTCGCGCACGTCGGCGAGTCGCTGGGGGGCTGCCTCCTTGAGCATGGCGGCCAGGACGCCGTGCTGGCGCGGCAGCGGGCCGATCGCCTTCCACTGCGCGTCGGTGACGCCGTCCACGACGAACTGCGCGAAGCCGCCGCGGTCGTCCGGCACGCCGAGCGCGGCGTACTCGGCGTCCAGCAGGTCCCGGGCCGAGCGGACGATCGTCTGCAGCACGTCCCTCACCTCCAGGTGCCGGTTCATGGCCAGGAGGGCTGAGCTGACGGCGGACAGCCCGGTTCGGAGCACCATGCGCTCACCGTACTCGCGGCGGTGTGCGAGTGGATCAGCCGCTCGCCCCGGGCCGCTGGTCCTAGGCCGCCCGGCGCCGGTCACCCCGGGTGATTCTTCGGTGGTGGTGAGTGAGCGGAGGGCGGCGCTGCTGTGAGGCCGCGCACAGGACGCAGATCACTTACGAAGCGGCTTAGTGGGGTGCGGGTGCCTGGTGATCGCGGGGTAGCGCCTGCGGCGACCCCCAGAACGCGAGGTGATTCCACTAGTTGACTTAGTAAATGTCGGCTTTGCCCCGCATGTGGCGCGATGCCCACACTGGCCGACGGCGCAGGGAAGCTGCGTCGACCCGAACCGGAAGGCACCCATGCCCGTCGCCACCCCCTCCCCCGTCCGCCGCACCCGTTCCCGGCGCGCCGCGGCCGGCCTCGTCATGGCGGGAACCGTGACCGCCTCGCTGTCCGCGCTGGTCGTCCCGGCACAGGCCGCCCAGCCGGTGCAGCTGCTGCCGACGAGGGCCGAGACGATGCCGGTCACCGCGGACGCGCTCCGCAAGGGAGTCGGGGCGCTGCCCGCGCAGGAGCGGGCCGCCGCCTCGCAGCCCGCCGACGGTCAGCGCGCGAGCCGCGCCGCCGGCCGCGCGGAGCTGCCCGCAGGCACGCCGCAGCAGCTGGCCAGGCAGGTGGCCGGTGGGGACGCCGAGTTCCGTTGCTTCGCCAACATCGTGGAGCGGGAGAGCGGCTGGGACCACACCGCGCAGAACCCGAGCAGCGGAGCCTACGGCCTGGTGCAGGCGCTGCCGGGCGACAAGATGGCCTCGGCCGGATCGGACTGGCGCACCAACCCCGCCACCCAGATCGAGTGGGGCATGGAGTACATGAAGGACCGCTACGGCAGCGCCTGCGGCGCCTGGTCCTTCTGGCAGCAGAACCACTGGTACTGAGCCGGACGCGGCACCGACCGGCGACCGGCGGCGGCTCGGCGGGCCCCGGACCCCGGGTCGTCGCGCCGCACCGCTCGCACAGGACGGCGGCGGCACCCCTTCGCGGGTGCCACCGCCGTCCTGTGCGCGGTCGCGGGTTACTTGCGCATGACCTCGGGCTCGTGCCGCCGCAGGAAGCGGGCCACGACGATGCCGCACAGCACGGTCATCGCCAGCAGCACGCCCATGTTGAGGAACCACTGGCTCAGCTCGTGGTCCCACAGCGGGTCGGGGTTCTCCCGGTCCCACGGCAGCAGCACGTTGAGCTGCACGGTGTTGCCCATGCCGGCGACCGCCCACCGCGAGGGCATCAGCCAGGAGAGCTGCTCGACGCCGAAGGTGTCGTGGATCTGGAACAGCACGCCGGTGAAGACCACCTGGACGATGGCGAACATGACCAGCAGCGGCATGGTCTTCTCCGCGGTCCGCACCAGCGAGGAGATGATCAGGCCGACCATCATCGAGGCGAGGCCCAGCGCGATGACGACCAGCGTCATCTCGATCGCCGGGGTGTTCTCGAAGAGCAGGCCCTCGGCCGGCATGTCGCGCGGCAGGAAGCCGATGGCGCAGAGAATGACGCCCTGGAACGCGGTGATCAGGCCGAGGATGATGACCTTCGACATCAGGTACGCCGAGCGGGACAGGCCCGTGGCGCGTTCCCGTTCGTAGATCACCCGTTCCTTGATCAGCTCGCGCACGGAGTTCGCCGCGGCGGAGAAGCACATGCCGACCGAGAGGATCAGCAGGATGGTGCTGGCGTCGCGGTTGGTGAAGGTCGGCGGCTTGCCGAAGCCCAGCCCGTTGTCGGACGGGATCACCACGCTGACGACGCCGAGGACCGCGGGCAGGATGACCATCAGCGCCAGGAAGCCGCGGTCGGAGGCGATGACGGAGGCGTAGCGCCGCATGAGCGTCCACAGCTGCGAGCCCCAGCTCTGGGGTTTCTGCAGCCGGCCCTGGCGCTGCTGCTGCGGGTCGACGGGCTGGGCGGCGACCGCGTCGATGTCCGCGGCGTAGAGGCGGTAGTGCTCGGAGCCGCGCCAGCGGCCCATCCAGTCGTAGTCGCGGTAGTTCTCGAAGGCGGAGAAGACGTCCGCCCAGGTGTCGTAGCCGAAGAAGTTGAGTGCCTCCTCCGGCGGGCCGAAGTAGGCGACCCCGCCGCCCGGCGCCATGACCAGCAGCTTGTCGCACAACGCCAGCTCGGCGACGGAGTGCGTCACCACCAGCACGGTCCGGCCGTCGTCCGCCAGGCCGCGGAGCAGCTGCATGACGTCGCGGTCCATGCCCGGGTCGAGGCCGGAGGTGGGCTCGTCCAGGAAGATCAGCGAAGGCTTGGTGAGCAGCTCCAGGGCGACCGAGACCCGCTTGCGCTGCCCGCCGGAGAGCGAGGTGATGCGCTTGTCGGCGTGGATGTCGAGCTTCAGCTCGGCGAGCACCTCCTCCACGCGGGCGTTGCGCTCGGCCTCGGCGACGTCACCGGGGAAGCGGAGCTTGGCCGCGTACCGCAGGGCGGTGCGGACCTTCAGCGCGGTGTGCAGGATGTCGTCCTGCGGGACCAGGCCGATGCGGTGCCGCAGCTCGGCGAACTGCTGGTACAGGTTCCGGTTGTCGTACAGCACCTCGCCGTGGTTGGCCGGGCGGTAGCCGGTAAGCGCCTTCAGAAGGGTGGACTTGCCCGACCCGGAGGGGCCGATGACCGCCACCACGGACTTCTCCGGCACGCCGAAGGAGACGTCGTCGAGGATCGTCTTGCCGCCGTCGACCTGCACGGTGAGGTGGCGGGCCGCGAAGGACACCTCACCGGTGTCGACGAACTCCTCGAGCCGGTCGCCGACCAGGCGGAAGGTCGAGTGGCCGACGCCGACGATGTCCTGCGGGCCGATCTGCTGGCGCCCGTTCTTGGGCAGCTGCCGGCCGTTGAGGTAGGTGCCGTTGTGGCTGCCGAGGTCGTGGATCTCGAACCGGCCGTCGGGCCCGGCGAGGAACTCCGCGTGGTGCCGGGAGACCTGCAGGTCGGAGACGACCAGCTCGTTCTCCAGGGCGCGGCCGATGCGCATCACCCGGCCGAGCGCCAGCTGGTGGAACGTCGTCGGGCTGCGGTCGCCGCCCATCGCCGGTACGGGAGCGGCCGGACCGCCCTGCGGTGGCACCGCGGCCTGGCCGTCCGCGGGCCCCTGGGGCCAGCCCGCCTGCTGCGGCGCCTGGTACTGCGGGGCCGCGTGCTGGGGGTGCTGGGCCCGGGGGGCCTGCTGGGCCTGCTGGTAGGAGGGCGCCGCGGCGTGCTGCTGGGGCGGCTGCTGGTAGTGCTGCTGATACTGCTGCGGCGGCGCCTGGTAGTGCTGCTCAGGGGCCTGCGGCGGCCAGTCGGCAGCCGGGGCGGCCTGCTGGGCGGCGCCCTGCGGCCCGGCCGAGGGCGCCTGCGCGCCGCCGCCGGTAAGGGTCAGCTGCGGGCCGTCGTTTGCGTTGCCCAGGTGCACCACAGCCCCCGGGACCAGGTCCACCTGCTGGACGCGCCGGCCCTGCGCGTACGTGCCGTTGGTGCTGCCGTGGTCCTCCAGGAGCCAGTTCTGCCCACCCCAGCGCACGGTGGCATGCCGCCACGAGACCCTCGCGTCCTCCAGTACCAGGTCACCCTGCGGATCACGGCCCAGGGTGTAGGACCGGGACGGGTCGAGCTCCCAGGTCCGTCCGTTCAATTCCAGTGCGTGTTCCGACACTCCATGCCCCACAAAGTTGTCCCCCGAGCTGCCCCCGATGGAGGGGTCTAGGGATGGTGAACATCGTGGGGGAACTATTCCAGGCCCGCGCCCCCGACAGGAAGTCGGCCCGGGTATCGGAACGCACCGATTCCGGCCAATCACCCGATAACCGCCCCCCGCAGAGCGACGGAGCGGGTGCGCGGGGGCCGGCCCGGCAGGCCGGTCGGCTGAGGGATCGCACCGACGTCCGGGGAGCGGACACGCTTAGGCCCCGCGGCCCGGCGCCCGATACCGTGTAAGGACCATGAGCGCATCGCTGACTTCCCCGCCTCCGACCGGCGCGACCGGCCCGGACACGCCCACCCTCCTGGTCAAGATCTTCGGCAAGGACCGCCCCGGCATCACCGCCGGGCTCTTCGACACCCTCGCCGCCTACGCGCTCGACGTCATCGACATCGAGCAGGTCGTGACGCGGGGACGCATCACCCTGTGCGCGCTCGTCACCGCCCCGGACGGCAGTGGGGAGGGAAGCACCGAGGGCGCGCTGCGCGCCACCGTGCACAGCTGGGCCGACTCGATGAAGCTCCAGACGGAGATCATCTCCGGCCGCGGCGACAACCGCCCGCGCGGCACCGGCCGTTCGCACGTCACCGTGCTCGGCCACCCGCTCACCGCGGAGACCACCGCGGCCATCGCGGCCCGCATCACCGGCACCGGCGGCAATATCGACCGCATCTTCCGACTCGCCAAGTACCCCGTCACCGCAGTGGAGTTCGAGGTGTCCGGCGCCCAGACCGGCCCGCTGCGTACGGCGCTGGCCACCGAGTCGGCCGCTCTGGGCGTGGACGTGGCCGTCGTCGCCTCCGGCCTGCAGCGGCGCGCGCAGCGCCTGGTGGTGATGGACGTCGACTCCACCCTCATCCAGGACGAGGTCATCGAGCTGTTCGCCGCGCACGCCGGATGCGAGGAGAAGGTCGCCGAGGTGACGGCCGCCGCCATGCGCGGCGAGCTGGACTTCGAGCAGTCGCTGCACGCCCGGGTGGCGCTGCTCGCCGGGCTGGACGCCTCGGTCGTCGACAAGGTGCGGGCGGAGGTCCGGCTCACGCCGGGGGCCCGCACGCTGGTGCGCACGCTGAAGCGCCTCGGCTACCAGGTCGGTGTGGTCTCCGGCGGCTTCACCCAGGTCACCGACCACCTGCAGGAGCAGCTCGGGCTGGACTTCGCGTCCGCCAACACGCTGGAGGTGGCCGACGGCCGGTTCACCGGCCGGGTCACCGGTGAGGTCGTCGACCGGGCCGGCAAGGCGCGGCTGCTGCGGCGCTTCGCGGAGCAGGCCGGGGTGCCGCTGTCGCAGACGGTCGCCATCGGCGACGGCGCCAACGACCTGGACATGCTCAACGCGGCCGGGCTCGGTGTGGCCTTCAACGCGAAGCCGCTGGTGCGCGAGGCCGCCCACACGGCCGTGAACGTGCCCTTCCTGGACACCGTGCTGTACCTGCTTGGCATCACGCGCGAAGAGGTCGAGGCTGCCGACACCCATGAGTGAGGCGGAACCCCGCGCACGTGGGGCCGCCCGGCGCGACGGGCCCGGCGGGCGGTCGGACACCGCCCGCCGGGCCGGCGCCCTCGTCAGCCGTTGGGCGCCCAGAAGTCGGTCAGGCGGGCCGTGCCGGGCTCCAGCGACTTCCACGGGCCCGAGTAGCTGAGCACGGCCACGGCCGACGTGGGGAAGCCGCGCTTCTCCAGGTGGGCGGCGGCCTCCTCCTCGGACTCGCCGGCCAGCACCTGGGCGAGGCCCTGGATACCGGGGTTGTGTCCGACGAGGAGCACCTCGCGGACATCGTCGGGCAGTTCGTTGAGCACCGCGATCAGGTCGCCCGGGGAGGCGTCGTAGAGGCGTTCCTCGTAGACCGTGCGCGGTCGGCGTTCCAGCTGCGGTACGGCCAGCTTCCAGGTCTCGCGGGTGCGGGCCGCGGTCGAGCAGAGGGTGAGATCGGGGTTCACGCCCTGGGAGGCGAGCCAGTCGCCGGCCACCGGGGCGTCCCTGCGCCCTCGCTCCGCCAGGGGCCGCTCGTGGTCGGCGACCTGCGGCCAGTCGGCCTTGGCGTGTCGGAGGAGGACCATCTTGCGAGGCACATCGACGCTCATGCCCCCAGCTTCCCACGAAACGCGCCGTGGGGCCCCTGCTGTTGACAGCCCCGGGCTGCTCCGGGCTCACCGCGCGCCCCGCCCGCGACGGACGGTCGGCGGCTCAGGCGGACAGTGCCTGCCGGAGCCGGCTGAGCAGCTCCTCCACCGGCACGACGGGGGTCGGCGAGGACGCCTGGGCCTCACCGCCGACGATCAGGAGGGCCAGCAGTGCCAGGAAGGTCAGCACGGGCAGAGCCAGCGCCCACCAGCGCAACCGGATGCCCGGCCCGGACGGAGCCGCGGGGGTGGGGCGGGTGTGCGCACGGGCCGTCATGGGGCTCGCCTCCGTCGGCTGTCGTCACCTTCGTGCTGGTGATTCGACGGTACGGAGCGGCGGGCGGCGTGCCCATCCGGTGATCCACCCACTCGTCCCTGAGCCTTACCCCCTAGGGGACCGGGGGCCAGCCCCACCATCCCTCACGGGAGCGGGTGAGCCCGCGGGCTCAGGGGGCGAGCAGGGAGGCGACCACGCCGATGAGGACGGACAGGCCGAGCATGGTTCCCAGCACGAGCAGCAGCTTCTTCTGACCGTTGCCGGGGTTCGGTTCGAGCACAGGCATGCCACCAGTGTCGCACTCAGTCGCCGTCCTCGATGCAGCGGTCCCGGCCCGCGACGACACCCACCAGGATCTGCACGGTCATGAGGGAGGCCATCAGCAGCAACGGGGCCTGCCAGCCGCCGGTGCTGTCGTGGAGCGCGCCGACGAGCAGCGGTCCGGGAATCGAGATGAGGTAGCCGGTGCTCTGCACGAACGCGGAGAGGCCCGCCACCCCGGCGCTGGTCCTGGCCCGCATGCCGATCATGGTGAGGACGAGCGGGAAGGCGCAGTTGGAGACGCCCAGCAGCAGGACCCAGGCCCACGCCCCGGCTGCGGGGGCGAGCCACAGTCCGGCGTAGCCGCCGAGGCCGCACAGGCCGAGCACCACGACCAGCGGTCCCTGGTGGGACAGCCGGGCGGCGACCCGCGGTAGCACGAAGGACAGCGGTATGCCCAGCCCCATGGTGACGGCGAGCAGCAGCCCGGCGGTGCCGGCGGGCAGCCCCGCGTCCCGGAAGATCTGCGGAAGCCAGCCGAGGGTGACGTAGGCGGCGGTGGCTTGGAAGCCGAAGAAGGCCCCGAGCGCCCAAGCCGTCGCGGACCGCGTGATGCGCGGCGGCGGGCCCGCCGGCGTGTCCTGGGGCGTGGCGCCCTCGGAGGCACCGGCGGGCGGCACCACCGCCGGACCGGGCGCCGGACGGCGGGATCGGAGGAGGACGGCGGTCCAGGGCAGCAGCGCGAGGGCGCCCAGCACGGCCCACAGGCCGAGGCCGGCGCGCCAACTGCCGCCGAGGGCGGAGGCGGCGGGCACGGTCAGCGCGGCGGCGGCCGAGGTCCCCAGTGCCAGGGACATCGAGTACAGCCCCGTCATGCTGCCGACACGGTCCGGGAACCAGCGCTTGACGATGACGGGCATGAGCACGTTGCTGACGGCGATGCCCGCCAGGGCGAGCGCGCTGGTCAGCAGGAAGACGCCGGTGCCGCCGGCCAGGGGGCGCAGCGCGAGGCCCGCGGTGACGGCCGCCATGCCGGCGAGCACCACGGCGGTCGGGCCGTAGCGGCGGGCGAGGCGCGGCGCGACACCGCCGAAGACGGCGAAGCACAGGGCGGGCATCGAGGTGAGCAGCCCGGCGACGGTCCCGGACATGCCCAGGCCGTCGCGGACCTCGGCGAGCATCGGTCCCAGTCCTGACACGGCCGGGCGCAGGTTGAGCGCGATGAGCACCAGTCCGGCGACGACTAGCCGCAGCGTCCAGGGCGAGGCGAGGGCACCGGCGGCAGCGCTCCGCGGACGCTCGCGGTCGCCCTCCTGCGCGGAGGTGCGGTGGGTCAGCCGGTTCTCGTGGGACATGCCCACCATCATAGAATCATGGGATGAATCACCTCCCCCGCCCCCGGCGGTGGGGAGCGTCCCGGCCCGCCCCGGGCTCGTCCCGGCCCCTTGACCTCCGCAGGAGTTGCCCATGCCGCTGTCGTCGCCCCGCCGCTCCGCGCTCGCCACGCAGGTGATCGACACGCTGCGGGGGCAGATCACCTCCGGCGAGTGGCCGGTGGGCAGCCGCATCCCCACCGAACCGGAGCTGGTGGCCCGGCTCGGCGTGGCCCGCAACACCGTTCGGGAGGCGGTGCGGGCGCTGGCGCACAACGGGCTGCTGGACATCCGCCAGGGGTCGGGAACCTACGTGGTGGCCACCAGCGAGCTGGCCGGCGTGATGCACCGGCGGTTCGCCGGCGCCGACCCCCGGCACGTCGCAGAGCTGCGCGGCACCCTGGAGGCGGAGGGCGCCCGGCTCGCGGCGCTGCGACGTACCGAGTCCGACGTGCGGCGTCTGGAGTCCCTGCTGGAGCGGCGGGAGGCCGCCTGGGAGTCGGGCGACGTGGAACGCTTCGTGCAGGCCGACGCGACGCTGCACCTGGCCGTCGTCCAGGCCTCGCACAACGAGGTGCTGACGGCCGTGCACGCGGACCTGGGCGCGGTGCTGCGCGACCATCTGCGACACGACGTGGGCGGGCGGCTGCGCCCGGCCGACCGGCTGGACCACTCCCGCATGGTGGCCGCGATCCGGGCGGGCGACGCGGAGACGGCGGCAGCCGAGGCCGGCTCGTACGCCAGGCACTGCCGCGGCGCGTCACCGGCGATTGGTCCGGAAGCGGGTTGATCCTGGAGCGGGTTGATCCTGGAGCGGGTCGCCCCCGGGGGGAAGCACGGCAGGCCCGCACCCGTGAGACTCCGGGCGCAGGCCTGCTGTGGTGCTGTGCTGTGCTGTGCTGCGACGAGGACGTACGGGTCAGGCGCCCATCATGTGCACGCCGCCGTCGACGTGGACGATCTCACCGGTGGTCTTGGGGAACCAGTCGGAGAGCAGCGCGACCACACCGCGGGCCGCGGGCTCGGGGTCGGTGAGGTCCCAGCCGATGGGGGCGCGGGTCTTCCACACGTCCGCCAGGTCCTCGAAGCCCGGGATCGAGCGGGCGGCCATCGACTTGATCGGTCCGGCCGAGATGAGGTTGCAGCGGATGTCCTTCTCGCCCAGGTCGCGGGCGAGGTAGCGCGAGGTCGACTCCAGGGCGGCCTTGGCGACGCCCATCCAGTCGTACTTGGGCCAGGCCACCTGCGCGTCGAAGTCCATGCCGACGACCGAGCCGCCGCGCTGCTCCAGCAGCGGGAGCAGGGCCATGGTGAGCGACTTCAGCGAGAAGGCGGAGACCTCGACGGCGGTGGCCACCGACTCCCACTCGGTGTTGAGGAAGTTGCCGCCCAGGGCGTCCTGCGGGGCGAACCCGATGGAGTGCACCACGCCGTCCAGCCCGACGCCCTCACCGAGGTGCGCGGTGACAGCGGCGGCCAGCCCGTCGAGGTGCTCCTTGTTCTGCACGTCCAGCTCGATCACGGGGGCTTCCTTGGGGAGCCGCTTCGCGATGCGCTGCACCAGGCTGAGCCGGCCGAAGCCGGTGAGGACGACCTCGGCGCCCTCCTCCTGGGCGAGCCTGGCGACGTGGAAGGCGATCGAGGCGTCCGTGAGGACACCCGTCACGAGGATGCGCTTGCCGGCGAGAAGTCCACTCATGTTCTTCAGTGACCCATGCCCAATCCGCCGTCAACGGGGATGACGGCTCCAGTGATGTACGCGGCCTGCTCGGAGGCCAGGAAGCGCACCGCGGCGGCGATCTCGTCGGGCTGCGCGTAGCGGCCCAGCGGTACCTGGCCCACGATGGCCTTGCGCTGCTCGTCGGTGAGCACGCGCGTCATGTCGGTGTCGACGAAGCCGGGGGCTACGACGTTGCAGGTGATGTTGCGCGAGCCCAGTTCGCGGGCGAGGGAGCGGGCGAAGCCGACCAGTCCGGCCTTGGAGGCCGCGTAGTTGGCCTGCCCGGCGGAGCCGAGGAGGCCGACCACCGAGGAGATCAGCACGATCCGGCCCTTGCGGGCCCGCAGCATGCCGCGGCTGGCGCGCTTGACGACCCGGAACGTCCCGGTGAGGTTGGTGTCCACGACCGAGGTGAAGTCCTCCTCGGACATGCGCAGCAGCAGCTGGTCGCGGGTGACGCCGGCGTTGGCCACGAGTACCTCGACCGGGCCCTGCTTCTCCTCGACCTCCTTGTACGCCTGCTCCACCTGCTCGGCGTCGGTGATGTCGCAGCGGACGGCGAGGAAGCCCTCCGGCGGCTCACCCGAGCGGTAGGTGACGGCGACCTTGTCGCCCGCCTCGGCGAGTGCGCGCGCGATGGCGAGGCCGATGCCGCGGCTTCCTCCGGTGACGAGAACCGAGCGGCTCAAGGGACCACCTTCTCCTGTGTCGTGCGTCGGTCTGCTGTGCGTTACGAAACTATCGGTCCGCGGACGGGCGGGGGCACTCGGCCACCGACAGGGCGTCACCCGGCGCCCTGTCGGGTCCCTACAGAAGCACCGGGGCCGCGGCTAGCGGGGGCCTACGCGGCTGCCCGCCGCCCGGCCGCCGGAATAATTCGCTGGGCTCCGCGACTGTCGGAAGGGCATGATTCACTGCGCGTGACGTCTACGGAGGAGGCCGGGTGCCCCACCCCATCGATGAGACCTTCACCGCGCTGCCGCTGCGCGCACTCGCCGATGCGGCGCTGGCGCGCGCCAGGGCGCTCGGTGCCGAGCACGCCG
Source organism: Streptomyces sp. 549 (assembly GCF_030124175.1). Lineage (GTDB taxonomy): Bacteria > Actinomycetota > Actinomycetes > Streptomycetales > Streptomycetaceae > Streptomyces. The sequence continues at coordinate 197,405 of NZ_JASKMT010000008.1, read as the reverse complement.
ACTTCCGGTTCGAGCGGGTGCGCACCGCCTCCTGGCGGCTGCGCGACGCACGGCCGTCCGGCTCGTCGGACGACACCGACGCCGGGTACGCGGTGCGGGTGGTGCACGGCGGCGCCTGGGGGTTCGCCGCCGGCGTGGACCGCACGATGGACGCCGCGGCGAAGGTGGCCTCGCAGGCGGTGGCGATGGCGAAGCTGTCGGCCCGGGTGATCCGCTCGGCCGGGTCCGACGAGCGGGTGGAGCTGGCCGACGAGCCCTCGCACGGCGAGCGCACCTGGGTGTCCGCCTACGAGGTGAACCCGTTCGAGGTCGCGGACGAGGAGAAGACGGCGCTGCTCACCGAGTGGAGCGCGGGGCTGCTCGGGGCGGACGGCGTGGCGCACACCGACGCGTCGCTGACCACCGTCCAGGAGAACAAGTTCTACGCCGACACCGCGGGCACGGTCACCACCCAGCAGCGGGTGCGCGTCCACCCGCAGGTGACCGCGGTCGCGGTGAGCGACTCCGGGGACTTCGACTCGATGCGGACGCTGGCCCCGCCGGTGGGCCGGGGCTGGGAGTACGCCCGCGGCACCGGCTGGGACTGGGACGCGGAGCTGGCGGAACTGCCGGTGCTGCTCGCGGAGAAGCTGGCCGCGCCAGCGGTCGAGGCGGGCGCCTACGACCTCGTGGTGGATCCGTCCAACCTGTGGCTGACCATTCACGAGTCGATCGGCCACGCCACCGAGCTGGACCGCGCGCTGGGCTACGAGGCGGCCTACGCGGGGACCTCGTTCGCCACTCCGGACGGCCTGGGCACGCTGCGCTACGGCTCGGAGCTGATGAACGTGACGGGCGACCGCACGGCCGAGCACGGCCTGGCCACGGTCGGCTACGACGACGAGGGCGTGTCGGCCCAGTCCTGGGACCTGGTCCGTGACGGTGTGCTGGTGGGGTACCAGCTGGACCGCCGCATCGCGAAGCTGACGGGCATGGGCCGCTCCAACGGCTGCGCCTACGCCGACTCCCCCGCCCACGTGCCGGTGCAGCGCATGGCGAACGTGTCGCTGCGACCGGCCGAGCACGGCCCGTCCACCGAGGAGCTCATCTCCGGTGTGGCGGACGGCATCTACGTGGTCGGCGACCGCTCGTGGTCGATCGACATGCAGCGCTACAACTTCCAGTTCACCGGGCAGCGCTTCCACCGCATCAGGAACGGACGGCTGGCGGGCCAGCTCCGGGACGTCGCCTACCAGGCGACCACCACCGACTTCTGGGGCTCGATGGAGGCCGTCGGCGGACCGGCGACCTACGTGCTGGGCGGCGCGTTCAACTGCGGCAAGGCCCAGCCCGGCCAGGTGGCCGCCGTCTCGCACGGCTGCCCCAGCGCCCTGTTCCGCGACGTCAGCATCCTCAACACGAGCCAGGAGGCCGGCCGATGAGCCCGGTGCACAAGCCGCACGAGGTGGTGGAGCGGGCCCTGGAGCTGTCCCGGGCGGACGGCTGCACGGTCATCGCGGACGAGCGGTCGACCGCGAACCTGCGGTGGGCGGGCAACGCGCTCACCACAAACGGCGTGACGCGCGGGCGGGCCCTCACGGTGGTCTCGTTCGTGGACGGCGCCGAGGGCGCGGCCGTCGGCGTGGTCTCCCGCTCGGGTGTCACGGGCGACGAGCTGGAGTCCCTGGTCCGGGCCTCCGAGCACGCCGCCCGGCAGGCCGGGCCGGCCGAGGACGCCCAGCCTCCGGTGACGGGCGTGCCCGCGTCCGCAGACTTCACCGAGGCGCCCGCAGAGACGTCCTCGCAGGTCTTCGACGGCTTCGCCCCGGCGCTCGGCGAGGCGTTCGCCCGCGCCCGCGGCGGCGGCCGGGAGCTCTACGGGTTCGCCAGCCACGAGCTGGTCTCCAGCTACCTGGGCACGTCGGCCGGTCTGCGGCTGCGGCACGACCAGCCGACGGGCACGCTGGAGGTCAACGCCAAGTCCCCCGACCGCACCTTGTCCGCCTGGGCCGGGCGGGCGACGCGGGACTTCACCGACGTGGACCCCCTCGCCCTGGACGACGAGCTGGCCCAGCGCCTCGTGTGGTCGCGCCGCCAGGTGGAGCTGCCCGCCGGCCGGTACGAGACGCTTCTGCCCCCGACGGCGGTGGCGGACCTGATGGTCTACCAGCTGTGGTCGTCGGCGGCCCGGGACGCGGCGGAGGGCCGCACGGTGTTCAGCACGCCCGGCGGCGGGACCCGCGTCGGCGAGCGCCTGGCCCGGCTGCCGCTGAACCTGCGCAGCGACCCGCACGCCCCCGGCCTGGAGTCGGCCCCGTTCGTCCTGGCCCGGTCCTCCGGCGACGACGCCTCGGTCTTCGACAACGGCCTCCCCCTCGCCGCCACCGACTGGATGCGCGACGGTGAGCTGACCTCCCTGGTCACCACCCGGCACTCGGCCGCGCTGACCGGGCTGCCCACCGCCCCGGCGGTGGACAACCTCATCCTGGACGGCGGCGGAGACGCCTCACTGGCCGAGATGACGGCGCGAGCCGGCCACGACGGACCGGCGCTGCTGCTGACCTGCCTGTGGTACATCCGCGAGGTGGACCCGGCGACGCTGCTGCTCACCGGCCTGACCCGGGACGGCGTCTACCTGGTGGAGAACGGCGAGGTCACGGGGTCGGTGAACAACTTCCGCTTCAACGAGTCGCCCGTCGACCTGCTCTCCCGGGCGACCGAGGCGGGCCGCACCGAACGCACCTTGCCGCGTGAGTGGTCGGACTGGTTCACCCGCGCCGCGGCGCCCCCGCTGCGGGTCCCCGACTTCCGGATGAGCTCCGTCAGCCGCGGTGTGTGACCGGCATAGACTCTTCCCCACCCATCCGCACCGACCCCAGGACAGAACGTGACACGCCTCGGCGAATCCGTGCAGCGCGCGAGCGACCTGCTGGCCCAGGACCTCTCCTCCGACGAGACCGTCGAGCGGCTGCTCGACGAGACGGGGTCCCGGCGCTCCCTCGACCTGAGCGACCTGTCCGCCCAGGAGCAGGCCGCGCTGCTCGCGGCGCGCGCGGTGGAGGTGCTGCCCGGCGCGGACCGGCTGGCCGAGCGTATCGAGAAGCGCCGCAGCGAGGGGCGCGGCCTGAGCATCAAGCTGGGCATCGACCCGACGGCGGCCGACGTCCACCTGGGGCATGCCGTTCCGGTGCTCGTGCTGAGCCGCTTCCAGCGCATGGGTCACGACGTGACGCTGCTCATCGGCGACTTCACCGCCAAGATCGGTGACCCGTCGGGCCGGACCGCGGAGCGTCCGCCGCTGACCGATGAGGACATCGCGGCCAACCTGTCGGGTTACCGGGACCAGGTGCGCCCGTTCTTCGACTTCGACAGGGTCGACTTCCGGCAGAACAGCGAGTGGCTGGCGCCCTACACCCTGCCGGAGCTGCTGGGCCTGCTCGCGCAGGTGCCGGTGTCGCAGCTGCTCCAGCGGGAGGACTTCCGCAGCCGCCTGGCGGCAGGTTCCGGGCTGACCATGTCCGAGCTGCTGTACCCGATCGCGCAGGCGCTGGACTCGGTGGCGCTGGAGTGCGACGTCGAGCTGGGCGGCGCGGACCAGTTGCTGAACCTCCAGATGGGCCGCAGGCTGATGGAGCTGCGCGGGCAGGCGCCGCAACTGGTGCTGACCATGCCGCTGATCGAGGGCACCGACGGCACGGGCGCGAAGATGTCGAAGTCCAAGGGCAACTACGTGGGGCTGAACGCCTCCGCCGACGAGATCTTCGGCAAGATCATGTCGGTGCCGGACCGCCTGATGGAGCCCTACCTCAAGGCCTGGACGGAGTGGACCGACCCCGAGATCGCACTGGTCCTGGCGCGCATCGAGGAGCGCTCGCTGCACCCGATGGACCTGAAGAAGATCCTCGCCGGCGAGGTGGTCGCGGCGATCCACGGCGCCGAGGCCGCGGCGAAGGCCCGTGCGGGGTTCGTCGCCCAGTTCTCCCGGAAGTCCTTCGCGGACGTGGGCAGCCTGCCGTCGGTGGACGCCGGGGAGCACGGCACGCAGGGCGTGGCCGCGGTGCTGACCACCGTCCTGGGGTTCACGCCCAGCGCGTCGGCCGCCCGGCGGCTCGCCAAGCAGAACGGGCTGCGGCTCGTGGTGGAGCCGGCCTCGGGGGGCGAGCAGGTGTCCGTCGTGCTCGGCGAGCAGGACGCACTGCGTCCGCTGGGCGAGGTGGTGCCGGAGAAGCTCGCCGAAGCGGGGGCGTCGGGCACGGTCTACCTCAAGGCGGGACGCAAGATCGCCCAGGTCACCGGGGTGTGACGTTCCCGCCGCTCCGGACCGCCGCCCTGGCCCGCGGTCCGGAGCGGCGGGAGCCCGCGTGGCTCTCGGCCCGGTGACGGCCGTGGCCGTTCGGGAGGTGTTCCTCCCGAACGGCCACGCCGCGTCATCTGGCCCGAGTGCCGCTGCCGCCTCGGAGCCGGGCGTACAGCGGGGTGCCGACCGCTACGACTAGCACCGCGCCGGCCAACTGCAGGAGATGCCTGATCCAGTCGATCCCCTTGGTGTCCTCGACACCGATCCCGGCCGCCACGGCGTTACCGAGAAGGGCACCGAGGACGCCGAAGATGATCGTCAGCCAGATGGGGATGTCCTGCTTCCCCGGAAGGATCGCCCGGGCAAGGGCACCCAGGATCAGCCCCAAGATGATTGCCCACAACCAGCTCATACCGCCTCCTCGTTCGGCGCAGAAATGCGCAGTCCGCTTCAGGATCGCCCGGCATCCCGAGGGCCGCACCGCCGCTTACGCCGAACGGGCGACAGCTCAGGCCATTCCGGCTGGAGAACCGGGATCCCCGCTAGGGGGTACCCGGATCCCGGGCTTCACTCGCGGAGGCGTACCGTTGACTCGTCCGGGATGTCCGGTTCCCGGAGCGGGAGCAGGTGGTGGATCATGAGACGCAGGCAGCAGGGCCCCGAGGTCTTCCGGATCACCGGCGCCCGCCGCGGACTGGCCGAGGACGTTCAGGGCCGGGAGCGGCGCTATGTGATCTCCATGCTGGTACGCACGGTGTCGGTGATCCTGACCGTGCTGCTGTGGGACGTGCAGCGCCCCCTGGCCGTGGCGACACTCGTACTCGGCATCACACTGCCGTACATCGCCGTCGTGATCGCCAACGCGGGCCGGGAGCGGTCGCCCGCCATCCCGTCCTCCTTCGCCGCGGTGCCTGCCAGGCCGATGCTGGACGCGGCGGACGACCGCGTCGAACCGGCGCCGCCGGGGCCGAACGAGACGCCCCGCAACGACGGTTGATGTTCACGGAAGCGCAAAGCTCAGAGAAACCTCAAGGCAATCACGCGGATCTGGTGCTCGCCCCGAAGGCGCTCGTGCCATACTGCGTACGCGCTCCGCATCCCCCGTCGGAGCGACGGACCGACGCCGGGCAGCTCCCCCCGTGGCTGCCCGGCGTCGCCTTTTGTCCTCCCGGCGGGCCGGTCGAGGCGGCGTGTTTTGATGGTCCGCGTGACAACTGAGGAAAGCCCGATCTGCTCGGCCAAGGGCTGCCGTGCGCCGGCCGTGTGGGTGCTGGCCTGGAACAACCCGAAACTGCACACGCCCGAGCGGCGCAAGACCTGGCTCGCCTGCGAGGAGCACCGCGAGCACCTCTCGCAGTTCCTGGGGATGCGCGGCTTCCTGAAGACGGTGGTACCGCTCGCGGAGTGGGAGTCAGCCGCCGATGGCTGACATCGGGCGGTCCGGCTGCACGAAGGCCGGGTCGTCGATGCCGGCCCCTGCCTTCTTGCCCCACATCGCGGCCTTCCACAGCCGGGCGATCTCGGCGTCCTCGGCTCCGGAGCGCAGGGCTCCGCGCAGGTCGGACTCCTCCCGGGCGAACAGGCAGGTGCGCACCTGGCCGTCGGCGGTCAGGCGGGTGCGGTCGCAGGCCCGGCAGAAGGGCCGCGTCACGGAGGCGATGACCCCCACGCGGTGCGGGCCGCCGTCGACCAGCCAGCGCTCCGCCGGCGCCGCGCCCCGCTGCTGCTCGCCCTCGGGAGTGAGGGTGAAGCGGGTGCGCAGCGACTCCAGGATGTCGCCTGCGGTGATCATGGTGTCGCGCTGCCAGCCGTGCTGGGCGTCCAGCGGCATCTGCTCGATGAAGCGCAGCTCGTAGCCGTTCTCGACCGCCCAGGCCAGCAGGTCGGGCGCCTCGGTGTCGTTCAGGCCCGGCATCAGCACGGTGTTGACCTTGACCGGGGCCAGCCCGGCGGCCCGGGCGGCGACCAGGCCGCGCAGCACGTCCTCGTGCCGCTTGCGGCGGGTGAGCCGCTGGAAGACCTCGGGGTCGAGGGTGTCCAGGGAGACGTTGACGCGGTCCAGGCCTGCGTCGCGCAGGGCCGCCGCGGTGCGCTCCAGGCCGATGCCGTTGGTGGTGAGGGACATGCGCGGACGCTTGTCCAGCGCCGCGCAGCGTTCCACGAGCGAGACCAGGCCGGGGCGCAGCAGGGGCTCCCCGCCGGTGAAGCGGACCTGGGTGACACCGAGCTCGGTGACCGCGATCCGGATCAGGCGGACGATCTCGTCGTCCGTGAGCAGGTCCGGCTTGGCGAGCCACTGCAGGCCCTCTTCGGGCATGCAGTAGGTGCAGCGCAGGTTGCACCGGTCGGTCAGCGAGACGCGCAGGTCGGTGGCGACCCTGCCGTAGGTGTCGAGCAGCATGCGCGGCAACCCTCCCGCGATCGGAAGCCTCTGCTGTGCAGCGTACGCGACACGTCGGACATTCAACAGATCGTTGAAGTCAGTTGTTGAGCACTCTCCGTATTGTTCTGATCCCGATCTTACGGAATCCGTTGCCCCCCGGCGTTCGACGGCGATAGTTTCCTCGGGCACCCGAACGAACAAGTCCGTTGAACGGACGGGTGCTTGATGACCAGTTGCGCGTCCACGAGACATGGAGACCCCATGGCATTGAGAGCCCTGACCAGGCGGCGGCTTGTGGCAGTTCCCGCCGGTCTGGCGATGACCCTGTCGCTCGGGCTGCTGCCCGGCGCGAGCACGGCCCTCGCCACCGAGACAGCCGCCACCGCGGCGAAGGCCGCGAAGAACGAGGGGCCGCAGCTGTCCTACGTGGTGAACACCAAGGCCGACAAGGGCGCGGTGAACAAGGCGAAGCAGGCGGTGAAGAAGGCCGGCGGCTCGGTCGTCACCGCCCACCCCGAGATCGGCGTGGTCGTCGCCCACTCGGGCAACCCGGCCTTCGGCGACCTCATGCGGGCCACCAAGGGCGTCGACTCCGCCGGTGCCACCCGCACCGCACCGCTGCAGACCGCGGCGACGACGGACATCGGCGAACCCGAGTACGTCAGCCCCAACCGCCTCATGCGCACCGCCGGCCTCGGCGAGGAGCCGCTGGAGTCCCTCCAGTGGGGCCTGCCGCAGATCAAGGCGGACGAGGCGCACAAGATCAGCGAGGGCAGCCGCGACGTCACTGTCGCCGTCATCGACACCGGCGTGGACGACACCCACCCGGACCTGGCCCCCAACTTCTCCAAGAAGCAGTCCGCCAACTGCGTGGGCGGCGTGCCGGACACCTCGCCCGGCGCCTGGCGGCCCTACCCCGACGGCAGCTACCACGGCACGCACGTGGCCGGCATCATCGCCGCCCCGCGCAACGGCATCGGCATCGCCGGCGCCGCGCCCGGCGTCCAGGTCTCCTCGATCAAGGTGAGCGAGCCCGGTGAGGGCTTCTTCTACACCGAGGCCGTGGTCTGCGCGTTCATGTTCGCCGCCAAGACGGGCGTCGAGATCACGAACAATAGCTACTACATCGACCCGTGGCTGTACGCCTGCCGCGACGACGCCGACCAGGGCGCGCTCGTGGAGTCCGTCACCCGGGCGCTGAAGTACACCCAGGGCAAGGGCACCGCCCACATCACCTCCTCGGGCAACTCCAACCACAACCTGGCCGCGACGGAGATCACCGACCGCTCCAGCCCGAACGACTCGACCCCCGTCGAGCGCAAGATCAACCCGAGGGTCTGCCCCGACCTGCCCACCCAACTGCCCGGCGTGACCTCGGTCTCCGCCACCGGCTCGCACAAGCAGAAGTCCTTCTACTCCAACTACGGCCTCAACGAGATCGACGTGGCCGCCCCCGGTGGTGACACCCGCTACCAGATCCCGGACGCGCCCGCCAAGAGCGGCGGCGTGCTGTCCACCATGCCCGACGGCGAGTACGCCTTCCTGCAGGGCACCTCGATGGCCGGCCCGTACGTCGCCGGTGTCGCCGCGCTCATCAAGAGCAAGCACCCCAAGGTGACGCCGCAGGAGCTGGCATGGCGGCTCAAGGCCCAGGCCATGAGCACGCCCTGCCCCACCGGTCCGTTCGACCCCAGCGGTGACGGCGCCTACCTGGCGACCTGCACCGGCACCAAGCACATCAACAGCTTCTACGGCTACGGCATCGTGGACGCGCTGGCCGCCGTGCAGAAGTGACGCACCGCGTGTGACGGCCGGGGGCTCGCGCCCGGCCGCAGAAGGGCCGGCCCGCACGGGCCGGCCCTTCCCGCTGTCAGCGCCCGGCGCTTCCGGTCACGACCGCCGGGCCGCCGCCCGCCTCGGACTCCCCCTGCCCGGCGGCAGTCCCGCGGGTGCCGGGGGCGGCGTCCGGAGAACCGTCCGCGGCCTGGGCCGCCGGCGTCAGAGACGTGGGGGCCGGGCCGTCGGCCGGCTGCCAGCCGGGGCCGCGCAACAGACGGCCGGCGCGTTCGGACCAACTGCGCGCGGCTCTGAGGTCGCGGCCGATCGCCGCGTACTCGTGGGTGGCCACCCGCAGCGGATTGTGGGTGTCGATGTTCTTCGTCAACCCGTAGACGCACGGCTCGGTCTCGGGGGTGAACGAACCGAACAGGCGGTCCCAGACGATGAGGATTCCGCCGAAGTTGCGGTCCAGGTAGCCGCCCTGCGAGGCGTGGTGCACCCGGTGGTGGGACGGCGTGTTGAGGACGAACTCCAGCGGCGCGGGCAGCTTGCCGACCCGCTCGGTGTGGATCCAGAACTGGTAGACCAGGTTGACCGACTGGCAGAACGCCAGCATCGCCGGGTGCACACCGAGGGCCACCATCGGCAGGTAGAACGGCCAGACCGTGAGCGAGGTCCACGGCTGGCGCAGCGCGGTGGTGAGGTTGAACTTCCGGCTGGAGTGGTGGACCACGTGGCAGGCCCAGAGCAGCCGGATGACGTGGTGGCCGCGGTGCGACCAGTAGTAGAAGAAGTCCTGGGCGAGCAGGACGAGCGGCAGCGTCCACCACAGCAGCGGTACGTCAAGCGGCGTCAGTTCGTAGACGGCGACGTAGACGGCGAGGATCGGGATCTTCCACAGGGCGTCGAACAGCAGGCTGCCAAGGCCCATGGTGATGCTGGTGGCGGCGTCCTTGGTCTCGTAGCCGGCGGAGTCCTTGTCCGGGTGGAAGCGGTAGCTGACCATCTCCACGACGGTCAGCAGCAGGAAGGCCGGTATGGACCAGATCACGACATCGGGAAGCGCAGGCGACATACGGGCACGGTAGAGCCGTCCGCGGACCCGGGCTAGATGCTGTTACCGACAAGTATGCGAGACGGGTCGTCAGCAAGCCTCCGCAGTCCGTTCCATGGGTATTCGCCCGAATCACGGGCCTGGCCACCCGCCCACGATCCACCCCGGGCCCGCGTCGCCCCCGCGCGCCGGCGCACGTGCCGGGCGCATCGCACCGGTCCGGTGAACGGGAGGACGGAAGGATCGGCGGACGGGCGACTGAAAGCGGGAGCATAGCGGGCAAAGACCCCCGGGAGACGTCAATCTCCCGGCGTCCGGCGGCGGCTGACGGCCCGCCGGGAACGGGCGCCCGGAACCGCCCGGGTTTCGCACCGCGCCGCGGAGGCTGTCAGTGACGGCCCGTATCCTCTGGGACCATGCTTGAAGACCAGACGGCAGCCGCCTTGCACATCCCCGCGCAGCAGGCCGCCCGCCGCGCATGGCCGACCGGCTACCCGGACGGCTACGCGGTGGTGGACGTGGAGACCACCGGCCTCGCCAGGGACGACCGGATCGTCTCAGCGGCCGTCTACCGTCTCGACGCCTACGGCGACGTGGAGGACCACTGGTACACGGCCGTCAACCCGCAGCGCGACCCGGGTCCGACCTGGATCCACGGCCTGACCGCGGAGATGCTCGCCGACGCCCCCCTGTTCGCGGACGTCGCCGAGGAGTTCGCCGCACGGCTGGCCGGACGGGTCCTGGTCGCGCACAACGCCGTCTTCGACTGGACGATGATCGCCCGCGAGTACGCCCGCGCCACCCGCACCGCGCCGGTCAGCCAGCGGCTGTGCACCATAGCGCTGGCCAAGGAACTCGGCCTGCCCCTGCCCAACCACAAGCTGGAGTCGCTCGCCGCGCACTACGGCGTCGTGCAGCAGCGGGCGCACCACGCGCTGGACGACGCCCGGGTGCTGGCGGAGGCGTTCCGGCCGAGCCTGCACCTCGCGGCCGGCAGCGAGGTCCGGCTGCCGCTGCTGGCCTGCCAGCCGCTCACCGAGTGGAAGGACAGCCCGCGCCCGGCCCGCCCGTCGGGAGCCGGCGGGTACGCCGCCCGCAGCTGGCGCCCGGCTCGCCGCCGGACCGCCTGCCCCTACCCCAACCCAGGCCGCTACGAGCCGGGCGGCCCGCTGGTGCAGGGCATGCGGGTGGCGTTCTCCGGCGACACCTCCACCGACCGCGAGCTGTTGGAGGACCGCGCGGTGGAGGCCGGCCTGCACGTCGCGACCAGCGTGTCGCGCCTCACCAGCCTGCTGGTCACCAACGACCCGGACGCGGCCACCAGCAAGGTGACGCGGGCCGAGCAGTACGGCACACCCGTGCTGGACGAGGCGGCCTTCACCCACCTGCTGCGGGACGTGGCCCCGGCGCCGGGCCTCTGACCTCCGGCCCGCGCCACCTCGGCCCGCGCCACCCCGGCCACGCCACCCGGGCCGCAGCCGGGTACCGTCGTCACTCGTGTACCGCTTTCTGTTGACCCGGCAGTGGGTGATCCTCACACTGCTCGCGCTGGTGCTGATGCCCACGATGGTCCAGCTCGGCTTCTGGCAGCTCCACCGCCACGAGGCCCGGGTGGCGCACAACAACATCGTCGCCGCGAGCCTGGCCGCGGACCCCGTCCCGGTCCAGGAGCTGACCGAGCCCGGCCGGGAGGTGTCCGAGGACGACAAGTACCGGTCGGTCACCGCCACCGGCAGCTACGACACCGACCACGAGGTGGTGGTGCGGCGCCGGACCGCCGCCGACGGCCGGCAGATCGGTTTCTTCGTACTGACCCCGCTGGTCCGCGGCGACGGCTCGGTGCTGCTGGTGAACCGGGGGTGGGTGCCCGCCGGCGCCGACCAGCTCTCCTTCCCCGACGTGCCCGAGGCCCCCGGCGGGCAGGTCACCGTCACCGGCCGGCTGCTGCCGGACGAGACCACCGAGCGCAGCGGCATCAAGGTCCGCGAGGGCATGCCGGACCGGCAGGTCATGCTGATCAACAGCGCACAGCAGGAGAAGCTGCTGGACCGCCCGGTGCTGGGCGGCTTCGTCGAGCTGACCGCGACCAGCCCGGAGCCCGCCGAGTCGCAGCTGGCCGAGCAGGTCCCGGCTCCGGACCACAGCGGCATCGGCGCCCACATGGCCTACGCGGTGCAGTGGTGGCTGTTCGTGGCGGCGGTACCGGTCGGCTGGGTCATCCTCGTCCGGCGCGAGCTGCGCGACCGGGCCGCGGCAGGTGACGACGGGCCGCGGGAGGCCCTCGCGGGAGCGGCGTCCGGCACGGCAGACTGATCCCATGGATCTTGGGCTCAAGGACAGGACGTACATCGTCACCGGCGGTACCCGCGGACTCGGGTTCGCCACCGCACAGCAGCTGGTCGCCGACGGCGCCAGGGTTGTCGTCACCGGCCGGTCGGAGGAGACGGCACAGGCCGCCGCGGAGCGGCTGGGGGACGGAGCGGTCGGCGTGGCCGCGGACAACGCGGACCCCTCGGCGGCGGGCCGGCTCGTCGACGCCGCCCTCACGCACTTCGGCCGCTTCGACGGCGTCCTGATCAGTGTGGGAGGACCGCCCGCCGGCAGTGCGGAGTCGCTCAGCGACGACCAGTGGCAGACCGCGTTCGAGTCGGTGTTCCTGGGGGCTGTCCGGCTGGCCCGCACCGCGGCCGAGCGGCTGGGCGAGGGGGGCGTGATCGGCTTTGTGCTCTCCGCCTCGGTCACCGAGCCGATCCCGGGGCTGACCCTCTCCAACGGACTTCGCCCCGGTCTGGCCGGCTTCGCGAAGTCCCTGGCCAACGAGCTGGGACCGCGCGGCGTCCGGGTCGTGGGGCTGCTCCCGTCCCGGATCGACACCGACCGGCTGCGGGAGCTGGACGCGCTGTCGGGTGACGCGGACGCCTCCCGGGCCCGGAACTCCGCACTGATCCCGCTGCGGCGCTACGGCACCCCGGAGGAGTTCGGCAGGGCTGCGGCGTTCCTGCTCTCGCCCGCCGCCTCCTACCTGACCGGCACCATGCTGCCGGTGGACGGCGGTGCCCAGCACCGAATCTGAGGACGCGGCGGCGCGCCACCCGGCCTCGGAAGGGGGCCGGGTGGCGCGCCGCCCGCAACCTCAGGTCACGCGCTCGGCACGGTGGCGTACGCTGCGCAGCCGCACCTCGGCGGGCAGTTCCGCCAGCCCCGCGGAGACGCGGGCGTTCTCCAGCACCTCCTGGTGCACCCGGCGCACGGTCTCGTCGGGTTCGGCATCCGGCTCCAGCGTCAGGCGCATCCGGGCCCGCGGAGCGGAGCGGCGGCCGGCGAGTACCGTGTGCGCCCCGGCGACGCCGGGCAGTGCCGCCGCCTCCGCCGCGGTCACCTCCTCCAGGGCGCTCGCCCGCAGCAGTGCCACGCCCGCGCCGCCGTTGACCGGCAGCTGGCTGATGCGGCGCCGACGGGCCTGGGCGAGCAGCCACCACAGCGCGGCGCCCAGCAGCAGGCCGAGCACCGCGAACAGCACGGGCCACCACCAGTCCTCGAACCGCCACTGGGTGCGGTCGGCGTCACTCAGCAGCACCGAGCCGGGGCCCTGCCAGGCCCAGCGCGAGGGCAGGGTCACGCCCCAGCGCCGCGGCAGGTCGGCCGCGGCGGCCAGGGCCGCCAGGCCCGTGCCGAGCAGCGTCAGCCCCACAAGGCCGAGCAGCAGCCGGTTCATCACTCTGAGCACCGCGGCCCCCTCACCGTTTCGCCGGGCGCCGCACGCGCAGGGTCAGGGCGGGTTCGGCGGCCAGGCCCAGCACCCCCACGGCGTCGTCCAGTACGGTCCGCAGTTCCCCGCGGACCACGTCCAGTTCTCTGAAGTGCGACACCGCGTCGACCCGGACGCGCCGCCGCCGCACGACGACGTGCGCCGCCTGCACCCCGGAGACGTCCATCGCCCGGTCCCGCAGGATCTGCGCCGCCGCCACCCGGTCCAGCGCGGCCCGGGTCCCGGGCGCTCCCCGCATGGGCAGCAGCCGGCGCAGGCCGGGGGTCAGTGCCAGGGTGAGCAGCCAGACGCCCAGCAGGACGGCGACGGCCGCGCCCGCCAGCACCCACGGGTCGTCGAGTCGGCGGACGGACAGCTCCTCCGCGAGGGACCGGCGCCACGCCATCGCCGGGCGTCCGGTGCGGACGGCGACGATGTCGTACAGCAGCAGGCCGGTCGCGGCCGCCAGTAGGGCGGCGACCACGGTGGCAGGGATGCGGCGCACCGACCAGAAGCGTCCGGTGCGGGCGGCCGGTGCCGTCGGCGCGGGGCTGTCGCCGTCCGGCCGGGGCGTGTCGAGGGTGGGCGCGCGGGCGCCGGTGTCGTGGCTCACCGCACCCTCCCCGGACGGGCGCCGAGCAGGTGCGGGGAGTGGAGGTGCTCGACCTCCACGACCACTTCCGGCACGAGCATGTCCGCCAGGTACTCCACCCGGTCGACGACCCGGTCCCGAACGGCGTCGCAGCGGGCGGTGATGTCACAGGGGTAGTCCAGCTCCACGCCCACCCGGAGCCGGGCGCGCGGCTGCGCGCCCGGGTCGGAGGGTGACGGCCGCCGCACGTCGGCGGTGGCGTGCGGGGAGTGTGCCGCGGAGTCGCCGGCGCGGCCGGACCGCAGAGCCTCGTGGGCCGCCTGGGCGGCGATCTTCGCCACCACCCGGTCGGCGATCCGCGTGGCCCCGCGGTACCCGGCGGGGATCTGCGAGGCCACCGGTCACCGCCGCCGTTCGTCGCCGCGGCCGGGCCGGAAGAACGAGGACGGCTCCAGGTCGCCGTCGGCGAACCGGCCCGCCACGAATCCCACCGCGCCCAGCGCGGCCACCAGGAGGAAGGCACCGAAGCCGCCGAAGTACCCGGCGAAGCCCAGCGCCATCCCGGTGATCAAGCCGATGACAGCCATACTCATCGTGCGCTCCTCAGTTTCCGCCCTCGCCGGGCCTCACCGCTCATTTCAGTTGCGGCTTGTCCGAGCCCTCGGCGTCGTCGTCCTCCTCGTCGTCGGGCAGTTTCACGTCCCCGACGGCGATGTTGACCTCGACGACCTCAAGTCCGGTCATGCGCTCGACCGAGTTGATCACGTTCTCGCGGACCGCGTGCGCGACGTCGGCGATGGGGACGCCGTACTCGACGACGATCTCCAGGTCGAGCGCGGTCTGCACCTCGCCGACCTCCGCCTTGACGCCCCGCGTGACGGACTTCGTGCCACCCGGAACGCGGTCGGCCACCGCGCCGAAGGTACGGGACAGGCCGCTGCCCATCGCGTGTACACCCAGCACGTCGCGGGCGGCCATGCCGGCGATCTTCACGACGACCCCGTCGGCGATGGTGGTGCGGCCGCGTGAGCCCGGATCACCTCCACCGCGGCGCAGGGGTCCTGACGACTGCTCGGACCGTTCGGTTCGGGCCTGCTCCTCGGTGCCGGCGGACGCCTCGGACATCGCCATCACTCCTTTCCCATTCAGCAACAGATTCCACGTGACGGGTTCCACACGACCCGTGTTTCAGTCGGCAACGGTGGAGAAATCTCGTGGATCGGGGCAAATGCAACCGTGCTCACGTTAGGGGTGTGGCGGGCGGCCCGCACTCCCCCCAGCGCGGTCGGGTGACGTGGTGCCGACGCCCGGGCCCGCCGCCGACCCCCGCACGTCCGGAGTTGCACGGACCTGCGGGGGTCGGCGGGTGCGCCGCCCGGCCGGTTCGCCGGCCGGACGGCGGCGCTCACTCGGCGACGCCTGCGAGGTCACGAAGTCGGCGTGCCTGTGCGGCCCGTTCGGCGACGCGCTGCTCCTCGTAGTCGCGGTACCGGCCGCCGCGCAGCAGCGCCTTCGTCTCGATGACGGCGTCGCGCGGGGCGGCGAGCAGGGCGGCGGCGAGGTCGGTGGCGGCGGCGTACAGCTGGTCCGCCGGCACCACGAGGTTGGCGAGGCCGATGCGCTCGGCCTCCTCGGCGCGCACGAAGCGGCCGGTCGCGCAGATCTCCAGCGCGCGGGCGTATCCGACCAGGTCCAGCAGCGGACGGGTGCCGGTGAGGTCGGGCACCAGGCCGAGGCTGGTCTCGCGCATGGCGAACTGCACGTCGTCGGCGCACACCCGCAGGTCGCAGGCGAGGGCCAGCTGGAAGCCGGCGCCGATGGCGTGCCCCTGGACGGCCGCGATGGTGACGAGGTCGTTGCGCCGCCACCAGGTGAACGCCTCCTGGTAGCCGGCGATCGTGGCGTCCAGGTCCGCGTCCGAGCCGCGTGCGAGGTCGACGAACGACGGCTCGCCGTCGAAGCCCTCGGGAGTGAAGGCCTGACGGTCGAGTCCGGCGGAGAACGAGACTCCCTCGCCGCGCAGCACGACCACCCGCACGTCGCCCGGCAGTATGCGACCGGCCTCGGTCAACGCCCGCCACATGGCGGGCGACTGGGCGTTGCGCCTGGCGGGTTCGGTGAGCGTGACCGTGGCCACGGCGCCGTCGACGGCGAGTTGCACACCGTCCTTGTCGAGCAGGGTCACTGGGACCTCCGGTGGGTGTACCGCGGTTGGTTTACCGCAGAGTAACCACCCGGCCGGTCCGGGGATCGACCGGGTGGACACCGCACCGGGAGCCGGTGGCCGCGTCAGGACGAGGCGGCCTTGCGGCCCCGCGTCGCACCGCCGCGACCGCGCAGGGTCACGCCGGCTTCGCTGAGCATCCGGTGCACGAATCCGTAGGAGCGGCCGGTTTCCTCGGCCAGCGCCCGGATGCTCGCACCGGAGTCGTACTTCTTCTTGAGGTCAGCCGCGAGCTTGTCGCGCGCAGCGCCGGTTACCCGGCTGCCCTTCTTCAGAGTTTCGGCCACCCGTGCCTCCTCGTGGGAAGTGCGCTCTGGACTCTCATGATCACCCCTTCCCCCGCATCTGGCCACCCATTCGGCAAGGTCTCATCGACAACCTTGGCCGTCAGCGGGTCCCCAGAAGTGGGCGGCGAGGCCGGCCCAGGCGGTGCAGCGGCGGGTTCCGGCCGCGGGCGACGGGAAGAAATCCGAGGTCAGATCGGGTGTGCGGCAGGTCACACCGCACGCCGGCGCGGGCGGGCGCCCGCGCCCGCTCCCCCGCGTGCGGCGACAACCGGGTACGAGCCGCCCTCACTCAGATGAAGGATCACCCGTCGAGCGAATGCTTCAGCGGAAGATCGTCCCGGCCGGGCCCGACCGCGGGCGGGCAGGGCCCGGGCCGCGCGCCGGACCGGAGCCGCCGCCGCGCCGGTGCGGGGGCGTCAGGCCAGGGCGACCAGGTCGGCGTAGTCGCGACCCCACAGGTCCTCGACGCCGTCGGGCAGCAGGATGATGCGCTCCGGCTGCAGCGCGTCCGCGGCACCCTCGTCGTGGGTGACGAGCACGACGGCCCCGGAGAAGGTCCGCAGCGCACCGAGGATCTCCTCGCGGCTTGCCGGGTCGAGGTTGTTCGTCGGCTCGTCCAGCAGCAGCACGTTCGCGGACGAGACCACCAGCGTGGCCAGGGCCAGCCGGGTCTTCTCCCCCCCGGAGAGCACCCCGGCGGGCTTGTCGACGTCGTCACCGGAGAACAGGAACGAGCCGAGCACCTTGCGGACCTCGACCAGGTCCATGTCCGGCGCGGAGGACCGCATGTTCTCCAGCACCGTCCGGTCCGGGTCGAGCGTCTCGTGCTCCTGCGCGTAGTAGCCCAGCTTGAGGCCGTGGCCGTGCCGGACCTCACCGGTGTCGGGCTGCTCCACTCCGGCGAGCAGGCGCAGCAGCGTCGTCTTGCCGGCGCCGTTGAGGCCGAGGATGACCACGCGCGAGCCGCGGTCGATCGCCAGGTCCACGTCGGTGAAGATCTCCAGCGAGCCGTAGGACTTGGACAGGCCCTCCGCGGTCAGCGGGGTCCGCCCGCACGGCGACGGGTCCGGGAAGCGGAGCTTGGCGACCTTGTCGCCGCGGCGCTGCTCGTCCAGTCCGGCGAGCAGCTTCTCGGCCCGGCGGGCCATGTTCTGCGCGGCCACCGCCTTCGTCGCCTTCGCCCGCATCTTGTCGGCCTGCGCGTTGAGCGTCGCGGCCTTCTTCTCCGCGTTCGCCCGCTCCCGCTTGCGCCGCTTCTCGTCGGCCTCGCGCTGGGTCAGGTACTGCTTCCAGCCCATGTTGTACTGGTCGATCTGCGACCGGTTGGCGTCCAGGTAGAAGACCTTGTTGACGACCGTCTCGACCAGGTTGATGTCGTGCGAGATCACCACGAGCCCGCCGCGGTAGGTCTTCAGGAAGTCGCGCAGCCACACGACGGAGTCCGCATCGAGGTGGTTCGTCGGCTCGTCCAGCAGCAGCGTGTCGGCGTCGGAGAAGAGGATGCGGGCCAGCTCCACGCGGCGCCGCTGGCCGCCGGAGAGGGTGTGCAGCGGCTGGGCGAGCACCCGGTCGGGTAGTCCGAGGCTGGCGGCGATGGTCGCGGCCTCCGCCTCGGCGGCGTACCCGCCCTTGGTGAGGAACTCCGTCTCCAGGCGCTCGTACTTGCGCATCGCGCGTTCGCGGGTGGCGCCCTGCCCGTTGGACATCCGCTGCTCGTTCTCCCGCATCTTGCGGATCACGGTGTCCAGGCCGCGGGCGGAGAGGATGCGGTCGCTGGCCAGCACGTCCAGGTCGCCGGTGCGCGGGTCCTGCGGCAGGTAGCCGACCTCGCCACTGCGGGTGATCGTGCCGGCCGCCGGCACGCCCTCACCGGCGAGGCACTTGGTGAGGGTGGTCTTGCCGGCGCCGTTGCGGCCGACCAGGCCGATGCGGTCGCCGCGGGCGATACGGAAACTGGCGGCCTCGATGAGGACCCGGGCGCCGGCGCGCAGCTCCAGTCCGGAGACGGTGATCACGGAGAACTCCTGGCAGGACGAACGTACGGGACAGGGGGCGGGCACGCCGCTGGGCCGGACTCGCGGGGCCGCGGCCGGTGGACGTTCGTCGTCAGCTAATGAGTGAGAGGAGTTGCCATACCTCTCAGTCTAACGGCGTATCGCGCCCGGTATTCCGGGCCGGCGGGACGGCGGACCCGGAGGCGGCCCGGCCGCGCGGGCCCGACGGCGAGCGGTTGTCAGACCCCGCTGCCAGACTCGGAAGGGCCAGCTTGCAGCGGGCGTGCCGACCCTCCGGTCCGTGCTTCCCGTGTGTGCGGGTGTTTCCGCGCGTTTCGGCGTGTTTCCGTGTGTTTCCGTGTGTTTTCCGCGTGTTCCAAGAGATGCCAGGAGAGTGCCATGACCACCAACGCTCCGTCCGCCGCTGGAACCCCGGGGCCGCCCGCGATCTGTCCCACGCTGCTGTACGAGGACGCCGACGCGGCCCTGAAGCAGCTCACCGAGGCCTTCGGCTTCTCGACCGACGCCGTCTACCGCGAGGACGACGGCAGCATCATGCACGCGGAGTTGTCCCAGGGCGGCGGGGTGGTCATGCTCGGCTCCGCCGGTGGCACCGGGGCGTTCGCCGAGGCGATGCGGGGCAGCGGGCCGAGTTCGGTGTACGTGGGCGGTGTACCGGACGTGGACGCCCACCACCGCAGGGCCGCCGAGCAGGGTGCGGAGATCCTGGAGCCGCCCACCGACCGGGACTACGGCTCCCGGGACTACCTCGCCCGGGACGTCGGGGGCAACGTCTGGTCCTTCGGCACGTACCTGCCCGCCGCCGGTTCCGCCTGAGCGGCGGGCGGGGGGGCGGGAGCGGCGGGGGGCGGGAGCGGCGGGCGGCCGTCACGGGGCGGGCGGTCCCGCCTCGCGACGACCCCGCCGCGGGCTCAGCCGTCCCCGGTGTGCACCTGGAACGCCGCCCGCCGGACGGCCTTGGCCAGCGCGGGGTCCGGGTGGGCTGCTGCCAGCGCCACGAGCACCTGCACGGTCCTCGGATGACCGGTGGCGCGCACCTCCTCCAGCAGCCTGGGCACCGAGTTCTGCGCCGCCGACTCCAGGTGGTCGACAAGCAGCTGCGACTCGCCGTGGTCGGCGACCGCGGCTGCGGTGTCGATCCACAGCCAGGTGGCCTCCTCGCGGGTGAGCACCCCGCCCGCTCCCCCGGCGAGCTCCTCCGGGTCGGCGCCCTCGTGCTCGGCCAGCCACAGCAGTGCGTAGGGGCGCAGTGCCGACTCCTGGCACGCGGCGCGCACAGCGCTCTCCGCCGGCGCGCCGACCAGCCGCAGCGCCTCGAAGGCGAGCGCGCGAATGAGCGCGTCCTCCCCGCGGGCGGCCTCCAGCAGTTCGGTGACGGCCGGGCCGGTGGGGCGGGCGGCGAGCCAGGCCCGGTACTCGTCGCGGGCCGGGCCCGGCGAGAGCCGGACACAGCCGCGCAGCATGTCCGCCGCGGGCTGCTCGATGTTTCCGGCCGGGCTGAGCGCGGCCACGCAGATCTGCTCCAGCCGGACCCACACCGCCCAGTTGCCCAGCGGGGTGAGCACGGCCTGGCCGCCGCCGTCGGATTCCTGGCAGCGGGTGAGCGCGCCCACCGCGGCCAGTCCGTCCAGCGCCCAGTCGAGGAGTTCGGCCAGCTCCGGGGTGGAGGGCAGGTCGCCGGTGGTGGGCTGGGCACGGGAGGAGCGTTCGGTGCGCAGCTCGACGATGCGCTGGGCGAGCAGTTCCAGCAGGGCCGGCTCGGTGACCGGCCCGGAGGAGAGATGCATCACCGACAGCAGTTGCGGTGCCGCCACGACCACTTCACCGACAAGCGCCGGATCGTTGGCGTCCGGGCCGGGGTTGGCCAACGACCAGCCGTCGAACAGCGCCACCCAGCCGCGCAGCACGGCGGAGTCGTCGCGGTCCCAGGCCCGCAGGCGCCAGCCCGGCCGGGCGACCCCCTGGTGCAGTTCCACCAGGCCCGCAAGCAGGGCCCGGTCCCAGTGCACTCGGATCTGGTCGGCGGGGAGGCGCAGCTCTGCGGCTGCGCGCTCGGGGTCGGCGGTGGGCGGGGTCGCGGACTCGCCGACCCGGCGGGCGAGCCGGACGGCGTCGCCGAGTGCGGCCCGCGCCTGGTCGGCGAGCTGCTCCCGGGGGGCGAGGGAGGCCGGGGGCCGGGGCGCGGGCCGGTTTCGCCGGGCCGTCGCCGAGCGTCGCACGCTCGCCACCGCCTGGCGGGGGACGACGCTGAGTCGGGTGTCTCGCGGGGTACGGGACGTCACCCCCGCAGTCTTCCTGGTAAGTCCCCCAAACCTCAAACGGCCGCTGTTCCCGGCCATCTGACGGTGTGCTGCCCCAGGGGGCAGGCAGGTACGTGGGCGGCGGGCAAAAGCTCACAAGTGGGGCGTGAGGAAGCGCTGCAGAATCGCCTCGCACCGGGCCGGATCGGCGTTCCACGCGGCGGCGTGCCGGGCTTCCCTGAAGGAGTGCAACTGCATCAGGTCAGGTCGCGCCTCGACGAAGGCCCGCGAGGCGGCGTGGGACGCGACGGGGTCCTCGGTACCGTGCAGGAGCAACGCTGGCACGGTCGGCCGGTGGGGGTCGGCCAACTCGTCGAGCCGGTCGGCGTCCAGCTCGGCCCGGCCCAGGGCGGCGCGCAGCGCCAGCGCCGCCGGGACGCGCGGCGCCCGCCGGGCGGCGAGCGCCCGCACGGTGCCGCGCCAGTCCAGGACGGGCGAGTCGAGCACCAGCGCGCCCACCCGGTCGCGCAACACGGAGCGGGCGGCGGTGAACAGGGCCGCCGAGGCGCCGGTGGACCAGCCGGCCAGGACGATTCGGGCGGCACCTTCACGCACGGCGTAGTGCAGGGCGGCGTCCACATCCAGCCACTCGGTGAGGCCGAGGTGCGCGACTCCGCCGGGTGCGGCAGGGGCGTCCGGGTCGCCGCGCAGGCCGAGTCCGAGCACTGGCAGGCCCAGCCCGGAGAGCAAGGGCAGCAGGTTGAGCGCGAGGTCCCGGTCGGTGCCGGGCCCGTGCACGGCGATCACCCAGGTGGTGCGGGCTCCGGGCACCCACCAGGCGGGCAGCGCCCCGGCCGGTGCCGGTACGCGTACGTCCGCGGCGGCCAGCCCGAGCGCGTCGCGGGGCCCGCCCCGGTGGAGCTGCGACGTCAGGTGCACCCGGGTGCCGGGCCGCAGGTCGCCCCCGCTCACGGAGAGCAGTGCGCGCACCACCGTGTCCGGGGACGCGTCCGGCACGTCCAGGAGGGGCCCGATCGCGGCGTGGCAGCCGGAGCCGGTGAGCCCGTACACCCCGGGCGTCCCCGAGTCGAGGGTGCGGGTGAGGCTGACGCGGTCCGGGCCGCGGGTGTGCACGGTCAGCGCCTCGGCGGGGAAGCCGGGCGGCGCGGGGCGGCGGCGCGGCCGCAGGGCGCCGCCGGCGGCGTACCGGCCGACCGCGACGGCGGCCGCTCCGGTACCCAGGACGGTGGAGGCGGCCACGGCAGCCGCGGTACGGGGGCGCATCGCGTCCAGTGTCCTGGCCGCGGCGGCAACCGGCCAGTGGGCGACCGCCCGCCGGGCGGCTTCCGCGCCGGTCAGCCGTCGGGCGGCTGGCCGTAGTGGCGCATCCGGACGGCGGTGCGCTCCACCTCGCCGGGCGGCAGCAGCGCTGGCGTGCGGCCGGGCACCGAGGACGCGGCCAGCCACACCCGGCACAGCCACTCCAGTTGGGCGGTCCTGTCCAGGGCCTGGGCGAGGTCGGCGCCATGGGTGAGGGTGCCGTGGTTGCGCAGCAGGCAGCCGCTGCGGTCGCGCAGCGCGGCGAGCGCGTGCGCGGCGAGTTCGTGACTGCCGTAGGGGGCGTAGGGAGCGACGCGGACCGGGCCGCCGAGCGCACCGGCGATGTAGTGCACGGCCGGGACCTCGTCGACGAGGGTGGAGACGGCGGTGGCGTGCACGGCGTGCGTGTGCACGACGGCCGCCGCGTCGGTGTGCCGGTACACCGCCAGGTGCAGGGGCAGTTCACTCGTGGGGGTGAGGTCGCCGGCGATCTGGCGGCCGTCGAGTGTGACCGCGCACAGGTCGTCACCACCCAGCTCCGCGTAGGGGACTCCCGTGGGGGTGACGAGCACGGTGTCCTGGCCGACGCGCAGGGACACGTTGCCCGAGGTGCCCACGACGAGCCCGTCGGCGACTGTTCGCCGGGCCGTCCGCACTACGCTCGACCAGGCGTCCTGCCAGTCCTGACCGTGTGGCCGCACCCGCCCCACCTCCTGGGCGGGAACTCTAGCGGCGCAGCGTGACGCACATCTCCCCGGCCCGTCCCGGGCCTTGGGGCGCGGCAGTGACCGGCCTGGGCGGCGCCGGGTCACCGGCCGTCACGGGCCCCCGGGAGAGACACCGCGACGCCCTCCCCAGTTCACTTTCCGTTCACTCACCGTCCCTACGTTCGCCGGGCCTCTAGCCGCCGAATCTGATTGCCGGGTGAATGGAACACATCTCGCTTCTCATCGGGATCGTGATCGTCACGGCCTTGGTGTTCGACTTCACCAACGGGTTCCACGACACGGCCAACGCCATGGCCACCACCATCTCCACCGGGGCCATGAAGCCCAAGGCGGCGGTGGCGATGTCCGCCGTGCTGAACCTCGTCGGCGCGTTCCTCTCGGTGGAGGTGGCCTCCACCATCTCCAAGGGGATCATCGACGAGACCGCCGGCATCCGGCCCGAAGTGATCTTCGCGGGTCTGGTCGGCGCGATCCTGTGGAACCTCCTCACCTGGCTGGCGGGCCTGCCGTCCAGCTCGTCGATGGCCCTCTTCGGCGGCCTGATGGGCGCCACCATCGCCTCCGTCGGCGTCGGCGCGGTCCACCTGGACGCGGTGTTCACCAAGGTCCTCATCCCGGCGTTCATCGCCCCGGTCGTGGCCGGCCTCGCCGCGATGCTCGCCACCCGGCTCACCTACCGCGCGGCGCGCAGGGCGGACCACGAGCGCAGCGCCAAGGGCTACCGGGCGGGTCAGATCACCTCGGCCGCGCTGGTCTCCCTCGCACACGGCACCAACGACGCGCAGAAGACCATGGGTGTGATGACCCTCGCCCTGATCTCCGGTGGTGTGCTCGGCGCGGACGCCGACCCGCCGATGTGGGTGATCGCCTCCGCCGGCATCGCCATCGCGCTGGGCACCTACCTCGGCGGCTGGCGCATCATCCGCACCATGGGCCGCGGCCTCACCGACATCCAGCCGCCGCAGGGCTTCGCCGCGCAGACCAGCTCGGCCGTGACCATCCTTGCCTCGTCGCACCTGGGCTTCGCGCTGTCCACCACACAGGTCTGCTCGGGTTCGGTGATGGGCTCCGGCCTCGGCCGCAAGGGCGGCGTGGTGCGCTGGAGCACGGCGAACCGGATGTTCGCCGCCTGGGGCCTGACGCTGCCGGCAGCCGGTGTCGTCGCGGCGCTCGCCGCGCTCCTGGCCGAGCAGGGCGACTGGGGCGTCACCGCGGTCGGTGTGCTGGCGGTCGTCGCGTGCGCGGCGATCTGGATCGCCTCCCGCCGCGAGGTCGTCGACCACACCAACGTCAACGAGACGGAGCCGGTCGGCGACGCGCAGCCCGGCCCGGTCACCGACGCCGTGCAGGCCGTCGCACCGCCGCCGGTCGTGGTGCCGGCCGTGCCCACCCAGGCCGACGCGCAGCAGGCCGACGCGCAGCAGACCGGAACGCCCGACGGTGACGCCGCGCACGCCCCCGGTGGTGCGGACGCCCCGCCGGAGCAGACCGCCCGGCCCGCCGCCACGACCGCCCCGTAACCGGAAGGAACAGGCACGATGAACATCGACTGGGCCGCACTCGGCCAGGTCTTCGGCGTGAGCCTGGTGGCCACCCTGGCGCTCGTCGGGGTCTTCACCCTCGGCATCGTCGGCTCCTCGGCGCGCGGCGCGGACGGCAACCCGACCGTGCTGGGCAGGGTCGGCGCCTTCGTCAGCTACGGCATCTGCGCGCTGGCGGTCGCCTACGGCATCTGGATCATCGCGGCCTGACCGGGCCGCCGCGAGGGGGCACGGAGCGCGTTCTCCGTGCCCCCTCGGTGTGCCCGCTCACACTCCAGCCCCGCAGGTCAAGCGGGAGTTGACGGCTTCTGCCGGGCGTGGTGGACTGCCGGTTGCCATACGGCGGCAGGAGAGGAAGCCGGTGCGAATCCGGCGCGGTCCCGCCACTGTCACCGGGGAGCGCTCCCCCACCGTGCGTCACGGCCCGTCAGCGGGCTGGAAGGCCGGGGGACGTGCGGATCCGGGAGCCAGGAGACTCTCACCGCCGGTCACGTCGAGCCAGGGCGCGGACCCTGAGTGAGGACACACCGCCATGCCCGGCACCGCCCTGCCGTCCCCGCATCCGACCGCCGGGGCGTTCCCCCATCCGCCCGTCGCGTCGTTCCCGCATCCACGCGCCCGGCGGCCCGCCGGCCCGGGGGTGGCCGGAGCACCACGGCCGCCCGCCTTCCGGAGCGTGGCGGCGGGCTGACGACGCCATGGGCTTCTCCCCCGCCGGGGCCTTCCTCGGCTACCTCTTCGACCTGATCGCCGGTGACCCCCGCCGCGGCCACCCCGTCGCCGCCTTCGGCCGGGCCGCCGCCGCCGCGGAACGTGTGCTGTGGCGCGACGACCGGGCAGCCGGAGCCGTGCACACCGCGGTGTGCGCCGGCGGCGCCGCGCTGGGCGCCGCCGCGCTGAGCCGTACCGCGGCCCGGCGGCGGCCGGGCGGCGCTGACGTGGCCCTCACCGCCGCCACCACCTGGACCGTGCTGGGCGGCACGTCCCTGGCCCGCGAGGCCCGCCTGATCGGTGCCGCGCTGGAGGCGGGCGACGTCGAGGCGGCCCGCCGCCGCCTGCCGCACCTGTGCGGCCGTGACCCGCAGTCCCTGGACGCCGACGGCATCGCCCGGGCCGTGGTGGAGTCCGTCGCCGAGAACACCTCCGACGCGGTGGTCGGCGCCCTGGTCTGGGCGGCACTCGGCGGCGTGCCCGGCATGGCCGCGTTCCGCGCGGTGAACACGCTGGACGCGATGGTCGGTCACAAGTCGGCGCGGCACCGCCGGTTCGGCTGGTCCGCCGCGCGGCTGGACGACGTGCTGGGCTGGCCCGGGGCCCGGCTGACGGCGCTGCTCGCGGTGCTCGCCGGACCGGACCCGCGCACCGCCGCCCGAGTGTGGCAGCAGGACGCGCACCGCCATCCCAGCCCCAACGCCGGCCCGGTCGAGGCGGCGTTCGCCGGAGCGCTCGGCGTACGGCTGGGCGGCACGCTGTCCTACCGGGGCCGCGTCGAGCACCGTCCCGTGCTGCACGCCGACGGCCGGACGGCGACGCCGGCCGACATCGAGGCAGCGGTCCGACTGTCCCGCAAGGTGGGCGCGCTGGCGCTGACCGTCGCCCTGGCCGCCGGCGCGGCCCGCAGCGCCGGGAGGCGGCATGGCATCCGCTGAGCACATCGGCACGGGCACCCCTGACGGGACCGGCCCCGGCGGTGGGCGGCCGCTCGGCGGCGGACTGCTGGTCGCCGGAACCACCTCCGACGCGGGCAAGAGCGTCGTCACCGCGGGCATCTGCCGGTGGCTGGCCCGGCAGGGTGTGAAGGTGGCGCCCTTCAAGGCGCAGAACATGTCGCTCAACTCCTTCGTCACCCGGCAGGGCGCCGAGATCGGCCGGGCGCAGGCCATGCAGGCGGCAGCCGCAAGGGTGGAGCCGTCCGCGCTGATGAACCCGGTGCTGCTGAAGCCCGGCGGCGACCGCACCAGCCAGGTGGTGGTGCTGGGCAGGCCCGTCGGCGAGCTGAGCGCCCGCGGCTACCACGGGGGCCGGCGCGAGCAGCTGCTCGGCACGGTGACCGACTGCCTGGCCGAGCTGCGCCGCAGTCACGACGCGGTGATCTGCGAGGGCGCGGGCAGCCCCGCCGAGATCAACCTCCGCCGGGGCGACATCGTCAACATGGGCCTGGCCAGGGCGGCGAACCTGCCGGTGGTCGTCGTCGGCGACATCGACCGCGGCGGCGTGTTCGCTTCCTTCTTCGGCACCACCGCGCTGCTGTCCGCCGAGGACCAGCAGCTGGTCAGCGGATACCTGATCAACAAGTTCCGCGGCGACGTCGGCCTGCTGGAGCCGGGCCTCGACATGCTGCGGCAGGTCACCGGGCGGCCCACGGTCGGTGTGCTGCCGTTCCGGCACGGGCTGGGCATCGACGAGGAGGACGGCCTGCGGGTCTCGCTGCGCGGCACCGTGCGCGAGTCCAGCACCGCGCCGCCGCACGGCCGGGACGTGCTGCGGGTCGGCGTGCTGGCCGTGCCGCTCATGTCGAACTTCACCGACGTGGACGCGCTGGCCGCCGAGCCCGGCGTGGTGGTGCGCTTCTGCGACCGCCCGGAGGAGATGGCCGACGCCGACCTGGTCGTCGTGCCGGGCACCCGCGGCACGGTCGGCGCGCTGCGCTGGCTGCACGAGCGGGGGCTGGCCACCGCGCTGCGCCGACGCGCCGCGGAGGGGCGTCCGGTGCTGGGCGTCTGCGGCGGCTTCCAGGTGCTCGGGGAGCGCATCGAGGACGACGTGGAGTCCCGGGCCGGAGTCGTCGACGGGCTGGGCCTGCTGCCGGTGCGGGTTCGGTTCGCGGTGGAGAAGACCCTCGCCCGGCCGGTCGGCGAGGCGCTGGGAGCCCGGGTGGAGGGCTACGAGATCCACCACGGGGTCGCCGAGGTCACCGGCGGTGAGCCGTTCCTGGACGGCTGCCGCTCGGGAGCGGTGTGGGGCACCCACTGGCACGGCTCGTTGGAGAGCGACGACTTCCGCCGCGCGCTGCTGCGGGAGGTCGCCTCGATCAGCGGACGCGCGTTCGTGCCCGCGCCGGGCACCTGCTTCGCCGCGCTCCGCGAGGAGCAGCTCGACCGGCTCGGGGACCTGGTCGAGGAGCACGCCGACACCGACGCCCTGTGGCGGCTCGTCGAGAAGGGCGCGCCCGCCGGGCTGCCGTTCCTGGCACCCGGGGCGCCGGCATGACCCCTCGCATCTCCCGCCGGGCCGCCCGGTCGTCCCGTCCCGCAGCGTCCGTGCCGTCCGGCCGGGCCACCGATGAAGGAGTGATCACCTCATGAGCACCCCGTACCCGTTCACCGCGATCGTCGGAATGGACGACCTGCGGCTGGGTCTGCTGCTCAACGCGGTCAGCCCGGCCATCGGCGGGGTGCTCGTCCGCGGCGAGAAGGGCACCGCGAAGAGCACCGCGGTGCGGGCGCTGGCCGCGCTGCTCCCGCGAGTCGCGGTGGTGCCCGGCTGCCGCTTCGCCTGCGACCCCGCGGCGCCCGACCCGGGTTGCCCGGACGGTCCGCACGCGGCGGCGGACGCCGCGCACCGGCCGACGCGCATGGTGGAGCTGCCGGTCGGCGCGTCCGAGGACCGACTGGTGGGCGCGCTCGACATCGAGCGGGCCCTGTCGGAGGGCGTCAAGGCGTTCGAGCCCGGCCTGCTGGCCGAGGCGCACCGCGGTGTGCTCTACGTCGACGAGGTCAACCTGCTGCACGACCACCTGGTGGACCTGCTGCTGGACGCCGCCGCGATGGGCGCCTCCTACGTGGAGCGGGAGGGCGTGTCGGTACGGCACGCCTCGCGGTTCCTGCTGGTGGGCACCATGAACCCGGAGGAGGGCGAGCTGCGTCCGCAGCTGCTTGACCGCTTCGGCCTGACGGTGGAGGTCGCCGCGTCCCGGGAGACCGACGAGCGGGTGGAGGTCGTGCGCCGCCGCCTCGCGCACGACGACGACCCGGCCGCGTTCACCGCCCGCTGGATGGAGCAGGAGCGGGCGCTGCGGGAGGCGATCGCGGCCGCGCGCGAGCTGCTGCCGAAGGTGGTGCTGGGCGACACCGCGCTGCGGCAGATCGCGGCCACCTGCGCCGCGTTCGAGGTGGACGGCATGCGCGCGGACATCGTGATGGCCCGCACCGCCACCGCGCTGGCGGCCTGGGCGGGCCGCTCGGACGTGCGCGCCGAGGACGTCCGGCAGGCGGCTCTGCTGGCGCTGCCGCACCGCAGGCGCCGCAACCCCTTCGACGCGCCCGGCCTCGACGAGGACAAGCTGGACGAGACGCTGGAGCAGCACCGCGGCGACGACGACCCGGACCCCGACGGCCCCGACGGCGGTGGGCGGCCCCCGCAGGACGGTGACGGTGGCCCGGAAGGGCCGGAGGGCCCGCAGGACGGCGTGACGTCCGAGGAGCAGGCACCGGCCGACGGCACCACCTCCCAGCCGCCCGAGCCGCCCGAGCCGCCCGAGCCGGTCGAGTCACCGGCGCCCGACGGGTCCGAGGCGCCGGACGGGCCCCGGCAGGAGGGGGACGGGCCGCAGCAGGAGCCGGGCGGCACCGGCGGCGGACGCCCGGGAGACGGGCAGCCCGCCGCGGCGGGTGAGCCGTTCCGTACCCGCAACCTGTCCGTGCCCGGTCTGGGCGAGGGTTCCGCGGGCCGGCGCTCCCGGGCGCGCACCGCGCACGGCCGCACGACCGGCTCCCGCCGCCCCCGCGGCAGCCTCACCCGCCTGCACCTGGCGGCGACCGTGCAGGCCGCCGCGCCGCACCAGCACGGCCGGGGCCGGTCGGGGCCGGGACTGGTGGTGCGGCGGGACGACCTGCGGGAGTCGGTGCGCGAGGGCCGGGAGAGCAACCTGGTGCTGTTCGTGGTGGACGCCTCCGGTTCCATGGCGGCCCGGCAGCGCATGGGAGCGGTGAAGGGCGCGGTGCTGTCGCTGCTGCTCGACGCCTACCAGCGGCGGGACAAGGTGGGGTTGGTGACGTTCCGGGGCTCGGACGCGGAGCTGGTGCTGCCGCCGACCTCGTCGGTGGACGCGGCGGCGGCCCGGATGGAGTCGCTGCCGACGGGCGGCCGGACCCCGCTGGCCGGCGGCTTGCTGCGGGCCCGCGAGGTGCTGCGGATCGAGCGGATGCGCGACCCGTCCCGGCGTCCGCTGCTGGTCGCCGTGACGGACGGTCGGGCGACGGGCGGGCCGGAGCCGCTGGAGCGCGCCCGGCGGGCGGCGCGGCTGCTAGCGGCCGAGGGCACCGCCTCGGTGGTTGTCGACTGCGAGTCGGGCCATGTGCGGCTAGGACTTGCGGGTGTGCTCGCCCGCGAGCTGGGCGGGCTCGCGGTGACGCTGGAGGAACTTCGTGCGGACACCATGTCCGCGCTGGTCAAGGACGTGACGAAGGGAGCCGCCTGATGCCCAAGGGACAGCCGAGCGTGGTGCCGGAGGATGGTCTGACCACCCGGCAGCGCCGCAACCGGCCACTGCTGATGGTGCACACCGGTACCGGCAAGGGGAAGTCGACGGCCGCGTTCGGACTGGCGCTGCGGGCCTGGAACCAGGGCTGGCCGGTCGGGGTGTTCCAGTTCGTGAAGTCGGCGAAGTGGAAGGTCGGCGAGGAGCGCGCACTGCGGGTGCTCGGTGACTCCGGCGAGGGCGGGACGGTCGCGTGGCACAAGATGGGCGAGGGCTGGTCCTGGGTCCAGCGCGACATCTCCTCCAGTGAGGACGCCGCCCGTGAGGGCTGGGAGCAGGTCAAGCGCGACCTGGCCGCCGAGACGTACCGGCTCTACGTGCTCGACGAGTTCGCCTACCCGATGCACTGGGGCTGGGTGGACCCGGAGGAGGTCGTCGCGGTTCTGCGGGACCGCCCCGGGCAGCAGCACGTCGTGGTCACCGGCCGCAACGCGCCGCAGCCGCTGCTGGACGCGGCCGACCTGGTGACCGAGATGGGCAAGGTGAAGCACCCGATGGACGCCGGCCAGAAGGGCCAGCGGGGCATCGAATGGTGAGCGTCCCCCGGCTGGTCGTCGCGGCTCCCTCCTCTGGCAGCGGCAAGACCACCGTGGCCACCGGGCTGCTGGCGGCGTTCGCCGCGTCGGGGATGACCGTCTCGCCCCACAAGGTGGGGCCCGACTACATCGACCCCGGCTACCACTCGCTGGCCGCCGGGCGCAGGGGGCGCAACCTCGACGCCTACCTGTGCGGCCCCGAGCTGGTCGCGCCGCTGTTCCTGCACGGTGCGGCGGGCGCGGACCTCGCGGTGGTCGAGGGGGTGATGGGTCTGTACGACGGGGCCGCCGGGCAGGGCGAGCTGGGCTCGACCGCGCAGGTGGCGAAGCTGCTGCGGGCACCGGTGGTGCTGGTGGTCGACGCCTCCTCGCAGTCCCGTTCGGTCGCGGCGCTGGTGCACGGCTTCGCGTCCTGGGACCCGGGCGTGCGGCTGGCCGGGGTGATCCTCAACAAGGTGGGGTCCGACCGGCACGAGCTGCTGCTGCGGGAGGCCCTCGACGCGTCGGGCGTGCCGGTGCTGGGAGTGCTGCGGCGCGACCGGCAGGTGCGCACGCCCTCCCGCCACCTGGGGCTGGTGCCGGCCGCCGAGCGGCACGGCGAGGCCGTCGACGCGGTCGCGGCCCTGGCCGCGCAGGTCCGGGCCGGGGTGGACCTGCCGGCGCTGCTGGAGGTGGCGCGGTCCGCGCCGCCGCTGCCGGAGCAGCCGTGGGACCCCGAGGAAGCGCTGCGTGCCGCGGCCTCCCCGGTTCCGGCCGCCACCGGGGCCGGGGAGCCCGCGGCGGCGGGCGGCGCGCAGGCCGGGCGGCGGCCGGTGGTGGCGGTGGCCGGCGGGCCGGCGTTCACCTTCTCCTACGCCGAGCACGCCGAGCTGCTGGCCGCGGCGGGCGCGGACGTGGTGCCCTTCGACCCGCTGCGCGACGAGCAGCTCCCGGACGGCACCCGGGGTGTGGTCGTCGGCGGCGGCTTTCCCGAGGTGTACGCGGCGGAGCTGTCCGCCAACGAGCCGCTGCGCCGGGCGGTCGCCGCGTTCACCGGACCGGTCGCCGCCGAGTGCGCGGGACTGCTCTATCTGGCGCGGGAACTCGACGGCAAGCCGATGTGCGGACTCCTCGACGCCTCCGCCCGCATGACGGACAAGCTCACCCTGGGCTACCGGGAGGCGGTGGCGCTGTCCGACAGCCCGCTGGCGGCGGCCGGCACCAGGGTGCGCGGCCACGAGTTCCACCGGACCGCCACCGACCCCGGGGCCGGGGACCGCCCCGCGTGGGGCCTGGTGCGCCCCGAACGCCGCACGGAGGGCTTCACCACCGACCGGGTGCACGCGTCCTACCTGCACGTGCACTGGGCGGCGGAGCCGTCGCTGGCCGCCCGCTTCGTGCACGGCTGCCGTTCGTGACCGGGGGACGGGCCTCGGCGCCGGGAGTGCTGGCGGTCGGGGTCGGGGGCTGTCGGGACGTGCCGGCCGAGGAGGTCGTCACCCTGCTGCGTGAGGTGCTGGCGGCGCACGGACTGGACCCGGCCGCGGTCGCCGAGCTGGCCACCGTGGACGTCAAGGCCGCCGAGCCCGGCCTGCTGGCCGCCGCCGCCTGGCTGGGCGTGCCGCTGCGGGCCCATCCGGCGGCGGTGCTGGCGGCGGTGCCGGTCGCCGAACCGTCCAGCCGCTCGCTGCGCTCGGTCGGTACGCCGAGCGTCGCCGAGGCGGCGGCGCTGTGCAGCGCGGGCCCCGGGGCGCGGCTGCTGGTGGGCAAGGTGAAGTCGGCCCCGGTGGGACGGCTGCCGGGAGCCACCTGCGCGGTGGCCTACCGGCCCGGGCCGGCGGCGCACCCGTCGGCGCCGGCTCAGGACCACGAGGAGAAGCGGTGACCGCCACCCCCGCCACCGGCCGCAGCGCCGTGCCCCAGCCCGACCGCCCCGGCCCGATCGGGGACGAGCCGGACCTCCGCCACCACGGCGACGCCGAGCTGCGCGACGCGGGTGCCGGGCTGACCGACCTGGCGGTGAACGTCCGGACCGGCACTCCCCCCGACTGGCTGCGGGAGCGGATCGCCGAGGCCCTGGGCGGGCTGGCCGCCTACCCGGACGGGCGGGGGGCCCGCAGGGCGGTCGCCGGCCACCACGGCATGCCCGAGGAGTCGGTGCTGCTGACGGCGGGCGCGGCCGAGGCGTTCGTCCTGCTGGCCCGCGCGCTGGGCGGCAGCCGGCCGGTGGTGGTGCATCCGCAGTTCACCGAGCCGGAGGCGGCCCTGCGTGACGCCGGACTCGCGGTGCGGCGGGTGCTGCTGGACGCCGCGGACGGGTTCCGGCTCGATCCGGACGCGGTGCCGCCCGAGGCGGACGTCGTGGTGGTCGGCAACCCCACCAACCCGACCTCGGTACTGCACCCGGCGGAGGCACTGGCCCGCCTGGCCCGGCCGGGGCGGACGCTGGTGGTCGACGAGGCGTTCATGGACGCGGTGCCCGGCGAGAGCGAGTCGCTGGTCCCCCGGATCGGGACGCTGCCCGGCCGTACGGTGGTGCTGCGCAGCCTCACCAAGACGTGGGGACTGGCCGGTCTGCGGATCGGCTATGTGCTGTCCGATCCGCAGACCGTCGCCGGGCTGGCCCGGCAGCAGCCGCTGTGGCCGGTGTCCTCCCCCGCGCTGGCCGCGGCCGAGGCGTGCTGCACCGAGCGGGCGGCGGCCGAGGCCGCCGAGGCCGCCGCCCGTTTCACCGCCGACCGGGCCCACCTACTGGCCCGGCTGTCCGGTTTTGCCGAGCTGACCGCGGCCACGCCCGATCCGCGCGGTCCGTTCCTGCTGGTCCGGCACCCGGACGCGGCGGCGCTGCGGGAGCGGCTGCGCACCGCGGGCTTCGCGGTGCGGCGCGGTGACACCTTTCCCGGCCTGGGGCCGGAGTGGTTCCGGCTGGCCGTGCGCGACCGGGCCACCACGGACCGCTTCGCCGCCGCACTGACCGCCGCCGGGGTCCGCTGACCGGCGTCCGCTGACCGCCGCGGACCCGAGAACGGTCCAGGCGGCGAGGCTGACCGGCCGCGCCCGTGAGCGGGCAGCGGCCGGTCGCTGCCGTCAGCTGCGGCGTCGCCGGGCGAGCACCAGGCCGCCACCGGCGCCGAGCAGCAGGGCCGCACCGCCGACGAGGTACGGCGTGCGGGAGTCGCCGCCGGTCGCCGCCAGGTTGGGTCCGTTCGGCTCCTCCTTCTCCACCCGCACCGCGGGCTCCTCGTCGGCCTCCTCGCCGGCCTTCTCCTCCGGCTTCTCCTCGGGCTGCTCGGTGGGCACCGTCTGGGTGGTGACCTCCTTGGCCGCCTTCGGCGTGCGGCAGCTGACCTCGGCGAGCGTGACGCTGCCCTCGACCTCGGCCACGTTCAGATCGAGCGGGTTGACGGCCACGTCGAGTGAGAGGGCTGCGGCAGCGGCGGTGCGGCTGGTGGTCTCGGTCCTGGAGAGCTCCAGCGTGACCTTGCCGATCTTGGGCACTTCCACGACCGTCGGTCCGCCCGCGGTGAGCTTGACCTTCTTGCCCAGGACGGAGACCGACCCCAGCACGTTGGACTCGGCGGTCGGCTGCGCTCCGGCCGCGCAGACCGCCTTGGAGGTGACCTTCTCGACCTCGATGACGGACAGCAGCGGTAGGCCGGGCACGTGGACCCGGGCCCGGGCGAGCACCACCTCGGCCTCGGCCTTCTTGTCCTGGACGTCGGCCCGCGCGGTGGCGACGTCGGCGCGCAGCACGCTGAACGGCTTGCCGCGGTTCACCCCGTCCAGTTCGGCGGTGAGCGCGGTGTTCTCCGCGCTGCCGCCGCTTTGACCGGGGGCGGAGACCTCGTTGAGCGTGACGGAGAGCGGCACGTCGACGGTCTTGTTGAGCAGTCCCACGTCCAGGCCGGTGCGCAGCACGGACGCCCTGGCCTCGCCGGGGTCGGCGTCCCCGGTGGCGTGGGCGGGGACACCGGCGACCCCGACGAGGGCGGCGGCGGCGAGCAGGCTGAGAGCGGGACGGCGAACGGTCGAATACACGGTGAGAAACCCCCACATAAGGCATGGCGTCACCGGCACGGCCATGGGGGACATCGCTCGTACCGGTGACGGAGACCACGCCATCGTTGACGCACGGAGCGTGGTCTGCCAGCTACGTCACGTGGGTTCACTCGTACGGGGGGTTTCCGCACGAGTACTCGAATCCGCAGTCGCTACTGCACGACGCGCCCCCGCAGCACCACGTGCCGAGGCGCGGCCAGCACCCGGACGTCGGCGCGCGGGTCCGCCTCGTAGACCACCAGGTCCGCAGGGGCGCCCTCCTCCAGGCCGGGACGGCCCAGCCAGGTACGGGCCCGCCAGGTGGTGGCGGACAGCGCCTCCAGCGGGGGGAGGCCCGCGCGGACGAGTTCGGCGACCTCCTCCGCGACCAGGCCGTGCGGCAGCGACCCGCCCGCGTCGGTGCCGACGAAGACGGGGATGCCGGCGTCGTACGCCGCGCGCACGGTCTCGTAGCGGCGGGCGTGCAGCGCGCGCATGTGGGCCGACCAGCGGGGGAACTTGCCCTCACCCCCGGCGGCGAGCTGCGGGAAGGTCGCGATGTTGACCAGGGTGGGCACGATCGCCACCCCGCGCTCGGCGAACAGCGGGATGGTGTCCTCGGTGAGGCCGGTGGCGTGTTCGACGCAGTCGATGCCCGCCTCCACCAGGTCGCGCAGCGACTCCTCGGCGAAGCAGTGCGCGGTGACCCGGGCGCCCTCCTCGTGGGCGGCGGCGATGGCCGCCTCCAGCGCGCCGCGCGGCCAGCACGCGGTCAGGTCCCCGTGCTCGCGGTCGATCCAGTCCCCGACCAGCTTCACCCAGCCGTCACCCCGGCGGGCCTCCCGCCGTACGTAGGCGGGCAGGTCGCCGGGCTCGATCTCGTGCGCGTAGTTGCGGATGTAGCGGCGGGTCCGCGCGAGGTGGCGGCCGGCCCGGATGATCTTCGGCAGGTCCTCCCGGTCGTCGACCCAGCGGGTGTCGGCCGCGGAACCGGCGTCGCGGATGAGCAGCGTTCCGGCGTCGCGGTCGGTGAGCGCCTGCTTCTCGGTGGTCGGTTCGTCGACCGCGCCGTGCGCGTCCAGCCCGACGTGGCAGTGGGCGTCCACCAGCCCGGGCAGCACCCAGCCCTCCAGCACGGTGGCGCCCAGGGCCGCCGGGGGCCGCTCGAAGGTGACGCGGCCGTCGACCGCCCACAGCTCGTCCCGGACGTCGTCGGGCCCCACCAGGACCCGCCCCTTGATGTGCAGCACCGCGCTCTGGCTCATGCCCGCACTGTACGAGCCGGACTGCGGGCGACGGCAGGGGGACGGGCCGCTACGGGCGGTGAGGAGGGAAGGGGGCCGCCGCCGTGGGGCGGTTTCTCCCGCGCCGGGCCGGTAAACCGGGAGAGCGGAGGATGAGAGCCAGCTCACATTCCACCGGGGGTATAGTGGGCGCGGAATCTGCCACATGAATTCGCGTGCAGAAGCCCACATTCTTCTGCCCCGTTTTCCGGACTTCAAACATCCTTCTTTTCAAGGGTGAGCGACGACTCTTAATTCGGACAGGTTCCGGCAACGTTACGCAGCTGTGATCGACCCAACAGCGGGTGCGGTTCGTCCGGTATTTTCCCCATATGGCGTCCCGTTCTGAGCGCGTCCGCATCGGCGGGCGAGTGCGCGCGATAACATATCGACGCCGCTGGCGTAACCCCTCACCGCGATGCATTTTCAGATTCTGCTGGGTAAATTTGATGCCATGACCCCCGCACAAGCAGACCATGCACGTGCCCCTCGCACATTCCTGGAAATGCCGGAAGGACTGAAGCTCGACGCCCCACGCCTGGAGGACGGATCCGCAATGTGGCGGATAGCCCGTGACTCCCGGGTGCTCGATCTCAACTCCTCCTACAGCTACCTGCTGTGGTGCCGGGACTTCTCCGCCACCTCCGTGGTGGCGCGCGACGGCGACGGCGGGCCGGTCGGCTTCATCACCGGCTACCTGCGCCCCGAGCAGCCCGGGACCCTGCTCGTCTGGCAGGTCGCGGTGGACCACTCCCAGCGGGGCCGGGGCCTCGCCGGGGCCATGCTGGACGGGCTCTTCGCACGGGTCGCGGAGCAGTCCGGTGCCGACCGCGTCGAGACGACCGTCACCCCTGACAACGCCCCCTCCAACCGACTGTTCACCTCCTTCGCCGAGCGGCACGGCGCCGCTGCGGAGCGCGAGGTGCTGTTCGACGGCGAGGTGTTCCCGGAGAGCGGACACGAGCCGGAGGTGCTGTACCGAATCGGCCCCCTGACGCCGGAGCCGGCGCCGGGCGCCGCACAGCGCTGACCCCGCCGCTCCGCTACAGGTCCGCCCCCAGACTTCCCCACACTTCAACTCTTCAGGAGTTCCCTGTGACCATCACGCAGCCCGACCTGAGCGTTTTCGAGACCCTTGAGTCCGAGGTCCGCGGTTACTGCCGCGCCTGGCCGACGATCTTCGACCGTGCGCAGGGCAGCTACATGCACGACGAGGACGGCCACACCTACCTGGACTTCTTCGCCGGCGCCGGCTCGCTGAACTACGGCCACAACAACCCCGTGCTCAAACGCGCCCTCATCGACTACCTGGAGCGGGACGGCGTCACGCACGGCCTGGACATGTCCACCGTCGCCAAGCGCGCCTTCCTGGAGACCTTCCAGAACCTGGTGCTGCGCCCCCGCGACCTGCCGTACAAGGTCATGTTCCCCGGCCCGACCGGGACGAACGCCGTCGAGGCGGCGCTGAAGCTGG
This sequence comes from Streptomyces sp. 549, assembly GCF_030124175.1. Lineage (GTDB taxonomy): Bacteria > Actinomycetota > Actinomycetes > Streptomycetales > Streptomycetaceae > Streptomyces. The sequence continues at coordinate 160,429 of NZ_JASKMT010000008.1, read as the reverse complement.
CGCGCAAGGTCAAGGGCCGCGAGTCGATCGTGTCCTTCACCAACGCCTTCCACGGCATGTCGCTGGGATCGCTGGCCGTCACCGGAAACGCCTTCAAGCGCGCCGGAGCCGGCATCCCGCTGGTACACGGCACCCCGATGCCCTTCGACGACTACCTGGGCGGCGTCACCGACGACTTCATCTGGTTCGAGCGGCTGCTGGAGGACTCCGGCTCCGGTCTCAACAAGCCGGCCGCGGTCATCGTGGAGACCGTGCAGGGCGAGGGCGGCATCAACGTCGCCCGGGTCGAGTGGCTGCGCGCCCTGGCCGACCTCTGCGAGCGGCACGACATGCTGCTGATCGTCGACGACATCCAGATGGGCTGCGGTCGCACCGGTGCCTTCTTCTCGTTCGAGGAGGCCGGCGTCACCCCGGACATCGTGACGGTGTCGAAGTCCATCAGCGGCTACGGCCTGCCGATGTCGCTGTGCCTGTTCAAGCCCGAGCTGGACATCTGGGAGCCCGGAGAGCACAACGGCACCTTCCGCGGCAACAACCCGGCCTTCGTCACCGCCACGGCGGCGCTGGAGACCTACTGGGCCGACAACCAGATGGAGAAGCAGACCCTTCTCCGCGGCGAGCAGGTCGAGGCCACGCTCAAGGCCATCGCCGAGGAGCACCCCGAGGCCGTGGTCGAGTACCGCGGACGCGGACTCGTGTGGGGCCTGGAACTGCATGACAAGCCGCTGGCCGGGAAGGTGGCCAAGCGTGCCTTCGAGCTGGGACTCCTCATCGAGACCTCCGGCCCGGAGAGCGAGGTCGTCAAGCTGCTCCCGGCACTGACGATCAGCCCGGAGGAGCTGGACGAGGGGCTCCGCATCCTGGCCCGCGCGGTCCGCGAGACCGTCTGACCCGAGCCGCCACGGCCCGCCCCTCACCACCAGGGGGGCGGGCCGCCCCCTTTACCGCAGAGCGCGGGACGCGGGCACGGCACGCCCGCCCGCGTCGTGACGAGAAGACCACGAAAAGAAAGGCAGCACACGCTGTGATCGTGCGATCCCTCCAGGAAATCGAGGACACCGACCGCGACATCAGGTCCGCGTCCGGGACGTGGCGCAGCAAGCGCCTCATCCTGGCGAAGGAGAGGGTCGGGTTCTCCTTCCACGAGACCGTGCTCTACGCGGGTACCGAGACGTCGATGTGGTACGCGAACCATGTGGAAGCCGTACTCTGCGTAGAGGGTGAGGCAGAGCTCACCAACGACGAGACCGGCGAGAAGCACTGGATCTCGCCCGGCACGATGTACCTGCTCGACGGGCACGAGAAGCACACGCTGCGCCCGAAGACCGACTTCCGCGTGGTGTGCGTCTTCAACCCGCCGGTCACCGGCCGGGAGGACCACGACGAGAACGGCGTCTACCCGCTGCTCACCGAGGACGACGCGAGCTGACGAGCGGCCCGCTTCGTCCGGTCTCACGAAGGACAGACCGTACGAGAGGAGAGGAAGGCAAGCCCATGACCACCGCACCGATGCGAACCGCCGACCTGTACCCGACACGCGGCGCCACCGAGGTCGCCGTCCCGCGGCAGGACCCGGTGGTCTGGTCCGAGCCGGGAACTGCGGGGCCGCTGGACGGCTCCGAGCTGGACGGCTTCGAGCGTGACGGGTTCCTCGCCATGGAGCAGCTCATCACCCCGGAAGAGGTACTGCTCTACCGCGGTGAGCTGGAGAAGCTGACGACCGACCCGGTGATCCGGGAGGACGAGCGCTCGATCGTGGAGCCGAAGTCGCAGGAGATCCGGACCGTCTTCGAGGTCCACAAGATCAGCGAGATCTTCGCCGGCCTGGTCCGCGACCCGCGCCTGGTCGACCGTGCCCGGCAGATCCTCGGCTCGGACGTCTACGTCCACCAGTCGCGGATCAACGTCAAGCCCGGGTTCGGTGCCAGCGGCTTCTACTGGCACTCCGACTTCGAGACGTGGCACGCCGAGGACGGCCTGCCGAACATGCGGACCGTGTCGGTGTCGATCGCTCTCACCGAGAACTTCACCACCAACGGCGGCCTGATGATCATGCCTGGGTCGCACCGCACCTTCCTCGGCTGCGCGGGGGCAACGCCGGAGGACAACTACAAGAAGTCGCTGCAGATGCAGGACGCGGGCATCCCCTCCGACGAGGCGCTGACCGACTTCGCCTCGGAGCACGGGATCAAGCTGTTCACCGGCCCCGCAGGATCGGCCACCTGGTTCGACTGCAACTGCATGCACGGGTCGGGCGACAACATCACGCCGTACCCGAGGAGCAACGTCTTCATCGTGTTCAACAGCGTGGAGAACCCCGCCGTGGAGCCGTTCGCGGCTCCCGTCCCGCGTCCGGAGTTCCTGGGCGCCCGGGACTTCACCCCGGTGAGGTGACCGCCCGTCCGGGAGCGGCCGCGACCGCTCCCGGACCACCGCGCACGGCGACGGGCGCCCCCGCACACAGCAGGGGCGCCCGTCGCCGTGCGGCCCGGTCAGCGGGCCGGGGTCACGCCGGCGAGTGCGTCGAGCAGACGGTCCACGTCCTCGGCGGTGTTGTAGAGGTGGAAGGCCGCGCGCAGGCTGCCGGCCCGGACCGCGACCCGCACCCCGGCCTTCTCCACCTGCTCGGCCGCCTCACCCAGACCCGGCACGGCGGCCACCGCCGAGTCGCCGGGGACCGGGCGCAGCCCCAGCTCCAGCGCTCCCGAGCGGAAGCGGGCCGCCAGCGCGCGGTCGTGCGCGCCGACGCGCTCCTGGCCCAGTTCCTCGATCAGCGACAGCGAGGCCGCCGCTCCCACGTACGGCAGGAACGCCGGGGCCTCGTCGAAGCGCCGCGCGGAGCGCGCCAGTTCGGTCACCGGCCCGTAGCAGCTGTCCCACGGGTGCTCGCCCGCGATCCAGCCGGCGTGCAGCGGGCGCAGGTCGCCGCCGTCCTCCGGCACGGTGAGGAACGACGTACCGCGCGGGCAGAGCAGCCACTTGTAGGCGCCGCACACCGTGTAGTCGAACAGGTTGTGGTCCAGCGGCAGCCAGCCGGTGGACTGGGTGGTGTCGACGAGGGTGCGGGCACCGTGCGCGCGGGCGGCGGCGGCCACCGCTTCGAGGTCGGCCACCCGCCCGTCAGCCGACTGCACGGCGCTGACCGCGACGAGGGCGGTGTCCGGACGGACCGACTCGGCCAGTTCCGCCAGCGGCGCGATGCGCACCACAAGGTCGCCGCGCATCGTGAAGGGGTTGATGACGGAGCTGAAGTCCCCCTCCGCCACCAGGACCTCCGCTCCCGGCGGCAGGGAGCCGGCGATCAGGGAGGCGTGCACGGCGACGGTGGAGCCGGTGGCGACCTGCTCGGGGGGCAACCCGGCCAGGCGGCCGAAGGCGGCACGGGCGCGCTCCACGTCCTCGAACCAGCGGAGCTGGTCCATGCTGCCGTCGGCGGTCTGCTCGACCACGGCGCGCAGCGCGGCGGTGGTGCGTGCCGGGTGCAGGCCGTGCGAGGCGGTGTTGAGGTAGGTGGTCCGCGGGGCGAACTCGGCTGCTGCCAGTGACTGCTGCATGCTCCCACTGTCGTGTCCTGGTGCTGCCGTGTCCATTGCCGCCCTCCTTGCGCGGAGGCCAAGCGCTGCTTATCCGCCCTGCTCGGAGCGGTTGCCGGGCGCTTCGAGCAGGGCCGAACACGAGGGGCGGGCGCGGCCGGTCAGCCGCCGACGCGTCCGCCGTCGGTGCGGCGGATCACGAGGGTCGCGGACCGCGGCCGGCCCTGCGGGTCGAAGTCGGGCCAGTTGCTGACCGCCCGCGGGTTCTGCGCGGTCGCCTCGCCCCAGGCCGGCGTGGTCTCCCCCGGGTGCTGGACGTTGACGAACATGGTCCGCTGGTCGGGTGTGGTGACGACGCCGGTGATCTCGCAGCCGCGCGGGCCGACGAGGAAGCGGCGGATCTCACCGGTCGCGGGGTCGGCGGCGAGCATGGCGTTGTTGCCGATCCGGTCGTACCCCTTCTCCGGCAGGTTCTGCGAGGAGTTGGAGACGTCGGTCTGGATCCACAGGCGCCCCTGCGGGTCGAACCACAGCCCGTCGGGTGAGCCGAAGAGGTTGTCGCCCAGCTCGACGCGGTCGTCGCGCTCGGGGTCGCCGGCCAGGACGAAGATGTTCCAGCGGAAGGTGGTGGCGGTGTTGTCGCCGTGCTTCTCCCGCCAGCGGATGATGTGCCCGTACGGGTTCGGTGTGCGGGGGTTGGCCTCGCCCGGGTGGCCGCTGCCGTTGGTGAGGGTGCAGTAGACGTCGTTGTTGCGGGGGTTGACGGCCGTCCACTCCGGGCGGTCCATGCGGGTCGCGCCGACCGCGTCGGCGGCCTCCCGGGTGCGCAGCAGCACGTCGGCCTGGTCCCGCCAGCCGTTGGCCGAGGTCAGCGGTCCGCGGCCGAACTCCAGCGGCAGCCAGGTGCCGGACCCGTCGTCGTCGAAGCGGGCGACGTAGAGCGTGCCGTGGTCGAGCGGGCTGCGGCCCAGTGCCCGGTGCATCCGCCAGGGGCCGGACCCGACGAACTTGTAGACGTACTCGCCGTCCTGGTCGTCGCCCATGTAGGCGACGATCCGGCCGCGGGAGACGGTGATGGTGCAGCCCTCGTGCTTGACGCGGCCGAGCGCGGTGCGCTTGACGGGGGTGGCGCGGGCGTTCATCGGGTCGATCTCGACGACCCAGCCGAAGCGGTTCACCTCGTTCGGGTTCACGGCGATGTCGAACCGGGGGTCGGCCCGGTGCCAGCGGTAGCCGAAGCCTTCCTTGCTGACGCCGTAGCGGGCCTGCTGCGGTGAGGGCGCCCAGGACGGGTCGTCGGTGCCGAAGTAGGAGTTCCAGTTCTCCTCGCAGGTCAGGTAGGTACCCCACGGGGTGACGCCGTGCGAGCAGTTGTTGAGGGTGCCGCGGGCGGGCCCGGCGGCGCGCAGCGCGGGGTGCCCGGCGACGGGGCCCGAGAAGGCCACCGGGGTGTCGCCGGTGACCTTGCGGGCCCGGGGCGAGGCGACGACCTGCCAGCGCCCGCCGCGGCGGGCGATCTCCACCGCGCTGACGCCGTGCGCGGCCAGTCCCTTGGCGACCTTCTCCCGGGTCATCTCCGCGTCGCCGTCCCGGTAGAGCAGCGCGGGCTGGACGTACTCGTGGTTGAGGACGAGCATGCCCCGGTCGCTCCGGCCGCCCAGCGGGAAGAAGTGCATGCCGTCGTGGTGCATGCCGATCTGCTGGGCCTGCTCGGCCGCGCTGTTGGAGGCGTCCTTGCGCCAGGCCGGTCCGTCGGGCTGGATCGGCGTGCCCCACGGGATGAGGACCTGCACCTGGTAGCCGTCGGGCACGGTCACGGTGTCGGCGTCACCGGGCGGGACCTGGCGGAAGCCGAGCAGGCCGCGGCCGGGCCGGGACGCGGCGGGTGCCGGCGCCGCCGCCGCGGTGCCCGGCAGCGACGCGGTGCCCAGGGCGAGGAACCCGGCGGCAGCCGCGGTACCGCCGCGCAGCGCGTCCCGGCGGGTCAGCGCCGCGGCGGCCACCTCGCGGAAGGGCCGGTTGGCCGAGGGGTTGGAGCTGACGTCGTCGGGGTCGTGTTCGGGGAAGACGGGACGGTCCTCGGTCATCTTCGGTCCTCACTTCGATGCGGCGCCCGTTCCGGAGTCCGGCGGTCACCCGGGTGAGCAGAATGGTGCGCCCGGTCGCCGGAACGGCGCCGCGACACCCGTGCGGGGCCTGCGGACCGTCGCCAACCGCACGGATGGACGACGTCCGGCCGGCTTGCGGGCCGTTCTCCGACTGCGGTCCGCAAGCCGGGAGTTCCGCTGCTCTTCCGGTTCCGCCCGGCTCTCCCGTCCGGCTCGGCGTGCGACGGGACGCGGCACGGCGTCCCGGTGGGGGGATGGACTGCTTGGGACGGTACGACCGCGCGCACGGGAGGGTCAACAGGGGCGGCAGCGGCGGTCCCGGCGCCGCCGCCGCCCAACCCCGTGGTGCGGGGGGAGGTTTGACGGGCTGGTGGGGCGTCACCTCCCGCCCCGCGGGGGCCTGCGGGCCGGGAGGACGTACGGGGTTGCGGCTCAGCCGACGCCCAGCAGTTGCTGGATCGGGTCGATGGCGAAGTAGACGACGAACAGCGCGGCCGTGCCCCACAGCAGCCAGTGCACCTCGCGGGCCTTGCCCAGCACGGCCTTCAGCAGCACGTAGGCGAGGAAGCCCGCGCCGATGCCGTTGGTGATGGAGTAGGTGAACGGCATCACGGTGATGGTGAGGAAGGCCGGGATCGCGATGCTCAGATCCGTCCAGTCGATGTGCCGCACCTGCGTCATCAGCAGGAAGCCGACCGCCACCAGCGCGGGGGCGGCGGCCTGGCCGGGGACGACGGCGGCCAGCGGCGCGAGGAACAGCGCCACCACGAACAGGCCGCCGGTGACGAGGTTGGCGAAGCCGGTCCTGGCCCCCTCGCCGACGCCGGCCGCCGACTCGATGTAGGAGGTGTTCGACGAGCCGGACGCGGCGCCTCCGGCCACGGTTGCCAGGCCGTCGACGAACAGCAGTCGGCCCAGGCGCGGCACCCGGCCCTGCTCGTCGAGCAGTCCGGCCTCGTTGGTCACCCCGACGGCGGTACCCATGGTGTCGAAGAAGTCCGTCAGGAACAGCGTGAAGACCAGCAGCACCACGGTGATGGCGCTGACCTCGGCGAAGGCGCCGAACAGGCTGAACGCGCCGAGCAGCCCGAAGTCGGGGGCGGCCACGATCTCGCTGGGCAGCCCCGGCACGGTGAGGCCCCAGGAGGCGTCCTCGATGTCGGCGAACTGGTTGATCACGACGGCCAGCACGGTCATCGCGACGATGCTGATCAGGATGGCACCCTTCACTCCCCGGGCGAGCAGCGCCAGCGTCAGCAGCACACCCAGGCAGAACACCAGGACCGGCCAGCCGCTCAGCTCGCCGCCGGCTCCCAGCTGCACGGGCACGGTGGTGCCGGCGGCGTCGGGCATGCGGGTGGCGAACCCGGCGTTGATGATGCCGATGAAGGCGATGAACAGGCCGATGCCGACGCTGATGGCCTGCTTCATCGCCACCGGGATGGCGTGCATCACCGCCTCGCGCAGCCCGGTGGCCGCGAGCAGGCAGATCAGGATGCCCTCCAGCACCACCAGGCCCATCGCGTCGGGCCAGGTCATCAGCGGCGCGATCTGGTACGCCACCATGGCGTTCAGGCCCAGTCCGGCGGCGAGCGCCAGCGGCAGGTTGGCGGTGACGCCCATCAGCATGGTCATCACCGCGGCCACCAGGGCCGTGACGGTGACCAGCTGCGAGTAGGAGAGCTGGTCACCGTTCACGTCGGTGGCGCCGCTGAGGATGATCGGGTTGAGCACCAGGATGTAGGCCATGGTGAAGAACGTGGCGAAGCCGCCACGGGTCTCCCGGCCGAGGGTGGAACCGCGCTCCGAGATCCGGAAGTACCGGTCGAGGGGTTCGAAGCGGGTGGTGGGCGGCGACGACATGGGTCTCCTCGGCGCGTACGCGTGCGGGGTTACGGGTCCGAGGGGGGATTCTGCCTGGTCGGCGGCCGGGTTGGGTTACCGGTGTGTCACGCCTGCCGGGAGCGCCGGGAACGCGGGTCGGCCTGGCCTCCTGCGCCGGGCTCCTCCGCCGGGCGGGGGACCCCCGTTTGCCACGTCTCACCCGTACGGCGCAGCGCACCCCGGCTGAGCTGGCACGGGACGCCGCGGCTGCGGCACCCGGCGCACGCGTTCGGAGCAGTCCCGGGGTGCGCCGGCTCGCGGGGGGCTCGGGTCGGCGGTTGGCTCGACTGATACCGAGTGCGGCCCGGTCCCTGTGCAGCGGCCCCCCGACGCCGCAGCCGCGCTCGAAGGAGGAAGAGCAGCTCATGCGATCCGTCAGTGTGTTCACCGGTGCCGCCCTGTCCATAGCCGTGCTCGCCGTTCCGGCTTCCTCCGCGTTCGCCCAGGAGGACGTCAGCGGTGCGAGCGTGTCGCTCTCACCGCCGGCCGTGACGGCGGGAGGCGTCGTGGAGGTCCGGGTGGACTGCACCGCCTACAACGCGCCGAGCCCGACCGTCGTGCAGTCGGACGGCTTCCGGGACGGTCCCCTCACGCTCAAGCCCACCGGCCAGGAAGGGCGGTTCTGGGGCCAGGCCACCACCGTCGCCAAGCCCGGCAGCTACGCGGTCAAGGGCGCCTGCACCAGTGTGCCGGGCGGCTCCTCGGCGTTCTCGGCCACGCTCACCGTCAACGCCGCCCCCGCGCCGCACTCCCCCTCGCCCTCGCCCTCGGCCTCGCACAGTGCCGCCCCGGCGCCCAGCGGCCCGGTGCGGACCGGTACGGGAAGCACCGCGGACCCGGCCGGCGGCGGTCAGCTGCTGGCGGGCGCCGCCACCCTGCTGGTCGCCGCCGCGGGCGGCGTCTGGTTCCTGCGGCGGCGCGGCGAGCAGCGGCCGTAGGAACCCGTCGCGCCGCGCACCCGGGCGGGTCGGGGGCCCGCGGGTCCCGACCCGCCCGGGGGGAACCGCCGCCGGGCTCCGCCGCCCCTCGCGCCGCCCCGGCCCCTGCCGGAAGGAGGGCTCCATGGACCGATCGCACCGCCGCCGGGAGACCGTGGCCGCCACCCTCACCGCGCTCGGGCTGTGCACGGGTGTGTGGCTGATCGACAACAGCCCCGAGGACAGCTCGCCGCCGCAGCCCTCCCCGGCGGAGGCGGTACGGCCGGACCGGGCCGAGAAGCCCAGCGGGGTGGAGCCGCTGCCGTCCTCGGTGCCCGTGCGGGTGCGCATCCCGGCGATCTCGGTGGACGCCCCGGTCACCGGTCTCGGCCTGGAGCGGGACGGCAGCCTGCAGACCCCTCCGGAGGCGGACGCCAACCTCACCGGCTGGTACCGCGACGGCACCTCCCCCGGCGCGCCCGGCACCGCCATCATCGCCGGCCACGTGGACAACACCGAGGGGCCGAGCGTGTTCTACGGACTGGGCTCGCTGAAGAAGGGCAACACCGTGGCCGTGGACCGGGCGGACGGCCGGTCGGCGGTCTTCACCATCCACGCGGTGGAGGTGCACGACCGCGAGGACTTCCCAGACGACAAGGTCTACGGGCCGTCGTCGCGCCCTGAGCTGCGTGTCATCACCTGCGGCGGCGGCTACTCCGCGGCCGAGGGCTACCAGGGCAACGTGGTGGTGTACGCGCATCTGACCGGCACCCGGTGACCCGCGGCCCCGCCGGCGCCGCGCGCGGCGGGGCGGCCTGCGGCGACCGGATCGGGTGGAACCGCCTGCCGTCACCGGTCGTTACGCTGGGCATGACCGCTATGACTCCCGGCTCGAACCTCGCCCTGCCCGTCGCCCGTGTGGCGGTGGACGTCTCCGCTCCGGTGCGGCTGGACGTGTCGGGTCTGCTCGTCGGCGCCGACGGCAAGGTCCGTTCGGACGCAGACTTCGTCTTCTACAACCAGCCCGCGGCACCCGGTGTGACGCACAGCGGCGGCGGCAGCGCCGACACCATCACGGTGGACACCGCCGCCGTGCCCGCCGACATCGACAAGATCGTCGTCACCGCCAGCCTGGACACGGCGGGGGCGACGTTCGCGGGCACCGAGCCCACCGGCACGGTGCGCGACGCCGCGACCGGCGCGGTCGTCGCCAGTTTCACGCCGCCGCGGCTCGGTGCGGAGACGGCCGTGGTCGTCGTCGAGGTGTACCGGCGCGGCGGCGCCTGGAAGGTGCGCGCGGTCGGGCAGGGCTACTCGAACGGCCTGTCGGGCATCGCCACCGACTTCGGTGTCACCGTCGAGGAACCCGCGCCGGCCCCCGCCCCGACCCCCGCCGCACCGGTTGCGGCGCCGACGCCGCCGGCCGCCGCACCGGCACCCGCCCCGGCCCCGGCCCCGGCGGCAGGGGGCCCGATCAACCTGGACAAGGGCCGCGTCGACCTGCGGAAGAACCAGACCGTCTCCCTGGTGAAGAACAACCAGCCGCTGCGCTCGGCGCTGGTGATGGGCCTCGGCTGGGAGCCGGCGTTCCAGGGGAAGAGCATCGACCTGGACGCCTCGGTGATCGCCTACGACGCGAACCGCAAGAAGATCGACGCCTGCTACTTCGGCAAGCTGGCCATCCTCAACGGCGCGGTCCAGCACTCCGGCGACAACCTGACCGGTGAGGGCGCCGGCGACGACGAGTCCATCACCGTGCACCTCGACGGGCTGCCCCCGGAGGTCACCGGGCTCGTCTTCACCGTCAACTCCTTCAGCGGACAGAAGTTCTCCGAGGTCGCCAAGGCCTACTGCCGGCTGCTCGACGAACGCGGCCAGGAGCTGGTGCGCTACAGCCTCACCGGCGCGGAGCCGCGCACCGCGGTGCTGATGTGCAAGTTCGTGCGGCAGTTCACCGGCGAGTGGCAGATGACCGCGCTCGGCGAGTTCCTCGACGCCCGGACCGTGCGCGGCATGGTCAAGCCGGGCGGCCAGGCGCTCTGAGCCCGACCGCACGCGCCGCCGCACCCGTGCGCTTTCCGGGTGCGGCGGCGCGTGCGGGGCGGTGCGGGGGCGTCAACCGCGGCGCTGCCAGGGCCCGGTGATGGCGCACATGATGCCGGGCTCCTGGATGTTGGCGTACAGCGTGCGCCCGTCCGGTGAGAAGCACACCCCGGTGAACTCCTGGTACTCCGGTTCCTCCTCGGTGCCCAGGTTCACCTCGTTGCGGGCCAGGGGGTACGTCCGGCCGTCGTCGGTCGCGCCGAACAGGTGCTGGAGGCCTTCGCCGTCCTCGGCGATGATGAGGCCGCCGTGCGGGGAGACGGTGATGTTGTCCGGGCCGTCCAGGCCGCCGTTCGCCGGGTCCGGGTTCACCTGGAGCAGCACCTTCAGCGTGATGGTGCGCCGCCCCGGGTCGTAGAACCAGACCTGGCCGTCGTGCGGCACACCGCCCGGTGCCTCGTCACGGGCGTAGGAGGACACGAAGTAGGCGCCGCCGTCGCCCCACCACATGCCCTCCAGCTTGCGGCCCCGGGTGACGGCACGGTCCGCGAACTGGCGGCGCACCGGCACCTCCCGGGCGTCCCGGTCCGCCACGTCGACCCAGTCGACGCCGTAGACCACGCCGGCGCGGGCGGCGTGCGAGAGGTCCTCCACGAACCTGCCGCCGGAGTCGAAGCACCTCATCGTCTGCAGCGTGCCCGCGTCGTCCGCGAGGGTCCGCAGCCTGCCCCGCCCGTGGCGGAACCCGCGTGGCGGGACCCACCGGTAGAACAGGCCGTTGGGCTGCTTGTCGTCCTCGGTGAGGTAGATGTGGCCGCGGCGGACGTCCACCACCGCCGCCTCGTGGTCGAACCGGCCCAGCGCCTTGATCGGGCGCGGGTCGCGGTTGGCGCGGACGTCGAGCGGGTCCACCTCGAACACGTAGCCGTGGTCGCGGGTCATGCCGTTCTCGCCCGCCCGGTCGGAGTTCTCCTCGCACGTCAGCCAGGTGCCCCACGGAGTGGTGCCACCGGCGCAGTTGGTGGACGTGCCGGCGATGCCGACCCGCTGCCTGACCTCACCGCCGCGCCGGTCCACCTCCACCACTGTGCAGCCGCCGGCCGCGGCCGGGTCGTAGACGAAGCCGTCGAGGCGCGGCACCGGGTGCTCCCAGTCGCCGTGCGGGCCCTTCAGCTCGTGGTTGACGACCAGCACGTCGGCCCCGCGGGTGCCGGCGAAGCAGCCGGTGCCGTCGGGCTTGAACGGAGTCGGCTCGCCCGTCTCCAGCCGGGTGCGGCCGGTCTCAGCCAGTACCCGGTAGCTGAAGCCGGCCGGCAGCGACAGCACACCGTCCGGGTCGGGGACCAGCGGCCCGTACCCCAGTTGCGGGCGGGCGCCCGCAACCGCCCCCGGCGCGGCGGTCAGCGTGCCCACGCTCCCGGTGAGCGCGATGCCCGCTCCGGCGACGGCGGCGGACGTCCGGGCGAACTCCCTGCGGCTGAGCGGCATCGCTTCTCCCTCTGAGTGCGACGATGGCGTTCCGCTCAGCGTCGGCCCCACGGGCGAACACGGGTTGAACTCCGGCCGACGGCCGGTGGCACGCCGGGCAGCCGGGAAACCGCAGGGCCCCGCTCAGGCGCGAGAGCGGGCCCGGTAGGCCGCCTTGCGGGCCTCCTTGGCCGCCGCACGGTCCGGGTGCAGCCGTGCGACGGCGTCCAGCACCTCGGCCGTCGCCGGGTGCGGGACCCGCCACACCTTGTCGAAGAAGCCGCTGTGCTGGTCGGCCAGGCCCTGCACCAGCTCGCGCAGCTCCTCCGCCCCGGCTTCCTCCTGCGGGCCGCCGAGCTGCGCGGCGAGGGTGTCCACCGTCAGCCAGAAGACCAGCTCCTCCCCCGGCGGCGGCACGTCGGTGATGCCGTGCTCGGCGAGCCACACCCGGGCCAGACCGCCCAGCTGCCCGTCGTCGAGCACCTCGCGCAGCGCCGGCTCGGCCGCCGTGTCGACCAGGGACAGCGCCTGCTGGCACAGCAGGCGGCGGCGCGGCGCGAGCGGGTCCTCGCCGCGGGCGGCGTCCAGCAGGTCGCGGGCGGCCTGCAGCCGGTCCCGCCCGTCCAGCCACTGCTCAAGCTCCGCCTGGGCGGCCGGCTCCGGGTAGGCGGGCAGCACACCGAGCAGTTCCGCCGCGTCGGCGTCCGCCAGGTCTCCCACGGCCGGCGCGGTGAGGCCGGCGTCCAGCATCCGGGCGCGCACGCCGTAGACGCCGAGCGCCGTCAGCCGCACCAGCCCGTAACGCTCGGGGTCCTCCTCGCCGGCCGCGTCGGCGGCGTCGGGGTCCTCCTCGTCGGCGCCACGGATCAGCTCCTCGTCCACCGGCCGGTACTCCAGCGCGCCGAGCGGGGCGAGCAGCCGGAACTGCTCGTCCAGGCGCATCATCACCGCCGAGACCTCCTCCAGCACGTCGTCGGTGGGTTCGACGCCCTCCGCCCCGTCGGGCACCACCATCGACGCGGCGAGCACCGGCAGCGGCACGGGCTCCCCGGCGAGCACGGCCGGATCGGTGGCCGTCAGCAGGTACAGGTTGCCGAGCGCACCGTCGAGGAAGGCGGCCTCCTCCTCCGGGTCCCACTCCAGGTCCTCCGGGTCGAAGGCGTCCGGGTCGACGCTGCCGTCCTCGGCCACCGCGCCCTCCAAGCCGGACAGCAGGTCCTCCAGGTTCGGGGTGGCGGCGTCGGCGAGGACCGTCTCCAGCGCGCCCAGCCAGATCTCCAGCACGTCACCCGGGCTGCCTGCGGTGAGCAGTCCCAGTTCCTCACCGGGCGTGGCCGTGCCGACCGGTTCGTCGCTCTCCAGCGACGGCTCGGCGTCGGCGTCCTCCTCGATCTCCACCAGCCCGGTGTCGACCGCGAGGCTCCAGGCCTCCGCGGCCAGTGCGGGGCCGTCCGCGTCGGCGCCCAGGCCCAGTTCCGCGGCGGCCGACTTCAGCTGCTCGCCGAGGAGTTCACCGCCGGCACCGACCCGGATGCCCTCGCCGGCCCAGCGCGCGAGCTGCGCGGACCTGGTCAGCAGGGGCGACGAGAGTGCGGCGCGCGCCAGTTCGGCGGCGGCGGGCAGCAGCACGGGCGGCATGGGGAGACGGTCGTCACCGGACATGGCTGGCAGGGCTCCTCGATGGGCTGTGAAGGTGGCAGTGCCCCAGCCTAGACGGATTTGCAGTGCCCCGCCGGGTTCGCCCGGCTGCCTCCCCGCGTCCACCCGGCGTCCCTTGACAACTGACCCCGGGTCCGCGAGTTTTACGCGCGTAGAAGTCCCACACTCCCCTGTTCCGGCTTGTCCCGGTGCCCCATACCGCCGTCCCCGGAGGGACCCCTTGACCACTCGTCGCCATGCCGCGCTCGGTGCGCTGACCGTCACCGCGCTGGCCTCCTCGCTGCTGTCCGCCCAGGCCGTGGCCGCGCCCGCTGCCGACTCCGGCACCACGCGGATCCACGACATCCAGGGCAGCACCCGCGTCTCGCCGCTCAGCGGCACCACCGTCACCGACGTGCCGGGCATCGTGATCGGCGTCCGCACCTACGGCTCGCGCGGCTTCTGGATGCAGGACCCGCGTCCGGACCGGGATCCGGCCACCAGCGAGGGCATCTTCGTCTTCACCGGTTCGGCCGCCCTCACCGTCGCCCCAGGGGACTCGGTCCTGGTCAGCGGCCGGGTCGGGGAGTTCACCCCGGGCGGGGTCAACTCGGGCAACCAGTCCGGGACCCAGATATCCGCGCCGCAGGTGACGGTGGTCTCCTCCGGCAACCCCCTGCCGGCCCCCGTGGTGCTGGACTCCCGCACCCTGCCCGCCCGTTACGCACCCGCCGGCGCCGAGGACAGCAGCATCGACGCGCTGCCCCTGCGCCCGGCCCGCTACGCGCTCGACCGGCTGGAGTCGCTGGAGGGCATGCACGTGGAGATCCGCGACGCCCGCGTGGTGGGCGCCACCTCCCCCTACCACGACCTGTGGGTCACCGTCCGACCGCAGGACAACCCGACCGTTCGCGGCGGGACCCGGTACGGCTCCTACACCTCGCAGAACTCCGGCCGCCTGAAGGTGACCTCGCTGACCCCGGCGGCCCAGCAGCCGTTCCCGGTGGCGGACGTCGGCGACCGGCTCACCGGCACCACCGCCGGCCCGCTGGACTACGACCAGTTCGGCGGCTACCTGCTGGCCGCCCGCGAGCTGGGCACCGTGAAGTCCCGCGGCCTGAAGCGGGAGACCACCCGCAAGCAGCGGGCCGCGGAGCTGGCCGTGGCCACCTACAACGTGGAGAACCTGTCGCCCGCCGACAGCGCGGAGAAGTTCCGGCGGCTCGCCGAGGGCGTCGTGCGCGACCTCGCCACCCCCGACATCCTCGCCCTGGAGGAGATCCAGGACGACTCCGGCCCGGTCGACGACGGCACCGTCGGCGCCGAGCGCACCCTGCAGACGCTGGCCGACGCGATCGTCGCCGCGGGCGGCCCGCGCTACGACTGGCGCGGCATCGACCCGCAGGACAAGGCGGACGGCGGCCAGCCCGGCGGCAACATCCGCAACGTCTTCCTGTTCAACCCCGCCCGGGTGTCGTTCACCGACCGGCCCGGCGGCGACGCCACCACCGCGGCCGGCGTGTTCAAGCAGAAGGGCCGGGCGGCGCTCACCCACTCCCCCGGCCGCGTCGCGCCGGCCGACGCCGCCTGGCAGAACAGCCGCAAGCCGCTCGCCGGGGAGTTCCGCTTCCGCGGCCGGCCGGTGGTGGTCATCGCCAACCACTTCAACTCCAAGGGCGGCGACCAGCCCCTGCACGGCCGCATCCAGCCGCCGGTCCGCTCCTCCGAGGTGCAGCGGCTGGCCCAGGCACGTGCCGTGAACACGTTCGTGAAGGACCTGCGCGCGGTGGAGCGCAACGCCCGCTACGTGGTGCTGGGCGACATCAACGACTTCGAGTTCTCCGGCACCACCAAGGCGCTGACCGCCGGCGGCGTGCTGCGCAGCGCGGTCGAGTCGCTGCCGGCGAAGGAGCGCTACACCTACGTCTTCCAGGGCAACTCCCAGGTCCTGGACCAGACGCTGGTCTCCCCCGGCATCCGCCGCTTCGACTACGACATCGTGCACAACAACGCGGAGTTCGCCGACCAGGCGAGCGACCACGACCCGCAGGTGCTGCGCTTCGTCCCCTGATCCCGTCGGGGGCGGCCCTACCGGACCGCCCCGATGGGACGCGGATGCCGGGCCCTTCCGGCATCCGCGGCTGCCGGCAGTAGGCGGCAGCTCTCAGGAGGGTCGAGGCGCTGGCCGCCCGGCCCTGACGCGCCGCCTCCCCGCGGCGACGCCTCGCAGGCGGGCAGCGTGTGCCCGCCTGCGAGGCGGGCTCCCACCCACGTTTCGGTGCGGAGGCCTCCGCACCGGATACCCGCCCCCAGGTGCACGCGCCGGAAGCTCCGGGTCCAGACTCCTGGCATGAGCCCGGAACCCTTCGGCCGCCGTGCCGCCGCCATGATCACCCCCTTCCGCTCGGACGGAGCGCTCGACCCGGTCGGTGCGCGCCGCCTGGCGGCACACCTCGTCGACCGCGGCGGCTGCGACGCGCTGGTGCTGAACACGGCGGTGGGCGAGGGGGCCACCACCTCCGACGCGGAGAAGTCGGCGCTGCTGCGGGCGGTGGCGGCGGAGGTCGGCGACCGGGCCGCGCTGACCGCCGCGGTCGGCGGCACCGGCGGCACCCGTCAGGCGGGCGAACTCGCCCGCGCCTGCGAGGAGGCGGGCGCAGTCGGCCTGCTCCTGTCTCCTCCCGGTGAGCCGCGGACCACTCCCGAGCAGGCCGCCCATCACCTGGGCACCGTGGCCGACGCGACGAGCCTGCCCGTGCTGCTGCACCACACCCCCGCCCCTCCCGGCGCGGCGGCGCTGCCCGTGCGGACGCTGCTGGGCCTGGCCCAGCACCCCCGGGTGCGCGGCGTCGTGGACGGCGGCCACGATCTGCTGGCGCCGGGCCTGGTCCTCGCCTCGTCCGGCCTGGCCTGCTACTCCGGCAGCGACGAGCGCAACCTGGCGCTGCGCGCCCTCGGCGCCCACGGCTGGGTCAGCACGGTGGCCAATGTCGCAGGCCCGCTGGTGTGGGCTGTACTGGACGCCTTCGACCGGGGCGACCACGCGGAGGCGGCCCGCCGCCACCTGGTACTGCTGCCGCTGGTCGACGCCGTACTCAGCGCGACCTCCGGCGCCGTCGCCGTCAAGGCCCTTTTCGCCGCCGCCGGCCTGCCCGGCGGCCCGGTGCGCGGGCCGCTGCTGCCCGCGGACGGCACGCTGACCGAGCGGCTGACCGAGGCCCTCAGGACGGCGGCCGGCTGAGCGGCGGTCCGGCGGGCGGACCGAACGAAGGCGGCGGCGGACCGAAGGAGGGTGGCGGGTCGGCCTGCCACGGGCCGCCCGGCGACTTCGGCGCGGCGGGCCGGCCGTCCGATTCGGCGAGCAGGTCCCGTACCAGCAGCGTGGCTCCGGCCACCGCGCCCGGCATGAGGAACACCGCGGCCAGCGGCACCAGGAAGGACAGCACCAGGGGCACCCCGAAGCCCACCGCGAGTGCCTTGCGCTTCCGCAGCCGCGCCAGCCGGTCGCGGACGGGCACGTCGCGGCGCTGGAGGGCCACCGAGGTCAGTTCCACGGTGAGGAAGAAGCCGGAGACGGCAAAGCCGATCGCGGGCACGACGGTCTGCCCGATCACCGGTACGAAGCCGAGCAGGAACAGCGGCACCACGAACGCCAGTGCCCGCAGCAGCACGTACACGCTGTCGCAGACCGAGATCCACAACTCCCGCCACAGCGGCCGGTCGGTGCTCTTGGGCACGCTGCCCTGGCTGGCCTCCACGTGCTCCGACAGCGACTCGTAGAACGGGTCGCCGATGAGCAGCGTGACGGCGGTGAAGGTGAGCACCGCCAGCAGCAGGCCCGCCACGAAGAGCAGCGCCGCGAAGAGGGTGCGCAGCGACGACTGCCACCCGGCGGACCAGGAGTCCGCGAACGGCGTCGCCCACTGCGCGATCTCCGGCGCCTGCATGCCGAGCAGCACCAGGGCACCCGTGTACAGCAGCAGCGCGATCAGGCCGGGCAGCAGCCCGAACCCGTACCAGCGGCCGTGCCCGGCCACCCAGCGCTGTCCCCGACCGAAGTACCTCAGGCCGGCCACCAGATCGCTCATCGGGCCAGCCTAACCAAGTCAGCCGCAGGCCCGTGCCGGTCGGCGGTCACGGGCCTGCAGCGGTGCCTGACACACCGGCCGGGTGCGGTCGGCGGCGTTCCGGGGATCTGTCAGTTGTTGCTGTGCAGCGCGTCGTTGAGACCGCCCCACGAACCGGACCGCGGCAGCGCCTCGACGGCGCCGCTGGTGGAGTTGCGGCGGAACAGCAGGTTGTCCGCGCCGGACAGCTCGACCGCCTTGACGATCTTGCCGTCGGGCAGCGTGACCCGGGTGCCGGCCGTCACGTAGAGGCCGGCCTCCACGATGCAGTCGTCACCGAGCGAGATGCCGATGCCGGCCTCGGCGCCGAGCAGGCAGCGCTCGCCGATGGAGACGGTCTGCTTGCCGCCACCGGACAGCGTGCCCATGATCGACGCGCCGCCGCCGATGTCGGAGCCGTCACCGACCACCACCCCGGCGCTGATCCGGCCCTCGACCATGGAGGTGCCCAACGTGCCGGCGTTGAAGTTGACGAAGCCCTCGTGCATGACCGTGGTGCCCTCGGCGAGGTGCGCGCCGAGCCGGACCCGGTCGGCGTCGCCGATGCGCACGCCCTTGGGCGCGACGTAGTCGGTCATCCGGGGGAACTTGTCGACACTGGTCACCGCCAGGTGCCTTCCCGCCGCCCGGGCGGCGAGGCGCACCTGCTCCAGGCTGTCGACCGGTACCGGGCCGAGCGTCGTCCAGGCCACGTTGGCGAGCAGACCGAAGACGCCGTCCAGGCTCTGCCCGTGCGGGCGGACCAGTCGGTGGCTGAGCAGGTGGAGGCGGAGGTAGGCGTCGTGCGCGTCCAGCGGCTTCTCGTCCAGCGAGCTGATCGTGGTGCGCACGGCCACGGTCTCCACGCCGCGCAGCGGGTCGGTGCCCAGCGCGTCGGGGGCGGCCTCGCCCAGTGCCTGAGCGGCCTGCTCGGCCGTCAGGCGCTCGGTGCCGGACGGGCCGGAGTCGGCGGTCAGCTCGGGGGCGGGGAACCAGGTGTCGAGAACGGTTCCGTCGGCGGCGATGGTGGCGAGCCCGGCGGCGACGGCGCCGGTGGTACGGGTGGTGGCTGCATCGGTCATGGCAAAAACCTAGCCGCAGGTGCCCGGCGGAAGCGAACCGGTCTCACGCCGCGGGCTCCGGCGGGGCGGGTACGGGGTGCGCACGGGTCGCACGCTGAGGAGGGGTGGCCCGGGTGGCCGGCTCGGACCGCGGGGTGGGCGGGCCGCGGTCAGCCGAGCAGGCGGGCGATCAGGGTGCGCAGTTCGTCCACCTCGCAGGGGCGGCCGGTCAGCAGGGACTGGATCATCAGGCCGTCCATCAGGGAGGTGAGGGCGCGGGCGGTGGTGTCGTCGCCGGTACGGCGGCGCAGCAGGACCGTCAGCTCGTCCAGGCACTCCGCGGCGAGCGGGCGCACACTCTCGTGCCGCAGCGCGGCGAGGTACAGCTCGTACTCCAGGGCGGCGCGGGTGCGATCGGCGGTGAGCTTGTGCACGATCAGTTCGGCCAGGGCCCGGGCGAACGGTGCTCCCGGCGGCAGTTCCGCCTCCCACCGGCGGATGCCGTCCAGCCACGCGTCGTTGGCCTGGCGCAGGGCGGCGACCAGCAGGTCGTCGAGGCCCGCGAAGTGGTAGGTCGTCGAGCCGAGCGGCACGTCCGCCTCGGCGGCCACCGCGCGGTGGCCCAGCCCGGCGATGCCGTCCCGGGCGACGACCCGCAGCGCGGCGTCGATGATGCGCTGCCGGCGCTCGGGGTCGTGGCGGCGGGCCATCAGTGGGCTCCGTCGAGGTTGAGCATCACCACGCCGGCGATGACGAGCAGCAGCCCGGCGATCTTGGCAGCGGTGACGGCCTCGCCGATGAAGACCATGCCGATCACGGCGACCGAGGCGGTACCGGCGCCCGACCAGATCGCGTAGGCGGTGCCCACGGACATCGTCCGGAGGGTCTGGGCCAGCAGGTAGAAGGCGATGAGGTAGCCGACGGCCGTGCCGAGGGACGGCCACAGGCGGGTGAAGCCGTCGCTGTACTTCATGGAGGTGGTCGCCAGGACCTCGGCGAAGATCGCGCTGGAGAGCATGAGGTAAACCATGTGTACAACTGTACGCATCAATAGGTACAGCTGTACACATGACCGGGCCGCGGCGGTCGGTGACCGGCCGCGGCCCGGTGTTTCAGGCGAAGGCGAGAAGTCAGGCGCGGGGGATTGCGGAGCCGAGTCCGCCGGTGGAGGGGAGGCTGTCCATCGAGGGCAGCGCGTCCTTCGAGCGCAGGGAGTCGGTGGGCAGCGCGTCGGTCGGCAGCGAGTCGGTGACACCGGCGAGATCCGGCAGGCTGACCGGCGCCGGCGCGGCACCGGCGGGCTTGTCGTCGTGGCCACCGGGGGTGGGAGCGACCAGGGAGGCCACCACACCGGCGGCGAGGGAGGCAACGGCGGCCATGCTTCGCTTCTTCATGCCCGGCACAACGCCCGGCACGGCCGATAGGTCACGGCCACCGGCCGAACCCGGCCGTTGCCCGAACGCAAGGGCTGTCCCGCAATCCGCGGCGGGCGCACGACGCAGCACCGCCGCGCCCGGTCGGGGCGCGGCGGTGCTGTCGGTCGTACCGCGGTGGGCTCGCGTGCCTCAGACGTTGAAGCCGAGGGCGCGCAGCTGGTCGCGGCCGTCGTCGGTGATCTTGTCCGGGCCCCACGGCGGCATCCAGACCCAGTTGATCTTCAGTTCGTTGACGATGCCCTCGGTCGCCGACTTCGCCTGGTCCTCGATGACGTCGGTCAGCGGGCAGGCCGCCGAGGTGAGCGTCATGTCCAGGGTGGCGATGTTGGAGTCGTCGACGTGGATGCCGTAGATGAGCCCCAGGTTGACGACGTCGATGCCCAGCTCGGGGTCGACGACGTCGTAGAGGGCCTCGCGGACCTCTTCCTCGCTCGCCGGCTTGGTCGTGGTCTCGGTCATGCCTTCTCCTTCAGCGCGGCGTCGCCCAGCGCCTGGGCGGTGGCGTCCTTCCATGCCATCCAACTCAGCAGAGCACACTTCACCCGGGCCGGGTACTTCGAGACCCCGGCGAAGGCGACGGCGTCCTCCAGCACGTCCTCCATGGCGTCGTCCGGGGTGAGCTGCCCCTTGGACTGCATCAGCTCCAGGAAGGTCTCCTGGACCAGGCGGGCCCGGGCCAGGTCCTTGCCCACCAGCAGCTCGTTCAGCACCGAGGCGCTGGCCTGGCTGATGGAGCAGCCCTGCCCCTCGTAGCTGACGTCGGCGATCGTGTCGCCGTCGTACCGCACCCGCAGCGTGATCTCGTCACCGCACGTGGGGTTGACGTGGTGCACCTCGGCGTCGCCGTCGCGCAGCCCGCGCCCGTGCGGGTGCTTGTAGTGGTCCAGGATCACTTCCTGGTACATCGAGTCCAGCTTCACGGGTCAGACCGCCCTCATCCGAAGAAGTTCCGTACGTGCTCCAGCCCGTCGACCAGGGCGTCGACCTCGGCCGGCGTGGAGTACAGATAGAACGACGCTCGCGTGGTCGCAGGAATTCCGTACCGCAGGCACACCGGCCGGGCGCAGTGGTGCCCCACCCGCACCGCGATGCCCTGCTCGTCGAGCACCTGGCCCACGTCGTGCGGGTGGATGTCGCCCAGCACGAACGAGATCGCCGCGCCGCGGTCCTCGGCGGAGGTGGGCCCGATGATGCGAAGGTCGGGCACCTCCTGGAGGCGCCGGACCGCGTACTCGGTGAGGGCGTGCTCGTGCGCCGCGATCTTCTCCATCCCTATGGAGGAGAGGTAGTCCACGGCCGCGCCCAGTCCGACCGCCTGCGCGATCGGCGGGGTGCCCGCCTCGAACTTGTACGGCGCCGGCGCGTAGGTGGAGGAGTGCATCGAGACCGTCTCGATCATCTCGCCGCCGCCGAGGAACGGCGGCAGGTCCTCCAACAGCTCCTGGCGGCCCCACAGCACGCCGATGCCGGTCGGCCCGCACATCTTGTGGCCGGTGAAGGCGACGAAGTCCGCCTGCAGCGCCTGCACGTCCAGCACCATGTGCGGGGCCGCCTGCGAGGCGTCGATCAGGACGAGCGCGCCGACCTCCTGGGCCCGGCGGACGATCGCCTCGACCGGGTTCACCGTGCCCATGATGTTGGACACCAGCGTGAAGGAGACGATCTTGGTGCGCTCGGTGATGACCTGGTCGATCGCCGACAGGTCGAGCCGTCCGTCGTCGGTGAGGCCGAACCACTTCAGCTTCGCGCCGGTGCGCTGCGAGAGCAGCTGCCACGGCACGATGTTGGAGTGGTGCTCCATCTCCGTGATGACGACCTCGGTGTCCTGGTCGACCCGGTAGGGCTCCTCGGCCCAGCCGAGCATGTTGGCCACGAGGTTGAGCGACTCGGAGGCGTTCTTGGTGAAGATCACCTCGTCGCGGCTCGGAGCGTTGATGAAGGCGGCGACCTTGTCCCGCGCGCCCTCGTACAGCGCCGTGGCCTCCTCGGCGAGCACGTGCACTCCGCGGTGCACGTTGGCGTTGTGCCGCTCGTAGTAGGCGTTCAGCGCGTCGAGCACCTGGCGCGGCTTCTGCGAGGTCGCCGCGTTGTCCAGGTACACGATCCGCCGCCCGTCGTGGACCACGCGGTCCAGGATCGGGAAGTCCTTCCGGATCGCCTCGGTGTCGAGCAGGCCCGGCAGCTGTGTCACGCTCCCACTTCTCCGTTCGTCTCTCGGCCCGTGCCGCGTCGCGTCACAGGCGTCGCACCCGCGTCCGGCCAGAAGGCCGGGGGCGCGTCACGCACCGGGCGTACCGGTGTACTGCTCGTAGCCCTCGGCCTCGAGCTTGTCCGCCAGCTCGGCGCCGCCGGACTCCACGATGCGGCCCTTGGCGAACACGTGCACGTGGTCGGGCTTGATGTAGCGCAGGATGCGCGTGTAGTGGGTGATCAGCAGGGTGCCGACCTCACCCGACTCGCGGACCCGGTTCACGCCCTCGGAGACCACCCGCAGCGCGTCGACGTCCAGACCGGAGTCCGTCTCGTCGAGCACCGCGACCTTCGGCTTGAGCAGCTCGAGCTGGAGGATCTCGTGGCGCTTCTTCTCACCGCCGGAGAAGCCCTCGTTGACGTTCCGCTCGGCGAAGGCGGGGTCGATCTGGAGGCGCTGCATGGCCTCCTTGACCTCCTTCACCCAGGTGCGGAGCTTGGGGGCTTCACCGCGGGTGGCGGTGGCGGCGGTGCGCAGGAAGTTGGACACCGAGACGCCGGGGACCTCGACCGGGTACTGCATGGCCAGGAACAGGCCCGCGCGGGCGCGCTCGTCGACGGACATCTCCAGCACGTTCTCGCCGTCGAGCGTGACGGTGCCACCGGTGACGGTGTACTTGGGGTGGCCGGCCAGCGAGTAGGCGAGGGTGGACTTGCCCGAGCCGTTGGGGCCCATGATGGCGTGCGTCTCACCCTGCTTCACGGTCAGGTCGACACCCCGCAGGATCTCTTCGGGACCGTTCTCGGCCTCGACGGTGACGTGCAGGTCGTGGATCTCAAGGGTTGCCATGGGGCTTCAGGACTCCTGGGTGACGGAGACGAGCACGGCCGCTTCGGGGCCGTCTCCTTCGATCTTTACGGGGTATACGGGCACCGGCCGGGTGGCGGGCAGGCCGGAGGGCTTGCCGGTGCGCAGGTCGAAGCTGGAGCCGTGCAGCCAGCACTCGATCGCGCAGTCCTCCACCTCGCCCTCCGACAGGGAGACGTTCGCGTGCGAGCAGATGTCGTTGATCGCGAACACCTCGCCCTCGGTGTGCACGAGCGAGACGGGCACGCCGTCCACCTCCACCCGCTTCGGGGTGTCGATCTCCAGCTCGGCGAGCCGCGCGACGCGGACGAACTCACTCATGCCACGGACGCTTCCAGCTCGGCGTCGATCCTGGCGAGCAGGCGCTCCTGCACGTCCGGCAGGCCGATCTGCTGGACCAGCTCGGCGAAGAAGCCGCGCACCACCAGGCGGCGGGCCTCGTCGGCGGGGATGCCGCGGGACATCAGGTAGAACAGCTGGGCGTCCTCGAACCGGCCGGTCGCCGAGGCGTGGCCGGCACCGGCGATCTCACCGGTCTCGATCTCCAGGTTGGGCACCGAGTCGACGCGGGCGCCGTCGGTGAGCACCAGGTTGCGGTTCAGCTCGTAGCTGTCGGTGCCCTCGGCGGCCTTGCGGATGAGCACGTCGCCGATCCACACCGCGTGCGCGCCCTCGCCCTGCAGCGCGCCCTTGTAGGCGACGTTGCTGCGGCACTGCGGGCTGTCGTGGTCGACGAGCAGGCGGTGCTCCTGGTGCTGGCCGGCGTCGGTGAAGTACAGGCCGTACAGCTCGGCCTCACCGCCGGGGCCCGCGTAGTTGACCCGCGGGTGCAGCCGGACGACGTCGCCGCCGAAGGTGACGACCACGGACTTGAAGCTGGCGTCCCGGCCGACGAGCGCGTTGTGCTGCGAGCAGTGCACGGCCGAGTCGTCCCAGTCCTGCACGGACACCACGGTCAGCTTGGCGCCGTCGCCGAGCACGTACTCGACGTTGGCGGCCCGCACCGCGTCGCCGGTGTGGTCCAGCACGAGCACGGCCTCCGCGAAGGCGCCCAGCTCGAAGACGGTGTGCCCGTAGGTGACGCCGCCCTCTCCGTGCAGGGAGACGCGGATCGGCTCGGCCAGCACGGCCTCGCGCGGCACGGTGACGACCGTTGCCTTCTCGAAGGAGCTGAACGCCTGGGCGGCGACCCGGTCGACCGGCTTGCCGGCCCGGCCGAGACGGGCGTCGTCCCGTCCGACCGTCTCGACACTCACCTCGTCGGGGGCGGAGATCTCCACCTTCAGCGTGCCGGAGGCCTCGGCCGTCCCGTCGTGCAGGCCCTTGAGGCGGTCCAGCGGCGTGAACCGCCACTCCTCCTCGCGGCCGTGCGGCACGGGGAAGTCGGCGACGTCGAAGGACGGCTCCGCGCTCATCCGGGTGGCGACGGTCGACTCGGCGGCCACCGCGATGGAACCGGAGGTGGTGGCACCCGCCGGAGGGGGTCCGCCCTGGACCGCGGTCTGTCGCTGGTCCGCGGGCGGGTTCTGGGCCTCAGCCATGGCTGTCGTCGTGCTCTCTCTCGTGGGTCGGGGTGGCAGGTGCGGAAGGGCGGGCGGCGTCAGCCGACCGAGCCCTCCATCTGCAGCTCGATCAGCCGGTTCAGCTCCAGGGCGTACTCCATCGGCAGCTCCTTGGCGATCGGCTCGACGAAACCTCGGACGATCATGGCCATCGCCTCGTCCTCGGCCAGGCCGCGGCTCATCAGGTAGAACAGCTGGTCGTCGCTCACCTTGGAGACGGTCGCCTCGTGGCCCATGGTCACGTCGTCCTCGCGGACGTCCACGTAGGGGTAGGTGTCCGAACGCGAGATGGTGTCGACCAGCAGCGCGTCGCACAGCACGTTGGACTTGGAGCCGTGCGCGCCCTCGCCGATCTCGATGAGGCCGCGGTAGGAGGTGCGGCCACCGCCCCGGGCCACCGACTTGGAGACGATGTTGGAGGAGGTGTTCGGCGCCATGTGGACCATCTTGGCGCCGGCGTCCTGGTGCTGGCCCTCACCGGCGAAGGCGACCGACAGGGTCTCGCCCTTGGCGTGCTCGCCCATCAGGTAGACGGCCGGGTACTTCATGGTGACCTTGGAGCCGATGTTGCCGTCGACCCACTCCATGGTCGCGCCCTCGTAGGCCACGGCCCGCTTGGTGACCAGGTTGTAGACGTTGTTCGACCAGTTCTGGATCGTCGTGTAGCGGCACCGGCCGCCCTTCTTCACGATGATCTCCACGACGGCCGAGTGCAGCGAGTCGGAGTTGTAGATCGGCGCGGTGCAGCCCTCGACGTAGTGCACGTAGGCGTTCTCGTCGACGATGATCAGCGTGCGCTCGAACTGGCCCATGTTCTCGGTGTTGATCCGGAAGTAGGCCTGCAGCGGGATGTCCACGTGCACGCCCGGCGGCACGTAGATGAAGGAGCCGCCGGACCACACCGCGGTGTTCAGCGCGGAGAACTTGTTGTCCCCGGCCGGGATCACGGTGCCGAAGTACTCCTGGAAGATCTCCGGGTGCTCCCGCAGCGCGGTGTCGGTGTCGAGGAAGAGCACACCCTGCTGCTCCAGGTCCTCGCGGATCTGGTGGTAGACGACCTCGGACTCGTACTGGGCCGCGACGCCGGCGACGAGGCGCTGCTTCTCCGCCTCGGGGATGCCCAGCCTGTCGTAGGTGTTCTTGATGTCCTCCGGCAGGTCCTCCCAGGACTGCGCCTGCTTCTCGGTGGACCGCACGAAGTACTTGATGTTCTCGAAGTCGATGCCGGAGAGGTCGGAGCCCCAGTTGGGCATGGGCTTCTTCTCGAACAGCTTCAGGCCCTTGAGGCGGAGCTTGAGCATCCACTCCGGCTCGGACTTCTTCTGCGAGATGTCACGCACGACCTCCTCCGAGAGGCCGCGCTTGGCGGCGGCGCCGGCCGTGTCCGAGTCGGCCCAGCCGTACTCGTACGTACCCAGGCCATCGAGCTCGGGGTGGGCGGTCTCCGTGGGGAGAGTCATGCGGGGTTCCTCCCGGCTGTGCTTGCGGATGCTGTGGTGGTCTGTGCGGTGGACTGCCCGGCGGGGTCCGCGGGGCCGCGGGGCACGAACGTCGTGCACACGCCGTCGCCGTGGGCGATGGTGGCCAGCCGCTGCACATGGGTCCCGAGCAGGCGGGAGAAGACCTCTGTCTCCGCCTCGCACAGCTGCGGGAACTGTTGTGCGGCGTGCGCCACCGGGCAGTGGTGCTGGCAGAGCTGCTCGCCGGTCGAAGCAGGCGCGCTGCGCGCAGTGGCAGCGTACCCGTCCTCGGTGAGCGCCTCGGCCAGAGCGCGGGCGCGGTCCTGCGGGGCCACGTGGGCCAGGCGTTCGCGGTACCGCTCGGTCTGCGCCTCGACCCTGGCCAGGGCGAACGCGGCCACCGCGGCCTCGCCGCGCTCCCCGCCGCCGGCGGACCGGGCGATCCAGCGCATCGCGTCCGCGGCGAGCTGGTCGTAGGCCTGGTCGAAGGCGTCCCGGCCGCAGTCGGTCAGCGCGAAGACCTTCGCGGGGCGGCCCCGGCCGCGGGCGCCGTAGACCCGCTGGGCGCGGGCCTCGACCACTCCCTCAGCGACCAGGGCGTCCAGGTGGCGGCGGACCGCGGCCTGCGTCAGCTCCAGCCGTTCGGCGAGCTCGGCAGCGGTGGACGGTCCGTGGTCGAGGATGGAGCGCGCCACCTTGTTGCGGGTGCCGTGCTGCTCGTCGGGGAGTGCGGGCACGCCGGGAGCGCCGGCGGCATGGCCCGCGGTGGGGCCTGCCGTCTGCGTCCGCTCAGCGCGTCCCGTGTATTTCACAACACCATTGTTGCGTAATTCGCGGAGCAGCGGCAAGCCTGGTCCTGACCAGGCGCAATGGGGTACGTCACGTAAGGCAAGCCTTACCCGGGAGGCCGCGCCGGTCCCGCTCACCCCCGGGCGGCCGGTCGCGCGGGCGATCCCTAGACTCGCCGGTATGCACAATACGGCGGCCGTCGAGGTCGCAGGGCTGGTGAAGCGCTACGGGCGCAAGGCCGCGGTGGACGGGCTCGACCTGCGGGTGGCCCGCGGCACCGTGACAGCGGTGCTGGGACCCAACGGGGCCGGCAAGACCACCACCGTCGAGGTCTGCGAGGGCTACCGGCGGCCGGACGCCGGGACGGTGCGGGTGCTGGGCCTGGACCCGGTCGCCGACGCTGCGGCGCTGCGGCCCCGGATCGGGGTGATGCTGCAGAGCGGCGGCGTGTACCCGGGGGTGCGCGCGGAGGAGATGCTGCGGCACATGGCCCGGCTGCACGCCCACCCGCTGGACGTGGACTCGCTGATCACCCGGCTCGGCCTGGGATCGTGCGGGCGCACCCCCTACCGGCGGCTCTCCGGCGGCCAGCAGCAGAGGCTGGCGATGGCGATGGCCCTCGTCGGGCGCCCCGAGCTGCTGTTCCTGGACGAGCCCACCGCGGGGCTCGACCCGCAGGCCCGGCACGCCGTCTGGGCCCTGGTCCGCGAGCTGCGGGCGGACGGCGTGACCACCGTCCTGACCACGCACTACATGGACGAGGCGGAGGAGCTGGCCGATCAGGTGGCCATCATCGACGCCGGGCGGGTGATCGCCGAGGGCAGCCCGGAGGAGCTGTGCCGCGGCGGCGCGGAGAACTCGCTGCGCTTCACCGGCCGCCCCGGCCTGGACGTCGGCTCGCTGCTCAAGGCGCTGCCGCCCGACTCGGCCGCCGCCGAGCTGACCCCGGGCAGCTACCGGGTCACCGGCGCCGTCGACCCGCAACTGCTGGCCACCGTCACCTCCTGGTGCGCGCAGCACGGGGTGATGCCCGAGCGGCTCTCGGTGGAGCGGCACACGCTGGAGGACGTCTTCCTGGAACTGACCGGCAAGGAGCTGCGCGGGTGAGCGAGTCGAGCACGGGCACCTACACGCCGAAGCCGGGCGCCGCCCCGGCGGTGCGGATGATCGCGGCGCAGGCGGCGCTGGAGACCCGGATGCTGCTTCGGCACGGTGAGCAGCTGCTGCTGACGGTGGTGATCCCGACGCTGCTGCTGGTGCTGTTCGGCACCGTGCAGCTGGTGGACACCGGCTCCGGCGACCGCATCGGTTTCCTGACGCCCGGCATCCTGGCCCTGGCTGCGCTGTCCACGGCGTTCACCGGCCTTGCCATCTCCACCGGCTTCGAGCGGCGCTACGGCGTGCTCAAGCGGCTGGGCACCTCCCCGCTGCCGCGCTGGGCGCTGCTGACCGCCAAGGCCTGCTCGGTGCTGGTGATCGAGCTGTTGCAGGTGGTGCTGCTGGTGTCGGTGGCGCTCGCCCTGGGCTGGTCGCCGCGCGGCAACCCGCTCGCGGCGGCGGCGCTGCTGGTTGCCGGTACCGCGGCGTTCGCCGGGCTCGGCCTGCTGATGGCCGGCACGCTGAAGGCCGAGGCGACGCTGGCCGCCGCCAACCTGGTCTTCATCCTGCTGCTGATCGGCGGCGGTGTCGTGGTGCCGCTGGAGAAGTTCCCCGAGGTGGCGCAGGGCGTACTGGGGCTGCTGCCGGTGGCGGCGCTCTCCGAGGGCCTGCGGGACGTGCTGCGCGACGGCGCGGGCATGCCGTGGGGCGCGCTGGGTGTGCTCGTGGCGTGGGCAGCGGTGGGGCTGGCCGCGGCGGCGCGCTTCTTCAAGTGGGAGTGAGCCCGCGGGCGGCGTCAGCCTGCGGGCGGGAGTGGGCCGCCCGGCGCGGTGACGGCCCGGGCAGCGGGCCGGAGAACGGCTCTGGGGGCGTCCACCTGGTCCGGTGGACGCCCCCAGCGGGTTGCGGACGGGCTCAGGAGAGCGCGTCGCGGACCGGCTCCGGAAGCTGACCGGCGGCGGCCTCGTCGAGCAGCCACAGGGTGCGTTCCGTCCCCCGCGCGCCGGCCGCAGGGGCGACGGCCGGGTCGGCCCCGGCCACGGACAGCGCCGCGGCCTGGGCCTTGTCCTCGCCGGCGGCCAGCAGCCACACCTCCCGGGCGGCCCGGATCGCCGGCGGGGTCAGCGTGATCCGGGTCGGCGGCGGCTTGGGCGCGTCGCGGACCGCTACCACGCTGGCGCCCGTCTCGTGCACCGCGGGGAAGCCGGGGAACAGCGAGGCCACATGGGTGTCGGGGCCCACGCCGAGCAGCAGCACGTCGAAGGCGGGCACCGCTTCGGCGCCGGCCGCCGCGGCGCCGGCCGCCTCGGCGAGTTCCCCGGCGTAGGTCTCCGCCGCAGCGTCGGGGTCGTCGCCGTGCGGGCCGTCGGACGGGGGCATGGCGTGCACCCGGGCCGGGTCGAGCGGCAGTGCGTCGAGCAGCGCCTCCCGGGCCTGGGTGTGGTTGCGCTCGGGGTCGCCGTCCGGCAGGAAACGCTCATCGCCCCACCACAGGTCCACCCGGGACCAGTCGACGGTGTCCCGGGCGGCGGAGCCGGCCAGCGCGGCGAGCACCGCGTTGCCGTTGCGTCCGCCGGTGAGCACCGCCGAGGCGGTGCCGCGGGCGGTCTGCGCCTCGGCGAGCAGCGTCAGCAGCCGGGCCGCGGTCGCTCGGGCCATCTCGGCGGTGTCGCGGTGGACCACCACCTGGGAGCGGTCGTTCATCCGTCTGCCTCCTTCGCGGCTGCTGCGGCACGTTCCTCGACGGCCTCGGGGGACGGCTCGGGGTCGGTCCGCTGCTGCCCGGACGCGGCCGGCGCCACGGGTGCGGACGTCGGCGGTTTGGGCTTGGGGGCCTGGTCGGGCCGGAGCCTCCGCAGGCTCTCCTCGGCCGGGGGCCGGGTCGTGGACGCCTGCCCGGCCGGGGCCGAGGCGTCCGAAGCCGCGGTGGACGCGGTGGCTGTGGGAGACGCGGTGGCTGTGGGAGACGCTGCGGCCGGCGCACCGGCAGGGGGCTGCGAGCCGCCGTCGAGCTTGCTCAGGCCGTGGCACAGCGCCTCGTGGTACGCCTCGTCCGGGTCGAGGCGGCGCAGTTCCTCCGCGATGAGGTCCGCGGTGGAGCGGCGGTGCAGTGCCACCTGGCGGTCGGGCTGCCCCGGCACCGAGAGGTGCGCGACCGGGCTGTCCGCGCGGTTGAGGCTGATCTCGCCCTCGCGGGTGTCCATCCGGACCGAGGTGATGCCGGGACCGGCCGACCGGGCCCGCTCCACCGGGATGCGCAGCCGGGCCGCGAGCCACAGCGCGA
Organism: Streptomyces sp. 549; assembly: GCF_030124175.1. Taxonomy (GTDB): domain Bacteria; phylum Actinomycetota; class Actinomycetes; order Streptomycetales; family Streptomycetaceae; genus Streptomyces. The sequence continues at coordinate 129,985 of NZ_JASKMT010000008.1, read as the reverse complement.
GCAGGTCGACGCTGGGGTTGTACTCCTCCCCCTCGACCACGGCGGCGGTGAGGGTGCCGTGCCGCTGGTCGAGCGCCGCCGCAAGCACACTGCGCCACGGGGTCACCCGGGTCCAGGCGAGGTCGGTGTCGCCGGGGCTGTAGGTCTCGGCGCGGCGGTCGAGGGCGGCCACCGGGTCCTCGCTGGCCGCCGCGTCGGTGATGCGGCGCTGCGCGAGTGTGCCCAGCAGGTCCTTGGCCGGGTTGTCCGGGGCGTCCTCTGGCCACCACACAACCACCGGGGCGTCCGGCAGCAGCAGCGGCAGCACCACGCTGTGGGCGTGCGAGGCCAGTTCGCCGTGCAGGCGCAGCAGGACCGTCTCGCCCGTCCCCGTCTCGCCGCCGAGGCGGACCTCGGCGTCCAGCCGGGCCCTGGCCCGGTCGCGGGGGGAGCGTCCCGGTCGCCGGATGACGACCAGGATGCGGGAGGGGTGCTCCTTGGAGGCGTCGTTGGCGGCCCGCAGCGCGTCGTAGTGGTTGCCCTCGTCGGTGACGATGACCAGGGTCAGCACCATGCCGACGGCGGGGAAGCCGGCCGCCCGCCGCGCCTTCACCAGCGCGGCGTTGACCTGGCTGGAAGTGGTGTCTGTGAGGTCGATGTTCATGGCCTGCGCCAGCTCCTGCCGTCGCGTGCGAGCATCTCGTCGGCCGCCTTGGGACCCCAGGTCCCGGCGGTGTACGGCTCGGGCTTGCCGTGGTTGTCCCAGTACTCCTCGACGGGGTCGAGGATCTCCCAGGACCGCTCGACCTCCTGGTGCCGGGGGAAGAGGTTGGCGTCGCCGAGCAGCACGTCCAGGATGAGCCGCTCGTAGGCCTCCGGGCTGGACTCGGTGAAGGACTCGCCGTAGGCGAAGTCCATCGTGACGTCCCGGATCTCCATCGAGGTGCCGGGCACCTTGGAGCCGAACCTGATGGTGACGCCCTCGTCCGGCTGCACCCGGATGACCAGGGCGTTCTGCCCCAGCTCCTGGGTGTCGGTGGTGTCGAACGGGGAGTAGGGGGCCCGCTGGAAGACCACCGCGATCTCGGTGACGCGGCGGCCGAGCCGCTTGCCGGTGCGGAGGTAGAAAGGCACCCCCGCCCAGCGGCGGTTGTCGATCTCCAGCTTGATGGCGGCGAAGGTGTCGGTGGTCGACTCGGGGTCGATGCCCTCTTCCTCCAGGTAGCCGGGCACCTTCTCGCCGCCCTGCCAGCCGCCCGTGTACTGGCCGCGCACGGTGTGCAGGCCCAGGTCGGACGGCAGCCGGACGGCGTTCAGCGCCTTCAGCTTCTCGGTGACCAGCGCCTTGGCGTCGAAGGAGGAGGGCTCCTCCATCGCGGTGAGCGCGAGCAGCTGGAGCAGGTGGTTCTGGATGACGTCCCGCGCCGAGCCGATGCCGTCGTAGTAACCGGCCCGGCCGCCGATGCCGATGTCCTCGGCCATGGTGATCTGCACGTGGTCGACGTAGCTGCGGTTCCACAGCGGCTCGAACATCGTGTTGGCGAAGCGCAGCGCCAGGATGTTCTGGACCGTCTCCTTGCCGAGGTAGTGGTCGATCCGGAAGACCTCGCTGGCGCGGAACACGCCGTGCACGACCTGGTTGAGGTCCTGGGCGCTCTTGAGGTCGTGCCCGAAGGGCTTCTCGACGACGGCCCGCCGCCAGGAACCCTCGGGAGCGTCGGAGAGGCCGTGCTTCTTCAGCTGCTGCACGACCGTGGGGAAGAACTTGGGCGGCACGGACAGGTAGAAGGCGAAGTTGCCGCCGGTGCCGCGCGCCTTGTCCAGTTCCTCGATGGTGCTCTTGAGGGTGTGGAACGCCTCGTCGTCGTCGAAGACGCCCGGCACGAAGCGCATGCCCTCGGCGAGCTGCTGCCAGACCTCCTCGCGGAACGGAGTACGCGAGTGCTCCTTGACGGCGTCCCGCACCACCTGGGCGAAGTCCTCGTGCTCCCAGTCGCGGCGGGCGAAGCCCACCAGGGAGAAACCCGGGGGCAGCAGGCCGCGGTTGGCGAGGTCGTAGACGGCCGGCATGAGCTTCTTGCGTGACAGGTCGCCGGTGACGCCGAAGATGACCAGGCCGGACGGCCCCGCGATACGCGGGAGCCGCCGGTCCTGAACGTCACGCAGCGGGTTGGCATTGCTGCCGGAAGCGCCGCTCAACTGCTTTACGCCTCCTTCGGGGCGAGTCGCTCGAGCTCCGCCTGGGTGGAGTCCAGCAGTTCGTTCCAGGAGGCCTCGAACTTCTCCACCCCCTCGACCTCGAGCAGTTCGACGATCTCCTCGTAGGGGATGCCCAGCGCGGCGACGGCGTCCAGGTCGGCCCTGGCCTGCTGGTAGGTGCCGCGCACGGTGTCGCCGGTGATCTTGCCGTGGTCGCCGGTGGCCTCCAGCGTGGCCTCGGGCATGGTGTTGACCGTGTTCGGCGCGACCAGCTCGGTCACGTACAGGGTGTCCGGGTAGGACGGGTCCTTCACGCCGGTCGAGGCCCACAGCGGGCGCTGCACGTTGGCGCCCTTGGCCTCCAGGGCCTTCCAGCGGTCGGAGGAGACGACCTCCTCGTACGCCTGGTAGGCCAGCCGCGCGTTGGCGAGGGCGGCCTTGCCCTTGAGAGCCGCCGCCTCGTCGGTGCCCAGCGCGTCGAGGCGCTTGTCGATCTCCGTGTCGACCCGGGAGACGAAGAACGACGCCACCGAGTAGATGCTGGAGATGTCCAGGCCCTTGGCGTCGGCCTTCTCCAGGCCCGCCAGGTAGGCGTCCATCACCAGACGGTAGCGGTCCAGCGAGAAGATCAGCGTGACGTTGACGCTGATGCCGGTGGCGATCACCTCGGTGATCGCCGGCAGGCCCCCCTGGGTGGCCGGGATCTTGATGAGGGTGTTGGGCCGGTCCACCAGCCAGGCCAGCTGCTTGGCCTCGGCGACGGTGGGCGCGGTGCGGTGGGCCAGGCGCGGGTCGACCTCGATGGACACCCGGCCGTCGCGGCCGTTGGTGGCGTCGAACACCGGGCGCAGGATGTCCGCGGCGTCGCGCACGTCAGCGGTGGTGATCATCCGCAGCGCCTCCTCCACGCTGACACCGCGGGTGGCCAGGTCGGCGAGCTGCTGGTCGTAGCCGTCGCCCGAGGAGATCGCCTTCTGGAAGATCGACGGGTTGGTGGTGACACCGACGACGTGGCTCTGGTCGAGCAGTTCGGCGAGGTTGCCGGACGTGATGCGCTGGCGCGACAGGTCGTCCAGCCAGATCGCGACGCCTTCGTCGGAGAGGCGCTTGAGTGCGTCTGTCATGGGGATTGCATCTCCTGGTGAGTCGGGTGCAGGCGTCAGCGTGCGGCGGCTTCGAGTGATTCCCGGGCAGCCGCGACCACGGCGTCGGCGGTGATGCCGAACTCGCGGTAGAGGGTCTGGTAGTCGGCGGAGGCGCCGAAGTGCTCCAGCGACACGATCCGGCCGGCGTCGCCGACGAAGCGGTGCCAGGTCAGGGCGACCCCCGCCTCCACGGCCACCCGGGCCCGGACCGACGGCGGCAGCACCGCGTCGCGCCACTGGGCGTCCTGCTCGTCGAACCACTCCACGCACGGCATGGACACCACACGCGTCGGCACGCCGGCGGCCTGCAGCGTCTCACGGGCCTCCACGGCGAGCTGGACCTCGGAACCGGTGGCGATCAGCACCACCTGCGGGGTGCCGCCCTCCGCCTCGAACAGCACGTAGCCGCCCTTGGCCGCGTCCGGGTTCGCCTCGTAGGTGGGCACGTTCTGCCGGGTGAGGGCGATGCCGTGCGGCGCCGGGTGCAGCGCGTGCCGGTCCAGGACCTCGGCCCAGACGGTGGCCGTCTCGTTGGCGTCGGCGGGCCGGACCACGTTGAGGCCGGGAATGGTGCGCAGCGCCGACAGGTGCTCGACGGGCTGGTGCGTGGGGCCGTCCTCGCCCAGACCGATCGAGTCGTGCGTCCAGACGTAGGTGACGGGCGCCTTCATCAGGGCGGCCAGCCGCACCGCGGGGCGCATGTAGTCGGAGAAGACCAGGAAGGTGCCGCCGTAGATGCGGGTGTTGCCGTGCAGCGCGACACCGTTCATCACCGCGCCCATGGCGTGCTCGCGGATGCCGTAGTGCACCGTCCGGCCGTACGGGTGGGCGCCCGGGAGGCTGTTGCCTTCCGGCAGGAACGAGGTGTCGGCGATGGTGGTGTTGTTGGAGCCGGCCAGGTCGGCGGAGCCGCCCCACAGCTCGGGCAGGACCTCGCCGATGGCCTTCAGCACCGCGCCGGACGCCTTGCGGGTGGCGACGTCCTTGCCAGGCTCGAAGCTCGGCACCGCGTCCCGCCATCCGTCGGGCATCTGGCGCTCGCGGATCCGGTCGAAGGTCACGGCGCGCTCGGGCTGGGCGCTGCGCCAGGCGGCGAGGGACTTGTCCCACTCGCCGTGCATCTCACGGCCGCGGTCGAGGGCCGACCGGGTGTGGGTGAGCACCTCCTCGTCGACCTGGAACTGCTGCTCCGGGTCGAAGCCGAGCACCCGCTTGGTGGCGGCGACCTCCTCGGCGCCGAGCGCCGAGCCGTGCGCGGCCTCGGTGTTCTGCGCGTTCGGCGCGGGCCAGGCGATGATCGACCGGGCGGCGATGAGCGACGGGCGGGAGGTCTCGGCACGCGCCGCGACCATCGCCTCGTGCAGGGCCCTGGGGTCGAGGTCGCCGTTCTCGCCCTGCTCGACACGCTGCACGTGCCAGCCGTACGCCTCGTAGCGCTTGAGGGTGTCCTCGGAGACGGCCGTCTCGGTGTCGCCCTCGATGGAGATGTGGTTGTCGTCCCACAGCATCACCAGGTTGCCGAGCTTCTGGTGGCCGGCGAGCGAGGACGCCTCCGCGGCCACGCCCTCCTGGAGGTCGCCGTCGCCGCAGAACACCCAGACGGTGTGGTCGAAGGGCGACTCGCCCTGGGGGGTCTCCGGGTCGTACAGGCCGCGCTCGTAGCGGGCGGCCATCGCCATGCCCACCGCGTTGCCGATGCCCTGGCCGAGCGGCCCGGTCGTGGTCTCCACACCGGTGGTGTGGTGGACCTCCGGGTGCCCGGGGGTCTTGCTGTCCCAGGTGCGGAACGACTTCAGGTCCTCCAGCTCCAGGCCGTATCCGGCCAGGTAGAGCTGGATGTACAGCGTCAGACTGGAGTGGCCTACGGAGAGCACGAAGCGGTCGCGGCCACTCCAGTGCGAGTCGGCCGGGTCGTGCCGCATCAGCTTCTGGAAGAGCACGTAGGCGGCCGGCGCGAGGGACATGGCCGTGCCGGGGTGGCCGTTGCCGACCTTCTGCACGGAGTCCATCGCCAGGACCCGGACCGTATCGACGGCTCGCTGGTCCAGATCGGTCCACTCGAACGTCGACTCGGGATGTGTGGTGGTCGGCTTGCTGCTCACCCTGACTCAGGGCTCCTCTCCACATGACGGAAGCCGGTGACCTGTGCCGCACCGGGCGCTGCCGAGCCTACCCCTGACGGGTCACGCGGCATTTCCTCTGTTCGCTCGTTGGTCACCCGTTCCTCAGGGCAACCGCTCAGTATTACGTGCTGTTCCCGCGAACCACTCATCCGGGGTCGGTCGGGGTACCCGGGGGCGCCTGACGGGAAACCGCGGCGGCCGCTCGGGCGCCGCGATCGGGACCGGCGGGCACCCGGTCGGCGGCACCCGGTCATGCCGAACGCCGCCGACCGGGTGCCACCGGCCGTACGGAGGGGCGCGCGGCGGGGCACCGCCAACACGGCGACCCCGGGGGCGGACGAACTTCGCAGGGCGTCTAAAGTGGCGTGGTACGTGCGAGTCCTACACCGGGTCTGCACGCCGGTACTCGCTTGTTCCCTCGCGGCAGTCTGCCGCGGATGTCGCTTGTGATCAGGGGTGTTCGTGACGGCCGTCGAATCCCGTCCCGCGGGGACGCTCGAAACGGGGACCGGCCACCGGTCGCCGTTCGGCGTCCGGGTCAAGGCCTTCGTGGCTCTGACCAAGCCCCGGATCATCGAACTCCTCCTCATCACCACCGTTCCGGTGATGTTCCTCGCCGCGCAGGGCGTGCCCGACCTGTGGCTGGTGCTCGTCACCTGCGTCGGCGGCTACCTCTCCGCAGGTGGTGCCAACGCGCTGAACATGTACATCGACCGCGACATCGACGCGCTGATGTCCCGCACCGCGCAGCGGCCCCTGGTGACCGGTGTCGTCACCCCCCGCGAGGGGCTGGTCTTCGGCCTCACCCTGGCGGTCGTGTCGACGCTCTGGTTCGGGCTGCTCGTCAACTGGCTCTCCGCCGCGCTGTCGCTGGGCGCCCTGCTCTTCTACGTGGTCGTCTACACCATGCTGCTCAAGCGGCGGACCTCGCAGAACATCGTGTGGGGCGGCATCGCGGGCTGCATGCCGGTGCTCATCGGCTGGTCCTCGGTGCGCAACGAGGTGAGCTGGGCGGCGATCGTGCTGTTCCTGGTCATCTTCTTCTGGACGCCGCCGCACTACTGGCCGCTGTCGATGAAGGTGAAGGACGACTACGCCCGGGTCGGCGTGCCGATGCTGCCGGTGATCGCCTCCAACCGGACCGTGTCCCGGCAGATCGTGCTCTACAGCTGGATGATGGTCGCCGTGTCCCTGGCCCTGTGGCCGCTGGGCTACGTCGGCTGGTTCTACCCCCTGGTCGCCGCGGTGGCCGGCGGCTGGTGGCTGTGGGAGGCGCACGCCCTGCACTCGCGGGCGAAGTCCGGCGTGACCGGGACGAAGCTGAAGGAGATGCGGCTGTTCCACTGGTCCATCACCTACGTGTCGCTGCTGTTCGTCGCCGTCGCGATCGACCCCTTCCTGCGCTGACGGGCGCCTGCCTCCGCGTTCGCATCCCCCTGGCAGCCCCCTTGTCAGCCCCAGTCGATGCGTCTCGGTTCGGCCTGCGCACCTCCCGCACCCGGGGTGGCGCAGGCCACCGGCGCACCCCGTCGCCCGTTGATCTACCCGCGGGTAGCATCGGGGCATGGCAGAGACGAAGCAGCACGACGACAAGCCCGCCGAGCCGGCCGTCGACAAGCGCGCCGAGCGCCGCACGGCCCGCCTCGTCCGGCACATCCAGGCGTTCACCGCCGCCCACGGCGGCAGCGCCGACGGCCACATCGCGTACCTGGGCCAGGCCGGCGCCCGCATCTCCCTCGTCGGGGCCGACGGGCAGTGGGGCGACCTGGTGGCCGACAGCGTGGCGCAGGCCGAGGAAGCCGTGCGCCAGTCGGGCATCACCGTGCACGAGGAGTTCGACGGCGAGATGGCGGCCCGGGTGCACACCGGCCCCTACGAGTGGTCGCGCATGGCCGGCATCCAGATCGGCGGGCCGAGCAATACCTGAGCGGTCACCCGGGCGTTAGACCCGGCATGGAGCCCCTTGTCGACCAGTACAGCCGTGGCGCCCTGCACGGAGAACTGGGTCTGGGTGCGTTCGAGGCCCATCTGGCCGTCGCCGCAGGCGGCGGCCCCTCCCCCGGGCCGGCCGGGGCGACCTTCTTCGACAGCCGGCTGGGACTGGCCGTGCGCCGCTGGTGTCCGCCGCTGCTGGGGCTGGAGCCGCACTGCTCGGCGGTGCGGTATCTGGCCCGGCGCCGGGAGCTGGGGGCCTACGCGGCGGGGCGGGCGCTGCTGCGCGGCAGCGGCATCGGCACCTACCTGGTGGGGCCCGATCCGCAGACCGGCGGGGAGCTGACCACCCCCGCCGAGCTGGCCTCGGCGGGCCGCGCCCGGGCGCACGAGGCGGTGTGCCTGGACCAGCTCGCCGCCCAGGTCGCCGACACCTCGGGGACGGTCGGCTCGTTCCTGTCCAACACCGCAGAGGCGCTGCACGCCGCGGCACGCCAGACCGTCACCTTCGTCTCCGGCGACGGCTTCCTGGAGGCCGAGGCTCCCGCCCTGCCCGAGGTGCTGCGGGCCGCCGGACGCTGGCTGCGCGACCGCGACAGGCCGCCGGAACCGGTCGTCGTCCGGCACCTGCTGTGGAGCGCGCTGGCCACCGGCCGCCCGGTCCAGGTGCACTGCGGTGACCCCGCTCCACTGGCCGCCTTCCTGCGGACCACCCAGAGTCTGGGCGCCACCGTGGTGCTGCTGCCCCGGCACCCCCACCACCGCCGGGCCGCCCAGCTCGCGGCGGCGTTCCCGCACGTCTACGCCGACGTGGGCCCCGATCCGGCGCGCACGCTCGGCGAGGCCCCGTTCGGCAAGCTGCTGTTCTCCAGTGGTGCGCGGGCCCTGCCGGAGCTGTACGTGGTCGCCGCCCGCCGGTTCGTCTCGGCACTGGACCGGCTGCTGGCGGCTTGGGTGGCGGAGGGCCAGTGCGCCCGCACCGACGCAGACCGGGTGGCGGCGATGGTGTCGGCCGCCACCGCCCGCCGCGTCTACCGTCTGGGCCAGAGCTGAGGCGCACCGGCGGGCCGCCCGCCGGTGCGCGGTGGCCGGGGTCCGCCGGTCAGGCGACCGGTACGGCGCTGCGGCCGGAGCCGTCGCCCTGGGACGCGTCCGGGTCGGATCCGGTCCTGGGCTTCGCCGGGCCGTCCGCTGCCGGGGGCGGGCCGGCGGCCATCACCGGCGCGCCGCGCTCCCGCAGGGAGAGCAGCACCCGCAGCACCGCGATCCACACCAGGGTGGAGCCGAGGAGGTGGATGCCGACCAGCAGTTCCGGCATGTCCAGGAAGTACTGGGCGTAGCCCACGACGACCTGCGAGGCGAGCACCACCGCGAGGTCGCGGACGCGGGCACGCGGTCCGGGCGGCGCGTCTGCGGCCCGCAGCGCCAGCCACAGCGCCACCGTCAGCAGGACCACCAGCCAGGCGAAGGCGGCGTGCACCCGGGTGATGGTCTCCCAGTCGACGGCGATGCGCGGCACGTCGCGGCTGTCGCCCGCGTGCGGCCCGGCGCCGGTGACGACCGTGCCGACCACGACGAGGGCGGCGGAAGCCCCGGTCAGGACGACAGCAAGCTGCCGCAGCCGCGGCCCGACCAACAGGCGCGGCGCCTCGTCGCCCTCCCTGGCGCGCTGCCAGGTGATCACGGTGACGGTGATCAGGGAGGTGGCGAGCAGGAAGTGCCCGGCGACCGAGTACGGGTTGAGGCCCGTCAGCACCGTGATGCCGCCGAGCACCGCGTTGCCGAGCACGATGAAGAACTGCGTCCAGGCGAGGCGGGACAGCCCCCGGCGCCGGGGCTTGGCCGCCCGGGACGCCACGATGGCCCAGCCGACCGCGGCGCACAGCACGTAGGTCAGCAGCCGGTTTCCGAACTCGATGGCACCGTGCATGCCCATCTCGGCCGTCGCGAAGAGGCTGTCGTCGGTGCACTTGGGCCAGGTGTCGCAGCCGAGGCCGGACCCGGTCAGCCGCACCGCGCCGCCGGTGACCACGATGAGCACGCTCATCACCACCGCGGCCATGGTGGCGCGCTGCAGGGTGCGCTGCGTGGGGGTCCAGCGGCGGGCGACGTACGCGATCGGGTTGCGCGCGAGTTCGAGCAGTGGGGACACGCCACCATGGTAGGCGAGCGCTTGTGCGCGCTTTCACGAGGGGCGGGCGGGGGTGCACCGCTGGCGGCAGGGGCGGGCGCCCGGCGCACGGCCGGGTGCCCGCCCCTGCCGCGTCAGCGTCCGCGCAGGCGGCGGTAGGTGTCCAGCAGGCCCCGGGTGGAGCCGTCCAGACCCGCGACCTCGGCGCCCTCGGTGAGCGCCGGCTCGATGCGCTTGGCCAGCACCTTGCCCAGCTCGACGCCCCACTGGTCGAAGGAGTCGATGTCCCACACCGCGCCCTGGACGAACACCTTGTGCTCGTACAGCGCGATCAGCTGGCCCAGCACCGACGGAGTGATCGCCCGGGCCAGCACGGTTGTCGTGGGGCGGTTGCCCTGGAAGGTGCGGTGCGGCACCTGCTCCTCCGGCACGCCCTCGGCCCGCACCTCGTCGGCCGTCTTGCCGAACGCCAGGGCCTGGCCCTGTGCGAAGAGGTTCGCCATCAGCAGGTCGTGCTGGTCGCGCAGCGGCCCCAGCTCGTCCAGCGGTTCGGCGAAGCCGATCAGGTCGGCCGGGACGAGCTTGGTCCCCTGGTGCAGCAACTGGTAGTAGGCGTGCTGCCCGTTGGTGCCCGGGGTGCCCCACACGACCGGACCGGTCTGCCAGCTGACGGGTTCGCCCTGCCGGTCGACCGACTTGCCGTTGGACTCCATGTCGAGCTGCTGGAGGTAGGCGGTGAACTTCGACAGGTAGTGCGAGTACGGCAGCACCGCGTGGGCCTGCGCGTCGAGGAACTCCCCGTACCAGACGCCCAGCATGCCCAGCAGCAGCGGCGCGTTGGCCTCCGGCGGGGCGGTCCGGAAGTGCTCGTCCATCAGCCGGAAGCCGTCCAGCATCTTCCGGAAGTGATCCGGGCCGATGGCCGTCATCAGCGACAGGCCGATGGCGGAGTCGAAGGAGTACCGGCCGCCGACCCAGTCCCAGAACTCGAACATGTTGGCCGTGTCGATGCCGAAGCGCTCGACATCGGCCGCGTTGGTGGACACCGCGACGAAGTGCCGGGCGACCGCCTCGGGACCGGCCCCGAGACCGTCCAGCAGCCAGCCGCGGGCGGCGGTGGCGTTGGTGATGGTCTCGATGGTGGTGAAGGTCTTCGACGCCACGACGAAGAGGGTCCGCGCCGGGTCCAGGCCGCGCACCGCCTCGTGCAGGTCGGCGCCGTCGACGTTGGAGACGAACCGGAAGTCCATGTCCCGGGCGGTGTAGGGCCGCAGCACCTCGTAGGCCATGGCCGGGCCCAGGTCGGAACCGCCGATGCCGATGTTGACGACGGTGGTGATGCGTTCACCGGTGTGCCCGCGCCACTCGCCCGAACGCACCGCCTCGGCGAAGCCGGCCATGCGGTCCAGCACGGCGTGCACGCCGGGGACGACGTTCTCACCGTCCACCTCGATGACGGCGTCCCGCGCGGCTCGCAGGGCGACGTGCAGCACGGCCCGGTCCTCGGTGTTGTTGACGCGCTCACCGCGGAACATCGCGTCCCGGCGCTCGGCCACACCCGTTGCGGCGGCCAGGTCCAGCAGCAGCGCCAGGGTCTCGTCGGTGACGAGGTGCTTGGCGTAGTCGATGTGAAGGTCACCCACGTCGAGGCGGTACCGTTCGGCGCGCCGGGGGTCTTCGGTGAACAGTTCGCGGAGGCCGACCTGCGCCGTCTTCTCCCGGTGAGCGGCCAGCGCGGCCCACTCGGGCATCCGGTCCAGCCTGGTCCGGTCGGCTGCGGCGTGTGCGTTCATCTGCGAATTCAGCCCATTCTCTCGTTCGAGCCCCGCCGCACCCCAACCTAATGGAGAAACGGCCCGGTCGTGCACTTCGCCGAGTGTGCGTCCGGGCCGTGAGAGCCGTGCTGTGCGGCGGTCAGATCTCGCCCCTGAGCTTGGCCAGGGCCTCCGCGAGGATCGCCTCGCCGTCGGCGTCGCTGCGCCGCTCGCGCACGTAGGCGAGGTGGGTCTTGTACGGTTCCGTGCGCGGCGGGTCCGGTGGGTTCTCCCGGTCCTTGCCGGCCGGGAACCCGCAGCGGGGGCAGTCCCATGCCTCGGGGACCTGAGCGTCGCTGGCGAAGCTCGGCTGCGTCTCGTGCCCGTTGGAGCACCAGAAGGAGATTCGGAGGCGTGGCGCGGACTCGCCGCGCTCCGCCTCCCCCATCGGCCCCGCTCCGACCCGGCTTCCCCGGATCGCGTTGCCACTTGCCACGGTTGTCACTCCCTGCCTCATGGTGCTGCGAAGTCGCCCTGGTGTACGTAAGGCCCAACGCGCGTCCGGTGACCGTGGTTACCCCGTCGGGGACGCGAGCCTCATGATAGGCAGGGAGCACGACGCCGTGTCAGCAGTCCTCAGCAGTCCACCGGCTTCAGGACGCCTGCGTCATGACGACTTCATCATGATGCCGAGCGCCACGATGATGGCGAACCAGACGAGCGCCACCACGACGGTGATGCGGTCGAGGTTGCGTTCGGCGACCGAGGAGCCGCCGACGGAGGACTGCATGCCACCGCCGAACATGTCGGAGAGACCGCCGCCCTTTCCCTTGTGCATCAGCACCAGCAGCATCAGCAGCAGGCTGAACACGATCAGGGCGATCGACAGACCCAATTCCACGGCTGGACCAACTCTCTCGGACTTCGAAGCAAGACGTTTCGGATGAAGGGTTCGGGGCCGGGCGCGAGCCCGGCCCCGATCAGGGTACGACGGGATTCACCCGTCGGCCTAGCTGCTACTGATCGCGGAAGCGGACGATCTTGACGAACTCGTCCGCGTCCAGGGCGGCGCCACCCACCAGCGCGCCGTCCACGTCCGGCTGCGCCATGATCGCGGCGACGTTGCCGGACTTGACCGAGCCGCCGTACTGGATGCGCACCGCGTCGGCGACCTCCTGGGAGTACAGCTCGGCCAGCCGGCCGCGGATCGCGCCGCAGACCTCCTGCGCGTCCTCGGGCGTGGCCACCTCTCCGGTACCGATGGCCCACACCGGCTCGTACGCGATGACGATGGTCGCGGCCTGCTCGGCGGTGACCTCGCGCAGCGCGCCGTCGACCTGGGCGAGGGTGTGGCCGACCTGGTTGCCCGCCTTGCGGACGTCCAGGCCCTCGCCGACGCAGAGCAGCGGCGTCAGGCCGTGGCGGTAGGCCGCCCGCACCTTCGCGTTGCAGACGTCCTCGTCCTCACCGTGGTACTGGCGGCGCTCGGAGTGGCCGACCACCGCGTAGGTGCACTTCAGCTTGGCGAGCATCGCACCGGAGACCTCGCCGGTGTAGGCGCCGGAGTCCTTCGACGAGATGTCCTGGGCGCCGTAGCTGAACTTCAGCTTGTCGCCCTCGACGAGGGTCTGCACCGAACGCAGGTCGGTGAAGGGCGGCAGCACGGCCACCTCGACCTGCTCGTGGTCCTTCTCCTCCAGGGCGAAGGCCAGCTTCTGGACGTGGGCGATGGCCTCGAGGTGGTTGAGGTTCATCTTCCAGTTGCCCGCCATCAGCGGCTTGCGGGAGCTCATGCGGCTGCCTTCCTGTGCGCTGCGCCCGCACCGCGGGCCCAGATAGTGGTCCTGGTCGCGGTACCGGCCGGGCCCGTGACCGTGGTGGTGTCACTCACCGCTGCTCACTTCTCCAGCGCGTCGAGACCCGGGAGCGTCTTGCCCTCCAGGTACTCCAGGCTGGCGCCGCCACCGGTGGAGATGTGGCCGAAACCCGACTCGTCGAAGCCCAGGATGCGGACCGCGGCGGCGCTGTCCCCACCGCCGACGACCGTGAAGGCGCTGCTGGCCAGCAGCGCCCGGGCGACGGCTCGGGTGCCCTCCGCGAAGTCGGGGTGCTCGAAGACGCCCATCGGGCCGTTCCAGAACACCGTCTCCGCGTCGGCCAGCTTCGCCGCGTACAGCTCGCCGCTGCGCGGGCCGATGTCCAGGCCCATCAGGTCGGCGGGGATGGCGTCGGCGTCCACCACCACGCCGTCGGCGGGCGCCTTGGCCGCCAGGTCGGGGAACTGGGCGGCGGCGCGCACGTCGACCGGGAGCACGAACTCCACACCGAGCTTCTCGGCCCGCTCCAGGTAGCCGCGGACCACCGGGACCTGGTCCTCCTGCAGCAGCGAGGCGCCCACCTCGTGGCCCTGGGCCGCGAGGAAGGTGTACGCCATGCCGCCGCCGATGAGGATGCGGTCGGCGCGCTCCAGCAGGTGGTCGATGACGCCGAGCTTGTCGGAGACCTTCGCACCGCCGAGCACCACCGCGTAGGGCCGGCGGACGTCCTCGGTGAGCCGTTTGAGCACGTCGACCTCGGTGGCGATGAGACCGCCGGCGGCGTGCGGCAGCAGGGCCGGGAGGTCGTACACGGAGGCGTGCTTGCGGTGCACGGCACCGAAGCCGTCACCGACGTAGATGTCGGCGAGAGCGGCGAGTTCGGCGGCGAAGGCCCGGCGCTCGGCGTCGTCCTTGGCGGTCTCACCGGCGTTGAAGCGGAGGTTCTCCAGCAGCGTGACCCCGCCGTCGCCGAGACCGGCGACGGTGGCCTTCGCGCTGTCCCCCACGGTGTCGGCCGCGAACGCGACCGGCCCGGCGACGGAGTCGCCGAGCAGTTCACCGAGCCGCCCGGCCACCGGCGCGAGCGAGAACTTCGGGTCCGGCGCGCCCTTGGGCCGGCCCAGGTGGGAGGCCACGATCACCTTGGCGCCGGCTTCGGCGAGGCGGGTGATGGTGGGGACGGCGGCGCGGATGCGGCCGTCGTCGGTGATGGTGGTGCCGTCGAGGGGCACGTTGAGGTCGGCCCGGACGAAGACTCGCTTCCCGGTGACACCCTCGGCGACGAGTTCGTCGATCGTCTTCATGCTTACTGCAACTCCTTGGGAGAGGGCCCGCCTTACGGGAACCGGGCCCGTGCGGCGCGTCAGCGCGCCGCACGGGCCCGGTTCCGCTCACAGCTCGCTGGGTGGGAGCGGTGCAGGTGTCAGAGCCGGCCGCCGACGAAGACCGTGAGGTCCACGAGGCGGTTGGAGTAGCCCCACTCGTTGTCGTACCAGCCGACGACCTTGACCTGCTTGCCCTGCGTCATCGTCAGGGAGGAGTCGAAGGTGCAGGACGCGGGCCAGTTGACGATGTCGGAGGACACGATCGCGTCCTCGGTGTAGTCCAGGAAGCCCTTGAGCTGGCCCTCGGCCGCCTTCTGGAACGCCGAGTTGATCTCGTCGACGGTGACCTCGCGGTCCAGCTCCAGCACCAGGTCGGTGACCGAGCCGGTGGGGACCGGCACGCGCATCGCGATGCCGTCCAGCTTGCCCTTCAGCTGCGGGAGCACCAGCGCGGTCGCCTTGGCGGCCCCGGTGGAGGTGGGGATGATGTTCTCGGCCGCGGCCCGCGCACGGCGCAGGTCCTTGTGCGGGAAGTCGAGAATGCGCTGGTCGTTGGTGTAGGCGTGGACCGTCGTCATCATGCCCTTGACGATGCCGAAGTTCTCGTCGAGAACCTTGGCCATCGGCGCCACGCAGTTGGTGGTGCAGGAGGCGTTGGAGATGACGTGGTGCTTGTCCGCGTCGTACTTGTCGTGGTTGACGCCCATCACGACCGTGAGGTCCTCGCCCGTGGCGGGCGCGGAGATCAGGACCTTCTTGGCGCCGGCGGCGAGGTGCTTGGCGGCGTCGTCACGCTTGGTGAAGATGCCGGTGGACTCGATCACGATGTCGGCGCCCAGCTCGCCCCACGGGAGGGCCGCCGGGTCGCGCTCGGCCATCGTGCGGAACGTCTGGTTGCCGACGGTGATGGTGTCGTCGGTGTGGCTGACCTCCTGCTTCAGCCGACCCAGGATGGTGTCGTACTTCAGCAGGTGAACCAGCGTCGCGTTGTCGGTCAGGTCGTTGACACCGACGATCTCGACATCCGCTCCCTGCTCCAGAAGCGCGCGGAAGTAGTTGCGACCGATGCGGCCAAAGCCATTGATGCCTACGCGGATCGTCACGAACCGATCTCCTCGTTGGTACGCCGGTGCGGACACCGACGAAGGTTGTTTGGGATGTCCCCGACCGCCTTCGACCCTACCGCGCCGGGGCGTGGCGGGTGACATCGGCCGGAGTGTGGGACGCCCGCGTCGTCGCGGGCATCGCCATGGGCCGGCGCTGCGCTTCTCAGCCCACCATCTCCTCGGTCAGGGTGGCCTCGGTACCCGCGATACCGATGTCCGATGCACGCTTGTCGGCCATCGCGAGCAGCCGGCGGATACGGCCGGCGACCGCGTCCTTCGTCAGCGGCGGGTCGGCCAGCGCGCCCAGCTCCTCCAGTGACGCCTGCTTGTGCTCCATGCGCAGCCGTCCGGCCGCCGCGAGGTGCTCGGGCACCTCGTCACCCAGGATCTCCAGCGCGCGCTGGACCCGGGCGCCGGCGGCCACCGCGGCGCGGGCCGAGCGGCGCAGGTTGGCGTCGTCGAAGTTGGCCAGCCGGTTGGCGGTGGCGCGCACCTCGCGGCGCATCCGCCGCTCCTCCCAGGCCAGCACCGACTCGTGCGCGCCCAGCCGGGTGAGCAGCGCACCGATCGCGTCGCCGTCCCGCACGACCACCCGGTCGACTCCGCGCACCTCGCGGGCCTTGGCCCCGATCTGGAGCCGCCGCGCGGCGCCCACCAGGGCCAGGGCTGCCTCCGGCCCGGGGCACGTGACCTCCAGGGAGGACGAGCGACCCGGTTCGGTGAGGGAGCCGTGGGCCAGGAACGCGCCGCGCCAGGCAGCCTCGGCGTCGCAGGTGGCACCGGAGACGACCTGCGGCGGGAGACCGCGGATCGGCCGGCCGCGGCCGTCCACCAGCCCCGTCTGCCGGGCCAGCTGGTCACCGCCGGCGACGACCCGGACGACGTAGCGGCTGCCCCGGCGCAGTCCGCCCGGGGCCATCACCACCAGGTCCGAGGCGTGCCCGAAGATCTCCAGAATGTCCTTGCGGAGTCGGCGGGCCGCGATGCCCGTGTCCAGTTCCGCCTCGATCACGATCCGGCCGCTCACCAGGTGCAGGCCGCCGGCGAAGCGCAGGATCGACGAGACCTCCGACTTCCGGCAGCAGGTCCGGGTGACGGGGAGCCGGGAGATTTCATCCTTCACCGCTGCCGTCATCGCCATGGGCCGATCCTTCCATGCATCCGAAAAATACGGTCGTACGCGGCTGCCAGCAGTTCCGGGTCGTGCTTGGCGGAACCGTCCGGCGCGGCCACGGGGGCGAACTCGACCGAGCCCTGGAGCCGCTCGGCGGCGGCACGCAGGCTGTCCTGGTCGGGCACCGCATCCTCGTCGGCCAGCACCACGTCGAAGGCGAGTTTAGGGGCGTGTCGTGCCAAAACCTCCAAATGACGCTGCGGGGAGAAACCATCTGTTTCTCCCGGCTGCGGTGCGAGGTTAAGCGAGAGCACCCTGCGGGCCCTCGTCTCGGTGAGCGCGCGGAGCAGTTCCGGCACGAGCAGGTGCGGGATCACCGACGAGAACCACGACCCCGGTCCGACCACGACCCAGTCCGCGTCGAGCACCGCCGCCACGACCTCCGGCACTGCCGGCGGGTCGTGCGGCACGAGGTGGACCTGCTGGACCTCGCCCGGGGTGAGCGCGACCGTCGCCTGGCCGCGGACGGTCGACAGCGCGTCCGGCCGCTGCGGGTCGTGCCCGCGCACCAGCGCCTGCAGCTCCAGCGGCACGGCCGACATGGGCAGCACCCGGCCGTGCGCGCCGAGCAGCTTTCCCACCAGGTCGAGCGCGGCGACGTGGTCGCCCATCTGCTCCCACAGGGCGGCGATCAGCAGGTTGCCGACGGCGTGGCCGTGCAGATGGCCCTTGCTGGCGAAGCGGTGCTGCACCAGCTTGGCCCAGGTGCGGCCCCACTCGTCGTCGCCGCACAGCGCGGCCAGCGCCTTGCGCAGGTCCCCCGGCGGCAGCACGTCGAGTTCCTCGCGCAGCCGGCCGCTGGAACCGCCGTCGTCGGCGACCGTGACGACGGCGGTCAGATCGCCGGTGATGCGGCGCAGCGCGGTCAGCGAGGCGGACAGGCCCATGCCCCCGCCCAGGGCGACCACCTTGGGCTGCCCCCGGCGGCCGGGCATCCGCGTGCGTCGGTGCAGCCGCAGTGCGCGGCCGGTCACTCGGCTCACTCGCGTCCCATGTCCCGGTGGACGACGACCGTCTCCACGCCCTCCGCCGCCAGGCGGCGGCCGAGCCGTTCGGACATGGCGACGCTGCGGTGCTTGCCGCCGGTGCAGCCCACCGCGATCGTGACGTAGCGCTTGCCCTCGCGACGGTAGCCGGTGGCGATGAGCTGGAGCAGCTCCGAGTAGCGGTCCAGGAACTCCTTGGCCCCGGGCTGGTTGAAGACGTAGTCGGAGACCTCCGCGCTGGTGCCGGTGAACGGCCGCAGCTCCGGCACCCAGTGCGGGTTCGGCAGGAAGCGGCAGTCGACCACCAGGTCGGCGTCGACCGGCAGGCCGTACTTGTAGCCGAACGACATCACGGTGGCCCGCAGTTCGGGCTCCTCGTCGCCGGCGAACTGGGCGTCCATCTTGGCGCGCAGCTCGTGCACGTTGAGGCTGGAGGTGTCGATGACCAGGTCGGCGTCACCGCGCAGCTCGCGCAGCAGGTCCCGCTCGGCCTCGATGCCGTCGACGATACGGCCGTCGCCCTGGAGCGGGTGCGGGCGGCGGACCGACTCGAAGCGGCGGACCAGCGCGTTGTCGGACGCCTCCAGGAAGACGATGCGCCGGGTGACCTGCTTGGCGGCGAGGTCGGCCAGCGACTCCCTGAGGTTGTCGAAGAAGCGGCGGCCCCGGACGTCGACGACGACCGCGATGCGGGCGACGTTGCCCTGCGAGCGGGCGCCGAGGTCCACCATGGTGGGGATAAGTGCGGGCGGCAGGTTGTCCACCACGAACCAGCCCAGGTCCTCCAGACACTTGGCCGCGGTGCTGCGGCCGGCGCCCGACATGCCGGAGATGATCACCAGTTCGGGGATCTTCCCGTTGTCTGCGGCGATACCCTCCGTCGGCGTGCCCGTGCTCACCTGTGCTCCTGTCCCTGTGTCTGCGTCCATAGTGCTCTCCCCCGGTTCCCGGCTCGTCGTGCTGTGCTGTCACTTCCCATCATCGTCGATGATCTCCCCGGTAGCGGTGTTGACCGCGGGCGCGGGCGGAGCGCCCCCGGCGAGCGCGGCGGCGACGGTCTCGGCGGTGCGGCGGCCGACGCCCGGCACCTCGCAGAGCTGCTCCACCGTGGCCGCCCGCAGCCGCTTGACGGAGCCGAAGTGCTTGATCAGTGCCTGCTTGCGACCCTCCCCCAGGCCCCGCACCTCGTCCAGCGGCCCGGCCTTGAGGGTCTTGGCGCGCTTGCTGCGCTGGTAGCGGATGGCGAACCGGTGGGCCTCGTCGCGGACCCGCTGGAGCAGGTACAGGCCCTCGCTGGTGCGCGGCAGGACCACCGGATTCTCGTCGTCGGGCAGCCACACCTCCTCCAGCCGCTTCGCGAGACCGCAGACGGCCACATCGTCGATGCCCAGCTCGTCCAGCGCTGCCTTGGCGGCGGCGACCTGGGGACGGCCCCCGTCGACCACCACCAGTTGCGGAGGGTAGGCGAAACGGCGGGGCCGGCCGTCCTCCTCCCTGCCGGTGGGCTCGCCGGCCGGGGCGGTGGGCGCCTCGCCGACGGCCTCCTCCCCGCTGGTCTCCACCTCCTCGCTCCACTCGCCGGTGCGCTGCTTCTCCTGGAGGTAGCGGCGGAAGCGGCGGCTGACGACCTCGTGCATGGACCGGACGTCGTCCTGGCCCTCGAAGCCCTTGATCTGGAAACGGCGGTACTCGCCCTTGCGGGCGAGGCCGTCCTCGAAGACCACCATCGAGGCGACCACGTCGTCTCCCTGGAGGTGGGAGATGTCGAAGCACTCGATGCGCAGCGGCGCGGTGTCCAGGTCGAGCGCCTCGGCGATCTCCTCCAGGGCCCGTGAGCGGGTGGTGAGGTCGGAGGCGCGCTTGGTCTTGTGCAGGGTGAGGGTCTGCTGGGCGTTGCGCTCGACCGTCTCCATCAGGGCGCGTTTGTCGCCGCGCTGCGGAATGCGCAGGCTGACCCGGGCGCCGCGGCGTTCAGCCAGCCACTCGACGACCGGTTCCAGCGGTTCGGGCAGGGCGGGTACCAGCACCTCGCGCGGCACTCCGCCGGTGCCGGTGCTGCCGGTGTCGCCGCGCTCCTCGCCGTAGAGCTGCTGGAGCGCGTGCTCGACCAGGTCGGCGGTGGTGACCGCCTCGACCTTGTCCGTCACCCAGCCGCGCTGGCCTCGGATCCGGCCGCCGCGGACGTGGAAGATCTGGACGGCGGCCTCCAGTTCGTCCTCGGCGAGGGCGATGAGGTCGGCGTCGGTGGCGTCGTTCAGCACCACCGCGTTCTTCTCCATGGCGCGGCGCAGCGCCCCTATGTCGTCGCGCAGCCGGGCAGCCTTCTCGTACTCGGTCTCCTCGGCGGCCTCGTGCATCTGCTGCTCCAGCCGGCGCAGGTAGGCCTGGGTACGTCCGGCGGTGAAGTCGCAGAATTCCTCGGCGAGTTCGCGGTGCTCCTCGGGGGTGACCCGGCCGACGCAGGGCGCCGCGCACTTGCCGATGTAACCGAGCAGGCAAGGCCGGCCGATCTGAGCGGACCGCTTGAAGACGCCAGCCGAGCAGGTGCGCACGGGGAAGACGCGCAGCAGCAGGTCGACCGTCTCGCGGATGGCCCAGGCGTGCGAGTACGGCCCGAAGTAACGCACCCCCTTTTTCTTGGCGCCGCGCATGACCTGGACCCGGGGGAACTCCTCGTTCATGGTGACGGCGAGGTAGGGATAGCTCTTGTCGTCGCGGTACTTGACGTTGAACCGCGGGTCGAACTCCTTGATCCAGGTGTACTCGAGCTGGAGGGCCTCCACCTCGGTGCCGACCACCGTCCAGTCCACCGAGGCGGCGGTGGTGACCATCGTGGCGGTGCGCGGGTGCAGGCCCGCCAGGTCCTGGAAGTAGGAGGACAGCCGCTGCCGCAGGCTCTTGGCCTTCCCGACGTAGATCACCCGGTGGTGCTCGTCGCGGAAGCGGTAGACCCCCGGCGAGTCGGGGATCTGCCCCGGCTTGGGCCGGTAGCTGGAGGGATCTGCCATGACGAACACCCTACGGCCCGGCTGCGACAGCGCGGAGCGGCCTGTGGACAACTCCCCGCCGCAGGCCCGCGGCCCGTCCGGCGGGGCGTGCGCCCGCCGGAGGTGTCCGTTCACTCACCAGCCGCGTTCGCGCCACTGCGGCAGGGAGGGGCGCTCGGCACCGAGCGTGGTGTCGTCGCCGTGGCCGGGGTACACCCAGGTCTCGTCGGGGAGTTCACCGAACAGCTTGGTCTCCACGTCGTGAAGCAGCGTCGCGAAGTTGCCGGCGTCGCCGAAGGTGTTGCCCACGCCGCCGGGGAAGAGGCAGTCACCGGTGAAGACGTGGGGGTGGCCGTGCGGGTCGTCGTAGACCAGCGCGACGGACCCCGGGGTGTGGCCGACGATGTGGCGGGCGACCAGCCGGCAGCGGCCGACCTCGACCTCGTCGCCGTCGGCGAGCGGCAGGTCGGTGGCCACGGGGATGCCTTCCACGTCCTCCCGGCCTGCGGCGGTGCGCGCGCCGGTTGCGTTCACGACCTCCTCCAGCGCCTGCCAGTGGTCGCCGTGCCGGTGCGTGGTGACGACGGTGCGTACGCCGTCGTCACCGATGAGCGCCAGCAGTGCCGGGGCGTCGTTGGCCGCGTCGATGAGCAGCTGCTCCCCGGTGTCCCGGCAGCGCAGCAGGTAGGCGTTGTTGTTCATGGGGCCGACGGCGGCCTTGGAGATCATCAGGTCGGCCAGCTCGTGCACGTCGGCCGGGCCGCCGACGGTCACCTTTCCGGTATAGGGCATGGGGTGCACTCCTTGTCTCTAGGGGTCGGCGGCCGACGGGGCGCCGGTGCCGGACGGGTCAGGTGCCGGGCGGGTCAGAGCGGGGGCAGGACGGGGAGTGCGGCGCCGTCGGTGGTCAGGCCGCTGCCGGTGGTGCGTCCGCTCAGCCAACCGGCGAGTGCGGTGGGTGTACCGGCCACGACCACGGCTGCGGCGCCGTCCGCCACCGGGCGGCCGGTGCGCCAGCTGCGGCCGTCCTCGGAGCGCAGCTCCACCGCCGGCAGCTCGGCGTTTCCGGCGAAGCGGCGGGTGAGGTAGTCGAGCAGCCGGTCGGTGAAGTCGCCGGGCAGGTCGTCCACGGAGTACCCGGCGCCGAGGTCCACGTGGTGCAGCTCCACCTCCACCCGGCGACGGAACGGCAGCGAGGCGGCCAGGTCGGTGACGCCGTTGCGCAGCTCGACCCGGCGCCGCCATGGGTCCCCGTCCGCCCGGCCGTGGGCGGCGAACGCGTCGCCGAGCCGCCGGGCCGAGGTGCGCAGATCGGCGAGCTGCTCGGGGAGGGGCCGACCTGCCCCGGCGGCGATGTCGGCGTCCCGGGTCTGCGCGTCGGCGTACATGGGCCGCCCCTCCAGCACGTTCAGCAGGGCGTCGGCGTTCCGGGCGAGGTGCGCGAGCACGTGGCCGCGGGTCCAGTCCGGCAGCAGGGAGGGCTCGGCGAGGAAGGAGTGGCAGGAGTCAGCCCCGGCAGGCTCCCACCCGGCGACCGCGTCGAGGAGCCGGTCGGTCGATTCCTGCAGGGCGTCGGCGTCGCGCTCGGGAGAAGTCATGATCCAACGCTATCGCTGCCACACGTACGGGTGAAGGTGGGCAACTCCACCCCGTATTCGAATGTGCGTGCTATAGGCTCGTGAAAGCAGCCTTCCCGACAACACTTGCCGCGCGTGCCCCATACCCTGGTTCGGGGGCGGCTCCTCCGATGTCCGACCCCATCCCTCACACGAAAGGTGCCGACCGGCGTGACCGACCGTCTCACCGTCCGTGGCGCTCGCGAGCACAACCTCAAGAACGTCTCGCTCGACCTCCCCCGCGACTCGCTCATCGTCTTCACCGGTCTCTCCGGCTCGGGCAAGTCCTCGCTCGCGTTCGACACGATCTTCGCCGAGGGGCAGCGCCGCTACGTGGAGTCGCTCTCCTCGTACGCCCGCCAGTTCCTCGGGCAGATGGACAAGCCGGACGTCGACTTCATCGAGGGCCTGTCCCCCGCGGTCTCGATCGATCAGAAGTCGACCTCCCGCAACCCCCGCTCCACGGTCGGCACCATCACCGAGGTCTACGACTACCTGCGGCTGCTGTTCGCCCGCATCGGCGAGCCGCACTGCCCCGAGTGCGGCCTGGCGATCACCCGCCAGTCGCCGCAGGCCATCGTAGACAAGGTGCTCGCCCTGGAGGAGGGAAGCCGTTTCCAGGTGCTCTCCCCGCTGGTGCGCGAGCGCAAGGGCGAGTTCGTCGACCTCTTCGCCGACCTCCAGTCCAAGGGTTACAGCCGGGCCCGGGTCGACGGCGCCACGGTCCAGCTGTCCGACCCGCCGAAGCTCAAGAAGCAGGAGAAGCACACCGTCGAGGTGGTCATCGACCGCCTCACCGTGAAGGAGGGCGCCAAGCGGCGCCTCACCGACTCGGTGGAGACGGCCCTGGGGCTGTCCGGCGGCACGGTCGTGCTGGACTTCGTCGACCTCCCCCAGGACGACCCGCAGCGCGAGCGGATGTACTCCGAGCACCTGTACTGCCCGGTCGACGACCTCTCCTTCGAGGAGCTTGAGCCCCGCTCCTTCTCCTTCAACTCCCCCTTCGGCGCCTGCCCCGAGTGCACCGGCATCGGCACCCGCATGGAGGTGGACGCCGAGCTGATCGTGCCCGACGAGGAGAAGTCGCTCGACGAGGGCGCGATCCACCCCTGGTCGCACGGTCACAACCGGGAGTACTTCGGCCGGCTGATCACCGCCCTCGCCGACGCCCTCGGCTTCCGCACCGACATCCCGTGGGCCGGCCTGCCGCAGCGGGCCAGGAAGGCGCTGCTGCACGGCCACCGCACCCAGATCGCGGTCCGCTACCGCAACCGCTACGGGCGGGAGCGCTCCTACACCACCGCCTTCGAGGGCGCGGTGCCGTTCGTGCGTCGCCGGCACTCCGAGGCGGAGACGGACTCCAGCCGGGAGCGCTTCGAGGGCTACATGCGTGAGGTGCACTGCCCGGCCTGCGAGGGCACCCGGCTCAAGCCCCTGGTGCTCGCGGTGACGGTCCAGGGCAGGTCCATCGCGGACATCTCCGCCATGTCGATCAGCGAATGCGCCGACTTCCTCCGCGACATGAAGCTCAACGCCCGGCAGAAGACGATCGCCGAGCGGGTACTCAAGGAGGTCAACGAGCGACTGAAGTTCCTGGTCGACGTCGGCCTGGACTACCTCTCGCTCAACCGCGCCGCAGGCACGCTCTCCGGCGGCGAGGCCCAGCGCATCCGGCTCGCCACCCAGATCGGCTCCGGGCTGGTGGGCGTGCTCTACGTGCTCGACGAGCCGTCCATCGGCCTGCACCAGCGGGACAACCACCGGCTCATCGAGACCCTGGTGCGGCTGCGCGACCTCGGCAACACCCTCATCGTCGTGGAGCACGACGAGGACACCATCAACGCCTCGGACTGGGTCGTCGACATCGGCCCCGGCGCCGGTGAGCACGGCGGCGAGGTCGTGCACAGCGGCTCGCTCAAGGAGCTGCTGGCCAACGACGCGTCAGTCACCGGCCAGTACCTCTCGGGCAAGCGGCAGATCCCCACCCCGGACACCCGGCGCCCGGTGGACCCGGGGCGCAAGCTCACTGTGCACGGCGCCCGGGAGCACAACCTCCAGAACATCGACGTCGAGTTCCCGCTCGGTGTGCTCACCGCCGTCACGGGTGTGTCCGGGTCGGGCAAGTCGACCCTGGTCAACGACATCCTCTACACCCACCTGGCCCGTGAGCTCAACGGCGCCAAGTCCGTCCCCGGCCGGCACTCCCGTGTCACCGGTGACGACCTGGTCGACAAGGTCGTGCACGTGGACCAGTCACCCATCGGCCGCACCCCGCGCTCCAACCCGGCCACCTACACCGGCGTCTTCGACCACGTCCGCAGGCTGTTCGCGGAGACGATGGAGGCCAAGGTCCGCGGGTACCTGCCCGGACGCTTCTCCTTCAACGTCAAGGGCGGCCGCTGCGAGAACTGCTCCGGCGACGGCACGATCAAGATCGAGATGAACTTCCTGCCGGACGTCTACGTGCCCTGCGAGGTCTGCCACGGCGCGCGGTACAACCGGGAGACCCTGGAGGTCCACTACAAGGGCAAGAGCATCTCCGAGGTGCTCGACATGCCCATCGAGCAGGCCATGGACTTCTTCGAGGCGGTACCGGCCATCTCCCGGCACCTGCGCACGCTCAACGACGTCGGCCTCGGGTACGTCCGGCTGGGGCAGTCCGCGCCCACGCTCTCCGGAGGTGAGGCGCAGCGTGTGAAGTTGGCCTCGGAGCTCCAGAAGCGGTCCACCGGCCGAACGGTCTACGTGCTCGACGAGCCCACCACCGGTCTGCACTTCGAGGACATCCGCAAGCTGATCAAGGTGCTCGACGGCCTGGTGGACAAGGGCAACACGGTCATCGTCATCGAGCACAACCTCGACGTGATCAAGACCGCCGACTGGCTGGTCGACATGGGGCCGGAAGGCGGCTCCGGCGGCGGTCTGGTACTCGCCGAAGGCACCCCGGAGCAGGTGGCCTCGGTGCCCTCCAGCCACACGGGAAAGTTCCTGCGCGAGGTGCTCGGAGACCGTGTCAGCGACGCCGCACTCCCGCACCGGGCGGCCACCGGCGGGACGCCCGCGAAGAAGGCAGCCGCGGCGAAGAAGCCCGCCAAGAAAGCTGCTGTCGGTTCCTCCGCGACGGCCAGGAAGGCCGCCGGAGCAGTCAAGAGCACGGCGGCCAGGGGCACGGCGGCCAAGGACTCCGCCGTGAAGACCGCGGGCAAGGCCACTGCCAGGAAGGCGGCTGCGGCCAAGAAGTGAGCAGGTCGTACGCTTGCCGATCGTGACAGTGAACGATCAGCACCCCAGCCGCCGCACCGCCCTGGGCGGTGCGGCGGCTGCCGGTGCCGCCGCGCTTGGCCTGGGTGCCTGCTCCCCTTCCGACGGCAGGGCCGCCGGTCCGGCCACACCGACGGCGGCCCTGCCGCTGGGCGACAGCTCCGAGGTCCCCGTGGGTGGTGCGCGCCTCTACCGCGAGGACAAGGTCGTGGTGGCCCAGCCCACCGAGGGTGACTTCAAGGCGTTCAGCGCGGTCTGCACCCACGGCGGCTGCGTGCTCACCGGCCTGGAGGAACTGACCGCTGACTGCGCCTGCCACGGCAGCCGATTCGACGCCGCCACCGGCGAGGTGCTGCAGGGGCCGGCGACCGTACCGCTCATCGAGGTGGAAGTGCGGGCGGACGGCGGCCGCCTGGTGGTCGGCCCGCAGAACTGACCGGGCCCCCGGCCGATCGTGCCGTCCCGGTGCTCAACTGCCGGCCCGGCCCGCCGTGACGGTCGGCGGGGCGGGCGGCAAGCTCGGCTCGGCCTGCAGGAGGACGTGGCCGGAGTCAGCTGAGATCGGCGCTGCGACGCTTGTCGTCGTCGTCGGCCTCGGCACCCGGGAGCGGCTCCACCGGCTGGCGGCGGCTGGCAACCAGGCTGGTGACGGTGGTGACCACCAGCACCACGGAGATGAAGCCGAGTGACACCGGGATGCCGATCTCGGGTACGTGCACCCCGGTCTCGTGCAGGGCGTGCAGCACCAGCTTCACACCGATGAAGCCGAGGATGACGGACAGCCCGTACGACAGGTGGACCAGCTTGCGCAGCAGTCCGCCGATGAGGAAGTACAGCTGCCGCAGACCCATCAGCGCGAAGGCGTTGGCGGTGAAGACGATGTACGGGTCCTGGGTGAGGCCGAAGATCGCCGGGATGGAGTCCAGCGCGAACAGCACGTCCGTGGTGCCGATGGCGAGCATCACGATCAGCATCGGCGTCATCAGCCGCTTGCCGTTGCGGCGGATGAACAGCCGGGTGCCGTGGTACTGGTCGGTGGACGGGAACCGCCGCTCGACGAGCTTGAGAAGGCGGTTCTCCTCGTACGCCTCCTCGGTGTGGTCGGTGCGCGCCTCCTGGATGAGCTTCCAGGCGGTGTAGATGAGGAAGCCACCGAAGATGAAGAAGACCCAGGAGAAGTTGGCGATCAGCGCGGCGCCCGCAGCGATGAAGATCGCCCGCAGTACCAGGGCGAGGATCACGCCGATCATCAGGACCCGCTGCTGGTAGGCGGCGGGCACCGAGAACTTGGCCATGATCAGGACGAAGACGAAGAGGTTGTCGACACTCAGCGACTTCTCGGTGATGTAGCCGGCGAAGAACTCACCCGCGGTCTGCGGGCCGGCGAACTTGAGGAGTACGAGGCCGAACAGCACGGCCAGCACCACCCACACGGCCGTCCAGGTACCGGCCTCCTTGAGGGAGACCTCGTGGGGCTTGCGACCCCCGATGAAGAAGTCGACGGCGATGGCGGCGCACAGGGCGGCCACAGTCAGCGCCCACACGTTCAGGGTGACATCCATGAAGACATTCCTCCGGCAGGTGTGCCGGAGGTCTCTTCCACCCGTGCGAGGCACGGGCCGGTGTCCCGGAGCCGGTCAGGTCGGCTCGTATTGACGAGATCACCGCAGCCGGGAGTACTCCCCTCCGCTCCAAGCAGCGTACACGGTGGTCAAGGAGCGGTACAGGGCGCTTCTCGGCTCGGGCCGGCCCCGGGCCCCTGGAGCACCCGCGCCGGGTCAGCTTCCGTAACGGCGGCGGGCGTTCCGGTAGCGGTCGAGCACCTGCGGCAGGATGCCGCTGCCCGGTGGCACCATCGCGGGCTCGTACGTCCACTGGTGCCCGACCCAGGGGTCGGCGAGGTGGTGGTCCGGCACCGGGGTGACCCGCAGCAGCGAGCGCCACAGCGGGTCAAGCACCGGGCCGTAGCCCTGGGCCTCTGCCCGGTCGGCCACCATCATCAGGTGGACACCGACGGCGGGCCCCTCGTCGGCGAGGTAGCGGAGCTGCGTGACGGCCCGGTCGTCGAAGCCGTGCGGGAAGTCGTGGACGACGAGCAGCTGCTCGGCCGGGTCGAGGTCGGGCGGCAGCGCGTCGGAGGCCCGGTTCCGGACGGCCATCTGCACCAGGTCCGTGCGCCGGGTCAGCGCGGTCAGCACCTGCGTCACCCCCGCCGCGTCCTGGGCGGGCGGGCTACTGAGGGCCGCGGCGGCGACGAGCGGCGCCAACGAGGCCGCAGCGGCTCCGGCGGGGTCGATGACGTGCAGCCGGAAGTCACCGACCGGGTAGACGGCGAGCAGCCGGGTGGCGAGCGCGGTGGCGAGCTGGCCGGCGAGCGCACGCAGCTCCTCCGGTGCGGTCATGCCGGTCGGATCGGCGGAGCGGCCGGCGTCGATCCACAGGCCGCGTTCCAGCGGCAGCCGGGTGAGCAGAGGTATGCGCAGGTCGGGGCGCTCGGGCAGGCTGAGGTCGCCCAGGCGCACGGCCATCGGGGTCTCCATCGGCGGCTGGTAGGCGTGCCAGACCGGGTTGTCCCATCGGGCGAAGGAAGGCGGTAGGGCCGGTTCGACGACCTGCGACTCGGCGGCCAGCTGGTCGAGGTCCCGGTCGAGCGCGGCGGTGGCGCGCTCGGTGAGTTCGGCGTGGCGCTGCGAGGCCGCCGCACGGGCGGCGTCGGCGGCGGGACCGGAACGGGTCCGGGGGTCGGCCAGAGCCCGGTCGAGTTCCTGCTCGCGGCGCGAGTCCGCGAAGTCCACGGCGCTGCGGTGGGCGGCAACCGTGCGCGAGTAGTCCTCGAACATGCCCCAGATCTGGTTGTACAGCCGTTCGTCCATCGACCAGCCGGCGGCGTCTCCGGCGACCGGCTGCCCGGACGGGGCGGCCGGTGGGGGCGGCGGGGGTGCGCTGCTCTGCCGCCGGGGGTGCCGGTAGTCGACCGGGCCGCCCTGCGCGGCGGATTCCGGGGCGGACGGCGGCACCGGCGGGGGCGGCGGGCCGTCGGCCGGGACGCCGACCGGGGCTGCGCGCCGGGGCGGGGGCGCGGACACCGAGCGGGCGAGCCCGCCGGCGACCGCCTGGTGGACCGCGGCGGCGACCTCCTCGGCCGTGTCGATGCCGAGGTCGAGCAGCAGGGCGGACAGGCCGCCGGCGTAGCCCTGGCCGACGGCACGCACCTTCCAGGTGTCGTTGCGGCGGTACAGCTCGACGGCGACCACCGCGGACTCGGTGTTGAGGCCGAGCACGGTGTAGCTGGCGACCTGCGTGCCGTCGAGCGTGGTGACGGCGACGAAGGGCGCAGCCAGCGCGCCGAAGGAGGTCGGGCCGCCGGAGCCGGGCGGCAGCGCGAGCAGTACGTGCACCTGGTGCGCCTCGGCGGGCAGGGCGTCGAGGTCCACTGCGAGGCGGTGGTCGGCGGCGGCCTGCCGGGACGCCTCAAGACCGGGCAGGTCGGGCGAGCCGGGGTGGGCGAGCCATGCGGTGCTGCGGCTGCGGCCGTCCTGGTCGGCGAGTACCGCGCCGGCCACCACGGGGTGCCCGGCGGAGACCCGGATCTCCAGTCGGGCCCCGGGCAGGGGGTGGTTCTGCCCGCGGATCAACTCGGCCGTCATCACTGCGCCCTCTCGGTCAGTTTCGGTCGGCTCTGCGCCAGCCGGGCCGACGGTGCGTCGGCCGACGGTGGTCGGTGGCCGGGCCACCGGCGGGCCAGGTGGCCGGTGCCAGGTGGCCTGTCGTCGGCCGACGGACCTTCGGTGCCTGCCGGCAGCACGCCCGCCAGGCCGGGGTCACCGACTGACGGCGGATGGCCCGGCGGAGTAGACGCCGGGCCATCCAGAGGCGGTCGCTGCGGTGGTGCCGCAGGGTGTTACAGGTGCGGCAGGATCGTCGGCATGAGGTCCTGGAAGGTACGGCCGTTGGCGGGGGCGCCGATGGCCGTCATGGACCAGGCGTTGCCCTGGCGGTGGACCTTGGCCATGATCTGCGCGGTGTACTGGCCGCCGCCCGCGAGGGTGTAGCGGGCCAGTTCGACGCCGTTGGTCTCGTCGACCAGACGGCAGAAGGCGTTCTCGACCTCGGCGAAGGTCTGCCCGGTGAAGGAGTTCACCGTGAAGACGATCTGGTCGATGTGCACCGGCACACGCTGCAGGTCCACCAGCACCGACTCGTCGTCGCCGCCTTGGCCTGCGCCGCCCACCAGGTTGTCGCCGGTGTGCTTCACCGAGCCGTCGTCGCTGGTGAGGTGCTGGAAGAACACCACGTCGACGGGCTGCTTGTCGGCGAAGAGCACAGCCGAGGCGTCGAGGTCGATCTCCTTCGTGCGCTTGCCGAACAGCCCGCGGCGGGGGGCGGCCTGCCAGCCGAGCCCCATGCGCACCGCGGTCAGGGTGCCTCCGTCGCTCTTCTGAAGGCTGATGGCCTGGCCCTTGGACAAGTTGACCGACACGTGCGTTCCCCTCTCGACTTCCACCACCGCCCTCGCCGACGGCTCCCCCGCACCCTATGCACTGCGGGCGGGGGCCGTTCGGCGCACCCCGGATTTGTGGCGTTCTTGCAACACATCCGGGCTCTGTCCTGCTACTTCAGCCCCGCCTCCCTCATCTGGCGCAACTCCTTCTTGAGCTCGCCGACCTCGTCGCGCAGCCGGGCGGCCACCTCGAACTGCAGCTCGGCCGCGGCGCTGCGCATTCGGGTCGTCATGTCCTCGATGAGTTCGGCGAGTTCCGCGGCGGGCCGGTCGGTCGGCACGCCCTCGGCTGCCTTCTTCCGTTCGGCGGCCCGGCCGCCCAGCGCGGGCACCGGGGCCTTGCCCTTGCGCTCGCCGTCGGGGGTGCGGCGGTAGCCGCTGCCGAGCAGTTGCTCGGTGTCGATCTCCTCCCGCGCGATGGTGGCGACGATGTCGCCGATGCGCTTGCGCAGGGGCTGCGGGTCGAGGCCGCGCTCCTCGTTGTAGGCCACCTGCTTGGCGCGTCGGCGGTTGGTCTCGTCGATGGCGCGTTCCATGGAGGGCGTGATGCGGTCGGCGTACATGTGGACCTGGCCGGAGACGTTGCGCGCGGCACGCCCGATGGTCTGGATGAGGGAGGTGCCGGACCGGAGGAAACCCTCCTTGTCGGCGTCGAGGATGGCCACCAGGGAGACCTCGGGCAGGTCGAGGCCCTCCCGCAGCAGGTTGATGCCCACGAGCACGTCGTATTCGCCGGCGCGAAGCTCGCGCAGCAGCTCCACCCGGCGCAGGGTGTCCACGTCGCTGTGCAGGTAGCGCACCTGGATGCCGAGTTCGAGGAAGTAGTCGGTGAGGTCCTCGGCCATCTTCTTGGTGAGGGTGGTGACGAGGACGCGTTCGTCCTTCTCGGTGCGCAGCCGGATCTCGTGCACGAGGTCGTCGATCTGGCCGTCCGTCGGCTTGACGACCACCTCCGGGTCGACGAGGCCGGTGGGACGGATGATCTGCTCGACCACGCCGTCGGAGCGGGACAGCTCGTAGGCACCGGGGGTCGCCGACAGGTAGACCGTCTGGCCGGTGCGCTCCAGGAACTCCTCCCACTTCAGCGGGCGGTTGTCCATCGCCGACGGCAGCCGGAAGCCGTGGTCGACGAGAGTCCGCTTGCGGGAGGCGTCACCCTCGTACATGGCCCCGATCTGCGGCACGGTGACGTGGGACTCGTCGATGACGAGCAGGAAGTCCTCGGGGAAGTAGTCGATCAGGGTGTGCGGCGGGGAGCCGGGCTCGCGGCCGTCGATGTGCAGCGAGTAGTTCTCGATCCCGGAGCAGGTGCCGATCTGCTGCATCATCTCCAGGTCGTAGGTGGTCCGCATACGCAGCCGCTGGGCCTCCAGGAGCTTGCCCTGCTTCTCCATCCGCTCCAGGGTCTGCTGCAGCTCAGTCTCGATGGCGGCCACCGCGCGGTGCATGCGCTCCTCGCCTGCCACGTAGTGGGTGGCGGGGAAGATGAAGACGGACCGGTCGTCGGAGATGACCTCGCCGGTCAGCGGGTGCAGGGTCGAAAGGGCCTCGATCTCGTCGCCGAACATCTCGATCCGGACGGCCAGCTCCTCGTAGACCGGGAAGAGCTCGATGGTGTCGCCCCTGACCCGGAAGGTGCCGCGGGTGAAGGCGGTGTCGTTGCGGGTGTACTGGATCTCGACGAAGCGGCGCAGCAGCGCGTCGCGGTCGACCTCCTGGCCGACCTCCAGCGAGACCATGCGGTCGACGTACTCCTGCGGGGTACCCAGGCCGTAGATGCAGGAGACGGAGGCGACCACCACGACGTCGCGCCGGGTCAGCAGGGAGTTGGTGGCACTGTGCCGGAGCCGTTCGACTTCCTCGTTCACCGAGGAGTCCTTCTCGATGTACGTGTCGGACTGAGGGACATACGCCTCAGGCTGGTAGTAATCGTAATACGAAACGAAGTACTCGACGGCGTTGTTGGGAAGCAGTTCCCGGAACTCGTTCGCGAGTTGAGCAGCGAGGGTCTTGTTGGGTGCCATGACGAGAGTCGGACGCTGGAGCTTCTCGATCATCCATGCGGTGGTCGCCGACTTGCCGGTGCCGGTCGCGCCGAGCAGTACGACGTCCTGCTCGCCGGCCTCGATACGCCGGGCGAGGTCGGCGATGGCCGCGGGCTGGTCGCCGCTGGGCTGGTAGGGGCTGACGACCTCGAAGGGCGCCGCCTTGCGTTCGATCTCGGAAACAGGCCGCATGCTCCCACCGTACGGCGACCCACTGACATCGGTCTGCCGCGGCGGTCCCCCTGCGAACCGCCCGGTCGGCCGCCGCCCTCACCGCGATCGCACAGCCGTGCGGGGCGATGTCCTCCCGCCTGCGGGGTACCCGCGACCGTCCGCTCTCGTTGCACCCGCCGACGCCCTCCTCCCGCCCCGTACACGCACCTGCCCGCCCTGGCCCAGGGCCCGGCTCCCGAAGCACCCGCAGTTCCGAAGATTCCGCAGACGTGAGGAGTCCCCGTGTCCCTACGCTCCGCCGCCTCCCTGGTGTGCGCGCTCCTGAGCTGTGCCGCTCTTGTCCTCGGCGTACCGTCCGCGCAGGCCGCCGACGCGGCACCGGTGACCGTCGCGCACCGCGGCGCGTCCGCCTACGCGCCGGAGAACACCCTGGCCGCCGTCGACCGGGCGCACGACCTGGGCATCACCTGGGTGGAGGCGGACGTGCAGCGGACCGCCGACGGCCGGCTGGTCGTCGTCCACGACGAGACGCTGGGCCGCACCACCGACGTCGCCCGGGTGTTCCCCACCCGGTACCCCTGGCGGGTGGGCGACTTCACCGCCTCGGAGATCGCCCGGCTGGACGCGGGCAGCTGGTTCGACCAGGAGTTCGCCGGTGAACGGGTGCCCACTCTGGCGGCGCTGCTGTCCCGCGTCGACCGCAACCGGCAGCGGCTGCTGCTGGAGATCAAGAAGCCCGAGCTCTATCCGGGCATCGAGCAGGACGTGCTGAAGCAGCTGACCGAGTCCGGCTGGCTCGAGGCACGGTACGTGCGCGGCCGGCTGATCGTGCAGAGCTTCGACGCCGACTCCGTCAGGGCGGTGCACCAGCTGGCACCGACCGTGAAGACCGGTTTCCTCGGCACCCCCGACGTCTCCGAGCTGCCGGACTACGCGCGGTTCGCCGACCAGATCAACCCGCGTCACACCACCGTCACCCCTGAGTACGTGGCCGCGGTGAAGTCCCTGCGCGGGCCGCGCGGCAAGGCGCTGCAGGTACTGGCCTGGACGGTGGACGACCCGGAGACGGCCGTGCGGCTGGCGGACATGGGGGTGACCGGCATCATCTCCAACCGCCCGGACGTGATCTACGACGCCGTGCGGAGGTGACGCGCTCCCGCGACCCCGGGCGCGCTCGAGGCGCCGCGGATCCAAACGGCCCTCGGGCCTGCGGAGGTCTTCAGGCCTGCGGAGGTCTTCGGGCCTGCGGAGGTCTTCAGGAATCGGTCCTCGGGACGGCGAAGGCGCCGTCTCCGGGGCCGGTGTCAGTGCCGCGTCGTAGGCTCCGCGACATGACCGACATCCCTGCCGGGCCGCCCGCCTGGACCGTGTGCGAGAGCCCCGTGGGGCCGCTGCTGCTCGCGGCGACGGACCGCGGTCTCGTGCGGGTCCTGTTCCACACCGGCGAGGCGCAGGCGGCGGCTCCGCTCGCCGACCTGGCCTCGCGGCTGGGCGCCGAACCGGTGTCCGACCCCGGGCACCCGGTGCTCGCCACCGCCGCGGCCCAGCTGGAGGCGTACTTCGGCGGCACGCGGACCACCTTCGGCATACCCCTGGACTGGTCGCTGTGCTCCGGCTTCCATGCCCGGGTGCTGCGCACGCTGCACCGCTCCGTGCCGTTCGGGTCGGTGATCGGCTACCGGGCCCTGGCCGACCGGGTGGGGGAGCCCGGGGCGGCCCGTGCCGTCGGCGCGGCGATGGGCGCCAATCCGCTGCCGGTCGTGGTGCCCTGCCACCGGGTGGTCGCGGCCGACGGCGGCATCGGCGGGTTCGGCGGCGGCGTGGAGACGAAGCGGGTGCTGCTCGCTGTGGAAGGCGTGCTACCCGCCGCGCTGTTCTGACACCGGGCGCCCGGTGGGCCGGCGGGGCACGGCCAGCCCACCGGTTCCCGGCACGGCGACCGGCGGAGGCGCGTCGCCGGAGGGCGGGGGCGCCCCGAAGCGCGCCAGGCAGTGCCAGACCTTCTTGAGTTCCTGCGGATCGTGCCGGCCGGTGCGGGCGGCGTCACCGATCACACCGGGGTCGAGACGGCCGCACCGGGCGATCTCCGCGCCGAGGTCGACATACCGCTGACCGCGGTAGTCGGCGTGGCGCCGCAGCTCGGCGACGCCGAGGCGGAAGCCGCCGTGCCACTCCACCGGGCACGGCATGCGGCGGGCCGCCTGCTCGACCGCGGTGCCCCGGTAGCAGGGGTCCAGGACGAGTGCCTCCACGTCGCGGTCAAGCCGGACCGGCCCGTGCACCTGCGCCTCGACGTAGTCGTCCAGGGCGTCCCGGCGGTCCGCCCGGGCGAGTGCGACCAGCCGCATCCGGGTCGCGACGCCGAACGCCGAGGGCTCCGCGGCGCTGTCGGGGTAGCAGAAGGTGGCACGTGCCAGCGTGCCCTCGGCGAGCCGCAGGTGTGCGGAACCGAAGCGCGGCGCCGCACCCGCCGCCCTGCGGCGGTGGTCGAGCGCGCCGTAGACGGGCCGGTCCTCCGCGGGAGCGTCGTCGTAGGCCCCGCCGAAGATCCGGCTCTCCCAGCACCACCGGTCGCCCCCGGGGCGGGCGGTCAGGCCCCCGTTGCCGGTACCCGTGACGAACTGCGAGCGGTACACGCCGTCGTCCGCGAGGGCGTCCAGCATCAGCCTGCCGTGCACGGCCCGGTCGGGGTGGAAGTGAGCGGTGATGCGCCAGAGCGGCGGGATCGGCGGCCCGGACGACAGGGCCGCGACATGGCGCAGCGCACGTTCCCGGGCGGTCCGCGAGGCGTCGGCAGTCATCGGGGCAGTGTGCCCCGGCCCCGCGCCGGCGTGCACCGGGGCGGGACGCACAGGCCGGCCCGCACGGTGTGGCGATCACCGTGCGGAACAGGCTGATATCCCTTAGCCCGTTCGGCCGAACGCTGGCAGACTGCGGACGTGACCCGCCCCTCCGATCCCGCCCCGGCCGGCGGCCCGCCCGTGGAACCGCCCACGGCCGGCACCCCGCGCGACGCCGTCCCGGTCGATCTGCGCACGGTCCGGCGCCGGACCACGATCGTCCTGGTCGCCAGCCAGATCCTCGGCGGCCTCGGCGTGGCCACGGCCATCGCGCTGGCCGCGGTGCTGGCCGAGGACATCAGCGGCTCCGCCGCCCTGGCCGGGCTCGCCATGACCTCTTCGGTCATCGGCACCGCGCTGCTCTCGCTGCCGCTGGCCGCTCTGATGGCCTCACGCGGGCGCCGGCCCGGCCTGACCCTCGCCTACCTGGTGGGGGCGGTGGGCGGGGCGGTGGTGGTGGCCGCCGCCGTGCTGGAGAACTTCCCGCTGCTGCTGCTCGGCATGCTGGCGTTCGGCGCCGGCTCCTCAGCGAACCTGCAGGCCCGCTTCGCCGCCGCCGACCTGGCGGAACCGGCCCGGCGCGGGCGGGCCATCTCGACCGTCGTGTGGGCGACCACGGTGGGGGCGGTGGCAGGGCCGAACATCGCCGCCCCGGCGGGCCGCAGCGTCTCGGGGCTGGGAGTCCCGCAGGCGGCCGGGCCGTTCGTGTGGGGCACGCTGATCTTCCTGCTCGCGGCCGTCCTGGTCTGGGCCGCGCTGCGGCCGGACCCGCTGCTGACCGCGCGGGCGCTCGCCGCGAGCACCACCGTGCCGCCGACCAGGGCCGAGCGCTCGCTGCGGGCCGGAGTGGCGGCGGTGGCCGCATCCCCCCGGGCCCGTCTGGCGCTCGTCGCCATCACCGGCTCGCACACCGTGATGGTGTCGGTGATGGTGATGACACCCGTCGACCTGCGGCACCACGGGGCGGACATCGAACTGATCGGCCTGGTGATCAGCGGGCACATCGCCGGCATGTACGCCTTCTCGCCGGTGATGGGCTGGCTCGCGGACCGGATCGGCCGCCTCCCCGTGATCGGCCTGGCCGTGCTGCTGCTCGCCCTCGCCGCGCTGCTCGCCGGCACGGCGGGAGCCGGCCACACGCAGAGCGCGGTGGGTCTCTTCCTGCTGGGTCTCGGCTGGTCGGCGGCGCTGGTGTCGGGCTCGGCGCTGCTCACCGACTCGGTGCCGCAGGCGGCCCGGGCCGCGGTGCAGGGCCTGTCGGACCTGTCGATGAACGCGGCGGCCGGAGCGGGCGGCGCGCTGGCCGGACTGGTCGTCGCCCAGGCCGGCTACGGCTGGCTGAACGCGCTGGCCGCGGCGCTGCTGGTGCCGGTGGCCGCCCTGGCGCTGCTCACCCGGCTCCGCGCCGGCCCCTGAACCACCCGCGGCCCGCGCCACCGCCGCGCTGGCCGGGCCGCCTACCGCGGGTAGAGGCGGAAGGTGAGGGCCCGGCGCCCGCCGGTCTGCTCGGCCGCGCCGGCGAGCACCCGGCCGAGGAAGGTGCGCGCGTACTCGACGGGATCCTGGTCGCTGAGCGCGGTGAGGTAGGCGCGGTGCTCGGCGAGCGAGTCGACGGCACGCCGCACGTCGGCCTCGCCTAGGAGCTGGGCGTGGGTGGGCCGCGAAGCCCCGGCGGAGGCCACCCACCGCACTCCGCCCCACGGCTCCAGCCCGTCCTGGGTGAGCTGGTCGGTGAAGATCCACCGGTTGCCCGCGTCTCCGGCGGCGTCGAGCGCGGCCCGGCCGACGGCGCGGTGGTCGGGGGTGTTCCAGAAGCCCTCCTCGCCCCAGGTGTCCTCGTGGTTGAGCGTGACCAGCAGTTCCGGCCGATGGCGGCGGATCGCCGCGGTCAGGTCGCGCCGCAGCGGTAAGCCCTCCTCGATGACCCCGTCCCGGTGGTCGAGGAACTCCACGGTCCGCACACCGACCGCCGCGGCACTGGCCCGCTGCTCCCGCACCCTCACCCGCGCCGCCGCAGCGGGGTCGAGCGAGTCGATGCCGGCCTCCCCCCGGGTGACCAGCAGGTACGCCACGTCCTTGCCCTCGCTGGTCCACCGGGAGACGGCTGCCGCAGCGCCGTACTCCAGATCGTCCGGATGCGCCACGATCGCCAGCGCCCGCTGCCAGTCGAGCGGCATGGCCGCCAGTCCTTGCGCCACAAGGGCCTCCTGTTGACGGTCTTGGTGGTGGCGGGTGCCGCCGGCGGACGCGGGCGAGCACCCTGGAGTGGGCCCCGGCGTGCTCGGGGCCGCGACGTACCAGCATGTCCGAAGGAGAGGCCCGCCATGCGGAAACCACAGCACCACGACCGCACTTCACTCCCGCACCAGCTGCGGTACGCACTCCGGCACCCCCGCCGGATCGTGCCGCACCTGCGCCGCCGGCTGCGCGACCGGCGTCTGGAGCGGCAGACCGGAGGCGACCACGTGGCCTACTACCGGGCCGTGATGCGGCACGACACCGCCCACAACCCGGAGGCGGCAGTGGGCAGCGCCACCCACGACCGCTGGCTGGCACTGGGCCGTATGCAGTACGACTACCTGCTGCGGCACGGGCTGTCGACGGGCGACCGGTTCCTGGAGATCGGCTGCGGCAACCTGCGGGCGGGGCGGCTGGTCATCGCGCACCTGGAGCCGGGCGCCTACCACGGGGTGGACATCTCGCCGGAGATCCTGCTGGCCGCACAGGACACGCTGGCCCGCGAGGGCCTCCAGGACAAGCGGCCGTACCTGACGCTGGTGCGGGACCTGCGGCTGACCCACCTGCCCGACGCCTCGTTCGACGTGGTGCACGCGCACAGCGTGTTCTCGCACACCCCGGTGGAGATCATCGACGAGTGCCTGGCGCACGTCGGGCGGGTGCTGGCGCCGGACGGCTTCTTCGACTTCACCTACAACCGCACCGAGGGGCCGGAGCACCAGGTGCTGCGTGAGGACTTCTACTACCGCACGGACACCCTGCTCGCGCTGGCCCGCTCGCACGGCCTGGAAGCGCGCGCGATGGCCGACTGGGACGAGTTGCCGCACAAGCAGTCCAAGATCCGGGTGACGCACCGGTCGTGACCCGGTGCAGGACGCGGCACCGGTCGCCGGCTGCCGCCCGAAAGGCGGCGCAGGGACGGGTGCGTCCGGGTGCGGCGGACGGGTGCGGCGGGTTCGGCGGACGGGTGCGTCCGGGTGCGGCGGACGGGTGCGTCCGGGTGGCCGCCACTCAAACGGGTGCAGGGACTGGTCCGTTCCGGGGACCACCCGGCACGGTTGCCGCGATCCGATGATCCGGTGGGCGTCAGTGGGATTGTCCCTTGATCCCCAGCGCGGAGTGGTCCCATGGCACAGCACACCCGCCTCGCAGCCGCCCTGCTCGCCACCGTGGCCCTGCTCGGGCCGCTAGCCGCGTGCGGCACCGCCGCCCCGGGGGCACCGGCGGCCCCGGCGGCAGGCCAGGGCTCGCCCCTGCCCGGCGCTCCGGCTGAGGCCCCGGCCGGGGGCCCGCCGCCCACCCGTGGCTTCACCCTGGTGGCGACCGGCGACATCCTCCCGCACGACTCGATCATCCAGCAGGCGTGGGAGGACGCCGACGGCACCGGCCACGACTTCGGGCCGCTGCTCGCCGGGGCCCGGCACGTGGTCGCCGACGCGGACCTGGCCATCTGCCACATGGAGACGGTGTACGGCGCGGACGGCGGCCCCTTCACCGGATACCCCACCTTCCGCACCCCGCCGCAGATCGCCCGCGCCATCAAGGACACCGGCTACCACTCGTGTTCCACCGCCTCCAACCACACACTCGACGCGGGCGCGGCGGGGGTGACCCGCACCCTGGACGCGATGGACCGGGTGGGGTTGCGGCACGCGGGGTCGGCCCGGTCCGCCACCGAGCGGGACACCCCGGTGATCCTGCCCGCCGGGGACGCCCGGGTCGCCCATCTGGCCTACACCTACGGCACGAACGGCAACAAGGTCCCGGCGGGCCAGCCGTGGCTGGTCAACCTCATGGACCCCGCGCGCATCGTCGCCGACGCCCGGGCCGCCCGACGGTCGGGGGCGGACGTGGTGGTCGTCAGCATGCACTGGGGCACGGAGTGGCAGGAGGAGCCCGACAGCAGGCAGCTGTCCCTGGCCCGGCGGTTGACCGCGTCGAACGAGAGCGGACGGCGGGACATCGACCTGATCATCGGCACGCACGCCCACGTGCCGCAGCCGTACGAGAAGGTCAACGGCACCTGGGTGGTCTACGGCATGGGCGACCAGGTCGCCGGCGTGATGAAGGACCCACGCGGCAGCATGGGCTCGGCAGCCCGGTTCCGGTTCACACCGCCCGCCGCGAGGGGCGGCACGTGGCGGGTGGAATCTGCTGAGTTCGTCCCGCACCTCATGGCCAGCTCCCCCCGGTTCGAGCTGGTCAACCTGCCCAGGGCCCTGGCGGCGGAGCCGGACCGGGCGGAGTTCCGCGACGCGCGCGACCTGGTACGGGGCGCCGCCCTCAGCCGGGGCGCCGCCGAGCACGGCCTGACGATGGGCAGGTGACCCGCGGCCCCCGCGTGCGCCGCGAAGCGGCGGCAGGCCGGACGGGCGCCGCGGTGGGACGGGGCGGCCGACCGCCGCGAGGCGGCCCGTAGAGTGAGCCTCCCGCCCATCCCCCGGAGGTCATCAGCGTGTTCGGCCGGCAACGCACCCGGAACCAGATTGCTCGGTACTCCGCCGACCTGAGCAGTGACGATCCGGAGATCCGCCGGGCGACGGCGTCCATCCTGCCGTTCGCGGACGACCAGCGCTGGGCCGTGTCGGCCCTGCTGGCGGCGATGGACGAGGAGCCCGATCCGCAGACGTTCGCCGTGATGGCGGAGAACCTGGCCTGGCTGCTGTGGCGCGACCCCGAGGTGCGCGAGGAGCTGGACACTCTCTTCGCGGACGCCCACGACTCCCCCGCGGACCTGGTGGCCGGCTGGCAGCGGTGGCGGGCAGGACGTGCGGATCAGGCGCCGCCCGAGGCGCCGGCGCCGCTGTCGGACGAGGACCGGGCATCGCTGCACGCGGACCTGAGGCAGGGACTGGATGCCTTCGCGTCCGGCGGCTGGGAGAGCGCCGCGCAGACCCGGGAGTCACTCGCCGAGGCGATCGAACTGGTCGCCGGAGCGCTGCGGCGGGTGGAGACCGCACCGAGCGGCAGCGAGCAGGCCCGCCGCGCCGAGGTGACCGAACTGCTCGACCGGGCGGGCGCACACCCCGACGGCAGCGAGCAGCGGGACGCCGTCCTGGAAGAGCTGCTGCCCGATGAGGACGCACCGCACTGGACGGACCGGCGGGACGTCGCCCTCGCCGTCGACGAGGCGCTGGCGCGGTGCGCCGACCCGGACCCGGAGCAGGTCCGACTGGGCCTGCGGGCCCTGCGCACCCTGACCGCCGCGGAGAACGGCGGCCCGGCCGACCCGGCCGCCGTCACCGGTCGGCTCGACGCCCTGCTGGCGGGGCCGTCGGCCCGCCCGGAGCTCCAGGGCGAGGTGCTGGACACCTACGTCACGCTGATCACCCGCCGCGGCGGTGTCGAGGTGCCCGTGGACCTGTTCCTGGAGGCGCTGGACAGCGAGGACCCGGCAGCTCGCGGAGCGGCGGCGCTGGGCACCGCGCAGCTCGAACTGGACGCCGAGAGCGAGACGCGCGCCGTGCACGCACTGACCCGGCTGCTGGACGATCCCGAGCCGAGCGTGCGCAGCGCCGCCACCGACGGGCTCGCCGGTCTGGAGTGTGCCGACCAGGACAACGCGGCAGCCGCCGAGTCGGCGCTCGCCGAGCAGCTGTCCGACCCTGACGCGGGCATCCGGGCGCAGGTCGTCCGGCACGGGGTGCTGCGCGGACGTGTGCTGTCCTACGCCGAGTTGGTCGTCGAACTGGAGGACCCGGACGTGGACTGGCGGTTCGTCGCGCTGGTCGCGGACCTGGGCGAGGAACTGGACGGCCCCGTGCCGCCGCCGCAGGCACGGCAGCTCCAGAGCTGCCTGCGCGCCCTGGAGGAGGGCGGCTGGGCCGCCCGGGACGTCTCGCAGCTCACCGAGGAGGAGCGCGCGGCGCTGCTCACCGACGCCCTGGCAGGCGTCTGCTGAGACCCCCGCGCCGGGGCGGTGCGGGGCCCGGTGGTGCCGGGCCCCGCAGAACGGCGCGGGTCAGCGCTGGGTCAGCGCCAGGCGTAGCGCTGCTGGAGGCGGTGCACGACCTGCCCGAACCGGGCCCGGTCCAGGGCGCAGGCCTCGCGCCGCATGCCCGTCGGGTGCAGGCGCAGTACCCGGTCGAGGTCGACCCACGACTCCCGCCCCTGGGCGTCCCAGGGGCCGCTGCCGATGGACACCCACTCGTGCTGGTCGTTCTGCTGACGGCTCGTCAGCTGCACGGCGAGCAGCGTGCCGGCCGTCTCGCGGGCCACCACCAGAACCGGGCGGTCCTTGCCGCGTCCGTCGTTCTCCTCGTACGGCACCCACGTCCAGACGATCTCGCCGGGGTCGGGGTCGCCGTCGGGGTCGGGCGCGTAGGCGGTCCGCACGCCGCGGACCTGGTCGGCGCGGGCCTCGGTGGTGGCGCCGGGGCCGGTCTGGCCCGGTGACCGGACCGGGCTGCTGGGCTGCTCGTTGCTCGGGTTCACGGCGGTCACCGTACTGTGCGGGACGGGTCCGCCCTGCGGCGGGTGCCCGTCCCGCACCGTACGGTCAGAAGCGCGGGCGGCGGACCAGCAGGTAGCCGCCGACACCGGCCACGGCGGCGAGCACGCCGCCGGCAGCCGTCCACAGCCAGCGGTCCGCGAACCAGGGCCCGTTCCAGCCCGACTCCGGCTCGGCGACCGCGAGCGCCCGGGGCGCCGATCCGCTGCCGTCCTCCCCGTCCTCGTCCTGTCCGGTGCTGTCCTGCCCGCCGCCGTTCCCGCCGCCGTCGGCCGGCGAACCGGCCTGAACCGCGGGCAGTAGCGGTGCCGGCAACGAGCCCCCGCCGCGCCGGGCGCCCTCGGCGCCCTCCGCGGACACGCCGACCCGGACGCGCAGCGGCAGGCCCAGGGCCTCGTCCGGCAGGGACACCGCGGTGAGCCGGAGGAAGTAGGCGCCCGGTAGCGGACTGTCGGACCACTGCTCGGCCCACGGCTGCACCGCGCGCAGCGTGCAGGTGAGCGTGACGGTCTCCGTCTGCGGCCGCGTGACGCGCCGCGGCGCGCCCGCCGCGCACGGCTGGTGCCGGCGCAGCCCGTCGTGGACGTCGACCTGCCATGCGGTGTTGCCGGCTCCGGCCGCCGACTTCGGCAGCGTGACCGTCGCCGTCACCGTGGGCACCTCGCCCGCTGCGGCGGCGAACGCCCAGTACAGGTAGTCGCCGACCGCGCCGACGGCCTCCGCCTCGACGCCCTGCTCGATGACGGTCGCGCTGCGGAAGGTGGTACCGGCCTCCTTCAGGTCGCCGTCCTCCCCGTCGGCCGCCGCCGGCACGGCGGCACCCGCGAGGAACGCCACCGCCAGGCCGAGGGCGGCTGCCGCTCTACGTGCGCTTCGCATCAGTTAGCTCCTCGTACGGGTCGGCGAAGCCGGCCCAGCAGCCCGGCCAGCGCGCCGGCGGCCAGCCCGGTCAGGGTCAGCAGCACCAGCGGGACCCAGCCCCTGGCCAGGCCGAAGTACGCCGCGTCGCCCGCGCCGGAGGGCGCCTCGACCACGTCGACGGTGAGTTCCACCGGCATGCCGGGGCTGGTGGGTACGGACTCGGGTGCGGAGAACGAGTGGCTCGCCTCCAGGCACACCACCCGTTCCTCGTCACCGGTCCACGGGTAGCGCAGGCCGGTGGACATCACGTCCGTGCGGCCGTGTCCGGCCTCCGCCCCGCGCACCAGTTCCCGGCCCCTCTCGGTCACCGCTCTCAGCAGCACCGAGTAGTCCCGGTCCACGGCCCGGTCGGCCGCCACGCTCACCGAGGCCCGCAGCTCCTCACCTGGCTTCAACTCCACCCGGTACCAGCGGTGCTGGCCGAACTCGGCCCGGTCGGTGTACACGCCGGCCGTCAGCTCGGGCGCCGTCGCGCAGCGGTCGGCGCCCTCGGCGGGCGCCGGGTTCTCCACCGGCGTGTCCACCGAGCGGCGTACCAACTGCTTGAGCCGGTCGGAGAGTTCGTCGGTGCGCTGGACGGCGGTGTAGGTGCCGCCGGTCGCCTCGGCGATGCAGCTGAGCTGCTCGCGCACCTTCGCGTCGCCGGCCAGACCGAGGGTGTCCACCGTCAGCTGCGTCCCGGCGGCGGCCAACTCCCGTGCCACGTCGCAGGGATCGGGCAGACCGCAGGAGTCCTCACCGTCGGTGATGAGCACGATCCGGCGCGTCCCCTCCCCCGTGCCGAGGTCCTTGGCCGCTCCTCGCAGCGCGAAGCCGATCGGCGTCCATCCGGTCGGGGCGAGCGTGGCGACAGCCGTCTTCGCCTCCCTGCGGTCCACCTCCCCGACCGGGTACAGCTGTTCGCTGTCCACGCAGCCGCGTGCCTTGTCATCTCCCTTGTAGTTCGCGCCGAGTGTCCGGATGCCCATGTGGACGCCTTCCGGGACGGCGTCGATGACGTCGTTGAACGCGCGCTTGGCGGCGGCCATCCGGCTTCCGCCGTCCACGTCGCGCTTGCTCATCGAGCCGCTGACGTCGAGGACGAGTTCCACCTTCGGAGGCACCTGCGGCGTGTCGGGTTCTGCGGGTTCCGCGGCGGCGCTCGACGGCAGCGCCCACACCGCCATGGTCGCGAGCAGTCCGCACAGGACTCCCGTCGACCGTCTTCCTATGATCATCTGGCGGATCCTATTGACCCGCGCGCCCAGCGCCAAAACGGGCCGCACAAAGACGACATGGGCGCGAAACCGCACCTGTGCC
Organism: Streptomyces sp. 549; assembly: GCF_030124175.1. Taxonomy (GTDB): domain Bacteria; phylum Actinomycetota; class Actinomycetes; order Streptomycetales; family Streptomycetaceae; genus Streptomyces. Next base: position 85,982 of record NZ_JASKMT010000008.1, on the reverse strand, counting down.
ACACGAGCCGGCAGGCAGCACACACGGCGCGCCCGCCCGGTCCCGTTGCCGGTCGCACACGGATCGAACACCGACTGAACACATCGGCGGTGCGCCGCGTATACCGGGTGAGGACCCACCGCGGGCCGCGCGGTTCGCACCACAGGAGGCACTGTCTTGACTGTCGCCGTCGGCAACGCGCTCGACCTCTTCAGCACCGCCGGGGCGCACAGCCCCTCGCTGTTCGCCCTCAACCGGGCAGCCCGGCAGGCCTCCGGTGGTTCGGCGAGCGGTGCGGGGCTGGTCGACTTCTGCATCCCCTGCAACCCGTACTTCCCCACGCCGGAGATGTTCGACGAGTTGATGATGCGGATGCGGGAGATCCTCACGTACTACCCGAGCAGCACCGACACCATCACCGACCGCCTCTGCGCCACGCTCGGCCTCAACCCGCGCACCGTCGCCATGGGCAACGGCTCCACGGAGCTGATCACCTGGATCGACCACCTGCTGGTCCGGGACTCGCTGGCCGTCCCGATCCCCACCTTCGGCCGCTGGACCGACCAGCCGATGGAGACCGGCAAGCGGGTGGACATGTTCGTGCTGCCCGAGCAGGCCGGCTTCGCCCTGGACCCGGCCGCGTTCGTCAACTTCGTCCGGCTGCGCGGCTCGCGGACCGCGGTGATCTGCAACCCCAACAACCCGGACGGCGGCTATCTGCCGCGACAGGCCGTGGTCACCATGCTGGACGCTCTCGTGGACCTCGATCTGGTCGTCGTCGACGAGTCCTTCCTCGACTTCGTCGACGCGGAGGCGTGGCCCAGCGTCGTCGAGGAGGCGGTGCTGCGGCCCAACGTCGTGGTGCTGCGCAGCCTCGGCAAGAACTTCGGGCTGCACGGGGTCCGCTTCGGCTACATGGTCGCCAACCCGGGCCTGGCCGCCCGCATCCGCGACAACCTGCCCAAGTGGAACCTCAACTCCTTCGCCGAGGCGGTGGTGTTCATGCTGTCCGAGCACCAGCAGGAGTACGGGGAGAGCCTGCAACGGGTCAGCTGGGACCGGCAGGAGATGTACCGGCAGCTGCGTACGCTGCCCGGCCTGACCGTCTACCCCTCGCAGGGCAACTTCCTCTTCGTGCGGCTCCCCGACGGCGCGGACGGCGTGGTGCTGCGCAACCGCCTGCTCGCCGAACACGGCGTGCTGATCCGCGAGTGCGGCAACAAGCTGGGCAGCAGCAGCCAGTTCCTGCGCCTGGTGGTGCGTCAGCAGGCGGACGTCGGCAGGCTCCTCACCGGCCTCAGCCAGGTGCTGTACGGCAGTGAGTGGTACGCGCCCGCACCTCCCGAGCAGCTTCAGCCGGCCGCGCCCGCGCAGCTGCCTCCGGCATCGCAGCCCATGCTGACGGCAGGCCCGCAGGCGCCGTCCCAGTCCACGGCCGGCCTCTACCTGCCCACCCAGTACGCGCCCACCCCGCAGCCAGCCCCGCAGCTCGCGCCCCAGCCCGCCGCGTACGCCCCCGCGCCCGCCGGCCCGGCACCGTCCTACCCGTCCTCCCCCTACCCCGCGCCCGGCTACGCGGGGGGCACCGGCTACTCCGGAGGGACCGGCTACTCCGGGAATACCGGCTACTCCGGTGGTGCCGGGTGGCCGACGGCCGGCTACGCGGCGCCCGGGGCTCCTTCGGAGCAGTACACCGGTCTCCAGCCGGGAGCGGGGGGGCCGGAGTACCTCACCGGCCCGCTTGCGCCCGGCCCGGACCCTGCCTTCTCGGCCCCCCAGCAGCAGTTCCAGAACCAGGCCCCCCAGCAGTCACAGCAACTCCAGCAAGCACAACAGGCACAGCCGCAGCAGCAACAACAGCAGGCTTACGTGCCGCAGGGGCCGGATCAGAGTTTCGGTCAGGGCGTGCCCTCTCCCGCTCCGGAGCAGAGCGTCCCCGCGGTGGAACTCACCACCCCGTTGGAGGCCGTGCCCCCGGCCGGTTCCGGGCCGGCGGGCTCCGGCCCCTCCTCCGGGGGTCAGAACAGCGGCTCGGACTCGGTCGCGCCCAACGCGGCGCAGAACCTCACCCATCTGCCGGCCCCGGTGCTGCTGGCCAGGTGACCCCCTGCCCTCCCCCATCCGCCGCCCCGCAGCCGCGCCTGCACCGGCCGGGGGCGGAGGAACGGGCGACTTCGTCCGGCGGGTCAGTCCGCCGGGCGCGCCTCATGGCCCGGCGCGCCGGGCGTGCGCCGGGTCTCCTTCATCTCCGCCTCGAACAGGTGCCTGCGGCCGCCGACCAGCTCGCCCCGCAGGTGCTCCTCGGCGTCCTTGAAGGTGCGGTAGTAGTCGTCGTCGTACTGCTCGACGATCTGGAAGGTCCACCGGCCCGGCAGTACGTTCCGCCCCACGAGGTCCCGCTCCAGCCGGTCGGCGGCCTCCTCGTGGCCGGCCTCCCGCAGCAGGTCCACGGCCTCGCCCAGCTTCAGGTCGGCGCCGCCGGTGAGCTGGTGGAAGCTGTACAGGTGCCCGCGAGCCCGCTCGGTCGTCTCCAGAGCCTCCGAGAGCGCGCCGAGGGCCTTCACCGTGGTGTCCGAGACGCCGGGCGGGCGCTGGTGGGCGGGCGCGGGCCGGTCGGCGGACGCCGAAGGCGCGTCGGTGGGCTGTGCGGCGGCTCGTGCGCCGGGCTGCGTGTGGTCCATCCCCGGCGGGTGCCCGAAAACCCCGGCCCGCACCTGCCGTCTGCAACCCCGCGTCGAGTCAGGTGAGTAGCCGCACCAGCGCGCGATCGAACGTCGACAGCGCCGCATCCGAACCGGAGACGCCTTCCGAGCTGCGCATCCGACGAGCGGGGATCGCCACCTTCCTGCTGGATGAAAGGACGGCAGGGGCAGTGGACACGCCGGCATCGTGTGTTCACTCCTCCTCCCGCCCGCCGGCATCCGCAACCGGCACGTCCACCGACAAGGGGCTTCCTTCGGGCACGAAGTAGGTGACGTAGAGCTCGACGGGGTCCGTGCCGAGGTTACGGGCCCGGTGCAGGTGGGCGCGTCCGGCTGGTTCCAGGATGGTGCTGCCAGGTCCGCTGACCTCCACAGTGCCCTCGCTCAGTGTGCGCGTCAGGGTCCCGGAGCTGACCACGCCGATCACCGGGCCGGGGTGGTAGTGCCATTCCGTGCTGCCGCCGGGTTCGATGGTGACCCGGCTCATCGTCACGTCGACCCGGCCGGGGGCCAGTATGGTCACCGCCTCCCCGGAGGTTCCCGTCGCCAGCTGCTCCGCGGTGACACCCCTGCCGGAACCACCGGTGACGGACGGAGCGCCCATGGCCGGGGACTGCCCGCATCCACCGGTGAGCTCAGGTCTGCGCTTGCGGCCCGCTCGCCGCGTGTCCTGAGTGCTGTCGTTCATCCGCCCCGCCCTTCGCCGCATGCCTCACCACAGCCGAGCACCTTGGTGGTTCAACCCTCAACGGAGACCGAACCGCCGTCACGGTACCCGCTGACGCCGCGTCAGCACGCTAAATCCCTTTCCCGCAGGGTGAGTCGGCGTGGACGCTGGTCGCATGGTGAGTCATTTCGGGGCTATCGGGCTCGAGGTCAGCAGCCGGGAGGAGTACGAGGACCTGCTGCGGCGGCTGTACGCCCTCGGCGCGAGCGACGACGCGGGCGGAGGCGCCACGAGGACGGTGTGGACCGGGTCCGGCGGGGCCCGGGTCGAGATGGAGGTCAACGGTGAGGGCGCGCTGACCCATGTGCTGCCGTGTCTTGTCCCCGGAGGCCGACCGGTCCCGGTGCGCGGCATCGCGCTGGCGTCGGACGGGACCGCGCACATGGAACTGCTCGACGCGCCCGGCGGCGAGTCGGTGTGCCCGCTGCCCGTCGAACTGACGGACCGGGTCGAGCTGCGCGGTCTGCGATCCCCGCCGGTGGAGGGCGCGCTGCGGCTCAGCGCCCTGGCGGAACACCTCACGGTGTTCCCCGACGAAGCCGCCTACGAGGCGGCGCAGGCCGACCGGGAGATGAAGTTCGCCTCGCACTACCTCGTCCCCGCCGGGCTGTTCCGCCCGGACGACGCCGAGGCCGGATGGCTGCCCACCGCGCACGCACTGTTCGCGGGAGAGGTGGTCGCCGTGCGACGCACGGAGAGCGACCTCACCGGGGAGGTGTTCCACCGGCTGCGGGTGCGGACGCTCGCTGACACGGAGATCGACGTCGCGGCGGCCGACGTACAGCTCGACCACCGGCGTCCGGCCGTCGGGAACTGGGTGGACGGTTCCTTCTTCCTCACCGGCACCCTGGGCCTGGGCACCGCTCCGGTGCCGGACGCTTCAACCCCGGCGGAGTGAGCCGGGGAGCCGCCCTGAACCGGTGATCCGGACGTCGGACGACGGATGTCCGGTAGGCCGCGCGGCCTACCGGACATCCGTCGAGCGTGTGCCGGGACGCCGTCCCGGGGCGGTGGAGGGGGGACTCAGCCGACGGCTGCGTCCGTCCCGGGACCGTCGAAGTCGGCCGCGTCCCAGAAGTCGGGGCGGGGGTCGAGCGCGGCGGCAAGCCGGAAGTGCCGCTTGGCCTCGTCGGGACGGCCGGCCCGCTCCAGGGTCCTGCCGAGCGCGAAGTGGGCGAAGGCGTTGTCGGGCTCGCGTTCCAGAACCACCTGGAACTCCTGCTCGGCGGAGCGCAGCTGGGCGCCGAGGAAGAACGCCCGAGCCCGCAGCAGGCGGGCGGCGGTGTTCTCGGGGTGGGCGGCGACGACCGGGTCGAGCAGCTTCAGCGCGCCGCGGGGGTCCCTGGCGGCGAGCAGGTGCTCGGCCGCGCGGAAACCGATGATGTGCGTCTCGGGCGTGCGGGACATGAGTGCCTCCTCTGGCGGGGACAACGCCGCCACCCGGGCATGCATTCCCGCCGCATCACGCGGCCACGCCGGCACACCCGTTCCCGGCCCTGCCGCACGCCTGGGCGGTGGCGGCCAGAGTCAGGCGGTGGCGGCCAGGCGCCGCCAGACGTCGAGTACCTGCGGTTCCAGGGCGTCAAGCGGCCCGTCGTTGTCGATGACCAGATCGGCCACGGCCAGTCGCTGCTCGCGGTCGGCCTGGGCCGCCATCCTGGCCCGGGCGTCCTGCTCGGACATGCCGCGCAGCCGCACCAGGCGGTCCAGCTGCGTCGCGGGCGACGCGTCGACCACCACAACCGTGTCGAACAGCGGCGCGAGGCCGTTCTCGGTCAGCAGCGGCACGTCGTGCACGACGACCGCGTCCTCTCCGGCCGCCTCCTCCAGGGCTGCGGACAGCTCCGCCACCCGCGGGTGCACGATGGCGTTCAGCGCGGCGAGGCGCTGCGGGTCGCCGAACACCACCCGGCCGAGTGCCGCCCGGTCGATGCCGCCGTCCGCCTGGAGGACGTCCGTGCCGAACTCGGCGACGACCGCGGCGTGCCCGGGGGTCCCGGGCGCGACCGCCTCACGTGCGAGGCGGTCGGCGTCGATGACCAGCGCGCCCAGTTCGCCCAGCCTGCGGGACACCTCGCTCTTGCCCGCCCCGATACCACCTGTCAGCCCGACTTTCACCATGCCGCCCAGCCTACGGGCCGGTGGTTCAGGTTCCGGACTCGCCGTCCTGCTCACGGTCGGCGAGGAACCGTTCGAAGACCTCACCCAGCTCCTCGGCGGACGGCAGCTCACTGGCCTCCGCGACGAGGCTGCCCCGACTGGCGGCACCCGCCACGGCGTCGTACTGCTGCTCCAGGCCGCGGACGACGGAGACCAGTTCCTCGTCGCCCTCGGCGAGTTGGCGTTCGATCTCGTTCTGCGCCCGGTGGGCCTCGTTGCGCAGGTCGTGGGTGACGCCGGGAAGGACCAGGCCCGTGGCCGAGGTGATGGCCTCCACGGTGACGAGTGCGGCGTCCGGGTACGCCGAGCGCGCGATGTAGTGCGGCACATGGGCGGCGATGCCGAGCACGTCATGGCCCGCCTCGGAGAGCCGCAGCTCGGTGAGTGCCGCGGCGCTACCCGGTACGGCGGCCTCGTCGAAGAGGCCGGGGCCGCTCGGGACCAGCTCGGCGCGGTTGCCGTGCGGTGTCAGGCCGACCGGGCGGGTGTGCGGTACGCCCATGGGGATGCCGTGGAAGGTGACGGAGAGCCGCACGCCGAGCCGTTCCACGACCTCCCGCACGGCGGCCGTGAACAGCTCCCACTCGACATCCGGCTCGGGGCCGGACAGCAGCAGGAACGGCACGCCCGCGGCGTCGCGCAGCAGGCTCAGCTCCAGTCGCGGCGCCTCGTAGGCGACCCACCGGTCGCGACGGAACGTCATCAGCGGACGCCGCGCGCGGTAGTCGACGAGGCGGTCCGCGGCGAACCGGGCGACGACCTGCGGACTGGCCGCGTCGGTGAGCCGCTCCACGATCTGCTCGCCGGTGGCGCCCGCGTCGATGAACCCCTCGAAGTGGTAGAGCATCACGAGCCCGGCACCGACCCCGTCGTCGATGATCTCGTCCACCGCGCGGAGCCCGGCCGGCTCCCATTCGTACAACTCGTGCGGTTTCACTGGTGCCGCCCCTCTTGATCGACTGCGTCCGGAACAACGTCCGTGATCCCCTGCGCATTCCCCGAGGGGCGCTGACGGTGCACACGACCTGCCCCGGTTTCCCGGAGATCCACATCGTGGCGTACATCCGGGCCGGTGTCCGCGCCTTGGTCGAGCAGGGCCCTGCCGGAGACGGGCATGACGAAGGGCCCGCCCCCCGTTACCGGGGGACGGGCCCTCTGCCGTCACAGGCAGGCCGTCAGGGGCAGAGCGTCAGCTCTGGCCGCCGGCCAGCTTCTCGCGGAGTGCGGCAAGCGCCTCGTCGGAGGCGAGCGCACCGGCGTCGTCGGCCGACTCCGAGGAGTACGAACCGCCGCCGCCACCGCCGCCGCCCTGGCTGCTGCTGCTGCCGCCGCCCTGCGGGGCAGCCGCACCCGGGGTGACACCCTCGGCCTCGGCCTGGGCGTCCGCCTCGCGGGACTTGACGACCTGCGCCTGGTGCTGCTCGAAGCGGGTCTGCGCCTCGGCGTACTGGCGCTCCCACTCCTCGCGCTGCTTCTCGTAGCCCTCGAGCCAGTCGTTGGCCTCGGGGTCGAAGCCCTCGGGGTAGATGTAGTTGCCCTGGTCGTCGTAGGACGCGGCCATGCCGTAGAGGGTCGGGTCGAAGTCGACCGCCATCGGGTCGGCACCGAAGGACTCGTTGGCCTGCTTCAGCGAGAGGCTGATGCGACGGCGCTCGAGGTCGATGTCGATGACCTTGACGAAGATCTCGTCGTTGACCTGGACGACCTGCTCCGGGATCTCCACGTGACGCTCGGCCAGCTCGGAGATGTGGACCAGGCCCTCGATGCCCTCGTCGACGCGGACGAACGCACCGAACGGCACCAGCTTGGTGACCTTGCCGGGGACGACCTGGCCGATCTGGTGGGTCCGGGCGAACTGCTGCCACGGGTCTTCCTGGGTCGCCTTGAGCGACAGGGAGACGCGCTCGCGGTCCATGTCGACGTCCAGGACCTCGACCGTGACCTCCTGGCCGACCTCGACAACCTCGGAGGGGTGGTCGATGTGCTTCCAGGACAGCTCCGAGACGTGCACGAGGCCGTCGACGCCACCCAGGTCCACGAACGCACCGAAGTTGACGATCGAGGAGACGACGCCGGACCGCACCTGGCCCTTCTGCAGGGTGGTGAGGAAGGTCTGGCGCACCTCGCTCTGCGTCTGCTCCAGCCAGGCACGGCGGGACAGGACCACGTTGTTGCGGTTCTTGTCCAGCTCGATGATCTTGGCCTCGAGCTCCTTGCCCACGTAGGGCTGGAGGTCGCGGACACGACGCATCTCGACCAGGGAGGCGGGGAGGAAGCCGCGGAGGCCGATGTCGAGGATGAGACCACCCTTGACGACCTCGATGACGGTTCCGGTGACGATCCCGTCCTCTTCCTTGATCTTCTCGATCGTGCCCCAGGCGCGCTCGTACTGGGCGCGCTTCTTCGAGAGGATCAGGCGGCCTTCCTTGTCCTCCTTCTGGAGGACGAGGGCCTCGATCTCGTCACCGACGGCGACGACCTCGTTGGGGTCGACGTCGTGCTTGATCGACAGCTCGCGGGAAGGGATGACGCCTTCGGTCTTGTAACCGATGTCGAGCAGGACCTCGTCCCGGTCGACCTTCACGATGACGCCGTCGACGATGTCGCCGTCGTTGAAGTACTTGATCGTCTCGTCGATCGCGGCGAGGAAGTCTTCCTCGGAACCGATGTCGTTTACCGCAACCTGCGGGGTGGCCACGGTGGTCTCGGTGCTGCTCGTCATGTGGTAAAGGGCTCCGGTACGGACAGGAAGTCGTAGGTACTGCTACGCCGTGAGCCCTTATCGCACCGCCGAAGCCAGACAGCATGGGAGGCGTGTCTCTTCTAGCGTGGCTAGATCGGAACCGCCTCGACAACCGAGGGGACATACAACAGATGCGAGCGCGACCTGCTCGGTCTGAGGCGCGCAGGCCCGCAGCGCAACTTGTAGCATACGGACGAAGCCAGGCAGGGTCAATGCGCATCTGGACGCACGCGGGGCGAAAAGCCCCGTACCCGGCCAAGCGATGCCGAGTAGACCCCGGCACGCCCGTAACCACAAGGTTTTGCGCCAAGCTTACGCCAGAGGTCGGCCGACGGACACACCGCCCGGCACATTGCCCGCGGTGTGTCCGCCGACCGGTTCCGCGGCGACCACCGCGCGTCGGTCCGTACGGTGGTCCACCGGACGTTTCCCCGCACGGCAGAACAGGTCACATGACGCCACCCCAGTCGCCGCCCGAGCCCGACGGCCTGCCCGGCACAGTGCCCGGCCCACAGTCCGGCCCACAGTCCGTGGTCGCCGCGGACGCCGATCCGGACGCCGTCCGGCGTCGCGCGGGCGCCGCCCAGAGCAGCCGGGCCAGCCGGAGCTGGTGGGACCGCAACGCGGACGAGTACCAGAACGAGCACGGCGGCTTCCTCGGCGACGACCGCTTCGTGTGGGGTCCCGAGGGTTTGGACGAGGAGTCGGCCCGCCTGCTGGGCGACCCGGCGGAGCTGGCCGGGCGCCGGGTACTGGAGATCGGCGCCGGGGCAGCCCAGTGCGCCCGCTGGCTGGCGGCCCGCGGCGCGCTGCCGGTGGCGCTCGACCTCTCCCACCGCCAGCTCCAGCACGCCCTGCGCATCGGCGCGGACGGCCTGGGCCTGGTCCAGGCCGACGCGGGCGCGCTGCCGTTCGCCGACGGCTCCTTCGACCTGGCGTGCTCCGCGTACGGCGCGGTGCCCTTCGTCGCGGACCCGGTGGCGGTCTTCCGGGAGGTGCACCGGGTGCTGCGGCCGGGCGGCCGGTGGGTGTTCTCCGTGACGCACCCGATCCGCTGGGCGCTGCCCGACGAGCCCGGCCCCGACGGGCTGACGTTCACCGCCTCCTACTTCGACCGCACGCCGTACGTGGAACAGGACGAGCAGGGCCGGGCGGTCTACGTCGAGCACCACCGCACGCTCGGCGACCGGGTCCGGGACGTCGTGGCCGGCGGCTTCCGGCTGGTCGACCTCGTCGAGCCGGAGTGGCCGGCGTGGAACACGCAGGAGTGGGGCGGCTGGTCCCCGCTGCGCGGCGCACTGGTTCCCGGCACCGCGATCTTCGTCTGCGCGCGCGACTGATCCCGCCCCGGCGCCCCTCCCGGCCCCTGCCCCGGCCCCGGCCCCGGGCGGCGCCGGGACGGCGGGCGGGCGCTGGGAGGATGGGCGGGTGACCCTGCGAGCCGACGCCCTCGAACGCCTTCCCGTCCGCTCCTCGCTGCCGGAGCTGCGCGCCGCGCTGGACAGCCGGGGCGCGGTGGTGCTGCACGCCCCGCCCGGCACCGGCAAGACGACACTGGTGCCGTTGGACCTGGCCGGACTGCTGGAGCCCGGAGCCCCCCGGCGCCGGGTGCTGGTGGCCGAACCCCGGCGGATGGCCGCCCGGTCCGCAGCGCGGCGGATGGCCTGGCTGCTGGGTGAGCGCACCGGCGAGTCGGTGGGGTTCACGGTCCGGGGCGAGCGGCAGGTCGGGCCGCGGACGCGGGTGGAGGTGGTCACCACCGGGGTGCTTCTGCAGCGTCTCCAGCGCGACCCGGAGCTGCCCGGCGTGGACGTGGTGCTGATGGACGAGTGCCACGAGCGGCACCTGGACGCGGACACGGCGCTGGCGTTCCTGGTGGACGTGCGCGCGGCCCTGCGGCCGGAGCTGGGTGTGGTCGCCGCGTCCGCGACGGCGGACAGCACGTCGTGGGCCCGCCTGCTCGCGGCCGGCGAACCGGACGGGCCGGAGACGGACGGGCCGGAGACGGACGGGCGGGTGCCGGTGGTGCACGGCACCGGCGGCGCGCATCCGGTGGACGTGCGGTACGCCCCGCCGCCGGGCACGGTACGGCCCGCGCACGGCATGCGGGTGGACCCGGCGCTGCTGCGGCACGTCGCGGCGACCGTGCGGCGGGCGCTGGCGGAGTCACCGACCGGGGACGTGCTGTGCTTCCTGCCCGGCGTGGGCGAGATCGGCCGCACCGCAGGACTGCTGGCGGACGTCGACGCGGAGGTGCTGCCGCTGCACGGGCGGACCCCGGCGGCGGTGCAGGACGCGGTGCTGGCCGGCGGTGGCGGTGCGCGGCGGCGGGTGATCCTGTCCACCTCGGTCGCCGAGTCGAGCCTGACCGTGCCGGGCGTGCGCGTCGTCGTGGACTCCGGGCTGGCCCGGGAGCCGCGCACCGACCACGCGCGGGGCCTGGGCTCGCTGACCACCGTGCGGGTGTCGCTGGCCGGCGCCGCGCAGCGCACCGGCCGGGCGGGTCGGGAGGCACCGGGTGTGGCGTACCGGTGCTGGGCGGAGGCGGAGGACGCGACCAGGCCGCGCTTCCCCTCGCCGGAGATCCTGGTGGCCGACCTGACCGCGTTCGCGCTCCAGGCGGCCTGCTGGGGAGATCCCGGGGCCGGCGCGCTTGCGCTGCTGGACGCACCGCCGCAGGGCGCGATGACGGCTGCCCGGGAGGCGCTGTCCGCGGTCGGGGCGGTGGACGGCGACGGGCGGGCCACCGGACGCGGCACCGGCATGGCGCGGCTGGGGCTGCACCCGCGGCTGGCGCGGGCACTGCTGGACGGTGCCGCGCTGGTGGGTCTGCGGACGGCGGCGGAGGTGGTGGCGCTGCTGAGCGAGGAGCCGCCGCGGGAACTGGGCGACGACCTGGGCGAGGCGCTGCGGGCCGTCCGGCGCGGCGGACGGGAGGGGTACGCGGGCCGGTGGCGGCGGGAGGCCGACCGGCTGCGGTCGGCGGCCTCCGGTGCCGTGCCCGAGACCCCGCCCGGCGGGGCGGCGACCGGGGCGGGCTCGGCAGCCGGGGCGGAGCCGGCGGGGCTGCTGGCGGCACTGGCGTATCCGGAGCGGGTCGCCCGGGCGCTCGGCGGTGACACCTACCTGATGGCGTCCGGAACGCGGGCGGACTACCGGGGTGAGGAGCCGTGGATCGCGGTGGCCGTCGCGGACCGGCCGACGGGTGCGGCGGGTGCGCGGGTCCGCCTGGCCGCGCCGGTCGACGAGGCGACGGCCCGGCTGGCGGCGTCCGCACTGTACCGGGAGGGCGTCGAGGTGCGGTGGGATTCCGGGCGCCGCGCGGTGGCGGCCCGTCGGGTGACGCGGCTGGGCGCGGTGGAGCTGTCCTCCCGGCCGTGCCATGACCCGCCGCCGGAGCTGGTGCGGTCGGCGCTGCTGGAGGCGCTGCGCAAGGAGGGCCTGGAGCTGCTGGGCTGGCCGCCGGCGGCCGTGGCGCTGCGGCGGCGCATGGCCTTCCTGCACGCCGCGCTGGGCGAGCCCTGGCCGGACGTGTCCGACGAGGCGCTGCTGGACCGGGCCGACTCGTGGCTGGCCGGCGGGCGGCCGGGATCGGTGGACACCGTGGCGCTGCTGCGCGGCCTGCTGCCCTGGGCGGGCGGTCAGGCGTCCCGGCTGGAGGAGCTGGCGCCGGAGCGGATCGAGGTGCCGTCCGGGTCGCGGGTGCGGATCGACTACGACGGCCCGCAGCCGGTCCTGGCGGCGCGCCTGCAGGAGCTGTTCGGCTGGACCTCGACACCGCGGCTGGCGGACGGCCGGGTGCCGCTGCTGGTCCACCTGCTGTCGCCGGCGGGTCGCCCGGCCGCGGTGACCGCCGACCTGGAGTCCTTCTGGCGGGACGGCTACCGCTCGGTCAGGGCGGAGCTGCGCGGCCGCTACCCCCGGCACGCGTGGCCGGAGGACCCGACCACGGCACAGGCCACCCGGCGGGTGGCTCCCCGCCGCTGACCCGCTCCGACCCGGCGGGCGCCGCCGTCCACCGCGGCGCCCCGGGCCGGGTGCGGATCAGCCCAGGATGCGCGCCGCTCAGCCCAGGATGCGCGCCGCCAGGGCGGCGAGGCTGCGGCTCACGGACGGGGTGGCCGACGGACGGGCGCCGTCCGCCTGCTCCGGTCCGCCGTCCTTGCCCTCGCCGTCCGCGGTGTTCTCGGTGTCGGCGTTCTCCTCCTCGGCGCAGGGGTCGACCGGTTCCTCCGGATCGTCGGTGGTCGTGGGGGACGGCGACGGTCCGGTGGCGGTCGGCGTGGGTGCCGGGGTGCGTGTCGGGGTGGGAGTGGGGCTCGGGGAACCGGTGACGCTGTCCGAGGGCGTCGGCGAAGCGGTCTCGGTGGGGCACTCGGCCGGCGGGTCGGTGGGGTCGGTGGGCTTGGTGGTCGGAGCGGGGCGGGTGGGCCGTCCGGTGGGCTTGGTGGGCTTGGTGGGGCTCGCGGTGGGGGCGGGCCGCGTCGGCGGGTGCGTGGGCCGGAAGCTGGGCAGCGGCGACTTCGTGGCGGAAGCGGTGGGCTTCGGCCGGGAGGTCGGGGTGCCGACCGTGCCGGGGGCGGGCTTGGCGGCCGTCGCCCTATCCGAAGGCGCCTTGCCGGAGGGCTTCTTGGGCGCGGTCGAGCCGGGAGGTGTACTCCCGGCGGACGTGCCGGTCGAGGGCTGGGCGGGCTTGGTGCTGTTGCCGGCACCGGGCGTGTCCGGCAGCACGCCGGAGCCGTCCGGTACCTCGTGTGTGCCCTTGCGGTAGAACTCCAGCCAGGAGAGCACGGTGTTGAGGTACTCGCGGGACCGGTTGTAGCTGAGGACGGCACGTTCGAGGTCTGCCGGGCGGGACAGGTCGCGGTTGCCGGCGCACAGGTAGCGGGCGGCGGCGAGCGCTGCGTCGTGGATGTTGTTGGGGTCCTTGCGGCCGTCGCCGTTGCCGTCGGCACCCCACGTCGCCCAGGTGGACGGGATGAACTGCATCGGGCCCACCGCGCGGTCGTGGGTGGAGTCCCCGTCGTACCTGCCGCCGTCGGTGTCCTTGATGAGGGCGAAGCCGTTGCCGTCGAGCACCGGGCCGCGGATGGGCTTGAGCGTGTTGCCGGCCGCGTCGAGCGCGCCGCCGCGGGCCTGCCCGGACTCCACCTTGCCGATGGCGGCGAGCAGTTGCCACGGCAGGTTGCAGCCGGGCTGCTCGGCGCGCAGGGTGCGCTCGGCCTTCTTGTAGGCGGCGAGCACGGTCGCCGGTATGCCGGACTCGGCCGGTCCGGTGACCACCGGGCCGTCGGAACCACCCGGCCCCTCGGGGCCGTCGGGCGTCAGGAGCGGGGGCAGTTCGGTGTGGTAAGGCGAGTCGCCGTCGGCGGGGTGCTGGGAGCCGGCGGAGGGGTCGGTTCTGTCCTCGCCGGGCTGCGTCAGGTTGATGCCGGGCGCCTGCGAGGCGGTCAGGGCCACCATGGTGGCCGCCGCTACCGCTGACGTCGATATTCCCCGGCGAATCCTGCGTGCCGTACGAGCCGCCATCCCCGTCGTCCCCTCCCGCGTTGTGTCCGGTCGGACGCCGTCCGCTTCCCCTGCGGACGCAACGTTGGTGACCTTACGACAAGCGCTGGCCCGCGGTCACCCCGCCCCGCGCCGGAGTGGGCGGAAAGTCGCCTCCGCCCACTCCGGTTGGGGTGGTGTCAGTGTGCGGCGGACTCCCAGTCGGGCCCGGAGCCGACCGACACGTCGAGCCGCGCGCGGAGTTGCACCGCGCCCGCCATCTCCCGGCGGACCAGCGCCTCGACCTTCTCGCGCTCCCCCGGCGCGATCTCCAGCACGATTTCGTCGTGCACCTGGAGCAGCATGCGGGAGGTGAGCTGCTCCTCCCGCAGTGCGCTGTCCACCCGCAGCATGGCGATCTTGACGATGTCGGCGGCGGTGCCCTGGATGGGCGCGTTGAGCGCCATGCGCTCGGCCATCTCGCGGCGCTGCCGGTTGTCGCTGCTGAGGTCGGGCAGGTAGCGGCGGCGGCCCAGCATGGTCTGGGTGTAGCCGACGGCCCGCGCCTCCTCCACCGCCCGGTGCAGGTAGTCGCGCACGCCGCCGAACCGCTCGAAGAAGGTGTCCATCAGGCGGCGGGCCTCGTCGGCGGCGATGTTGAGCTGCTGGGAGAGGCCGAAGGCGGACAGGCCGTAGGCGAGGCCGTAGGACATCGCCTTGATCTTCCGGCGCATCTCCGGGTCGACCTGCTCCTTCTCCACGGAGAACACCTGCGAGGCGACCGTGGTGTGCAGGTCCTCACCGGAGGTGAACGCCTCCAGCAGGCCCTCGTCCTCCGACAGGTGGGCCATCACGCGCAGTTCGATCTGGCTGTAGTCGGCCGTCATCAGCGACTCGTAGCCCTCGCCCACGACGAAGCCGCGGCGGATCGCGCGTCCCTCGTCGGTGCGCACCGGCACGTTCTGCAGGTTGGGGTCGGTCGAGGACAGCCGGCCGGTGGCGGCGACCGTCTGGCTGAAGGTGGTGTGGATGCGGCCGTCGGCGCCGATCGTCTTGATCAGGCCCTCGACGGTGGTCCGCAGCTTGGCCTGCTCGCGGTAGCGCAGCATGAGCACCGGCAGCTCGTGCTCGGTCTGCGCGGCGAGCCAGGCGAGCGCGTCGGCGTCGGTGGTGTAGCCCGTCTTCGTCTTCTTCGTCTTGGGCAGGCCCAGTTCGCCGAACAGGACCTCCTGGAGCTGCTTGGGCGACCCCAGGTTGAACTCGTGGCCCACCGAGGCGTGCGCCTCCTGCACGGCCTGCTGCACGGCTGCGGCGAACTGCTGCTCCAGGCCCGTCAGCCACTCGCGGTCGGCGGCGATGCCGGCCCGTTCCATCCGGGCCAGCAGTGCGGACGTCGGCAGCTCCATGCCGTGCAGCAGCTCCCCCGCACCGACGTCGGCCAGGCGGCCGGTGAAGGCGTCGGCGAGGTCGAGGATGCTGCGGGCGTGGCCCATCAGCGCGTCGGCCTCGGCGGCGTCGTCGGCGCCCAGCGCCAGCTGGCCGCTGCCCTCGGCGGGGCGCGGCAGCTCCCGTCCGAGGAACTCCACGCTCAACGCGTCCAGCGCGAAGCTGCGGCGGCCCGGCTGCACCAGGTAGGCGGCGAGCGCGGTGTCCATGGTGACGCCGTCGAGCTGCCAGCCGTGCTCGGCGAAGACCCGCAGCACGGCCTTGGCGTTGTGCAGGACCTTCGGCCGGTCGGCGTCGGCGCACCAGGCGGCGAAGGCGCGCTCGTCGGACTCGTCCAGCTCGGCCGGGTCGAACCAGGCGGCGGGGCCCTCGGCGGTGGCGAGCGCCACCTCGCCCACCCGGCCGGCGCCGAGCTTCCAGTCGTCGACGGTGGCAAGCCCGAGCGCGGTCCCGGCGTGCTCTGCCAGCCAGGGCGCCAGTTCGCCGGTGCCGAGCACCGTGCCGTCCACCTCGACGCCGCCGGCCGGCTCGACCTCCTGGTCGGCCGCGCCCGGGTCGGCGGCGAACAACCGCTCGCGGAAGTTGGAGTTGCGGAACTCCAGGGCGTCGAGCGCCACCGTCAGGGCGTCGCGGTCGTAGGGGGTGCGGACCAGGTCCTCGGGCAGGCAGTCCAGCGCGACGTCGCGGACCATCTCGGTGAGGCGGCGGTTCAGGCGGACCGCGTCCAGATGGGCGCGGAGGTTCTCGCCCGCCTTGCCCTTGACCTCGTCGGCGCGCTCGACCAGCGCGGCGAACGAGCCGAACTGGGTGATCCACTTGGTGGCCGTCTTCTCCCCGACCCCGGGAATGCCCGGCAGGTTGTCGGACGGGTCGCCGCGCAGCGCGGCGAAGTCCGGGTACTGGCTGGGCGAGAGGCCGTACTTCTCCTGCACCTTCTCCGGGGTGAAACGCGTCAGCTCCGACACGCCCTTGGTGGGGTAGAGCACCGTGACCTGGTCGGAGATGAGCTGGAAGGAGTCGCGGTCGCCGGTGACGATCGACACCTGGAAGCCCTCGGCCTCCGCCTGCGTGGCCAGGGTGGCGATGACGTCGTCGGCCTCGAAGCCGTCGATCGCGAAGCGCTTCACCCGCATGGCGTCCAGCAGCTCGCCGATCAGCTCGACCTGGCCCTTGAACTCGTCCGGGCTCTTGCTGCGGTTCGCCTTGTACTCCGGGTACTCCTCGCTGCGCCACGTCTTGCGGGAGACGTCGAAGGCCACCGCGAAGTGGGTGGGAGCCTCGTCGCGCAGCGTGTTCGCCAGCATCGAGGCGAAGCCGTAGATCGCGTTGGTCGTCTGGCCCGTGGTGGTGGAGAAGTTCTCCGCGGGCAACGCGAAGAACGCCCGGTAGGCGAGGGAGTGCCCGTCCATGAGGAGCAGGCGGCGCGGGCTCTCGGATGCTGTGTTGAGCGATGCTGTCTTGGCCACGTCCCGATCCTCCCATGCCGCACCGACAGCAGGACTCGAGCCGCGGTCCACCAGCCGCTGCGGCATCCCCGCCGGCCGCCCGACGTGGCACGATCGACGGTATGAAGCGCACCCCGCGAACCCCGCCCAGTGGCGATCCGGTCCAGGACGCGCCCGAGGTCGGCGCCCCGCAGCACTCCGCCGCCGGGCTGCCCGCCATCGGCCACTCGATGCGCATGGCGCACGAGCAGATGGGGGTGCGGCGCACCGCTCTCACCCTGCTGCGGGTCAACCAGAAGGACGGCTTCGACTGCCCTGGCTGCGCCTGGCCGGAGCCGGAGAAGCGGCACACGGCGGAGTTCTGCGAGAACGGCGCGAAGGCGGTCGCCGAGGAGGCGACGCTGCGCCGCGTCACACCGGCGTTCTTCGCCGAGCATCCGGTGGCCTCGCTGGCGGAGCGGTCCGGCTACTGGCTGGGGCAGCAGGGCCGGCTGACCGAGCCGATGTACCTCGCGGAGGGTGCCGAGCACTACACGCCGGTGGGCTGGGACGAGGCCCTGGGCATCGTCGCCGAGGAGCTGCGGGCGCTGGACTCGCCGGACGAGGCCGTGTTCTACACCTCCGGCCGCACCAGCAACGAGGCGGCCTTCCTCTACCAGTTGATGGCCCGCGAGTTCGGCACCAACAACCTGCCGGACTGCAGCAACATGTGCCACGAGTCCTCCGGCTCGGCGCTGACCGAGACCATCGGCGTCGGCAAGGGCAGCGTACTGCTGGAGGACCTCCACCAGGCGGAGCTGATCATCGTCGCCGGGCAGAACCCGGGGACCAACCACCCGCGGATGCTGACCGCGCTGGAGAAGGCCAAGGGCAACGGCGCGAAGATCATCACGGTCAACCCGCTGCCCGAGGCGGGCATGGAGCGGTTCCGCAACCCGCAGCGGCCCGGCGGCCTGGCCGGGTCGGGGACGGCGCTCACGGATCTGTTCCTCCAGATCAGGCTGGGGGGCGACCAGGCGCTGTTCCGGCTGCTCAACAAGCTGGTGCTGGAGAGCGAGGGCGGCGTCGACGAGAAGTTCGTGCGCACCTTCACGCACGGCTTCGAGGAGTTCGCCGAGGCGGCCCGCTCGGGCATCGGCTGGGAGGAGGCGCTGCGCGCCACCGGCCTGGACCGCGGCGACGTGGAACGGGCGCTGCGCATGGTGCTCGCGTCGAAGCGCACGGTGGTGTGCTGGGCGATGGGACTCACCCAGCACAAGCACGCCGTGGCGACGATCCGCGAGGTGGTCAACTTCCTGCTGCTGCGCGGCAGCATCGGGCGCCCGGGGGCGGGTGTGTGCCCGGTGCGCGGGCACAGCAACGTGCAGGGCGACCGCACGATGGGCATCTTCGAGCGTCCGTCGCCGGAGTTCCTGGACGCGCTGGAGCGGGAGTTCGACTTCGCGCCGCCGCGGGAGCACGGCCTGGACACGGTCCGGTCGATCCGCGCGCTGCGGGACGGGCAGGCCAAGGTCTTCGTGGCCATGGGCGGCAACTTCGTGTCGGCGTCGCCGGACACCGCCGTCACCGAGGACGCGATGCGCCGGGCCAGGCTGACCGTGCACGTGTCGACGAAGCTGAACCGCTCGCACGTGGTGACGGGCGCGCGGGCGCTGATCCTGCCGACGCTGGGCCGCACCGAGCGGGACCGGCAGGCGGGCGGCGACCAGTTCGTCACCGTCGAGGACTCCATGGGCATGGTGCACGCCTCCCGCGGGCGGCTGCAGCCAGCGGGCCCGCTGCTGCTGTCGGAGCCGGCCATCGTCAGCCGGCTGGCACGGCGGGTGCTGGGGGCGCGGAGCCGCACGGAGTGGGAGGAGTTCGAGCGCGACTACTCGGCGATCCGGGCGCGCATCGCGGCGGTGGTGCCCGGCTTCGAGGACTTCGAACGGCGGGTGTCGCGCCCGGGCGGGTTCACGCTGCCGCACCCGGCACGGGACGGTCGGCGCTTCCCCACCAGCACCGGGCTGGCGCACTTCACCGCGGCGCCGGTGGAGTACCCGCAGGTCCCGCCGGGGCGGCTGCTGCTCCAGACGCTGCGGTCGCACGACCAGTACAACACCACGATCTACGGGCTCGACGACCGCTACCGGGGCATCACCGGGGGCCGCCGGGTGGTGCTGGTGCACCCGGACGACGCCGCCGCCCTGGGCCTTGCGGACGGCGACTACGCGGACCTCACCAGCGAGTGGCGGGACGGCACGGAACGCACCGCGCCCGGTTTCCGCGTGGTGCACTACCCGACCGCCCGGGGGTGCGCCGCCGCCTACTACCCGGAGACGAACGTGCTGGTGCCGCTGGACGCGACGGCCGACGGCAGCAACACCCCCGCCAGCAAGTCGGTGGTGATCCGCCTCACCCGGAGCTGAGCGCTCGCTCAGCCGGATGGTATGACGTTCCGGGCGGCACCCGTCCGCCCGTCAGCGAACCGATTTGGAGCCGCGTCCCATGGGCGAGAAGACCACCACACAGTTCCCGCCGGAGATCATCGAGCAGTGGGCCGACCTCGGCGTGGACCTGCACGCCCTGTTCTCGGCCGGCAACCTGGGGACGCGCATGGGCCTGAGGGTCCTGGAGGCGTCAGCCGAGCGGGTGGTGGGCACGCTGCCGGTGGAGGGCAACACCCAGCCCTACGGGCTGCTGCACGGCGGTGCCTCGGCGGTGCTCGCGGAGACGCTGGGCTCGGTCGGCGCGATGCTGCACGGCGGCCCGGGCCGGATCGCGGTCGGCGTCGACCTGAACTGCACGCACCACCGCGGCCTGCGGTCCGGCCTGGTCACCGGTACCGCGACGCCCGTGCACCGGGGCCGCACAACGGCCACCTACGAGGTGGCCGTCACCGACGAGCAGGGCCGGCGGGTGTGCAGCGCGCGCCTGACCTGCCTGCTGAAGGACGCCACCCCCGAGGCCGACCGGGCCTGACGGTCCCGACGGGCCGGTCCGCCCCCAAGCGGCGCCGGGAAACGCGAACGTGCCGGTGCCGGGGACCTCGTCGTCCCCGGCACCGGCACGTCGCCGTCCGGTCGCCCGGCGGTTATCCGGCGCCCTCACCGAGGTACGCGGCGCGCACCCGCGGGTCGGCCAGCAACGAGGACGCCTCGTCGCTCATCGCCACCGCGCCCGTCTCCAGCACGTAGCCGCGGTCGGCGAGCTGGAGTGCCTGGGCCGCGTTCTGCTCGACCAGGAGCACGGTGGTGCCCTGCTCGTTGATCTCCCGCAGGATCTCGAAGATCTGCTGGACGATCAGCGGCGCGAGCCCCATGGACGGCTCGTCGAGCAGCAGCAGGTCCGGCTTGCCCATCAGGGCCCGGCCGATGGCGAGCATCTGCTGCTCACCGCCGGAGAGCGTGCCGCCCAGCTGGTTGCGGCGTTCACCGAGCCGCGGGAACAGGGTGTAGACCCGGTCCATCTCCACCGCGTCCGGCGACTTGAACCGGTACGCGCCCATCTCCAGGTTCTCCCGGACCGTCATCCGGGCGAACACCCGGCGGCCCTCGGGGACGTGGCCGATCCCGAAGTTCACCAGGTCGTGCGACTTGATGCCGTCGATGCGCTCGCCGCGCAGCAGCACCTGCCCCTCGCGCGGCGCCAGCATGCCCGACGCGGTCCGCAGTGTGGTCGACTTGCCGGCGCCGTTGGCGCCGAGCAGGGCGACGACCTCACCCTGGTGGACCTTCAGGTTGATGCCCTTCAGCGCCTCGATGGCGCCGTAGAACACCCGCAGGTCACGCAGTTCGAGCAGGGGCTCGCCGGTCTGCGCGGCGCTCCCCGCATCCTTCGTCAGCTCCGTGCCGCTGCTCATGCGCGCTCCTCCCCGGACGTGTCGTCCTTCGTACCGCCGGACGTGGTGTCCTTCGGGGAATCCACCGCGGGACCGTCCGCAGTGGCGGCCTGCGACGCCTCCAGGGCGGCGGCGGCCTCGGCCACGGCCGCGGTGTCCTCCTCGGACGCCGCGCCGAGGTAGGCCTCGACCACGGCACGGTCCTGCTGGACGTGCGACGGCGAGCCCTCGGCGATCTTCTTGCCGAAGTTCAGCACCATGACCCGGTCTGCGACCGACATCACCAGGCGCATGTCGTGCTCGATGAGCAGCACGCTGATGCCCAGTTCCCGGTTGATCCGGCGGATCAGCTCCTCCAGTTCGAGCTTCTCCGTCGGGTTGGTGCCCGCGGCAGGCTCGTCCAGCAGCAGTACCTGCGGGTCGGTGGCCAGGGCCCGGGCGATCTCCAGGCGCCGCTGGTCGCCGTAACTGAGCGCGCCGGCCAGCTCGTTGATCTTGTCGACCAGGCCGACGAACGTCAGTACGTCGTGCGCCTTGCGGTCGCTGTCGCGTTCCGCCCTGCGGGCGTTGGGCAGCCCCAGCATGATCGACACCGGTCCCGACCGCAGCCGGGTCTCGGCGGCGATCTTGACGTTCTCCAGTGCCGTCAGCGCTCCGAAGAGGCGGATGTTCTGGAAGGTGCGGGCCACGCCGAGCCTGCTGACCAGGTGCGGCTTGCGGCCGCGCAGCTCGTGCTCGCCGCCGTCGGCGGGACGGTAGGTGATCCGTCCCTCCTGCGGGGTGTACGCGCCGGTCAGCGAGTTGAACAGCGAGGTCTTGCCCGCGCCGTTCGGGCCGATGACCGCCAGGATCTCGCCGCGCCGCATACGCAGTTCGACGTTGTCCAGGCTGGTCACGCCGCCGAACCGCAGCGTCACGCCGGCCGTCTCCAGGACCAGGTCGCCGCTGTCGGCCGAGGGCCGGCCCGCGTCCCGGCCTTCCTTGCTCACCTCGGTCGTCATGACAGCTTGCCTCCTGCCGGGCCGGTCATCGCGTCGGCCTCGCCGGTGCCCGCCTCGGCCATCTTCAGCTCACGCTGCCGACGCTTCGACGGGAGGACACCCTGCGGACGGTAGATCATCATGATCACCAGCAGCGCGCCCAGGTACATGTAGCGGTCCTTGGGGTCGACCCAGTCGCGCAGGTACTCCGGCAGCCAGACCAGGAAGGCCGCGCCGAAGAGCACACCGGGGATCGAGCCCATGCCGCCGAAGATCACGTACGCCAGCACCAGGATGGAGAACAGCACGATGAAGTTCTCCGAGTTGATGTAGCCGGTCTTGCTCGCGTAGGCGACTCCCGCCACTCCGGACGTGGAGGCGCCGATGGCGAAGGCCATCAGCTTGTAGCGCACCGTGTCGACACCGGTGGCCGCCGCTGCGACCTCGTCCTCGCGGATCGCCGTCCACGCCCGTCCCACCTTGGAGTGCTCCAGGCGCAGGAAGAGGAAGACGACGACGGTCAGGATGACCAGCAGCAGCCAGTAGTACGGCATCGGGTCGAGCCGCCACTGGTAGCTCCAGAAGCCCAGGTCGAGGTGGAAGCGCTCGACCTTGACGCCGCTCGTGCCGCCGGTGAAGTTGTTGAGGTTCTTCGCCAGCAGGTAGACGATCTCGTGGAAGCCGAGGGTGACGATCGCCAGGTAGTCGCCGCGCAACCGCAGGGTCGGCGCCCCCAGCAGTACACCTGCGACCAGGCAGGTGAGCACCGCGACGGGGATGACCAGGAAGTTGTTGAGCTGCACCGGCGGGGCCACCGGCAGCGCGCCGGTCCAGAAGGCCGCGCTGTAGGCGCCGATCGCGAAGAACGCGATGAAGCCGAGGTCCAGCATGCCGGCCCAGCCGATGACCACGTTGAGACCGATGGCCAGCAGCAGGTAGATGGCGATCTGGTCGACGAGGACCGTCTGCCAGTACCGCTCGAAGGCCAGCGGCAGGAAAGCGGCGAGGGCGAGGAAGCCGAGCAGCATCAGCCAGCGCAGGCGCTGGTCGGACTGCAGCAGTCCGCGCACCTTCGCGACGGGGCCGCCGGCGACCTCCCGCGAGCGCCTCCAGGCCGCCGCGGTCTGCGGGGTGAGGAACTCGCGTCCCGCCCAGACCGCCACACCGAGGGCGAGCCAGATCCACAGCTCGGGACCGGTGAGGTTCTCCTTCGTGGCGTAGAAGAGGTCGCGGTGGGTGCCCTGCTCGCCGGTGACGAGCGTCATCAGCAGGGCCAGTGCCGCCATCGCGCCGAGTCGGCGCCAGCGCGGCTGGTGGTACCAGCGCACCGTGCGCAACTGTGCCGCCTTGCGGCTGCTCACTGCGGAGTCCGTGCTCATGCTGTCCTCCCCACGCGCTCGCCGAGCAGGCCGGTCGGGCGGAACATCAGGACGAGCACCAGTACGGCGAAGCCGGCGACGTAGCGCCAGTCGTCACCCCAGACGAAGACGGTGAGCGTCTCCACGATGCCCAGTAGCATGCCGCCGAGCATCGCGCCGCGCACGTTGCCGATGCCGCCGAGCACGGCGGCGGCGAACGCGGTGATGCCGGGCAGGAAGCCCATGGTGTAGTTGATCTTGTTGTTGACGCCGAACAGGAAGCCCGCCGCGCCGCCGAGCAGGCCGCCGATGACGAAGGTGCGCGAGACGACCTTGTCGATGTTGACGCCCATGAGCGAGGCGACCTCGGGGTCCTGGGCGACCGCCCGGATGCCCGAGCCGAGCTTGGTGCGGTTCACCACGTAGTCGAGCCCGACCATCATCGCCACCGCCGAGACGACGATGAGCAGCTGGGTGACGTTGAGCGTGGCGCCGAAGAGGGTGAACACCGTCTCGTTGGCGTACATGGACGGCATCGAGATGGAGTTGCGGCCGAACAGCTTGCCGGCGAGGTTGTACAGGAAGAACGAGGCGCCGATCGCGGTGATCAGGAAGACCAGGCGTGGCGCGTTGCGTCTGCGCAGCGGCCGGTAGGCCACCTTCTCCAGGCCGAACGCCACCGCGCCGCCGAAGGCCGCGCCGGCCAGCATGCCGACCACCACGTAGGTGGCGGACTGCAGCCCGGACGGTTCGGCCACCGGGACCCAGGCGGTGAGGACGATCAGGCCCCCGAAGCCGCCGAACATGAAGACCTCGCTGTGCGCGAAGTTGAGAAGCTGCAGCACCCCGTAGACCAGGGTGTACCCGATGGCGATGACGGCGTACAGACAGCCGAGCACCACCCCTAGGACCAGGTAGTCCCAGAGCTCGTAGAGGGACATCGAACTGACTTCCTTGTGGGAGCATGCCACCGCGCCGTGCGTTCGGCACCGGAGGGCGATGGGGAGCGGAACCCGGCGGGCGCGGAGCGCGTCATCCGCCGGTGAGACGCCGGCCGGCGCGGCGAAGGCCGCACCGGCCGGAGGGGACGTCCGGCGTCAGCCGGTCACTCACCCGTCAGTTCGTCGATGTTGCCCACGTACTCGATCTTGCTGTCCTTGACCTCGTACATGTAGATCGTCTGGTTGGTGAACTCACCCTTGTCGTCGAAGGAGAACTCCTTCGTCAGACCCTGGTACTTCACCTTCTTCAGCGACTCCAGCAGCGCCTCGTTGCTGACGTCGCCCTTCAGACCGGCGATCTCGGAGATGATCATGTTCGCCACGTCGTACGACTCGGCGGAGTACGTGCCAGGTGCCTGGTTGTACTCCTTCTCGTAGTTCTCGGCGAACTTCTTGGTCGCGTCCTCCTGCGTCGGGTCGGTGCAGGGGCAGGTGAGCTTCCAGCCGTTGGCCGAGTCGCCCGCGAGCTTCACGAACTGCATGTCGTTCGAGCCGTCACCGGAGACCTTGACGCCGTCGAAACCGGCCTCGTCCAGCTTCTTGGCGAACGGGCCCGCGTCCTCGTAGTAGCCCGCGTAGATCATGCCGTCGGCCTTGGTGTTGGCGACCTTCTTGGCGGCGGCGCTGTAGTCCGGGGTCTTCTGCGGGGCGCTCTGGCGGATCGGCTCGATGCCGGCGTCCTTCAGTGCCTTCTCCGCGACATCCGCGAGGCCAACGCCGTAGTCGGTCTTGTCGTCGACGACGACGACCTTCTTGGCGTCGGTGTTGTCCTTGAAGTACTTCGCCATTCCGGCGCCCTGCGCCGAGTCGTTCGGCACCGCGCGCAGGAAGGACTCGTAGCCCTTGGTGGTGAGGTCCGGACGGGTGGCGGAAGAGGTAACGGCCGGAATTCCGGCATCCGCGTAGAATTCCGCGGCGGTGTCGGCGGGGCCGGAGAAGGCAGGGCCGATGACGGCTATGACTTCCTCGTCAATCGCCTTCTGCGCGGCGGCGGTCGCCTTGTCGGGCTGGCCCTGGTCGTCAGCCGGGACGTATTCGATGGTGAAATCGTAGTCATCGGAGGCGTTGGCCTCGTCGATGGCCAGCTTGATGCCGTTCTCCATGTTCTCGCCCAGCTGGACGTTCTCACCGGAGAGCGGGCCCTGGAAGGCGATCTTGTACGTGTCGCCGTCGCCGCCGCTGTCGCTGCCGCAGCCGGTGAGCACCAAGGCTCCGACGGCCAACGGAACGGCCAGCCTCACGATGGTCTTGTTGAGCACTGTGGAACCCCCTGGATCCGGCCCAGAATGTGGCGAGCGCCGCAGTATCGGCGCCGCAAGCCGCACGTACGTACGTACGGCTGGACCGGAATCTATTGCTCAAACCACAGCTCAGATAGGGAATCCGACCAGATGTGATCGCCCTGTGACCTCTGCCATGTGCCGGAAACAGGACGCTCCTTACCGCTGAGCGAACTAACGAGGAAGATCCTTTGATCCGGCCCGCCATGGGGCAGCCGGGGAGAATCCCGGTAGCTGCATAAGGCACGGATTTCGCGTCGCGGCACACACCCACCGCGACGCCCCGCCGCCCGCCGACGGTCGGCCCGAGGGGCGCGGCGGTCGGCGGGCGGCGGCGGTCACTTCTGCTTCTTCTCCTCGGCGTCCTCGATGACGGCCTCGGCGACCTGCTGCATGGACAGGCGGCGGTCCATGGAGGTCTTCTGGATCCAGCGGAAGGCGGCCGGCTCGCTCAGTCCGTACTGCGTCTGCAGCACCGACTTGGCCCGGTCGACCAGCTTGCGCGTCTCCAGCCGCTGGGTGAGGTCGGAGACCTCCTTCTCCAGCTCCTTCAGCTCGGTGAACCGGGACACCGCCATCTCGATGGCCGGCACCACGTCGCTCTTGCTGAACGGCTTCACCAGGTACGCCATGGCACCCGCGTCGCGCGCCCGTTCCACCAGCTCGCGCTGGGAGAACGCGGTCAGCATCAGCACCGGCGCGATGCTCTCGGCGGCGATCTGCTCGGCAGCCGAGATCCCGTCCATGACGGGCATCTTGACGTCCAGGATGACGAGGTCGGGGCGGTGCTCGCGGGCCAGCTCCACGGCGGCGCGGCCGTCACCGGCCTCCCCCACCACGGAGTAGCCCTCCTCCTCCAGCATCTCCTTGAGGTCGAGCCGGATCAGCGCCTCGTCCTCCGCGATCACCACGCGCGTCGTCAGCGGCGGCACGTGGTCACGGGTGCCTTCGGCACCTTCGGCAGTCGCGGCACCTTCGGCGGTGCCGACTGCCGGGTGGGGCTCGGGGACGTCAGCGATGCTCACTGGGCTCCTCGCTTTCGGGCAGGTGGGGCAGCACGAGCCTACCCAGTACCGGGCGGACGGCGTTACCCGGTACACTCACCGGGGGCTGCGGCCGGGTTGGCGGAATGGCAGACGCAGATGCCTCAAAAGCATCGGCCCGAAAGGGCATGCGGGTTCGAATCCCGCACCCGGCACTCCACACACCACCCCTCTTCGCCTCTCCCGCTTCGCGCGCCCCTCGCGCGGCTCCCCCGGATGACATCCGCTCCGGACGGCGCCCGGCTCCCGATGACGTTCCGCCGGGAGTGCCACCGCACCGCGTTCCCCCACCACTGCCCGCCCCGGACGCGCCCCTGCCTGCACAGCCTCAGCCCAGCGGCGGCGCGTGGTGCGGCCTGGGGGCGTCCTCCTCACCGATGTGGTGCACCCGCACCAGGTTGGACGTACCCGGGACACCGGGTGGCGAGCCAGCGATGATGACCACCAGGTCGCCGCGCCGGCAGCGGCCGATCCTGAGCAGGATCTCGTCCACCTGGTCGACCATCTCGTCCGTGGTCTGCACGGTCGGGCCGAGCAGCGCCTCGACGCCCCAGGTCAGGTTGAGCTGGGCCCAGGTCGCCGGGTCCGGGGTGAAGGCCAGCACCGGGATCGGCGACCGGTAGCGCGAGAGCCGCCGCGCGGTGTCCCCGCTCTGGGTGAAGGCCACCAGGAAACGCGCCCCGAGGAAGTCGCCCATCTCCGCGGCGGCCCGTGCGACCGCGCCGCCCTGGGTGCGCGGCTTGCTGCTCGGCGTCAGCGGCGGCAGGCCGCCGGAGAGCATGTCCTCCTCGGCCGCCGCGACGATCCGGCCCATCGTGCGCACCGTCTCCACCGGGTACTTGCCGACGCTGGTCTCGCCGGAGAGCATCACCGCGTCGGCGCCGTCCATGACGGCGTTGGCCACGTCGGACGCCTCGGCCCTGGTGGGCCGGGAGTTGTCGATCATCGAGTCGAGCATCTGGGTGGCGACGATGACCGGCTTCGCGTTGCGCTTGGCCAGCTTGACGGCCCGCTTCTGCACGATCGGCACCGCCTCCAGCGGCATCTCCACCCCGAGGTCGCCGCGCGCCACCATCAGGCCGTCGAACGCGTCGACGATGCCTCGGAGGTTGTCGACGGCCTGCGGCTTCTCGATCTTCGCGATCACCGGCCGGAACACGCCCTCCTCCCGCATCACGCGGTGGACCTCACGGATGTCGTCGCCACTGCGGACGAACGACAGGGCGATGACGTCGACCCCCGTGCGCAGCGCCCACCGCAGGTCGTCGGCGTCCTTCTTGGACATCGCCGGCACCGAGACGGCCACACCCGGCAGGTTGAGGCCCTTGTGGTCGGAGACCACGCCGCCCTCGACGACCCTGGTGCGCACCCGCGGACCGTCGACCTCGACGACCTCCAGCGCCACCCGGCCGTCGTCCACCAGGATGCGCTCACCGGCGCTGACGTCGGTCGCGAGCCCGGCGTGGGTGGTGCCGCAGATGCTGTGGTCGCCCTCCACCTCCTCGACGGTGATGGTGAACTCGTCGTCGGCTTCAAGGAGTACGGGGCCCTCGCGGAACCGGCCGAGACGGATCTTCGGGCCTTGAAGGTCCGCGAGCACGCCGACGCTGCGGCCGATCTCCTCGGACGCCTTCCGGACCCGGCGGTACCGCTCCTCGTGATCGGCGTGGTCGCCGTGGCTGAGATTGAGGCGGGCGACGTCCATCCCCGCTTCGACAAGCGTCTTGATCTGCTCGTACGAGTCGGTGGCCGGTCCCAGGGTGCAGACGATTTTCGCTCGGCGCATACATCGAGCCTATGACTTACCAGCCAGTAGAGAACCACCCGAAAGTGGCCTGCCAACGTCCTTCGAGTGAAAGGGATTTGACAACTCTTGAATATGCGCGGGGTGCCGCTCACATGAGCGGAGTTGTCGGGCCGGAACAACCTCCGGTGCCGGTCAGGGTGCCAGGCGGTTTCAGAGCTGCGGTGCGCTGATGGTGAAACGTGCGTTGACCTGGGCGTGGACCGTCTGGCGGCGGGGTTCGAGGTCCAGCGCGGGCACGGCCGCCTCGGGGGCCGCACCGCCGAGACCGCGCAGCGCCGAGCCCGGCGCCGCCGGGGCCGGAGACGGAAACGCGCCTTCCGTGCCCAGGTCGGCCAGGTCGATCAGGCCGACCAGGTCCGCGCCGAGCGCCTGCGCGTATTCACGAGCGCGGGTGACGGCCTCCCGCACGGCGTGCTGACGGGCGCGCCGGTGCACCGGCGAATCCGGCCGCAGGGACCACCAGGGGCCGTCGACCCGGGTGAGGTCCAGTTCGGCGAGGCGGGTGCTGAGTTCGCCCAGGGCGGCGAAGTCGCGCAGCACCACCTGGAGGTGCACCCGGCCGTGGTGGGCGCGCACCCGCTCGCCCCGGCCGTGCTTGCTGAGTTCGGGAGTCAGGGTGAAGGAGCCGGTCTCGGTGGACTCGACGGCCTCCCCGTAGCTCCGCACCAGTTCCAGCACCTCGGCGTTGCGGCGGGTGAGGTCCTCCAGCGCCGCGCGCCGGTCGGAGCCGCGCGCCTGGACGGTGACGCCGATCCGGGCGATCTCGGGATCGGCCTCCAGCAGCGCCTCACCCCGCACCGCGACCCGCGGCAGGGCGGCGGCGCCGGTGCTGCTGCCGGGCGGGCTCACGGGGGCGGGAGTGTCGGTCATGCAGTCACCCTGGCAGACCCGGGCGGCCACCGCGAGCACTTCCGGGCACGGCGCTCCCACCCGGTCGTCCCCCGCCCGGGCACGGCCGTCCCGCCCGGCGCCGTCCCGTCCGGGACGGCCCTCAGTTGGCCGGGAGCGGGCGCAGCGCGGACTGCCCGGCGCGGAGGGCGGTCTCCGCGTCGGCCGCCGGGCGGCGCAGCCCGAAGCGGGTGAAGGCCGTTCGGCGGGGCAGCGGATACGGTTCCGCACCTGTCAGCGTGTTGAGCACGGACGCGCTGCGGTGCGCCGCGAGACCCAGGTCCGGTGTGCCCACTCCGTGGGTGTGCGTCTGCGCGTTGTGCACGAAGACGTCACCGGTGACGGCCGGGTCGAGCACCAGTCGGTGCTGCGCGTCCACCCGGGGGCGTTCCGCCGCGTCGCGGCGCATGTACGGGTCCAGGGCCGCCAGGATGCGGTCCAGCGAACGCTCCCGGTAGCCGGTGGCGAGCACCACCGCGTGGGTGGTGAGGCGGTCGCGTTCGTCCTGCTCGACGTGCTGGAGGTGCAGCTCGATCTGGGTGGTGCCGATCCGCCCGGCCGTGCGCACCGTGACCCCCGGCGTGAGCACGGCGCTCGGCCAGCCCCCGCCGAGCGTGCGGCGGTGCAGCTCGCGGTGGATGTCGTCGATCGTCCCGCTGTCGATCGCCTTGTAGAGCTGGTTCTGCCGGGGCAGCAGCGTGTTCCTGGTCTGCTCGGGCAGCGCGTGGAAGTACCGCTCGTAGTCGGGTGTGAAGTGCTCCAGCCCCAGCTTGCTGTACTCCATCGGCGCGAACGCCGGACTGCGGGTCAGCCAGTGCAGGCGCTCCTGGCCGGCCGGGCGGTGGGTGAGCAGGTCCAGGAAGACCTCGGCGCCCGACTGGCCGGACCCGACCACGGTGACGTGCTCGGCGGCGAGCAGGCGTTCGCGGTGGTCGAGGTAGTCGGCGGAGTGGATCACCGGCACGGCGGGCGCCTCGACGAGGGGCCGCAGCGGCTCGGGCACCTGCGGCGCGGTGCCGATGCCCAGCGACAGGTTGCGCGCGTAGGCGCGGCCCAGCGCGTCCGCCTCGCCGTCCTGGTCCAGCCGCGTGAAGTCGATCTCGAAGACGGCCCGTTCGAGGTTCCAGCGCACGGCGTCCACCTGGTGGCCGAAGTGCAGACCGGTGCTGGAGCCGTCGTCGGCGGCGAGTTCGGCGCTGACCCAGCGGCAGTAGGCGTCGAACTCGGCCCGCGGGGTGTGCAGCCGCTCGGCGAGGTAGAAGGGGAAGAGGCGCTCGTGCAGCCGCAGGTAGTTGAGGTAGCTGAACCGGCTGGTGGGGTCGGCCAGGCTCACCAGGTCGGCGAGGAAGGGCACTTGCAGGGTCGTGCCGTCGATGAGCAGCCCCGGGTGCCACCGGAAGTCGGTCCGCTGGTCGAAGGCGGCCAGCCGCAGGCCGGCGAGGGGCTGGGCGAGTGCGGCCAGGGACAGGTTGAACGGTCCGATGCCGACGGCGGCGACGTCGAGCGGGGCTTCGCTCTGTACCGCGCTGTCGGGGGCGGGCCCGGGTGCGTTCATGGCTGGAGGTCCTTCTCTCGGGCACTGTCGTCGACGAGGGTGAGCAGCGCGGTCAGGTCGGCGGAACGTGCGTGGGGGTTGAGCAGGGTGGCCTTGAGCCAGCGTCGGCCGTCCTGCTCGGCACGGCCGAGCACCGCCCGTCCGGTGCCGAGCAGGTGGCGGCGGATCGCGGCGACCTGCTCGTCATCGGCCGACGTCGGACGGAACAGCACGGTGGAGAGGCAGGGCCGGGCGTGCAGTTCCAGCCGGGGGTGCTCCTCGACGAGGTCGGCGAGGTGGCGGGCGGCTGCGCAGGTGCGTTCGACGAGGAGGCCCAGCCCGCTGCGGCCGAGGGCCTGCAGGGTGACGGCGATCTTCAGTACGTCGGGTCGCCGGGTGGTGCGCAGGGAGCGGCCCAGCAGGTCGGGCAGCCCCGCCCGGGTGTCGTCGTCGGCGTTGAGGTAGTCGGCCTGGTGGCCGAGCGGGGCCAGCAGTTCGGCGCGCGGCACGGTGAGCAGGCCGGCGGCGACCGGTTGCCAGCCGAGCTTGTGCAGGTCGAGGGTGACGCTGTCGGCGCGCTCCAGGCCGTCGAGGCGGTGCCGGAGACGGTCGCTGAACAGCAGCGGACCGCCGTACGCGGCGTCGACGTGCAGGGCGGCGCGGTGCCGGGCTGCGGTGTCGGCGACGGCGGGCAGCGGGTCGATCGCGCCGGTGTCGGTGGTGCCGGCGGTGGCGACGACCAGGGCCGGCAGACCGGCGGCGGTGGCTTCGGCGAGGGCCGCGTCCAGGGCTGCGGGGTCGAGCAGGCCGCGCGGGGCGGGCAGCACCACGGGCCGGTCGAGGCCGAGCACCCATGCGGACCGGCCCACGCTGTGGTGGGCGGAGGCCGCACAGAGCACCCGCAGCCGGGGGCCCGTCCGCTCGCGGGCGAGCAGCAGGCCGAGCTGGTTGGACTCGGTGCCGCCGGTGGTGAGCAGCGCGTCGGGGTCGTGCTCCCGGGGGTGGACCAGTGCGGCGAGTGCCCGGGTGGTGCGCTCCTCCAGGGCGGTGGCGGCGGGCGCCTGGTCCCAGGAGTCCATCGACGGGTTGAGCGCGCTGGCGGCGAGGTCAGCGGCGGCGGCCACGGCGAGCGGCGGGCAGTGCAGGTGGGCGGCGCAGTGCGGGTCGGCCGGGTCCGCGGCGCCTTCGGCAAGGGCGCGGACCAGGGAGGACAGGGCCGCGTGGGCGCCGGTGCCGTGCTCGGGCAGTACCGGTCCGCAGGCGGCGCGCAGCCGGGCCGCGGTGGCTTCGGGGCCGCCGGGCGGCAGCGGGCCGTCCCGGTCGGCGGCCCCCTCGGCGAGGGCGGTCAGCACGGTGTCGAGCAGCGGACGCAGCGCGCGGGGGCCGCTGGTGCCGCCCGCGAGCAGCGTGGCGTCGTCGGTGGGCACGGGCATGGGCGGCGCTCTTTCTGCTGCGGCTGGGGTGCCGTGAGCCATGACCGTAGGGCGTCACCGCTCCGGGACCGGCGCGGTGCGGAAGGGTTCGCCCGAAGGTGGTACGCGGAGGAGGTGTCGGCCGGACCTTTCTGGTAATGGGACCCCGCCGGGCCGGGACACCGACGAGCCCGGCCGCGCGGGGCGGGGCCGGGCTCGTGCGGGTAGTGGTCGCGGTTGCGGCCGGGGTCGCGGTCGTGGCTGTGGTGACGGGCGGGTGGCCGCCGAGGGTGCTGTCAGTCGCCCCGGACGGCGAGCGCCCGGCGCAGGTCGTCGAGCTGGTCGGCGAGCGGCCGGCGGAAGGCGGGCTGGCGGACCGCGGCGAGCGCCGCCTCACCGCGCTTGAGCAGGCCGTTGTCGACCAGCGGTGCCGGGAAGCCGTAGTGGACGGCGAACTGGGCGAGGGAGTCGCCGCGCCGTTCGGCCACGGCCGGCGCGTCGGTGAAGAAGCGCTCGCCGTACGGCTGGAGCACGTCGAGGTGCTCGGCCTGCCAGAAACCCTGGGCGGTGGCGGCGAAGAGGTAGTTGGACAGGCTGTCGGCCGGCCCGAACAGGGCCTGCCAGGCTGCTTCCTTGGCCTCCGCGCCGGGCAGCGCCGCCCGGCAGCGCGCCGCGCTCTCCCGGCCGGTCGCGCCCGGGTCGCGTTCGGCTTCGGCGCGGATGTCCGCCTCGCCTGCCGCTCCGAGGACCACGAGCCGATTGAGCACCAACCAGCGCAGTTCCGGGTCGAGTTCGGGCCCGCCAGGCACGGTGCCCGCCGCGCGCCAGGCTTCGAGCCCGCCCGGTTCGGTGGCGGAGGCGATGTGGTGGCGCACCGCGGTGAGCCGGATGCCGGTGGCACCCGGCGGCTGCGCGGCGCCGGACGCCACCGGCGCCGTCCGGTCGAGGAGTTCCCGGCTGAGGGCGTGCAGCGTGGCGAGCGCGGCCGGGCGGCGAGCGGCAGGCAGGTACCGGTCGGCGACCCAGGTCCGGGCGAACGCGAGCACACCCTGCACCACGGCGTTGTCGCTCTCGTGGGGCAGGTGGGCGGCGGCGGTCTCCAGGTAGGAGGCGGGGGCGAGTTCACCGTCCCTGACCATGTCCCGGGCGGCGTTCCACACCACGGCCCGGCTGAGCGGGTCGGGCAGTCCGCTCAGGGCTTCGCGCACGGTGGTCCAGGATTCCGCGTCGAGGCGGACCTTGGCGTAGCCGAGGTCGTGGTCGTTGAGCAGGACCAGGTCGGGCCGGGGACCGGGCAGGGTGACGGCGGTGGTGCCCGGCGGCTGCGGCACGTCGATCTCGACGCGGTCGCGCAGCACCAGCCGCGCCGGGTCGGCGGGGGCGCGGTCGTAGCAGCCGGCGAGCAGGCGGTGCGGGCGGCTCCCGTCGTGCCGCACGCCGAGCTGCCAGGTCCCGGGCGCGCTGCCGGCGGCCGGCTCGGGGGTGAGCGTGTCGACCCCGGTGGTGCGCAGCCAGTGGCCCGCCCACGTGTGCACGTCACGGTCGGTGGAGCCGGCGAGCGAGTCGAGGAAGTCGGCGAGCGTGGCGTTGCCGAAACGGTGCCGGGCGAAGTGCGCGTTGATGCCGGCCAGGAAGTTCTTCGGGCCGAGCCAGCTGACGAGCTGCCGCAGCGCGGAGGCGCCCTTGGCGTAGGAGATGCCGTCGAAGTTGAGGCGGGCGGCGGCGGTGTCGGGCACGTCCTCGGGGGCGGGCGCGACCGGGTGGGTGGAGGGCCGCTGGTCTGCGTCGTAGCCCCAGCCCTTGCGGTTGACGGCGAAGTCGGTCCAGGTGCCCTTCCAGTGGGTGGCGTCGGCCAGCACCTGGAAACCCATGTACTCGGCGAACGACTCGTTCAGCCAGATGTCGTCCCACCAGCGCAGCGTGACGAGGTCGCCGAACCACATGTGGGCCATCTCGTGCGCTATCACCATGCCGCGGCTCTGGCGCTGGGTGTCGGTGACGGCCGAGCGGTGGATGAACTCGTCCCGGAAGGTGACCAGTCCGGGGTTCTCCATGGCGCCGGAGTTGAACTCCGGTACGAACGCCTGGTCGTAGGAGTCGAAGGGGTAGGGCTCGTCGAAGATCTCGTGGTAGCGGTCGAAGCAGCGCCGGGTGATGTCGAGGAGTTCGGCGGCGTCGGCGTCGAGGTGCTCGGCGAGCGAGCGCCGCACGTGCAGCCCGAAGGGCAGCCCGGCGTGCTCGGTGCGGACCGAGTGGTAGGGGCCGGCGACCACGGCCATCAGGTAGGTGCTGATGGGCGGGGTGGTGGCGCACTCCCAGCGGCCCGGGCTGCCCTCGACGGGGGTGCTGATCCCGTTGCCGAGCACCGTCCAGCCCTCGGGGGCGGTGACGGTGACGGCGAACTCCGCCTTGAGGTCGGGCTGGTCGAAGCAGGCGAAGACCAGTGGCGCGTCCGACTGGCAGACCTGGGTGTAGAGGTAGCTGAGACCGTCGGCCGGGTCGGTGAAGCGGTGCATGCCCTCGCCGGTGTGCGAGTACCGCATGTCCGCCTCGACGAGCA
The DNA here is from genome assembly GCF_030124175.1 of Streptomyces sp. 549. Classification (GTDB taxonomy): domain Bacteria; phylum Actinomycetota; class Actinomycetes; order Streptomycetales; family Streptomycetaceae; genus Streptomyces. The sequence continues at coordinate 51,610 of NZ_JASKMT010000008.1, read as the reverse complement.
GTTCGTGGGGCCCGGCCTCCAGCGCGTCGAGCCGGATGCGGCCGTCCTCGGCGGTGGTGTCCAGCGGCTGCCCGTCGAGCACGGCCCGGCCCAGGGCGGCGGGGCGCACCTCGACGAAGGTGGCGCCGGGCTCCCGGGCGGTGAAGCTGATCCGGGTGGTGCTGCCGTACACCTGCTCGCCGCGGGTGAGGTCGAGGTCGATGGTGTAGCGGTGGACGTCGAGGAGGTGTGCTCGGGTCTGCGCTTCGTCGCGCGTCAGTACGGACATGGGGACATGCTGCCGCACCCCGCCACCGGCCCGCAGCAGGCCCCGGGGGACGGCGGCCGACGGTGGGTGGGGCCGGTGGGTCAGGAGCGGGCGATGGTCTCGTGGTGGCGGATGACCTCGGCGATGATGAACGTCAGCAGCTTCTCCGCGAAGGCCGGGTCCAGCCGGGCGTTCTCGGCGAGTTGGCGCAGCCGGGCGATCTGCCGGGCCTCGCGTGAGGGGTCGGCCGGCGGCAGGGCGTGGGCGGCCTTGAGGCGGCCGACCTGCTGGGTGCACTTGAAGCGTTCCGCCAGCATGTGGACCACCGCGGCGTCGATGTTGTCGATGCTCTCCCGCAGCCGGGTCAGTTCCGCCTGTACGGACTCGTCGATGTCGCCGTTGCTCATGGACAGCGACCTTAGACGGGCCGGCCCTGCCGGGTGCGGGGTGTCCACGCTGCGGAAGGGCACAGCGGCCAGCGCGTCGCGGCAGGCGCCGGGTGGTTCGAGTCCGGGTCGAGCCACCCGGCGCACGGTGGCCGCATGACTGCCACGGACGCAGGGCGCGCCGCCGTGCACATCACCGCGCGCACCGCCCGTCCCTGAGCGCCGGCGCCCACAGCTGAACCGCTCCCCCACCGGGCGCACGCCCCCACTCGGCGCGTGCGCGGGTCCCGGGTGCGCGCTGCCGTGCGCCCGGGACCCGTGTGCTCAGCCCGCTCAGACCGGTGCGACGTACGGCCGTCAGTCGGGCGTCTCCTGGTCCGCGCGGCGCGACCGCTCGACGTCGCCCCCGGCCGGCTCGCCGTCCTCGGCGTCCACCTCGGTACCCGCCTCCCCCTCTGCGCCGACCTCCTCCAGCTGCCCGGCGTGCTCGGTCTCCGCACCGGAGCCGGCGCCGGTCTCCGGCGGGTCGGGGGTCCGCGCGTTCGGGTCGCGGTGCGTCTCCTGGTGCGTCTCCCGGGTTCGGGGACGGTCCTGCTCCTGGTGGTTCTGGTGGTCGCTCACGGGGCCTCCGGTGGTGGGCGGCGGGCGTCGGGGGCAGCACGGCCCGAGGGACGCGGAGTACCCGGGGGCGGCACGGGAAACCGCCGGCTGGGCCGTCCGGGTCAGCCGGGCGTGCGCCTGCATGGCTGGCGCACACCCGGGTACTGGGCCGTCCCCGGCCGGCGTGCCCGCGCGGGCACGCCGGCCTCCCACCGTGCAGTCCCGGGGCGACCGGGAAGCCGAGAAGTCAAGGAGCGCAGGGCCGTGACAGACGTATCGAGCGCAGGGTCCCCCTCGGACGACGACCGGCCGGTGCTCACCGACCGGCAGGGCCACCCGATCTACGACAACCAGAACCAGCGCACGGTCGGGGCCCGCGGCCCGGCCACGCTGGAGAACTACCACTTCCTGGAGAAGATCAGCCACTTCGACCGGGAGCGCATCCCGGAGCGCGTGGTGCACGCCCGCGGCGTGACCAGCTACGGCTTCTTCGAGGCGTACGGGGCCTGGGGCGACGAGCCGATCAGCAGGTTCACCCGGGCCAAGCTGTTCCAGGAGCGCGGCAGGCGCACCGACGTGGCGGTGCGCTTCTCGACGGTGATCGGCGGCCGCGACTCCTCGGAGGCGGCCCGCGACCCGCGCGGCTTCGCGGTGAAGTTCTACACCGAGGACGGCAACTGGGACCTCGTCGGCAACAACCTCGGGGTGTTCTTCATCCGGGACGCGGTGAAGTTCCCGGACGTCATCCACTCCCTGAAGCCCGACCCGGTCTCGCACGAGCAGAAGCCCGCCCGGATCTTCGACTTCATGTCGCAGACGCCGGAGAGCATGCACATGCTGGTCAACCTGTTCAGCCCGCGCGGCATCCCGTCGGACTACCGGCACATGCAGGGCTTCGGCGTGAACACGTACAAGTGGGTCAACAGCGAGGGAAAGACCGTCCTGGTCAAGTACCACTGGCTGCCCAAGCAGGGCGTGCGCAGCATGACCGAGGAGGACGCGGCCAACGTCCAGGCGGGCGAGCTGGGGCACGCGACCAAGGACCTGTACGAGGCGATCAACCGGGGCGACCACCCCGAGTGGGAGCTGGTCGTGCAGATGATGGAGGACGGCGAGCACCCGGAGCTGGACTTCGACCCGCTCGACGACACCAAGACCTGGCCCGAGCAGGAGTTCCCGCCGCGGCCGGTGGGCCGCATGGTGCTCGACCGGACCGTCGACAACTACTTCGCGGAGAACGAGCAGATCGCCTTCGGCACCGGCGTGCTGGTGGACGGCCTGGACTTCTCCGACGACAAGATGCTCGTCGGCCGGACGTTCTCCTACAGCGACACCCAGCGCTACCGGGTGGGCCCGAACTACCTCCAGGTCCCGGTCAACCACGCCAAGAACGCCGAGGTGCGCACCAACCAGCGCGACGGCCAGATGGCGCACTACCAGGACCAGGCCGGAGCGAACCCGGAGGTCAACTACGAGCCGTCGATCACCGGCGGCGTGCGGGAGGGCCAGTACCCGACGCACGACGAGCAGGGCCCGGAGATCCACGGCCGGCTGACCCGCAAGCGGATTCCCCGCGCCAACGACTACCTCCAGGCCGGCCAGCGGTACCTGCTGATGGAGGACTGGGAGCGCGACGACCTGGTCGAGAACTTCGTAGACCTGATCTCCCAGTGCGACCGGGCGGTGCAGGAGCGCATGGTGTGGCACTTCCTGCTGGTGGAGAACGACCTGGGCCTGCGGGTCGGTGAGGGGCTCGGCATCGGGCCGTCCGACGTGTCCCACCTGGAGCCGCTGACGACCCAGGACCTCACCGAGGAGGACCGCAAGCGGCTGGCGAACCTCGGCAGCAACCCGCCGCGGGACGTCTCCGGGCTCACCATGACGCACTGCGTGCCCAACGAGCGGCACACCGTCACCCGCTGACCCGCCGCCTGCCGGGGATGAGCCGCCGCCCGCCCCCGCCCCGCGCCGCCGCCCGCCACCGGGTGGCGGCGAGGGGCGTTCGGGCGCGCGCGGGCGTTCGGGCAGGCCCGCGGCGGCGGGCTGCCCGTACAGTGGGCAGCGTCGGACGGGGGTGAGGGCGTGGCCGCTGGGCGGGACGTCGAACGCGGGTTCCCGCATCTGGAGACGGTGCGCGAGGCGGTGACGGCGCTGTACCGCCGGTTGTCCGGCGACGGGGTGCGGTCCTTCGACCTGAGTGTGGTGCCCGCCGACGTGGCGTTCGCGGACGACGACGACCTGCGGCTCGGCGCGCAGCGGGTGGCCCGGGTCATGGTGGCGCAGCTGCGGCTGCCCGAGGCACCGGTGGTCGTCACGTTCCGGGAGATGGAACACGCCGCGCAGATCGAGCCGGCGGGCGGCCCGGAGTACTTCGTCGAGCTGAACGCGCGCTTCCGCGAGCACCGGAGGGACATCGGTGCGGCACTGGCCCACGAGATCACCCACGTCTACCTGCACCGGCTGGGGCTGGCCTTCGACGGGGTCCGCAACAACGAGATCCTCACCGACACCGTCGCCACCTACCTGGGTGCGGGCTGGCTGCTGCTGGACGCCTTCCGGCAGGACCGGCTGTCCTCGCAGAAGCTCGGCTACCTGACGCCGGAGGAGTTCGGCTACGTCCTGGCGAAGCGGGCGGAGGTGTTCGGCGAGGACCCGTCGGTGTGGTTCACCAGCCCGCAGGCCTACGAGGCGTACACCGCGGGCCGCCGCAAGGCGGACGAGGACGCCCGGCGCCCGCCGCTGACGGCGGCCGGCTGGGCGGGCCGCCGCGCCTACGCCCGGGACCGGCGGTGGGCGCGGGACCGGCTGGCGGACGGCGCCGGGCCGGTGACCAGCGGTCCCTACACCTTCGAGAACCGCTCGCAGCTGCGGGTCGCCTTCGACTGCCCGACCTGCTTCCAGCGCATCCGGGTGCCGGTGCGGGGCCGGGTGCGGGCCCGCTGCGGGCTGTGCCGCACGGTCCTGGAGTGCGACACCTGACAGCCCCCGGTGGTGCCCGGCCCGGCCCCGCCGCGCGGTCTCAGAGCCGGAAGCGGCCGTCGGCCAGGCCGAGCAGTACGGCGTCGACGGTGGCGGTGCTGTCCAGCAGGGAGGAGTCCAGCACATGGCTCTCCAGCTCGCCCAGGTCGGCGAACTGCCGGTGCATGTGCCGGATCGGCCCGGGGTCGGTGAGCGGGTGGTCGGGGCGGGCGGTGCCGCGGTCGAGCGCGGTCTGCTCGTCCGGCCGCAGCACCGCGTAGTGCAGGTCGAGCCCCGCCGCCTCGGCGGCCTGCCGGATCGGAGGCAGGAACCAGGGGCCGATCACGCCGTCCACGAGCACCTGGTAGCCGTCCGCCGCGTACCCGGCGGCGGCCCCGGCCAGCACCCGCACGACGGTGGCGTTCTGCGCGTCCGCCTCGGGCCGGTAGGGGGACACCGCTCCGTGCACGATGTTGGCCCAGAAGTCGTCGGCGTGCAGGTGCACCACCGGGGCCGGCCGCAGCGAGGCGAGCAGTCGGGCCACGGTGGTCTTGCCCGCGCCGGGCGGGCCTGACAGGACGAGGATGCTGCCGTCGGTGCTCATCCTCGGCACCCTAGGGCTGTCCTGCGGGGTGACAGTCAGCGGGGTGCCGGTCGGTCAGCCCTTGACGGCTCCCGCGGCGAGCCCGGAGGACAGTCTGCGCTGCACGAGCACGAAGAAGACGAGCACCGGCAGCGTGATGAGAGTGGAGCCGGCCATCACCGCGCCCCAGTCGTTGGTGTGCTGCCCGAAGAAGCGGTGCAGCCCGACGGCGGCGGTGAAGCGGCTCTCGTCCTGGAGGAACGTGAACGCGAAGACGAACTCGTTCCAGGCCACGATGAACGAGAACACGCTGGTGGCGACGAGCCCGGGGGCGACCAGCGGCAGCAGCACGCTGCGGAACATCCGCAGCCAGGTGCAGCCGTCGAGGTAGGCGGCCTCCTCCACCTCCCGCGGCACCGCGGCGACGAAGCCGCGCAGCATCCAGATCGCGAACGGCAGGGAGAACGCCAGGTAGACGACGGTCAGGCCGAGCAGGCTGTTGAGCATGTCCAGGTTGCGCATCTGGACGAACAGCGGGATGACCAGGGCCTCCAGCGGCACCATCTGCACCACCAGCACCATCACCAGGACGGCGGTGCGGAAGCGGAACGTGAAGCGGGCCACCGCGACGGCCGCCAGCAGCGACAGCACGCCGGCCAGCAGCACCGTCCCGGCGCCGACCAGCGCCGAGTTGAGCAGGAAGCGCCCGAAGCCGCCCTCGTCCAACACGAAGCGGAAGTGGTCGAGGGTGAAGCCGCTCGGCAGCAGGTTCGCACCGCGGGCGTCGGCCCGGGGGTCGAACGCCGACGTCACCATCCAGTACACCGGCAGCACGGTGAAGGCGAGCAGCGCGGCGACGGCCGCAGCGGTCGCGGCGCGGGACACCAGGGACGTCCTTCGGGGCGGGGGCGATGCCCTGCGGGACGCGAGGGAGGCGCTCACAGTTCCTCACCCTCCTTGAACAGCGTGCGGATGTAGACGGTGGTGACGGCCAGGAGCAGCAGCGTCAGCAGCACGGCGACGGCGGCTCCCATGCCGTACTGGCGCTGGGCGAAGGACTCCACGTAGGACCACACACCGAGGTTGAGCACGTCCCGGTTGGCGCCGTTGCCGCCCGGCATCAGGTAGAGCTGCACGAACACCTTGAAGTCCCAGATGGTCGACAGGATGAGCACCACCATGAACACCGGCTTGATGGCGGGCACGGTGATCGACCAGAAGCGCTGCCAGGCGTTCGCGCCGTCGACGATGGCCGCCTCGTACAGTTCCCTGGGGACGGTGAGCAGCCCGGCGAAGACGGTGACGGCCACGAACGGGAAGCTGTGGTGCACCACGTTGAGGGTGGCGATGGCGTAGAAGGAGAGCCGGCCGGTGAACCAGTTGGTGTCGGCCGGGTCCACCGCGCCCAGGCCGCCGAGCAGTTGCACGACGGCGCCGTTCAGCGGGTCGAACAACCAGATCCACACGTACGTGCCGGTGACGGCCGGCATGGCCCAGGCCATCATCAGCACGCTTGCGCACACCGTGCGCCACAGCGGGCTGAGCCGTTGCATGAGCAGCGCCACCAGCGTGCCGAGCACGACGGTCAGGGAGACGCAGGCCGCCGCGAACAGCACGGTGTTGGGCAGGACGGTGGTCCACAGGTAGGGCTGGCCGAGGATCTCGCGGTAGTTGGCCAGGCCGTTGTAGTTGCTGGTGCCGCTGACGATCTCCCGCAGGCCGTAGTCCTGGAGGGACATCCACACCACCCGCGCCAGCGGCCACACCAGCAGCCCGGCGACGGCCAGCAGCGCCGGGGCCAGCAGCAGCCAGGGCCGCTGGCGGCGCCTGCGGTGGGCCCGGCGGGCGGCGGGGCCGGGAGGAGGCAGCGGACGGACGGGGCGGGCCGGGGCGGCGGCAGCGGACGGGTGGGGCGGGGTCTCAGTTGCCAAAGGACTTGTCCATGTCGGCCGCGGCGGCGTCGGCCGCCTGCTGCGCGCTCTGCTTCCCGGCGAGCACTGACTGCAGCATCTGGGCGAGTGTCTTCTTGCCCTGGATCTCGCCGTAGGCGGGGGTGACGGGCACGGTCCGGCCCGCCTCGGTCATCTGCCGGGCGAAGGGCGCCACCAGCGGGTCGCCCTGCTCGCGCACCTTCTCCACCAGGGACCGGCGGCCGGCGAAGTATCCGGACTGCTCGGCCCACCGGGCGGCGAACCGGCTGCTGCTCATCAGTTCCACGAACTCCCAGGCGAGTTCGCGGCGCGGGCTCTCCTGGAAAACACCCAGGTGGGAGCCGCCGAGGAAGGAGGGGCTGAGTCCGCCGTCGGGTCCGGGGATCGGCGCGGCGGCGAGCTTGCCCTCCATCTCCGGGCTGCGCTGTGTGATGGCGGCGGGCGTCCAACTGCCGGAGACGGTCATGGCGACACGGCCGGCCTGGAAGTTGTCGACCAGGTCGGCCTCGTTCCAGGTGTGGGCCGCCTTGGGTGAGAAGCCGTCCTTCGTGGCGAGGGCGGTGTAGAAGGAGAGGCCGCGGACGGCGTCGGCGGAGTTGACGGCGGCCTTCCAGCTGCCGCCGCTCTCGGTGGCCAGGTCGCCGCCGGCGCCCCAGATGAACGAGTCGAGGATGTACTCGTTGTCGCCGACCACCGGGAACGGGATCATGTCCGGCTCCTCGGCCTTCAGCCGGGCCGCGACCGCGCGCAGTTCCTTCCAGGACCCGGGGGCGTCGAGGCCGTGCTTGTCGAAGACGTCCTTGCGGTAGAGCAGGGCCCGCACCCCGGCGTACCAGGGCATGCCGTACAGCCGCCCGTCGAGGGTGCCGGCCTCACGCAGCCCCGGGACCAGGTCCTCGTCGAGTCCGGCGCCTTCCACGTCGTCGGTGAGGTCGGCGAGCGCCCCGGCGTCGGCGAACTCCGCCGTCCAGGTGGTGCCGATCTCCGCCACGTCGGGTGTGGTGCCGCCGGCCATGGCCTTGGTGAACTTGTCGTGGGCGTCGGGCCACGGCACGTACTGGACCCTGAGATCGGCGCCGGTGCGCCGGGTGAACTCCTTGCCGACGTCCCGGAAGAAGGGCCCGGAGTCCGGATTCGTTCCCTCCATGATCCATACGGTGAGGGCGCCGTCCCCGGCGGCGGAGCTGCCGCTGCCGCAGGCGGTCAGGGTGAGCGACAGGACCGCTCCGACGGCGATGGCACGCTTCCTCATTGCCGGGCTCCTCAGCGCAGTGCGGACTGCGGGTGACCACCTGGCCACCCGCGGTGACGCTTCCACCTTGCGCCATGCGGGGCCCTTCGGCGTGGACCGGCGCCGCCGTCGGGTTGAGCTTTGACGGATCGGCCTACTGCGGAGACTCCAGCACCGTCGTCCCACTGCCGGGCCACTCACGGCCGGACCACTCACCGCCGGGCCACGCACGGCGGCCCGGAACGCGGGGTCGCGGTTCCGGGCCGTCGGGTCGGGCTGGGGGTAAGGGGCACGGCCGTGCGGTGAGGCGGGTCTACTTCTCCAGCAGGTCCTTGCCGGTGGCGGCGTCCACCACGGTCCGGTCGCCGAGCGGCTGCTCCAGCTCGACCTCGACGTCGTCGATGAGCAGCTGGTCGGTGCAGAAGTCGACGTCCTTGGGCTTCGCCCAGCCGGCGACGACCACGTAGCCCTCGGACTCCTTCACGTGCACGCCGAAGTCCTCGTCGCAGGCCCCGTGGCCGACGGCCACCTCGAAGGTGGTGTCGTCGGAGCCGGGCGGACTTGCGTCCTCCAGCGGCAGCATGTCGTCGGGACGGCCGGAGACGGCACTGACCTCGGGCCACTCCGCCTCGATCTTCGCCGCCCGCTTGTCGAAACGGGTCTGCTTCTCGGAAGCGGACGGTGAGCCGTCCGAACGCACGCTCTGGTTGTTGCTGCCGCACCCGCCGGCGGCCAGTGCCGCGACCGCCGCCAGGGCCACCGCCGTAGTCCTTCGTCGCATCGTTGCCTCCTGTGTGGGGTGCCGATGAGACGCGGCCGCGCCCGTTCCGGTTCCGGTCCGGCCGCCGCCCGCGAGGGGTCTGGAGCCGTCCGGGCCAAGCCGCGCCCGGACGCGGAGGTGCCGCGGTGCCCGCCCTCGGTCGGGGGTGAGGGCGGGCACCGCGGCGGCTGTCCGTACGCCGTTGTACGGGACATCTGCGGGGCCGGGTCGGCGGGGCCCGGCCGGGGTCAGACGGTCAGCGCCCGGTCGGTGGGCTTCACCGGGGCGGGCAGCGCGCTGGCACCCGTCAGGAAGCGGTCCACGCCGCGGGCGGCGGAGCGGCCCTCGGCGATCGCCCAGACGATCAGCGACTGGCCGCGCCCGGCGTCACCGGCGACGAACACGCCGTCGACGTTGGTGGCGTAGTCCGCGTCGCGGGCCACGTTGCCGCGCTCGTCCATCTCAAGGCCGAACTGCTCGACCAGACCGTTCTCCCGGTCGATGCCGGTGAAGCCCATGGCGAGCGTCACCAGCTGGGCCGGGATGCGCCGCTCGGTGCCGGGCTTCTGCTCCAGCTTGCCGCCGGCGAACTCGACCTCGACGAGGTGCAGCCACTGGACGTTGCCGTCCTCGTCGCCCTCGAAGTGGGTGGTGGAGACGGAGTAGACCCGCTCGCCGCCCTCCTCGTGCGCGGAGGTGACCTTGTAGAGCATGGGGAACGTCGGCCAGGGCTGGTTGGCGTTCCGCTCCTCGCCGGGCCGGGGCATGATCTCCAGCTGCGTCACGGACGCGGCGCCCTGGCGGTGCGCGGTGCCCACGCAGTCCGCGCCGGTGTCGCCGCCGCCGATGACCACGACGTGCTTGCCCTCGGCGGAGACCGGCGACGTGACGTAGTCGCCCTCCTGCACCTTGTTGGCCAGCGGCAGGTACTCCATCGCCTGCATCACGCCGTTCAGCTCCCGGCCGGGGACCGGCAGGTCCCGGGCCGTGGTGGAGCCGGCGGCGATGACCACCGCGTCGTAGCGCTTGCGCAGCTTCGCCGCGTCCACGTCCCGGCCGACCTCGACGCCGGTGCGGAACTTGGTGCCCTCCGCGCGCATCTGCTCGATGCGGCGGTTGATGTGGCGCTTCTCCATCTTGAACTCGGGAATACCGTACCGCAGCAGCCCGCCGACCCGGTCGGCCCGCTCGTACACGGCCACGGTGTGGCCGGCCCGGGTGAGCTGCTGGGCGGCGGCCAGCCCGGCGGGGCCGGAGCCGATCACCGCGACCGTCTTGCCCGACAGCCGCTCCGGCGGCTGCGGCGTGACGTCCCCGGTGTCCCACGCCTTGTCGATGATGGTGACCTCGACGTTCTTGATGGTCACCGCCGGCTGGTTGATGCCCAGCACACACGCCGACTCGCACGGCGCCGGGCACAGCCGCCCGGTGAACTCGGGGAAGTTGTTCGTCGCGTGCAGCCGCTCGCTGGCGGCCCGCCAGTCCTCGCGGTAGGCGTAGTCGTTCCACTCGGGGATGAGGTTGCCCAGCGGACAGCCGTTGTGGCAGAACGGGATGCCGCAGTCCATGCAGCGGCCGGCCTGCTTGCTGATGATCGGCAGCAGCGCGCCGGGAACGTAGACCTCGTTCCAGTCCTTGACCCGCTCTTCGACCGGTCGCGTCGGCGCGACCTCACGGCCGGTGGTAAGGAAGCCCTTGGGGTCAGCCATTGGTCGCCGCCTCCATCATCTTCTCGTGGGTCTCGGACTCGCTGAGTCCGGCTCGCTCGGCGGCGTCCTTGGCGGCGAGCACTGCCTGGTAGGTGGCCGGCACGACCTTGCTGAAGCGGGGCAGCGCGGCCCCCCAGTCGGCGAGCAGTGCCTTGGCGACGGTCGAACCGGTCTCCTCGTGGTGGCGGCGCACGGCGTCGTGCAGCCACTGCTGGTCGTCGGCGTCGAGCTTGCAGACGGCCGAGGCCAGTTCGCGGTTGACGTTGTCCGGGTCGAGGTCGATGACGTACGCGACGCCGCCCGACATTCCCGCGGCGAAGTTGCGGCCCGTCTCCCCGAGCACGACCGCCCGGCCGCCGGTCATGTACTCGCAGCCGTGGTCGCCCACGCCCTCGGAGACGACCGTCGCACCGGAGTTGCGGACGCAGAACCGCTCGCCGACCCGGCCGCGCAGGAACATCTCGCCGCCGGTCGCGCCGTAGGCGAGGGTGTTGCCGGCGATGGTGGAGTACTCCGCCAGGTGGTCGGCGCTGCGGTCCGGGCGGACCACGATCCGGCCGCCGGAGAGGCCCTTGCCGACGTAGTCGTTGGCGTCGCCCTCCAGCCGCAGGGTGATGCCGCGCGGCACGAACGCGCCGAACGACTGGCCCGCGGAGCCGGTGAAGGTGATGTCGATGGTGTCGTCGGGCAGCCCGGCACCACCGAACTTCCGGGTCACCTCGTGCCCCAGCATGGTGCCGACGGTCCGGTTGATGTTGCGGATCGCGACCTGGGCGCGCACCGGGCGGGCGTCCTCGACGCTGTCCGCGGCGAGCGCGTCGGCGGCCAGCTTGATCAGCTGGTTGTCGAGCGCCTTGGCGAGGCCGTGGTCCTGCTCGGTCACCTGGTGCCGGACGGCGCCTTCGGGCAGCTCGGGCAGGTGCAGCAGCGGCGCGAGGTCCAGGCCCTGCGCCTTCCAGTGGTCCACCGCCCGCGAGGTGTCCAGCACCTCGACGCGGCCGACGGCCTCGTCCAGCGTCCGGAAGCCCAGTTCGGCGAGGATCTCGCGGACCTCCTCGGCGACGAACTGGAAGAAGTTGACGACGTACTCGGCCTTGCCGCTGAACCGCTCGCGCAGCACCGGGTTCTGCGTGGCGATGCCGACCGGGCAGGTGTCCAGGTGGCACACGCGCATCATGACGCAGCCGGAGACGACGAGCGGCGCGGTCGCGAAACCGAACTCCTCGGCGCCCAGCAGTGCGGCGATGACCACGTCGCGGCCGGTCTTGAGCTGGCCGTCGGTCTGCACCACGATGCGGTCGCGCAGTCCGTTGAGCAGCAGGGTCTGCTGCGTCTCGGCAAGCCCCAGCTCCCACGGGCCGCCCGCGTGCTTGAGCGAGGTCAGCGGCGAGGCGCCGGTGCCGCCGTCGTGGCCGGAGATCAGCACCACGTCGGCGTGCGCCTTGGACACGCCCGCCGCGACGGTGCCGACGCCGACCTCGGACACCAGCTTGACGTGGATGCGCGCCTTGGGGTTGGCGTTCTTCAGGTCGTGGATGAGCTGGGCGAGGTCCTCGATCGAGTAGATGTCGTGGTGCGGCGGCGGCGAGATCAGGCCGACGCCGGGAGTGGAGTGCCGCGTCTTCGCCACCCACGGGTACACCTTGTGGCCGGGCAGCTGGCCGCCCTCGCCGGGCTTGGCGCCCTGGGCCATCTTGATCTGGATGTCGTCCGCGTTGACCAGGTACTCGCTGGTCACGCCGAAGCGGCCGGAGGCGACCTGCTTGATGGAGGACCGCCGCGCCGGGTCGTAGAGCCGCTCGGGGTCCTCACCGCCCTCACCGGTGTTGGACTTGCCGCCCAGCTGGTTCATGGCGATGGCGAGCGTCTCGTGCGCCTCCTGCGAGATGGAGCCGTAGCTCATCGCGCCGGTGGAGAAGCGCTTGACGATCTCCGAGACCGACTCGACCTCTTCGATCGGGATGGGCTGCCGCTCGCCGTCCTTGAACCGGAACAGGCCGCGCAGCGTCATCAGGCGCTGCGACTGCTCGTCGACGCGCTCGGTGTACTGCTTGAAGATGTCGTAGCGGCGCTCGCGGGTGGAGTGCTGGAGGCGGAACACCGTGTCCGGGTCGAACAGGTGCGGCTCGCCCTCGCGGCGCCACTGGTACTCGCCGCCGATGTCCAGCTTGCGGTGGGCGGAGGCGATGCCGGTGGCCGGGTACGCCTTGGCGTGCCGGGCGGCGACCTCCCTGGCGACCACGTCGAGGCCGGCGCCGCCGATCTTGGTGGCGGTGCCGTGGAAGTAGGTGTCCACGAAGGACTGCTCCAGGCCGACGGCCTCGAAGACCTGCGCGCCGCGGTAGGAGGCGACGGTGGAGATGCCCATCTTGGACATCACCTTCAGCACGCCCTTGCCGAGTGCCTTGATCAGGTTGCGGATGGCCGCTTCCGGGTCGGTGTCGGCGGGCAGGAACGTGCCCGCGCGGACCAGGTCCTCGACGGACTCCATCGCCAGGTACGGGTTGACCGCGGCGGCGCCGTAGCCGATGAGCAGCGCGACGTGGTGGACCTCGCGCACGTCGCCGGCCTCCACCAGCAGGCCCACCTGGCTGCGCTGCTTGGTGCGGATGAGGTGGTGGTGCACCGAGGAGGTGAGCAGCAGCGACGGGATCGGCGCGTGCTCGGCGTCGGAGTGCCGGTCGGACAGCACGATCATGCGGGCGCCGCCGGCGATGGCCGCGTCGACCTCCGCGCAGACCTCGGTGATCCTGGCGGCCAGCGCCTCACCGCCGCCACCGACCCGGTACAGGCCGGACAGCGTGGCGGACGTCATGCCGGGCCGGTCGCCGTCGGCGTTGATGTGGATGAGCTTCGCCAGCTCGTCGTTGTCGATCACCGGGAACGGCAGGTTGACGCTGCGGCAGGCCGCCGCGCTGGGCTCCAGCAGGTTGCCCTGCGGTCCGAGCGAGGAGTGCAGGGAGGTGACCAGCTCCTCCCGGATGGCGTCCAGCGGCGGGTTGGTGACCTGCGCGAACAGCTGGGTGAAGTAGTCGAACAGCAGGCGGGGGCGGTCGGAGAGCGCGGCGATCGGCGAGTCGGTGCCCATCGAGCCGATCGGCTCGGCGCCCGCCTTGGCCATCGGCGCGACGAGGATGCGCAGCTCCTCCTCGGTGTAGCCGAATGTCTGCTGGCGGCGGGTGACCGAGGCGTGGGTGTGCACGATGTGCTCGCGCTCGGGCAGCTCGGCCAGCTCGGTGACGCCCGCGTTCAGCCACTCCTGGTAGGGCAGCTCAGCGGCGAGGGCCGACTTGATCTCGTCGTCCTCGATGATGCGGTGCTCGGCGGTGTCCACGAGGAACATCCGGCCGGGCTGCAGGCGTCCCTTGCGCACGACCTTGGCGGGGTCGATGTCGAGCACGCCGACCTCGGAGCCCAGCACGACGAGGCCGTCGTCGGTCACCCAGTACCGGCCGGGACGCAGGCCGTTGCGGTCGAGGACCGCGCCGACCTGGACACCGTCGGTGAAGGTGACGCAGGCCGGGCCGTCCCAGGGCTCCATCAGGTTGGAGTGGTACTGGTAGAAGGCACGCCGGGCCGGGTCCATCGAGTCGTGGTTCTCCCACGCCTCGGGCACCATCATCAGCACCGAGTGCGGCAGCGAGCGGCCACCCAGGTGGAGCAGCTCCAGCACCTCGTCGAAGGACGCGGAGTCGGAGGCGTCGGGGGTGCAGACGGGGAAGATGCGCTCCAGGTCGCCCTTGCCGAACAGCTCGGTGGCGAGCTGCGACTCGCGGGCCCGCATCCAGTTCCGGTTGCCCTTGACGGTGTTGATCTCACCGTTGTGGGCGACGAAGCGGTAGGGGTGTGCGAGCGGCCAGCTGGGGAACGTGTTGGTCGAGAAGCGCGAGTGCACGAGGGCCACGGCGCTTGCCAGGCGGCGGTCCGACAGGTCGGGGAAGAAGGGCTCCAGCTGCCCGGTGGTGAGCATGCCCTTGTAGACGAGGGTGCGAGCGGAGAGCGAGGGGAAGTAGGTGGCCGCCTCCCGCTCGGCGCGCTTGCGCAGCACGAAGGCGATGCGGTCCAGCTCGATGCCGGTCCGGGCCGCCGCGCCCGCCTCGGGGACGTCGGCGACGAAGAGCTGGCGGAACGCGGGCATGGTGGTGCGGGCGCCGTTGCCGAGCAGCTCGGGAGCGACCGGCACCTCACGCCAGCCCAGCACCCGCAGGCCCTCTTCGGCGGCCAGCGTCTCGATCTGCGAGACGGCCTGCTCGGTCTCCGAGACGTTCGGGGGAAGGAAGGCGATGCCGACGGCGTAGGCGCCCGGCTCGGGCAGCTCGAAGGAGACCGACTCGCGCAGGAAGGCGTCCGGAACCTGCAGCAGGATGCCCGCGCCGTCACCGGAGTCCGGCTCGGAACCAGTGGCGCCGCGGTGTTCGAGATTGCGCAGCACGGTCAGCGCCTGCTCCACGAGCTGGTGGCTCGCTTCGCCGGTCAGGGTGGCCACGAAGCCGACGCCACAGGCGTCGTGCTCGTTCTGGGGGTCGTACAACCCCTGCTTGGCAGGGTGGGCCGCCATAGACGCAGCACGCATCGGCTCTCCCGTCGTCGTCGTGGCAAGGTGCAAGTGCCGAGGGACGACGTTGGCCCTCTGCAGAACAAATTTTCGTGCAGGTTACATGATGGGTAGCTTCCCGAGAACTGGATAGCGAAGTCCATCATGCGGACACCCGAGCGGGTGTCGGGCGACGGAGAGACAAGGTAGCGAAACGGGATCAAAGCCGCTCGGTACCCGGGCGCCTGTCGGGCTTCGTTGCCCGTGGCGTTTTCCGCTTCTGCCCCGTGGCAACCGAACTGAAACCCTCCGGTAACCGCCGTCACCCACCGCGGTCAGCCGATCGCGGAACCCAGGACGGTCCCCAGCCCGTAGGTCAGCGCGGCGGCGGTGCCCCCCAGGATGAACTGCCGCAGCCCGCTGTACCACCAGGAGCGGGCGGTGACCTTGGACACGACGGCCCCGCACAGGAACAGCCCCAGCAGCGCCAGCGCCACCGCGTGCCACAGCACGACGGACCCCAGCAGGTAGGGGATCAGCGGCAGGAAAGCGCCGACGGCGAAGGCGGCGAAGGAGGAGACGGCGGCCACCAACGGGGAGGGCAGGTCGCCGGGCCCCACGCCCAGCTCCTCCCGGGCGTGGATCTCCAGCGCCTGCTCCGGGTCCCGCGACAGCTGCGCCGCGACCGCGTCGGCCAGCGCCGGCTCCACGCCGCGCGCCCGGAAGCGGTCGGCCAGCTCCCGCTGCTCGCCTTCGGGATGCCCGGCCAGCTCCCGGCGCTCGACCTCCAGCTCCGCCTCGACCAGTTCCCGCTGCGAGGCGACCGAGGTGTACTCCC
This sequence comes from Streptomyces sp. 549, assembly GCF_030124175.1. Lineage (GTDB taxonomy): Bacteria > Actinomycetota > Actinomycetes > Streptomycetales > Streptomycetaceae > Streptomyces. The sequence continues at coordinate 35,833 of NZ_JASKMT010000008.1, read as the reverse complement.
CCGCCGCCATGGAGAAGGCCCCGGCGGCCAGGCCCGCAAGGCCGGTGAGCACCACGGTGGCCGGCGCCACCGAGCCCCCGGCGACGCCGGCGATCAGCGCCGTGTTGGAGACCAGGCCGTCCATCGCACCGAACACCGTCGGCCGCAGCCAGCCGCCGTTGACGTCCCGGTGCCGGTGGTTGTCGCGGTGCCGGCCGAGCAGCGCGGACGGCACGGCGGGGGTGCCCTCGGCGCCGGGGACGCCTTCACGTGGTGGAACGGACATGTGTCACGGACCTCCCTGCACGGTGCGGCACGACCGGCTCGCCGACTCTGCCGCTGCTGCGAACATACGCCCGCTGGGAGTCGCCGCGCCAGCGAGCAAGGCCTGGCTCACCTCGCTGACCTGCAAAGATGCCTGACGAGCAAGTGAGACGCGGAAGGGCCGAGCGGGGGTGCAGGCCGCGGACAGGGCGGTGCTCGGCACACGCGCCGGGGGCCGCCGTGCGTGTCGCACGGCGGCCCCCGGGAGGCGAGGTGGGCGGACCCCGTCAGCCGCGGTCCGTGTCAGCCGACGGCCGGGGGTCGCTGTCGGCGGGAGACGCCTTCACCGCGGAGGTGGATGCGGCAGTGGTCGGCTCGGCGGCCGACTCGGCACCGCCCGCCTTGGTGGCGCCCGCCTCCGCGCCGGTCGCCTTGGTGGCGGCCTCAGTAGGCGTCTTCGTGTCGGCGGCCTCAGGAGTAGCGGCCTCGGGAGCGGTCCTGCCGTCCTTGGCCGCCTTGCCGCCCTCGCCCCGCTCGGAGCCCTTGGCTGTCCGTGTGTCCTCGGCCGCCTTCGCGCCCGGTGCTGCCGCCCTGTCGGGGGCGCCGTCCTCGCCGGCCGCGGACGGCTCGTCGCCGTCGGGCCGGGGCTCGACGATCTCCTCCCGGCCGGGGCGGCGGCGGGCGGAGACCACCAGGTAGACGACCGCACCGAGGAAGACCACCAGCGACGTCCAGTTGTTCAGACGCAGGCCGAGGAACTCGTGCGCCTCGTCGATCCGCAGGTACTCGATCCAGAACCGGCCGACCGTGTAGGCGGCGACGTACAGCGCGAACGCCCGGCCGTGGCCGAGCCGGAAGCGCCGGTCCGCCCAGATGACCAGTGCGGCCACGCCCAGGCACCACAGCGACTCGTAGAGGAACGTCGGGTGGAAGGTGCCGTCGTCCAGGCCGTTGTCGATGCGCACCGCCCAGGGCACGTCCGTGGCCCGGCCGTAAAGCTCCTGGTTGAACCAGTTGCCCCACCGGCCCAGCGCCTGGGCCACGGCGATGCCCGGGGCCACCGCGTCCGCGTAGGCGGGCAGCGGGATGCCGCGCATCCGGCAGGCGATCCACGCTCCGACCGCGCCGAAGGCGATGGCGCCCCAGATGCCGAGGCCGCCCTCCCAGATCTTGAAGGCGTCGACCCAGTTGCGGCCCTCGCCGAAGTAGAGCTGGTAGTCGGTGAGGACGTGGTAGAGCCTTCCGCCGATCAGGCCGAAGGGCACCGCCCAGACGGCGATGTCGGCGATGGTGCCCGGCTGGCCGCCTCGGGCCACCCAGCGCCTTCCGCCGATCCAGATCGCGGCGAAGACGCCGAGGATGATGCAGAACGCGTAGCCGCGGAGCGGGATCGGGCCGAGCATGATCTCGCCGGACGACGGGCTGGGGATATAGGCAAGAAGGTCCATGGCGAGTCAGACGCTACCCTGCCCGGCCGTCCGCGCGGCAACCGCGTCGTCAGTTTCCGGCGATCCGCTCCACCTTTTCCCTGAGCTTCTCCGGCGTGAGCGGATCGTTGGGATCGCCGTACAGGTTCTCGCCGTCCAGCAGCACAGTCGGGGTCGCGTTGTACTCCGAGCCGGTGAAGTCGGTGTTGACCCGCTTCACCCAGGCGTCGTGCGTGCCGTCCTGGACGCAGCTGCGGAAGGAGGGCGTGTCCAGACCGTCGACCTTACCCGCCAGCTCGACCAGGTGGTCCTTGTCCGCGAAGGTGTCCGCCGCCTCCTCGGGCTGGTTGTCGAAGAGCACGTCGTGGTACTCGGTGAACTTCCCCTCGTCCCGCGCGCACGCGGCGGCGTTCGCGGCGTTCTTCGAGCCATCGCCGCCCATGTTTCCGTCGATGATCGAGACCAGGTGGTACTCGCTGCGGATCTTCCCCGCGTCGCGCAGGTCCTGGATCGTCTCGCGGAAGTTCCGCTCGAAGTGGCCGCAGCCGGGGCAGCGGAAGTCCTCGTAGACGGTCAGCGTGACCGGAGCGCCCGACTTCCCCTCGCTGATGGGCGCCGCCACCGGGCCCGACGGCTTCTCCTTTCCCTGCTGCGTGACGACGATTCCCGCCACACCCGCGACGGCGAGCACCGAGAAGGCCACCGCGCCCACCTTCAGCGCCCGCAGCCGCTTGGCGCGCGCCTTCTCCCGTTCCCGCTCGTCCTGCAGGCGCTCACGGGCGGAGCGCTTCCCCTCGGTGTTCCTCTTGCTCATCACACCCGGGCCAACGAACCACCACACCGCCGGGCGTACCCCACCCGGCGAAATCCGCCCGAAAGAGGCACCGAGGCAATCGCAGGTTGACGCCGTGGGGTTCACCCGGCCGATGACAATCAGCCATCGCGCACCGCCGCCCGACCGCTGGCCGCGGATTCGGACCGGCCACCGCACGACCGTCCACCGCTCGACGCGCACACGGCGCGTTCGCCGCACGCCTGCGGAGGTTGCTTCCCCCCTGGTGTGACGCTGCTTACTTTTCCCCCAGTTACCCGTACCGCCCGAGGGAGTTCGCTCCCCGACGAGGAGACGTCAATGTCGACAGAACTCCCCCCGCAGTCCCGCTCACCCGAGGACGAGCAGGCCCGGCGGACGCTGGAGATGCACAGCGACCCGCGGTTCATCGAGCTGAAGCGGCGACTGGTCGTCTTCGCCTTCCCCATGAGCCTCGCCTTCCTCGCCTGGTACCTGCTGTACGTCCTGATGTCCGCCTACGCCCGCGACGCGATGGCCACCGTGCTGTTCGGCCAGGTGAACGTGGCCCTGGTGTTCGGCGTGCTGCAGTTCGTCAGCACCTTCGGCATCGCCGTCCTCTACTCCCGCTACGCCAACCGACGCCTCGACCCGCTGGCCGAGGAACTCTGCGCCGAACTGACCGCCGCTCCCGGCAAGGGTGACGAGGAGCGGGCCGACTCCGAGGGAGCCCACGCATGACGATTCTCGCGGAGGCCGGTGCCACCGGCCGCACCTTCACCGTCCTGCTGTTCCTGGCCATGATCGCCGTGACCCTGGCGGTCACGGTGTGGGCCAGCCGGCAGACCAAGTCCGCCGCCGACTTCCACTCCGGCGGGCGCGGGTTCTCCGGCATGCAGAACGGCTTCGCGATCGGCAGCGACTACATGTCCGCGGCGTCCTTCCTGGGCATCGCCGGCATGATCGCCCTCTTCGGCTACGACGGCTTCCTGTACTCCATCGGCTTCCTCGTCGCCTGGCTGGTGGCGCTGCTGCTGGTCGCGGAGCTGCTGCGCAACTCCGGCCGCTTCACCATGGCCGACGTGCTCTCCTACCGGATGAAGCAGCGGCCGGTGCGCACCGCGGCGGCGGTGTCCACCATCACCGTCTCGATCTTCTACCTGCTGGCCCAGATGGTCGGCGCCGGCGCCCTGATCGCGCTGCTGCTCGGCATCAAGCCGGGCGAGACGTACCTGGGCATGGACGCCGACACCGCCAAGATCGCCGGCATCGTCATCGTCGGCATCCTGATGATCGTGTACGTGACCTTCGGCGGCATGAAGGGCACCACCTGGGTCCAGATCATCAAGGCCGGCATGCTGATGGGCGGCGCCTTCCTGCTCACCGTCCTGGTACTTGCCGTCTACGGCTTCGACATGGGCTCGCTGATGGGCGACGCGGCCAGCGCCAGCGGCGCCGGGCAGGCGTTCCTGGAACCGGGGCTGAACTTCGGCAAGGAAGTGCCGGGCGACGCCTGGCAGACGCTGTGGAACAAGCTCGACCTGATCAGCCTTGGCCTGGCGCTGGTGCTGGGCACGGCGGGCCTGCCGCACATCCTGATCCGCTTCTACACCGTGCCCGACTCCAAGGCGGCCCGTAAGTCCGTCAACTGGGGCATCGGCCTGATCGGCTCGTTCTACCTGATGACGCTGGTGCTGGGCTTCGGCGCCGCCGCCATGGTGGGCCGCGAGGCGATCACCGAGCAGAACGCGGCAGGCAACACCGCGGCGCCGCAGCTCGCCGAGGCCGTCGGCTCGCACTTCGGCGGCTCGGCGTTCGCCGCGGTCATGCTGGCCATCATCGCCGCGGTCGCCTTCGCGGCGATCCTCTCCACGGTGGCGGGCCTGACCATCGCCTCCTCGTCCTCCCTGGCGCACGACTTCTACAACAGCGTGCTGCGCAAGGGGCAGGCGTCGGAGAAGGAGGAGGTCAAGGTCGCCAAGCTGGCCGCGTTCGGTGTCGGCGCCGCCGCCATCGTGCTGGCCATCTTCGCGCAGAGCCTCAACGTGGCCTTCCTGGTCGCCCTGGCCTTCGCGATCGCCGCCTCGGCCAACCTGCCCACCCTGCTGCTCAGCCTGTTCTGGAAGCGGTTCAACACCCAGGGGGCCGTCGCCGGCATCTACGGCGGCCTGGTCAGCGCGGTGGGCCTGGTCATCTTCTCGCCGGTGGTCTCCGGCTCCGAGACGGCCCTGGTCACCAGCGTCGACTTCAGCTGGTTCCCGCTGGCCAACCCCGGCCTGGTGTCGATCCCGCTGGGACTGCTCTGCGCGATCGTCGGCACGCTGATGTCCAGCGAGAACAACCCGCAGCGCTTCGCCGACCTCCAGGTCCGGGCCCTCACCGGCGCCGGTGCCGAGGGCGCGTCGAAGCACTGAACGGGGACCCTGTGGCCGCCCGGGCGGCCACAGGAAGTCCGCGCGCCCGCAAGTGCTGCCACAGAGACCGCCGCCGGGACGGGCGGCGCGGGACCCTGCACGGTCCCGCGCCGGCCCCCCTCCCGCCCCGGCGGCACCCCACCGACCGGGCCCCTCGCGGGCCCCTCCCCGCCCGGCCCCGACGGCCACTCCCCACTCGGCACGCCACCTGCCCCGTCTGGCGTTCCGGACCGCCGTCGGGGCCGGGCCTTTTGTGTACCGCTGCGCTACGGTCACCGGGTGAACAGGACGTGGACGGCACTGTGGCCGGCGGCCGGACGCCGAGGCGCCGGTGCTCGACGGCCCTCCGGTCCCGGCCGCCCGGCCACCGTGCCGGTGCTGCGCGAGGCCCGGCTGCTCGGCGCCGACCTGCAGTCGGGCCTGCGCGGCGGCGGTCCCGCCGCGGCCCGCAGGATCCGCCGCCTGCTGGACGCCGAGGCGGTGGTCCTCGCCGACCTCGACGGCCCGGTGGCCGCCCACGGGCAGCTGCCGCCCGGCACCGACGCGGCGGCCCTCGTCGCCCGGGTCTACGAGCACGGCACCCTGCGCCAGCCGCATCTGTGCGCGGTGCCGCTGGTCGTGGCCGACGAACTCGCCGGCTGCCTGGTGGCCTCCGGGGAGGTGGCCGAGGAGGACCTCACCGAGGTGGCCGGCCTGATCGCCGAGTTCCTCGACCACGCCGACCTGCGCACCGCCCGCACCCGCATCGCCGCCGCCGACCTGCGCACCCTGCGCGCCCAGATATCGCCGCACTTCCTGCACAACGCGCTGGCCGTCATCGCCGCGCACATCCGCAGCGACCCGGCCCGCGCTCGGGTGCTGCTCACCGACTTCGCCGACTACCTGCGCTACAGCTTCTCCACGAAGGGCGACTACGCGACCGTCGCCGCCGAGCTCCAGGCCACCCAGACGTACCTGGAACTCCAGCGGGCCCGGTTCGACGACCGGCTGCACATCACCGTGCGCATGGCACCTGAGATCCTTCCCGTCGCCATCCCCTTCCTGGTGGTGCAGCCCATCGTGGAGAATGCCGTCCGGCACGGCCTGGAGAAGAAGACGGAGAACGGGCACATCAGCGTCTCCGGATTCGGCGAGGGCCCGCTGTGCGTCATCGAGATCGAGGACGACGGGGTCGGCATGGAACCGGGCTTCGCCCGCGCGATCCTCGCCGGATCGGGCCCTCCGGCCAAGGGGGTGGGCCTGGCCAACGTGGACCAGCGACTGCGGGCGGTCTACGGGCCCGAGCACGGCCTGCTCATCGAGACGGCAAAGGGAAGCGGCACCAAGGTGATCATCCGGGTGCCCCGGTTCATGCGAGGAGTGGTCGCCGAATGACGCACACGGCACAGGCGCTGCACGTCCTCGTCGTGGAGGACGAGCCCTTCACCCGCGAGGAGCTGACCGAGTTCCTCACCGACATACCCGAGATCGCCGAGGTGCAGGCCGCGGAGAGCGGCGAGGCGGCGGTGAAGCTGCTCGGCAGCACCGCCTTCGACGCGGTCTTCCTCGACATCTCCATGCCCGGCCTCAACGGCATGGACGTGGCGCGGGTGATCAGCATGCTGTCGGTGCCGCCGGCGATCGTCTTCGTCACCGCGTCGGAGTCGCACGCCATCGAGGCGTTCGGCATCGGGGCCGTCGACTACCTGCTGAAGCCGATCCGCCCCGAGCGGCTGGCGGAGTCCGTGGCGCGGATCGCCCGGCAGCGCAGCGCGGGCACCGGTGCGCCCGCCGCCGACGAGCTGGCCGTGGTCCAGATCGAGCACAGCCGCCGGACGGTGTTCGTGCGGCGCGACGACATCCAGTTCGCCGAGGCGCACGGCGACTACGTGCGGCTGCACACCGCGGACGACACCCACCTGATCCGGCTCGCCCTGTCCTACCTGGAGGACGTCTGGGCGCCCGCCGGCTTCGTCCGGGTGCACCGGGGCTACCTGGTGGCGGTCGGCTGGGTGCACGACCTGCGGGTCACCAGTTCCGCCGGGCTCGTCGCCTGCACGCCCGCCGGCGACGTACCGGTCAGCCGGAGGCACGCGCGCGGCCTGAAGGAGCAGCTGATCGAGGCGGCCCGCAGCGGACAGCTGGGCAGGGCGGCGAAGTGAGCGGCGCCCGCCGCGAGAAGGTGACCAGTCCGCAGACCCGCATCGCGCTGGCCCGCCGCCACCGTCCGCAGCCCCGGCCGCTGCCGCTGCCCGGTCCGGCCGACCCGGAACGGGCCCGGCGGGTCTTCGCCGCCCAGCGGCGCCTCGCGCTGCGTACGGTGGGGCTGCTGGCGCTGGTGCTGTTCGGCACCAGTGGCCTGATCGCCCTGTTCCCGGCCATGGACCGCGTGTCGGCCGGCGGTGTGCCGGTGTCGTGGCTGGTGCTGGCCACGGCCACCTACCCGCTGCTGCTGCTCATCGCCGCGCTGCACGTACGGGCCGCCGAGCGCACGGACGACCGGGCGTGAGCGGGCTGCTGGCGATCGGCTTCCTGATCGCCGCGAGCCTGGTCATCGGGGTGTACGGGGTGCGTGCGGCCCGCACCACTCCGGACTTCCTGGTGGCCTCCCGGCAGGTGGCGCCCGGCTGGAACGCGATGGCGATCGCCGGGGAGTACGTCTCGGCGGCGTCCGTCATCGGGCTGGCCGGACTGCTGCTGAAGAACGGCATCGGCACGCTGTGGTTCGCGGTCGGGTTCACCGCCGGCTACGTGGCGGTCGCCGCGCTGGTCGCCGGGCCGATGCGGCGCTCGGGGGCGTTCACCGTGCCGGACTTCGCCGAGTACCGGCTGGGGTCCCGCGCCATCCGCAAGCTGTGCGGGGTGATCGTGCTGGTCATCATGTGGCTGTACCTGGTGCCGCAGTTCAAGGGCGCTGGTGTGGTGCTGCAACTGGTCAGCGGCACGCCGTACTGGGTGGGCGTGGTGCTGGCCGGGCTGGTGGTGAGCGGGACGATCGCGGTCGGCGGCATGCGCTCGGCCACCTACGTGCAGGCGTTCCACTACCTGGTGAAGCTCGTCTTCATCGCGGTCCCCGCGGTGTTCCTGGTGATCCACGTCGGCCCGGAGATCCGCTCGGAGGCGCTGACGCCGGTGACCGTGCCGGAGAGCTGGAGCCGGCCGCTGCTGGACATCAACGACGCCGGATACCCACTGCTGGGCACCTGGTCGGTGCTGCTGGCGACGACGCTGGGCGCCATCGGGCTGCCGCACGTCATCATGCGCTTCCACACCAGCACCAGTGCGCGCAACGCCCGCCGGGTGGCCGTGCTGGTCATCGCGCTGCTCGGGGTGTTCTACCTCTTCCCGGCCGTGTACGGGCTGCTGGGCCGGGTGCTGACCCCGCACCTGGTGCGCAACAACGCGACCGACACGGTCAGCGTGGTGCTGCCGGGCCACGTGGTGCCGGGCGCGCTGGGCAGCGTGCTGACGGCCCTGGTCGCGGCGGGTGCCTTCGCCGCCTTCCTGTCGACCTCCTCGGGTCTGCTGCTCGCGCTGGCCGGCGGCCTCTCCCACGACCTGTTCGGCAGCGGCCTGTCCCGGCTGCGGGCGGCCGTCGCGGCGGGCGCGCTGGTCGCGGTACTGCTGTCGCTGCCCGCCGCGCACCTGGACATCAACGTGCTGGTGGGGTGGGCGTTCGCGGTGGCGGCGTCCACGTTCTGCCCGCTGCTGGTGCTGGGCATCTGGTGGCCGCGGCTGACCGTGGCCGGGGCGGCCTGGGGGCTGGGCGTCGGTGTGGTGTCGGCGACGGGCGCGGCGTTCCTGTCCGCGGTCGGCACCTGGCACTCCGGCCTGGTGACGGTGCTGCTGGCGCAGCCGGCGTCCTGGACGGTGCCGCTGGCCTTCCTCACCATGATCGTGGTGTCCCGCTTCGGTGAGCCCCCGGAAGGTGCGGAACGCGCGGTCCTGCGGCTGCACGCCCCCTGACGGTTCAGTGCCGCGCTGCCACAGCACAGACGCAGCACCGCCGTGCCTCCGCCCGCCGGCCCGCGTCCACGGGCCGGCGGGCGGAACGATGGCTCAGCCGCGTCGCACGCCCGCCGCCAGCTCGCCGGCCAGCGCGCGGACCGCTGCCAGCCCGGACTGCAGGTCGTCGCCGTGCTCCAGCAGCTTCTTCACGAAGGCCGACCCGACGATGACGCCGTCCGCGAACTCCGCGACCTGGGCGGCCTGCGCCGGGTTGGACACGCCGAGGCCCACGCACACCGGCAGGTCCGTGACCGCGCGGGTGCGGCCCACCAGCTCCCTGGCCTCCTGGCCGACCGAGTCGCGGGTGCCGGTGACGCCCATCAGCGACGCCGCGTAGACGAAGCCGCTACCGGCCGCGGTGATGGTGGCCAGCCGGTGGTCGCGGCTGCTGGGCGCGACCACGAAGACGGTGGCCAGCCCGTGCTGCTCGGCGGCCTTGCGCCACACGTCGGACTCCTCCACCGGGAGGTCGGGCAGGATGCACCCGGCGCCGCCGTTGGCGGCCAGTTCGGCGGCGAACCGCTCGACGCCGTACCGGTCGACCGGGTTCCAGTAGGTCATGCACAGCACCGGCGCCCCGGTCGCCGCGTGGGCCTCGCCGACCGTGCGCAGCACGTCGGCGATGCGGACGCCGCCGCGCAGCGCGATGTCGTCGGCGGTCTGGATGACGGGGCCGTCCAGCACCGGGTCGCTGTGCGGCAGGCCGACCTCGACGACGTCGCAGCCGCCCTCCAGCAGCGCGGTGCAGGCGGCGATGCCGCCCTCCACCGTGGGGAAGCCGGCGGGCAGGTAGCCGACCAGGGCGGCCCGGTTCTCGTCCTTGGCCCGCTGGAGCACGGAGCTCAGCAGGGCTGCGTTACCGGTGGTGCCGGTGCTGCCGGGGGCGCCCGTGCTGACCGGGACGCCCGTGCTGACGGCCTGTTCGGTGCGCTCGCTCATCGCTGGGACTCCCCGTCGTAGAGCCCGAAGTAGCGGGCCGCCGTGTCCATGTCCTTGTCGCCGCGCCCCGAGAGGTTCACCAGGACCAGGCCCTCCGGGCCCAGTTCCCGCCCGAGGTCGAGCGCGCCGGCCAGGGCGTGCGCGCTCTCGATGGCGGGGATGATGCCCTCGGTCTGCGACAGCAGCCGCAGCGCCTGCATCGCCTGGTCGTCGGTGATCGGCCGGTACTCCGCCCGGCCGGAGTCCTTGAGGTAGGCGTGCTCGGGGCCGATGCCCGGGTAGTCCAGGCCGGCGGAGATCGAGTACGGCTCGGTGATCTGGCCCTCGTCGTCCTGGAGCACGTAGGAGCGGGAGCCGTGCAGGATGCCGGGCTCGCCCACCGACAGGGTCGCCGCGTGCTCGCCCGACTCGACGCCGTGCCCGGCGGCCTCCAGGCCGACCAGCCGCACGTCCTCGTCCGGCAGGAAGGCGTGGAACAGGCCAATGGCGTTGGAGCCGCCGCCGACGCAGGCGGCGACGGCGTCCGGCAGCCGTCCGGTGCGCTCCTGGATCTGCCGCCTGGCCTCCACGCCGATCACCCGGTGGAAGTCGCGGACCATCGCGGGGAACGGGTGCGGCCCGGCGACCGTGCCGAACAGGTAGTGGGTGCGGTCCACGTTGGCGACCCAGTCCCGGAACGCCTCGTTGATGGCGTCCTTGAGGGTGCGGCTGCCGGAGCTGACCGGTACCACCTCGGCACCCAGCATGCGCATCCGGGCGACGTTCAGCGCCTGCCGCTCGGTGTCGATCTGGCCCATGTAGATGGTGCATTCGAGGCCGAACAGGGCGCAGGCGGTGGCGGTGGCCACGCCGTGCTGCCCGGCGCCGGTCTCGGCGATGACGCGGGTCTTGCCCATGCGGCGGGTGAGCAGCGCCTGACCCAGCACGTTGTTGATCTTGTGCGAGCCGGTGTGGTTCAGGTCCTCGCGCTTGAGGAAGATCCGGGCGCCGCCTGCGTGCTCGGCGAAGCGCGGGACCTCGGTCAGGGCGCTGGGGCGCCCGGTGTAGTGGACGAGCAGGTCGTCGAGTTCGGCGGCGAAGGCCGGGTCGGCCTTGGCCTTGTCGTACTCGGCGGCGACCTCCTCCACGGCGGCGACCAGCGCCTCCGGGATGAACCTGCCGCCGAAGGCACCGAAGTAGCCCTCGGCGGTGGGCACGAGGCCCTCGGGGTCGGGAAGGAAGAACTCTGCGGACATCCGGCGTCTCTCCTCGGTGGGACACGGCAAGCGGACTGCTGGCGGATCACTGCGCCCCCTGCCCCGGCCCGCGCCGGGCACGCCGCGGTGGCGGCGCCGGCGCTCCGGCGCACGCCGCGGGGTGCGGGTGCGGTGCCCGCGGTGGTCACCGCGGGCGGCGGGGTGCTGCCCGCCTCGTCCCTCACCCCGGAGGGGCGGCGGGCGGGGCGGTGGTGGGCGGCGGCGTCAGCCGCGCCATCGCCGTCCGTTGATCTGCCCCGGCTCGGCGCCGATGTGGTACCGCACCCGGCGCCCGCGGACCCGGCGTGCGGGCGCGCGGCAGCCGCGCGGCCGGCAGCCGCGGGCGAGTCGGGCGAAGGCGGAGGACATGTCGCTCAGCGGCCGTGCCGCAGGGCCGGGTGGGCGCCGGCGGCGACCAGGTCGGCGACGGCCGTCCTGGGGTCGCGCCCGGTCACCAGGGACTCACCGACGAGTACGGCGTCCGCGCCCTCGTTGGCATAGGCGATCAGGTCGTGCGGGCCCCGCACGCCGGACTCGGCGATCTTCACGACGCCGTCCGGGATCTCGGGCGCGACGCGGGCGAAGTTGCCCCGGTCGACCTCGAGGGTCTTGAGGTTGCGGGCGTTGACGCCGATGATGCGGGCGCCGGCGTCCACGGCCCGCTCGGCCTCCTCCTCGTCGTGCACCTCGACGAGCGGGGTGAGCCCGAGGGACTCGGCGCGCTCGATGAGGGAGACCAGGGCCGGCTGCTCCAGCGCGGCGACGATCAGCAGCACCAGGTCCGCGCCATAGGCGCGGGCCTCCCAGAGCTGGTAGGCGGTGACCACGAAGTCCTTGCGCAGGACGGGGATGCCCACACGCCCGCGGACCGCTTCGAGGTCGGCGAGCGAGCCGCCGAAGCGGCGCTGCTCGGTGAGCACGGAGATGACCGACGCACCGCCGGCCTCGTAGTCGGCGGCCAGTCCGGCCGGGTCGGCGATCGCGGCGAGCGCGCCCTTGGACGGGCTGGAGCGCTTGACCTCGCAGATCACCTTGATGCCGTCGCCCTTGAGGGCGGCGACGCCGTCCCTGGCAGCCGGGGCCTTGGCGACGAGCTCCTTGAGCTCGTCGAGGCCGACCCGCTCCTGGCGCTCGGCGAGGTCGGCGCGGACTCCGTCGATGATCTCGTCGAGCACACTCACGCGAGCAGCCCCTTTCAGACGGGTACGGATAGTCACGGTCGATCCCTGCGATGGTATCCGGCCAGAGACGGACGGCTCGCATCCGGTTCGCCGTGGTCTCACATTCCGGGCATTTGACCACAGCGCCCGGATCTGCTTTCAGGGTGCCAGGGACGCGCCGAACGGCAGGTTACGCACCACCGAGAACACCAGGACCAGCACTCCCGCCACCCGCACCAGCGGCATCGGCACGCTCGGCGGGATGCGCGGCCGGACACACCAGACCACCCAGACGGCGGCCACCACCGCACCAGCCGCCACCACAGCGGCGTTCGCCGCGAGCGCGCCCACCACGTCCCCGTGGGCGAGTGCGTGCACCGCCCGCAGACCACCGCAGCCCGGGCAGAGCAGCCCGGTACGGCTGAGCAGCGGGCACGGCGGGTAGTGACCGGCCTCACCCGGATCGACCGCACCGACGTAGGCGACCGCCGCGCCGACCCCGGCGGGTACCGCGAGCCGGGCCAGCACGGCGGGCAGGACGCGGGCGGTCGGCGAGGAGACGCTCATCACCTCACAGTGGCGGCCCGCCGCCGGGCCCGCACTCCGGGGCGGCGCGTCCGGCACCCGTCCGGAGCAGTCCCGGTGCGCCCGGCCCCTGGCGACAACGGCGACCGACGTGCGGCAGCCCGGCCGCCGCCCCTCAGCGGGGCCGGGCGACCGGGCTGCCGGACAGGCCGGGTGCCGGGGTGCCTACCGGGTCAGTTGCTGCCCGCCATGACCCGCTGCGGCTGCGGCTGCGGCTCCTCCTTGGGCTTGCCGAGGCCCATGGAACGCATGATCATGCCGACCACGCCGCCGAGGCAGGCCAGGACCAGGCCGCCGACCACGCCGAGGGGCTGGGCCATGACCATGAACACGGCACTCACCATGAAGCCGATGAACGCTATGACCACGCCGGTCCACGCGGCAGGGGTGTGTCCGTGGCTGCTGTCCGACATCGGTGTGCTCCTCGTAATCTGTTCAGGTCCGGTCGCGACCGCCGGTGCGCGACTCATTCTGTCAAAGCGTCCGGGGCGGCTCGTCGCCGGGCGTGGTCCCGGGGTCCGCAGGGCGCGGGCCGGGGCCGTCCGACTCCGCGGGCCGGGCAGGGCCGGGCTCGGGAGCAGGTCCGGCGTGGGGGTCGGGAGCAGGTCCGGGGCCGGGCGCGCGGGTGCCGTCCGCCGGACCGGTGGGGTCCTCACCGCGGTCGAGGGCCTGCCACATCTCCTCCGGCCGCTCCGGGTCCGCGGGGGCCGCGGTGCGGCGGCGTGCGGCCCGGCCGCCGCGCTCGTACCGGCCACCCATCGCAGGCCAGTAGCGGCCGTAGCGCAGCGCCAGCACACCGGCGACCAGCAGCAGGAACCCGCCGGCCGCGGCGATGTACGGCCACGCGCTGTGCGTGACCTGACCGACCGCCGCGTCGGCGAGGCCGGTGGCCTCGGCCGCCTTCTCCTCCAGCGCACCGGTGTCCGCGGAGGCGGCCAGCGCGGCGACCATGGTGCCCAGCCCTGCCAGGGCGAGCAGCCCGGCGACCACGGCACGGCCGGCCCGGCGCACCGCGAACACCGCGACCAGCGCGGCCAGTCCGACAAGCGCCAGCGCGCTGGGCAGCCCGGTGACGTCGCTGCCGGTCGCCTCCACGCCCAGCGTTCCGGTGCCGAACGTGGTGATGCCCTCGCTCCACGTCTGACCAGAGGCGACGAGCACGACCGCGGCACCGACGGCACCGCCCGGCAGCGCGACGGCGAGTGCGCGCCGGGGCGCCTGGCTGCGTTCTGCGGGGGTGGAAGTCACCCTTCCACGCTACCGCCGAGTTGTTCCGCGGTGCGCACCGCCCTCAGCACGGCGGCAGCCTTGTTGCGGCACTCCTGGTCCTCCGCCACCGGGTCTGAGTCGGCCACCACGCCGGCACCGGCCTGCACGTAGGCGGTGCCGTCCCGCAGCACCGCGGTGCGGATGGCGATGGCGGTGTCGGAGTCGCCGGCGAAGTCCAGGTACCCCACACAGCCGCCGTACAGGCCGCGCCGGGTGGGCTCCAGCTCCTCGATGATCTGCAGGGCCCGGGGCTTGGGCGCGCCGGAGAGCGTGCCCGCCGGGAAGCAGGCGGTCAGCGCGTCGAACGCGGTCCGGCCGGGGGCGAGTCGGCCGGTCACCGTCGACACGATGTGCATGACGTGGCTGTAGCGCTCCAGCGTCATGAAGTCGACCACCTCCACACTGCCCGGAGCGCAGACCCGGCCCAGGTCGTTGCGGCCCAGGTCGACGAGCATCAGGTGCTCGGCGCGCTCCTTGGGGTCGGCGAGCAGTTCCTCACCGAGCGCGGTGTCCTGCTGCGGCGTGGCACCGCGCGGCCGGGTACCGGCGATGGGGTGCAGCATGGCGCGGCCGTCCTCGACCTTCACCAGCGCCTCCGGGCTGGACCCCACCACGTCGAACCCGCCGCTGCCGTCGCCGCCTTCGGCGGGCTGCTCGCCGCCGAAGCGGAACAGGTACATGTACGGGCTGGGGTTGGTGGCCCGCAGCGCCCGGTACACGTCCAGCGCGCTCGCGCCGCACGGCGTCTGGAAGCGCTGCGAGGGCACCACCTGGAACGCGTCGCCGGCGCGGATGCGCTCCTTGACCTCGTCCACGGCCGCCCGGAAGCCCTCCGAGCCCCAGCGCTCGTCGTACTCGGGCAGTTCCGACGGCGGCAGCGGCACGGCCGGGGTGGCGACCGGCCGGGCCAGGTCGGCCGCCATCGTGTCGAGGCGGGCGACGGCGTCGCCGTACGCCTGCTCGACTCCGGTGTCCAGGTCGTTGTGGTTGATGGCGTTGGCGATGAGCAGCACCGTGCCGTCCCGGTGGTCCAGCACAGCCAGGTCGGAGGCGAGCAGCATCGTCAGTTCGGGCAGCCGCAGGTCGTCGATGGTGCTGTCGCCGACCTTCTCCAGCCGACGCACCACGTCGTATCCGAGGTAGCCGACCATGCCCCCGGTGAACGGCGGCAGTTCGGGGTCGCGCGGCGTGTGCAGCGTCTCCACGGCGGCGCGCAGCGCGGCCAGCGGGTCGCCTCCCGTCGGCACACCGACCGGGGGCGTGCCCTGCCAGTGCGCCTCGCCGTCGCGGACGGTGAGGGCGGCGGCGCTGCGCACGCCGACGAAGGAGTAGCGCGACCAGGTGCGGCCGTTCTCTGCGGACTCCAGCAGGAAGGTGCCGGGGCGCTCCCCGGCGAGCTTGCGGTACAGCGCGATGGGTGTGTCGCCGTCGGCGAGCAGGCGTCGGGTCACCGGGATGACCCGGCGGTCCTTCGCGAGCGTGCGGAAGGTGTCGAGGTCCGGCGTCGTCATGTTCGGTGACCCTACTCGGCCGGGGCGCCGCTGCCGGTGAGGCCCAGGGGCAGCGGGTCCTCGTCGAAGCAGGTCCGGGCGCCGGTGTGGCAGGCCGCGCCGGTCTGGTCGACCTTCACCAGGACGGTGTCCCCGTCGCAGTCCAGGGCGACCGACTTGACCTGCTGGGTGTGCCCGGAGGTGTCGCCCTTGACCCAGTACTCGCCCCGGCTGCGGCTCCAGTACGTGCAGCGTCCGGTGGTCAGCGTGCGGTGCAGCGCCTCGTCGTCCATCCAGCCGAGCATGAGGACTTCGCCGGTGTCGTACTGCTGGGCGATGGCGGGGACCAGCCCGTCGGGGGTGCGCTTGAGCCTGGCGGCGACGGACGGTGCGAGCGGGGATGCGGGCATGGGCCCATTCTGCCGCCGCCGACGCCGATTGCGGAAACCGGCACGGGTGCGGCGCCGGGGTCCGGTTCAAACCGCTCGCCTCCCGAGCGGTGACCGCTGCGTGCCACCGGTCGTGAGGGGGTGCGCGCCCGCGTCCGCGTCGCGGACGGCCAACTGCCGCGTGCGCGGCGGGAGGCACCACACGCCGGCTTCGGGCGTGCTCCGGCCGGCCCGGGTGGGGGCCGTGGGGCGCGTCGGGCCGCTGGTGGGCGCGTACGCCGTCGTTGCGTTCCTGTTCCACGGTTGTGACCAGGGGCAGGCGTCGAATGCATGTCCCATGGGGCATTCTTTCGGGCATGAGCTACCCGCCGCCCAACGAACCTCAGCAGCCCGGGCCCGGCGGCGGATTCGGTCCGCCGCAGGGCTTCGGTCCCTCCGAACCGGCCGGCCCGCCCGGCAGCCCGCCCGGTGGCTACGGCTACCCCGGCCCGCCCGGCAACCCGCCCGGCGGTTACGGCTATCCCGGCCCGCCCGGCACGCCGCCCGGCGGCTACGGCCCCGGTGGGCCCGGGGGTTACGGCCCCGGCGGCCCCGGAGGTTACGGCCCCGGCGGTCCCGGCAGCTACCCGCCGCCCCCGAACGGCGGCGGCAACGGCCCCAACAAGGCGGCGATCACGGTCATCGCCGTCGTGCTGGGCATCGCGGTCGCCATCGGCGTGGTGCTCCTGGTGAGCGGCGGAGACGACGGCGACAAGGACCGGGCCAACGTGTCCGCCAGCAGCTCGCCCTCTCCCAAGGAGTCGGACGAGCCGGACCCGACGCCGACGTCCATACCGAGCCTGGACCTGCCGTCCACCGTGCCCACGCAGCCGTCCGAGCCGTCGGTGGCGCCGACCGTCATCCCCTACGTCGTCCTGCCGCCGGGTACCTGCTTCAACCACCCGGCGCTCAACAGCGACGCCAAGGGCATCGACCGGCGGTCCTGCAACGAGTCGCACGACGCGGAGGTCATCTCCAACCGCAAGGTGAGCGGCGACTTCGCCACGGACACCGCCATCCAGCAGGCCGCGCTGGCCCTGTGCGAGAAGGACGCCAGGACCCGGCTGCAGAAGATGCCGCAGGACGGCACCGTGTACTACCCGTTCGCGCTGTACCCGCTGAAGTCGACCTACGACTTCCAGGGCAAGGACACCGTGTCCTGCGCGATGACGCTGAGCAACACCAAGGACGGCAAGCAGCTGGCGGCTCCGCTGCCGGGCGGCTGACCGTGCCGGGCGGCCGGTTCCGCGCGGCGCGTCGCACCGCGGGGCCGGCCGCCGTAGGCTGGAGGCATGTCGACCCATGCCAAACGCGAACGCCTGCTCCTCGCCGATCTGTTGGAGAACGCCGGTCCTGACGCGCCGACGCTCTGCGACGGCTGGAAAACCCGTGAACTCGCCGCCCACGTGGTGGTGCGGGAGCGACGCGCCGACGCGGCGGGGGGCATCGTCATCAAGCCGCTGGCCGCGCGACTGGAGCGTGTCCAGGCGGAGTTCGCCGGAAAGCCGTACGAGGAACTGGTGCAGCTCATCCGGACGGGCCCGCCGAGGCTGTCCCCCTTCGCCCTCAAGCAGATCGACGAGGCGTCCAACACCGTCGAGTTCTTCCTGCACTCCGAGGACATCCGCCGGGCACAGCCCGACTGGCGCCCGCGCGAGGTGGACCCGGTGTTCGCCGACGCGCTGTGGAAGCGCCTGGAGACCGCGGCCCGCCTGTACGGGCGCAAGTCCCCGGTGGGGCTGGTGCTGCGCCGGCCGAACGGTCAGACCGCGGTGGCGCACAAGGGCACCCCGGTGGTGACGGTGACGGGCGAGCCCGCCGAGCTGCTGCTGTTCGCCTCGGGCCGCCAGGAGGTGGCCGACGTGGAGCTGGACGGCGACAAGGAAGCCGTGGCGAAGATCGCCGACACCCCGTTCGGCCTCTGGTAGCACCACGGCGGCAGGTCCCGCCCCCAACCCGGGTGCGGGACCTGCCGCGTGCCGTGCGGCGGGGTCAGCGCACGGGGTGGCCGGCTTCGCGCAGGGTGTCCTTGACCTGGCCGATGCGCAGGTCCCCGAAGTGGAAGACGGACGCGGCGAGTACCGCGTCGGCCCCGGCCTCGACGGCGGGCGGGAAGTCCGCCAGCCGGCCGGCGCCGCCGGAGGCGATGACCGGGATGGTGACGCGGGCGCGGACCGCGCGGATCATCTCGGTGTCGTAGCCGTCCTTGGTCCCGTCGGCGTCCATGGAGTTGAGCAGGATCTCGCCGGCGCCCAGTTTCGCGGCGCGCTCGGCCCACTCCACGGCGTCGATGCCGGTGCCCTTGCGACCGCCGTGCGTGGTGACCTCGAACCCGCTGGGCGGCGCGTCAGCGCCGGCCGTCCGCCGGGCGTCCACCGACAGCACCAGGACCTGCCGGCCGAACCGCTCGGCGATCTCCCGGATCAGCTCGGGCCGGTTGATCGCCGCGGTGTTGACGCCGACCTTGTCCGCACCGGCGCGCAGCAGCCGGTCCACGTCCTCTGTGGCGCGCACGCCGCCGCCCACGGTCAGCGGGATGAAGACCTGCTCGGCGGTGCGGCGCACCACGTCGTAGGTCGTCTCCCGGTTGCCCGAGGAGGCGGTGATGTCGAGGAAGGTCAACTCGTCGGCGCCTTCGGCGTCGTAGACCTTCGCCATCTCGACGGGGTCGCCCGCGTCGCGCACGTTCTGGAAGTTGACGCCCTTCACGACCCGGCCGCCGTCGACGTCCAGGCAGGGGATGACTCGTACGGCCAGGGTCACGAACGTTCTCCTTCTGCTCCCCGCGGGCCCTCCCCGGGGAGGTCGGCGTCCGGTGCGGTCCCCCGGTACGCCTCCACTTCCACTTCCACCAGCACCCGCGAGTCCACGAAGCCGGACACCACCACCAGGGTGGCGGCGGGCCGGACGTCGTCGAAGACCTCCTTGTGCGCCCGGCCGGCGGCCTCCACGTCGCGGGCGTGCGCCAGGTACAGCCGGGTGCGGAGGACCGACGAGCGGTCCAGGCCGAACGGTTCGAGCGCGGCCAGCGCGTTGCCGATGGCCGCCTTCGCCTGCTCGTAGGGGTCACCCTCGCCCTGCACCGCTCCGTCGCGGAACGGCATGGTGCCGGCCACCAGGACCCGGTCGCCGGCGGCGACCGCGCGTGCGAAGCCGATCGACTCCTCCCAGGGGCTGTCGGACTGCACGCGCTCGATGGTCATCCGGAAACCGCCTCCAACGCCTCTTCCAGGGTGAACGCCTTGGCGTAGAGGGCCTTGCCCACGATGGCGCCTTCCACACCCTCGGGGACCAGTGTGGCCAGGGCCCGCAGGTCGTCGAGGGAGGAGACGCCGCCGGAGGCGACGACGGGACGGTCGGTGGCGGCGCAGACGTTGCGCAGCAGTTCCAGGTTGGGGCCCTGGAGGGTGCCGTCCTTGTTGATGTCGGTGACGACGTAGCGGGCGCAGCCCTCGGAGTCGAGGCGGGCCAGCGTCTCGTAGAGGTCACCGCCGTCGCGGGTCCAGCCGCGGCCCCGCAGGGTGGTGCCGCGCACGTCCAGGCCGACCGCGATGCGGTCGCCGTGCTCGGCGATGATCTTGGCGACCCACTCGGGGCTCTCCAGGGCGGCGGTGCCCAGGTTGACGCGGGTGCAGCCGGTGGCGAGGGCGGCGGCGAGCGAGTCGTCGTCGCGGATGCCGCCGGACAGCTCCACCTTGAGGTCCATCGCGCGGGCGACCTCGGTGATCTGCGCCCGGTTGTCGCCGGTGCCGAAGGCGGCGTCGAGGTCGACCAGGTGCAGCCACTCGGCGCCGGCCGACTGCCAGGCCAGGGCGGCCTGCAGCGGGTCGCCGTAGGAGGTCTCGGAGCCGGACTCGCCGTGGACGAGGCGCACGGCCTGGCCGTCGCGGACGTCCACGGCGGGCAGCAGTTCGAGCTTCGGCAGGGAGGGTGTCACGTCGGACATCAGAGCGTCTCGATCCAGTTGGTCAGCAGCTGGGCCCCGGCGTCGCCGGACTTCTCGGGGTGGAACTGGGTGGCCCACAGCGGGCCGTTCTCCACCGCCGCGACGAAGCGTTCACCGTGGGTGGACCAGGTGACCTTCGGCGCGCGGATGTGGGGGTTGGTCGTCTCCAGCTCCCAGTCGTGCACGGCGTAGGAGTGGACGAAGTAGTAGCGGGCGTCGGCGTCCAGGCCGGCGAACAGCCGGGAGTCCGCGGGTGCCTCAACGGTGTTCCAGCCCATGTGCGGCACCACCTCGGCCTGCAGCGGCCCGACCGTGCCGGGCCACTCGTCGAGGCCGTCGGCCTCCTCGCCGTGCTCGATGCCGCGGCTGAACAGGATCTGCATGCCGACGCAGATGCCCATCACCGGCCGGCCGCCGGCCAGCCTGCGGCCGACGACCCAGTCGCCGCGGACCTGCCGCAGCCCGGCCATGCACGCCGCGAACGCGCCCACGCCGGGCACCAGCAGCCCGTCGGCGGCCATCGCCCGGTCGTAGTCGCCGGTGATCTCCACGTCGGCGCCCGCCCGGGCCAGGGCCCGCTCGGCGGAGCGCACGTTGCCGAAGCCGTAGTCGAAGACGACCACGTCCGGTGTTCTGCTCACGCTCATCACTCCAGTCGCAGGATGCCGGCCGCCAGCGCCAGCACGGCGCACACGCCGAGCAGCACGACCACTCCCCTGGGCAGCTGCTGCTTCCAGAAGGAGATGGCTCCGCCCAGCAGGAAGAGGCCGACGAAGATCAGCAGGGTCGAGACGGTGTTCACGGGGTGGGGACCCCTCCGTCCGGCCGTCGGCTCACAGCGCGCCCTTGGTGGAGGGGATGCCGGTCTGCCGGGGGTCGATCTCGCTGGCGTGGCGCAGGGCGCGGGCCAGCGCCTTGAACTGGCACTCCACGATGTGGTGCGCGTTGCGCCCGTAGGGGACGTGCACGTGCAGCGCGACCTGCGCCTGGGCGACGAACGACTCCAGGATGTGCCGGGTCATGGTGGTGTCGTAGTCGGGGCCGATCATCGGCGCCATGCCCTCGGGCTCGGTGTGCACCAGGTAGGGGCGGCCGGACAGGTCCACCGTCACGTTGGCGAGGGACTCGTCCAGCGGCACCGAAGCGTTCGCGAAGCGCACGATGCCGCGCTTGTCGCCGAGCGCCTGCCGGAAGGCGGCGCCCAGGGCGAGGCTGGTGTCCTCGATGGTGTGGTGGCTGTCGATGTGCAGGTCGCCGTCGGTCTTGACGGTGAGGTCGAACAGTCCGTGGCGGCCCAGCTGGTCGAGCATGTGGTCGAAGAACCCGACCCCGGTCGACACGTCGACTGTGCCGCTGCCGTCGAGGTCGATCTCGACGGTGACGGACGTCTCCTTGGTGGCGCGTTCCACGCGGCCCACGCGGGTCATGGCTTGTTCTCCTTCGTCACTGCGCGTACCGCGTCGAGGAACGCGTCGTTCTCTGCGGGTGTGCCGACGCTGACCCGCAGGTGGCCGGGCACACCGTTGTCCCGGACGAGCACACCGTGCTCCAGCAGGGCCTGCCAGACGGCGTGCGCGCCGTCAGCGCCGTCGAACCGCCCGAACTGCACGAAGTTGGCGTCGGACTCGGTCACCTCGCAGCCCAGCGCGCGCAGCTCGGTGACCAGGCGGTCCCGTTCGGCCTTGAGCTGCTCGACGTACCCCAGCAGCGTATCGGTGTGCTCCAGCGCGGCGAGCGCGGTGGCCTGGGTGACGGCCGACAGGTGGTACGGCAGGCGCACCAACTGCACCGCGTCGACCACCGCCGGGTCCGCGGCGAGGTAGCCCAGCCGCAGCCCGGCCGCGCCGAACGCCTTGGACATGGTCCGGGAGACCACCAGGTTGCGGCGGCCCTCGATCAGCGGCAGCAGCGACGGGCGGTGGCTGAACTCGCCGTACGCCTCGTCGACGACCACCAGCGCGCCCGCGCCGCCCCTGGCGCGCTGCGCCGCGTCGTACAGGGCGAGCACGGTGTCGGCGTCGACGGCCGTGCCGGTCGGGTTGTTCGGGGAGCACACGAACACCACGTCGGGCCGGTGCTCGGCGATGACCTGCTCGGCGGTGTGCACGTCGATGGTGAAGTCGCTCTGCCGCGGTCCCGACAGCCAGCCGGTGCCGGTGCCGCGGGCGATGAGCGCGTGCATCGAGTAGGAGGGGTCGAAGCCGAGCGCGGTGCGGCCCGGCCCGCCGAAGGCCTGCAGCAGCTGCTGCAGTACCTCGTTGGATCCGTTCGCCGCCCACACGCCCTCGGTGGCGACCCGGTGCCCGGTGGTGCGGCTGAGGTAGTCGGCGAGACCGGTGCGCAGCTCGACCGCGTCCCGGTCGGGGTAGCGGTTGAGGTGCCGGGCGGCCTCGGCGACGCGCTCGGCGATCCGCGCCACCAGCGCCTCGGGCAGCGGGTAGGGGTTCTCGTTGGTGTTGAGCCGGACGGCGACGTCCAGCTGCGGCGCGCCGTACGGGGACTTGCCGCGCAGCTCGTCGCGGATGGGCAGGTCGTCGATGCCGCTCACGCGTCGGGCACCTTCCAGTCGAACCGGGCCTTCATGGCGGCGCCGTGCGCGGGCAGGTCCTCCGCCTCGGCGAGCGTCACCACGTGGTGGGTGACCTCGGCGAGCGCGTCGCGGCTGTACTCCACGACGTGGATGCCGCGCAGGAAGGACTGCACGGACAGGCCCGAGGAGTGGCAGGCGCAGCCGCCGGTGGGCAGCACGTGGTTGGAGCCGGCGCAGTAGTCGCCGAGCGAGACGGGCGACCAGGGGCCGACGAACACCGCTCCGGCGTTGCGCACCCGGGCGGCGACGTCCGCGGCCTGCTCGGTCTGGACCTCCAGGTGCTCGGCGGCGTACGCGTCGACGACGGCGAGGCCGTGGTCGAGGTCGTCGACGAGCACGACGGCGGACTGCCGGCCGGACAGCGCCTCGGTGATGCGCTCCTGGTGCTTGGTGGCCGCGACCTGGGTGCGCAGCTCGGCGTCGACCGCGTCGGCCAGCGCCGGTGACGGCGTGACCAGCACGGCGGCGGCGAGCGTGTCGTGCTCGGCCTGGCTGATCAGGTCGGCGGCGAGGTGCGCGGGGTCGGCCGAGTCGTCGGCGAGCACCGCGATCTCGGTCGGGCCTGCCTCGGCGTCGATGCCGATGCGGCCCTTCAGCAGCCGCTTCGCGGCGGCGACCCAGATGTTGCCGGGGCCGGTGACGAGGTCGACCGGGCGGCACTCCTCGGTGCCGTAGGCGAACATGGCGACGGCCTGGGCGCCGCCCGCCGCGTACACCTCGTCGACGCCGAGCAGCGCGCAGGCGGCCAGGATGGTGGGGTGCGGCAGCCCGCCGAACTCGGCCTGCGGCGGCGAGGAGACGGCCAGCGAGGCCACCCCGGCCTCCTGGGCCGGCACGACGTTCATCACCACGGACGACGGGTAGACCGCCTTGCCGCCCGGCACGTACAGCCCGACCCGCTCCACCGGCACCCAGCGCTCGGTGACCGTGCCGCCGGGCACCACCGTGACGGTGTTGTCGGTGCGGCGCTGCTCCCGGTGCACGATCCGGGCGCGGCGGACGGACTCCTCCAGCGCGGCGCGCACCGCCGGGTCCAGTTCCGCGAGCGCGGTGGCCAGGGCCTCGGCGGGCACCCGGATCCGCTCCAGACGCACCCCGTCGAAGCGCTCGGCGTAGTCGATCAGTGCGGCGGTTCCCCGATGGTGGACGTCCTCGCAGATCGGCCGCACCTTGTCCAGGGCGGCCTCCACGTCGAACTCGGCGCGGGGCAGCAGGTCGCGGTCGACGCCGCCTCCGGTGGAGGTGGCGCCGCGCAGGTCGATTCGGGCCAGAGAGATTGCTTGCAGCACCCTGCCAGTCTCTCAGATCGGCCCAGGTGACCGGGCCGCCGTACCGAGGCGTGATACGGGTGTTCCCGGTGTTTCCTGACCGATAGTGTGGAGATCCTCACTCGGAGAGACCAACGTACCGGCCGGAAGGCCCGTTCCGGGTGGGCGACTCGGGCGCGGCGCGCCAAGGCCGGGGGCAGGAGTGGGGGACGCCAGTGAGCGAGCCGCCGGAAAGCGGCGAACCGCCTGCCGAGCTGCGGCTGACCACCGCGGAGTGGGGTCTGTGGCAGGCGTTCCGCAACGGCACGCGGCACGAGCTGCGGACGGGCGACGCGGCCCGGGACGATCCGTGCGGCGACCACCTGTGGGGCCCGCACCGCACGGTACGGGCCCGGGTGATCGCACTGCTGCTGCTGCACGGGCCGCCGCCGCTGCTGGGCCGGGTGGCCGCGCTGCACCTCTCCGGCGCGCTGATCACCGGCCGCCTGGACCTGTCCGGCGGCGCGGTGCAGCCGTACTTCGAGCTGCGGCACTGCCGGTTCGAGCAGGAGGTGCTGCTGTCGCAGTGCAGGATGTCCACCGGCCGGTTCGTCGACTGCCGCATCCCGCGTCTGGAGGCGGCCCGGGCCTCGGTCGACGGCGACCTGCACCTGACCCGGTGCACGGTGCCCGCCGGTGTCCGGCTGACCGACGCCAGCATCGGCACCGACCTGGTGCTGGGCGAGGCGACCATCGGCAGCGGGGAGCGGACCCGGGCGGTGTCCGCCGACGGGCTGTCCGTCGGCCAGGACCTGCAGGCCGGCCTGCTGCTCGCCTCCGGCGAGGTCAGCCTGCGCGGCGCCGGCATCGGCGGCTCGCTGTTCCTGCACGGCAGTGTGCTGCGCAACCCGGACGGCTACGCGCTGCACGCGCCCGAGATGCACGTGGCCCGGTTCGCCCACTTCACCCCCTCCGACTCGGCCGCCGTCGCCCGTCCGCCGGGGGCCACCCCGCCCGCCGGGACGGCAGTACTCGCCGGGCGTCCCGGTGTCGCCGCGCGGCGACACCGGCCGTTCCGCAGCACCGGCGGCGTGAAGCTGGACGACTGCCGGTTCGGCGACTCGCTGGTGCTGGAGGACGCGCGCTTCCGCATGGAACGCGGCCAGGAGCTGTCGCTGCGCAGGGTGCAGACCCCGGAGCTGTGCTTCACCCCGGAACGGCTTCGCAACGGACGCGTCGTGCTGTCCGGCGCGTCCGTCGGCAACCTGGTCGACCGGCAGACCAGCTGGCCGGTGGGTGAGGGGCTGTGGATGGCCGGCTTCACCTACGAGCACCTCATCCCCATCGGCTCGTTCCCGCTCGCCGAGCGGCTGCGGTGGCTTGCCGCGGCCACTCCCGAGTACTCCCCCGAACCGTACGAGCAGCTGGCGGGCGTGCTGCGCAACAGCGGTGAGGACGCCGAGGCGCGCCGGGTGCTGCTGGCGAAGCAGCGGCGCCGCCGGGAGACGCTGCCGCCGGCCGGCAAGGTGTGGGGCTACCTCCAGGACTGGACGGTCGCCTACGGCTACCGCCCCGGGCAGGCCGCCCTGTGGATGGCGGTGCTGTGGGCCTCGGGCGCCGCGTACTACGCCGAGCGCCCTCCCGAACCGCGGGGTGAGGACCCGCCGCACTGGAACGCCTCGATCTACGCACTGGACCTGCTGCTGCCGGTGATCGACCTGGGCCACGACTCGGCGTGGAACCCGGCGGGGGCGATGCAGTGGGTCGCGGTCGCCCTCACCCTCACCGGTTGGGTGCTGGCCACGACGGTCGCCGCGGGGGCGACCAGGTTGCTGCGGCGGCAGTAGGCGGGCGCCGGGCGGTTTAGGCTGGCCGACTGTGACCACCACGCGCCTTCCACTGTTCCCGCTCAACTCGGTGCTGTTCCCCGGGCTCGTCATGCCCCTGCACGTGTTCGAGCAGCGCTACCGGGCGCTGGTGGGCGACCTGCTGCAGATTCCCGAGGACGAGCCGCGGCTGTTCGGAGTGGTCGCCATCCGCGACGGCCACGAGGTCGCGGTGACCGGCGCCGGTATGCCCGACGGCAGGCCGCTGCCGTCGGGTGACGCGACCGCCGGGTTCGGCGCGGACCCACTGGCGGCGTTCTACGAGGTGGGGTGCATCGCGGACGCGTCCAGCGTCCAGCCTCACGACGACAACGAGGGCTACGAGCTGCTCGCGACGGGCACGACCCGGTTCCGGTTGCGCGCGGTGGACACCTCGGGCCCCTACCTCGTCGGAGAGGTCGAGGCGCTGCCCGAGGACGACGGCGAGGGCGCCGGCGCGCTCGCCGCGGGCGTGCTGCGGGCGTTCCGCACCTACCAGAAGCGGCTGGCCGGGGCGCGGGAGCGCACGCTCGCCACCGAGCAGGAGCTGCCCGAGGAGCCGTCGGTCGTCTCCTACCTGGTCGCTGCCGCGAGTGTGCTGGAGACCCCGTTGAAGCAGCGCCTGCTGGAGGCGGCCGACACCGCGACGCGGCTGACCGAGGAGCTGGCAATCCTGCGGCGGGAGAGCGCCGTCATCGGTAAGCTCCCCTCGCTCCCGGCCGCGGAGCTCACCCGGCGGCCCACCAGCCCGAACTGATCGCGAGGCGTCCGACGTGGCAAGGACCCGCAGCAACCGCAGCAACCGCAGCAAGAACGCCCAGCAGGGCGGTACGCCCGCCACCGTCGCGCTGAGCGGGGCCGACGTCGACTTCCAGGTGCACGCCTACGAGCACGATCCGGCGTCCGGCTCCTACGGCGAGGAGGCCGCGGCGGCACTGGGCGTACCGGCGGAGAGGGTGTTCAAGACCCTGGTCGCCGACGTGGACGGCACGCTGACGGTCGCGGTGGTGCCCGTCTCCGGATCGCTGGACCTCAAGGCGCTGGCCGCCGCCGTCGGCGGCAAGCGGGCCGCGATGGCCGACCCCGCGCTCGCCGAGCGCACCACGGGCTACGTACGCGGCGGCATCTCGCCGCTGGGCCAGCGCAAGCGGCTGGCGACGGTGGTGGACACCTCCGCCGCCGGGCACACCACGGTCTGCGTCTCGGCGGGCCGGCGCGGCCTGGAGATCGAACTGGCGCCGTCGGACCTGGTCGCACTCACCGGCGCCCGCACGGCGCCGATCGCCCGCCCGTAGGGACGTCCCCGTCAGGACGCCGCCCCGCGAGCCGTCCCGGGCTCAGGCCCGCGGCGGTGGGGCCCACTGCGGGAAGGGCTCGGGCTGCGGCTCGGGGTCGCGCGGGCCGAGGAAACCCAGCAGCAGCAGGTGGGTGGCGACTGCGGCCAGCGGCCAGGCCAGCAGGACCACCACGGACCCCAGTTGCAGCGGCGCGTCGAACGTGCCGCCGCGGCCCGCCTCGACGGCCCGTGCGGCGAGGTCCTGTCCGGGGCCGAGCAGCACACCGAGCCGCCAGCCGGCGACTGAGCCGAGCACCGCGCCCACCGCCAGACCGAGGACCAGGCCGACACCGCCGCTGCGGCGCACCAGGAAGGCGACCAGCCCGCTCAGCACGCCCAAGCCCAGCGCCAGCAGGGCGAACGTGCCGTCGACCGCGAAGGTGTCCTCCGCCTCGGTGTTGCGCAGCAGCGCGTTCGCACCGTCCGAGATGTACTCCACGGGCGGCGCCAGCCGCCACCACAGCAGGCCCAGCAGCCCGCCGGCCAGCGTCAGCGCCACCAGGACCAGCAGCAGGTCCCTGATCTCCGCACGGCCCGACAGTGCACCGCCCGCTTCCTCATCCGGCAGCGGGTCCGCCTTCGCGTCCGACGGCGGCGCGGCCCAGGGGTCGTAGGGGCCCGCGTGCGCGTCGCCCCGCGCGGCAGCACCGGACGGGGAGGTGCCGGACTGCCCGGACCCCTGCCGGGACGGGTCGTGCGGGGAGCGGCCGTGCTGCGGGGAGGGCGGTGTGGGAACGGTCACCACGCCATCGTGCCAGGCCCGCTCGGCTGTTCGGAGGCGGGTACGTCCGTCCGGCCGATCACCGCGAGGCCGCCCGCCGGTAGGCCCAGGTCGCCAGCATCAGCGCGACCACGCCGACCGCCGCACAGATCCCCAGGTCAAAGGCCACCTGGGCCCAGTTCGGCGACGGTTTGAACGCCTCGGCGAGGGCTTCGACACCGTAGGTGGACGGCAGCAGGTCGCGGGCCCACTGGAGCAGCTGCGGCATCGGCCCAGCCGGCAGCACGCCCAGCAGCAGCGCGGCGGACATGCCGAGCTGCCCGCACAGCGTCGCCAGTTCCTGCCGCGGCGCGAGCAGGCCCAGCGCCGCGCCCAGCCCGGCCAGCGCGGCGCCCGCCAGCGGCACCACGGCGACCAGCACCCACAGGCCGCCCATCGGCAGCTGGAACAGCCAGCTGCCGATGACGGCGGTGACGAGCACACCGGGCACGGTGAACGAGGCGTAGGCGCCCGCCGCACCCAGCACGACGGCGGCGGGCGGCACCGGCAGGGTGGCGTAGTGGTCGAGGCCGCCGGAGGCCCGGAGCTGCCCGAAGTACTGGGCGAGCAGGTTCAGCGCGACGAACGCCACCACCAGCACGCTGGATCCGGCGACCACGGCTCGGGCCGCCTCGCCGGGGCCGGACTCCACGACCCCGCGCATCAGCACCATGATCCCGACGGACTGGAAGGTGGCGACGAACAGCAGCGGGATGCGGGCGACCCGGGCGCGCGACAGCTGGGCCCGGTAGACCGCGCTCAGCGCCGGCCACAGCCGGGCGCGCGGCGCCAGCTCGGCCGCCGCACCGGCTGAGGCGTGCTCCGCCGCCGCCGAGCCGGCGCGGGGCGCCGTCACCTCTGCGGAGAGTGCGCTCACACCTTCACCAGACCTTCCGTTCGGCCGCCGAGTGCCAGGTAGACGTCCTCCAGGCTCGGCGTGACCAGGGTGAAATCGTCGAGGGCCGCGAAGGCCGCGCCGCCGGTGACGGCGGCCACCGCGGCCCGCACGTCGTCGGGAGGGAGCCGCAGCGTCCAGCGGCGGCCGGCGGCCACGGCCTCCGGGTGCAGGGCGGCGATCTCCGGCAGGTGCAGCGGCGGCTGGTCCCGCCACACCAGTTCCAGCCGCACGGTGTCGCCCACCACGGCTCGCAGGCCCGCCGGGGTGTCGCAGGCGATGACCCGGCCGCGGTCGAGCACCGCGACCCGGTCGAGCACCGTCTCCGCCTCGATCACGTTGTGGGTGACCAGCACGACCGTGGCGCCCTGCTCGGCCCTGCGGCGGTCCACGGCAGCCCACACGGCGCGGCGTGCGACCGGGTCCATGCCGGTGGTCGGCTCGTCCAGTACCAGCAGCGGGCGCTGACCGACCAGCGCGGTCGCCACGCAGGCCAGCCGGCGCTGCCCGCCGGACAGTTTCTTCAGCGGGCGGCCGGCGATCTCGGTCAGGCCCAGCTCCTCCAGGACGGCGTCCCGCGCGCGGCGGGCGCCGGGCGCGCTGAGGCCGCGCAGCCTGGCGGTGGTCTCAGCGGCGAGGGACACCGTCAGCTCGTCCAGCGCGGTGGACTCCTGCCCGAGGTATGCCAGCAGGCGGGCGGCCCGCTCGGGGTGCTTCACCAGGTCGTGGCCGAGCACGTCGACCGAGCCGGAGTCGGGGCGCAGCAGCCCGGTCAGCTGCCGCACGAGCGTGGACTTGCCGGCGCCGTTGGGTCCGAGCAGGCCGAAGACCTCGCCGCGTTCGACGGTCAGGGTGACGTGGTCGCTGGCCCGCACGGCCGGGGCCGCGGGCGCTCCCCGGCGGGCCCGCTGCGCCGGGTAGCTCTTGACCAGGTCCCTCACAGCGCAGACCGCACCGCCGCCCGTCGTTGCCTGCTGCGCGACCGTGTCCACGAGCTACGAGGGTACGCGCCCCGCACCCGGGCCCGGTCACCCACCCGGGAATCGGCCCCCTCCGGGCTGCGGGGGCGGCGGCATTCCGCAAGCGGGGAGGCCCGAGGGGCGCGGGAGGGTGGCTACTCCCCCGCGGTGGCGGGTTCGGAGCTGGCGTGCGGGTCGACCTCGCGCCAGAAGCCGGCGCGGATCGCGTACCGGTCGTGCTCGTCGATCTGGTCGTCCTTGTGCGCGAGCAGCCCGAAGCGGGCGGCGTAGCGCAGCAGCTCGCCGTCGATGCGGTGCGGGATGCGCGGGTACTGCGTGGTGAGGTGCTGGAGGTGGACGGACGCCGACAGCCGCGCCATCCAGCGGCGGGCGAAGACCTGCCCGACCTCGAAGGGGTCGCCACTGACGGCGGTGATGTCCTCCTCGCGGTCGGCCCAGCGCTGCTCGGCCGTGGTGAGCTGGGCCAGGGTGGGCAGGTTCGCGGCCTCCGGCGGCTCGCCGGGGGCACCGCGGTCGACCCAGCCCTTGTCGGAGGACCAGCGCAGGGTCGCGGCGGTCGGCGCCGGCTGGGACGGCGGGCGGCCCAGACCCGCCAGGTCCTTCGGCGTGGGCACGGCCGGCACGCCCTTGGTCTCGGCTGCGGGCCGCTCCCGTTGGCCGGACGGCTGCTCGGCGGGCGGCGCCTCGTCGGCGGCGGGTGAGCCGTTCTTCGGTCCGGCGGCGGGCTCGGGCAGGGGCGCGGACAGGATGGCCGCGATGTCGGGCCGCGGCGGCTGCTGGGGCGGACAGGCGCCGCTGAGGTCCTTGGCGCGGACCGCGCGGGTGATCCAGGTGCGGTCCAGCACGCGGCGCTCGTCGGCCTCGGCCACCAGGTCCTCGGACTGGTTGTAGTCGCCGTCGGCGGCCTGCACGGCCCACAGGTGGACGGCGACGCCGTGCTCCTTCGCCGACATCAGTCCCGGCAGCAGGTCGCCGTCGCCGGTGACCAGCACGATGTCGGCGCAGGCGCGGTTGCGGGCCAGTTCCGTCAGTTCGGCGTGCATGGCCGCGTCGACGCCCTTCTGCGCCCAGCGGCCATCACTCCGGGTGAGCGCGCCCAGCCGCACCGTCACGCGCGGCATCACGCGCAGCCGCCGGTGCTCGGGCTGCGGCACCCGGTCGGGCGCGCCGTCGAACCAGTAGATGCGCAGCAGGCTGCATCCGGTGTCCGCTTCGGCGCGTTCGCGCAGGCCCTGGATGAGCAGAGTGTGGTCGACGGTGATCCGGGAGCGGGTGGGCTCACCGGCGAGCAGGCTGGCGGCGGCACCCAGGAGGTAACCGGCGTCCACGAGGACGACGCAGCGGTCCACGGTCCACCCACTCTCGTCGTACGGATTCGGGTAACGGCGTGTTTCTCTCGAGTCTGCCCGACCGCAGGGGGGTTATCAGTGTGAACTCGATCTTCGGCGTGGCGAAAGACCGCCGGTGGGACCGGAGGGGCGGCCAACTCGCGACCACGCAGGGTAATTGCCCGACATGCGAAGTATGTGGGGGCGTGCGAACGTGAGGACGGCCCACCGTTCCCAAGGACCGCAGGAGGTCACCATGGGCAAGAACAAGAGCCGGGATCGCCGTGAACCGCAGTCGCGTACCGCGACCGATCCCGCACGCGAGCCGGCGAAGGGCACCACCGAGCAGGTCGCGCCGAGCGGGGCGAACCCGAAGATGGAGCGCAAGCACCAGGCGAAGCGCTTCGGCCACAACTGACTTCGCGGAGCCACGTCACCGACGCTCCGCGACGGCGCCCGACCTCTTTCGGGTGCCGTCCGCCCGCCTGCCGTCGCGGCAGGCGGGCGGACGAGCAGGCAGGCAAGCTGGCGCGGGGCGAGCAGACGGACGGGGGTCAGCCGGCGAGGCAGGACGGGCCGAGCAGCGCCTTCAGGTCGCCGAACAGCGCCGGGTCGTTCGTCACCCGGTGCCGGTCCAGACGCAGCACCGTCGTCTTGCGTGCGCCCTGGAGCTTGACCCGCACCTCGGTTGCGCCACGGTGGTGGGACAGCACCTCGCCGAGCTTCTCCACCAGCGGCGGTGTGACCTTGGCGGACGGAATGGTGATCGTCACCGGCGCGTTGGCCGACGCCTCGCTGAGGTCGGGGACCATCAGCTCCATCGCGACCAGCCGGGGCACGTCCTCCCGCTTGTCGAGGCGGCCCTTGACGAAGACCACCACGTCCTCCACCAGCTGCGTGGAGACCAGTTGGTAGGTGGCGGGGAAGAACATGCAGTCCAGTGATCCGGCCAGGTCCTCCACGGTGGCGATCGCCCACGCGTTGCCCTGCTTGGTCATCTTGCGCTGGAGGCCGGAGATGATGCCGCCGATGGTCACGATGGAGCCGTCGGAGTAGTCGCCACCGGTGAGCTGCGAGATCGCCGCGTCGGCCTTCTCGCCGAGCACGTGCTCGATGCCGAACAGCGGGTGGTCGGAGACGTAGAGGCCGAGCATCTCCCGCTCCTGCGCCAGCAGGTAGGACTTCTCCCACTCGATGTCGGAGAACTCGACGTCCAGGCCGAAGCCGGGACCGTCGTTGCCGTCGTCCCCGCCGAGGTCGCCGAAGAGGTCGAACTGCCCCTCGGCCTCCTTGCGCTTGACCTGGACCACGTTGTCGATCATCGGCTCGAACTGGGCGGTGAGACCCTTGCGGGTGTGGCCCATGGCGTCGAAGGCGCCCGCCTTGATCAGCGACTCGACGGTGCGCTTGTTGCAGACCACCGACTCGACCTTGTCGAGGAAGTCGGGGAAGGAGCTGTACTTCCCCTTGGCCTTGCGGCACTTGACGATGGAGTCCACGACGTTCTGGCCGACGTTGCGGACGGCTGTCAGGCCGAAGACGATCGTGTCGTCACCGCGCGGCGTGAAGTTGCC
Organism: Streptomyces sp. 549; assembly: GCF_030124175.1. Taxonomy (GTDB): domain Bacteria; phylum Actinomycetota; class Actinomycetes; order Streptomycetales; family Streptomycetaceae; genus Streptomyces. The sequence goes on along the minus strand of NZ_JASKMT010000008.1, from coordinate 3,345 downwards.
CTCGGACTCGTTGACGTCCGGCGGCAGCACCTTGATGCCCATCTTGCGGCACTCGTTGAGGTAGACCGCCGACTTGTCCTTGTCGTCGCGCACCGAGGTGAGCAGCGCCGACATGTACTCGGCCGGGTAGTTGGCCTTGAGGTAGGCCGTCCAGTAGGTGACCAGACCGTACGCGGAGGAGTGCGCCTTGTTGAAGGCGTAGCCGGCGAACGGGACGAGCACGTCCCACACGGCCTTGATCGCCTCGTCGGAGTAGCCGCGCTCGCGCATGCCGGCCTGGAAGGGCACGAACTCCTTGTCCAGGACCTCCTGCTTCTTCTTGCCCATCGCGCGGCGCAGCAGGTCGGCCTGGCCGAGGGTGTAGCCGGCGAGCACCTGGGCGGCCTTCTGCACCTGCTCCTGGTACACGATCAGGCCGTGGGTGATGTCCAGGACCTCGCGGAGCGGTTCCTCCAGCTCCGGGTGGATCGGGGTGATCTCCTGCTGCTTGTTCTTGCGCAGGGCGTAGTTGATGTGCGAGTTCATGCCCATCGGGCCCGGCCGGTACAGGGCCGAGACGGCGGAGATGTCCTCGAAGTTGTCGGGCTTCATCATGCGCAGCAGGGAGCGCATGGGGCCGCCGTCGAACTGGAAGACGCCGAGGGTGTCGCCGCGCTGCAGCAGCTCGTACGTGTTGGGGTCGTCCAGCGGCAGGTCGAGCAGCGAGATGTCGACGCCCTTGTTCTTCTTGATGGCCTTCTGCGCGTCGTCCATGATCGTGAGGTTGCGCAGCCCCAGGAAGTCCATCTTCAGCAGGCCGAGCGACTCGCAGCTCGGGTAGTCCCACTGGGTGACGACCACGCCGTCGTTCTTCGGTGAGAACACCGGGACGTGGTCGATGAGGCGTTCGCTGGACATGATCACGCCGGCGGCGTGCACGCCCATCTGCCGGACCAGGCCCTCGATTCCGCGCGCGGCGTCGATGACCTTGGTGACGTCCGGCTCGTTCTCGTACATCGAGCGGATCTCGCCGGCCTCGCCGTAGCGGGGGTGGCTCTTGTCGGTGATGCCGGACAGCGGGATGCCCTTGCCGAGCACGTCGGCCGGCATCGCCTTGGTGATGCGGTCGCCGACCGCGTACGGGTAGCCCAGGACGCGGGCGGAGTCCTTGATGGCGTTCTTCGCCTTGATCGTGCCGTAGGTGCCGATCATGGCGACCTTGTCCGCGCCGTACTTCTCGGTGACGTAGCGGATCACCTCACCGCGCCTGCGCTCGTCGAAGTCGATGTCGACATCGGGCATGGAGACGCGCTCGGGGTTGAGGAACCGCTCGAAGATCAGGCCGTGCACGATCGGGTCGAGGTCGGTGATGCCCATGGCGTAGGCGACGATCGAACCGGCTGCGGACCCTCGGCCGGGGCCGACCGCGATGCCGTTGTTCTTGGCCCACATGATGAAGTCGGCGACCACGAGGAAGTAGCCGGGGAACCCCATCTCGATGATGATGCCCATCTCGTAGGCGGCCTGCCGCTGGCGGTCCTCCGGGACACCGTTCGGGTAGCGGCGCGCCATGCCCCGCTTGACCTCCTCCTGGAACCAGGAGACCTCGTCGTAGCCCTCGGGCACGTCGAAGCGCGGCATCAGGTTCCGCGGCTTGAACATGCCCTCGGTGTCGACGCGGTCGGCGATCAGCAGCTGGGTGTTGCGGCACCCCTCCTGCCAGGCGTCGGAGTTGTCGATCGCGTACATCTGGGCGGCGGACTTCAGGTAGTAGCCAGAGCCGTCGAACCTGAAGCGGTCCGGGTCGGAGAGGTTGCTGCCGGTCTGGATGCACAGCAGGGTGTCGTGCGCCGCCGACTCGTGCTCGTAGGTGTAGTGCGAGTCGTTGGTGACGACGAAGGGCGCGCCGATCTTGCGGGCGATCTCCTCCAGCCCGGCGCGGGCCCGACGGTCGATGTCGATGTTGTGGTCCATCAACTCGACGAAGAAGTTCTCCTTGCCGAAGATGTCCTGGTACTCCCCGGCCGCCTTCACCGCCTCGTCCATCATGCCGAGCCGGATCTTGGTGGAAACCTCACCGGAGGGGCAGCCGGTGGTGGCCATCAGGCCGTCGGCGTACTCGGCGAGCAGCTCGCGGTCCATGCGCGGTTTGCGGAAGAAACCCTCCAGGCTGGCGCGCGACTGGGCCCGGAAGAGGTTGTGCAGCCCGTCCCGGTTGCGGGCCCACATGGTCATGTGGGTGTAGGCGCCGTTACCGGAGACGTCGTCCCGCTTCTGGTGCGGGGCGCCCCACTTCACCGGCCGGGTGAACCGCCGCGACTCCGGGGCCAGGTAGGCCTCGATGCCCACGATGGGCACGATGCCCGCACCCTGCGCCTGGTGGAAGAAGTCGTAGGCGCCGTGCAGGTTGCCGTGGTCCGTCATGGCGATGTGCGACATCTCCATCTCGCCGCACGCGTTGAACATGTCCTTCAGGCGGGCCGCGCCGTCCAGCAGCGAGTACTGAGTGTGCACGTGCAGATGCGTGAACGGCTTGTCGGTCACGGGCTGAGCCACCTCCGGCGCAAGTTCTTCAGGGGCAGCTCCGAAGTCTAAGGCCGCCCACTGACACCCCGGGGCCGTACAGGCCCACCCGTCACGACTCGCCGGATTCCGGCCCCGGGGCCGGCGCGTCGGACGGGCGGGCCGCCCCCGGGCGACGAAGGAGCCCCGCTGCGGCACGAAGTAGAGCACGCCCATTGGGCCTCCGACGGGATGGCGCGGTCCACCTTCCAGTCACCACGGGCGATCCGCGCGTCGAGGATCGCAGCGAGCTGCCGGTAGGGCGTAACCGGACCTTCGCTGTCGATCCGCCGCCGCAGCGCCGACCTCCGCGCAGGCAATCAAGATCTCAGTTGGCGGGCCAAGGGGCGAGTCCCGGATCAGTGTGCAGACAGGTCAAGCGGCGATTCGCTCCGATCGCCAGTTCCAATGACTCTTCAAAGGTTGTACCGAGCTCCCGAATCCAGCCCAAGCCAGCAGCAACCACCCGTCCTCCGGCCTCCATGAAGACGCTTGAGTAGCTGAGCCACTCACCGATGGGAAAGTACTTCCCGCCGAGGACAGCTTCCACCTCCATGGCCATAGCACGCTGCCCCGCTCCAGCCAAAATGGGGTCGAATTTTAAGGGTTCATCATTGCTGAAGTTTGGACCAACTCGATTGATTGGTTCGACCGAAAGCCCTCCCATCGCCGCGAGGACCTCTTCAGCCAGCGAGTGGACCCGGTACCCTTCATCCTCCAACGGCCCCACCCATTGAGCTCTTCCGATCGTGCCCCGATCGGGTGGCTGTAGGGCCGTGACGTACGAAGCTCCCTACCCGTTGC
>NZ_JASKMT010000072.1 GCF_030124175.1 Streptomyces sp. 549 | reverse complement strand
GCACGAGTTGTACAAGCGTCCCGCGCATCCGTACACGCGGGGTCTGCTGGACTCCATTCCGCGCCTGGACCAGAAGGGCCACGAACTCTTCGCCATCAAGGGCCTGCCACCCAACCTCCTGCGCATTCCGCCGGGCTGCCCGTTCCATCCGCGCTGCCCGCGCGCCCGGGACGTCTGCCGCGCCGAGGACCCGCCGTTGTACCAGGTCACCGAGCCCGACGGGGCCGAGCTGCCCGGCAGGCACAGCGCCTGCCACTTCTGGGAGGAGACCCTCCGTGACTGAACCGGACACCCTCGCCGCCCCCGGCCGACCCGCGCCCGCAGGCGAGCCGATCCTGGAGGTCCGGGACCTGGTCAAGCACTTCCCGCTCACCCGTGGAATCGTCTTCAAACGGCAGATCGGAGGGGTGAAAGCCGTCGACGGCGTCTCCTTCACCCTGAGCGCCGGGGAGACGCTGGGCATCGTGGGGGAGTCGGGTTGCGGCAAGTCGACGGTGGCGAAGCTGTTGATG
>NZ_JASKMT010000071.1 GCF_030124175.1 Streptomyces sp. 549 | reverse complement strand
GCACGAGTTGTACAAGCGTCCCGCGCATCCGTACACGCGGGGTCTGCTGGACTCCATTCCGCGGCTTGACCAGAAGGGCCACGAACTCTTCGCCATCAAGGGCCTGCCACCCAACATGGCCCACGTCCCGCCCGGCTGCGCCTTCAATCCGCGCTGTGTCCGCGCCCAGGACGTGTGCCGGGTCGACGAGCCCCCGCTGCGCCAGGTCACCGAGCCCGACGGCACCCCCCTGACGGGCCGCGGCAGCGCCTGCCACTTCTGGAAGGAGACGATCCATGGCTGAGTTGAAGAAGCAGGACACGTCACCTCAGTCGGACGCACCCGTCTCCGACTCCGTCCCCGCGGACGTCGCAGCGGTGGAAGCGCTCGCGGCCGAGCCCGTGCCCCGCGGCGAGCCGATCCTCCAGGTCCGCAACCTGGTGAAGCACTTCCCGCTGACCCGCGGCATCCTGTTCAAGAAGCAGGTCGGCGCGGTCCGCGCCGTCGACGACATCTCCTTCGACCTGCACCAGGGCGAGACGCTGGGCATCGTGGGGGAGTCGGGTTGCGGCAAGTCGACGGTGGCGAAGCTGTTGATG
>NZ_JASKMT010000070.1 GCF_030124175.1 Streptomyces sp. 549 | reverse complement strand
GAGACGCTGGGCATCGTGGGGGAGTCGGGTTGCGGCAAGTCGACGGTGGCGAAGCTGTTGATGGCGTTGGAGGTGCCGACGTCGGGTTCGATTCTTTACAAGGGTGAGGACATCACGCGGCTTTCGGGTCGGGCGTTGAAGGCGGTGCGGCGGAACATCCAGATGGTGTTCCAGGACCCGTACACGTCGTTGAATCCGCGGATGACGGTCGGTGACATCATCGGGGAGCCGTACGAGATCCATCCGGAGGTGGCGCCGAAGGGCGACCGGCGGCGGAAGGTGCAGGATCTGCTGGATGTGGTGGGGCTGAATCCGGAGTACATCAACCGGTATCCGCACCAGTTCTCCGGTGGTCAGCGGCAGCGCATCGGTATCGCACGGGGTCTGGCGCTGAACCCGGAGATCATCATCTGCGACGAGCCGGTATCCGCGCTGGACGTCTCGGTGCAGGCGCAGGTGATCAACCTGATGGACAAACTCCAGACCGAGTTCAACCTCTCGTACCTGTTCATCGCGCACGACCTGTCCATCGTCCGGCACATCTCCGACCGCGTCGGCGTCATGTACCTCGGAAAGATCGTGGAACTGGGTACCGACAGCGAGATCTACGACCACCCCACGCACCCCTACACGCAGGCACTGCTCTCCGCGGTACCGGTGCCCGACCCGGA
>NZ_JASKMT010000007.1 GCF_030124175.1 Streptomyces sp. 549 | reverse complement strand
CATCATGGCCGCCCAGCAACAACCCACCTTCGGCCCCATGCCCGACGTGGGAGTGCCGGAGCCCAAGAATGACGGCTACACCTGGAGTGGAGGCAACGGTTCATCTTCGTCTCCGGTGGCGGCAGGAGGTGGTAGCGGTGACGTTGGAACGTTGCGCCAGACAGGCAACGCCGGGCGAGGGGAGGAGAGCAGCCCACCGGCCGCCGGGCTTCTTCGTAGTGAGGAACAGCTTGCCAGCGGGCCCCCGGAGCGGTCGATAGGTACCGACTTGAACAGTACGGTTGCGTTGCCCGCCGCTTCCGAGTCGGCGTCGCGTTCCCCTGGAACCCCTCTGCCCAACCCCACCAACAGTGGTGGGATCGCGTCTCTGCCGGGCATTATCCCCAGCGGTGTGGGGCGCGTAGCAAGGGGGATGGGGGGATCCCGAAGCGGCACCGCCCCAACGGTAAGTGGGCGTAGCCAGGTCACAGGTGCCAGTCCCAGCGGCGTCTCCGGGCGCTTCGGGCCGGGCGGGTCTTCGGTGCCGCAAGGTGCTCCGGCCCGTTCGATCACCTCCGCGTCGCCCATCCGAGGTGCGCGGCCCGAGGGGATTCTCGGTGGCACGCCGAGCCAGGCGAACACGCCTTCCTCATCAAGGCTGCCGCGAGGAACGGTAATCGGGGGAGATTCCGCGCCGATGGGACGAGGGGTGGCAACCCCTTCTGGCGGAGTGGCACCCAGCAACCCCGGAGGCCACGGTCAAGCCCGGCGCCTCGCCGGTGAGACCGGCGGCGTCGTCGGCGGCCCCCGCCCTCATCACGGCACCCAGGCAGGACGCACCGCGCAGCCGTTCACACAGGGAGGTAGGGGTCTACTTGCGGGGCCCAGCGCCACGGTGGCGCCTCGCAACGCACCATCGGGGTCCGCTGAGCGCCCCAGCGACGCTTCCCGACGTCCCCACTACCTGACCGAAGACGAAGAGACGTGGACGGGTCAGCGCGACAGCGTTCCACCGGTGACGGAGTGACGATGACGATCAACGCTGTCGAGCGCGAGGATAAGCCAATCGGACTGCCTTGGCGCTGGCGTCGAGTGGTGAGCGTACTGTCCGTCGCCGTGGCCTGGAACATCTGCCTTGCGGGCACTGCGCCTCCGGCGCACGCGGAGGACGTTCGGAAGAAGCAGTGGTACCTCGACCCCATGCAGGCGGAGCAGATGTGGGAGGTCAGCACTGGGCAGGGCGTCACCGTCGCAGTGATCGACAGCGGCGTGAACCCCGCTACCGACGCGCTTCGCGGTCAGGTCGACCTGACCGCGCCGGAGATCAACTCCAAGGCCTTCCAGGACCTCAACGGTCACGGCACCAGCATGGCGGAACTGATCGCGGGCACCGGACGGAACGGTGGCATCCAGGGGCTTGCTCCGGGAGCAAAGATTCTTCCAATCCGGGTCCCTCTTGGTGATTTTAAGGAGCAGCCAGGAGACGGGCAATCCAATAGTGATGAGTACACGGTTGCGGAGGCTGTACGAGCGGCAGCCGACAGCGAGGCCCAAATCATCAGCATGTCTATTCGAGCGCTCTTGCGTCAAGACTTCAAAGACGCGCTTGACTACGCGGCAAGCAGGGGGAAGCTGATGTTTGCGGCTGCGGGCAACGAAGGGCAGGGGAAGGATCTTGCCGCCTATCCGGCGGCATCCAAGAACGTAGCCGCAGTCGCTGGAAGCGAGCAATCCCAAGATGTCGCTAAGTACTCACAGGACGGCTATGTGGTACTCACTGCACCTGGTTCCGATGTTCCCGGGTGGTGCGACAATACGTTCTCCCGGTACTGCCTGAATGAAGGCACGAGCAACGCTGCGGCCCTTGCCTCCGGAGCAGCTGCACTGATCTGGTCGAAGCATCCCGAATGGAACGCCAACCAGGTGATGCGGGTCATGCTGCAGACAGCCGGAGTTCCCAAGGGGCAGGAAGTACCAAGCAAATTCGTCGGCTACGGCGCAGTCCGCCCCCGCGTGGTCCTTCTCGAGGACAAGGGCGAGCCCGGCGACCCCGATATCAATCCCCTCCTGGACCCTCACAGCATCAAGCCGACGCCTCCCTCGCCTTCGCCATCACCAACGCAGGAGGCAGCGGGTCACACAGCCAGCGAACGCACCGCAACCAGTACCTCTGCGGACGGATACGGCCTGGTACTCCCCCTCGCGGTCGGCGGAGCCGTCGCCCTGCTGGCCACGGCGTTCCTTCTCCTCCGACGCAGAAGGAACAACTGACGGGGCATCAGTCCATCCGTCCCCCTCGCCCTGCGCGCACGGCTTCCACGGCCTCGGCGAGGCGCTGGACGGCGCCGGGGACGGCCGTGTCGGCGAGGTTGCCGTAGCCGAGGACCAGCACGTCCCCGACCGGACCGCCGCCCGCCCGGTAGCGTTCGAGCGCCACGAGCCGCACATCGCGCCGGGCTGCCGCTTTCACCACCTCGGTGGCCGGGCAGTCCACCAGGTGCAGCATCAGATGGAATCCGGCTGCCGCCCCGGACACCCGGTGTTCCGGCAGCAGTCGGTCGATCTCCCGGACCAGGACGTCCCGGCGGCGGCGGTAGCGCAGGCGCGAGGCCCTCAGGTGCCGCTCGTAGGAGCCCGCCGCGAGGAACTCGGCCAGTGCCTCCTGGTCGATGACAGGCGGTGGCATGGGCGCGCCTTCGTCGGCGGCCACCCGGTCCGCCCAGCGCGCCGGTGCCGCCAGCCAGCCGATCCGCAGTGACGGCGAGAGCGTCTTGCTGACGGAACCGAGCAGCGCCACCCGGCCCGGGTCCATGCCCTGCATCACGCCCACCGGGCGGCGGTCGTAGCGGAACTCGGCGTCGTAGTCGTCCTCCAGGACAAGCCCGTCGACGCGGCGCGCCCAGTCGATCAGCGCGGCGCGGCGCGGTGACGACAGCACGACTCCGGTCGGGAACTGGTGAGCCGGCGCCACGATGGCCGCCCGCACGCCCGGCAGCTGCGCCAGCAGGTCGACCCGCAGCCCCTGCTCGTCCAGCGGCACGGGCACCGGCCGCAGACCCGACGCGGCGACGACCGCGCTCAGCCGGGGCCAGCCCGGGTCCTCCACCGCGACCTCCGTGTGGCCCTCCGCTCGCAGGGTGCGGCACAGACGGGCGACACCGTCGGACGTACCGCCGCACACCAGGAGGTGATCAGCTGTCAGGGCTGCTCCGCGAGCGCGGACCAGGTGCGCGGCCAACCCCTCCCTCAGCCGGGGGTGACCGGCGGCTTCGGGGTAGCCCAGTGCGGCAGACGGTATGGACCCGACTGCCGCCCGTACGGCGTCAGCCCACCGCTTTCGCGGGAAGGCACTCAGATCCGGTAGGCCGGGCAGCAGGTCGAACGACGGGAGCCGGTCGGGGGCGCGCACGGCTCTGCCAGGACCTGCTTCGGCTGCCGCGCCCAGCCGCACCCTGGTGGCTGAGCCGCTGCGGGCCTCCAGATAGCCCTCGGCGATGAGCTGGGAGTACGCCTCCGTGACCACCCAGCGCGAACAGCCCAGGTCCGCCGCCAGCAGCCGGCTGGGCGGCAGCGCGCTGCCCGGTGCGAACCGTCCGCCGACCACGGCCGAGCGCAGTGCGCGGGTCAGTCGCAGGTGCAGCGGAGGAGCCGGCCGGCTGGCGTCGTCCTCGTGGTCCAGGTCAAGAGCGAGCGGCATGCCCGCGACGCGGTCCGGGTGGTCGGGTGCCATGGCGCCCGAGGGTAGCGGCCGCTTCCCGGCAGCCCGCGAACCGGGGTTCGAAGCCATGAGCCGGGGCTCGGGGGTCCGGGTCCGCACGCCGAGGCCCGGCGTCCGGTGACCTGCGCCCTGTCCGTCCGGCGCCCGCTGGTCGGCCGGTGTTTCGGGTGGCGTCGGGGAGGTAGACGGCGGAGGCACGGCCGCCCGGAGCGCAGGTGGTCCGCCTCCGGCAGGCAGACACACCGCCGCAGCCGCGCAGGCGGAAAGGCGGGAGGGCGGTAAGGCAGACAGGCAGAAGGGGACTCGGCATGGGCTGGCTCATCACGGCGGCGGGCGGTGTCCTGGTGCTGCTGGCGCTGCGGGACGTCTTCCACACCCTCTGGCACCCGGTGGGACGCGGCGCGCTCAGCAACCTGGTGGTGTCGACGCTGTGGCGGCTGAGTCGCCTGCTGCGCCTGCGCCGTCGCTTCGCCCTGGCGGTCGGCCCGCTGGCGATGCTGGTGGTCGTCCTGCTGTGGACGGCGCTGGTGGCGTTCGGCTGGGCTCTGGTCTACCTGCCGCACATGCCCGACGCCTTCACCTTCACCGAGGACCTGCGCCCGGCAGATCGGGTCGACTTTCTGGACAGCCTCTACTTCTCGCTGGTCGCCGTGGCCACGCTCGGTTTCGGCGACATCGTGCCCAGCGAGGGCTGGCTGCGGGTCGCCGTGCCGGTACAGGCGCTGATCGGGTTCCTCCTGCTGACGGTGTTCGTGTCCTGGAACGGCCAGGTGCATCCGGCGCTGACCCGGCGCCGCGTGCTGGCGTTGCGGCTGGTGTCCCTGCGGCGCGCGGTGCGCTCGGCCGGGCAACTGGACCCCGGCATGGCGGCGAGCCTCTACGCGGAACTGGCCGAGCAGATCACCGAGGTGCGCGTCGACCTCCGCCAGCACCAGGTGACGTACTACTTCCACGACAGTGAGGACGGCTCCTCGCTGGCCCCCGTCCTGGACTACGCGGCCGACCTCGCCGAGGAGGGTCTGGAGTCGTCCCGGGCCGACGTGCGGCTGAGCGCCGCCATGCTGTCCGAGGCGCTGGAACTGCTCGCGGAGGTGCTGTCCGACGAGTTCCTGCACCTCGATGCACCCCCCAGAGAGGTCTTCGCAGCCTACGCGGCCGACCACAACCAGTCCCCCACCTCCTGATGACGTCGCCCGGCGACTACGCCCGCGCAGTCCCGCCGCGGGCGTAGCGACCGGGGGTGGTGCCCACGTGGCGTCTGAAGTGGCGGCTCAGGTGCGCCTGGTCGTAGAAGCCGGACGCGGTCGCCGCCTCCGCCGCGGACCGCCCGTCGAGCAGCAGCCGCCGGGCGCGCTCCACCCGGCGGGCTGTCAGGTACTGGTGCGGCGCAATGCCGAAAGTGCCGCTGAACGCGCGGACCAGATGTGCTGGATGAGTGTGCAGCAGCGCCGCGGCCTCGTCCAGGGTCACGCCCCCGAACAGCCGCTCGTCGAGCAGGTCCCGCAGCCCGTGGGCCACCCCGCGCTCGGGTGTCGACGGTCCTCCGACGGGATGCGGGCGCAGGTGGCCGCGGAGTCGCTCGCTGATCAGGGCGAGGCGGCTCTGCGCCTCCAGGGCGTCTCCGCCCTCGGCGAGCGCGGAGTGGAGCTGAGCGACGCGGCGGCGCAGCAGCGGGTCGACGAGGTCGGGCCCGTCCACCGCCGGGCCGATGAACGTCTCGTCCAGCTGGGTCAGGTCCAGGTAGAGGACCCGCTTGCGGAAACCGCTCGAGGTGGCGGGTGAGCCGTTGTGCGGGACCTGAGGTGGAAGCAGCGACACGGTGTCGCCGGGGGTGCCGCGCTCGTGGCGGTCGAGGTCGTAGCGGACCGCGCCGTCGTCCACGATGAGCAGCGTCCACACGTCGTGCACGTGCATGGGGTAGGCGTGCTCGGTGAAGTGGGCGTGGAAGACCTCCACCACGCCCGCCACCTGCGGGCGCCAAGCGGAAACATGCTGCCGGCCCACCATGCAAGGAATGTACAAGACGGCGCTGCGGACGGTCCGCCAGTCTCAGGGCATGACGACCGAGGGCATGACGACCGACCCCGTTACCATCCGCTTCGACACCAAGATCGCTGTTCTGCTCCGCGAGGACCTGGAGACCTGGCAGCGGCTGAACGTCACCGCGTTCCTGGTCAGTGGCCTCGGCACCGAACTGCCCGAGCTGATCGGCGAGTCGTACGCGGACGCCGACGGCACGGCCTACCTGCCGATGTTCCGCCAGCCCGTCCTCGTCCTCGAGGGGACGAAGGAGACGCTTGCCGCGGCGCACCGGCGCGCTGTCGCCAGGGCGCTGCTGTGCTCGGTGTTCACCTCCGGCCTGTTCGCCACCGGCAACGACCGGGACAACCGCGCCGAGGTGCGGGCCCTGCCCGGCGACCAGCTCGACCTGGTGGGCATCGCCGTCCACGGCCCGCGCAACGCAGTCGACAAGTCACTCAAGGGCGCCCGCATGCACCCTTGACCTGCCGGACTCGCCCGGTCCCCGCTGCAAGCTGCGGCGGGGAGAAGGCGAGAACGCCGACGGCCGTGCCTTCCCTGGCGGGAAGAACACGGCCGACGGCCCACAGACGGCTCAGGAGAGCGGAAACCCGCTCTGACCTGCGGCGACCTCAGATGTCGAAGTACAGCTCGAACTCGTGGGGGTGCGGGCGGAGCTGCATCGGGGCGATCTCGTGGGTGCGCTTGTAGTCGATCCAGGTCTCGATCAGGTCGGAGGTGAAGACGCCGCCGGCCTGCAGGTACTCGTTGTCGGCCTCCAGGGCCTCCAGGACCGCGGGCAGCGAGGTGGGCACCTGGGGCACGTTGGCGTGCTCCTCGGGGGCCAGCTCGTAGAGGTCCTTGTCGACCGGCTCGGCGGGCTCGATCTTGTTCTTGATGCCGTCCAGGCCCGCCATCAGCAGCGCGGAGAACGCCAGGTAGGGGTTGGAGGACGGGTCGGGCGCACGGAACTCGATGCGCTTGGCCTTCGGGTTCGCACCGGTGATCGGGATGCGGATCGCGGCGGAGCGGTTGCGCTGCGAGTAGACCATGTTCACCGGGGCCTCGAAGCCGGGCACCAGGCGGTGGTAGGAGTTCACCGTCGGGTTGGTGAAGGCCAGCAGCGACGGGGCGTGCTTGAGGATGCCGCCGATGTAGTAGCGGGCCGTGTCCGACAGGCCGGCGTAGCCCTGCTCGTCGTAGAACAGCGGGGAGCCGCCGGTCCACAGCGACTGGTGGACGTGCATGCCGGAGCCGTTGTCACCGAAGATCGGCTTGGGCATGAAGGTCGCGGTCTTGCCGTTGCGCCAGGTGACGTTCTTCACGATGTACTTGAAGAGCATCAGGTCGTCGGCCGCGGCCAGCAGCGTGTTGAACTTGTAGTTGATCTCGGCCTGGCCGGCGGTGCCCACCTCGTGGTGCTGGCGCTCGACCTCCAGGCCGGCCTTGGCCAGCTCCAGGCTGATCTCGGCGCGCAGGTCGGCGAAGTGGTCGACGGGCGGGGCGGGGAAGTAGCCGCCCTTGTAGCGGACCTTGTAGCCGCGGTTGCCGCCGTCCTCGATGGCACCGGTGTTCCAGGCGCCGGCCTCGGAGTCGATGTGGTAGTAGCCGGCGTTCGCCTTGGTCTCGAAGCGGACGTCGTCGAACACGTAGAACTCGGCCTCGGGGCCGAAGTACGCGGTGTCGGCGATGCCGGACGACGCGAGGTAGGCCTCGGCCTTCTTCGCCACGTTCCGCGGGTCACGGCTGTACTGCTCGCCGGTGATCGGGTCGTGGATGAAGAAGTTGATGTTGACGGTCTTGTCGCGGCGGAACGCGTCCACGCGGGCGGTCGAGAGGTCGGGGACCAGCGCCATGTCCGACTCGTGGATCGCCTGGAAACCCCGGATCGACGAGCCGTCGAACATCAGGTTCTCGGTCGGGTCGAAGGCCGCGGCCGGCACCGTGAAGTGCTGCATGATGCCCGGCAGGTCGCAGAAGCGGACGTCGACGAACTTCACGTCGTTGTCCGCCATGTACTTCTTGGCCTCGTCGGCGTTCTGGAACATCCAAGTCCTCCTAGTCCCGCCGCGAGGGGACGGGATTGCATCTCAAGATCGCAGCCCAGTGCGGTGGTCCGCTGGCTCGACCCTAGGCATGGGGGATTTCTCGAGCATGACCCAATTGTTTCGCCGATGTTAACCGGACGCGGCCCGCTGCGGCCTCTTCGGAGACTGTGGGGCGCGCCCGCATACGTTCGGCCGCTGACGTCCGCTGTTCGACTCGCGATACCGTGGTCGGGTGGACAACAGGCAGGCAATGGGATCGCGGCTCTCCGGCCCCCGCGCGGCGGCCGAGGGCATGGGCGCCGAGTTCGGCTACCGCGGTGAGCGGCTGGGGCTGCCGGAGGAGGGCCCCGGTTCCATCGCCCCGCTGGGGCGGCGGGTCGCCGCCATTCTCATCGACTGGCTGCTCTGCGTACTCATCGCCCGCGCGCTGCTGTCGGACGGCACCATGCAGAGCGCCGGGAACTGGGCGCTGCTGGTGTTCGGCGTCATGGTCTTCCTGACCGTCGGCACGCTCGGCTTCACGCCGGGGAAGCGCCTGATGCGGCTGCGGGTGGTGTCGGCCGCGGGCGGCCGACTGACGGTGCCGCGGGTGCTGGTGCGAACGGTTCTGCTGACGCTCGCGCTGCCCGCGCTCATCTGGGACCGCGACACCCGCGGCCTGCACGACCGCCTCTCCGGCGCGGTGCAGATCCGCACCAGCTGACGGGGTCGGGCCGCGCCCCGCCACCGAATCCGCCGGCGTGCGACGCGCGGTGCGACCCGCATCTCCCGCCCCTCCCCCGCGTTGCGCTGGGCGGGTGGTCGTCGGCCGACACGCTCAATGAGGCCTCCCGTACCGCCGACGGAGTGAGGCGCGGGGTCCGCCGCGGAAGCAGCCCCGCAGCTGCACCGCACGCCCCCCATCGCTCACGCTCTGCGGGCCGGACCCCGGTACGAGGGTCCGGCCCGCAGAGCGTGCTCGGTTCTGGCGCTTGCCGTATACGACGGACGCAGCGGGGGCAACGGGCTCAGCCGGATACAGCGGGTGCAGCCCGGGAGCGCGGCCGTGCGTCGGCGCGGCGGGGCTCCGCTGGGGAGCCGTGCGGCGGTCAGCGGCCGGTGGGGCCCTTCGGCATGCGCATGCCCTTGGGCATGGGCCCCTTGGGCAGCGGCATGTTCTTCATCAGGTCCCCCATCGCCCGGAGGCGGTCGTTCACCTGGGTGACCTGCGAGCCGGGCAGGACCCGCCGCTTCTTCACGATGGTGCTGCGCAGCTTGCTCAGCGGCACCTGGCCCTCGTCGTTGCCGACGATCAGGTCGTGCACGGGGATGTCTCCCAGGACGCGCGCCATCTTGCGCTTCTCGGAGGCCAGCAGGCCCCGCAGCCGGTTCGGGTTGCCTTCGGCGACCAGGACCACGCCGGGCTTGCCCACCGCCCGGTGGACCACGTCCTGCTGGCGGTTCATCGCGACGGCCGGCGTGACCGACCAGCCCCTGCCGATGTTGTCCAGCACGGCCGCCGCCGCTCCCGGCTGTCCTTCCATCTGCCCGAAGGCGGCCCGCTCGGCGCGGCGGCCGAAGATGATCGCCACAGCGAGGAAGGCCAGCAGGAAGCCGAGGATGCCCAGGTAGATGGGGTGCCCGACGAGGAAGCCGATCCCGAGGACCACGCCGAAGGTGACCAGCCCCACGCCGGCCAGGATGAACCCGAGCCACCGATCGGACCGCCGGGCCATCTTGTACGTCAGGGCGATCTGCTTGAGCCGCCCCGGATTCTCGGATTTTTCCTTCCGCGCCATACGGGGAGTTTACGTGGCGACGGAAGCGGCTTCAGCCGCGGCCTCCAGGACGTGCTCGGTCTCGACGCGGTCCTTGGCGCGGCGGCGGTCCTCCAGGACCGCCGTCCACGCGTTGCGCCGGGCAGTGCTCTGACCGGTCCGCAGCAGGACTCCCTCCAACGTGCGCAGCGCGTCGGCGAGAGTCGGGCGTACGGGGGCGGCAGCCTGCATGGTCTTGTCCCCTCGGATGACATGAGCGGTGTGTGAGAACATCGTCACCGAAAGGTGTTACCACCGCATGACCGCCGGGTCAAAATCGGTCAAACCCTTTGAGACACATCTCACGCGGCGTCGGTGGCCCGGCGCCGTTCGACGGCCTGCTGGTACAGCCGGCCGGCCCGGTAGGACGAGCGGACGAGCGGGCCGGACATGACGCCCGCGTAGCCCATCTCCTCGGCCTCCTCCTGGAGCTCGACGAACTCGTGCGGCTTGACCCAGCGCTCGACGGGGTGGTGCCGGGGGGTGGGCCGCAGGTACTGCGTGATCGTGATGAGCTCGCAACCTGCGTCGTGCAGGTCCTGCAGGGCCTGGCTGACCTCCTCGCGGGTCTCGCCCATGCCGAGGATCAGGTTGGACTTCGTCACCAGGCCGGCCTCGCGGGCCCGGGTGATGACTTCGAGGGACCGCTCGTAGCGGAAGGCGGGGCGGATGCGCTTGAAGATCCGCGGCACCGTCTCGACGTTGTGGGCCAGCACCTCGGGTCGCGAGGAGAACACCTCGGCGAGCTGCTCGGGCACGGCGTTGAAGTCCGGGATGAGCAGCTCCACGCCCGTGTCGGGCATGCGCTGGTGGATCTGGCGCACGGTCTCGGCGTAGAGCCACGAGCCGCCGTCGTCGAGGTCGTCGCGGGCGACGCCGGTGATGGTGGCGTAGCGCAGCTCCATCTGCTCGACGGACTCCGCCACGCGGCGGGGCTCGTCCCGGTCGAGTTCCGCGGGCTTGCCGGTGTCGATCTGGCAGAAGTCGCAACGGCGGGTGCACTGCTCACCGCCGATGAGGAACGTCGCCTCGCGGTCCTCCCAGCATTCGAAGATGTTGGGGCAGCCGGCCTCCTGGCAGACCGTGTGCAGACCCTCGCGCTTGACCAGGCTCTGGAGCGCGTTGTACTCCGGGCCCATCTTGGCCCGGGTCTTGATCCACTCCGGCTTGCGCTCGATGGGGGTCTGACTGTTGCGGACCTCCAGGCGGAGCATCTTTCGACCGTCGGGTGCGACAGCGGACACGTCCGGCTCCTCAAACTTTTGATTCTTCGGCGCATCCCAGGGTACGCCCACCTGCCTCCCGCCCCTCCACCCCCGGTACCCGAGGGAAGCAAGGCGGGCCGTGCCCTCCTCAGACCGCCCGGGGCAGTGGCGCCGTTGCGCCGAGTACCGCTTCGAGGTGCTTCTCGACGACGGGGAGCACCTCGGTGACGGGCACGTCCCGGCCCAGTTCGCCGCTGAGCGAGGTGACGCCCGCGTCGCGGATGCCGCACGGCACGATGCGGTCGAAGGAGGTGTTGTCCGGGTCGCAGTTCAGCGCGAAGCCGTGCATGGTGACGCCCTTGGCGACCCGGATGCCGATCGCGGCGAGCTTGCGGTCCTCGCCGCGCTGGCCGGCGTTGGACGGCGCGTACTCGGGGCCCATCAGCCGGGCGTCGAACTCCTCGTCGTCGGGGCGCGGGGCGAAGTCGAGGGAGAGGCCGCCCAGCGAGGGGCGCGCGGCCAGCGGGTCGCCGAGCACCCAGACGCCGCTGCGGCCCTCGATGCGGCTGGTCTCCAGGCCGAAGTCGGCGCAGGTGCGGATCAGTGCCTCTTCCAGGCGGCGGACGTGTGCGACGACGTCGACCGGGCGCGGCAGCTTGAGGATGGGGTAGCCGACGAGCTGGCCCGGTCCGTGCCAGGTGATCTTGCCGCCGCGGTCCACGTCCACGACCGGGGTGCCGTCCAGGGGGCGCTCGCTGTCCTCGGTGCGCCGGCCGGCGGTGTAGACCGCCTGGTGCTCCAGCAGCAGGCAGGTGTCCTCGACCTCGTCGGCGAAGCGGGCCGCGTGCACCTCGCGCTGCCGCTGCCAGGCGGCGTTGTACTCCACCGCCTCGTCACCGAAGCCCATTCGGACAAAGCGCAGCTCGCTCACGGCGGCTTCCCTTCCCGGCCGGCCCGGCCCTGTCGGCCGTCCCGGCGTTCGCGACCTCCCCGCCCGGGCGTCCCGGCCGGTGTGCGCCACCGCTGCGGCCCGCCCGGCGTGGCGCCCGCGTGCCGCCACCGCACCGGGGTGCGGCGGTAGTGGCTGCCAGGGGCTCCCGGACCCGCTCCGGACGCCCCTGGCAGCCACTGTACGACCGTCCGGCCACCGGTACGCAGGCGCGTGCGGGTCCGCGCGCCCTCACACGAATGGATGAATACCGGCCCGATGTGGCGGAGAACACCGAAACGACCGCTACATTCACGCCGTTCCAAAAGGGCGCCCTGGCGTCTGTCCCAAGCCGACAGGCAGGAGACCGCACAACTGATGTCGTCGGAACGACCCGGGAGCCGCCCCTCCCAGCAACGCAGTCCCAACCGTCAGCTCGCCGCCCTCATCGCCGAGGCGGGCTTCTCCAACGCCGGGCTGGCGCGGAGAGTGGACCAGCTCGGTCTGGAACACGGTCTGGACCTGCGGTACGACAAGACGTCCGTCACCCGCTGGCTGCGCGGTCAGCAGCCGCGGGGCACCACTCCCGCGCTCATCGCCGAGGTGTTCACCCGCCGGCTCGGCCGCCGGCTCACCGCCCAGGACCTCGGCCTGGACGCCTGCGCCCCGGTGTACGCCGGTCTTGAGTTCGCCGCGAGCCCGGCGGAGGCCGTGGACATCGTGGGCGGCCTGTGGCGCAAGGACTCCGGGAGCCACGCCGAGCTGCGCAAGATCGCGTTCACCCCGGCCGGTCTGGTGGTGCCCAGCCGCGACTGGCTGATCGGCCGCGCCGACGAGCGGGTCGCCAGGGGTGAGCCTCCGGAAGCGCACCGCGTGCCGCTGCAGGGCCGGGGCCCGCTGGCTTCCCGGGTGCGCACGGACCCGGCCGAACTGGTCGAGCGCACCGCGGGCCAGCGGGTGTCCGGCGGTGACATCACCGCCTTGCGCTCGGTGGCCGAGCTGTTCCGCACCCTGGACCACGCCTACGGGGGCGGCCACGCCCGGCAGGCGCTGGTGCGCTACCTGGAGCACGAGGCGGAGCCGATGCTGCGCGGCAGCTACGGCGAGCAGGCCGGGCGCCGGCTGTTCGCAGCGGCCGCGGACCTGACGCGGCTGGCCGGGTGGACGGCGTACGACATCGCCGCGCACGGGCTGGCGCAGCGGTACTTCGTGCAGGCACTGCGGCTGTCCCAGGCCGCCGGTGAACGGGCCTACGGCAGCTACGTGCTGGTGACGATGAGCCGCCAGGCCGTCTACCTGGGCCACGGCCGGGAGGCGGTGCAGCTTGCCCGGGTGGCGCAGCAGGGCGTGGGGGCGTCCGCGCCGCCGGTCCTCCAGGCGCTGCTGCACGCCGCCGAGGCGCGCGGCCACGGGGTGCTGGGCGAGGTGCGGGCCTGCACGGCGTCGCTGGCGCGGGCGGAACGGGCACTGGAGGCGGCCCGGCCCGGCGAGGAGACGCCGCCCTGGGCCCGCTTCTTCGACGAGGCGCAGCTCGCCGACGAGTTCGGGCACTGCCACCGGGATCTCCAGCAGTACCGGACGGCGGCCCAGTACGCGGAACGCTCGCTGCACCTGCGCGGTGCCGGCTACGCACGCAGCCGGCTCTTCTGCCGGGTGGTGCTGGCCACGGCCCGGCTGGGGCTGGGCGAGATCGAGCAGGCGTGCGCACTGGGCGCGGAGGCCGCGCAGGCGGCAGCGGAGATGCGGTCGGTCCGCGCGCACGAGTACGTGCGCGAGTTCGAGCGCCGGCTGGAGCCGTACCGGGACGCCGCACCCGTCCGCGGCTACCGGGAGCGGGTGGCGGCCCTGGGCTGACGGGGGGTCGGGCCCGCGGCAGGTACGCGGGGCCGCGGCGGGGCCGCCGCCGGACCGGATTCCCGGTCCGGCGGCTCCGCCGCGCGCGGCACCAGCAGTTGGCGCGGGGCCGGTTGGCGGTTTCTGGAAGCGGATCGGGGCCTGTTGCCGGGTCTCCGGAAGAGGCACGCTCCGGATGGCGGGCCTCCGGAAGCGGCGCGGCTCCGGTTGGCGGGTTCCCGTCGGCGGCGTGGGCACGTTTGCGGTTCGCGGGCGCATCCGCTTCCGGCTCGGGCACGAGCGGGCGTGCGGCGGCGGCCCGAGGCCCGCTTGCCGCGACGGCAGCGGCCGGGCCGGGGCGTTCGTGCTGCCCGCCGCGAGCAGTCCGCTGACCGCACCGCGCCCGGGTGGGCTCCAACGAACGGGCCGGGCCGGACGGGCTATTGCGCGATGATCAGCGCATCCGCTAGATATGCGTACCAGCAGCGGCACCGCGCACGCCCTGGCCGGCGTGGCGGGCCGTCCCCCCATCAGGTCCGAGCCCCTCAGGTACGAGCCCCTCGCGGGTCCGAGCCCGCTGCGGGTCCGAGGAACGGCGCACCCCCCACCACCTGGCCCTTTGGCCTGGTTGTCTGCTTTCCGGTCTCCCTGGGAGGACCCCCCATGACGTTTTCCACCCCCGCACGCCCGCATGGCCGCCGCCGGCCGCTCACCGTCGTCGCGCTGACCGCGGCCCTCGCGCTGCTGCCGGTGACGGCCGGTACCGCCTGGGCCGGCGAGGCCGCCGAACCCGCACCGGGCCAGTCCGCCACGGCGGACGGGCTGCGGACCGCCGCCGGACTGGAGAAGGCCCTCGGCGAGCGCACCACCGGGGCGTATCTCCACCCCCGCACGGGCGAGTTGACGGTCAACGTCACCGACGCCGCCGCCGAGCGCCAGGTCCGCGCGGCGGGGGCGGCCCCCAGACGGGTGTCCCGCGACGCGGCCGAGCTGGACGCCGCTGTCGACACGCTGGAGTCGAAGGCGTCGATACCCGGGACGTCCTGGGGCGTGGACCCGGTGACCAACCGGGTGGAGGTGCACGCCGACGAGTCGGTCTCCGCGCACGAACTGGCCCAGCTGGACCGGGTGGTGACCGGACTCGGCGACGCCGCGCGGCTGACCCGCGTGGAGGGGACCTACAGCAGCGAGGTCAACGGCGGTGACGCCGTCTGGGCGGGCGGCAGCCGCTGCTCGGCCGCCTTCAACGTGGCACGGGACGGCGTCAGGTACTTCCTGACCGCAGGCCACTGCACCAACATCTCCGCCAACTGGCAGGCCTCGCAGGGCGGTCACAACATCGGCGTCCGGACGGGCACCAGCTTCCCGAACAACGACTACGGCATCGTCCGGTACACCGACAACTCCCAGGCCCCCGGCCGCGTCAACCTGTACAACGGCTCGTTCCAGGACATCGCCCGGGCGGCCGACCCGGTCGTCGGGCAGTCCATCCGCAAGAGCGGCAGCACGACCGGCGTGACGTCCGGGACGGTCCAGGCCACCAACGTCACCGTCAACTACGGCAACGGGAACATCGTCTACGGCATGGTCCGCACCAACCTGTGCTCGGCGGGCGGCGACAGCGGCGGCGCCCACTTCAGCGGCAACGTCGCGCTCGGCATCCACTCCGGTGGCACCGGCAGCTGCGTCAACGGTGTCGGTGGCGCCGTCTTCCAGCCGGTGACGGAGGCCCTGGCCGCCTACGGCGTCAACGTGTACTGACCCGGCCCGTCCGGCAGCGGTCCGGCCCCCGCGGGGGCGGGGCCGCCGCCGGACGTCGGGTGTCAGGCGTCGAGCCGCGCTTCCGCGGCGGCCAGGATCTCGGTGACGCGCAGCGCGAACCGCACGTCGCAGGGGTGCGGCTCGCCGGACAGCAGGGCGTCCACGGCCCGGCCGTGGGCGACCGCCGCCGGCTCCTCCCGTTCGGGCAGGGCCACGACGCCGGCGCTGCCGCGCAGCTCGGCGGCGACCCCGGCGGCGGCGGTCGGCACCGAGTGGCTGACCAGGACCGTGCTGGACGCCCCGCCCTCGTGCCGCAGCACCAGGTGCACGGTGTCGCCGGGGCCGCGGACCGCCGTCACCGCGTCAGCCAGCCGGGCGTCGCCCGTCCCTGTGTCGCCCGTCCCTGCGAGGTCGCCTAGCACCGGCAGCAGCACCGACAGCGCGTGCGGGCCGATGTCCCACAGGGCCCCCTTCTCGCGCCGCCAGGGGGACGCCGCGTACGGGGAGTCGGAGCCGCCGAACACCGGTGAGAACCAGTCGGCCCGGCCCAGGGTCCAGCCGCCGGTCACCGTCTGCTCGGCGATCCAGCGCGCGCTGGCAGGGGCGAAGCGCAGGGTGAAGAACACCACCGAGCGCACGCCGGAGCGCGTCACCGCGTCGGCCACCGCGCGGGCGCCGTCGACGGTGGTGGCGAGCGGCTTGTCGAGCAGGAGGTGCCGCCCTGCTTCGGCGGCGCGCACCGCCAGCGGCGCCTGCACGTCGGGGGGCAGCGCGACGGCCACGGCGTCGCAGTCGGCGAGCAGGCCGTCCACGGTGTCGTGGCGGCGCACGCCGTACCGCTCGGCGAGCGCCTCGGCCGCCTCGGGGCGCCGCCCCCAGACGCCGGTGAACTCCGCGTCGGGGTGGGCTGCGAGCGCGGCGGCGTGGGTGTGCTCGGCCCAGTGGCCGGTGCCCAGCAGGCCGAACCTCATGACCGCTCCCCCGTGCGTGCGGCGCGGTAGGTCTCCCGGTCGAGGTCCGCCACGTGGACGGAGACGTCCAGGATGCGGCCGGTGTCCGGGGTCAGGGAGCGGGTGGTGAGTTCCAGGACGGCGTCGGCCAGCCGTGCCTTCACCTCCGCGGTACGCCCGGCGAGCAGCCGGATCTCGATGTGGACCATGTCGGTGTGCTCGGCGGCACCGGCCGCGTCGGCGATGACGCTGTGCTCGATCTGCCGGAAGCGGGTCTTGCACGCGGCGGTGGTGGCACCGGTGGTGGCCTCGACGACGGCGTGCAGCTCCAGGCCGAAGGCGCGCGGGTCGAGCGAACCGGCGAGGGGCGCGGCGTAGTCGACGGTGAGGTGCGGCACTCGTGACCTCTCGGTGGGTGGCTTTCCCGCAACCCTAGCGGGCGGGCTCACGTCGTTGCCGGATGCCCGCGAGGCACCAGTTCACACCGGCTTAACGGTCGGGCAACTGCGGGGAAACCGCCGGTCGTGAAGGTGAGGCAGCACGGGACCGCCGCAGGCGGCGGGACCCGCCGACAACCGCCGAACGCCGTGGTGAGGACGAACGCCCGTGAGTTACAAGGCCGAGTACATCTGGATCGACGGCACCGCGCCGACCGCCAAGCTGCGCTCCAAGACGAAGATCCTCGCGGACGGCGCCGAGCCGGGTGTGTGGGGCTTCGACGGTTCCAGCACCAACCAGGCCGAGGGTCACGCCTCGGACTGCGTGCTGAAGCCGGTCGCCTCCTACCCGGACCCGATCCGCGGCGGTGACCACCTGCTGGTGCTGTGCGAGGTCTTCGACATCGACGGCACTCCGCACGAGTCCAACTCGCGGGCGCTGCTGCGTCCGGTGGCGGAGCGGTTCGCCGGGCAGGAGCCGCTGTTCGGCATCGAGCAGGAGTACACCTTCTTCGAGGGCGCCCGCCCGCTGGGCTTCCCCGAGGGCGGCTTCCCCGCACCGCAGGGCGGCTACTACTGCGGGGTGGGCGCGGACGAGATCTTCGGCCGCGACATCGTGGAGAAGCACCTCGACAACTGCCTCGCCGCGGGTCTGGGCATCTCCGGCATCAACGCCGAGGTGATGCCGGGGCAGTGGGAGTTCCAGGTGGGCCCGCTGTCGCCGCTTGAGGTCGCCGACCAGCTGTGGGTCGCGCGCTGGCTGCTGTACCGCACCGCCGAGGACTTCGGGGTGTCGGCGACGCTGGACGCCAAGCCGGCCAAGGGCGACTGGAACGGCGCCGGTGCGCACACCAACTTCTCCACCAAGGCGATGCGCGAGGGCTACGACGCGATCCTCGCGGCGTGCGAGTCGCTCGGCAAGGGCGACAAGCCGCAGCTGCACATCACCCAGTACGGCGCGGGTGTGGAGAGCCGGCTGACCGGGGCGCACGAGACCGCGCCGTGGAACGAGTACAGCTACGGCGTCTCCGACCGCGGCGCGTCGGTGCGCATCCCCTGGCAGGTCGAGGTCGACAAGAAGGGCTACATCGAGGACCGCCGTCCGAACGCCAACGTCGACCCGTACGTGGTGACGCGGCTGATGGTGGACACGGTGTGCACCGAGCTGGAGACGCTCGACCTGGTGTGACCCCCGGTGCGCGCGCCCGGCCCCTACGGGCGCGTGCACCGGTGCCGGTGCTGCCCGGACCGGTGACGTGCGCCCTGTGATGTGTGACGTCCGGGGCGTGGTGAAGCCGGGCCGCGGTCCTCCCCCTGTGAGGCCGCGGCCCGGCTTTGCGGCGTCCTACGCCCGGTCGGCCGAGGGCCGGTCGGATGCGGTCGCGCGGGTCTCGGACCGGTCGGCCGGGGTGCTCTCCTCGCGGTCGCCGACCCTGCGGCGGGCGAGCACACCGAGCAGCACGTCGAGGGCGAGGAAGGCGAGCAGGCCCAGGCCGATCAGCGGCACGAACCAGCCGACGGCGACCGTGACCGCGAGCAGCGGCAGCCACTGCACGGGCGGCAGCCGTCGCAGCGCGCCGCGCGGGTAGGGGCGGCCGAAGGCGAGCCGTTCGGCGGAGTCGGGGCGGCGCTGCCACCACATGCGGTAGCCCCAGACGATCAGCAGGCACAGGGCGGCGGCCAGCGCGAACAGCACGATCTGGTTGGCGAGTCCGAAGAGCAGGCCCTGGTGGGCGTCGATGCCCCAGCGGGTCAGCTTGGCGAGCAGCGGGTACTCGGCGAAGTCCAGCCGGTCGGTCACCTCCCCGTCCGCGGAGTCGACGGCGATCTGGTCGAGGTGGTGCGGGTACTGCTTGTCGGTCTGCTTGACCACGTAGGCGCCGGGCACGCCGTCCTCGCCGGTGACGGGCGCGACGATCTCCAGCGGTCCGGAGAGGTTCTCGCCGTCGCGGGCGATCTCCAGGACGCGGTCGATGCCGATGACGGGGTGCGCGGCCTCGTCGGTGTGCTCCGCGGTGCCGCCGGAGCCGTGCCCGCCGTGGCCGTCGTGTCCGCCGCCGCCCGCGGCCGAGATGGCCGGGGTGGCGCCGCCGAGCTGCTCCTTGACGTTGCCGATGTTCTCGCCGGTCCACTTGGACCAGGTCAGGCCGGTCGCCGACAGGACCAGCAGTCCCAGAGCGGCCCACAGTCCGACCGTGCCGTGCAGCGACAGGGTGCGGCGGCGGCCGGTGGTGCCGCGCAGGCGGCGCTGTGCGCGGCGGCGGCCGAGCCAGAGCGCCACACCGCCGAGGGCGACGACGCCCAGCCAGCTCGCGGCCAGCTCGCTGTAGAAGCGGCCGGGTTCGCCCAGGAACAGGTGGCGGTGGAGGTTGGAGACCCAGGCGCGGAACGGCAGTGCGCCGGAGCTGCCGTAGCTCTCCAGCGCTCCGGCGACCTCGGCGGTGTGCGGGTCGACGAAGACGGCCAGCGAGCGGTCCTCGGGCACGCTGGGGTCGTTGAGCAGCACGCGGGTGGTGGCGCCCGGCCCGGTGGACGGCCAGACGGCCTTCAGCTCACCGTCGGAGTGGGCGGTGAGGGCGGCGTCCACCTGCTCGGACAGCGGTACGTCGGTGTCCGCGGCGGGGACGGAGAGCTGGTCGGAGTAGATCACCTTCTCGATCTGGAAGGACGCCGCGTACAGCCCTCCGGTGACGGCGGCGACGAGCAGGAACGGGGCTATGAGCAGTCCGGCGTAGAAGTGCAGGCGCAGCACCAGCGGGCGCAGCGCCGCCCAGCCCGAGGGCCGCCGGGCGGGTGGCTCCGGGGTGTCGGGGAGTTTTCGGGCAGGGGTGTCCACGGACATGGCGAGGGGGTCCTTCACGGCTGGGGGATGACGAACGGGGTCGGGTGTTCGTCAGGCCGGTGGGCCGCGGCGGGAGAGCGTGTGGGTCGTCAGGACCGCCCGGGGGTGCGGGCCGGTGAGGTGCGGGGGCGGCAGGCGCGGCGCGGTCGGCAGGGGCGCGGGCCGGGGCTGCATGGCGAGCGGCGGCAGGGCGAGGGCGCGCAGCGCGCCCAGCAGGCGGAAGAGCACGGTCTCGCCGTGCCACAGCCACAGCGCGCAGAGCAGCGCGGCGAACAGGTGGGCGGCGAGCATGCCGACGCCGTCCCCCTCGGCCGGGACGGCGGACAGCGGGGTGGGCGCGTGGTGCGCGTGGCCGGTGGGGTCGGCGCCCGCGGTGTGTGCCGGGTGGGCGGTGGGGGCGGCGACGGAGAACAGCCAGTGCAGTGCGGCCTGGGCGGTGAGCAGTCCTCCGCCGATGGCCGGCGCGCCGCGGCGCCGGGCGCAGCCGAGCCAGGCTGCGGCGGCGGTGGCGGCGAACGCGGCGAGCAGGACCGGCAGCGCCGGGGTGTGGCCGGAGGTGACCGCGTGCCCGGAGGCGGCGAGGGCCGTGCAGACCGCGGCGAAGAGCACGGCGCGCGGCGCCCGGGGCACCGGCTGCGGCGCCCGGTCGCGGAGGGGGACGGCGGCCGGAGAGGACATGGTGGCCGAATCATGGCACGGGGTGCCCGGGGGGTGCCTTAACGGAGCCTTTTTTGTCAGATGCCGTGCACGCAGGGTGCCGCACGGAACGCACTGCACGGGCGGGTGCTGACCGCGTGCGGAGGCCGCTTCGGGCGGGCGGGCCGCTCCGGCGACCGGGCGACGACAGGTGACCAACCTCCCGTTCACTCGTTCTGCTCAACGTGGCCCCTACAGACGTGACTACGCAGACCCCTACCGCCGCCCCGCCCGGGCCGGTGGACGTCGAGCGCGCTGAGGCGGCGCTCATCGAGCACTACCCGAGGCTGGTGCGGCTGGGTTACCTGGTGCTGCCGGCGTCCATGGGCCGGCACCAGCGCACGCTGGCCGCGCACGCGCTGGTGCAGCGGGCGCTCCCGCGGGGGCGGGCCGCCGCGGAGAAGCCCCCGCTGCCCGCTCCGCGCGGCGGCGGGCGGCCGGCCGACGCGGGGTACGCGTACCTGCGTCTGCGGGTCGTGCGGGCGGCGCTGGCCGCGCCATTGCCGTACCGGCTGGGCGGGATGCGGCTGCGGTGGGTGCCGAAGGCGCCGATGCCGCTGCCGAGGGTGCTGGGGCTGCGGGTGTTCCCGCGGTCGGGCGGCAGTGACGAGCTGGCCCTGGAGCAGGCGCTGGCGGAGCTCTCCGGGCCGGGACGGGCGGCGTACGTGCTTCAGGAGCTGGAGCGGCTGTCCGAGGACGACACGTTCGACCTGCTGGAGGCGGCGGGGGTCGACGACCCGGAGGAGGCGCTCGACGAGGCGGACGAGGTGGTGGAGCCGGCGGGCAGCAAGGACCGTCCGCTGCTGGAGTCGCCCGACTTCGACCCGTGCACACTTCAGGCGCGGCCGACGGACCTGATGCGCCGCCGCCAGCACACCCGGGCCGCGATCGCGGCGGTGGCAGCACTGGCGGTGTGCGGGCTGCTGCTGGGCCTGCCCGGCGACACCTGGGGCCGGGACGGCGCGGCGGCCCCGAGCTACGCGCGCAACCCGGCCTCCGAGCGGGCCCTGAACCCGGAGCGGCTGGCGCGGGTGCAGGCCGCCGCATGGGAGACGTCGGCGCGTACGGACTTCTCGGTGTGGCCGGTGCGCGGTGAGCTGGCGGACGACGAGGCGCTGCTGCGGCGCGCGCTGACGGTGTGGGCGCGGCCGGGCAACCAGGTGAACGTGACCGTCACGCCGGGCACCCAACCCGGCCCGCCGTCCGGCCCGCCGCAGCTGCTGTACGCGGGTGAGGTGGACGGTGCGTCGGTGGTGCTGCTGTACGACGGCCTGCGGATCGCCCGGTACGCGGAGCCCAGCGGCGGTAAGCAGGGCCCGGTGGGCCTGGACTTCGCCCGTACCGACGGCGCGGACCTGACCGCCTCCAGCGCGGTGCTGTTGACCCGCAGTGACGGCAACGCCCGCTACCTGCTGGCGCCGTGGGTGACGGACGCGGCGGTCAGCGACCTGCGGAACCCCGCCGACCGGGGCCGGTCGGTGGAGCGTGAGGACGACGGGGTCACCGAACCGCTGATCTCGCCGCCGCTGGCCGGCGGGGAGCAGGGCTGCGAGTCCTGGCCGGGGCTGAGGATCACCGCCGAGGGCCGGGCGAACCCCTATGTGCTGACCGACCTGGGCGAGTTGATGCCGGTACGGCTGACGCAGGGCAATCCTCAGCTGCCGCCGAGTGATCCGCGCGGCGCCGCAGGCCGCGGCGCGCTGGCCCGCACGGTGTGCCACCTGCCGAGCCTCACGGGCAACGGGGTGCGGGCGGTGAACACCTGGGCGTTCGCCGCGCAGCGCCTGCCGGACAGCGGCGGGCGGGCGCTGTGGCTGTGCACCCGCGCGGACACCTGGCGGGGCGACGGCAGCCGGGCCTTCGCCCAGTTCCAGCCGCCGACCACGGACGCGGGCGCGCCGAGCGCGATCGTGTCGCGGACGCAGAACGACCCGTCCTGCTCGGCCCGGTCGGCGCAGGCGCTGTCCGGCGTGCTGTGGAAGTCGGGTGCGGAGAACTGGTACCTGCTGGCGGCGGGCAGCAGGCAGGTCGCGTCGATCTCGGCGACCGGTGACGTGCGGACGCGGGTCCGGGGACGGGTGATGGCCGCCGAGGCGAAGGAGGGCGCCAAGGCCGAGCTGACGGCGAAGCTGCGCGGCGGCGGCGAACTGCGTCCGCTGGGCTGACCGGACCGGCCCCGCCCGCCCGCGGGCCCCGCCCGCCGCGCCGGCCGGAGAGAAGAGTGGCAACTGCACCTTTCCGTACGGTGGTTAGGGTGGGCATATGACGACCGGAGTGCGGCGCAGGATGGGTGTGCAGGAGCGGCGGGAGCAGCTGATCGCGGTGGCCCTGGAGCTGTTCAGCAGCCGGTCCCCGGACGAGGTGTCCATCGACGACATCGCCGGCGCCGCCGGGATCTCGCGCCCGCTGGTGTACCACTACTTCCCCGGCAAGCACAGCCTGTACGAGGCGGCGGTACGGGTCGCGGCGGACGAGTTGTCGGCGCGTTTCACCGAGCCGCACGAGGGGCCGCTGGGCGACCGGCTGCTGCGGGTGATGCGGCGGTACTTCGACTTCGTGTCCGACCACGGGCCCGGCTTCGCGGCCCTGCTGCACGGCGGGACGACGGTCGGCTCGGCACGGGCCACCGCGACGATCGACGACGTCCGGCGGGCGGCGTACGAGCAGTTGCTGGCGCACCTGGAGGTCAGTGATCCCGGTCCGCGCCTGGCACTGGTGATCCGCTCCTGGGTCGGGCTGGCCGAGACCACGGCGCTGACCTGGCTGGACGGCCGCAGCATTCCGCGTGCGGAGCTGGAACTCCAACTGGTGCACGACTTCCTGGCGCTCAGCGCGGTCACGGCGGCGACCGACGAGGAGACCGCGGAGCTGGTACGGCGGGTCATAGCCCAGGAGCCGGCCGACGGGCCTTTCGGCGAACTCACCTCCAGACTGACGGAGTTGCTCGCCCGCTGATCCCGGCGGTAGTTCATTCAACTTTTCCCGTCGGGCCCCTTCTCCGCTCACCGCCGATGCGGCACGGTGACCTCCGCAGCCAACACAACTGGGGAGTAACCATGCAGCGTCGCACGCTCTTCCGCGCCGCCATAGCCGGTACCGGGGCCGTCGCCTTCTCGGGCGGCCTGTGGCAGTCCGCCGCCTCTGCCGCGCTGGCGGCCGAGCCCGGCGCGGGCCCGTACGGACCGCTGCGGGCGCCCGACGGGAACGGCGTCGCACTGCCGGAGGGCTTCTCCAGCCGCGTGGTGGCCCGCTCGACCCGGCCGGTGGGCGGCATCATCTGGCACGGCGCCCCGGACGGCGGCGCCTGCTTCGCCGACGGTGACGGCTGGATCTACGTGTCCAACTGCGAACTGCCGCTCGTCGGCGGCGTGTCGGCCATCCGGTTCCGGGCCGACGGGTCGATCGACCGGGCGTACCGCATCCTCAGCGGCACCACGCTGAACTGCGCGGGCGGCGCGACCCCGTGGCAGACCTGGCTGTCGTGCGAGGAGACGTTCCGCGGCCGGGTCTTCGAAACCGACCCGTTCGGCAGACGGTCCGCGGTGGCGCACCCGGCGATGGGCCGCTTCAAGCACGAGGCCGCGGCCTGCGACCCGGACCGGCGCGTCGTCTACCTCACCGAGGACGAGTCGGACGGCTGCTTCTACCGCTACACGCCCGACACCTGGGGTGAGCTGTCCCGCGGGCGGCTGGACGTGCTGTGCGAGACGTCCGGTGGCGGCGTGGAGTGGCGAGCCGTGCCGGACCCCTCGGGGCCGCTGTTCGGCAGGCAGACCCGGCACCAGGTGGCCGCCGCCCGGCACTTCGACGGCGGCGAGGGCTGCCACTACCAGGACGGCACCGCCTACTTCACCACCAAGGGCGACGACCGCGTGTGGGCGTACCACGCCGGACGGCAGGAGCTGTCGCTCATCTACGACGGCACCGGCTCGCTGGACGGCGTGGACAACATCACCGGCACGCCCGGCGGCGACCTGTACGTGGCCGAGGACGGCGGCAACATGGAGATCAACATCATCACGCCGGACGGGGTGGTGGCGCCGGTGATCCGCATCGACGGCCACGACCGCTCCGAGGTCACCGGCCCGGCCTTCTCCCCCGACGGCACCCGCCTGTACTTCTCCTCGCAGCGCGGCAGGCTCGGCGACCCGGCCGGGCTCGACGGCGTCACCTTCGAGGTCCGCGGCCCCTTCCGCCGCTGAGCCCTGCGCAGCCGTCCCCCTCTTGGCAGGCGGGCGGATCGGCGGGCCCTTCGGGCCGACCGGGCCGGGGAGGGGCGATGTCAGCCGCGGCGCACCTCGGCCAGGAAGCAGCCGTACTCCACCGCCCGGACGTGCACCAACTCGACGGCCGGGTCGGCGAGGACACCACGCAGCAACAGGTCCACCTCCCCGACCCGGCTCACGGGCATCTCAACGAGTGTGCCGCCGAGGATGCGGCCCTCGGCGCTGTAGGCCCGCAGCACCCGGCGCGGCCCGTGCAGAGTCGCCGGATAGCTCGCCACCGCCGGGTGCCCCGCGCACCTCCCGGCGTGCAGGAAGACGGGACCGCACTCGTCGTACGGTCCGGGTGCCGCCCCGGTACCGGCCGCCCAGCGCCGCAGCGGCGCGTAGGAGACCAGCATGATCCGCTCGCCCGCCGCGCTGCGGCGAAGGCAGCAGCGCAGCGGCGCACCGCCCTCCGGGTCGGTGAAGGGTCGGCGGGTGGCTCCGGCGTCGTCCCGTGCGCGCAATTGTTCGCAGACCGCCGGATCGACGGGCAGGACGCGGAACGTCACGGCTGAGCCGTCGCACGTTCCGATGACGCGGCCGGAGTCGTTTCCCTCTCGGGCGCCGAATTCCGTTCCGGTGCTGGTGTCGCTCGTGGTCATGGCTCAAGAGTGGCCGAAACCGCTCCCCGGCACCGGCAGGATTCGGACCTCGCGTTCCATCGCCGGGTCGCCTCACGGCCGGTCCGGACGTTCGCGTACTCGCGCAGGTTCAGCCGGGGAGCCGCCCGGCAGTCACGGCAGAGACGAAGTTGGCCCATCCGGCCGCCGGAAACACGAGCGCCGGGCGGGAAGGGTCCTTACTGTCCCGCACCGGGACGACAGCGGCGAAGTCGTCGCAGACCTCGACACACTCGCCGCCGTCCTGATTGCTGTAGGAGCTCTTGCGCCAAGTGGCGGCGCTCAGGTCGACAGGTCGCACGGCACATCCTCCATCGTTGCCAGAACGAATTTCCGCGACTCGGCCGGGGGCAGCGCCAAGTCGCGCATCGCATCGTACGCACGCTGCAGTCGTTCGACAGGAGCGTTCTGCTCGACGAGATCGCCTCGATAGCCGTTCTCCGTGTAGGCCACGGTACGTCCGTCCGGCAGCCGCAGGAACATCAGCGCTCGCGGAACTGCGTGCGGTCCCCGGCCGCCAGCTCCCACAGCGCCAGCAAGAGACCCGGCGTCTCGTAGTACGTGTCGAGGGCTTGGACAAGCTCCGGGCTGCCCAGGGTCTCGCCCTTCTCCAGCTTGCCGAACAACGACCAGTCCCAGCCAAGCCGTTCACCCACCTGCCGCAGGCTCACCCCCTTCGCCACCCGCAGTCTGCGCACCTCCTCCGCGAAACGCTGACGCGGTTCCTGACTCCGGCCGGTGATGACGCGACGCTGCGGCATACCGCTCCCCCTCGCGCTGCGTTACTCACGCTGGTAGTGCTTGGTCTACTACGCAGCGTATTGAGACGCAGGTGGCCAGGTCAGGCAAATCCTGAAACGCCCGCCACCCCCGGAGCCGTGGGCTCCGGGGGTGGCGGGCTGGGGTGCTACGGGCGAGCGGGGGTCAGCGGGACTGGAAGACCGCCACCGTCCGGGCCGGGACGGTGAAGGTGCCCGACGCCCGGTCGAAGGAGGCCTTCCGCACCACCGGGTCGGCGCCCTTGGCCTGCACCGGGTGCAGGGCGTGGCGGGTGCCCTTGGCCTGGTCGAGCGTCTGGTGCTGCGCCTGCGGCGTGGCGTTGAAGACGACGGTCAGGTCACCGGTTCGCAGGGTGACGACGCCCGGGGTCTCGTCCTTGCCCGACAGCGGGAAGGACACCTGCTTCTGCACCTTCTCCAGGGTGTCGAGCGAGAACGCCTTCTCGCCGGTACGGATGCGCAGCAGGTCGCGGTAGGCGGCCGAGGCCCCCTCGATCTCCTTGCAGCCCGGGGTCAGCTTCGGGCTGGTGAGCAGCGGCTTGGCGTAGGGCCACTTGTCCTCGTTGTCCCAGGCGGGCGGCAGGCCGCGGCCGAAGCCGTTGCCCTGGCGGCAGTCCCAGTTGATGGTGTTGAACCAGTCACCGGAGTTATAGGAGTTGCGGTCCAGGGACTTCGACCGCAGCAGGTCGCTGCCGGCCTGGCTCAGCGCCGGTCCCTGGGAGAGCAGGGCCGTGCCCATGGCCAGGACCTGCATCCTGGACCGGTCGGCCGCCGAGGTCCCCGCAGGCAGCTTGAAGGCGAGGGCGTCGTAGAGCGTCTCGTTGTCGTGGGCGTCGGCGTAGGCGAGTGCCTCACCGGGGGCGTCGGCGTAACCGGCGGGGGCGCCGTTGTAGTCGACCTCGGAGCCCTTGACCTGCTTGCCGGAGGTGTCGGTGAAGGTGTAGTCGGCGAGGTTGCCGGTCAGGCCCACCTTCAACAGGTCCTGGTAGTGCAGCAGACGGGCCTTCTGCTCCGCCTCGGTGCCGTTGTCCTTCGACGTGTTGGGGTCGGTCCACAGGCCGGACGCGAAGCCCTGCACACCGGGGTCATCGTCGAACGGGCCGCCGCCGCGGACCGCGTCCCTCGCCCGGTCGGCGAAGGTCGCGATGCCGGTACCGGCCATGTTCTTCTGGGTGGCCTGTACGAAGCGGGCGTCGTCGGCGACCTCCCCGAAGTTCCAGCCCTCGCCGTACAGCACGATGTTGCGGCCGTCGACGCCGTCCTTCTTCAGCGTGAGCGCGTCCAGTGCCTTGCGCACGTCGAGGATGTTCTGCTTGGGGTGGTGGCCCATCAGGTCGAAGCGGAAGCCGTCGACCTTGTACTGCTTGGCCCAGGTGACGAGGGAGTCCACCGTCAGCTTGCCCATCATGGTGTGCTCGGGGGCGGTGTTGGGGCAGCAGGTGGAGCTGGCCACGCTGCCGTCGGCCAGCAGCCGCTGGTAGTAGCCGGGCACGATGCGGTCCAGTACGGACTTCTTGTCCTGTCCGGCGGCGTAGGTGTGGTTGTAGACGACGTCGAGTACGACCCGCAGCCCGGCCTGGTTGAGGCTCTGGACCATCTGCCGGTACTCGGTGGTGCGGCGGGTGCCGTTCGGGTCGGTGGCGTAGGAGCCCTCGGGCACGGTGTAGTGCAGCGGGTCGTACCCCCAGTTGTAGGCGTCCCGGTCGCGCACCTCGCCCACGCACTCCTGCTGCTTCGGGGAGTCGGCGGGCAGGGCGGCCAGGTCGCACTTGGGCACGGCCTGGTCGCGGGTGCGCTCGGGGGTGGTGGCGATGTCGTAGGTCGGCAGCAGGTGGACGTGCGAGGTGCCGGCGTCGGCCAGTTCCCGCAGGTGCTTCATGCCGTCGGTGCGCTGCTCGGTGAAGGCGAGGTACTTGCCGGTGTGCTTGGCCGTGCGGTCGGCGATCGAGAAGTCCCGGACGTGCAGCTCCTGGATCTGCGCGTCGCGCAGCGGGGTGGCCTTCGGCTTGGTGAGGCCGGCCCAGCCCTTGGGGGCGAGGCGCGGGTCGTTGAGGTCGGTGACCAGGCTGCGGGCCGAGTCGGTGGTGAGCGCGGTCGAGTAGGGGTCGGTGACCTTGTTGGTGACGACCTTGCGCACGCTGGGCGCCCAGACCTTCACCTGGTAGCGGTACGGCTTGCCCGTCCACGCTTTGGTGCCGGTGGCGCTCCACACGCCGGTGGTGTGGTCGCGGCGCATCGCGACGGTCCGGCCGTCGAGTTCCAGGGAGACCTGCTGGGCGGTGGGTGCCCAGACCGACAGGGTCGGGCGGCCCTTGGCGTCGAAGACCGGGCCGAGGTCGGCCTTGCCGGCCTTGCTGCCGTACAGGTCGTCGAGCACGCCGGGGATCTGCACGCCGGTGGCGGCGAGCAGGGCGCCGTTGGCGGCCCGCTGGGTGGCGACCAGCTGGCTGCGGGTGGCGGTGGTGATCCGGTCGCGGTCGCGCGGGTCGACGGTGAAGGCCGCGTACTCCTTGAGGTGGGGGTACTTGGCCCTCTGCGCGTCGGTCAGACCGCCGGGGACGGGGTTGAGGCGCAGCCAGCGGCCGTCACCGGTGAGCGTGCCGTCCTTGCCGAGCGTGAGCCTGCCCGCGGGGTCGTAGACCAGCTGCTGGCTGCCGCCGCCGGCGCCGGGTGTGATCTGCCAGGCGACGGTGTGCCGGTCGATCCACTGGGCCTCGGCCTTGTCCAGGTCCAGGTCGGGTGCGCCGCCGGAGGTGGGCAGCAGGTAGCCGGGGGTGCCGCCGATCTTCCACACCTCCTTGCCATGGGTGGCGAACTCCAGCTGCTGGTCGGCGGCTTCGTCCTTCTCATCGCCCTTGTGCAGGATGTAGCTGAGTGTGGTGGCGCCTTCGGCGAGCGGCACCTCGAAAGTCGCGCCGAAGGTGTCGGTGGAGACGGGCGTCAGCGGCTTGGACCAGTCGGTGGGTTCGGCGGCGCCCGTCCAGGTGTGCAGACCCCAGCCGCCGTACTTGGCGTCGGCGCGGTGGTAGTGGATGACGGCCTTGGTCTCGTCCTGCGGCGGGTAGGCGCCCTCGGGTGCCTCGGTGAGGGTCTTGTCGTCGCCGCTGGCCACCCAGACCTCGCCGGTGCGGCCGAGGTCGATGGTGCGGGCCGGGCCGTCCGCCGTCCCGTCGCGTTCGACGGTGAACGGCAACTCGGCGGCGGCCTCTTCGTCGGGGGCGGAGTCGAGCTTCAGCCAGGCGAAGGCGCCGTAGGCGTCGCGGCCGGTGAAGTCGGCGGTGCGGTCGCCGGAGGTGAGCTGCCAGCCGTCGTAGTCGCCGTCGGGGCGGTGGTAGTGCACCACGGCCCAGTCGCGGGACACCGCGGACGGCGGCTGCTCCACCGGGGGCTGCCCGGTGCTGCCGCTGCCGGCGGCCGAGGCGGTGCGGCCCTCGCTGTCGACGGCGACGGCCTTCCAGCGCAGCGCGGTCCCGGCGGGGACGTCCTTGCCGAGGTGCTGGGTGACCTTGTACGGGGGTCGGTCGGCGGTGCCGAGCGTCTGCCAGGCGCCGTTGCCCTGCTGGGTGGCGAAGACGACCCGGTTGAGGCCGCCGCCGTCCACCTTCGCGGTCAGTTCGACGGTTCCGGTGGCGCCGGCCGCGGGCACGTCGAGGGTGAGGGTGGGCTTGGTCTTCGGGGCGGGTACGGGGTCCGCCGCCTGGTGCACCACGGCGGACAGCGGCGGCACGGTCAGCTTGAGCTTGCCCTCGGCACTGCTGCGCACGGTGGTGTCGCTGCCGTGCAGCGGGCGGAACCGCGTGCCGGGGGTGGCGGTGTCGAGGGTGGCGGTCCGGGCGGTGGTGCTGTTGTTGACGGCGACGGTGTACTCGGTGCGCTGCTTACCGTCCCGCTTGTTGCCCTTGCCCTTGCCCTTGTCGCTGTCGCTGATGCGGGAGAAGGCGTAGACGCCGGCGGACCTGTCGGCGTGCCGCTCGATCTGGGTGCCGTCGCGCAGCGCGGGGTGCGCGGTGGTCAGCTTCGCGAGCGAGGCGATGGACCGGTAGAGCGGGTGCCGGGTGTCGTAGGCGTCGTCGGCGTGGGTGCGGTCGGTGCCGATCTGCCGGTTGCCGTCGGTGTCGAGGTAGTCGGAGGTGCGGGAGGCGAACAGCGTCTGCCGGGCGTCCTTGTCACCGCCGGTCCCGGTGAAGCCCTGCTCGTCTCCGTAGTAGACGACCGGGTTTCCGCGGCTGAGGAACATCAGCTCGTTCGCGAGCGTGGCGCGGCGCAGCAGTTCCTTCTCGTCGGCGTCCGGGTTGTCCTGGCGCAGGAAGGAGCCGATGCGGCCCATGTCGTGGTTGCCGAGGAAGGTGACCTGCTCGTACGCGTTGGACCTGCCGGTGGTGTAGCGGTAGTCCTGCGCGAAGACGTCGGCGAGCTTGGCGGCCGGGCCGCCCTGGGAGGTGAAGGAGCGGGCCGCGTCCTGGAAGGGGAAGTCGAGGGTGGCGTCGAGCTTGCCCTGGGTGACGTAGGGCGCGTTCACCGCCGGGTCGGCGGAGTAGACCTCGCCGAACATGAAGAAGTCCTTCTTGCCGCGCTTGGCCGCGTAGGCGTCGAGCGCGGTCGCCCACCGGGTCCAGAACTCCATGTTCACGTGCTTGACGGTGTCGATGCGGAATCCGTCGATTCCGAAGTCCTTCACCCAGCGCTGGTAGATCTTCTCCATGCCGCTGACGACCTCGGGACGCTCGGTCCACAGGTCGTCCAGGCCGTGGAAGTCGCCGTGCTGGCTGCTCTCCCCGGCGAAGGTGGAGTCGCCGCGGTTGTGGTACATCTCCGGGTCGTTGAGCCAGGCCGGCACCT
Source organism: Streptomyces sp. 549 (assembly GCF_030124175.1). Taxonomy (GTDB): domain Bacteria; phylum Actinomycetota; class Actinomycetes; order Streptomycetales; family Streptomycetaceae; genus Streptomyces. Next base: position 234,990 of record NZ_JASKMT010000007.1, on the reverse strand, counting down.
TCGCGGTGCGCTCGCCCGCCGGCACCACCGGGGTGCGGGGGAAGGAGTCGGTGCTGGTGGCGGGGAACTTCCGGCCGCCCGCGTAGTCGGCGTCGTCGAAGGGGCGGCCGTCCTTCGTCAGGTAGGGGAAGGCGCCCTTGGCGAGGTAGTCGTAGGACTTCTCACGGTAGTCGACGACGTCGGCGGTGTGGTTGGTGATGACGTCGAAGAAGACCTTCATGCCCTTGGCCTTGGCGGCCTTGATGAGCGTGCGCAGATCCTCGTTGGTGCCGAAGTGCGGGTCGACCTGGGTGAAGTCGGTGATCCAGTAGCCGTGGTATCCCGCCGAGGCGTTCTCGCCCTCGCCCTGTACGGGCTTGTTCTTGAAGATGGGCGCCATCCAGATGGAGGTGGTGCCCAGGCCCTTGATGTAGTCGAGCTTCTGCGTGATGCCCTTGAGGTCGCCGCCCTGGTAGAAGCCCTTGTCCTTCGGGTCGTACCCGGTGGAGAGCCGGCTGCCGGTGAGTCCGCCCTTGTTGTTCTTCCTGTCGCCGTCCGCGAACCGGTCCGGCAGCACGAAGTAGAACTGCTCCCGGGTGAGGTCGTGGCGGGTCGCCTCGGCGGCGAGCTTCTTGTCGGACGGCGGCGGCGGGGGTGCCGCCTTCGCGGGTGCTGCCGCGGTGATCAACGTCGCGAGCACGGCGGCCGATATGCCGGCCGCCAGTCCTCTGCGTACGGAGGAACCGGTCACGGAAGGGTCTCCTCAGGGCGGGGCGGGTGGAGTGGGAAACGGGTCGGCAGGGACGGGACGGGACGTCGGGCAGGGTCGGGTGGGGAGGCCGGGCAGGGGTGGGTAGGGGTGGGTAGGGAAATGGCCGCCCGGTCCGTCAGCGGGGACGTGGACAGGAGCCGGGCGGCCGGTTCGGGGGGCGGTCAGCTGCGCCAGGTGTCGTTCAGCGTGGCCAGGCCGCTCGCGGGCACGGTCAGCGTGCGGTTGCCGCCGCTCTCCCACTGGACGGCTCCGCCGGAGTCCTTGCGGATGTACTTGTACTCGCAGGTCGTTCCGGCGGGCAGGCCGACGTTCAGCTTCCACACCGGGTAGGCGGCCGGGTCGAGCTTGGGTGCGTTCGCGGTGTTCCAGCCGCCGAGCGCGGGGCAGGATCCGGCCACGTGGATGTTCTGGCCGGGCTGGGTGGTGGCGTTGACGCTGAAGGACGCGCCGCTGTCCGCCGGGGGCTGCTGGCCGTCGCCGCTGGAGCCGCAGTTGCGGGCGCCGGTGTGCAGGGCGACCGCGGTGCCGGAGGCCAGGGTGGCGGTGAACTGGCCGGAGCCGTTGACGGTCACGGACCGGCCGCTCTGCACATCGCAGTAGTCACCGGCGGGCAGCGACGTCTGGAAGGTGCGGGACAGCTGGCCGCTCTCGTGGTTGATGGCGACGTAGGCGCGGCTGCCGCGGCCGAAGGCGAGCGCGTTGCTGCCGTTGTCCCACCAGTTGACGACGGCCTGGCCGCGGGCCTCGTTGCGGAAGCCGACCATCGACGCGATCTCGCGCCAGGCGTGCTGGCACTTCCAGCCGTCGCTGTAGCAGGCCTGCACGGTGCCGTTGCCGGGCGGGCCCGCGTCCTTGTTGGTGAACTCGTAGCCGGAGTGCACGTCCGGTGAGCCGTAGGGGTGGGCGAGCATGAAGACGTTGGCGAGGGTGTAGCGGGAGCCGTCCTTGTAGCTGAGGGTGTCGCCGACGCGCTCGGTGTCGTGGTTGTCGACGAACACCGCCGACTTGCCGCTCTCCATGAAGCCCCAACCCGCTCCGAAGTTCCGGAGGTTGGCGATGCCGCCGCCGTTGAAGACCTGCTTGAGGCCGCGCGCGTAGCGGAACTCCTGGACGTCGCCGTTGCCGAGGTACTCGGACGGGTCGACGGCCTCGCCCGCGCCGTGGATGGCCTCCTGCTTCCAGTAGGCGCCCGGGTTGCTGAGCTTGGACTTGATGGCGGCCAGGTCCTCGTTCGGCATGTGCTTCGCCGCGTCGATACGGAACCCGGCGACGCCCAGCGACAGCAGGTCGTTCATGTAGTCGGCGATCCGCTGCCGCACGTAGTCCTTGCCGGTGCGCAGGTCGGACAGCCCGACCAGTTCGCAGTTCTGCACCTGGTACCGGTTGCGGTAGTCGATGCCGTCGTTGCGGCAGTCGTTGAAGTCCCCGTCGCTGTAGGGGGCGTTGGGGTAGTCGTACTTGGTGTAGGGCGAACCGCCGGTGCCGGTGCCGCTGCCCGCCGACATGTGGTTGATGACGGTGTCGACGACGACCCGCACCCCCGCGGCGTTGCAGGTGTTGACCATCGACTGGAACTGGCTGCGGTTTCCGAGGCGGCTGTCGAGCCGGTAGCTGACCGGCTGGTACTGCGTCCACCACTGCGAGCCCTGGATGTGCTCCTGGGGCGGCGACACCTGCACGTAGCCGTAGCCGGCCGGACCGAGGGTGTCGGTGCAGGCGCGGGCCACGGAGTCGAACTTCCAGGAGAAGAGGACGGCGGTGACGTCCTTCGCTCCCGGGGGTGCCGCCTGGGCCTGGGGGGCCGCGGCGAGGGAGCCTGCCGCCGCCGCCACGAGGGCGACGGCCGCGGCTGCGGTTCTGCGAGGGGTGTTCGCCCGAACTGGTCCGAATGCACTGCGGGGCCTGAGCGCCACGATGCCTCCTGCCTGATGGAGAGCCGATGCGGACTGCCTCGGGGGCAACGCGCCGCGCCCGTAAGGCCAGTGAGCTGAGAAGAGCAACTGCGGGGGGTTCTGCAAGAAGAGTGAAACCTCTTGGAAACTCTTCCGCGATCAGACCGTAGAAGGCCCCGCGTTCGTCGTCAAGAGTTTGGACACGCCCCGGAAACACGGGGGTTGCCTGGCCGCAACGACCTTTTGCAAGGGATTGCAAAGTGCTACGTTCAACCACAGCTCCGGCCCGGCCGGTCGGGGGTCCGTTCAGCCGGGCCCCACGCGCCCGGCCGGTCGGGCCGGGCGCAGGGGCCGCACGGAGTTCAGGTCCCGCCGGGCGGGTGTCAGCGCCCGGGAGCCTGCGTCGTCGAACCGCGTACGACCAGCTCCGGTTGGAAGACGAACTCGGTGTGCGGCACCGGGCTGCCGCCGATCTCCTCCAGCAGGGACTGCACCGCGGCCGTCGCCATGGCCCGCACCGGCTGGCGCACGGTGGTCAGCGGCGGATCGGTGAAGGCGATCAGCTCGGAGTCGTCGTAGCCCACCACCGACAGGTCGCGGGGAACCTTCAGGCCGCGCTGCCGCGCCGCCCGCACCACCCCGAGCGCCATCAGGTCACTGCCGCAGACCACACCCGTGCAGCCCTGCTCCAGCAAGGCACCGGCCGCCGCGTGACCGCCCTCGACGGTGAACAGGGTGTGCTGCACGAAGCCCTCGACCCCGCTGCCGGTGGTCGCGTCGACGAAGCCCTCCGCCTTGCGGCGGGCCGGCACGAACCGGCTGGGACCCACCGCGAGACCGATGCGCTCGTGCCCGAGGTCGGTGAGGTGCCGCACCGCCATCCGGGCCGCGGCCCGGTCGTCGGGCGAGACGAACGGCGCCTGCACCCGCTCGTTGTAACCGTTGATCAGCACGAACGGCACGCCGCGGCCGGCGAGTCGGCCGTACCGGCCGGGGTCGGCGGTCACGTCGGCGTGCAGGCCCGACAGGAAGATGATGCCGGTCACACCGCGCTCCACGAGCTGGTCCACCAGCTCGTCCTCGGTCGCGCCGCCCGGCAGCTGCGTGCCGAGGACCGGCGTGTAGCCGTACCCCGACAGGGCCTGCTCGATGACCTGCGCGAACGCGGGGAAGATCGGGTTGGTCAGCTCCGGGATGACCAGCCCGATCAGTCCGGCGCTGCGCTGCCGCAGCCGGACCGGCCGTTCGTAGCCGAGCACGTCCAGCGCGGCGAGCACCTTCTGGCGGGTGCCGGAGGCGACCCCGGTCTTGCCGTTCAGCACCCGGCTGACGGTCGCCTCGCTCACCGCGGCCTGCACGGCGATGTCGGCGAGGCGGGCGGGGCCGGCGAGGCCCGCGGCCCCGCCGGCTCCCAGTGGCTCCGCCACGCTCATGCGGTCCACCACACGACGGTGTCCGCGGGCAGCGCCCCGGCACCGTCGTAGCCACCGCTGGACAGCAGCACCCGGCCCGGCGCCGCGGGCAGCTCGACCGGCTCGGCCGTGGTGTTCACCGTGCAGGTGAACGACCCGCGGCGGAAGGCCAGCACGCCCTCGGGCGCCTCCAGCCACTCCACCGCGTCGCCCGCCCCCAGGTCGGGGTGCTCCCGGCGGACGGCAAGCGCCCGCCGGTACAGCTCCAGAGTGGAGTCCGGGTCGCCGGTCTGCGCCTCGACGCTGAGCCCGGCCCACTCGGCGGGCTGCGGCAGCCAGCTGCCGCCCTCACCGAAGCCGTAGGACGGGCCGTCGGACGTCCACGGGATCGGCACGCGGCAACCGTCGCGCAGCCCTTCCTGGCCGTTGTTCTTGAAGAACGACGGGTCCTGGCGGACCTCGTCCGGCAGGTCCACGACCTCCGGCAGCCCCAGTTCCTCGCCCTGGTAGACGTAGGCGGAGCCGGGCAGCGCCAGCATCAGCAGCGAGGCCGCGCGGGCCCGCTCCGGGCTGCCGCCGAGCCGGGTGAGGTGGCGGACCACGTCGTGGTTGGACAGCACCCAGGTGGTGGTGGCGCCGACCGGGCGCATCGAGTCCAGCGACTCGTCGATGACCGCCCGCAGCTCCGCCGCGTCCCAGCCGGCGTTGAGGTAGTGGAAGTTGAACGCCTGGTGCAGCTCGTCCTCCCGCAGGTACAGCGCGGTGCGGTCGGCGCTGGGCGTCCACGCCTCGGCCACTCCGATGCGGTCGCCGCCGTACTCCTCCAGGATCAGGCGCCAGGCGCGGTAGATCTCGTGCACGCCGTCCTGGTCGAAGAACGGCAGCACCTGGTTGCCGAGCAGCTTCAGCTGCTCGCCGCGGCCCATGTCGGGCAGGCCGTCGGCCTTGACCAGGCCGTGGGCGACATCGATACGGAAGCCGTCGACGCCCATGTCGAGCCAGAAGCGCAGCACCGAGCGGAACTCGTCCTGCACCGCCGGGTGGTTCCAGTCGAAGTCGGGCTGCTCGGGCGCGAACAGGTGCAGGTACCAGTCGCCGGGCGTGCCGTCGGGGTTCTTGGTGCGGGTCCAGGCCGGACCGCCGAAGATCGACTCCCAGTCGTTGGGCGGCTGCTCGCCGCCCGGGCCCTTGCCCGGGCGGAAGTGGTAGCGGTCGCGCAGCGGGGAGCCGGGGCCCTCGCGCAGGGCGCGCTGGAACCACTCGTGCTGGTCGGAGGAGTGGTTCGGCACCAGGTCGACGATGATGCGCAGGCCCAGGTCGTGGGCGTCGCGGATCAGGGCGTCGGCGTCGTGCAGGTCGCCGAACATCGGGTCGATCGCCCGGTAGTCGGCGACGTCGTATCCCGCGTCGGCCTGCGGGGAGGCGTAGAACGGGCTCAGCCAGACGGCGTCCACGCCGAGTTCGGCGAGGTAGGGCAGCCGGGCGCGGATGCCGGGCAGGTCGCCCATGCCGTCCCCGTTGCCGTCGGCGAAGGACCGCGGGTAGACCTGGTAGATGACTGCGTCGCGCCACCATCCGGAGCGGTTGCCCGGCGCTGGGGTGCCGGCGGCGGTGGCCGCGGCGGGGGCAGGTGCGGCGAGGTGCTGGGTCATGTCATCCCTGGAGGTGTCGATTTCGAGGGGGGCTGGGACGTCTGGGGCGGGCGTCTGGGCGGTCAGGACTTCACGGCGCCGGCGGTCATGCCGGAGACGAGGTAGCGCTGGGCGAACCCGAACACCAGCGCCGCGGGCACGGCGATGATGACGGCGGCCGCCGTCATCGATCCCCAGTCGGCCGAGTACTGGTTGACGAAGGTCTGCAGGCCGCCGGCCAGGGTGAGGTTCTCCTCACCCGTCATGAAGGCGGTCGCGTAGGCCACCTCGGCCCAGGCGGTGACGAAGGTGTAGAAGCCCGTCACCGCGAGGCCCGGCTTGGCCAGCGGCATGATCAGCCGCCAGAACGTGCCGAAGGGCGTGAGCCCGTCGACCCGGCCCGACTCGTCGATCGACACCGGGATGGTGTCGAAGAACCCCTTCATCATCCAGGCGCAGAAGGGCACCGCGATGGTGAGGTAGGTGACGATCAGGCCGACCGGCTGGTTGAGGAGTCCGAACTTCGCCATGAGGTTGTAGAGCGGCACGATCAGCACCGCCATCGGGAACATCTGGGTGATCAGCAGGGTCCACATCAACGGTCGCATACCGGGGAAGCGGAACCGGCTGAGCGCGTACCCGGTGGTGGAGGCGATGAACACACCCAGGAACGTGGTGCCCACCACCACCAGCACCGAGTTGCCGAACCAGTTGAGGAAGTACGTGTCGTTCAGCACGTGGTCGTAGTTGGCGAATGTGAAGTTCTTCACCAGGTCCAGCGTGAAGGCGTCCGTCTTCGGCTTGAACGAGGTGACGACGAGCCACAGCGGCGGGAAGACCGCGACCAGCGCGGCCAGCCCCAGGCCGAGGTGCAGGCCGACGGAGGCGAGCGGCGAGCGGCGCAGGCGGCGCCCGGAGTCGGCGCTCTCCCTGCGCACGGCCCCGGGCTTCCTGCCGGGTGCGGTCTTCTTGATGAGCGTGGACTGTCCGGACATGCCCGTCACCACACCTCTCCCTGCTTGCGGAGGACACGGCGGTAGCCCACGGCGAACGCCGCCAGCAGCACCAGGATGATGACGCCCCAGGCCGCGGAGGTGGCGAAGTCGCGGGGGCTGTTGAGGAAGGCGACCCGGAAGGCGTAGGTCACCAGGATCTCCGAGGAGTCACCCGGCCCGCCTCTGGTCAGCAGGTAGATCACCGGGAACATGTTGAACGTCCAGATGGTGCTCAGCAGGATCACGGTGGAGCTGACCGCGCGGATGCCGGGCAGGGTGATGTTGACGAAGCGCTGCCACGGGCCGGCGCCGTCCATCTCCGCGGCCTCGTACAGCTCGCCGGGGATGGACTGCAGCGCGCCGAGCACGGCCACCAGCATGAACGGCACACCCAGCCAGACGTTGACGCCGATGACGGCGACCTTCGCCCAGAACGGGTCGCCCAGCCAGGCGATGGAGTCGATGCCGCCGCCGCTGAGCACCTTGTTGAACAGGCCGTTGCGCTCGTTGAACAGCAGCCGCCAGGCGAAGACCGACACGAAGGCGGGAATGCCCCAGGGCAGGATCAGCAGGATCCGGTACAGGGCCCGGCCCTTCACCCTGCGGTTGAGCATGTTGGCCAGGGTGAGGCCGATGGTGAAGGTGATGCTGACGCAGGCGACGGTCCACAGCACGGTCCAGCCCAGCCGGTCCCAGAAGACGCTGTCGGTGAGGATCGCGGTGTAGTTGTCGAGGCCCACGAACTCGTAGGTCGCCTCGATGGTGTTGACGCCGATCGTGCGCTCGACGTTCGCCTCGTTGGCGTCGGTGAGCGACAGGAAGACGCCGCGTGTCAGCGGGTAGCCGACGATCACCGCGATGACCAGGGCCACGGGGGCGATCATCGTCCAGGCGTACCAGTGGGTGGACCACGCCCTGCGCAGCCGCCCGGGCGCCCTGTCCTTGCCAGTCGTGGTGCGGCCCGGGCCGCCGGGGTCGACGCTGTCGTCCCCGGCGGCCGGCACCACCGACTGCATGGTCTTGGCCATGTGCCGGTTGTCCTTCCCTACTCTTCCCGTTGTCCGCCTGCGCCTGTTCCGCTTACTTCCAGTCCTTCAGGATCTTGCGGTAGGCGTCGCCGGTGTCCTTCGCGGCCTGCTCCGGGGTCGACTTGCCGGAGAGGACCTCCTGCTGGGAGACCTTGATCGGCTCGAAGAGGGAGTTGCCCTCGGCGATCCAGGGGCGCTGCACGGCCTTGTCGACGGCCGGCTTGAAGAACTCGACCATCGTGTTGGTCTTGACCGACTCGACGTCGTAGACGGAGGTGCGGGTCGGCAGCAGGCTCAGTTCCTCGGTGGTGCGCTGCTGGACCTCGGCGGAGCTCATGTACTTGGCGAACTCGTAGGAGGCGTCGAGGTTCTTCGAACCGGCGTACACGGAGAGGTTCCAGCCGCCCTGGGGGGCGCCCTGCGCCTTGCTGCCGGCGGGGACCGCCGCGACGCCCAGGTTGTCCTTGTCCTTGAACTCCTTGCCCGCGAGGGAGTCCTCGATGGCCCACGGGCCGTTGATCATCATGGCCACGTCGCCGTTCTTGAACGCGGACTGGCCGTTGTCCCAGCCGTCGCTCAGGTCGGTCAGCGCCGCCTTGGAGTCGACGAGGTCCTTCATCGCTTCGAACGCCTTCACACCGGCGGCGTCGTCGATGGTGACCTTCTTGGCGTCGGCGTCGAGCATGTCTCCGCCCTCGCCGTAGAGGTAGGGCAGGAACCAGTAGGGGTCGTCACCGCGGAGGTAGAGCGAGGTGGCGCCGGTCTTGTCCTTGACCTTCTCGGCGTCCTTCTTGAGGTCCTCCAGCGACTCGGGGACCTCGACGCCGGCCTCCTTGAGGATGCGCTTGTTGTAGAAGAGCGCCAGCGTGTCGGTGACCTGCGGCACGGCGTAGGTCTTGCCGTCGAACTGGGTGCTGCCCCAGGCGGACTCGAGGTAGTCGTCCTTGTCGTCGACGGCCGCGGTGTCGTCGAGCGGCGCGAGGTAGCCCAGGTTGGCGAAGTCGGCAACCCATGCGACCTCGGTGCGCATCACGTCGGGGGCACCGGAGTTACCGCCGGCGGCGTTCTTGAACTTGTTGTTCGCCTCGCCGAAGTCGACGCTGACGTGCTTCACCGTCACGTCCGGGTGCTTCTTGGTGAAGTCCTCGGCGATCTTCTTGTAGACGCCCTTCTCGGCGTCGTTCGAGGTGTCCCAGAACGTGACCGTGCCGGAGAGTTCGCCGGAGCCGCTGTCCTTCTTGTCGCTCCCGCTGTCACTGCCGCCGCAAGCCGTTGCCGCAAGCGCAAGCGCCGCTACCAGTGCGGTGGTCCCTATGCCACGCCGCATGATGAAGTCCTCCATGGGTTACTTGCCCGATTTGAGGGAGTACCTGACGTGTCCCTCACGGGCCGCGCCGTCGCGGCGCCGGGCTGACGAGGAACGTAACAGGGACGCAATCGTTCCGAAAGACCTTGCCGTAATTTTCTGCAAGCGACCTTGCGAGAGCTTCCGCAAGAGGTTTCAACGCTGCTACGTTCCTCGCACTCACCGCACGGCAGCAAGGAGAAACCGAATGCGACGCGACAGATCTGGCATGTGGGGCATGTCGGGGATATCGCATGTGGCGGCTTCCACGGTGCTGGCGGTGACGGCCTCCCTGGGAGTCGCCGCCTGCGGCACCGAGAGCGGGGGCGCCGACCTGACGGAGATCTCCGGCAAGGTCACCTGGTGGGACACCTCCGGCGGTGCCGAGGCCCCGTTCTTCAACCAGCTCGTGGCCGCGTTCGAGAAGAAGTACCCGAAGATCGACGTGACGTACGTCAACGTCGACTTCTTCGAGGCGCAGGCCGCCTACCTCAAAGCGGTGCAGACCGGCACCGGCGTGCCCGACGTGCTGCGCGCCGACGTCGGCTGGATGGCCGGCTTCGTCGAGGACGGCCACCTCGCCGACCTGACCGGCACCCCCGCGCTCGGCGGTGAGGACGACTTCCTGGAGACCACCACCGCAGGCGTCACCTTCGACGACCGCACCTACGGCGTGCCCCAGGTCACCGACCCGCTGGCGCTGCTCTACAACAAGCGGCTGCTGGAGGAGGCCGGTGTCAGCCGGGTCCCCGCCACCTGGAAGGAGCTGAAGGAGGCCGCGCTCACCGTCAAGCGGGAGACCGGCGCCGACGGCCTGGCGCTCAACACCGACGCCTACTTCTCGCTGCCGTTCCTGCACGGCGAGCAGACCGACCTGATCGACCCCGACGTGTCGACCATCTCCATCGCCGGCCCCGACGCGCTGCGCGGGGTCAGCACGGCCGCCGACCTCGTCTCCTCCGGCGCGGCCCGCAAGCCGCCGGAGAAGGACGCCTACGGCGCCATGCAGACGGCGTTCAAGCGCGGCGAGGTCGCGATGGTCATCAACGGCCCGTGGGCGACCGCGGACGTCTTCGAGGGCAAGGAGTTCGAGGACCAGCGCAACCTGGGCATCGCCCCGGTGCCCGCCGGTTCGTCCGGCAAGGCCGGCTCACCGACCGGCGGCCACAACCTCGTCGTCTCGCAGTCCTCCGCCGACATCGAGGCGGCCCAGGTGTTCGTCGGCTTCATGACCGCACCCGAGCAGCAGGAGAGCGCGGCGGTGGAACTCGGCCTGCTGCCGACCCGCAAGACCGCCTACTCCAAGCGCGTGCTCTCCGACCCCGTGCGCAACTCCTTCTACTTCGCCCACACCAAGTCCGTCCCGCGCCGGTCGATCCCGGAGAGCGCGGCGCTGTTCGCGGCCTACGAGCCGCACTGGACGGCGATCCTGCGCGGCGAGCAGACCCCGCAGGAAGGGCTGACCGAGACGGCCGAGAAGTGGAAGGACGACCTCCTGCCGGGGTACCGCGTGGAGCGCTGAGCCACGCGCGGTAGGCAGTCCGCCACACGACCGGTACAGTCCATTGGCGTGACCGCACGGCTAGCTGACATCGCAGCCCAGGCGGGGGTCAGCGAAGCAACGGTCAGCCGCGTCCTGAACGGCAAACCCGGTGTCGCCGCTGCCACCCGCGAGTCCGTCCTTGCCGCTCTCGACCTGCTCGGCTACGAACGTCCGCCCCGGCTGCGGCAACGCAGCGCGGGACTGGTGGGGCTGATCACGCCGGAGCTGGAGAACCCGATATTCCCCGCGTTCGCGCAGGTCATCGCCCAGGCGCTGACCCGGCAGGGGTACACCCCGGTGCTGGCGACCCAGACGCCGGGCGGGTCCACCGAGGACGAGCTGACCGAGATGCTCGTCGAGCGCGGCGTCGCCGGCATCCTCTTCGTCTCCGGCCTGCACGCCGACACCACCGCCGACATGCAGCGGTACGAGAAGCTGCGCGGCCAGGGCGTGCCGTTCGTGCTGATCAACGGCTTCTCGCCGCACGTGCGGGCGCCGTTCGTCTCACCCGACGACCGGGCCGCGATGCGGCTGGCGGTGACGCACCTCGCCTCGCTCGGCCACCAGCGCATCGGCCTGGCCCTCGGGCCGGCCCGGTTCGTGCCGGTGCAGCGCAAGATAGAGGGCTTCCTGCGCTCGCTCAACGAGCAGCTGGGGCTCTCCGAGGAGCAGGGGCGGCTGCTCGTGCAGCACTCCCTGTACACCCTGGAGGGCGGCCAGGCCGCCGCGACCGCCCTGCTGGAACGCGGTTGCACGGCGGTCGTGTGCGCCAGCGACATGATGGCGCTCGGCGCGATCCGGGCCGCCCGGCAGCGCGGTCTGGGCGTGCCCTCGGACGTCTCCGTCATCGGCTTCGACGACTCACCGCTGATCGCCTTCACCGATCCCCCGCTGACCACGATCCGGCAGCCGGTCACCGCCATGGGGCAGGCCGCGGTGCGGGCGCTGCTGGAGGAGGTACGGGGCACACCCACCCCGCACAGCGAGTTCGTCTTCCTCCCCGAGCTGGTCGTTCGCGGTTCGACGGCCTCCGCCCACCAGCTCAACGGACGTCGGGGTCAGGCGTAGTTCGAGGGGAGGACACGGCGCCTCCAAGACCCACCGGAAGGATGATCGGCCGGGAGGGACCGCATGGCAGACTGACCCGTCATGGGGGCTCCGACCAGAAGACCTGAGGAAGACATCCGGGTGGCCACAGCGACGCCGTTGCATGAACACGAGGCGGAAGCCCGTGCCCGCCGGCCGCTGGCCCGGCGCATGCGCGCGGCGCGGCGCCCGCGCATCCTGTTCGAGATCGGACTGATCGCGGTCAGCTACTGGGTGTACTCGCTCATCCGTAACGCCGTTCCCGAGCACGAGACCCACGCCATGCGCAACGCGCACTGGATCTGGGACATCGAGAAGTCGATGGGCCTCGCCTTCGAGCACGCCGTGAACCACGGGATCAACTCCGTGACGTGGCTCATCGTGACGATGAACTACTACTACGCGACGCTGCACTTCCTGGTGACGATCGGCATCCTGGTGTGGCTCTACCGAAGGCAGGCGGGCCGCTACGCGGCGGCCAGGACGGCGCTGTTCTCGACCACCGGCGTCGCCCTGCTCGGCTACTACTTCTTCCCGCTCGCCCCGCCCCGGCTGATGACCGGCGGTGACTTCGTCGACACCGTCGTGGTGCACGGCACCTGGGGTTCCATGGCGTCCGGCAACATGGCCAACGTCTCCAACCAGTACGCGGCGATGCCGTCCATGCACATCGGCTGGTCGGCCTGGTGCGGCGTGATCATCGTGCTGCTGGCCCGGCCCTGGTGGGCGAAGGCCCTGGGCGTGCTCTACCCCACGCTCACCCTGGTGGTCATCGTGGCCACCGCCAACCACTTCTGGCTGGACGCCGTCGGCGGCCTGATCTGCCTCGCCTTCGGCTTCGGCGTCGCGTACTGCTGGTACGGCGACCACCTGCACCGGCTGCCGCGCCGGGCCGCCGCGCAGCGGCGCCAGAGCACCGGGCCCGCGCAGGCGGAGCCGGAGGCCGCGAACGAGCGGCCGGTGGCGCAGGTCTCCTGACCGCGCCGCCGACCGGCACGGCCGCGCGGGCTGCTCAGCCCTCGTAGAAGACTCGCTCCATCACGGCACGGGCACGGCGGGTGAGGCGGCGGTAGTCCTCCAGCAGCTCACCGACGTGACCCGGCTCGTAGCCCAGGTACCGGCCGACGGCCGCCAGCTCGCGGGCCTCGGAGGGGAACGTGTCGCCGGGCCGGCCGCGGACCAGCATCACCGCGTTGCGCACCCGGGTGGCCAGCAGCCACGCCTCGTCCAGCACCTCGGCGTCCTCGGTGGCCAGCAGCCCGGCCGCGTGGGCGGCGGCCAGCGCCGGGCGCGTCCTGGTGGTGCGCAGCCCCGGTTCGACCCAGGCGTGGCGCATCTGGATGAGCTGCACCGTCCACTCCACGTCGGAGAGGCCGCCCCGGCCGAGCTTGGTGTGGGTGGTGGGGTCCGCGCCGCGCGGCAGCCGCTCGGCCTCCATCCGGGCCTTCAGCCGCCGGATCTCCAGGACCGCGTCGTCCCCGAGCCCTTCCACCGGGTAGCGCAGCGGGTCGACCAGCTCGACGAACCGGCGGCCCAGGTCGGCGTCGCCGGCGACCGGGTCGGCCCGCAGCAGTGCCTGGCTCTCCCAGCCCAGCGACCAGCGCCGGTAGTACGCGCCGTACGAGGCGAGCGTGCGCACCAGCGGCCCCGACCTGCCCTCGGGCCGCAGGTCGGCGTCGACCAGCAGCGGCGGATCGGCGCTGGGCAGCTGGAGCAGGCGGCGCATCTCGTTGGCCACGGCCTGGGCGGCCTCGGCGGCCTCCCGCTCGTCGACGCCCTCGCGCGGCTCGTGCACGAACAGCACGTCGGCGTCCGAGCCGTACCCCTGCTCCCGGCCGCCGAAGCGGCCCATGCCGATCACCGCGAACCGGGTCGGCAGCGTCTCCCCCCAGCGCTCGCGGGTCGCGGCCCGCAGCGCGCCGGCCAGCGTGGCGGCGGTGACGTCGGAGACGGCCTCGCCCACCCGGTCGACGGCCGCCGCCGGGTCCTCCAGGGCCGGGGTGCCCTCGGTGCCGTAGGCGCCGATGACGTCCGCGGCGGCGGTGCGGAACAGCTCCCGGCGGCGCACGCCGCGGGCTGCGGCCACGCCCAGCTCGGCGCTGTCGGCCCGGCCGACGGCGGCCAGCACCTCCTGCACCAGCGCCTCCCGGCTGCGCGGCGCGAGCCCTTCCGGACCGCCCAGCAGCGCGACCGCCTCGGGGGCGCGCATCAGCAGGTCGGGGGCGAAGCGGCCGGCGGAGAGCACCCGGGCCAGGTTCTCCGCCGCCGCGCCCTCGTCCCGCAGCAGCCGCAGGTACCAGGGAGTCTTGCCCAGCGCGTCTGACACCTTGCGGAAGCCGAGCAGACCGGCGTCCGGGTCGGCGGAGTCGGCGAACCAGCCGAGCAGGACCGGCAGCAGGGTCCGCTGGATGGCGGCCTTGCGGCTCACGCCGGACGCCAGCGCCTCCAGGTGGCGCAGGGCGGCGGCCGGGTCGGCGTACCCCAGCGCCTCCAGCCGCTCCCGGGCGGCGGCGGTGGACAGCCGGGTCTCACCCACGTCGAGCTGGGCGACGGCGTCCAGCAGCGGCCGGTAGAAGATCTTCTCGTGCAGCCGCCGGACCACACCCGCGTGCCTCTTCCACGCCTGGGTGAGTTCGGCGACCGGCGACGTGCGGAAGCCGCTGCCGCGTCCCAGCCGCCGCAGGTCGGCCTCGTCGTCCGGCATCAGGTGGGTGCGCCGCAGCCGGTACAGCTGGATGCGGTGCTCGATGGTCCGCAGGAAGCGGTAGGAGTCGTTGAGCGCGGCTGCGTCCTGGCGGCCCACGTAGCCGCCGTCGGCCAGTGCGTCCAGTGCGTCCAGCGTGGTGGAGCTGCGCAGCCCGGAGTCGGTGCGGCCGTGGACGAGTTGCAGGAGCTGGACGGCGAACTCCACGTCGCGCAGCCCGCCGGGGCCGAGCTTCAGCTCCCGTTCGAGTTGGGCCGCCGGGATGCCCGCGACGACGCGGCGCCGCATCTGCTGCACGTCGGTGACGAAGTTCTCCCGCTCGGCGGCCTGCCACACCAGGGGGGCGACGGCCTGGCAGTACTGCTCCCCCAGGTCGCGGTCGCCGGCCACCGGCCGGGCCTTCAGCAGCGCCTGGAACTCCCAGGTCTTCGCCCAGCGCTGGTAGTACGCCAGGTGGCTGGAGAGTGTGCGCACCAGCGGCCCGTTGCGGCCCTCGGGGCGCAGGTTGGCGTCGACGGGCCAGATGGTGCCCTCGGCGGTGGTGTCGGAGCAGATCCGCGTCAGGTGGGCGGCGAGCCGGGTCGCCGCCTGGATCGCACGGCCCTCGTCGGAGCCGTCGGCGGCCTCGCCGACGAAGATGACGTCCACGTCGGAGACGTAGTTCAGCTCCCGGCCGCCGCACTTGCCCATGCCGATGACGGCCAGGCGGCACAGCTTCGCGTCGTCGGGCGCCGCGGCCTCGGCGATGGCGAGCGCGGCCCGCAGGGTCGCGGTGGCCAGGTCGGCGAGTTCGGCGGCGGTCTGCGCGAAGTCGGTGGTGCCGCACACGTCGCGCGCCGCGATGGTCAGCAGCGCGCGGCGGTAGGCGGCACGGAGCGTGTCGGGGGTGTCGGCACCGCCGAGTGCCGCCTCGAACTCCGCCAGGCCCGGGTGCAGGTCGGCGGCCTCGTAGGTGACCAGGCACCGCCAGTCGGCGGGGTGCCGGGCCAGGTGGTCGCCGAGCGCCTCGGAGGCGCCGAGCACGTTGAGCAGTCGGTCCCGCAGCGGCTTCGCCGACAGCAGGGTGTCCAGGAACTCCTGGCGGGCGCCGTCGCCGGGCTGCGCCTCCAGGAGGCGGACCAGGCTGAGCAGCGCCAGGTCGGGATCGGCGCTGCGGCCCAGGGCCTCCAGCAGCACGGTGTTGCCGCGCACCGGCTGCAGGCCGGGCTCGTCCAGCAGCCGGCCCGCGGTGGCGGGGTCGGTGAAACCCAGGCGCAGCAGCCGGGTGAAGGTGCTGCTGCGCCGCCCCCCTGCGGGCGGCTCGCCCGGGGTCGCGTCCGCGGGCGCCGTGCGGGAGGGGGGTTCGCGGTCTGCGGCCATCACAGGACCGGCAGGGACTTCCGCAGTTCGAAGGCGGTGACCTCGGAGCGGTACTCCTCCCACTCCTGCCGCTTGTTGCGGAGGAAGAAGTCGAAGACGTGCTCGCCGAGCGTCTCGGCCACCAGCTCGCTGCGTTCCATCAGGTCGATGGCCTCACCGAGGTTCTGCGGCAGCGGCGAGATGCCCATGGCGCGGCGCTCGGCGTCGGAGAGCGCCCAGACGTCGTCCTCCGCCCCCGGGGGAAGTTCGTAGCCCTCCTCGATGCCCTTGAGCCCCGCGGCGAGCAGGACCGCGTACGCGAGGTAGGGGTTGCAGCCGGAGTCGAGTGAGCGCATCTCGATGCGGGTCGAGCCCGTCTTGCCGGGCTTGTACATCGGCACGCGGATCAGCGCGGACCGGTTGTTGTGGCCCCAGCAGATGTAGGAGGGCGCTTCGCCACCGGCGCCCGCGGTGCGCTGCGCGCCGCCCCAGATGCGCTTGTAGGAGTTGACCCACTGGTTGGTGACGGCGGAGATCTCACCGGCGTGCTTGATCAGTCCGGCGATGAAGGACCGGCCGACCTTGGAGAGCTGGTACTCGGCACCGGACTCGTGGAAGGCGTTGCGGTCGCCCTCGAACAGCGAGAGGTGGGTGTGCATGCCGGAGCCGGGGAACTCCGAGAACGGCTTGGGCATGAAGGTGGCGTTGACGCCCTGCTCCAGCGCGACCTGCTTCATCACCAGCCGGAACGTCATGATGTTGTCGGCGGTGGTGAGCGCGTCGGCGTAGCGCAGGTCGATCTCCTGCTGGCCGGGGGCGCCCTCGTGGTGGGAGAACTCCACCGAGATGCCCATCGACTCCAGCATGGTGATGGCCTGGCGGCGGAAGTCCATGCCGACGTTCTGCGGGGTGTGGTCGAAGTAGCCGGAGGCGTCGGCCGGGGTGGGCCGGGTGCCGTCGACAGGCTTGTCCTTCAGGAGGAAGAACTCGATCTCGGGGTGGGTGTAGAAGGTGAAACCCAGGTCGGAGGTGCGCGACAGGATGCGCTTGAGCACGTAGCGCGGGTCCGCGTAGGAGGGCGAGCCGTCCGGCATCAGGATGTCGCAGAACATGCGGGCGGTACCGGGTGCCTCGGCCCGCCAGGGCAGGATCTGGAAGGTGCTGGGCGCGGGCTTGGCGATCATGTCGGACTCGTAGACCCGGGCGAAGCCCTCGATGGCCGAGCCGTCGAAACCGATGCCCTCGTCGAACGCCTGCTCCAGCTCCGCGGGTGCCACCGCGACCGACTTCAGGAAGCCCAGCACGTCGGTGAACCACAGTCGCACGAACCGGATGTCGCGCTCCTCGAGCGTCCGGAGCACGAATTCCTGCTGCTTGTCCATGGTCACCCATCCTTGCTGGTCGGCCGGGACTCTCCCGGTCGCCCGCGCGGGGCGACCCTGTGCACACCAGTATCACGGTGAGCCGTTACCGCCACATTACGCTGCGGCCTGAGGCGGTTTGAAGCGCAGGTGAGGCGGGCGGGGCGCGGGCGATGGCGGCACGACGGGCCGGTGCGGGCCCTCAGGGCATCGCGTCAGTCTGACGGTTACGCTGGCGGGGTGCCTCATCTACGTCTCGCCCTGAACCAGATCGACTCCACCGTCGGTGATCTCGCCGCGAACGCCGAGTCGGTACTCCGATGGACCCGGCACTCCGCCGAGCAGGGGGCCCAGCTGGCCGCCTTCCCGGAGATGGTGCTCACCGGCTACCCCGTGGAGGACCTCGCCCTGCGTCCGTCCTTCGTGGAGGCCAGCCGCGACGCGCTGCGTTCGCTGGCCTCCCGGCTGGCGGCGGAAGGACTCGGCCACCTGCCGGTGGTGGTCGGGTACCTCGACCGGGTGGAGCAGGCCCAGCCCCGCTACGGCCAGCCGGCGGGCGCCCCGCAGAACGCCGCCGCGGTGCTGCACGAGGGCGAGGTCAAGCTGACCTTCGCCAAGCACCACCTGCCCAACTACGGCGTCTTCGACGAGTTCCGCTACTTCGTGCCCGGTGAGACCCTGCCGGTGATCCGGGTCGGCGGCGTGGACGTGGCGCTGGCGATCTGCGAGGACCTGTGGCAGGACGGCGGCCGGGTGCCCGGGGCGCGGGCGGCGGGCGCGGGGCTGCTGCTGTCCGTCAACGCCTCGCCCTTCGAGCGGGACAAGGACGACACCCGCCTGGAACTGGTCCGCAAGCGCGCCCAGGAGGCGGGCTGCACCACCGCCTACCTGGCCATGAACGGCGGCCAGGACGAGCTGGTCTTCGACGGCGACTCCATCGTGGTGGACCGGGACGGACAGGTCGTGGCGCGCGCGGCGCAGTTCGCCGAGCAGTGCCTGATGCTGGACCTGGACCTGCCCGCCGCAGGAGCCGAGCCGCCCTCCGGCACCGTCGCCGACGGGCTGCGCATCGACCACCGCACGCTGTCGGCCGCCGACGCCCCCGCGCAGGCCCCGGCGCTGCCCGCTCCCGTCCAGGCGCCGCGCCTCGACGCCGACGAGGAGGTCTACACGGCCCTGGTCACCGGGCTGCGCGCCTATGTGCGGAAGAACGGTTTCCGTTCGGTGCTGATCGGCCTGTCGGGCGGCATCGACTCGGCGCTGGTGGCCGCGATCGCCTGCGACGCGATCGGGCCGGCGAACGTGTACGGCGTCTCCATGCCGTCCCGGTACTCCTCCGACCACTCGCGCGGCGACGCGGCCGAACTGGCCAGGCGGACCGGGCTGAACTTCCGCACCCACTCCATCGCCCCGATGTTCGACGCCTACATGGAGTCCCTGGAGCTGACCGGCCTGGCGGAGGAGAACCTCCAGGCGCGGCTGCGCGGCACGATGCTGATGGGGCTGTCCAACCAGGAGGGCCACCTGGTGCTCGCACCGGGCAACAAGTCCGAACTGGCCTGCGGCTACTCGACGCTGTACGGCGACTCGGTGGGCGGCTACGGTCCGATCAAGGACGTCTACAAGACGACGGTCTTCCGGCTGGCGAAGTGGCGCAACCGCTCCGCCGCCGAGCGCGGCGAGACGCCGCCGATCCCGGAGAACACCATCGCCAAGCCGCCGAGCGCCGAGCTGCGCCCCGGCCAGGTGGACACCGACTCGCTGCCGGACTACGACGTGCTGGACCAGGTCCTGGAGCTGTACGTGGACCGGGACATGGGCGCCTCCGACATCGCCGCCCGCGGTTTCGACGCGGAGCTGGTGACGCGGGTGCTGCGCATGACCGACACCGCCGAGTACAAGCGGCGGCAGTACCCGCCGGGCACCAAGATCTCCGCGAAGGGCTTCGGCAAGGACCGCCGGCTGCCCACCACCAACCGCTGGCGCGAGACGGCCGCCGCAGCCGGGAACTGAACCCGCCACGCCTCGCAGGCCCCGGCCCGTCGGACGACAGCACCGCGCCGCCCGCCGCCCGCACACACGGGTGTGGCGGGCGGCGCGGTGTTCAGCGTCCGGCGTCCGGTCAGCCGACCGGCTGCCGGATGCGGGCCCGGCCGCGGGCGACGACCCGGGAGAAGCCCCCGGCGGCGGCACCGGGACGGTCCAGCGCCCCGGCGAAGAGCGCGATGCCCAGGCCCACCACGGCGAGCACCGCGCCGACCAGCGTCGGCGAACTCCAGCCCCACCCGGCGGTGATGGCCACCCCGCCCAGCCAGGCGCCGCCGGCGTTGGCCAGGTTGAACGCCGAGTGGTTGGACGCTGAGGCAAGCGTCGGGGCCTGCTGCGCCTTGTTCATCACCAGCACCTGCAGCGGTGTGGTGATCATGAAGCCGACCGCGCCGATGAGCACCACCGTGGCGAGCGCCGCCCACTTCAGGTGCACGGTGAAGTGGAAGGCGGCCAGGAGGACGGCGAGCGCGGTCAGCGAGCCGTAGAGCGTCGGGCGCAGCGCCCGGTCGGTCAGCGGCCCGGCGGCGAGCGCGCCCAGCGTCATGCCGATGCCGAACAGGGCCAGCACCCAGGTGACGGACGTCTCGGCGAAGCCGGTGACCTCGGTCATCATCGAGGCGAGGTAGCTGTAGACGGCGAACACCCCGGCGAAGCCGAAGACCGCGGTGAGCAGCCCCAGCGCGACCTGCGGGTGCCGCAGCGCGCGCAGTTCGCCGCCCAACCCGCCGCTGCGCTCCAGCGGCAGCCGGGGCACCAGTGCGGCAAGGGCGGCCATGGCGACCAGTCCGATCACGGTGACCACCAGGAACGTCGCCCGCCAGCCCACCTGCTGCCCCAGGGCGGTACCGGCCGGCACGCCGACGATGTTGGCGACGGTGAGGCCGAGGAACATGGTGGCGACCGCGCGGGCACGGCGCTCGGGGCTCACCAGCCGGGCGGCGACCACCGCGCCCACTCCGAAGAACGCGCCGTGCGGCAGCCCGGCGAGCACCCGTCCGGCGAGCAGCGTGCCGAAGTCGGGGGCCAGCGCGGAGGCGAGGTTGCCGACGGTGAAGAGCGCCATGAACGCGATCAGCATCGGCTTGCGCGGCACGCGCACGCCGACGGCGGTGAGCAGCGGGGCGCCGATGACCACGCCGATGGCGTAGGCGGAGACGAGGTGCCCCGAAGTGGGCACCGAGGTGCCGAGGTCGTCCGCGACGTTGGGCAGCAGGCCCATCATCACGAACTCGGTCGTGCCTATGCCGAAGGCTGCGACAGCCAGGGCGAGCAGGGCCAGGGGCATGAGCAGGGGACCTTTCGGGGCGGGGAGGGCGGCGCGACAGGCACCAGCGAAGCATATGTTCTCTGGCGGAACAAATTATGCCGACCGTTCTGTTCCCCCACGCGTCCGGAAGGTTGCGGGCGGGCTACATCTTCACGGACGCCGCCACCGGAAGGTGGTCGCTGCCGGTGGCCGGCAGGGTCCAGGACGACACCGGCTCCACGCCCTTGACCATGATCTGGTCGATCCGGGCCATCGGGAACGACGCCGGCCAGCTGAAGCCGAAGCCGGCTCCCGCCGCGCCCTGGGTGGAGCGCATCTGCGCGGTGACCGGGGCGAGGGCCCGGTCGTTCATGGTGCCGTTGAGGTCGCCGAGCAGCACGACACGTCCGCTGCCCTCCCGGGCGATCGCCTCACCGAGCTGCTCGGCGGCGTCGTCGCGCTGGTTGGCGGTGAAGCCGGCCCGGAACTTGACCCGCACCGACGGCAGGTGCGCCACGTAGACGGCGAGGTCGCCGTGGGGCGTGTCCACCGTGGTGCGCAGCGCACGGGTCCAGCCGATCCTGATGTCGACCGGCCGGGTGTCGGTCAGCGGGTACTTGCTCCACACCCCGACCGTGCCCTCCACCGCGTGGTACGGGTAGGTCCCGGCCAGTGCCTGCTCGTACACGCCGACGGAACGGCCGGGCAGCTCCTCCAGCGCCATGACGTCCGCGCCGGAGTCGGCGAGCTTCGCCGCCGTGCCTGCCGGATCGGGGTTGTCGGCGTCGACGTTGTGGGCGACGACCGTCAGGTCACCGCCGGCGCCCTTCTTGTCGGTGACCAGGCCGCCGAAGAGGTTGGCCCACACCAGCACCGGTACCAGCAGCGCGGCCAGCGCGACCACCGAGCGGCGCAGCAGCGCCAGCAGCAGCAGGCCGGCCACGGGGACGGCGAACCACGGCAGGAACGTCTCCAGCAGGCTGCCGAGGTTGCCGATGGTGTTGGGGATCTTGGAGTGCACGGCCATGACCACTCCGGTGAGCACGGCCAGGGCCGCGATCACCCAGCCGCGCCGCAGGCTGCCGGGACCGCGCCACTTGGCGGACGCGGCGCGGACCCGGGAGGAACCACCGGGTCGCGACGACCGCCCGTCGGTGCCTTCGCCGGTCTCCGCCATGTACGCCCGTGCCATGTGCTGTCCTCACTGCGAGTACCACCGGCCGCCGAGACAAGAACCATAGGGGATGGCCGGATGTGTCCGTACGGCGTGCCGGTTCGTTTCCTGCGAACCGTGTGCACTGTCGAGGACGATCACGAAAGCATCACAGTTCCACGTTGCCTTGCGTGCCGCCCGGATGTGACAGAACGCGCATATTCGACAGTCCGCCGCGCCCGGCACCCGAGGCCCCGAGCCGCCGGGCCGACGCCGGAACCGTGCAGGCAGTCCGCGGGGCGCTGCCCGGTGGTTGAGGTCTCGCCGCACCCCCCTTTGCGCGGCGGTGTCGCGGTGTCACCATGGGAGCAGATCCGGGGACGCCGTGAGGGCGCCTCGAGACGACAACAGGAGCCCGTGCCATGACGCATGCCCAGGCGGCAGCCGACAGCAGCAAGGCGCTGTACGGCGGAACGCAGAACCGACGCATCACCGTCCGCGACCTCGTCGGCGCCAAGGAGCGCGGCGAGAAGTGGCCCATGCTGACCGCGTACGACGCGATGACGGCGTCGGTGTTCGACGAGGCGGGCATCCCGGTGATGCTCGTCGGCGACTCGATGGGGAACTGCCACCTCGGCTACGACACCACCGTGCCGGTCACCATGGACGAGATGACGATGCTGTCCGCCGCCGTCGTACGTGGCACGCAGCGGGCGCTGATCGTCGGCGACCTGCCGTTCGGCTCCTACCAGGAGGGTCCGACGCAGGCGCTGCGCAACGCCACCCGGCTGGTCAAGGACGCCGGGGTGGGCGCGGTGAAGCTGGAGGGCGGCGAGCGGTCGCTGCCGCAGACGGAGCTGCTGGTGTCGGCGGGCGTCCCCGTCATGTCCCACCTGGGCCTCACCCCGCAGTCCGTCAACACCATGGGCTACCGGGTGCAGGGCCGCAGCGACGAGGACGCCCACCGCCTGCTGCGGGACGCCAAGGCGGCCCAGGACGCCGGTGCGTTCGCCGTCGTGCTGGAACTGGTGCCCGCCGCGCTCGCCGCCGAGGTGACGCGGTCGCTGAGCATCCCCACCGTGGGCATCGGTGCCGGGCCGGACTGCGACGCGCAGGTCCTGGTCTGGACGGACATGGCCGGCCTCACCGGTGGCCGCATGCCGCGCTTCGTGAAGCAGTACGCGGCGCTGCGCGAGACGCTCGGCGACGCCGCGAAGGCCTTCGCCCAGGACGTCACCGGCGGCACCTTCCCGCAGCCCGAGCACACCTTCTAAAGGACCGTCCCCGGCGCCCGCCGCCGGGGACCCGCGGCGCGGGTCCGTCCGCCGTTCCGGTGCGGACGGACCCGCGCCGCCCTGCACTTCTCCCGGCAGGGAGAGCCGGTGGTCAGCGGTCGCTGACGTCCTCGGTGCGCTGCTCGGCCGGCTCTACGGTGCGCTGCTCGGCGGCGCGGCGCTCGGCGGCGCGGCGCTGCATGCGGGCGCGGGCCCAGTAGAAGTAGGCGATGTTCGAGGCGACGCCCATCATCAGGATCCACACGACGCCCAGCCAACTGCCCCGGCTGAAGGACAGCACGGCGGCGACCAGCGAGAGCACGCAGACGATCAGGGCGTACAGGGCGATGCGGGGCATGGGGGTGGCTCCAGACGGATGTGCGGGTGACACCAGCCATTGTCCCCCATGCCCCGGCGGCCTCAGATGTCGGTGAGGCGCACCCCGGCGTGCGCCGTGTAGCGGCGGTTGACCGAGATCAGGTTGGCCACCAGCGACTCGACCTGGTGGGCGTTGCGCAGTCGGCCGCCGAACACGCCCCGCATGCCGGGGATGCGGCCGGCGAGGGCCTGCACGATCTCGCAGTCGGCACGGACCTCGCCCAGCACCATGACGTCGGTCTCGACCTCCTCGACCGCCGGGTCCTGGAGCAGGACGGCGGAGAGATGGTGGAAGGCGGCCGTGACGCGGGAGTCGGGCAGCAGGGCGGCGGCCTGCTCGGCGGCGCTGCCCTCCTCCGGCTTGAGCGCGTAGGCGCCCTTCTTGTCGAAGCCGAGCGGGTTGACGCAGTCCACCACGAGCTTGCCCGCCAGTTCCTCGCGCAGGCTCTCCAGCGTGGCGGCGTGGCCGTCCCACGGGACGGCCACGATCACCACGTCGCTGCTGCGGGCGCAGTCGGCGTTGCCGGTGCCGGAGACGCCGTGCCCCAGCTCCGCCGCTGCGGCGGCGGCACGGTCGGCGGACCGGGACCCGATGACGACCTTCTGGCCGGCTTTCGCGAGGCGGTAGGCGAGTCCGCGGCCCTGGTCGCCGGTGCCGCCGAGCACGCCGACGACGAGGTCGGAGACGTCGGGGAGGTCCCAGGGGTCCTTCTTGGGTGCAGGTGAAGTCATGGACCCGATCCTGCCAGCACCACCGCCCCCGGCGCCTACCGGGGAGTAACAGGCGCGTCCCGGACGTCCGTCGAGCCCGGCGCCGCACGGGCGGGCTCGCGATGGGTTACCCGCCGGTTCACGTCACCCCGGCCCACCCCGTGCGGCACGATGCGGACATGGACGCCGTACGGGTGGCGCTGCTGCGCGAGGTGCTCGCGGGAACGGAGTGGTTGCGGACCACCCGGCGGTTCGCCGGGTCGGTCAGGTCGTCGGTGGGCCCGCACGGCGGCGGGCTGCTGCTGGTGGGCGGGGAGACGTACGAGCCCTGGCACCTGGCGGCGCACCTGGACGACGAGGCGGCGTGGTCGGGGCTGCCGGAGCTGTCGCCGACGCTGGTCCGGCACCGGGTGCCCGAAGCGGCGCCGGCCCACCTCTCGGTCGGCCTCGGGCGCCTGGAGGCGGCCCGGCGGGGCGAGACACTGCTGGTGGTGGCGCCCGACCAGCCCGGGGAACGACTGCTGGAGCGGGTGCAGGACGCCCGCCGCGCGGGGTGCGGCGTGTTCACGATGGACACCGGCCTGGCGGACACCGCGGAGCTGCGCGGCCTCGCCCACGACGTGCTCTCCGCCGACGCCGACGCCCTGGACCTGGACACCGTGCAGCACCTGGTGAGCGCCGCCGCCGGGGAGGACAGCCCGCCGCGGCCCCGGCCCGGGCGCCGCTTCCGGGACCGGCTGTCCCGGCTCGCCGACCACCTCACCTCAGCGCCGCCCGACCCCTGGTGAGCATCGGCGGACGCGCACCCGCCGACGCGCACCCGCCGACGGTCAGCCGCGGGGGCCGTCGGCGCCGGGGCCTCCGCCCGGCGCGGTGCCGTCGCCGTCGGGAGTGCCGTCCGGAGTGCCGTCGGGTGTGCCCGAGGGGCCGTCCGCGTCGTGCCAGCGGGGGTCGTTCTGCCACTGGAGGTTGCGCTCGCGGGCGGTCTGCATCGCGTGCGCCGCCTCCTCGCGGGAGGAGTACGGGCCGAAGCGGTCCTTGGCCGGGCACTCTGGCCCCTCCTCCACCTTCTGGTGCTTGAGGCAGTAGTACCACTCACCGGGCTTGCCGACGGTCTTGCGCTGGAAGAGTGCCATGCTCCTCATGCTGCCCCACGGGCGCGCGGGACGTCACCGTTAGACTCACGCGCATGTCTGGCCAGTCTCTCCTCGTCCCCGGCACCCTCTCCCCGAGGCGCGCCGTGCCCGCTGCCATCCCGCGCCCGGAGTACGTCGACAAGGACGCGCCCACCCCCTACACCGGCCCCGAGGTGCAGACGTCCGAGACGCTGGAGCGCATGCGGATCGCCGGCCGCATCGCGGCGCAGGCGCTCGCCGAGGCCGCGCGCCACATCGCCCCCGGGGCCACGACCGACACGCTCGACGAGGTGGCGCACACCTTCATGTGCGACCACGGCGCCTACCCGTCCACGCTGGGCTACCGCCGCTTCCCCAAGTCCCTGTGCACCTCGGTCAACGAGGTCATCTGCCACGGCATCCCCGACACGACCGTGCTGCGCGACGGCGACATCGTGAACCTGGACGTGACCGCGTTCATCCACGGTGTGCACGGCGACAACAACGCCACCTACCTGTGCGGGGACGTGGACGAGGAGTCCCGGCTGCTCGTCGAGCGGACCCGGGAGTCGCTGAACCGGGCCATCAAGGCGGTCCGCCCCGGCCGGCAGATCAACATCATCGGCCGGGTGATCGAGTCCTACGCCAAGCGCTTCGGCTACGGCGTGGTGCGCGACTTCACCGGGCACGGCATCAGCACGTCCTTCCACTCCGGCCTGATCGTGCCGCACTACGACGACCCGCGGGCGACGACGGTGATGCAGCCGGGCATGACGTTCACCATCGAGCCGATGCTGACGCTCGGCACACACGAGTGGGACATGTGGGAGGACGGCTGGACGGTCGTCACCAGGGACCGCAGGCGCACCGCGCAGTTCGAGCACACGCTCGTGGTGACGGACTCCGGCGCGGAGATCCTCACCGAGCCCTGACCCCCGGACTCCCGGACCTCCACCCCCGGCCTCCGGCCCCCGGCCCCCGAAGACTCGGCCCCCGAGCACCCGGACCCGGCCCTCCCGACTGCCCCTGCCGCCTCCGCCACCCGCCTCGCCGCGGGAGGCGGAGGCGGTCGCACGTGTGCCGCGCAGCGGCCCGACCGGGCCGCCGGACGGCTTCTTCACGTTTCCCCGACGCGGTGGCCGGATAGGATGGCTTTTGCCGACAGCGCGTCGACAAGGGATTGACTTAGGTAAGCCTAAGTAGGAGGATCTGTGCAGGCAAGCGCGGTCGCGCTTCCCTGAGGTCGTCCCGTATTCCTCATCACTCCTGGTCCCGGAGGCCCGCCTTGGCCGCGTCCGACACAACGCCGTTCTCCCAGCTGATCCGCACCGCCTCGCAGGAGCAGCACACGGAAGCCGAGAACTCCTCCTTCATGGGGGACCTGCTGGGCGGCCGACTGGGCGTGGCGGCCTACACCCGGTACACCGAGCAGTTGTGGTTCGTCTACCGGGCGCTGGAGGAGTCAGCCGGGCGCCTGCTGTCCGACCCGGTGGCCGGCCCGTTCATCCGGCCCGAGCTGTTCCGGGTCGCCGCGCTGGAGCAGGACCTGCGCCACCTGCACGGCGGTGACGACTGGGCCGCCGGCCTCAAGCCGCTGCCCGCCACCGCCGACTACGCCACCCGGGTCACCGAACTCGCCCTCGACTGGCCGGGCGGCTACCTGGCCCACCACTACACGCGCTACCTCGGCGACCTCTCCGGCGGCCAGATCATCCGCGGCACCGCCGAGCGGACCTGGGGGTTCGAGCGCAAGGGCGACGGCGTCCGGTTCTACGTCTTCGACGGGATCCAGAACCCGGCGGCGTTCAAGCGGGAGTACCGCGAACTGCTCGACGCAGTACCGGTGGACGACCTGGAGAAGCA
This sequence comes from Streptomyces sp. 549, assembly GCF_030124175.1. GTDB lineage: Bacteria > Actinomycetota > Actinomycetes > Streptomycetales > Streptomycetaceae > Streptomyces. The sequence continues at coordinate 208,115 of NZ_JASKMT010000007.1, read as the reverse complement.
GCGCATCATCGAGGAGTGCCGACGGGCGTTCGCGCTGAACACCGCCGTGTTCCGGGAGTTGGGCGCCCAGTTCCCGCTCAGCGCCTGAGCGCCCGTCGGGTCCCAGCGCCCGAGTGCCGACCGCCAGGTCTCAGCCGCCCTCGGCGGAGACCAGGCCGGTGCGCTGGTCGAGGAAGCGCACCTGGTCCTCGGCCGCGTCGTCCGGCGGGACCACCACCGCCTGGACGGTCACGAAGACCTGCGTGAGCCACTGCTTGGGCTCGCCCTTCAGCAGGGGCTTGACCAGCGGGCGCACCTTGGGGGTGTAGCCGGAGGCGACGGTCTGCTTCGTCTGGTGGTGCGAGGTGAAGAAGACGAGCGCCGAGCCGTCCTCGGTGTACAGGCCCATCGGCGGGTACTGCTTGCTGCTGGCGGGCAGGTCCGCCCACTCGTTGCGGGCGGCGGGCCGGTTGGCGGACCGGGCCCGGGTGGCACGTCGTTCGCTGGTCTGCGGACCGTCGGCGAAGGTGCTGCCCCGGCCGTCCTGGAGGTAACCGGTGTAGGCGGCGCTCAGCTCGCCGGGATCGGCGAGCAGCTTGCCGCCCTCACCGGCGCCGTCACCCTTGCCGTCCCCGCCGTCACCCTTGCCGTCTCCGTCCTCGGAACCGCCACTGCCGGTGACCGGCAGGGCGTGGCCGTCGGCGTCGGTGGCGAACTCGGGCACGTCGCCGGGCGCCAGCCGTGCGGAGTAGGCGGCCTTCCACTTCTCGTCGACGCCTTCCCGGGTGAACGCAAGCAGCCGCCGGCTGTCCGGGCCGGCTGCGGCGTCCACCAGGAAGTACTTGGGCCAGCCCGCCTGACGGGGTATGTGGAAGCGCGGCGCGCTCAGCTCCAGCGGCTCGTGGTCGGGGTTGCCGTCCGGGGCGACGGCCTTCCTGGCGCGCAGCGCGGCGTGTTCGATCTCGCCCAGTCCGCCGCGTTCGACCCTGGCGCTCAGGTCGGCGTCGAAGGTCCGCTGGGCCTTGTCGACGTCCCGCACGTACTCCTTGAGCACCTGGCGGGCCTCCGCCTTGTCGACGGCGGGCACCACGGCCCGTTCACCGTGCACGGTGAGGCATCCGGACAACGTCGCCGCCAGCAGCACCGCGCCCCCCGCAGCAGCCAGCACTCGCGCTCTCATGGCGTGCCCTCCCCGAGCCCCCGTGTCCGCTTCGCAGGTTGGCACCTTACCGGGCGGGTGCGCGACTACCGGACGGGGACCACCAGGCGGGCGCCGGTGCGCGGGTGCGTGAGCAGTTCGACGGGCTGCCGGTAGACCCGGCTCAGCAGTTCGGCGCCGAGCACGTCGGCCGGGCTGCCCGCAGCGGCGATCCGGCCGTCGTGCAGGACCGCCACCCGGTCCGCGTAGGCAGCCGCCGACTGGAGGTCGTGCAGCACGACCACCACCGCCGCCCCGGCCGCCGCCCGCTCCCGGCAGACCCGCAGCACCAGTTCCTGGTGGCGCAGGTCCAGGGCCGCCGTCGGCTCGTCCAGGAACAGCAGCGGAGTGCGCTGCGCCAGGACCCGGGCGAGTGCGACGCGGGCGCGCTCACCGCCGGAGAGCGCGCCGAACGGGCGGTCTGCGAAGTGCACGACCTCGGTCGCGGCCATCGCCGCGGCCACGGCCTCGTCGTCCTCGTCCTCCGCCGGGGTGCCCGCCCAGGGGGCGCGGCCCATGCGCACCACCTCCTCCACCGGGAACGGGAAGGCGAGCGTCGCCGCCTGCGGCAGCACTGCCCGGCGCAGGGCGAGTTCGGCGGCGCTCCACTCGCCGTTGTCCCGGTCCGCGAGCAGGGCCCGGCCGCGGTCGGCGGGCAGGTCGCCCGCGAGCGAGGCGAGCAGCGTCGACTTGCCGGCGCCGTTCGGGCCGACCAGGGCCAGCACCTCGCCTGCGGTGACGTCGAGGTCCACGCCGTCCAGCACGGCCCGGCCGCCCAGCCGCACGCCGAGTCCGCAGGCCTGGGCCAGGGTCTGGCCGGCCCGGGGCACGGGCGGCAGCGCCCGCTGCCGGGGGTGGAGCCTCCACCGGATCATGCCCAGCCTCCCTGCCTGCGTCGGGTCCTGCGCAGCAGCCAGAAGAAGAACGGGCTGCCGAAGAGTGCGGTGAGCACGCCGAGCGGCAGTTCGGCGGGCTGGGCGACGGTTCGCGCAGCCAGATCGGCGACGACCAGGACCAGCGCGCCGCCCAGTGCGCTGCCGGGGACGAGGAAGCGGTGTCCCGGTCCGGCCGCCATGCGCAGCAGATGGGGCACGAGCAGCCCGACGAAGGCGACGATCCCGGCCACCGCCACGGCCGCCGCGGTGAGCAGCGCGACCACCAGGATGAGGGTGAGCCGCAGCCGTTCCACGTCAACGCCCAGGTGGCGGGCGGGCCGTTCACCGAGGGCGAGCAGGTCGAGCTTGCGGGCGTGCAGCGGCGCGAGCAGCAACCCGAGCACGGCGCACGGCAGCACGGCGAGGACCTTGGGCCAGGTGGCCTGGGAGACCGAGCCGAGCTGCCAGAAGGTGATCTGGGTGATCTGGGCGTTGTCGGCGAAGAAGATGCACAGGCCGATGAGCGCTCCGGCGAAGGCGTTGACCGCGATGCCGGTCAGGATCAGCGTCACCACCTCGGTGCGCCCGCCCGACCGGGAGAGTGCGTAGACGGCCAGCACGGTGATCAGCCCGGCGGCGAAGGCGCAGACGGTCACCGTCCACGGGCCGAAGAAGGACAGCCCGAAGGCGATCGAGGCGACCGCTCCCACCGCGGCGCCCGCCGAGATGCCGATGACGCCCGGTTCGGCGAGCGGGTTGCCGAACACGCCCTGGGTGATTGCTCCGGCACAGCCCAGCGAGGCCCCCACCAGGAGCGCGAGCGCGACCCGGGGCAGACGGACGTTCCACAGCACGCTCTCCCCGACCCGGTCGAGCGGCGCACCGCCCAGCCCCAGCCGGTGCGCGAGCGAGCCCAGCACGTCGCCGAGCGGGATGCCGTAGGCGCCGACCGCTGCGGACAGCAGGGCGGCGCCGGCGAGGGCGGCGGTGAGCAGCACCGTCAGCAGCGCGGTCCGCGAACGCCGCCGGAGCGGCGTGGCGTTGGTGAACTCTCCGCGTGCGGACGACTTGCCCGCGGACGGCTTACCCGCGGACGGTTCGCCTCCCGACGGTTCGCCTTCGGACAGCCCGTCACCAGGCCGCTCCCTCGCGGGTGTCGCGGGCGTCCGGGCGGCGGCTGCCGGGGCGGTGGGGGCGGGGAGGTCGTCGCGGGCGTCCGGGCGGGAGGGCGCGCTCATCGGCTGCCGCCGTCGCGGTGGATCTGGCGGGCGAGGTCGGCGAGCACCCGGTCGGTGCGCGGGCCGTAGTTGAGCAGCAGACCGTCGTCGATGCTGGCGATCCTGCGGTCCAGCCCGGCGGGGGTCTCGGCTACGCCGGGGATCTTCAGCAGCCCGTCCACGCCGTCCACGGACTCCAGCCCCTTGGTCATGACCAGGATCACGTCGGGCGCGGCCTTGGCGAGCGCCTCACTGGTGAGCGGGGTGAAGTCCTTGGTCAGACCCGACTCGGTACCCGCGTCCACTCCACCGGCCGCCTCGATCAGCGAGCCGGCGCCGGAGTCCGCCCCGCCGAGCAGGTAGACCGAGGCCGAGCCGCGCAGGTAGAGGAACGCGACGCGGGGCCGCTCGTCCGTGTCGGGAATGTCGGCGCGCACGGCGTCGATCCGCTCCGCGGTGCGCTCGCGCAGCCGCTCCCCGGCGTCCGGGACGCCCAGGGCGCCGGACACCGCGGTGATGCGGTCGGCCACGTCGTCGAGCGCGCGGGCCGGTTCGACCACCACGAGCGGGATGCCGGCGGCACGTATCTGGTCGACGGCCTCAGCCGGTCCGGTGGTCGTCTCGGCGAGCACCAGGGTGGGCTTCAGCGACAGCACGCCTTCAGCCGACACGTCGTGGGCCCGCGTCACCACCGGCAGGTCCGCGGCCTCTTCGAAGGTGGCGGTGATGTCCCTGGCCACCACCTGCTCCCCCAGCCCGAGGGCGAAGACGATCTCGGAGAGCGAGCCGGTGAGCGGGACGACCCGTTCGGTGCTGCGCACCGTCACCCGGCGGCCGTCTGCTGAGTCGACGGTGACGGGCAGCGCGGCCCGGGGCGCCGGGCCGGAGAGCGGTTCGACCCGGTCGGCGGTGGCCTCGGCCCCGGGCGCGCGGTCCTGGCCGCTGTCCGGCCCGCCGCAGGCAGCGAGGACCAGCGCCAGCGCCAGGAGGGGCAGAGCGGCAAGGGCCCGGAGCGAGCGGGGTGGTGAGGACACGGGCGGGCTGCCTTCCATGGGGCCGCGTGCGGCGAGGGCCGGTGCGCGGCGCGGTTCGAGGGGGCGGCGGTTCGGTCGGGACGGGGGTTTCCGCGGAGACGCCGATAGCTTAGGTTAGCCTTACCTCATTCGCTAGCCCAGGTCGCCCCGGGAGGACCCCGTCATGCCCTCGTTCGGACTACGGCGCCCGTTCGCCGCAGCACTCCTTGCCGCGCTCGTCGCGGCGCTGCTGCCGGCGCTGCCGGCCCAGGCGGCCGAACGCACCGTCGCGGGCGGGCGTTTGGACTGGGGGGTGAAGTCCTCGTTCCAGACCTACGTGACCGGCCCGATCGCGCAGGGCGGCTTCAGCCTCGTCGGCGGGGCCGGCACGGTCGGCGCCAACCAGTTCCGGTTCCACTCCGCCAGCGGCGGCTACGACCCCGACTCCGGCGCGTTCCGGGCGTCCTTCGGCGGCGGGGTGCGCTTCACCGGCCACCGCGCGGCCGACGGCTCCCAGGAACTCGACCTCACCATCAGCCGCCCCACCGTCCGCATCAGCGGTGGTTCGGGCACGCTCTACGCCGACATGCGCAGCAAGGCCAGGGGCAGCGGCACCTACACCGACCGCGCCCAGGTCCCGCTGGCCAACCTGCGGTTGGGCGGCGTGGACATGCGCGGCGGCGGGTCGCCGATCGCCCTCAACTCGGTCCCGGCCACCCTCACCGCCGAGGGCGCCACCGCCTTCGCCGGCTACTACGCCGCCGGCACCCCGCTGGACCCGGTCAGCCTGTCCGTGGACGTGCGCACCCCGGCGGCCACCAGCGCCCCGGCCACCCCCGCTCCGTCACCGAAGAAGAGTGACGCGGCGACCGGCAGTTCGAAGAGCCCGTCGGACGGGTCGGCCGCCGTGCACAGCGCGGCCCTCGACTGGGGTGTGCGGCGCACGTTCCGCGAACACGTGAGCAGCGACCTGGTGTCGGGCGAGTGGAAGACCGCGGACGGGGCGAAGGACGGCGGCGCGCTGTTCCGCTTCCCGCTGCTCAAGGGCACTTGGAACGCCGACGGCAAGGAACTGTCCGCCGACCTTCGCGGCAGCGTCACCTTCACCGGCAAGGACCTCGATCTCACCCTGGAGGAGCTGTCGGTGAAGGTGAAGGGCGGCAAGGGCACTCTCTCGGCCGGCGGCCGGTCCCTGGCCGTCTTCGACGCGCCCCTCAAGCCCTCCGGCGGCCTGCTCGCGGTGACCGAGGCGCCGGCCGAACTCACCAAGCAGGGAGCGGCGTTCTTCGACGGCCTGTACCCGGCGGGCACGGCCATGGACCCGGTGTCCCTGGCCGTCGCGCTGGACGGCAAGGCCACGCTGCCGCCGCTTCCCGACCTGGGCTCGGACCCCACCGAGGCCGCCCCCTCTCCCTCCTCCTCCCCCAGCCCGGCCGTCACCGCCGCCGACGACGTCGAGCCGGCCGCCTCCACCTCCGCTTCCGCGGCACTGCCGATCTCCCTGGCAGCCGCCTCCCTGGCCGTGATGGCCGCTGCCTTCTGGTTCGTGCGCAGGCGCCGCACGGCCCCCCTCACCGCAGACAACTCCGAGGAGTCCCAGCCCAGATGAACACCATCCGACGCAGTGCGGCGCTCGCCGCCGCCACCGCCACCGTGCTGGCCGCCACCGCCTTCGTGGTCCCGGCCCTCGCGGCCGAGAACGTTCAGCAGGCACCCGGCACGATCGACCTGTCCGACGCCACCCTCCAGTGGGGGGTGAAGGAGTCCTTCCGCAGCTACGTGGTGGGCATGGCCAAGGGCGAGATCACCACCGGCGGCGGCGCCCAGCAGGCGGCGGGCAACGGGGCGTTCACCTTCGGCGGCGGCAACGGCTCCTACGACCTGACCACCCACGCGGTGAAGACCTCCTTCCCCGGCGACGTGCGGTTCCGCTCGGCGACGCACGGCTTCGACATCCGGATCTCCGACGTCAAGCTGGAGACCGGCGGGCGCAGCGGCGACGGCACCATCGTGGCGGACATCACCGCCGACGGTGAGACCCGCGACGACGTGGCGATGGCCGACCTGGACCTCTCCGGCATCAGGCCGGGCAGCGGCGCCGGCGGGTCGATGACCTTCACCGACATACCCGCGACCATGACCGCGGACGGTGCCGCGGCCTTCAACGGCATGTACCAGCAGGGCACGGCCCTCGACCCGGCCACCCTGACCGTGACGCCCGCCGCCGACGGCTCCTCCGGCAACGGCAGCTCGGACAACGGCGGTGGGTCCGGCAACAGCGGCTCGACCGACGGCGGCGGTTCCGGCAACGGCGGTTCCTCCGAGGGCGGTTCGACGAGCGAGGGCTCCACCGGCGGCGCGGGCGGCTCCGACTCCGGCGGCACCACGGGCTCCTCGGGCAGCACCGGGTCCACCGGCTCGACCGGCTCCACGGGCGGCACCGGCTCGACCGGCTCCACGGGCTCCACCGGCAGCACGGGCTCCACGGGCTCCACGGGCTCCGGCGACGGCGAGCCGGAGGCCCCGGTGGACGGTGCCATCGTCGACGGCAACCTCGACTGGGGCGTGAAGAAGTCCTTCCGCAGCTACGTCACCGGCCCGATCGGCAAGGGCAAGGTCGAGGTCAGCGGCGGTGCCTCGGCAAACGCCGAGAGCTACCGCTTCCCCGGTGGAAGCGGCTCCTTCGACAGCGCCGCACCCGAGTTGGACGCCGCCTTCGACGGCGGCGTGCGCTTCCTGGCCCACAAGGAGGGTGACGGCTACTCCCTCGACCTGAAGCTGTCGGCCCTGCGTGTCGAGGCGAAGGGGGGCAAGGCCTCTCTGGTGGCCGATGTCTCCAGCAAGGACCGCGAGAGCGGCAAGGTCACGGCCTACGACGACCTGACGCTGGCCACGCTCGCCCTTTCCAAGGGTGCGCTGACAGCCAAGGACGGCGTTCTCGCACTGAACGACGTGCCGGCCGTGCTCACCGGCGCCGGGGCCAAGGCGTTCGGCGGCTTCTACCAGACGGGCGCGTCCCTCGACCCGGTCAACCTCGCCGTGTCCCTGGACAAGAAGGCCACGCTGCCGTCCACCGGCGGCACCTCCGCGGGCGGGTCGAACAGCGGCGGGTCGAACAGCGGCGGGTCCACCGACGGATCGACCGGCGGCGCCGACACCATCGGCGGCAGCACCACCGGCGGCACGTCGGGCGTCGGCACCGTCGGCGGCGGCACCGAGGCGTTGGCCTCCACCGGCGCGAGTGTGCCCTCCGCCGCGCTGCTGGGCGGCGCCGCCGCCCTGGCCACGATCGGGGCGGGGGCGGTCTTCATGGCCCGCCGCCGCTCCACGGAGAGCTGACGGTCCAGCCTCTCCGTGCCCCGTGCCCGCCGGCCCCTCCGCCGGCGGGCACGGCTGTGCCCGGCGCAGGGCGCAACGGCGGACGGGCGGAACGGGGGACGGGCGTGACGGCCTCGGACGTGCGGGCCGGGCGGGTGCAGCTGCTGGGTCGTGCGGGCCGGGCGGGTGAGGACCGGGCGGGCCGGTGCCGGAGGGGCCCGGGGTCAGCGCACCGGCCAGGCAGTCGCGTCCTCCGCCCCGTCGGTGACGACGTGCGCGGCGCAGGCGTCGGTCAGGGCCTCCAGCAGCGTCAGCGGATCGGGCAGCGGACGCTCGGGGGCCCGTACCCACGCGACGTCCATCACGCCGTCGGCGAGTATCCGCGACGGCGGCAGCAGTACGTAGCTGCCGCGGCAGTGCCAGCGCAGGCCGGGATGCTCGTCCATGGTCTCGGGGTGGCAGTCCAGTTCACACGGCCACCACTCGTCCTCGTCCTCCGGCGTACCGCGGGTCGCGGCGAAGAAGAGCATGCGGTCCGTGCCGGAGACCGCGACGGGCCCGACCTCGACGCCTTCGCCCTCCAGCCGCTCCAGGGCCTCCCGGCCCGCCGCGTGGGGCACGTCCAGGACGTCGTGGCCCAGGCCGGTGGCGGTGACGAAGTTGGCGTCCGGGCGGTTGCGCGCCCAGCGCCGGATCTGCTCGGGGTCCGTGCTGGCCTGGCTCTGCCAGGCGAACGAGACGGGATGGCGGCCGGGAGTGGGGCAGCCGATGCGGTCACAGGAACAGCCGTAGCCCTCCGGGTGCGCGGCCGGGGCCATCGGGAATCCCGCGGCGGCCGAGGCGAGGAGCAGGTCCTCCCGAACGCGGGCGGCCTCCGCCGCGCCGCCGCCGACGCTCCGTGAACGTCGCCGCAGCCATTGGGGGAGCCTGCCTTCGCGTTCCATCTACCGCCTCACTCCAGACCGAAGTCGTGGTCCGCCGCCAGGCTGGGAACCCGGAGGCCGCATCCGTCCCGGACCCGCGGACGACGGATGGCTGCCCCCATAGTGCGCCTCTTCGGTCGTGAATGGGTAACCGGGGGGTCGGGCGCCGTCCCCCCGCCCGTCGGCCGGCGCGGCCCGGCGCCGGTGTGCGGGCGCGGCTCAGGGGCGCGGGCGCAGGCCGTTGAGCACCAGGTCGACCAGGGTGTCGGCGAACTCGTGGGTGAGTTCCCCCGAACGCATGAGCCAGCGCTGCGAGAGCGGGCTGAGGATCATGTCGACGGCGACGCGCACGTCGATGTCCGCCGAGATCTCACCGGCCTGCTGTGCTGCCCGCAGCCGCTTGGCGTAGACCGCGAGTCCGGGCTCGGTGAGGCGCTCCACGAACTGGCGGGACAGTTCGGCGTCCGCCGCGCCCGCCACCGCCAAAGCCCGGTAGGGCGCCTCGAAGGCCTCGTCGCGGAACTCGTCGACGGTGGCCCGCAGCACGTTCTTGAGGTCGGCGGCCAGGTCGCCGGTGTCGGGGATGCCGCCCTGGTAGCCGGGGTCGTCGACCACCTGGGTGAAGGCGTCGAGCAGCACTGCGGCCTTGGAGGGCCACCACCGGTAGATGGTCTGCTTGCCGACGCCGGCCCGGGCGGCGATGGCCTCGATGGTGAGCTTGTTGTACCCGACATCGCCGACCAGTTCCATGCTGGCCTGGAGGATCGCGTCACGCGAGCGGGCACTGCGTCGGGAGGCGTCGGGCGCCTTGGCTGCCGTCATGTGCGCAGCCTAGCAAGACAAAGACGAGACGATCCGTCTTGACAAGACGATACGTCTCGTTCATCGTGGAGACGCCGGCCGGGAACGCGCCGGCACTCGGCGGACATCACAGACGGAAGGAGCCGGCCATGGGCAAGGGACGGGCAGGCGGAATGCTGGGAGTCGGGGGGACCAGGTCGCACGTCCCCCGCAAGGCGATGCACGGCGGACGCGCCGGCCGGGCGGACGGTCCCGGCCAGGGACTCGACGCGGCGGCACAGAAACGCGAACTTCTGCGGAAACTCCGCGAGTCGCGCACCTGACCGGAAGCGGAACCACCCGAACGGATCACTGCCATCGGGCTCCTCGCGGAGGACCATGTGCTCACCACGTGCACGGCGACCCCGTGAGGAGCCCTCTTTGTACGCAGCCCGCCGCTTTCTGATGTGCCCACCGGTGCACTTCCGCGTCACGTACTCCATCAACCCGTGGATGGACCCGGCCAAACCCGTCGACCTGCCGCTCGCGGTCGCGCAGTGGGAGGACCTGCGCGACCGCTACCGCGCGCTCGGGCACACCGTCGAAGAGCTCGGCCCCGTTCCCGGCCTGCCCGACCTCGTCTACGCCGCCAACGGGGCGACCGTCGTCGACGGGCGGGTGCTCGGCGCCCGCTTCGCCCATCCCGAACGTGCGGGTGAGGCCGCCGTGCACCGCGACTGGTACCTCGGCCACGGCTACACCGAACTGCACGAACCGGTGCACATCAACGAGGGCGAGGGTGACTTCGCCGTCACCGCCTCCTGGCTGCTGGCCGGGCGCGGCTTCCGCAGCAGCCCGCTGTCGCACCCGGAGGCCCAGGAGTTCTTCGGCCGCCCGGTGGTCGGCCTGGACCTGGTGGACCCGCGGTACTACCACCTGGACACCGCGCTGTGCGTGCTGGACGACGCCACCGACGAGGTCATGTACTACCCGGCGGCGTTCTCCCCCGGCAGCCGGGCCGTCCTGGCCCGGCTGTTCCCCGACGCCCTGCTCGCCGAGGAGGCCGACGCCCTTGCGCTCGGGCTCAACGCGGTCAGCGACGGCCACCACGTGCTGCTGCCGCAGGGAGCCGCCGGGCTGTTCGGCCCGCTGCGCGACCGCGGGTACGAACCGGTGCCGATCGACCTGACGGAGCTGCTGAAGGGCGGCGGCAGCGTCAAGTGCTGCACGGCCGAGCTGCGCTGACCGCGCTCAGCGCTCGCCGGGCGGCCCGCCGGACGGCTCGTCGGGCGGCCCGGCCATCCACTCGTCGCCCCAGTCCGCGTCGCGGGCCGCGCGGTAGCGGGGGCCGTGCCGCTTGCTCACCACCGCGCGGCGCACCACGCCGTCCGGCTCGCACAGGTCAAGCAGCACCTGGCCCTTGCGGATCTGCGGACGGCGCACGATGCGCGCGGCGGCCGGCTCCTCCTGCCCGGACGCAGGCCCGGACGCCTTCCCCGCCTCCGACTCCGCTTCCGGGGCGGGGGTGCGGACCGCGGCGACGTAGGAGAACTTCTCGTCCTCGTGCGACAGGGCGCCGCCCTTGACCTGGCGGTGCAGCGAGGAGCGGGCGACGCGGGCCGCGAAGTGGCACCAGTCCTCCCCCGGCACCAGCGGGCAGGTCCCGCTGTGCGGGCAGGGCGCCACGACCCGGAAGCCGTCGGCGACCAGCGCGTCCCGGGCGGCGAGCACCCGCAGGTAGCCCTCGGGGGTGCCGGGTTCGACCACGGCCACCGCGTCGGCGGCGCGGGCCGCCGCGGCCACGGCCGCCGCGCGGTCCGCGCCGGTCAGCTCGCCCAGCACGTAGGAGAGCGTGACCAGGTCGGCCTCGGGCAGCTGGAGGGAGCCGGTGATGCGGTCCCGCCGCCAGTCGGTGCCCGGCAGCGCGTCGGCGGCCAGTTCCCGGCCCAGCTCCAGCGCGGGTTCCGCCCAGTCGAGCACGGTGCTGGCCGTGCCGCCGCCCCAGACGTCGGCGACCGCCCAGGTCGCGGCGCCGGTCCCGCCGCCGAGGTCGACGTGGCGCGCGGGCGCCCACCCCGGCACCCGGTCGGCGAACGCACCCAGGGCCGCGCGCGCCGCCTCGAACGTGGCCGGCATGCGGTACGCGGCGTAGGCGACGACGTCGGAGCGGTCGCGCAGCACCGGCGTGTGGGTGGGGGTGGTCCCGCGGTAGGCGCCCTTCAGGCGCTCCACCGCGGTGATGGCCTGCCGGAGTGGCAGGCCGTTGAGGGAGACGGCCAGCGCCTCCCTCAGTCGTGCCTCGATCAGCGTCACCGGGACAGTCTAGGCAAGCAGCTCACGGGCCGGGGAAGCAGTCCAGGGGTCGCAGACGTGGGTGGCCGGGCCGGCGGGAACTGCCACATCCACGGTCGGTTCCCGAACAGTGCCACAGGTCCGTTGGCCTTTGTTGTACGGACACAGGGCCTGTGCCCCGTCGGGCCACGACAGGGGGTGTCCCGGCACCGTGCGGCCCTGCCCGGGCGGTGTGGCGCCCGACCTGGGGACTCCCGTGCCGGGGCGCGGATGTTCGCGAGAGTTGCACGGCTGGCCCAGGTCTAGACGTCGCGTCGCAGGAGGAAGGCCGACAGCGCCCGCAGCTCGTCCCCGGCCGTGCCCTGGAGCGAGACGTCCGCCAGCGCGGCCTCCGCCGCCGCGATGTGACCCCGCGCCTCGTCCAGCGCCGCCGCGCGGCCGCCCGCCGCCTCGACGAGTACGACCGTCTCCTGTGCGTCCGCTCCCGACTTCAGCAGCGCGGCCAGACGCCGCGCCTCGGAGGACGGGGAGTCGAGCGCGGCCAGTACGGGGAAGGTCTTCTTGCGCTCGCGAAGATCGCCGTGAACGGGTTTGCCGGTGACCTCCGGGTCACCCCAGATGCCCAGCACGTCGTCGACGATCTGGAACGCCAGGCCGAGGCTGCGACCGGCCCGGTCGAGAGCGGCGACCGCGGATGGCGTACCACCGCCGAGCAGGGCGCCGAGCGCGGCCGCGCAGCCCAGCAGCGCGCCGGTCTTGTGCTCGGCCATCGCCCGGTACTCCGCCGACCGCACCCGCTCCGGCCCCGTCCAAGGTCGTGCGGCGAACAGGAGGTCGTCCGCCTGTCCGCGCACCAGATCACTCAGTGCCGCCGACAGCATCCGCAACGCGGACGCACCCGCCTCGGTGGCGGCGAGCGTCTCGACGGCCAGCGCGAACAGGGCGTCGCCCGCGAGGACCGCGGGCCCGGTGCCGTACGCCTTCCAGACCGTGGGACGACGGCGCCGCGCCGGATCGCCGTCCATCACGTCGTCATGGAGCAGCGAGAAGGCGTGCACCAGTTCCACCGCGACCGCCGCGGGCACCCCGGCAGAACCAGGGGCACCCACCGCCTCGGCCCCGAGCACGGCCAGCGCCTGCCGCACCCCCTTGCCACCGGATGCGGCAGCGGGAGCGCCGCCCACCTCGCACCAGCCGAAGGAGTACGCGGCCATCTCGCCCATCCAGGGGTGCATCCGCCCGACCGCCTCCAGCAGCGCGGGCCGCACCACCTCACGGCAGCGTTCCAAAACGAGGGGGACGTCGACCGGTGCCTGAAGCGCCGGGGGCACCGGCGTCACCGTGCGGCCTCCGTCCGAACGCCGCAGTCCTCCTGGACCTGCACACCGAGTTCGTCCCGCGCCCGCGCCATCATCTCCCCGGCGTGCCGTAGCCCGATGCGATTCAACTCCATCGTCAGGTCCGTCAGTTCAGCATCCGTCTCGGCGCGGTCGCGGCCCAGGCGGGCGAGTGACTTGGCCAGCCCCAGCCGGGCCAGCGCCTGTCCGCGCGGCTCGCTCATCTCGCGGAACTCCGCCAGTGCCAGCTCGTACGTGTCCCGCGCCTCGGCGTATCGCCCGGCCCGGTAGAGAACGTTGCCACGCATCTTGTGGTTGTAGGCCAGCGCGCTGGAGAGGCGCATCGCCTGGCAGAGGGCCTCCGCCTCCAGCAGCAGGGCGAGCGCTCGCCCTGCGTCCCCGTCCCGGGCGGAGACGATGTCGGCGAGCCCGCGCAACGCCCAGGCGTGGCCGCGCCGGTCGTCGGCGCCAGCGGCTATCCCGGCCGCCTCCTCGAACAGCACGTACGCGCTGTCGTACGCCCCCCGCTGGCGGTGGATCTGCGCGATGCCCTCCAGCGCCCACACCGTGTGCCGCGCCTCACCGCGCCGCCGGGCCTCGGCCAGCAACTGCTCGTGCAGCCGGGCCACGGCCTCGTAGTCGCCCTGGATTCTGCCCGTCTCGGCCAGTCCCGCGAGGGAGTAGCCGCGTACGACGACGTCACCTCCCTGTTCACCCAGCCCGGCCGCGAGCCCGAGCAGTCGTCGGGCCAACGCGAACGAGCCCCGTTGCCGGGCCAGAGTGCCGCCGCTCCAAAGCGCCCAGGCCATCGCCCCCTTGTCTCCCACCACTCTGGCCGCCCGGTAACTCGCCTTCCACGCCCGGTCGGCCTCCCCGATCTGCCCCAGCCGCCGGTACGCCTCGGCCACCGCGAGTCCGGCGCGCGCCGCCTCGCCGTGCTCCCCGGCACGCTCCGCCTCTTTCAACTGCCGCGTACCGGCCGCCAGCACCTCGGGAAGAGAGGAGTTGACGGACAGGGCGGTCAGGGCGCCCTGGTATTCGGGGGCGAACGCCTTGCCGTACATGCGTGCCTTTCGGTCCGTGCGAATGCAGACTATACATGTCATGTATACACGTAATGTATACATGACATGTATACATCGTCGGAGTCAACTCCGGTTGGCGGATCATGTGTTGCCGGGCAGGACGCCATGTGCGCCAACGGGGTTGCTCGTGAGGCGCAGATGGCCGCACCGGGAAGCTCAGTACCGCCGCGCCTTCTGCGGAGTCGCCTCGCTCAGGGCGTCACGACGACATGTCCCGCGCGCCCGCGGCACCAGCCTCTCGGCGGCCCGCGGGGGCCCGCCTCGGGGGCCTGCTCGACACCTGCGAGGTTCGGTGCCTGGGCAAGACGAGGTTCGGTGCCTAGGCAAGCACCGCACGTGCCAGCCGAGTGGCCGCCTCGGCCCGGGGGGCGCTGTCCGGGCGGTCGCGGCGGAGGGGGTGCACGGTGTTGGCGAGCAGCACCAGGAAGGTGTCGGTGGCCCGGTCCAGGACCAGGCTGGTGCCGGTGAAGCCGGTGTGCCCGGCCGCACCGCGCCCGGCCAGCTCCCCCATGAACCAGGGCTGGTCGACGGCGAACCCCAGGCCGCCCAGCAGCAGGTCCACCGAGGCGGGCGTGAGCACCCGGGTGCCGTCGTAGCGCCCGCCGCCGAGCAGGGCACGGCACAGCACCGCCAGGTCGCGGGCCGGTGCGAACAGCCCGGCGTGGCCCGCGACGCCGCCGAGCGCGTGCGCGTTCTCGTCGTGCACGGCGCCGCGCAGCATGCCGCGGTCGGCCTTCGCCCGGGGCCTGCGCTGGTCCTCGGTGGCGGCGGCCTCGGGCACCGGCCCGTAGCGGGTGCCGGCCATGCCCAGCGGGCCGGTGACGTCCTCGGCGACCAGCACGTCCAGCGTCCGGCCGGTGCGGCGTTCCAGCACCTGCTGCAGGGCGACGAAGTTGAGGTCGGAGTAGCAGTGGCGGCCCGGCGGGTGCGCGAGCGGGTCGGCCCACAGCAGCTCCAGGCCGTGCCCGTCGTGGAAGGGCAGCTCGGGGCGCAGCCCCGAGGTGTGGGTGAGCAGCTGCCGCACGGTCACGCCGCTCTTGCCGTTCGCGGCGAACTCCGGCACGTAGGAGGCGACTTCGGCGTCCAGTCGCAGGACACCCCGCTCGTGCTGCTGGACGGCGACGAGGGCGGTGAACAGTTTGCTGAGCGAGGCCAGGTCGAAGGGCGTGCCGGTGCGGGCCGGGACCGGCTCGGCGGCGGGCCTGCCCGCAGCCGCCCATCGCACCGCCAGGCCGGTGGCGTGCTCGACCACCAGCCAGGGCCCGCGGCCCGCCGCGACCACCGCGCCGGAGCACCAGCCGGCCCCCGGGAGCGCGTCCACGCCGCGGACCAGCGCGTCCAGTTCCCGGGGGTCCAGGCCCGCCTGTTCGGCGGTGCCGGGCGTCAGTCGCGCGGTCGCCACGGGCGGCACAGCAGCAGGAATCCGGCGGCGGCCAGCGTGACCGTGGTCAGCTGCACCACCGCCATCGGGACGGCGGTGTGCTCCCCGGCGATGCCCACCAGCGGCGAGGCGATGGCGCCGATGAGGAACTGCGAGGTGCCCAGCAGCGCCGAGGCGGAGCCGGCGGCGTGCGGCGCGCGCATCAGGCCGAGCGAGTTGGCGTTGGGCAGCACCAGCGCCATCGCGGACATCAGCACGAACAGACCGGCCGCGACCGGCAGCAGGCCGACCGGACCGAACACGCCGGAGGTGAGCAGCAGCAGGGCGACGGCCGCCACGCCGATGACGGCCAGTCCGATGCCCAGCACCCGGTCCAGGCTGACCCGGCCGACGAGGACCTTGCCGTTGAGCTGGCCCACGGCCACCAGGCCGATGGAGTTGACCATGAACAGCAGGCTGAACGTCTGCGGTGAGGCGCCGTAGATCTCCTGGACGACGAACGGTGAGGCGGCGACGTAGGCGAAGAGCGCGGCGAAGGTGAGCGCGCCGGCCAGCAGGTAGCCGGTGAAGACCCGGTCGGCGAGCAGTTCCCGCATGGCACGCAGCGCCACCGGGATGCCGCCGCTGTGCCGGTCCGCCGGGTCCAGGGTCTCCGGCAGCCAGCGCAGCGTGACCAGGGTGAGCAGCAGTCCCATCGCGGCCAGGATGAGGAACACGCCGCGCCAGTCGGTGAAGCGCAGCACCTGCCCGCCGAGTACCGGGGCCAGCACGGGGGCCGCGCCGGAGATGAGCATCAGCGTGGAGAAGAAGCGGGCCATGGCGAGGCCGTCGAAGAGGTCCCGGACGACGGCGCGGGCTATGACGATGCCCGCCGCGCCGGCCAGGCCCTGGACGAGCCGGAACACCGTCAGCGTCTCGATGGTCGGTGCGAAGGCGCAGGCGGCGCTGGCCACGACGTAGCCGGTCATGCTGACCAGCAGCGGGCGTCGGCGCCCGAACTGGTCACTCATCGGGCCGACGACGACCTGCCCGAGGGCCAGCCCCAACAGGCAGGTGGTCAGGGTGAGCTGGACCTGCGCGGCGGAGCTGTCCAGCGCGCCGGAGACCTCCGGCAGCGCCGGGAGGTACATGTCCATCGACAGCGCCGGAAGCGCGGTGAGGCTGCCGAGGATGAGGGTGAGCAGCAGCCCGGCCTTCTGCTGCCGGCTCAGCGACGCGGCGGCGGGCGCGGTCTCGGCGGCGGGTCGCTGAGCCGACGGCACGGGTACCGGGGGTGTCGCGGTAGCGGGGAGGGAGGCGGTGGCGGGCGGGGAAGCGGTCGGGGCCGCCGGGGTGGGCGAGCCGGGGTCGGTCATGCACCTCTCCAGGAGATTGTTGACTGAGGACACATTCTCCCAGCCGCACCGGCCCCGGCCCACCCTCCCAGCGGGCGGACTCGGTCACACCGGGCGCAGTCCGGGGCTTCCCGCCTCCGTCACGAAGGAGGCGGCGGTGGTGACCGGCGCCCCCGGTGTGGTCACCGCCGGCACCGTTCGGAAGTCGGCACGCAACTGTCGCTCGTCCAGGCTGATCAGCAGGTATCCGCGGCGGCCGTCGTAGAACCGCAGCCGGGGGTTGGCGTCCCTCAGCGTCTGCCAGTTGGCGGGACGCGCGGCGCCGTCGCCGCCGCTGCTTATGGAGGTGGTGACGAGTTCCACACCGACGACCTGGGAGGCGGGGTCCTCGGGCACCCGGGTCAGGTCGAAGCCGTAGTGGACGTGCGTGTCGCCGGTGAGCACCACCAGGTTCTGCACCCCGTGGGTGCGGGCCCCTTCGAGCAGGCGCTCGCGGGCCGCGGGGTAGCCGTCCCAGGCGTCCATGGACAGCGGCCACGGCCCCTCGACCCGGTTGCGGCGGTGGGCGAACACGACCTGCTGCGGCAGCAGGTTCCACACCGCGCGCGACGACCGCCAACCGTCCAGCAGCCAGCGCTCCTGGGCGGCGCCGGTCATGGTGCGCGCCGGGTCGGCGGACTCCGGCGTGGGCAGCTTCCAGCCGTCACCGGACGCCTGGTTGTCGCGGTACTGGCGGGTGTCGAGCACGTCGAGCTGGGCCAGCCGCCCGTAGTGCAGGCGGCGGTAGAGCCTCAGGTCGGGGCCCTCGGGGCGCTGCGGGCTGCGCAGCGGCATGTTCTCCCAGTAGGCGCGGTACGCGGCGGCGCGGCGGATCAGGAACTCCTCCGACGGCTGCCCGTCGGGGGACGTCTCCGGGATGCCACCGGCGTAGTTGTTCTCCGTCTCGTGGTCGTCCCAGGTCACGATCCACGGATGTGCGGCGTGGGCGTCGCGCAGGTCGGGGTCGGTGCGGTAGAGGGCGTAGCGCAGCCGGTAGTCGGCGAGTGTGGTCGTCTCCCGGTTCAGCGCCTCGGGCAGGACCCGGTCGGTGTGGCGGCGGGCGCCGCCGGCGGAGTCGACCGGGTACTCGTACAGGTAGTCGCCCAGGTGCAGGACGGCGTCGAGGTCGGTCTCGGCGGCGAGGTGGGCGAAGGCGGTGAAGTAGCCGTGGTCGTAGCGCTGGCAGGAGGCGACGCCGAACCGCAGCGACGCGGGGTCGGCGTCGGCGGCGGGCGCGGTGCGGGTGCGGCCCACGGGGCTGATCCAGCGGCCGACACGGAAGCGGTACCAGTAGTCGGTGGCCGGCCGCAGCCGGCGCGGCTCGATGTGCAGCGTGTGGTGGAACTCGGGCTGGGCGTCGGCGTGGCCCCGGGCGGCGACACGCCGGAAGTTCCGGTCCAGGGCCAGTTCCCACTGGACGAGGACCGGCCGGGCGGGCAACCCGCCGTCGGGTGCGAGCGGTTCCGGGGCCAGCCGGGTCCACAGCACGACGGAGTCGGGCAGCGGGTCACCGGAGGCGACGCCGAGCGTGAACGGGTCCCGGGTGACGGCGCGCGGGTCCAGCGCTGCGGCGGCGTGCGCGGTGGAGGGGAGGTGGGTGGTGAAGGCGAGCGCGGCTGCCGCGCCCGTGACGGTGAGGAAACCGCGGCGGCCCACGTGCCTGGCCGCCGCCCGGATCTCGGTCTCTGCGCTTCCGGTGTGCGTCATAACGGCGAGTGCAGCGCCCGGGGGCGGCGCGGGGTTGTCGCGTTCGCGTCATCCATATGGCGGTCTCATGACCTTCGGTAGCTTGACGGAGGCTCACGTAGGCTGCGGCGCATGAGCAGCGAGAGCCACGCTATGACGGGGGAGGCCGCGAACCGCGGCGGCAGCGCCGTGGTGACCGGCGCGGGTTCGGGCATCGGACGGAGCGTGGCCCTGGCGCTCGCCGCCGACGGCTGGTCGGTGACACTGGCCGGCCGGCGCGCCGAAGCGCTCGCCGAGACGGCCCGGTTGGCCGGGCCCGACGCCCGCACCACCGCGGTGGCCACCGACGTCACCGACCCCGGGGCGGTCGCCCGCCTCTTCGGGACGGCCGGGGAGTTCGGCGGCCGGATCGACCTGCTCTTCAACAACGCCGGCACCTTCGGCCCGCCCGTTCCGCCGGACGAGGTGAGCGTCGAGGAGTGGCGCGCGGTGGTGGACGTCAACCTCACGGGCGCGTTCCTGTGCGCGCGTGAGGCGTTCCGCGCCATGAAGGAGCAGTCGCCGCAGGGCGGACGGATCATCAACAACGGCTCGCTCTCCGCACACACGCCGCGTCCCCACTCGATCGCCTACACCGCCACCAAGCACGCGGTGACGGGTCTGACCAAGTCACTCTCGCTGGACGGCCGACCGCACCGGATCGCCTGCGGGCAGATCGACGTGGGCAACGCCGCCACCGAGATGACCGCCCGGATGCGCACCGGCGTGCTCCAGGCCGACGGATCGGTGGTCCCGGAGCCGTCGATGGACGCGGACGACGTCGCCCGCACGGTGCTGAACATGGCGCAACTGCCCCTGGAGGCCAACGTCCAGTTCGTCACCGTGCTGGCCACCGCCATGCCCTACGTCGGCCGCGGCTGACGCACCACCCGTCGCGGCGGCCGGAATAGGCCGCCGCCGGACGCCGTTGCGCGGGTATGACGCACACACCCGGCTCCACCGCTCCCGAGGTCCTGCGCTACGCCGCCTTCACCACCGATCCGCAGGGCGGCAACCCGGCAGGGGTGGTGCCCGACGCCGACGGGCTCGACGGGTCGGCCATGCTGGCGGTCGCCGCCGACGTCGGCTACTCCGAGACCGCCTTCCTCACCGCTCCGCCCACCGGGCTCGACGCGCCGCCCGGCCGCGGTTTCGGCGTGCGCTACTTCAGCCCGCTGGCAGAGGTGCCGTTCTGCGGGCACGCCACCGTGGCCGCCGCCGTGGCGATGGCCGAGCGGCTGGGCGCAGGCGGGTTCGTGTTCGCCACCCCGGTCGGCCACGTGCCGGTGACGGTCACCGAGCAGCTGCGCGCCACGCTCACCACCGTGCCGCCTCAGGTGAGCGACGTCGCCGCCGAGGACCTGGCGGAGGCTCTGGCGGCCCTCGGCTGGAAACCCGAGGAACTGGACGCCTCGCTGCCGTCGCGCGTCGCCTTCGCCGGGGCCCGGCACCTGGTGGTCGCGGCGGGCAGCCGGGAGCGGCTGGCCCGGCTGGACTACGACTTCGACCGGCTCAAGGCCCTGATGCTGCGGCGCGACCTCACCACCGTGCAGTTGGTCTGGCGGGCCCCCGGCAACGGCACGGTCCTCCACGTCCGCGACCCGTTCCCGGTCGGCGGTGTCGTCGAGGACCCGGCCACGGGCGCCGCGGCGGCGGCCCTCGGCGGGTACCTGCGGGCACTCGGCGAGGTGCCCGAGGACAGCGTGCTCACCCTGCACCAGGGCGAGGACATGGGCCGACCCTCCCTGCTGACCGTCGAACTGCGCGCCGGCGACCCTCGAGTGCACGTCAGCGGCTCCGCCGTCCGGATGGGGTGAGGAGAGGAGCGGCAGGCGGGTGCCGGCGCCGAGGGCCGCGCCCCTCAGGGCGCGGCGGCCCGGTCGGCGGGCGGCGCGGACGTGCCCTCACGGGCGCCGATCCGCCGCAGCAGCAGTCCGGCGAGCGCGGCGGTGAAGAACATCAGCACCCCGTACACCGCGGACGGCACGGCCATGCGCGCGTTGTCCAGCAGCGCCGGGCTGAGGGCGACCGCGAGGGCCAGCGTGGTGTTGTGCACGCCGATCTCCATGCACGCGGCCACCGCCTGCGGATGGCGCACACCCGCGGCGCGGCTGGCGCCGTAGCCGACCGACAGGGACAGCACGCTGAACAGCAGGGCGATGAGGCCCACCTCGGCCAGGTAGCCGCCGATGTGGTCCCGCTCCCCCGCGATCGCGGCGACGATGACACCGACCAGGATCACCACCGAGGCGATCTTCACCGGGCGTCGGCAGCGGTCCGCGAACGCCGCGGCACGCGAACGCACCAGCATGCCCAGGCCCACCGGCACCAGCACGATCGCGAACACCTGGACCGTCTTGTCGAAGCGCAGGCCGAGCCCGGCGCTGTCGGCGAAGAAGTGCGCCATCGACAGGTTCACGATGATCGGGAGCGTGACCACCGAGATGAGCGAGTTGATGGCGGTCAGCGTCACGTTCAACGCCACGTCCCCGCCGAAGAGGTGGCTGTAGAGGTTGGCGGTGGTGCCGCCCGGCGAGGCGGCGAGCAGCATCATGCCGACCGCGAGCGCCGGTGGCAGCCCGAAGGCCACCACCAGCCCGAAGCAGAGCAGCGGCAGCAGCAGCACCTGGCAGGCGAGGGCGACGACGACGGGACGCGGATAGCGGGCCACCCGGCGGAAGTCGGCCACGGCCAGGCCCAGCCCCAGGCCGAACATGACCACACCGAGCGCGACCGGCAGCAGCACCGTGAAGAGGGAGGAGTTCACCCGCTCAGGCTGAGGCCGCCGCACCGCCACGTCCAGAGCCGGGAGTCAGCGGTTCCGTGCCGTCCTGGCGGTGGAGTTGTCACCCGGGTGCGTGGCTGCGGCGCCGCGGGTGCCGGGGCACGGACACTCCGGGCGCGGGAAAGGCCGGGCGGGCCGCACGGTGGGTGCGGCCCGCCCGGCGGGGTTCGCCGGTCTCACTGCTCGCCGGGATGCCAGGCGGGGGACCACTCTTCGGGCTGGACTACCCAGTGCACCTGCTCGGGATCGTCGAAGTCGATGTCCGGGAAGACCTCGCGCACCCGGTCCTCGAACTCCTCCCGCGCGAGCGGCTCCCAGCCGAGGCCGCGCAGCCAGACCAGGCGGTACCGGGAATTGTCCCCGAATGACCCCACCACCACCGGGTACTCCGGCTCGGGCGGTCGCTTGCGTTCCATGGGTCAAGCGTGCCCACGGAAGGCCGCCCCCGCACCCCGGAAGGCGCCGCCCGGGTCTGTACAGCCGCCGAACGGGTGACGCAGGAGCGCCCGGGGCGCCCCCGGGGGCCAGGGGCGTGCTGTGGGGGAAGCGAACACGCTGGAGACGGGCGGCCTGACCGGGCCGGGCGTCGCAACAACCCTGACTCGCTGCCCCACCCCGACTCGGGCCGGAAGCGCGGGCGGCAGACGAGTCGCGCGGTACGCGAGAAGGCCTCGTGCACCCCCGGGCCCGTTTCGCAGCCTGTACTTCCCGCCCCGCCGTCTGCACGAACTCCAGGCCACCGAGCGGATGCGCGAGGCTGGGGCGAAGACCTGGACCCGTACCCGGGCGCGGACAGTCCATGGCACTGCGGCCGTACGACCTGCGGGACGAAGGCGTGGACTGCTGCCCTCCGGTGTCGCAAGGGGCAGCGCCGCCACTCCAAGTAGTTACACATATTGCACTTGGTTCACTTGTTTCATATGGTTGAGGGTGATAGCACCCGCTCAAAGCTGAGGACGCACCCATGCCCGTGACCCACCAGGGACAGAAATCGGCCAAGCAGAAGAAGCACCCCACCGACGACAGTACGACGACCTTCAGCCACGAGATCGAGACCTCCCGCACTCGGAAGAAGGTGCCGCGCAAGCGCCCCACTGAGAACCCGCCCGCACTGCGCGGGACCCAGGCGCAGCGGACGCGGAAGGAGCAGCGCAAACGCAGCGTCGAGGAGGCCGTGCCATGCCTGCGTGACGCCCTCACCAGCAGTGCCGAGACGTTCCACATCACCGTCGCCGAAGCAGGCAAGGTCACCATGGAGGTGCCACGGGAAGCCCTGGCGGTCCTCATGGAGACCATGGCGCTCATTACCTCCGGCCGCGCGGTCGAGGTGATCGCCAAGGGTACGGAGCTGTCCACTATCCAGGCAGCGAAGACCCTCGGCGTCTCCCGGCCGCACCTGGTCAAGCTGCTCGACAAGGGCCTGATCGAATTCCGCATGGTCGGCACCCACCGCCGCGTGGACGTCGCATCCCTAGAGGCCTACCGACGACGCGAACAGGACGAGCAAGCCCAACGTCGCCAAGCGGCGGTCGCCTCCGCCATCGGCTCCACCGAGGCCGAGGGGCTGCGCGTCAGCGCAGACACCACCGCCGGCCTCGACTCCTACGCACGCGGAGAACTCGACGCCGCAGCCTTGCGCGCCCGCACCCTCGCCCGCTACACCCGTAAGGCCGCTGAGTGACCGACCCCTACAGCGAGCCCAACGGCGTCCTCCGAAACAGTCTCGGCATCACCGACGCAACCGAGCTCTCCGAGGCCGAAGCGGACATCGCCGCCCTGGAACTCGCCATCCTGGACGCCGAGCCGCTGCCTGGCAGCTACGACCTCGCACACCTGCAAGCGTTCCACCGGAAGATCTTCGGCAGCGTGTACCCGTGGGCCGGGGAGCTACGAACCATTGAGATCTCCAAGGGCACATCGTTCTGCCCGTCGATCCACATCGTCTCCTTCGCAAAGGACGTGTTCCACAAGCTCGCCGACAACGACCATCTGCACAGCTTGGACCGCCTGGAGTTCGTCCGAGCCCTGGCCGACCTGTACGGCGATGTGAACGCCATCCACCCCTTCCGGGAAGGCAACGGCCGCACCCAGCGCGCCTTCCTCGCCCAACTCGCCCAACTCGCCCGCGAAGCCGGATACACCATCTCCTGGCAGGACATGGGCCAAGAGGAGAACATCGCCGCATCGGTGGCCAGCTTCAACGCGAACAACGACCTACTGGAGAAGATGCTCGACGCCCTGGTACGTCCCGCCTGACTGGCGTCCGCCGGCGGCGCCGTCACCGAGGTCGGTCTGCCGGTCACGACCTCTCAGCTCAGTCATCGAAAGCGACGAGTCCCATACAAGATCGTCCCAGGTTCCTTCCCGGACCGCCCGGGAGGCCGACTCCTTGAGTTCCAGAGCGACAGCGTGATGTCCCACGACCCGGACCAGCTCAGAGGCGTCATCCGACCCTCCGCTCAAGGGACTTTCCAGGGATCTTCAGCTCTGTCTGGGGGACTCCCGAGGGGCTTTTTCCCGCCTGAACGGTAAGCCCATGAAAGATCGGAAAGGGCCTCCGTCCCGGATCAGATGCCCTTTCCGAGGCAAAACCGCAGGTGGCGGCAGACGAGTCGCGCTGTACGCCGGATTCTGTCTCCGCCGGACCTCGCGGTCGGCGGGAGGCGGTCATCCATCTGGGACCGGTGTCGCCACCGGCCTCCTGCGGTCCACCCGCGGACTCGGGCGAGCAGCCCTCGAACGTCCGCGCAGAACCGGTCGCCTCGTCGGCGGCCGGTCCCTTTTGACCTTGCTCCGGGTGGGGTTTACCGAGCCGTCCAGGTCACCCTGGACGCTGGTGGTCTCTTACACCACCGTTTCACCCTTACCGGTGCCTCGCGGCCCCGGCGGTCTGCTTTCTGTGGCACTGTCCCGTGGGTCGCCCCAGGTAGGCGTTACCTACCACCCTGCTCTGCGGAGTCCGGACGTTCCTCGGCGGGACCCTTCAAGGACCCCGACGCGACCGCCCGCACGACTCGTCTGCCGTGCGCCCATCCTACGCCGCCGCCCGGCGCCTCCCGGACCGCGGCCGACCCCCGCGCGGTCGTGGCCCCGCACCGGGAGCGGTCCGGCGTCCGGCGGCCCGTACCCTCGGGAGTACCTGCTGCGCCCGGCGGAACCGCCGGGCGTTCCGCATCCGCGAAAGGAAGAACGTCGTGCTCGTGCTGCTGCCGCCGTCGGAGGGCAAGGCCGCCGGTGGGTCAGGACCCGTGCTGGACCCGGCCGGCCTTTCGCTGCCCGCACTGGACGGGGCGCGCCGCACGGTGCTGGACGAGTTGGTGGCGCTGTGCTCCGGGGACGCGGACAAGGCTGCGGAGGTGCTCGGGCTGAGCGCGGGGCTGCGGGGCGAGATCGCCAAGAACGCCGCCCTGCGGTCCGCTCCCGCGCTGCCCGCGGGCGAGGTGTACACCGGAGTGCTCTACGACGCCCTCGACCTGGCCGGGCTGGACGCGCACGCCCGGCGGCGGGCCGAGCGGCAGCTGCTGGTCTTCTCCGCGCTGTGGGGCGCGGTGGGCGTCGCGGACCGCATCCCGTCCTACCGCTGCTCGGCCGGGGTGAGGTTGCCGGGAACCGGCGCGCTCACCGCGTTCTGGCGCGGCCCGCTGGCCGAGGCGCTGCCCGCGGCGGCCGGGGCGGGCCTGGTGCTGGACCTGCGGTCGTCGGCGTACGCGTCGATGTGGAAGCCCACCGGGGAGCTGGCCGAACGCACTGCCACCGTGCGGGTGCTGCAGGCCCGTCTGGTCGACGGCGTGGAGAAGCGCTCGGTGGTGAGCCACTTCAACAAGGCCACGAAGGGGCGTATCGTCCGCTCGCTGCTGACCGGCGGCGCCGAGCCGGCCACTCCGGCCGAGCTGGCCGAGACCCTGGCGGACCTCGGCCACCGGGTGGAGACGGTCGCTCCGGCACGGGCGGGCCGCCCGTGGCAGCTCGACGTCATCGTCACCGACGTGCACTGAGGGCCCTGCCCGGCACCCACCCTCACAGTCGTTGCGCAGCACGCAACGACTGTTTCGCAGAGTGCCGGTGCGCGGGCAGGATGGCGGCATGACTTCCCTGCTCGACCGGGCGCCGGTCGTTCCTGTCGTGGTGCTCGACGACGTCGCGACCGCCGTGCCGCTGGCCCGCGCACTGGTCGCCGGCGGACTGCCGCTGATCGAGGTGACACTGCGCACCGGGGCGGCGCTGCCCGCGATCCGCGCCATCGCCGACGCGGTGCCGGACGCGCAGGTGGGCGCCGGGACGGTGCTGACCGCCGGGCAGGCCGCCGCGGCGGTCGACGCGGGAGCCGGCTTCCTGGTGAGCCCCGGCTCGACGGACCGCCTGCTGGACGCCATGGCTGACTGCGGTGTGCCCTTCCTGCCAGGGGTCTCAACCGCGTCGGAGGCGTTGCGGCTGCTCGAACGCGGCGTCACCGAGCTGAAGTTCTTCCCCGCGGAGGCGGCGGGCGGCACCGCCTACCTGAAGTCGCTCGCGGGTCCGCTGCCGCAGGTGCGGTTCTGCCCCACCGGGGGCATCACCCGCCGTTCCGCGGCGCACTACCTCGCGCTGCCCAACGTCGGCTGCGTCGGCGGGACATGGATGGTCCCGCCGGACGCACTGGCCGCCGGGGACTGGAACCGGGTGGAGCAACTGGCCGCAGAGGCAGCGGCCTTGGCCGTGCCGCGCTGACCGGCCCCGCACACAACCCTGCCGCGCTGACCCGGCCCCCAACGGGCAACGGCGTCCGCTGCGGGCGGAGAGGGGAACGGGTCGGCGCGCGCGAGGGACGGGGCGCGGGCGTCAGCGGTCGCGCAGGTGGGCCGTGTCGTTGAGCAGGCGCACCGAGGCGTTGCCGTCCGCGTAGTAGGACACGGCGGACAGCGAGGCGGCGGCCAGCTCCATCCGGAACAGCGACTCGGGCGGCGCGCCCAGTGCCAGCCTGACCAGGGTCTTCACCGGCGTGACATGGGTGACCAGCAGCACCGTGCGGCCGGAGTGCCGGGCGAGGATCTTGTCCCTGGCCACGGCCACCCGGCGGGCCACCGCGGCGAACGACTCCCCGCCGCCGGTGGGGGCCGCCTTGGCGGAGGCGAGCCAGGCGGCGAGGTCCTGCGGGTACTTCTCCTGCACCTCGGCGAAGGTGAGGCCCTCCCAGGCGCCGAAGTCCGTCTCGCGCAGCCCCTCGTCGGTGCGCACGTCCAGCCCGAGCCGGCCGGCCACCTCTGCCGCGGTCTCCTGGCAGCGCCGCAGCGGCGAGCTGACCACCGCCTGCACCGTGCCGCGCGCGGCGAGTGCCGCGGCGACGGCCGCGGCCTGCCGCCGTCCGGCCGGTGACAGCTCGGGGTCGTCGCCGCCACTGCCGGAGAACCGCTTCTGCGGGGTGAGCGCGGTCTCACCGTGCCGCAGCAGCACCAGCGTGGTGGGCGTGCCCAGGTCGGCGGACCAGCCCGGCGGTGGGACCGCCGGACCGCTCTCCTCCCCCGCCTCGTGCCCCCCGGACTGCCCGGCAGGCTGCCCGGCAGGCTGCCCGGCAGGCTGACCGGCGAGTTGCCCGGCGGCTTGCGGGTCGGACGGGGACGGCAGGCCCGGTCCGGTGTCCAGGTCGGCGGTCGAGCGGGACGGCTCCCACCGCTCACCGCGCTTGGCGGCGTCCATCGCCTCGTTCGCCAGGCGGTCGGCGTGCTTGTTGCGCTCCCGCGGGATCCACTCGTAGGCGACGGCGCCCGCCGGGAAGACCCCCCTGGCCTCCTCCGCCAGCGGTCGCATGTCCGGGTGCTTGATCTTCCAGCGCCCCGACATCTGCTCCACGACGAGCTTGGAGTCCATCCGCACCCGCACACTCGCCTGCGGGTCCAGTTCGCGGGCCGCGCGCAGCCCGGCGATGAGTCCCTTGTACTCGGCGACGTTGTTGGTCGCCCGGCCCACCGACGCCGCCGTCTCCGCCAGCGTCTCGCCGGTGGCCGCGTCCAGCACCACCGCGCCGTAACCGGCCGGCCCCGGGTTTCCGCGCGATCCGCCGTCCGCCTCGACGACCAGCCGCCTGCCCACCGGTGGCGTCACAGCCCCGACTCGGGCGTGCGCACCAGGATGCGGCGGCAGTTCTCGCACCGCAGCACCTCCTCGGGCGGGGCGGCGCGGACGTCGTTGACCTCGGTGATGTTCAGCTCCAGGCGGCAGCCCTCGCAGCGGCGCTGGAACAGCGCTGCCGCACCGACGCCGCCGTGCTGGCCGCGCAGCTTGCCGTAGAGCGCCAGCAGGGGGTCGGGCACCGCAGCGGCGACGGCCTCCCGCTCCTTCTCCACCGACGCGGCCTCGCTGTCGATCTGCTCGGCGGCGGCGTCGCGGCGGGCCTGCGCCTCGGCGAGGCGGGCCTCGACGGACCCGACCTGCTCGGTCAGTTCCGCGACACGGGCGGCGGCGCCCTCGTTGCGCTCCATGACCTCCAGGACGATGTCCTCCAGCGCGTTCTGCCGCCGGGCCAGCGAGGCGATCTCGCTCTGCAGACTCTCCAGGTCCTTCGGGCTGGTCACCGAGCCGGAGTCGAGCCGCTGCTGGTCGCGGGCGGAGCGCTGGCGGACCATGTCCACGTCCTGCTCGGCCTTGGTCTGCTCGCGGGCGGTGTCGCCCTCCTCGGTGCGCGCGGCCACCAGGAGGTCGCGGAGCTGGGTGAGTTCACCCTCCAGCGCCTCGATCTCGGCGTGCTCGGGAAGGCTGCTGCGCTTGTGCGCGAGCTGCGAGAGCCTGACGTCAAGTCCCTGGACGTCAAGGAGGCGGATCTGGTCGGCGGGCTCGGCGTTCAGTTGGGGGCTCCTGGGAGATCGGGGTGCGGGTCGGACGCCGCGTGGGCGGTCCAGGGGTCGGTGACGGCGCGGGACACGTGCGTGCGCAGGCCCCAGCCGTTGCGTTCGGACAGCGCGTCGAGCTGGGCGGCGGCCTGCTCGCACCACGGCCACTCGGTGGCGAAGTGCGCGGCGTCCAGCAGCGCCAGCGGGGACTGCTGCCGGGCTTCGGACGCCGGGTGGTGCCGCAGGTCCGCGGTCAGGTAGGCGTCCACTCCGGCAGCACGCACCTGGTCGAAGAGGCTGTCGCCGGAGCCGCCGCAGACGGCGACGGTCCGCACCTGCTGCTCCGGGTCCCCGGCGGCCCGCACACCCTGCGCGGTGACGGGCAGGGAGGCGGCGGCGCGGCGGGCGAAGTCGGCCAGCGGCATCGGGGCGTCCAGTTCGCAGATCCGGCCCAGGCCCCGGGCGCCGCCCGGGTCGTCGGGGTCGGGCACCAGCGGTCCGAGCACCCGCAGGCCCAGCGCGGCGGCGAGCGCGTCGGAGACGCCGG
Source organism: Streptomyces sp. 549 (assembly GCF_030124175.1). Taxonomy (GTDB): domain Bacteria; phylum Actinomycetota; class Actinomycetes; order Streptomycetales; family Streptomycetaceae; genus Streptomyces. Next base: position 179,484 of record NZ_JASKMT010000007.1, on the reverse strand, counting down.
GGTCGGCACGGTCGGCGTTGGTGTGTGCCACGTGCAGGGCGACACCGTGGCGGATCAGCGTGTGCACCACCTTGCCCTTGAAGGTGGAGGCGGCCACGGTGGTGGTGCCGCGCAGGTACAGCGGGTGGTGGGTGACCAGCAGGCCGGCGCCGAGCGCCACCGCCTCCTCGACCACCTCCGCCACCGGGTCGACCGCGAACAGCACCCGGTCCACCTGGGCGTCCGGATCGCCGCAGACCAGACCCACCGCATCCCACTGCTCGGCCCGCTCGGGGGGCCAGAGGGCGTCGAGCGCGGAGATGATGTCGGAGAGTGCGGGCACGGGGGAAAGGCTACCTTCCGCCTGCCCGGCTGTGACCGGCCGCCGGACCGCTCCCGGCCGGAGCCCCGGTCCCCGGTCGCCGATGCTCTCGCTTTGCACGAGCGAGGCCCGCCGGGTCGGGGAAACGGTCCTTCGCCACCCGTACGGATGAAACGTCACGGCACCGGTTGTTCGGCAGCGCGTACGAAAACTAGCGTCGTCGCTGGAGGTGATCGCACGATGACAGCCTGTGCGATGGAGACACCCGCCGACAGCGGCGGTACCCGGGAGTCCGGACGGTGCACGATTTCCGCCGACGGCTCCTACGCGGCCCGGCTCACCACCTCGGGCAGCGGCTGCTGGTACCCGGAGCGCTGGACCCTCGACGGTCCCGAGCCGTACGCGGTGGCGCTCGCCGGCCACCAGCCGGAGGAGGCGGACAGCGAGGTTCAGCCGCTGGCGGACGGCCGGGTGGTACTGGTGCGCCGGACGGGGCAGCTCTACCGGCCGGTCCTGCTGTACCCGACCGGCGGCGGCACCGGCGAGGTGCCGCTGGGCGCGCTGGAGTGCGAGCAGCTGTCGCTGCTGCCGCCCGCACCCGACGGCCTGTCCTGCTTCGCGCTGGTGCGCGGCCCGCTGTCGACCACGGTGTGGCTGCTGGCAGGCGGGGCCTTCGGCCCGGAGCCGGTGGCGGAGGTGCCGGGCCGCTGCTCGGGCGGCGGTTGGCTGGACCGCGAGGGCCGGCTGCTGGCCCTGGACCGCGAGGACGCGCACGGCCAGGTGAAGACGGTGGCCGTGGACCTGGGCCGCGGTGGTGCGGTCAACCCGCTGCTGGAGATCACCGAGGAGAGCAACGACCGGCTCCTGCTGGCCGACCCGGACAGCGGCCTGCTGCTGCTGCGTTCGGACGCGCCCGGCACCGACCGGGTGGGCTGGGGCGTGCTCGGCAGCCGACTGCCGGTGCGCTTCCCGGAGGCGCTGCACCCCTCCGACGTGAGCGTCACCCCGTTCGCGGTCCAGCCCGGGCAGGTACTCACCCCGGAGTGCTGCGCGGTGGCGCTGCGGGTGGACGGGCCCAACGGCACCTGGGCCGCGGTGTGGCGGCCCGGCGACCGCGACCTGCGGCACCTGTCCGCGCCGCCCGGCTGGCTGCCGGGCACGGGGCTGGTCACGCCCGGCGGTGAGCTGCGGCTCCCGCACTCCACGCCGACAGCACCGTGCGGGCTGGCCCGCGTCGCACCGCTGGACGACTCCGCGGCCTGCTCGGCGGGCCCCGCGCCCGCCACCTTCGGCGCGTTCCCCGGCCCGCAGTCGCCCACCGGCGAACCGGCCGGCAGCCCGGTCGGCGACGGGGCCGGCCCTCCTGCCGGGTCGTCCGCCGGGGCGGAGCCGCTGCCGTCTGCGGCAGCGGTGTGCCGCCCGGTACCGCTCCAGCAGGCGCCGCTCGCCGGCCGGTACTGACGCCGGCCCCGCCCGGCGGGGCGCCGAACCCCCGCACCGGCGCGGGGACGCCCTCACCGGCGGCGGAGGCACAATCAGCAGGCGTGCCGGGCCGTTCTGCGGGTACCTCACCGAGCACGAAATGCGGTGCACGGAGAAGCCCTGCACGGTGACCGGGACGAGGTACTTGCGGCGACATGTTGACTTTGGGGATCGAAGAGGAGTACCTGCTCGTGGACCCGGACACCGGTCTGCCGGTGCCGCGCGCCGACCAGGTGCGGGCCGGAATCCGGCTGGAACCGGCGATCGACCGCGACGAGGTGCAGCCGGAACTGCTCCAGGTGCAGGTCGAGGTCGCCACTCCGGTCTGCGAGACCCTCGACGAGGCCGGCGGCCACCTGCTGCGGCTGCGGCACTCGCTGAGCAGTGCGGCGGAGAACGCGGGCTGCCGGCTGGCCGCCAGCGGCTCGGCGCCGCTCGCCGGGCACGCCCCGATGCCGGTGACGGACAGCCCCCGCTACCGGGCCCTGCTCGACGCCGCACCGCAGCTGGTGGACGAGCAGCTGATCAACGGCATGCACGTGCACGTGGCGGTCCCCGACCGGGCCACCGGAGTGGCGGTGCTCAACCGGCTGCGGCCCTGGCTTCCGGTGCTGGTCGCGATGGGCGCCAACTCACCGATCTGGCAGGGCCACGACACCGGCTTCGCGAGCTGGCGCACGGTCGTCTTCAACCGCTGGCCGGTCAGCGGGCAGCCGCCGCTGTTCGACGGCGAGGAGGACTACGAGCGCCGCGTCGAGGGGCTGCTCAACGCCGGGGTGGTGGGCGACCGGGGTGCGCTGTACTGGCACGCGCGGCTGTCGGAGAAGTACCCGACCGTCGAGGTGCGGGCGCTGGACGTGCAGCTGCGCTCCCGCGACGCCGTGCTCTTCGGCGGGCTGATCCGGGCGCTCGTGGCGACGGCGGTTGAGGAGGAGCGCGCCGGGGCGCCGACGCCCGCGGTGCCGCACGAGATACTTGTCGGGGCCGGCTGGCACGCCGCCCGCTACGGTCTCGACGCCCGGCTGGTGGACCCGGCCGGCAACGCCTCGCGACCCGCCTCGGAGGTTGTGGAGGCGCTGATGGACCACATCAAGCCCGCGCTGGTCGAGGCCGGTGACGAACGCCAGGTCGGCGGCCTGATACAGCAGTTGCTGACCGACGGCACGGCAGCCGCCAGGCAGCGGCGGGCCATGGAGAGCGGCGGCATGCCGGCACTGGTGGAACTGCTCACCTCGGAGACTGTCGAGGTCTGAGCGCGCCGCCCGGCTTCCGCCCGACCGGCGCGCGGGCGGGCGGGAGCGGCGGCCCGACCGCCTATCGCGGGCGGGCTGTCAGCGGTGCCGGACTGTCAGCGAGGCTGATGCGTCAGCAGTGTTCGACGACGGTGTCCGCCAGCACCGGGGCGTCGTCCCGTTCCGCGGCGGTCACGGTCAACTGCAGCCGTCCCGGTTCCCCGCGCCACAGGCGTATCCGCAGCGTCTCGCCGGGGAAGACGACTCCGGCGAACCGGGTGCGGTAGGCGGTGACGCGGCTCGCTTCGCCGTCCAGCTCGGCGTCGACGACGGCCTTGAGCGTCATGCCGTAGGAGCAGAGGCCGTGCAGGATGGGGGCGTCGAAACCGGCGAGGGCGGCGAACTCCGGGTCGGCGTGCAGCGGGTTCCAGTCGCCGGAGAGCCGGTAGACCAGTGCCTGCTCCTCGCGGATGGGCCGCTCCACCGTCAGGTCGGGAGCCCTCGTGGGCACGTCCAGCCTGCGGGACGGGCCGCGTTCACCGCCGAACCCGCCCTCGCCGCGGACGAAGATCTCCGCGTCGGACGTCCACAGCGGGCCGTCGGCGTCGGCGACCTCGGCACGCAGCACGACCACGGCGGCCTTGCCCTTGTCGTGCACGGCGGTGACGCGGGCGGTCTGCGTCGCCCGGCCGCTGACCGGCAGCGGCCGGTGCAGCACCAGCGACTGCGAGCCGTGCAGTACCGCGGCCAGGTCCACGTCGACGCCCGGCGCGGACAGGCCGTCCATGGCGGCCATGCCGCCGCCCGCGACGGTTGCGAAGGCGGGCAGCACCTGGAGCCGGTCCTCCAGCAGGTAGCGCAGCTCCGCCGGGTCGGTGGGGGGTCGTCCCGCGCCCAGCCCGAGGTGGTACAGCTGCACGTCCTTGTGGTTCCAGACCAGTTCTGCGGTGGTGGGCTCGGCGGCGAGCACGCGGGGTACGTCGATGGGCATGGGCGTTGCGCTCCTTGGCCGGGTGACGCGGGCAGGACGACGGACGGCGAACGAGGGGGCGGCGGACGACGGGGTGTCAGGCGGCGGGCGGCGAACCCGCGGCGAGAACATGTTCTAGTCGACGGCCTCTGTATAACGCACGCCCGCCGCGCGGGAAACCCCTCCCGCGCCCGGGGCGGCGCCGGGGCGGGAGCGGGACGACGGCGTCGGGGGTGCCGCGCGCTCAGGTGCGCAGGTGGGAGGCGCCGTTGAGGTCCAGCACCGTGCCGGAGGCCCACTGGGCCTCCGGGGAGGCCAGCCACAGCACGGCGGAGGCGATCTCCTCGGGCTCCGCGACCCGGCCGAAGGGGCTCTGGTCGCGGATCGCCTCACCGGACGGGCCGTGCAGCCGCTCGGCTACCCGCTCGGTGCGGAAGAAGCCGGGCGCCACGGAGGCCACCGCGATGCCGTGCGGGGCGAGGGCCACCGCCAGCGACTGGCCGAGCGCGTGCACCGCGGCCTTGGTGGCGCCGTACGCGGGGTGGTCGGGTTCACCGCGGAAGGCGCCCCGGGAGCCGATGTTGACGATCCGGCCGCCCCGGCCCTGCGCGATCATGTGCCGGGCGGCCTGGTGGCTGACGTGGGCGGTGCCGAGCAGGTTGACGGCGGTGTGCTGCTGCCAGGCGGCGACCCACTGCTCGAAGCCGGTGTCGGCGGGCGGGTGCGCGGTGTTGACCGCGGCGTTGTTGACCAGCACGTCGATACCGCCGAGCGCCTGCACCGCCTCCTCGACCAGGGCTGCTGCCCCGGCCGGGTCGGCCAGGTCGGCGCCGATCGCGGTGTGCCCGGTCCCGGGCAGGTCGGCGACGGTGCGCAGGGCCTCCGCCCGGCGGGTGCCGTAGTGCACGGCCACCGTGTCGCCGGCCGCGGCGAACGCGCCGGCCAGCACCCGGCCCAGGCCGCGTGCCGCACCGGTGACCAGGACGCGGCGGCCCTGCGTCGGGTCCTCACTCATGGGCGGCTTCCCTCTCGGTGCGGGGCAGGGCGACGATCATGAGTACCACGCTCGCCACCAGGATGCCCGCGCCGGTGCGGAACGCCAGCGCGTAGCCCTCGGCGAGCGCCGAGGGGTCGGCGGAACCGCCGGTGCGGGCGGCTGCGACGGTGGAGAGCACCGCGAGGCCGAGTGCGCCGCCCATCGTGCGGGAGGTGTTGAGCAGGCCCGAGACCAGCCCGCCGTCCCCGGGTGCAGCCCCCGCCGTGGCCAGTGCGGCGAGCGGCGTCACGGCCAGGCCGGCGCCCAGCGCCATGAGTACGCCGGGGCCGAGAACCGTGGTGAGGTAGTCGCCGTCCGCGTGCATGCCGCTCTGCCACAGGTAGCCGGCGGCGGCGGTGAGCGCGCCGAGCACGGCGACGTTGCGGGCGCCGAGCGGCAGCATCAGGCGCGGCGCGACGGTGGCTCCGGCCATGACGCTCAGCGACTGCGGCAGGAAGGCCAGTCCGGCCTGCAGCGGCGGGTAGTCGAGCACGTTCTGCATGTACAGCGACATGAAGTACCACATGCAGAACATCGCGGCGCCGTTGGTGAAGACCGCCGCGTTGGCCGCCGACACCGTCCGGGAGCGGAAGACGGACGGCGGCATCAGCGGCGAGCGGGTCCGGAACTCGACACCGACGAACACGGCCAGCAGCACCACGCCGGCGCCCAGGGCGGCGAGGGTGTCCGGCGCGGTCCAGCCGGTGGACTCGGTGCGGACCACGCCGAAGGCGAGCGCGCCCAGGCCGCAGGTGACGAGCACGGCGCCGGGCACGTCCAGCCGGCGCCCGCCGGGCTGCCGGTGCTCGGTCAGCCACACGGCCGCGGCCGTCAGCACGACCACGCCCACGGGGACGTTGATCAGCAGGACCCACCGCCAGGACAGGGCGTCGGTGAGCAGGCCGCCCACCAGCCCGCCGGCCGCGCCGCCGCCTGCCCCCACCGCGCTCCAGGCGGCTATCGCCTTGGTGCGGGCGCGGCCGTGGGGGAAGACCGAGGTGAGGATGGTCAGTGTCGCCGGTGCCAGGACGGCCGCGCCGCAGCCCTGCACGGAACGGGCGGCCAGCAGCTGCCACGGCTCCTGGGCGAGGCCGCCGGCGAGGCTGGCGGCGGTGAACAGGCCCAGTCCGGCCAGGAACACCCGCTTGCGGCCGTAGAGGTCGGCGGCCCGCCCGCCGAGCAGCATGAAGCCGGCGAAGGTGAGCGTGTAGGTGTTCACGACCCACTGGCCGCCCAGTTCGCCCAGCCCCAGGTCGGTCCGCACCGACGGCAGGGCCACGTTCATCACCGAGACGTCGAGCACCACCAGGAACTGGCCCGCGCAGGCCGCGAGCACCGCGACCCGGCGGCTCAGCGCCGCGCTCCGACCGGCGTCCGGGGCCCGTCGGGCGGGGGTGTGTCGTCTCAGGGGCATCCGGCCATGCTCGCACCCGCCGTACCGCGCCCGCCCGCCACCCCGGAGAGCCGGCGGCCCGGGTGCGGCCGGGTGGGTGCGGCGGGTCGGGTGCGGCGGTGCGGCGGGTCGCGGAGGAGGCCGGGACCGGCGGGCCGGGCGCCTGCGGGCTGAGCGGGGGCGTGCGCGGGGGCGCGCGGGCAGGCGGCCCGCGCGGGCTCGGACGCGTCGGCGCACCGGTGGGAGAACGCGCCTCCACGCTGGGCGGACGGTTCGTTCGCACATGGTTCCGGAGCCCGTCGACCCCTCTATGCAGCCGCGACCGGGCCGGGTAACTTGCGCGTCCTGAAGCCTGTCGGAGGGGGCGTGGCACCGGTTCGTGGAGGGGGTTCGTGTGCGCGATTTCAGCCTGCCGCCGCTGGTGGAGCCGCTTCGTTCGGGAGGGCTCGCGGACTCGGTCCACCGCATCGCCGAGGACGATCCGAAGCTGGTGCAGCTGTCCCGGCGCAGCGCGACGGGCGACGGCGCCTGGGAGCCGGTCACCGCGGCCGAGTTCCGCGACGAGGTTCTGGGACTGGCCAGGGGCCTGCTGAGTGAGGGGATCGGGTTCGGCGACCGCGTCGCGGTGATGTCCCGCACCCGGTACGAGTGGACGCTGTTCGGCTGCGCGCTGTGGTCGATCGGCGCGCAGATCGTGCCGGTGTACCCGACCTCGTCGGCGGAGCAGGTGCGGTGGATCCTCTCCGACGCCCGGGTGGTGGCGGTCGTCGTCGAGCACGAGGACCACGCCATGACGATCGGCGCGGTGTGCAACGCGCTGCCGCTGCTCCGCCGCATGTGGCAACTGGACTCCGGCTGCGTCGAGTTGCTGACCAACCTGGGCCACTGCGTGCCCGTTGAGCTGGTGCACCGGATGCGGGCCGCGGTGCGGCCCTGGTCGGTGGCGACGGTCACCTACACCTCCGGCACCACCGGCCGCCCCAAGGGCTGCGTCATCACGCACGCCAACCTGGTCGCCGAGTGCGACACGCTGTACGAGGGGTGGCGGGAACTGCTGGCGGAGAAGGGCGAGCAGCCTGCCGTACTGGCCTTCCTGCCGCTGTCGCACATCTACGGGCTGATGGTGGTCGTGGTGTGCCTGCGGCACGGTGTCCGGCTGGGGCACCAGCCGGACCTGGCCCCGGCCGAGCTGCTGCCCGCGCTCGCGTCGTTCCGGCCGACGTACCTGTTCGCGGTGCCGTACGTCTTCGAGCGCATCGTCGCCGCGGCCCGCCGGGCGGCCGAGGAGGCGGGACGCGGCGAGCTGTTCCAGCGGGCGGCGGACGTGGCCGTGCGCTACGGGGAGGCCGTCGAGCGCCGGTACACCACCGGCGGGCCGGGCCCGGGCCCGATGCTGCGGGCCGCGCACGCGGTGTTCGACCGGATGGTCTACACCCGGCTGCGGGCGGTGCTGGGCGGCCGGGTGCGGTTCGCCTCCTCCGGCGGGTCGACGCTCAGCCGGGAGCTGGGCCTGCTGTTCGCCGGGGCCGGGATCATCGTGCACGACGGCTACGGCCTGACGGAGACCACCGCCGCGGTGACCGGTCAGCCCGCGGGCCGGCCCCGGTTCGGCACGGTGGGCCTGCCGCTGCCGGGCTGCGCGGTGCACATCGCGCGCGACGGGGAGATCTGGGTCCGCGGCGAGGTGGTCTTCTCCGGCTACCTGGACGATCCGGTGGCCACGGCCGCGGTGCTGCGCGACGGCTGGCTGGCCACCGGCGACATCGGGTACCTGGACGACGACGGACATCTGGTGATCACCGGCCGCAAGAAGGACGTGCTCATCACCAGCGGCGGCAAGAGCGTCTCGCCGCTGCTGCTGGAGGAGCGGTTACGCGCCCACCCGCTCGTCTCGCAGTGCCTGGTCGTGGGCGACAACCGCCCCTACATCGCGGCACTGGTGACGCTGGACCCGGACGCCCTGGAGAGCCGCCGGTCGCTGGGCCGTGTGGTGGGTCGCGCGGAAACGGCCGGTGACGGGAGGCGGCCGGGGGCCGACGACGTGCAGGCCGAGGTGCGGCGGGCGGTGGCGATGGCCAACAGCGCCGTGTCGCGGGCCGAGTCGATCCGCGCGTTCCGCATCCTGCCCTCCGAGTTCAGCATGGAGGAAGGGCTGATGACCCCGTCGATGAAGCTGCGGCGCGGCGCCATCGTCCAGGCGTTCGCCGCCGACATCGAGGACCTCTACCGGGCCTGACCCGCTGCCCTCGCCCGTTCGGGTCCATCGGGCCGTGCCGCCGGTGGGTCCCGTGTCGCACCCCGCACGACGGAACGGCCCCCTGCCCGGGTGGGCGGGGGGCCGTTCCGTCGTGCGGGGCCGGCTGACGGCGCCGGCCGGCCGCGGTCAGCCGCGCTGGATGCCGGAGGTGTCCTGGAGCACGCCGCGGCGTCCGTCCTGGGTCTGCGCGACGAGCGCCTGGCCGCGCTGCTCGACGGCCAGGTACCAGGTGCCGGGGGCGAGTTCGGCGACCGGGGTCTGCGAGCCGTCCTCACCGAACAGCGGCCGGGCCACCGGCACGGCGAACCAGAACGGCTGGAAGTTCGGGTCGGCCGCCGGCTGGCCGTGCGCGGCGCCGGGCTGACCCTGCTGCGGCTGACCCTGCTGCGGCTGGCCCTGCTGCGGCTGGCCCTGCTGCGGCTGGCCCTGCTGCTGGCCGGGCGCACCCTGCTGCGGGTAGCCCTGCTGGGCCGGCTGCGGCTGGCCGCCGTATGACTGCTGCTGACCGGGCGCGCCGGGCTGCGGGCCGCCCGGGTAGCCGTAGCCGGCCTGCTGCTGGCCGGGCTGCTGCTGGCCGGGGTAGCCGTAGGCGGGCGGCTGGCCGCCGCCGTAGGGCGGCTGCTGGCCGGGGCGGGGCCCGGCAGGCAGCAGCGGCGCGCGCAGCGCCGGTACCAGCAGCGTCGCGATGGCACCGCCGGCGAGCACGAGCACGGCGATGAACGCCAGGATCTGACCGATGCCGACGTCGAGGCCCGACTTGGCGTCACCGGTGCTGCTGAGCAGCGTCCAGAACGCCGTCCACAGGGCGAACACGCTGAGGGTGAGGCCCCACTGGTCCAGCTTCAGGCCCAGGAACGTGCGCTCCTGCGGGAGGAAGCGGGCAGCCGCGATGAGGCCGGCCGCGAAGAAGCCCGCCAGGAAGACGGACGGCATGACCGGCCACCAGAAGTTGGACCAGCCGTTGCGGCCCTCGGAGATGCCGAACCCGGAGCTGGCCTTGTAGAAGTCGAGGAATGAGGCGATGAACAGCAGAACCGCTGCTCCGATCACCACTGCGTCGCCTCGAGTGAGCGAGCGGTTGTTCACATCAGATCCTTCGTCGATCTTGTCGTCATGGTCCGGTCATCACGGGGGCGCGCCCCATCGTACGGACAGCGCGGGGCGCCGGGGTACGGCCCCTGAGGATCGCACCGGGCCGCCGGACCCGTCCGCGACTACTGATTCCCCGTCAGGTAGGCGGTGACGCCTGCCGCCACGCCGCGGGCCGCCCTCTGGCGCCAGGCGGGGTCGCTCAGCAGTGCGGCGTCCCGCGGGTCGCGCATGTTGCCGCACTCCAGGAAGACCTTCGGCACCCGGGACAGGTTGAGTCCGCCCAGGTCGCCGCGCACCACCAGGCCGCTGTCGGCGGTCTGCGGCCCCAGGTATCCGGCCGGCCGGGTGCCGGTGGCTTCCGCGAACCGGTCCGCGAGGTGCTCGCCGAGCCGCCGCGACCCGGCGGTGATGCCCCGGGTGTCGGCGTCGCCCTGCCGCACCTCGGCGGGCAGGATCACGTGGAAGCCGCGGTTGCCCCGCGCGGAGCCGTCGGCGTGCAGCGAGACCACCGCGTCGGCGTTCGCCCGGTTGCCGATCGCGGCGCGCTCGTCGATGCACGGGCCGAACGGCACGTCGGCCTCCTGGGTGAACCTCACCTCGGCGCCCTGCTCCCGCAGCACGGCCCGGGTGCGGCGGGCCAGGTCGAGCGTGAAGTCGGCCTCCGGGTAGCCCGCGTCGGACGCGGTCCCGGTGGTGTCGCACTCCTTGCGGCCGGTGCCGATGTCCACCTGCCGGTTGATCTCGGCGGTGTGGTCGCGGTTGCCGGGGTTGTGGCCCGGGTCGAGCACCACCACCCGCCCGGCCAGGGGACGTTCGGCGGACGGGGAGGCGCCGGGCGGGCGGTCCCCGCCGGGCGCCGGGGCGTCAGGACCGGACGGCGGCGCGGCGGACGGGGTCCGGCCGTCGGCCGGTGCGCCGGAGGCGGAGGGGGCGCCGGGGCCGGAGGTCCGGTCGCCGGAGGTGACCAGCCACACCAGCCCGCCGGCCAGCGCCAGCGGCACCAGCACGGCGAGCACCACGAGGAGCCTTCTGCCGGCCGACATGTCAGATCCCGGCCCCGGTCCGCCGCAGCACCCGCAGCGAGCCGGTGGCCGACGTCTCGGTGAACGCGCCGCTGGCCAGGGCCCTGGAGTACACCCGGTAGGGCGCCTGCCCGCCGTCGGCCGGGTCGGGGAAGACGTCGTGCACGACCAGCATGCCGCCCTCGGCGAGGTGCGGGACCCAGCCCACGTAGTCGCCGGTGGCGTGCTCGTCGGTGTGCCCGCCGTCGACGAAGACCAGGCCGAGCGGTCCCTGCCACACCGCGGCCACCTGCGGGGAGCGGCCGACGACGGCGACGACGTGCTCCTCCAGCCCGGCGGCGTGCAGGGTGCGGCGGAACGTCGGCAGGGTGTCCATCCGGCCGACGGCGGGGTCCACCAGCGTCGGGTCGTGGTACTCCCAGCCGGGCTGCTGCTCCTCGCTGCCGCGGTGGTGGTCGACGGTGAGCACCGTCACGCCTGCGGCGCGGGCCGCGTCGGCGAGCAGCAGGGTGGACCGGCCGCAGTAGGTGCCGATCTCCAGCAGCGGCAGACCCAGCCGGGCGGCCTCCGTGGCGGCGCTGTACAGGGCGAGGCCCTCGTCGAGGGGCATGAAGCCCTTGGCCGCCTCGAAGGCGGCAACGGTCTCCGGCGCGGGTGTCATGGCGTCATGCTGCCGCACCGGCGCCCCCGGCGGGGCGCCGGGGTGGTCGCCGCCGGTTGCGGGCGCCCCCTGGGCGCGCCCGGCGGACGGGTGACGCTCCGGGCGCGCGACAGCGGCCGCACGCCTGTTCGACCACACCGCACGCCCGGCACCCCGCCAGGGCCCGGTCCGAGGCGGTTCACCGGGTTGCGGTATGACCGCTTTCAGTCAACTCCCGCCCGTAGCAGATGGATTGCGCCATCCCGGCCCGGACCACGCCTGGACCGGACGAGACGGGGTACTCGGGGGCCGCAGCGCGGAGTGACCGAGGGGGTGGCGGCCGACAGGCCACGGGGGGCGTCAGGACGGCCGGAAGGCGCCGGGCGCCGCGCACCCCGCCCCCTCCCACTCCCGGGCTGCCCATGTGACAATTCGGACAAAAGCAATATCTAACTTGGGAGCTGCCTGCACATGACTGCCCCCGCCGACCAGGCCCCGTCGGTCCACCGCAACCCGGAGGCGAGCCCCCCGGTGGTGCTCTACCGACGTGTGGTCCCGCTGCGCGCCCGCAGAGCCGTCGCGGCGAGACTTTCGCTGGAGGCCCGCAGCGAGCTGAAGCGCTCGCTGACCTCCGCCCAGCTCCCCTCCGAGCGCCTCGCGAGGCTCCGCGCGGCCTGGGCCCGCCGCAGCGAGCCGGCGCGCTTCACGCCCGCCGAGCGGCGCCTGGTCCTGGTGCACGGGCAGCCCCGGGCGGCCCGGGTACAGGACCACCCGAGCCCGTTGCACGCCCACGTGGACGCTCTGCGCGCCGTCACCGAGACACTGACGGCGGCCGGCGTGGACCATTTCTGCGTACGCGGCCTGGGGGGTGCCGGTACCACGGTCGGCGTACCGGAGACGGAACGTGTCCGCGCCCTGCGCGCGCTCACCCTCCTGTGCGGTGAGACGGCGGGCTATGTGACGCTGCTCGACGACCGCGGATGGCGGCTGCTGCGCCGGGCGCGCCCGCGCACCGTGCCCGGCGACTCCGCGCAGGCGCGTCGCCGGCTGGGCCGCGCCGACCTCGTCCGGCTGAACTGGTACCACACCGACCGGCACGGCACGGCCGCGACGGAGGAACGCTACGGCTGCACGGTGGAGTTCTGGCGCCGCGACGAGACGGGCGCCCTGACGGCACCGCGCCGCAACCGCTGCACCGAGGAACTGCCGCCGGACGAGCCGCGCGTCGAGGTGCCCCTCAACCACTTCACGCAGCTGCTGCCGGTCGGCACGGCGCCGCCCGCCATGGTGCGGACCGTCGGCCCGTTCGCCGCCCCGCTGCCGGAGGACGTCCCGTTCCCGGTGGACGCCGTGTACACCTGGGTGGACGGCGCCGACCCGGCGTGGCTGCGCCGCCGGGCCGAGCACGCGGGCGAGGCGTACCACGAGGAGGCGGCCAACGCGGCGCGCTTCCTCAGCCGCGACGAGCTGCGCTACTCGCTGCGCTCCCTGCACACCTACGCGCCCTGGATCCGGCACGTCTACCTGGTGACGGACGACCAGACGCCGAGCTGGCTGGACACCTCGCACCCCGGCATCACGGTGGTGAGCCACCGGGACGTCTTCCGCGACCACTCGCTGCTGCCCACGTTCAACTCGCACGCCATCGAGAGCCAGCTGCACCACGTCGACGGCCTCGCCGAGCACTTCCTCTACCTCAACGACGACGTGTTCTTCGGCCGGTTGACCACCCCGCAGGACTTCTTCCTCTCCAACGGGCTGACCCGCTTCTTCCAGTCCAAGGTCCATGTCCCCTTCGGACTGCCCTCACCCGAGGACGTACCGATCACCGTCTCCGGAAAGAACAACCGCGCCCTGCTGGAGGAACGGTTCGGCGCGGTGCTCACCCAGAAGATGAAGCACGTACCGCACGCACTGCGGCGCAGTGTGCTGCGCGAGATCGAGGAGGAGTTCGCGGACCGCCACAAGAGCACCGCGGGCAACCGCTTCCGCTCGCTGGACGACCTGTCGGTCACCTCGTCGCTGCACCACTACTACGCCTACCTCACCGGCCGCGCGGTACCGGGCGGCCTGCGGTACGACTACTTCGACGTGGCCCACCCCTTCACGCCCGCCCGCCTGGGACGCCTGCTGGCCCACCGCAACCGCACGGTGTTCTGCCTCAACGACACCGTCTCCGACGAGCGGGACCTGGCCACCCAGCTGGGAGTGATGATGCCCTTCCTGCGGGAGTACTTCCCGTTCGCCAGCCCCTACGAGCGCGACGACGGCTGAGAGCTGCGGGCAGGCGGCTGCGGGGTGCGGTGAGGGCCGCCCCTCGGGGGACGCGTCAGCCGGCGTCGGCCGCGTCGAGGCCGACGAGCCGGCAGGCCGTCTCGATGTCGGCCCTGACCTGCTCGATGGAGGCGCGCCCGGACAGCCAGGTGATCAGCGCGGAGTGCCAGGTGTGCTCGATGACCCGCACCGCCGACAGCTGCCCCGGCCCGGGCGCGGCGGCCGGCCCCATCGCGTCGACGATGATCGCCGTGGTGAGCCGGGAGACGCTGTCGACCTCGGCGCTGACCGACCGGTCGGCGAACGTCAGCGCCCGCACCATGGCCTCCGCGAGGTCCGGTTCGCGCTGCATGGCGTGGAAGGCCCGCATCAGGGTCGTCGCCACCCGGGCCGCCGGGTCGGACTCCGTCGGCGGGCGCCGGTGCAGGGTGCGGTGCAGCTGCCGCAGCTGGTCCTCCATGGTGGCGACGAGCAGGTGCACCTTCGACGGGAAGTAGCGGTAGAGGGTGCCGAGCGCCACCTGCGACAACTCGGCGACCTCCCGCATCTGGACCGCGTCGAACCCGCCCCGCCGGGCCAGCCGGACGCAGGCGTCGAGAATCCGCCGGCGCCGCTCCTCCTGGCGCTCGGTCATCGGTGGCGGGGGCTGCGACCCGTGCTGTGTGGCCATGTGCTGGTGATGCCGCTCCGGACTCGGTGGGCTGGGAGGTTGCGACGGGCGAACGGGTCCGCTCGGCCCGTCGCATCGTGGCAGGCCGCCCGGTCGTGGTGCGAATCACCAGGTCCGGCGGGCTTCACGCGGTGACCGGCCGGTAGATTCAAAAGCCGGACGAGGGCAGGATATGCCCGCCGGTGAAACTTGTTCTACCTCGGCGCGAGCGGTTACGCTCCCGCGAAAGCCCAGCCTGAAGGGGGCCGCGAGTGACCGCAGAAGCCGTACCGGGCACGGTGGCCGGCCCCCCGCATACCGCGGACGACCCGGGCCGCCCGCTGCGGATCGCGCTGCTCACCTACAAGGGCAACCCGTTCTGCGGCGGCCAGGGCGTCTACGTCCGCCACCTGTCGCGCGAGCTGGTGCGCCTCGGCCACAGCGTCGAGGTGATCGGCGCCCAGCCCTACCCGGTGGTCGACGACGGCGTCACGCTGACCGAACTGCCCAGCCTGGACCTGTACCGGCAGCCCGACCCGTTCCGCACGCCGCGACCGGGCGAGTACCGGGACTGGGTCGACGCGCTGGAGGTCGGCACCATGTGGACCGGCGGCTTCCCCGAACCGCTCACCTTCTCGCTGCGCGCCCGCCGCCACCTCGCCGCCCGCCGCGGCGACTTCGACGTGGTGCACGACAACCAGACGCTGGGATACGGCCTGCTCCGCGATCTGGGCGCGCCGCTGGTCACCACCATCCACCACCCCATCACCGTGGACCGTGCGCTGGACCTCGCCGCGGCCCGCGGCCTGACGAGGCAGCTGTCCGTGCGCCGCTGGTACGGCTTCACCCGCATGCAGAAGCGGGTGGCCCGCAGGCTGCCGTCGGTGCTCACCGTCTCCGGCAGCTCCCGGCAGGAGATCGTCGACCACCTCGGGGTGCGCGCGGACCGGGTGCACGTCGTCCACATCGGCGCGGACGCGCGGGTGTTCTCCCCCGACCCGTCCGTGCCCGAGGTACCCGGCCGCATCGTCACCACCTCCAGCGCCGACGTGCCGCTGAAGGGCCTGGTGCACCTCGTCGAGGCACTGGCGAAGGTCCGCACCGAGCACCCGGACGCGCACCTGGTGGTGGTCGGCAAGCGGGCCGACGACGGCCCGGTGGCGGCGGCCATCGACCGTCTCGGACTGTCCCGAGCCGTCGAGTTCGTCAAGGGCATCAGCGACGGGGAACTGGCCGACCTGGTGCGCGGCGCCCAGGTCGCCTGCGTGCCGTCGCTGTACGAGGGCTTCTCGCTGCCGGCCGCCGAGGCCATGGCGACCGGCACGCCACTGGTCGCCACCACCGGCGGGGCCATTCCCGAGGTCACCGGCGCCGACGGCGACACCTGCCTGGCGGTGCCGCCCGGTGACGCCGGCGCGCTTGCCGGTGCCCTCGGGCGGCTGCTGGGCGACGACGCGCTGCGCCGCCGCCTGGGCGCCGCCGGGCGCGAACGGGTGATGGGCCGCTTCACCTGGGAGCAGGCGGCGATCGGTACCGTGCGCCGCTACCGCGAAGCCCTGGCCCACCACCACCCCGTCTGAGCCGGCCGCTCCCCCGCCGCCCACCCGACCTCACGCCCGCCGCCCCACACCTGACCTCCCGCCGCCCCACACCTGACCTCCCGCCGCCCCGCACCTGACCTCCCGCCGCCCACCCAGATTCCTCTCCCGGACGAAAGCAGAGCCACCGTGCTGACCGTCGATTTTTCCCGGTTCCCCCTCGCCCCCGGCGACCGGGTGCTCGACCTGGGCTGCGGCGCCGGCCGCCACGCCTTCGAGTGCTACCGCCGCGGAGCCCGCGTGGTCGCGCTCGATCGCAACGCCGACGAGATCCGCGAGGTGGCCACCTGGTTCGCCGCCATGAAGGAGGCCGGCGAGGCACCGGCGGGCGCGACCGCCACCGCCATGGAGGGTGACGCGCTGGCCCTGCCGTTCCCCGACAGCAGCTTCGACGTCGTCATCATCTCCGAGGTGATGGAGCACATCCCCGACGACAAGGGTGTGCTCGCCGAGATGGTCAGGGTGCTGCGGCCCGGAGGGCGGATCGCGGTGACCGTGCCGCGCTACGGCCCGGAGAAGGTGTGCTGGGCGCTGTCCGACGAGTACCACGAGGTGGAGGGCGGGCACATCCGCATCTACCGGGCGGACGAGCTGCTGGGCCGGATGCGGGAGGCGGGCCTGCGGCCCTACGGCACCCACCACGCGCACGGCCTGCACTCGCCCTACTGGTGGCTCAAGTGCGCGTTCGGCGTCCGCCGGGACGGGGACGAGGCCGCGCTGCCGGTCCGGGCGTACCACAAGCTGCTGGTCTGGGACATCATGAAGCGCCCGCTCGCCACCCGCCTGGCGGAACGCGCGCTCGACCCGCTGATCGGCAAGAGCTTCGTCGCCTACGCCACCAAGCCGCACACCCCGGAGACGGCGGCTGAAGCCGAACCGGCAGCCGGCGCCGACACCGCCGCTGCGGTCTCCGGGGTGCGGGCGTGACGAACTCCGAGCGCACCGAACGGCTCGTGCTGCCCGGCGTGCTGACCGCCGGGCAGGCCACCGCGACGGTCGCCGGCATCGCCGCGGTGCAGCGGACGGACGGCGCCATCCCCTGGTTCCGCGGCCACCACCTCGACCCGTGGGACCACGTCGAGGCGGCGATGGCCCTGGACACCGCCGGGGAGCACACCCGGGCGGAGGCCGCCTACCAGTGGCTCGCCGACCACCAGCTGCCGGACGGCGCCTGGTACGCGGCCTACCGCGACGGGGACGCGTCCGAGCCGACCGACCTCAGCCGGGAGTCCAACTTCTGCGCGTACGTCGCCGTCGGGGTGTGGCACCACTACCTGTCGACGGGCGACGACGCGTTCCTGGACCGCATGTGGCCGGTGGTGAGCCGGGCGGTGGAGTTCGTCCTGGCACTCCAGCAGCCGGGCGGGCAGATCGGATGGAAGCGGGAGCCCGACGGCACCCCGGTCACCGACGCCCTGCTGACCGGGTCCGCGTCGATCCACCAGGCGCTGCGCTGCGCGCTGGCCGTCGCCGAGCACCAGGAGGAGCCGCAGCCCGACTGGGAACTTGCCGCCGGCTGGCTGGGCCACGCGGTGCGTTGCCACCCGGAGCGCTTCCTGGACAAGTCCCGCTACTCGATGGACTGGTACTACCCGATCCTCGGCGGCGCGGTCACCGGCGACGCCGCCCGGCGACGCATCGACGAGGGGTGGGACGAGTTCGTGGTGCCCGGCCTGGGGGTGCGCTGCGTGTCGCCCAACCCGTGGGTCACCGGCGGGGAGAGCGCCGAACTGGCGCTGGCCCTGTGGGTGATGGGCGAGTCCGACAAGGCGCTGGACATCCTGCGCTGGATACAGCACCTGCGGACCGAGGACGGCATGTACTGGACCGGGTACGTCTTCGACGACGAGGCGGTGTGGCCGAGGGAGAAGACGGCGTGGACGGCCGCCTCGGTGCTGCTGGCGGTCGCCGCGCTCGGCGGCGACGAGGCGACGACGCAGGTGTTCAGCGGCGAGCGGCTGCCCTGGGGGCTGGTCCCCGACTGCTGCCCGTCCGCCGGCGCGCCCACCCCCTGACGCCCCTGACACCCGGGGCGCCTCAGCCGCCGGCCCGGACGGGCCGCCACCCGACCCGCGGCCTGCCCGGATACAGTGGCTGACGCAGTTCCCGCCCTCGCCCGGGGGAAGCCGGTGGAAACCCGGCGCTGACCCGCAACCGTGAGCGGTGCCCGCCCGGCCGTGCCGTGCGGACCCGCGAGCCGGAACGCCCAGGCGTGGGCCCGCCCTCCGCAGCGGAGGGCGCAGGCTCCCGGAAGCCGGTGGCCGCCGCACGCAGGCGGTCCCGGGGACCGGCACCGTCGAGGAGTACGGCAGCTGAGCCCGGTGTCCGCCGCGTCGTGAGCGCGGCCGGCCGGCGGTGCCCGGCTGCGCTCCCGCTCACCCGAAAGGCACCCGCATGTACCTCCGTCGCACCGCCGCGGCCCTGACCGCGACCGCCGCACTCGCGGCGGTCGCGGCACCGGTGGCCGCAGCCGACGAGTCGCCCTCCCCCAAGGGCCTGCCCGCCGGGCTGTACGGCAAGGGCGACCCGCAGTACGACGGCGTGTTGCGGCAGTCGGTCGCACTGCTGGCCCAGGACGCCGCCGGCGTGACGCCGGCGAAGCAGGCACTGGACTGGCTGGCCGGGCAGCAGTGCGAGGACGGCGCGTTCCCCGCGTACCGTCCCGACGCCGGCACCCCGTGCGGCGCGAAGGACAAGCCGGAGAGCAACGCCACCGCCGCGGCCGTGCAGGCGCTGGCGGCCACCGGCGGGCACCCGGACGTGGTGGAGCCGGCCGTGGAGTGGCTGAAGAGCGTGCAGAACGACGACGGCGGCTGGGGCTTCCACCCCGGAGACCCCGAGGCCGGCGATTCCGACGCCAACTCCACCGCCCTGGTCGTCGGCGCGCTCGTGGCCGCCGGGGACAAGCCGGCGGACGTACGCAAGGGCGGCAGGTCGCCCTACGACGCCCTGCGCGCCCTCCAGCTGGGCTGCGACGCCGACGCGGACAAGCGCGGCGCCTTCGCCCACCAGCCGGACGCCGACGGCACACTCAGCGCCAACGACCTGGCGACCGCTGCGGCCACCACCGCCGCCGCCGGCCGCGGCCTGGTCGTGCCGCCCGCCGAGAACGGCGACGGCGGGGACGGCGGGGACACAGCCGTCGAGGCGCCGTCCTGCGACGACGGCGACAGCTACCGGCAGCAGGACTCCGCAGCGGCCGCGGCGGCCTACCTCCACGGCGTGCTGCAAAAGAACGGTGACCACCTGATGTCGTCCTTCGCCGGTGCGGAGGACCAGCCGGACCACGGCACCACCTCGCTCGCCGTGCTCGCGCTGGCCGCGGCCGGGTACCCCGAGGCGGCGCGCGGCCCGCTGGGCTGGCTGGAGAAGAACCTCGACGGCTGGGACAGGGCCACCGAGGACCCGGCGGCGCTGGGACAGCTGGTGCTGGGCGTGCACGCCACCGGCGGCGACCCGACCGCGTTCGGCGGCGCGGACCTGGTGGAGCGGCTCAACGCCACCGGCCCCGAGCCGGCCGCGGCCGAAGGCACCGGCGGAACGGGCGGGAAGCCGGCCGATTCCGACGCCGACGGCGAGCAGTCCGACTCCTCCGAAGACGGCTCTGGTGTCGCCTGGTGGACGGTCGGCGCCGTACTGGTGGCCGGTGTGGGTGTCGGGCTGCTCGTCAGCCTGCGCAACAAGAAGAAGCAGGACAGCTGATGCGGGGGCGCGCCGGGCTGCCCGCCCGTCTGCGGATCGCGGTGACCGCGGCACTCGCGGCCGCCACGGCCGCCGCGCTGCTGCTGCTCGGCGCGCCCGCCGCGCAGGCCGAGGGCTACCGCTACTGGTCGTTCTGGACGTCCGGCAGCGGCGGCGAGTGGACCTACGCCACCCAGGGGCCGGGCACCCTGCGGCCCGCCGACGGCCAGGTGGTCGGCTTCCGCTTCGCGGTCAGCGCGGACTCCGCCGACGCCGCACGGCCCCGGCAGGACCCCGACTTCGCCGGGCTGTGCGCGGACGCCCCGGCGCCCGCGGACGGCAAGCGCGTCGCGGTGGTCGTCGACCCCGGCACCGCCGGTGACGCGCCCGGCGGGGAGTCGCCGCCGAAGCCCCGCAGCGGGTGTGCGTCGCTCGACTCCGACGGGACGGCGGCCGACGCGCTGGCGGCGGTCGCCAAGCCGTTGCGCTACAACTCCGACGCGCTGCTGTGCGGCATCGCCGGCTACCCGGCCGCGGGCTGCGGCGAACGCGTCGGCTCCGACCCCTCGCCGGATGCCGGCGAGACCACCCCTGCTCCGGACGCAGACGCGCGGGACGGTGGGCAGGGCAGCGACGGACGGGACGGGCAGGAGGACTCGGGCGGCGGCGTGCTGCCGCTGGTCGCCGGTGTGGTGACGGTGGCGGTGCTGGCCGGCGGCGCGATGTGGCAGGCGAGGCGGCGGCGGGAATGACCGGCGGCACCCGCACCGCCGTGCTGCGGGCCCCGCAGGCGGACCGGGCCACCGCCCTGCACGCCGGGGCCTGGTGGCTCTGGGCGCTGGGGCTGGCCGCCGCCGCGTCCCGCACGACCAACCCCCTGCTGCTGGCCCTGCTGGTGGCGGTGGCCGGCTACGTCGTCGCCGCCCGCCGCACCGACGCGCCCTGGGCGCGCAGCTACCTGACCTTCCTGAAGCTGGGCCTGCTGGTGCTCGCGGTCCGGCTGGTCTTCGCGGTACTGCTGGGCTCGCCGGTGCCGGGCACCCACGTGCTGCTGACGCTGCCCGAGGTGCCGCTGCCCGACTGGGCGCAGGGTGTGCGGCTCGGGGGCCGGGTGACGGCCGAGGGGCTGCTGTTCGCCCTGTACGACGGCATGAAGCTGGCCGCGCTGCTGGCCTGCGTGGGCGCGGCCAACGCGCTGGCGAACCCGGCCCGGCTGCTGAAGTCGCTGCCCGGCGCGCTGTACGAGATGGGAGTGGCGGTGGTGGTCGCGATGACCTTCGCGCCGAACCTGGTCGCCGACGTGGTCCGGTTGCGGGCCGCACGGCGGCTGCGCGGCCGGGCCGACCGGGGCGTGCGGGCCGTGCTCCAGGTCGCCCTGCCGGTGCTGGAGGGCGCGCTGGAGCGCTCGGTGGCGCTGGCCGCCGCCATGGACGCCCGCGGCTACGGCCGGACCGCCCGGGTGCCGGCCGCGGTGCGGCACACCACCACCGCGCTGACCCTGGGCGGGCTGCTGGGCGTGTGCGCCGGCACATACGGGCTGCTCGCGCCGCAGGGCGCGGCGTACGGCCTGCCGGTGCTGCTGCTGGGGCTGGTGGCGGCACTGGGCGGGCTGTGGCTGGGCGGGCGGCGGGCCGTGCGCACCCGGTACCGGCCGGACCGCTGGGGCGTCCGCGCCTGGCTGGTGTCGGGCTCGGGCGTCGCGGTCGCCGCCGCGATGATCTGGGCCGGAGTGCGGGAACCCGCCGCGCTCCACCCCCCGGCGGTGCCGCTCACCGTACCCGTGCTGCCCTGGTGGCCGGCCGCGGCCGTACTGCTCGGCCTGCTGCCCGCCGTCGTCGCACCGCTGCCGCCGGAACGGCGGCGCACCGATGCCCGGAACAGCGGGGAGCACGACGCCGAGCACGGGGAGAAGCACGGCGGCCGGGAGTCCGGAGCACGGGAGTTCGGAGCACAGCAGTCCGGAGCACGGTCCAGGAAGCACGGGGAGCACGAGGGGAAGCCGGCACGGTGATCCGTTTCGAACAGGTATCGGTGACGTACGAGGGTGCCGCCGCACCGGCTGTCTCGGGTGTTGACCTCAGCATCCCGGAGGGCGAACTCGCCCTGCTCGTCGGACCGTCGGGAGTCGGCAAGTCGACACTGCTGGGCACTGTGTCCGGCCTGGTGCCGCACTTCACCGGCGGCACCCTGCACGGCAGGGTGACCGTCGGTGGGCGCGACACCCGCACCCACCGGCCACGCGAACTGGCGGACGTGGTCGGCACCGTGGGCCAGGACCCGCAGGCGCACTTCGTCACCGACACCGTCGAGGACGAACTCGCCTACGGCATGGAGTCGCTCGGCCTGCCACCCGCCACCATGCGCCGCCGCGTGGAGGAGACCCTCGACCTGCTGGGGCTGGCCGAACTGCGCGACCGGCCACTGGCCACCCTGTCCGGCGGGCAGCAGCAGCGGGTGGCGATCGGCTCCGTGCTCACCACCCACCCGGCGGTGCTGGTCCTGGACGAGCCGACGTCGGCCCTCGACCCGGCCGCCGCCGAGGAGGTGCTGGCCGTGCTGCAGCGCCTGGTGCACGACCTGGGCACCACCGTGCTGATGGCCGAGCACCGGCTGGAGCGGGTCGTGCAGTACGCCGACCAGGTCCTGCTGCTGCCCGGCCCCGGCGAGCCCGCCGTACTGGGCGACCCGGCGGAGCTGATGGCCGTCTCCCCCGTGCACCCGCCGGTCGTCGCGCTGGGCCGGCTCGCCGGCTGGTCGCCGCTGCCGCTGTCGGTGCGCGACGCGCGACGCCGCTCGGCCGGGCTGCGGGAGGATCTGGCCGCGCACCCGCCGCCCGAGCACCCGCAGGCGCAGGACACCGCCACCGGGCCGGACCGCTCGCGCATCCCCGCCGCACGCACCCCGGCCGCCCGCACCACCCGGCTCACCGTCCGGCGCGGTCGCCGCACCGTGCTGCACGAGGTGTCCCTGACCGTGCGCGCCGGGGAGACGGTGGCGCTGATGGGACGCAACGGCGCCGGAAAGTCCACCCTGATGGGCGCGCTCGTCGGCAGCCACGAACCCGCCGGCGGGCAGGTGGAGGTCGGCGGGCTCACCCCGCACCGCACCCGACCGCCGGAACTGCTGCGGCAGGTCGGACTCGTCCCGCAGGAGCCCCGCGACCTGCTCTACGCCGACACCGTCGGCGCCGAGTGCACCGCGGCCGACCACGACGCGGGTGCCGCGCCCGGCACCTGCCGGGCACTGGTCAGCACCCTGCTGCCGGGCGTCGGCGACTCCAGCCACCCCCGGGACCTGTCCGAGGGGCAGCGCCTCGCGCTCGCCCTGTCGGTGATCCTCACCGCGGCACCGCCGCTGGTGCTGCTGGACGAACCCACCCGCGGCCTCGACTACGCCGCCAAGGCCCGGCTCGTGGACGTGCTGCGCGGCCTGGCGGCCGAGGGCCACGCCATCGTGCTGGCCACCCACGACGTGGAACTCGCCGCGGAGCTGGCCCACCGGGTGGTGATCCTCGCCCAGGGCGAGGTGGTGGCCGACGGCCCCACCGCGGAGGTGGTGGTCTCCTCCCCCGCGTTCGCCCCGCAGATCGCCAAGATCCTCAGCCCGCAGCGCTGGCTCACCGTGCCGCAGGTTCGCCGGGCGCTGGAGGCCCCCGCATGAGCGGCATCCCCGAAGCGCCCGCCCGGCGGCCCGCGGTGATCCGCCTCGGCCGTCGCTCCGCCACCGCGCTCGCCCTGGTTTCGGCGGTCGGTGTGGTGGCGTTCGGCTGGCCGCTGCTCGCCGACTCCGCGTCCGGACTGGCCCACGCCAGGGACGCGCCCTGGCTGTTCGCGGCCCTGCTGCCGCTGCTGCTCGCCGTCGTGGTGGCGACCGTCGCCGACTCAGGCGTCGACGCCAAGGCGATCGCGATGCTGGGCGTGCTCGCCGCCGCCGGGGCCGCGCTGCGCCCGCTCGGCGCCGGCACCGCCGGGCTGGAGCCGATGTTCTTCCTGATGGTGCTGTCCGGACGGGTCCTGGGGCCCGGCTTCGGGTTCGTGCTCGGCGCGGTGGCGATGTTCGCCTCCGCGCTGCTCACCGGCGGCGTCGGGCCGTGGATGCCGTTCCAGATGCTCGCCATGGGCTGGGTCACCATGGGCGCCGGGCTGCTCCCCGGCGCGCAGGCGCTGCGCGGCCGGGCCGAACTGCTGCTGCTCGCCGCCTACGGCGCGCTCGCCTCGGTGCTGTACGGGGTGGTGATGAACCTCCAGGGCTGGACGTACATCGCCGGGCTCAGCACCGGGATCTCCTTCGTGCCCGGTGACCCGCTGCCGGAGAACCTGGCCAGGTTCACCGCGTACTGGCTGGCCACCTCGCTGGGCTGGGACCTGCCCAGGGCACTGCTGACCGTCGTGCTCACGCTCACCCTCGGCGGGACCGTGCTGCGGGCGCTGCGCCGCGCCACCCGGCGGGCGGCCTTCGACGCGGACGCCGTCTTCGCCGGACCCGTCCCCCCGCGCCCCGCCCCCTGACCGCCCGCCCTTCGCCGGGCGGGCGGGCGGTTCGGCGGGGCGGTCGTCGGGGCGGTCGGCGAGGGTCTCCCCGGGCGGTTCGGCGGGCGGTCCCGTGGGCGCGGTCAGGGGCCTCAGGCGCTGCCCGGCCGGGCCCGGCCCGGCGCCCCCGGCGCGCGTTCCGCCTCCCGGCCCGTCCCCGGCCCCGCTGCCGCCGAGGCGGCGGCGGGCCGCCGGGTGCCGTCCGCCTGCTCCGCCGCCACCGCGCGTGCCGTCTGCGCGGGCACGCCCGCCGACTCGGCCGCTCCTGCGGCGGCCCCGGCACCGGCGGTCCCGCCGCCGGTGGCAGCCCGCTCGGCGCTGCCGGGGCCGTGGCGGTGCCACAGGGCCGCCACCGCGAAGCCCGCCGCGACCACCGCGGCGCCGCCCACCGCGTCCAGCAGGTAGTGGTTCGCCGTACCCATCACCACCACCGTGGTGAGCAGCGGATACAGCGCCCCCAGCAGCCGCAGCCACAGGTTCGGAGTGATGCGGATGATCACCACCGCCGCCCACAGCGACCAGCCGACGTGCAGGGACGGCATCGCCGCGTACTGGTTGGAGATGCCGGTGAGCACGCCGAAGTCCGGGTCGTCGAAGTCCTGCGGGCCGTGCATGGTGTCGACGTAGCCCAGGCCCGGCATCAGCCGTGGCGGGGCCAGCGGGTAGAGCCAGAAACCGACCAGTCCCAGCAGCGTCGCGAACGACAGCGAGGTGCGCGCCCACCGGTAGGAGGCCGGGGCCCTCAGGTAGAGGCCGACGAGCAGGGTCACGGGCACCAGGAAGTGGAAGGCCCCGTAGTAGAAGTTCATGCCGTCCGCGAGCCAGGACGTGCGGGCCACGAGCTGGTTGAGTCCGTACTCGATGTCGATGCCGAGCGCCTGCTCGACGGCGAGGATCTGCCTGCCGTGCGACTCGGCCGGGCCGCGCCCGTCGGGGGCCAGCGAGCGCACATAGGAGTAGGCGAAGTAGCCGACCCTTATCAGCAGCAGCTCCAGCATCAGGTTCGGCCGGCTGAACACCCCGGACGGCTCGGGCCGGTCCCAGGTGGGGGCGTCACGGCGGAGGAACGGCAGCACGCAGGCCGCGAGCAGCGCCGCCAGCAGGGGCGCGTTCTCGCCGAGCGGCGCCAGCCAGGCGATCTTGGGGACCAGCGCGTCGGCGTTCAGCGTCATGACGAGCACCAGGAAGACGGGCCACACGTACCGGTCGCCGCGGCGGCTGCCGACCCGGCCGACGGCGGCCAGCAGAATCCACAGCTGCTGGTGCTGCCACGCCACGGGGGCGACCGCGACCGCGACGCAGCCGGTGAGGGCCGCGGCCAGCAGGAGCTGGCCGTCGCGCGCGTAGTGCGCCGCCCGGCGCAGCCCGACCACCGCGACCGTCGCGGCCAGCACCGCGAACAGGGCGATCTCCAGCGGTCCGGACAGACCCAGGCGCAGCAGCAGACCGTGCAGCGACTGGTTGGACAGCCCGTCCGACGCGCCCCCGAGACCGACCCCCGCGACGTGGTGCACCCAGTACGCCCAGGAGTCGGCAGGCGCCGCCGCCCACGCCAGCAGGGTGAACCCGGCGAATCCGGCACCGGCCGCCGCTGCCTCTTGGCGGCGGCCCGTCAGCCACAGCAGTGGGGCGAACAGCAGCATCGACGGCTGCAGTGCCGCGGCGAGGCCGGCCACCACACCGGCCGGACGCGGCGCGGACCGGCCGTGGAGCACCGCACCTAGCACCAGCAGCACCGGGATGATGCTGGTCTGGCCGAGCGAGAAGGTGCTGCGGACCGGTACCGACAGAACGAGCAGGCTGATCGCGACGGGGGCGGCGACGAGCCGGGCACGGCGGGAGGTCAGCCCCGGCACGGCCCGGGCCGCGAGCACGCCCAGCGCGCACACCAGCAGCAGCGTGCCCAGCGTCCACACCACGCCGAGCCCCTGCTGGCCCGCGTTGGCCAGCGGCCGCAGCACCAGCCCGGCCAGCGGCGTGCCGCTGAACGTTCCCCCCTCGTAGAGGGAGCCGACGGGCCGCAGCACACCCTCCCCGCCGGCGCCGCCCAGCCAGCCGGCCAGGTCCGTCAGGCGCCGGTCGGGTGGCAGCCGCAGCACCGCGTAGGTCTGCCGGCCGGCCAGCGCCAGCGCGATCAGCCACAGCGCCACGGGCAGCCAGAACTCCCCCGCCCGACGACCGGTAGCTCCCTCAGCCGCCGGTCCCCCGCCTGCCCCGGCCCACTGCAGGGACGCCCCCCGCGCCCAACCCCGTGCCATCGGCCTGTCCCCGCCCTTCTCCGCCGCCACGCCCTGCCGCCCCGTTCCTCGGTCACTGCTGCTCGGGTCATCATTCCGGATGTCAGACGCAGTACACCCCCCGGCTGCCTGACGGCCGCCCGGAAGAATCCGCGCGCGGCGTCCCGGGGCGGGTGGGGCACGATGGACCCATGAGCATCGTGAAGATCAATGAGTGTGCCGAACGAAACACATAGGACACCCCCGCTCATGAGCACCGGGATCGCTCATGAGGGGGAGGTTCAGGGCTGTAGGTTCTTGCGCTCTCGACAGGGCCTCACCAGTGGATGGGTTCGGCGTCGCCGCCTGCACACAACGGACACGGGCGCTTCTCGGTCCAGCCGCAGAGCCGGCAGCCGCCGAAGCCGCAACAGCCGTCACACCAGATCTCAAGCCACCCAGCACAGCAGCCGCACAGGTCCCCGAAGTCCCGCAGAGGCCGGGAGCGGTCTCCAGCCGCTTGTCCGGCACCGGGCTTCAAGCGGCTGGCCGATCGCTCGGTCACGGATGCGGTCATGACCCGTGTGCGTGTCGGCGGACCTCCGCATCCAGGTCCCTGACCTTCGAAAGGTCTCCGCGGCGCCTGGCTGCCGAGCGCTGTGAATCCAGCGCAAGGCACACGTCGCAACCGGTCGTAGGTCTCGCCTCCCGCTCCGACGGCAGCTCAACCGACGTTGTGGGGTACTGCTTCGGCTCACTCATGTGCCGATCGTCGTGTCGGTCACTGGGACGGAGGAACTGCGTACATTCCCCACTTCGGGACGTCCCGCCGGGGGTAGGACGTCCCTTGGAGCGTCCCAGCATCCTGAGGGGGAGATCGTGGCGCCGAACGAGAGGCTGCGCGCCATCATGGCGGCCGGAGGGTGGACGTGTGCCACATTGGCAGAGAAGACGGAGGTGGACCCGAAGTCAGTGGAACGGTGGTTGAACCTGGGCCGCACACCCCGCCGCACCACGGCCATGCGCGCGGCGGAGGCCCGGGGGGAAGACGTACACGCGCTGTGGCCCGCGCTCCGCCAGGCACGCCCCGCACGCGCCGTGAGCCCGGAACTGGTCGGTCTCTACGACCAGCGCGCGAACCTCCCGGTTTCCGCATTCGCAGACCTGTTCCGTCAGGCCCGGGAGCGCATCGACGTGTTGGTGTACGCGGCTGTGTTCCTCCATGAGGCGTATCCCCGGCTCAACGACGTGTTGCGGGAGTGTGCCACCGACGGGTGCGCGGTGAGGATCGCGCTCGGCGACGCCGACAGCCCGAACGTCCGGCAGCGCGGCCAGGAAGAGCGGTTCGGTCATGGCATCGAGTCCCGGTGCCGGCTGGCGCTCATGCACTACCGGCCTCTGTTGGGCGTCCCGGGAGTGGAGGTACGGACCCACGGGAGCACGCTGTACAACTCCCTTTACCGGGCGGATGACCAACTCTTGGTCAACGCCCACGTGTGGGGCGTGAACGCTTACGGCGCTCCGCTCTGGCACCTGCGGCGCCATGGGGACGGCGGGGTGTTCGACACCTACGCCGACAGCTTCGACGCCGTGTGGGCCACGGCGAGACCCGTGGAAGGCTGAGCCCATGGCACGCACCGAGTACTACGACGACTCCACCGCGCCGAAACCGAACAGTCTCGTGGTCGCTGCCTCAGCCGTCGTGACGGACGACGAGGGCCGCATCCTGCTACAGCGCCGGAAGGACAACGACCTGTGGGCTCTGCCCGGTGGCGGAATGGACATGGCCGATTCGCTACCGGGGGCAGCGGTGCGCGAGGTCCGCGAGGAGACCGGCTACGAAGTAGAGATCACGGGCCTCGTCGGCACCTACACCGATCCCCGTCACATCATCGCGTACAGCGACGGGGAGGTGCGGCGGCAGTTCAACGTCTGCTTCACGGCGCGCACAGTCGGCGGCTCGCTCACCGTCTCCGACGAATCCACGGAGGTGCGGTTCGTGAACCCCAGCGAGATCGACGCGCTGCCCATGCACCACACGCAGCGACTACGCATCCGCCACTTCCTGGAGCAGCGCCCAACTCCGTACCTGGGATAGCCGGATGTAGGAGACTGCGCGCACAGAGTCGGGGTCAGGGCGCCATCCTGACGGCCGCCCGGAGGAATCCGCGCGCGGCGTCCCGGGGCGGGTGGGGCACGATGGACCCATGAGCATCGTGAAGATCAACGTTCTGACTGTTCCCGCCGAGCAGCGGGAGGTGCTGGAGCAGCGGTTCGCCGCACGCGCGGGCACCGTGGAGAGTTCCGACGGGTTCGAGTGGTTCGAGCTGCTGCGCCCGGTCGAGGGCACCGACCAGTACCTCGTCTACACGCGCTGGCGGGACGAGGCGTCCTTCCAGGCGTGGATGGAGGGCCCGATGAAGACCGCCCACCAGGGCAGCGGCAGCGGGGAGCGTCCCAAGCCGGCAGCGTCCGGCTCCACGCTGTGGAGCTTCGAGGTGGTGCAGCAGACCCCGCCCAAGCAGGGCTGACGTCCGAGCGGGAGCATCCGCCGGGTGTCCCGTTCGGCGGGACACCCGGACGGGGCACCCGACGCGTCGGCCCTCAGGTCCGGCGGCGGGCGCGGCGGTGCGCGGACCAGGCAAGCCCGGTGCCGGCGGCGAGCGCGCCCAGCGCGCCGCCGAGCAGCGCGGGGAGCTGCCCGCCGCCGGTCTCGGCAAGGTCCGTGGCGGGTGCCGGGGCGGCGGGGGCCGGGACCGCGCCGGACGCGGCACGGGGGTCGAGGCAGCCGGTGAACGCGGTGTGGCGGGTCTCGGTCCGTTCGGCGTCGAGGGAGCGGGCGATGACCGCACCGCGCAGGTGGGCGCCGGGACTGAGCCGGACGGCTGCGCGGGGGGCGAGCAGCGTGCCGGGCCAGGTGGTGCCGTTCTGCTGGGTCACGGCGGTGGCGTCGGGGAAGTTCCACAGCACGGAGGCGGCGAGGCCGCGCGGACCGCTGATGTCGCGGGTCGCCGCCGTCCGCATGTCGTAGGAGCCACCCGCCACGTTGACCAGCGCGGTCGCGCCGGGCGGCGTATCCACCACGACGTGGTTGGCGCCGTGGAGCTGCGAGGCGCTGACGGGGAAGACGTTGAGTCCCCGGTCTCCGGCCAGGGTGAGTGTGGTCTCGCCGCCGCGGGTCGTGCGGGTGACGCTGCCCCGCGCGGGCAGGCTGTTCAACTCGGATGACAGAGAGCGCAGTTCGCGGAACTCGGCGGCCACGTCCACCGGCAGCCGTCCCTGCTGTGCGCCGCTGCCGGACTTGAGCACCGGAGGCCGCCCGCGCAGCCCGCCGTACACGGCGGTGCCGCGTTCGACGACGGTGAAGTCCTCGCTGCCCGCGGGGCCGTTGCGCAGGGTTCCGCCGACGAGCAGGGAGGCGCCGCCGGGCAACTTGTGCGCGGCGGTCGTCCGGCCGCCGACGCTGAGGCCACCGCTGAGGTCGGCGTCCCCGCCGAAGGCGACGGCGCCGTCGGTGCGGGAGCTGCGCACGGCGTCGCGTTCGACGAACTCGCCGAAGTACCCGGCGGTGCCCAGCCGGTCGGCGCAGGGCGCGGCGGACCGCGACGCGGGGGCGGGGCTGCCCTGGGGCTGGGGGGCGGCGGCTGCGGCGGGCGTGGGCAGCGCCAGTACCGCCCCTGCGCACAGGGCGGCCACACGTGGGGGGAGGCGCATGGGTCGCATGATCGCCAGTCACCGGCCCACGGTCAACCCCCTGGGGTCCCGTCCCGGTGCCGGGCGGTTCACGGTCGCCCCTGGTCCTCCTCCGGGGTCTCGTTGCGGCAGCCGCCCAGAGTGGCGGCGAGTTCGTGGACCAGTGCGGTCAGGTCGCGGGGCCGGTCGGGTGTCCACCAGTCGCCGAGCAGTTCGGCGAGGGCGGCCTCGCGTGCGACGGCCAGCCGGGCGGCGGCGTCCCGTCCCCGGTCGGTGAGGACCAGGGGCAGCCCCTCGCGGACGGCGAGGCCGCGTTCCTCGACCTGCCGGGCACCCGCGGCCACGATGTGCCACTCCACGCCGACCCGTTCGGCGAGCAGCGCGGGCTCGACCGACCCGTACCGGTACAGGCGCAGCAACAGCCAGCTCGCGGCGGGTCGCAGGTCGAGGCCGGCCTCCTCGGTGAGGCGGGTGTAGAGGCCCTTCTGTCCCTCGCGGCTGCTCAGGGTGGTGAGTGCGCGGGCCAGTTCGTCCCGTGAGGAGCGTTCGACGGGGTTCATCGCCAGTGTCTGGCTGGTGTCCGGGGCCTGCACGCTGGCACGCAGCGGGGTCTCCTTGAGGAACCAGGCCAGCAGGAAGGCGACGAGCATGACGGGGGCGGCCCACAGGAAGACGTCGGTGATGGACTCGGAGTAGGCGGCGAGCGCCCCGGCGCGTTCGGCCGGGTCGAGCGCGGAGACCGCCCGGGGGTCCTCGGCGAGGGTCTGCGCGGTGACGCCTGCGGGCAGGTCCTCGCCTTCGAGGGCGTCGCGCAGCCGGGGGCCGAGGCGTCCGGAGAAGATGGAGCCGAAGACGGCGACGCCGACGGAGGCGCCGATGGAGCGGAAGAAGGTGGCTCCGGAGGTGGCGACCCCCAGGTCCTGGTAGCCGACGGCGTTCTGCACGACCAGGATGAGCACCTGCATGACCAGTCCGAGCCCGAGGCCGAACACCAGGAAGTAGACGCTCATCTCCCAGGTGCTGCTGCGCTCGTCGAGGTTGTGCAGCAGGAGCAGGCCGACGACGGTGACGGCGGTGCCCAGCAGGGGGAAGACCTTCCAGCGGCCGGTGCGGCTGATGATCTGCCCCGACAGAGTCGAGGTGGTGAGGATGCCGAGCACCATCGGCAGCATGTGCACACCGGACATCGTCGGTGAGATGCCGTGCACGACCTGGAGGAACGTCGGCAGGTAGGTCATCGAGCCGAACATGGCGAAGCCGACGACGAAACCGATGACCGAGCAGATGGTGAAGGTGCGGATGGCGAACAGCCGCAGCGGGAGGACCGGTTCGGCGGCGACCCGCTCGACGCGGATGAACGCCACGAGTGCCACGACGCCCAGGACGGCCAGCCCGGTGATCTGCGGCGAGTCCCAGGCCCAGGTGCTGCCGCCGAGGGAGGTGACAAGCACGACGCTGGTCGCGACGGTGGCGATGGCGAGCGTGCCGAGGTAGTCGATGCGGTGCTTCTCGGTGCTGCTGGGGATGTGCAGGACCGCCGCGATGACGCCCAGTGCCAGGGCGCCCAGCGGCAGGTTGACGTAGAACACCCAGCGCCAGCTGAGGTGGTCGACGAAGAGGCCGCCGAGCAGCGGTCCGAGCACGCTGGTGGCGCCGAACACGGCTCCGAACAGGCCCTGGTAGCGCCCCCGGTCGCGCGGCGGCACCAGGTCGCCGACGATCGCCATGGACAGCACCATGAGTCCGCCGCCGCCCAGCCCCTGCAGGGCGCGGAAGGCGATGAGTTCGGCCATGTTCTGCGCCAGGCCGCACAGCGCTGACCCGATGAGGAAGACGACGATGGCGCTCTGGAAGAGCTTCTTGCGCCCGTACTGGTCACCGAGTTTGCCCCACAGCGGGGTCGCGGCGGTGGACGCGAGCAGGTAGGCCGTCACCACCCAGGAGAGGTGGTCCAGGCCGCCC
Source organism: Streptomyces sp. 549 (assembly GCF_030124175.1). GTDB lineage: Bacteria > Actinomycetota > Actinomycetes > Streptomycetales > Streptomycetaceae > Streptomyces. The sequence continues at coordinate 147,457 of NZ_JASKMT010000007.1, read as the reverse complement.
AGTTCGCTGACGATGGTGGGCAGCGCGGTGGAGACGATGGTCTGGTCGAGGGCGGCCAGCAGCATGCCCATCAGCAGCGCACCCATCGCCAGGTACAGGGTGCGCTTGGGCTGTTCGGTCCCCGGCCCGGTCGGCGGCGCGTGCGTCATCCATCCATGGTGCTCCCGCCGCGTGCGCTCGGCCCGTCGGGCGCGGCCATCTGCGGCACGCCGGTCCGTTACTCTTTGGCACGCTTTCCAGGGAGGGGACCTCAGCGTGAGCGGAGGAGTGGAGCACTGCCCGCGGTGCGACGGCTCGGGCGGGCGGACCGCCGGTGCGGCACGTCCGGCGAACGCGACGGCGGGGCCGCCGTGCCGATGCGACACGCCCGTGGTGGTGGTGCGGGAGCCGGACGCGGGCCCCGACCCGGCGGACATCGCGCTGTTCTCCCCGGACGGCCCGGGGCGGCGGCAGGACGAGTTGCTGGCCATCGGCCCGGAACCGCCCGCCCGACCGGGCCGGGCCCGCTGGGCGGCGGCGGGCGTGGCGGCGATGGCGGTGGCGGGTTGCGCGCTGCTGGCCGGTGCCCTGGTGGTGCGGGACGGTGACGACTCGGCGGCGCTGCCGGACGGCGGCGCGGTGACACAGCTGTCGGTGCCGACGGCCGCGCCGGAGTCGAGTGAGCCGTCGCCGGGCGCCAGTGCCAGTCCGTCCGCCGAGGCGTCTTCGTCCGTGACATCCTCGCCGTCGGCGTCGCCGTCCGTGGAGGCGCCGGTGGCGCCGGGCCCGGAGGACCCGCAGGCGTCGGTGGCGGAGTCCGCGCCGGAGCCCGGTGGCGCGGAGCCGGAGGCTCCCGCGCCGGCCGCGCCGGAGGTGCGCGAGCCGGACGAGCCGGACGACCGGGCGGAGGAGCCGCAGCCCCCGGCCGTCGAGACGCTGCGGCGCGGCGACATCGGGCCCGCCGTCGCCGACCTGCAGCGGCGGCTGCGGCAGGTGAACCTGTACGACCGGCGCGCCGACGGGCGCTATGACCGGGGCGTGGAGTACGCGGTGCTGCGCTACCAGTCAGGCTACGGCGTGCAGGGCGACGAGCCGGGCGTCTACGGCCCCAACACCCGCAGCTCCCTGGAGAGCCGGACCCGGTGAAAGGACGGCGTCACCCCGGCATGGAACGTTTCCCCCGGGATCATGTCGCGTTCCCCGGGGCGGACTGGCGTTCCGGGCCCCAGGTTTGTAAGGTGGTGGAACAAAGTGGTTCCGCCCGTTCCCGCACCTGACGGCGGGTTTCCCTGACCGGCGGGCGGAACCGCTGCTTTCCCCACACCCCTCTGGAGCCGCACCCATGGCCACCGCCTCCACCACGCTCACCGCCCGCGCCCTCCTCCTGGACATGGACGGCACGCTCGTCAACTCGGACGCCGCGGTGGAGCGGGTGTGGCGCGGATGGGCCGAGGAGCAGTCGCTCGATCCCGACGAGGTGCTGAAGGTCGTGCACGGCCGCCAGGGCTACGCCACCATGGCCGCACTGCTGCCCGACCGCCCGATGGAGCTGAACCACGCCGACAACCGGCGGCTGCTCGCCCTGGAGACGGCTGACACCGACGGCATCGTGCCCATCCCCGGAGCGGGCGCCTTCCTGGGCGCCGTCGAGCACCTACCGCACGCCCTGGTCACCTCGGCCGACGTGGCGCTGAGCAACGCCCGCATGGCCGCCGCGGGGCTGCGCCTGCCGGACGTGCGCATCACCGCCGAGTCGGTCAGCGCCAGCAAGCCCGACCCGGAGGGCTTCCTCAAGGGCGCCGCCGAGCTGGGCGTCGACCCGGCCGACTGCCTGGTCTTCGAGGACTCCGAGGCGGGCATCACCGCCGGCCGCGCGGCCGGCATGCGAGTGCTCGGCGTCGGCCCCCGGGCCGCCGCCTTCCAGCCCGACGCCCACGTGCTCACCCTGGAGGGCCTGCGGGTGGAGCACCTCGGCGCCGAGGGCATCCGCCTGCACCTCGCCTGACACCGCGCGGGGCGCCACCGCCCGCTGCCTGCCGAGCGGCAGTAGCCAGGCAGCGCTTCACCCCGAACGCGGGGACGTGGTGCACGTCGTGGGTTAGTCGGCATCTGCCACGATCGGCGGATGCTGAGCATCGGAACGATCGTGATGGGGGCCGCTGACGTGCGGCGGGCCACCGAGTTCTGGAGCCGGGCGCTGGGCTACGTCCCCCGCGACGGCGAGGTGAAGGACGACTGGGCGGTGCTCGTGCCGCCCGACGGCCCCGGTGCCGTACTGGCCCTCGACCTCAGCACGGCGCCCGTGCAGGAGCACCCGAGAATCCATCTCGACCTCTATGCCGGCGACACCGCCGACCAGGAGGCCGAAGTGGCGCGCCTGGTTTCCCTGGGCGCTGAGCGCGTCGACTGGGACGCCTATCCGGACGACGCCGACTTCGTCGTACTCGCCGACACCGAGGGCAACCGCTTCTGCGTCATCGACACCGGTCACAGCTGACGACGCGGGCTCAGAGCCCGCGACCGCGTGCCAGTCCGGGAGAGAGCCGCCGCTGCGTCGTCCGGGGTACCACCGCGGCGGCCCACCGTGCCCAGGAGATGCCCCGCATGGCCGTGAGTTCGTCCTGCACCCGGCCCCGACGCAGGCGGACGGACGGTCAACCCGTGACGGCGTCGAAGAGGCTCCAGACGCCGAGCGCCGTCATCAGGGTCGCCGCGACGCGGGTGATCAGCCGCAGCGGCACCCGCCGCATCAGGGCCCGGCCGCCCAGGATGCCCAGACCGGCCACCGCCCACAGCGCCAGCACCGCGCCGAGCCCCACGGAGAGCGGGTCCTCGTAGCGGGCGGCGAGGTTGGCCGTCATGATCTGCGTCAGGTCGCCGAACTCGGCGACCATGATCAGCGTGAAGCCGCTGCCTGCGACCTTCCAGAACGACTGGTCGGCGGGCTGCCTGACCTCCTCCTCGCCGTGGTCCTTCTTCCAGAGCAGCACCGCGGCACCGCCCAGGAACAGCAGGCCGGTGACTGCGGCGAGCAGCCTGTGCGGCAGCAGGGTCAGCACACTGCCTGCGGCCACCGCCAGGGCGACGTGCAGCACGAACGCGGCGGCGACCCCGGCGAAGACGTAGGACGCGCGGTAGCGGGTGCCCAGGACCAGGCCGGCCAGGGCCGTCTTGTCGGGCAGCTCGGCCAGGAAGACGACGCCGAAGACGACGGCGACAACGGTGAAGCTCAGCACGGAACGTTTCCTCGTTCGGTCGGGCCGCACCGAGGGGCCCACCGGGAGAACGGCACGCTTCGGCACGGCAGTATCCAGGACACTGCGGCCGAAGGTCTCGCTGGCGCACCGGCACTGCGGTGCGCTCCGGGCGCCGGGGCGGGTGACCGCCCAGTATGTCGACGTTCCGGCGAGGAGCTACTCCCCTTCAGACGCGTCCACGATACGCCATCCCGCAGCCTCCCCACCTGCGCCCCCCCCCCACCGGCCGCACCGTCCCGCCCGGCACGGCGTCACCTCACCGCCAGGGGGCGGCGGATGACTCCGGCTGCGAGGAACCTGACGCACACCTCTTGATGTGACGTGCGCATGTCGCCAACCTGTTACCTGCGACCCGCCGGGACGAAACCTGGCGGCGCCAGCATCGCCTCAGGCACCACCCAGTACGGCCTCAGCACCGCCCAGCACCACCCAGCAGGACGTCGGGCACGTCACGTCCCGACCGGCCCGCACTCCGACCGGCACATCCCGTTCCGGCGACACCCCCACCCGAGGGAGTCCGTATGCACGGCATACGCGAGGCACACGTCCGCTCACGTTTCTACGCGCGTCGACCCGGCGCCCTGCTCACCACCGCCGCCGCCCTGGCAGGCCTCACCGGCAGCATGCTGCTGACGGCGCCCTCCGCCCAGGCCGCTCCCCCCACCCCGCCGAGCGCCGCCCAGGCACGCACCATGCTCGCCGGTCTGACCGTGGCGCCGGAGACGTCCATGGACGGATACAGCCGCGACCTCTTCCCGCACTGGATCAACCAGGGCGACAACTGCAACACCCGCGAGGTCGTGCTCAAGCGCGACGGCAGCAACGTGCAGACCGACGACCAGTGCCGATCCGTCAGCGGAAGCTGGTTCTCCCAGTTCGACGGCGTGACGCTGACCAGCGCGTCGAACGTGGACATCGACCACATGGTGCCGCTGGCCGAGGCCTGGCGCTCCGGTGGCCGGACATGGTCGGCCGCCAAGCGGCAGTCCTTCGCCAACAACCTCACCGCGGCGCAGCTGATCGCGGTGTCCGCCAGCTCCAACCGCAGCAAGGGCGACAAGGACCCGGCCAACTGGATGCCGCGAGCCGCCTACCACTGCACCTACGCGCGTTCCTGGGTGTGGGTCAAGAACAACTACGCCATGACCGTCGATTCGGCGGAAAAGGCCGCCCTCACCAGCACGTTGGCCGGCTGCTGACGGATTCGGCGAGAACCTGTCCCCCGACCGGAGTGATCCGGCCCACAGCGGATGTGTATATTCCGGTCGGGGGTTCAGCCGGGACGAGCGGACGGCATGATGGTGACTGCCCGCACCGCACCCAACCCGGGGAGTCACCAACGTGGCCGTCTCGACCGCCCGTTCCGTTGCCATCGTCGGTGCCGGCCCGCGCGGCACCAGCGTGCTGGAACGCCTCTGCGCATCCGCCCCCGACCGGCTGCCCGCCGGGACAAGGCTGCTTGTGCACCTGGTCGACCCGTACCCGCCCGGCGCCGGCCAGGTCTGGCGGACCGACCAGTCCGGCGAGCTGCTGATGAACACCGTCGCCTCACAGGTCACCCTGTTCACCGACGACAGTGTCGAGTGCACAGGACCGGTACGCCCCGGGCCGAGCCTGCACACCTGGTACCACCGCCACCACGCTCGCCCCGGTGACGGACCGCTCGGCCCGGACGACTACCCGACCCGTGCCCTGTACGGCAGCTACCTGCGCTGGGTCTTCACCCGCACCGTCGCCGTCGCGCCCGCCCAGGTCGAGGTCCGCGTGCACCCCCACCGGGCCGTGGAACTGACCGACGCCCTGGACGGCACCCAGGCGCTGCGCCTAGCCGACGGCAGCCGGCTCACCGGTCTCTGCGCGGTCGTGCTGGCCCAGGGCCACCTGCCCGTCGCGGCCGACGCCGAGCAGGAACGTCTCCGCGCCTACGCACGACACCACGGCCTGTACTACCTGCCGCCGGGCAACCCGGCGGACTCAACCGACCGCCTCGACGCACTGGAACCGGACCGGCCGGTGCTGCTGCGCGGTCTTGGCCTGACCTTCTTCGACCACCTCGCGCTGCTCACCACCGGCCGCGGCGGCCGGTTCACGGACGACGGCAGCGGACGCCTGCGGTATCAGCCCTCCGGCCGTGAACCCCGCCTGTACGCCGGTTCCCGTCGCGGCGTGCCGTACCACGCGCGCGGCGACAACGAGAAGGGCCCGCACGGACGGCACCTGCCGCTGCTGCTCACCCAGGACGTCATAGCCCGGTTCCGCAAACGGACCGACGCCGGTGACCCGCCCGACTTCCTCACCGACGTCTGGCCGCTGGTGGCCAGAGAGGTGGAGGCCGTCTACTACCAGGCCCTGCTGCGCCTGCGCCTGACGGCCGGCCGGCCCGAGGTGCAGCTCGGCCGACTGCGGGCGGCACTGCTCGCCACACCGCGTGGCAGCCGCGAAGAGGCCGCCGTCCTGGCGGAGTTCGGCATCACCGCCGCCGAGCGCTGGGACTGGGCCGCCGTCCTCCACCCCACCGGCGGCCGGACCTTCACCGACGCGGCCGAGCACCGCGCCTGGCTGCTGACCCGGCTGCGCGACGACGTCGAGCACGCCCGGCTGGGCAACGTCGCCGGTCCCGTCAAGGCGGCCCTCGACGTACTCCGCGACCTGCGCAACGAGCTGCGGCAGACGGTCGACCACGGCGGGCTGACGGGGCGGTCCCGCCGGGAGGGGCTCGACCGCTGGTACACCCCACTGAACGCGTTCCTGTCGATCGGCCCGCCACGGCAGCGCATAGCCGAGACGGTTGCGCTCATCGAGGCCGGCGTGCTCGACGTGCTCGGCCCGGACCTGCGGCTCACCACCGACAACTCCGGCACGTTCACCGCCCGGTCACCGCAGGTCCCCGGCGTGGAGGTGCGGACCACCGCACTCATCGAGGCCCGTCTGCCCGAGCCTGACCTGCCGCGCACCACCGACCCGCTGCTCGCCGGGCTGCGGGCGGCCGGCGCCTGCCGGCAGCACACCGTCGACGGCTACGCCACCACCGGGCTCGACGTCACCCCGGCGCCGTTCCGCGTCGTCGACGCCGCCGGTCGCCCGCACCCGCACCGGTACGCGGTGGGCGTGCCCACCGAGGGCGTGCACTGGGTGACCGCCGCGGGCGCACGGCCGGGCGTCGGCTCGGTCACGCTCCTGGACACCGACGCCGTCGCCCGTGCCGCACTGGCCTCGGCCGTCGCCGTGCGGCCGGTCCTGCCGACCGTGCCGCCGGCCCGCCGGGCGGGGGTCCCGCAGCCGTCCCTGCGCATCCGCTGACCACGGGCGGCGGCGTCCGGCCCGGGGCGGGGGCGGGGCAGGTACCGGGCGGGCGCCGGGTGGGCGCCGGGTGGGCACTGTCCGGCGCCCGCCCGGCCCCGTCGCCGAACCGGCACGGCACGGCAGCAGACCGCCCCGCGTCACTTGCCGGCGGCCACCGGCACGAACGGCACCGTGAAGCACGCCAGCCGTCGGCCGGCCTGGCCCGCCTCGCCCTTGCCGGTGAGCGTGGTGTGCTCGTGGATCACCACCGAGCGGGCCTCCCCTGCGCGGAAGGACCACTTCTGCTCGGCGACGGCCCCGCCGCTGCCGTCGGGGCCGGTGCGGAAGTCCAACCAGGCCTCGTTGCGCGGGTTGGCGTAGGCCGGGTCGACGGACGGCTGCACGGGGTCGATGCGGTGCTGGTAGTGCGGACCGGACGCCTCGGGCGCTACACCGCAGGTACCGGTGTGCACATGGGCTCCGTAGGCCCGGTCCGGCTGGATGCCGCGCACCGACAGCTCCACCGCCGTCCGGCCGTCCTTCACCCGCTGCGCCACCGTGATCCGGGCACCCGCCGGGACCACGCCCTCGTCATGGGTCACGGCGTCGGGGGCGAGGAACTCCCCCGGCGTGCCGAACGACGCCGTGGTCCGCATCCACCGGTCGCCGGTGTCCGCCTGGGCCGCCGCCGCCGGCAGCGCCGCCATCAGTACGACTGCCGCCGCCACCGCTGCTGTCCTGCCTGCCGTCACGTTGTGCCTCCCGCTCAGTGGTACAGAAGCCCTTCAGTGGTGCGGGTGCGCCGAGCCGCACGCACCGGCCCGCGTCGCCGGTCGGGACCGCGCCCGCGGAACTGTCACCTCGGTGACATCCCCGCGCCGCCACTGGGCCGTTCAGGCGCAACTCTTGCGCTTCCGGTAGCCGAATTCGCGCCACCCGGCCCCCACAAAGCCCTCCGAGTGACCCCGGCGTACGCTGTACGGCGGTAAGCCGGGCCGCAGGCACCGGGCCGGGAGCCACCGGGGGTCAAGGTGCTGGAAACGCTGGGGACGCTGGTCTACGCGCCGTGGATCTACGTCCTCATCGCCCTGTCGGTGCTGCTCGACGTCTTCCTGCCGCTGCTGCCCAGCGGTGTGCTGGTCATCGCCGCCGCCACCGCGGCGGCCGGCACGGCGGCCGACCTGGCGGGCGTGGCCGCCCCGCCGACCACGGGGGCGCACCTGCCGGAGATGTTCCTGCTCGTGCTGTGCGCCGCCACGGCCTCGGTGCTCGGCGACCTCGCCGCGTTCCACCTCGCCCGCTACGGCGGGCCCCGCCTGAACCGGCTGCTGTCCCGGTCCCGCCGGATCGCCGGCGCGCAGGACCGGCTGGAAACCGTCCTTCTGCGCGGCGGCGGCTCGTTGATGGTGCTGGCGCGCTTCGCCCCCGCCGGACGCTCGGTGATGAGCCTCACCGCGGGTGCGGCCCGCCGCCACCCGGCGGACTTCGCCACCTGGTCCGCGGTCGCCGGTCTGGCGTGGGCCCTGTACAGCGTGTCGCTGGGCTACTTCGGCGGGCAGCTGTTCGGCGTCAGCTGGGGCACCACCGCGCTGTCGGTGCTGGCACTGTTCACCGCGGGCACCCTGGCCGGGTACCTCCTGCACCGTCGGCCCACCGCCGCGACGGCCTGAGCCCGGACGTCCCTGACCGCCGCCGACCACCCTCCCGGACCGCCTGCGACCGTCCGCGGCCGTCCCGGCCGGGCGTTCAGCGGCGCAGCCCGGCCTCCAGCTCGTCCAGGGCACGCCGGGCCTCCGCGATCCGGGCCCGCAGTTGCTCGTCATCGGCGGCACCGGACGCCCCGGAGGGCAGCCTGCGTTCCTCCCGCTCGGTGGCCCGTGCCTCCTCCAGGGAGTTGATCACCACGCCGATCAGCAGGTTGACCAGAACGAACGAGGCCAGCAGCACGTACGAGCCGTAGTAGAGCAGCGTCCACCGGGAGATGGCCAACCCGTCGTGCACGGCCAGCCCAAGGCCGTCCAGCGTCATCAGGAGCAGCAGCGTCAGCACGGCCCGGCCCAAGGAGCCGTAGCGCTCCGGGTCGTCCTCGGCGAAGCAGATCCAGCCCAGCACCGCGTACAGGTACAGCAGCAGGGCGCCCACCAGCAGGAAGCTCAGCGTCCCGGGCAGGCTCTTGCCGACCGCGAGCATCAGCACCCGCAGCTGCGGCAGCATGCGGGCAGCCCGGATGATCCGGGCCAGCCGCAGCAGGCGCAGCACCGTGGCGTTGCTCTGGACAGCCGGGATCTGGGCGACGAGCAGCACGGTCAGGTCGAAGACGTTCCACGGCTCGCGGAAGAAGTCCCGCGGCCGGTCCGCGTGGGCCGCGGCACGCAGCGCCACCTCCAGCGCGAACGCCGCCATGAACAGGTTCTCCAGCGTCGTCAGCGGGCCGTGCCAGCGCTGGGCGAGGCCCGCGTACGTCTCGACGCCGAGGGTCACGGCGTTGCCGAGGATCGTCGCGAGCACCACCGCGGAGAACCAGCGGGCTGAGGTGAGGCGGTCCGCGCGTTCCGCCAGGACACGGCGGAACGGCACCCCGACGCGGTCGGCCATCGTGTCTGTACCCGTCCTCCGCCGCCCCGGTCAATCCCCAACTGCACGGGATCATACGGCGCTTCACCGACCGTCACCGACCGGTCCGGGCGATCCTCGGCCATCCGGCGACCCGATTCCGGAGCCCGGTCGAAGTGGCGGATAGGTTGGGAACCGGCCGAACCACCAGGAGCAGCATGCCGTCCGCCGCCAAGCCCCGCGTCCTCTACGTCACCGATCTCGCCTATCCGGCGCGGGGACGCCGCTACTGCGACGAGGACATCGCGCTCAGCGCCCGCTTGCGGGAGAGCTTCGACCTCGCGCTGTGCCATCCGCTGGACGCGGTGGCGCTGATGGACGCATTCGACGCGGTGGTGGTCCGCAACAGCGGCCCCGTACTGCACTACCGGGCCGCGTACGAGGAGTTCCGCGAGCGGGCGCTGCACCGGGGCACCCGGGTGTTCAACCAGCTGACCGGCCGGGCCGACATGCTCGGCAAGCAGTACCTGGTGGACCTCTGGGCCGCGGGACTCCCCGTCATCCCCACCGTCGACCACCCGGCCGACACCGGCAGGCTGCTCCGAAGCAGTGGGCCGGACGGGGTGGACACGTCACACACGCCGGACCGGTCGGACGGCTTCGTGCTGAAGCCCAAGCTGGGCGCCGACTCGCACGGCATGGAGTTCGTCGCCGCCGACCGGCTGGCCGCCCTCCCCACCGACCGGAGCATGCTGGCCCAGCCGCGGATCGACTTCCGGTACGAGGTGTCGTTCTTCTTCGTCGACCGCGCCTTCCAGTACGCCCTGCACGCGCCCGAGCCCGAGGCCCGCTGGGAGCTGGTGCCGTACACGCCGACCGAGCAGGACCTGCGATTCGCCCAGCGCTTCGTCGACTGGAACACCGTCGACCACGGCATCCAGCGCGTCGACGCCTGCCGTACCCGTGAGGGTGAGCTGCTGCTGGTCGAGTTGGAGGACCTCAACCCCTACCTGTCCCTGGACGCGCTGCCCGCAGACGTCCGGGACACGTTCGTCGCCGCCATGACCGCCTCCGTACACACCCTGCTGGCGGCGCCGGACTGACCGGTCACGGCGACGGGGCTTCCAGCTGCCGCCGCTGCCTGCTACCGCCGCCTACGCCGTGCGGACCGCGTCCAGCACCAGCCGCCAGGGGAACTGCTCGGGGCGGCCCTCACCCGGGGGGTGCGGCTCGTTCCCGTCCGGCTCCCCGTGCAGCACGCGCACCCCGGCGCCCCGCAGCACCGCCACCGACCGCTCGAACTGCGGGTGCGTCGTGTCGGAGGAGTTCACGCACGGCACGATCACCAGCGGTGACCGCTTCCCGACGGCCTCCACACCGTGACCGGCCAGCCAGGTCGGAGTGAGCCCGAGTGCGATCGAGTTGACGGTGTTGAGGGTGGCCGGCGCGATCACCGACAGGGTGGCGGGCGGCCAGGGGGACGTCTCGCCCAGGCGGCGCTTGGCGATGCGCAACGGCCGCCCGGTCAGCTCCTCCAGCGCCCGTACCCGGTCGCCCAGCCACTCGGCGGCGGTCGGCGTCAGCCCCACGCACACCTCCCAGCCCGCCGCCTGCGCCTCCCGGACGGGCCGGTCGAGGTCGCACACGGGCGGTGCCGCACATCCCAGCAGGTAGAGAACTCGCTGCGCCATGGCCCCAGTCGATCACAGTCCGCCCGTTCCTGTGCGGTGGTCGGGGCGTGCTTGTGGTCAGAGGGGCCGGAGACGGGCGCGCAGGAGGCAGAACTCGTTGCCCTCGGGGTCGGCCAGCACGTGCCAGCTCTCCGTACCGGTCTGCCCGACGTCGACGGGCCTGGCGCCGAGCGCCAGCAACCGCGCCAGCTCGGCGTCCTGGTCGCGGTCGGTGGCGTTGACGTCGATGTGCAGCCGCAGCTTCCCGGCACGCGGGTCGCTGCTGGGGCTGAGGATGAGGGTCGGCTGAAGTCCGCCGAAACCGACGGCGGGAGGCCCGATCTCGATGCTTCTGTCGTCCTCCCGGTCGAGTTCGACGTAGCCGAGCACCTCACTCCAGAACCCGGCAAGCCGGTCGGGGTCGGCGCAGTCGATGACCAGCTCACTGATGCGGCATGCCATGACCGCCAGTGTACGAAGTCACCCCACGAGTCCACCCGCAGCACGCCAGGCCGCCTCGACCCAGTCCAACGTCCCTATGGCCTGTCCGGCGGATCATGTCGGGCGGCCGACGGTGGGTGGGGCAGTGGCCCTCCGCGAAATGCCTCGACACGAGTCGTGGTGATCGGGGATGCTTCGCGCGATGACCAGAATCAATGACACACCGCCCGCGTGGGACGAGCGCACCCAGCTCACTACGTTTCTCGACTACGCGCGTGGCACCGCACGCGCCAAATGCGAAGGCGTCTCTGAGGAGAACGCGCGCAAGGCCCTCCTGCCGGGCTCACCGCTGATGACCATGAGCGGTGTGATCAACCACCTCCGCTGGGTCGAGTACTACTGGTTCCAAGTGGTCTTCCTCGGCGAGGAAGACCGGGCCCCCATGACGGATGAGGACCCCGACCGCGAGATGCGTATTGCCGTCGACTTCCCGCTCACGCAGTTGCTCGACGAATACGCCGAACAGAGCAGCCTCTACCGCGAACTGGTCGCCGGGAGCGACCTGGACAAGCAGGCTCAGCGCACCATCCGCAACGGCGTCCACGTCGACTTGCGCTGGATCGTGCACCACCTCACCGAGGAGACGGCCCGCCACAACGGCCACCTGGACATCCTGCGCGAGATGCTCGACGGCGCAACCGGCTACTAGATCCGGCGGAGATCACGGGCGGAGCCAGAGTCGGATCGAGGCGATGGTGAGAGCCACCCTGCCCGACCCATCAGATCGAACATGGGGCAACTTCTCCGTGGGCTCAGACGGACAGTCCAGTGTTACTACGCGAGGCCACGCGCGGCGGCAAGCGTCAGGTGCCACGGGTACGTCTCGGGGGAGCCCTCGCCCGAGGGGTTGGGTACGAAGCCGTCGGGCTCGCCCAGCGGCACACGAACCCCGGCGTCGCGCAGCGTCTGGACTGACCGGTCAAGTTGAGGGTGCGACGCGTAGTTGCGTTCACGCACGGCATGATCGCCAGCGGCCACCGACGGCCAGCCGCGTCGACTGCGTGCCCGGTCGCCCAGTTGGGGGTCAGTCCGAGAGCAACCGCGTTGATTGTGTTCAGCGTTGCGGGCGCGACTACCGTCACGTCCGCCTTCGGCCAGGGGGTTGCCTCGCCGGGTGGGCGTTTCGTGGAGCGAACGGGATGGCCGGTGAGGGCGGCGAGGTTGTCGAGGTCGTCGGCGCTCCACTCGGCGGCAGTCGGGGTAAGACCAAGGCACACGTCCCAGCCGTCGGCCTGCGCCTCGCGGATCGCACGGTCGAGGTACTGGATCGGCGGTGCCGCACAGGCGACGAGGTACAAGACGGCAGTCATGGACGCCAGTTCACCGCACGCGCTTCCATCCTCAACCGGGGTTCGGCAGGGGTGGTAGCGGTACCTTCCAAGTGCGACCACGGAACGGAGACTCTGCATGCCTCGGGGCAATGACGAGCACATCGGCGCGCGGGTGCGCATCGCGCGAAACGCAGCGGGCCTTACCCAGACGGAGATGGCCGGCTTGCTCGGCCGGTCCGAGCACTGGGTGCAGGACGTCGAGGCCGGCCGCCTGGCGCTGGACCGCTACAGCCTGATCACCGCAGTGGCCGAGGTGACCGACGTGGACGTGGTCTGGCTGCTCGGCCAGCCCTACCGCCTGCGTGACCAGGCAGGCCCTCACGCCCACACCTACATTCCGGCGCTACGGGCCGGACTCCGCCGGTCTGGACTGATCCTGTCCGGGCATCCGGGACTGAGCCCTCAAGCAGTTGTGACAGACGCACGGTCGCTCGCAGCACGGGCTGCGGAAGCCAACCGGGCCCGACAGGCAGCAAACCTACCGAAGGTCGCCGCGCTGCTGCCACCCCTGGTGGAGGACCTCAACAGCACACTGTTGGTGACCGAGGGCCCGGCACGGCACGAGACCCTGAGGTTGCTTGTAGACGCGGCCCGGACGGCCCGAATGTGCCTCAACCAGCTTGGATACCCCGATCTGGCCTGGGTCGCGGCGGAAGTCGCTGCCGGTGCGGCGACGGAGCTGGACGATCCGGTGGTGAAGGCCGGGGTGGCGTGGGACCGCTGCGGCGCACTCCTGCACCAGGCGAGTCTGCCGGAGGCACTCGCGGTAGCCGACGCTGCGCTGGCCGATCTGGAACCGCTTGCGAGCGGCCGGGCTCCGAACTCGAAGGTGCTCTCGCTGCGTGGCGCGCTCATGCTCCGGGCCGCGATCGCTGCGGCGCGCGGCCACCAGGCAGTCGAGGCCTGGGCACGCATCGACGGAGCCTTGGAGGACGCCGACCGGCTCGGCCCGAAGTGGCACGATCTAGAGCAGCAGACCGTGTTCGGGCGCGGGACTGTCGCGGTGCACGCCGCTGAGGTCGGTGTGGAGGTGGAGCAGCCGGACACCGGACTGAAGCGGGTCACGAACGCCGCCGTGGAGGAAGTGCCCTCGAGGGAACGTCGGACGCACTACCAGATCGACCGGGCGCGGGCTCTGAAGAAGTTGGGGAAGGCCCCGGCCGCGGTGACGACGTTGCGGGCCGCTGCGGCTGGTGCGCCGTACTACGTCCACGCGGACCCGATGGCTCGTGCGCTCGTCTCCGAACTCGTCCGGGAAGGCGTTCCGTCGCAGGCGTCTGCACTGTCGTCCCTGGTCAGGCGCATGGAACTGCTGCGCTGAGACTGCCCCCAGGAATTCTGGGGGTCGCACGACCGCACGTAGGCCACGCTCACCTCATCATGACGCTGAGAACACAGACGATCACAGAGGGCGGTGCGGCCGTGTTGCCTGCTGGAGATCCGGCCGCCTACGCCGCAGCTTACGACAGGCGTCTCAGATGGCCGGTGGCGCCAGGTCACCGCCATCGGCCGCGTGGCGGCTGCACCTGCGCGGACGCCCCGCCTGCCGGACCTTGCCCGACTCCGGGCGCGCACCCGTTGACCAGTTGGGTCGTGCCTGCCAGGGCAGACCAGTTGGTGGAGCAGTTCGCCCAGGCACCGGGAACCTCGATCATCGCGCCGACGGTGGCGTTCGACGCGTTGGTGCTACCGCGCCCGGTCGGTATGGCCGTGATGGTCCGACTGGAACGCCGTGGACCGGTTCCGTGTCTCATCACCAGCCTGACGGCGACCCTGCTCGTGCAGCCTGGTACCAGCAGCACGCTCGACGCATACCCGGACCGGCCCGTGGAGGTTCGGTCTGGTCCCGCCGGGTGGGTGGCCCTACCTCCGTCCCACGGAGTTCGGTGGGATACGCCGCCTTGGGATGAGGTGACGGGCAATCCGCTGCGCCTACCGCACGGGCACGCGATCAAGCCGGCCGTGACAGAGGCGCTGCGCACGGCCGCGAGGGCGGCCCGGTGACCCGCAGCATCGTCCGCTTCATGCAGTGGCGGGTGGGGCCGGATCGGGAGCCGGATGCGGAGGCGGTGACGTTCGCGATGGAGTGTGCGGTGTGCGGCGCGAGGTCGCAGCCTCGGGTGGATGCGGGGGACGGGCAGCAGTGGGTGTTCGCGCACGCCGGGCACAACCCCTCCCATCACACCTACCGGGAGCACATCACCCGCCCCTACCGCGCCGTCATGACACGGACCGCCCGGTGACCGGCCCCGGGCGCGGAACGCGCCGACGGCCGCGCGACGCGGAGCCCATCGACGGCGACGCGGTCGCCATGATCCGCCCGTACCTGCTCGTCCCACCCCCACCCCGCCCGGTGGAGCCACCGCTGGAACCGGGCGCCGAACCCTCACCCGCGCACGAGCGGGAGCCCGGACGGTGAGCGGGACACCGGAGCTGTGCGGAACGCTGCGGCCGGTGGAGTTGCAGACGCCCCCGCTCGTCGCCTCACGGCTGCCGTGCGCGGAACCCGCCGGCACGACGCCCCACACCGGGACGCGCTCGGCCACCGATGGGTGGCCACCGCGGAGTTGGTCCAGGCGCTCGCCGTGACGGTGTCGGCCGACCAGGTCCGGCGGGCCCTGCGCCCGGCGCGTGAGGCACCCGACGGGCGTTCCCGCCACCCTGCACGCTAGTGCGCCCGGCCCTCCGAGGAGGTGCCGGGCGTACGGGACGGGCGTCCGCGAGGGTGGGCGCAACAGGGATCGAACCTGTGACATCTTCCTTGTAAGGGAAGCGCTCTACCGCTGAGCTATGCGCCCGGAGCAATGCGACGTCAGCCTACCGCAACGGCCTCCTGTCCTCGTGCGGGTCGGATGGGACAATGGACACCGTTCCACTGGCTGCGGCACTGGGGAGAGGGTTGTGTGACTTCGATGAGCGGGGGCGGAACGCGGCGGTGGGGCTGGGGCGGCGGGCGTGCCGAGAGTGTGCGCGCTGACGCGCAGGCCGCGAAGGACGCCGCCGCGGCGGCGTTCTACGAGTTGGACACCGCCCAGCGGGACCTGCGGATCTCCATCGAGGCGATCACCGCGGTGGACAGCTCGCCTCCCGGGCGCAGGGCGGTCGCCGCCTTCGCCGAGTTCGGGCGGCGCATCGACGAGGCGAGCCACGAGTACATCAAGGTGGTCGACGCGCACGACCTCGACCGCGAGGGCCTCGACACCGCCGCCGCCTCACGTGCGCTCCAGGACCTGAACCGCGTGAAGGGGCTGCTGGAGCAGACCCGGACGGACCTCGAACGGTTCGGTCACAGCCTGGGCGGGCTGCTGGAGAAGGCCGAGTCGCAGCTCGCCCAGCTGGCCCCCGCGGTCGAGCGGGGCCGGCAGGCGCTGCTGGCGGCGACCCAGGCGCTGGACTCGGTGCGGGCCGCCGGGCTGCAGGCCGACGACCTGGCCGCGCGGCTCGCCGCCCTCGGGCCTGAACTGACCAAGCTCAACCAGGGCGCCGGGCAGCACGGCGTGCGGGAGACGATCCGGCTGGCCGAGGAGGTCCAGCGCAAGGCGGAGGCCATCGGCGAGGAGGCCCGGCGGCTCCCGGAGCGGGCCGCCGAGATCGACCGGCGGCTGGCCTCGCTGCGGACCAGGGCGCAGGCGCTGTCCACCCGGGCGGGCAAGGTCGAACCGGTCCTCAGCGAGCTGCGTCGGCGGTTCAGCGCGGCCTGCTGGCAGGACCTCCAGCACGTTCCCCGGCAGGCGCAGCAGGCCGCCGACGAGGCCGAGGCCAAGGTGCGCCAGGCGCAGCAGGCCCGGGACGCCCAGAGGTGGGCGGACGCGACGGCGCTGCTGTCGTCGGTCCGCGCGCTGCTGAACACGGCCGACGACGCGGTGGCCGCCGCGGGTGAGCGGTTGCAGCGGCTGAACGAGGTCGCGTTCAACCACGAGCAGGAGACGGAGCGGGCGAGGTTCGCACTGCGCGACGCGCAGCGGCTGGCCATGACCGGGCGCAGCACGCCCGACCCTCGGCACGCGGGCCCGCTGGACAACGCGGTGGAACGGCTGGACCGGGCGCTGGCCGCGCTGGAGGCCGGCGGCCGGCATCCGGACTACTGGCAGTTCCTGACCGAGGTGGACGCCATCAAGGAGACCGTCGCGCACGTCGTGTCGGACATTCGGCAGTCTCTGGGTTCAGGTCACTGACCTGCGGCTACCCTGCTCACATGCCCAGATACGAGTATCGCTGCCGGGAGTGCGGAACGACCTTCGAGCGCAGCCGCCCGATGGCCGAGTCCGGTGCGCCCGCGAACTGCCCCGAGGGGCACCCGGACACGGTGAAGTTGCTGTCCACGGTCGCAGTCGGCGGAAGCGCCTCGGCCGCCGCGTCCGCCCCCGCCCCCAGTGGCGGAGGCGGAGGCGGCTGCTGCGGTGGCGGCTGCTGCGGCTGACATCCGGAGTGCGGGGCGGGCGCGTCAGCTCTCGCGGGCGGGCGCGTCAGCGATCAGGGGTGGCGCGTCAGTTCTCGGTGACGAGGCGGAGCGCCTCCTGCAGGATGCGCTCCCCCGCGGCGACTCCGCGTTCCTCCAGGGCCGTGACGTGCGGGGCGTTCCAGCCGGTGTCGGCGAGTTCGCCGTGGCCGGGACGCCAGCCGAGGTCGGCGTGCAGCAGCAGGTCGGCGTCGAGCAGCGAGTCGCCCGCCGCAGCGGTCCGGCCCGCGCCCGTGCGGCGCGCCACCTCGGCGACCGCGGCGCTCTTCGTCAGCGGGCGGGGCACGGCGTAGATCTTGCGGCCCTGGACGGAGACCGTCCAGCCGCGCGGCTCGCACCAGGCGGCCAGTTCCTTGGGCCAGCTGACCGGCAGCCGGTCCCGGTCCACCACCAGGTAGCAGAACAGGTCCTCCGCGACACGCTCCTTGAGCAGCCACTCCGGTCCGGCCGTCCGGCGCAGGTGCTCGCGCACCTCGGCCAGCGGCGCGCAGGCGTCGCCGAGCCGCCGGGCGACGTCCCGCTGCCAGTCCTCGTCGGACACGCCGTCCACCAGCAGGTGGCCGCCGTTGGCGCAGATCGCGTAGCGGGGCACGCGGCCGGGCAGGTGGATGCGGCCGTACTGCTCGCGGGTGCGGGTGGTGGTCGGTACGAAGACGGTCTGCCCGGCGACCTGCGGCAGCAGCGCCGCCGCCGCCTCCGTGACGTACGACAGCGGTTTGGACTGGTAGACCTCCACGCACAGCAGCCGGGGTGCGTCGGCGTCGGGCATGCTCAGGGCGAGCGCGGCCGAGGAGTAGACCAGCGTGCGGTCCAGGTCGCTCGCGAACAGGGTGACCGGGCCGGGGATGCCGATCGGTCGGGTGCGGGCGGGGGCGCCGGCAGTGCCGGGCGCCCCGGACGTGGGGGACGTGGCGGGGCTCTGCGGGGCGCTCATCGGGCGGCCTTTCCGTCGGTTCCGGTCGCCCCGCGGGTGTAGCGGGGATGGATGAGGCCGACGCAGCTGTAGGGCAGGTCGCCGACCTCCTCGACGGGCACGCCGCGCTGATCGGCGAGCAGCCGCACGTGGTCGAGGTCGCGTCCGGCACCGCGCCGCGCGAGGATGCGCCACGGTACCCGGCGCAGCAGCACGCGGGTGGTCTCGCCCACGCCGGGCTTCACCAGGTTGACGTCACCGATGCCGTACTCCTCGCTGATGCGTTCCACCGCGCGCCAGCCCGCCCAGGTGGGGCTGCGGTCGGTGGTGAGCAGCTGCCGGGCTGCCTGGGCGGCCTCGTCCGCGACGGCCGGGAAGTGCTCGGTGACGGCGGTGAGGAAGTGGCCGGAGAGGTCGTCATCGGCCAGCTCCCGGTAGAACTTCGCGCCGTGGAAGTCGTCCGGTCCCACCAGGTCCGCGCGCAGCACCGTGCGCGAGACGAGCCCGGAGACGGTGGAGTTGAGGCACGCGGAGGGGATGAGGAAGTCCTCGCGGGTGCCGAAGGTGCGCACGCAGCCGCCCGGGTCGGCCAGGACCGCCAGGGACGGGTCGAAGCCGGGGAAGGGCGCCAGGGCGTCGGTGAGTTCGCGGGTGATGGCGCCCTTGCCGGTCCAGCCGTCGACGAAGACGACGTCGGCGGGGTCGTGGTGCTCGGCGAGCCAGCGCATCGCGGTGGTGTCGATGCCCCTGCCGCGCACGATGGACACCGCGTAGTGCGGCAGGTCCGTGCTGTGCCGGTGCTGCGCCCAGCGGCGCATCAGCACCCCGACGGGAGTGCCGGCCCGCGCGAGGGAGACCAGCACCGGGCGGGCGCCCGGGCGCTCGCGCGCGTGCTCGCTCAGCACCGTCTCGGTGACGGTGCCGACGGCGTGCGCGATGCGCTTGGCGGAGTCCGCCAGCGCGTCGTGGAACAGCTGCTGGTACTCGGCGCTGGGCTGGTACTCGACCGGCAGCGACTCGGCGTAGTGCGCGCCGCCGCTCTGGATGGCCTCCTCACGTTCCTCGGTGGGGGCCTCCAGGCGCACGTCGGAGAGGTCCTGGAGCAGCCAGCCGCACTCGTCGGCCCGGTAGGAGGAGAAGGCGGGGCCGCGCAGCGGCTGCGGCAGCCGCGACGGGGCGGGGAGCACCGCGAGCACCACGCGGCCCGTGTGGGCGCCGAGCCGGGCGAGCAGCCCGTCCGCCGCGTGCAGCGCCGGGGTGTCGCCGGCCGCGTCGGCCACCACCACCACGGCGTCCCAGGGGCCGGTGGCCTGCACGTTGTAGGCGAAGCGCGGTCCGGGGCCGTCGGCGGGGTCGTCGTGCGCGGGGAAGCTCAGCCGGCTGCGGATCGCGTAGCCGGGATCGTCGACCGGGAGCACCGGGGAGCGGGTGGTGGTGGAGTAGCGGATCTCCGCGTCGGTCGCGCCGCTGAGCGCGTCGGCGAGGCGCAGCGGGACGTACATCAGCTCCTCGGTGCCGAGGACGAGCACCCGCGCGGCGCCGGCTGGCAGGGCGGCGGCGAGCTGCTCGGCGAGCGCGGGCAGTGCGGCCTCCAGCCGGGTCCGGTGCACGGAGTTGAAGCCGTGCCGGCCGCCGTCCGGTACGCCCGACGGCCAGTCAAGTTCGGCGCGGACCACGTCGCCTGGCGGCGCGCCGGTGTCTGCTTCATGCTCGGCTGGGAGGGGCTGGGCGGCGACGAGGGCGGCGGCGCGGTCCAGGACGTCGTCCGGCAGGCCGACCGTGCCGCGGGCGAGCGCCACCACGTCGATCCGGGCGCCGAGGTCGGCGGCGAACTTCTCCAGGGCGCGCACGTCGTCGGCCGACCGCATGTCCACCAGCGTGACGACGACGTACCGGCGTCGGGGGAAGGCGCTGTGCAGCGCGGAGAGCGTGTTGCGGATCGTGCGGCCGGTGGAAAGCTCGTCGTCCACCAGCACGAGCGGGCCGTCACCGGTCAGCAGCAGCGGGTCCTGCGGCAGCAGCAGGTGAGAGGTGTGGTGCGAGTGCTCCTCCTCGAAGCCCCCCACCGGCGGGCGGCCCGGGACGGGGCGCCGCGTCGAGTGCAGGTAGGGCGCGTCCCCGAGGCCGTCGGCGACGCAGTGGCCCAGGCCCGTCGCCGTCTCCGCGTAGCCGAGCACCACGGCACGCGCGGACTCGGCCTCGCCGAGGAGTTCCCGCACGCGGTGGCCCAGGCCCAGCGCGGTGCCGTACACGGTGGCCGGCTGCTGCGGCACGTGCTTGCCGAGCACGTTGGAGACCAGCAGGTGGGCCCGCTTCGGATTGCGCCGCAGCGCCATCCCCAGCAGGTCCTTCGTGCCGTCACCGGTCAACTCGACGCCGAGCCGTTCGGCGACCCATGTGCCTGTCCACACCACGCTGTTGTTCCCGTCCTTCGTCCTGTCCGTCCCGCCGCTGCGCGCGGGGGCGGTACCGCTCTCACTGCTCGTACGTCCTTGCCGTGCCGGTCGCGCGGTTCACTTGATGCTGGCCGCCAGCAGGTCGACGAAGTCCACGTCCTCGCGGGCGACCCCGAACACCTCGGCCCGCAGCAGCGTGCGCTCGGC
This sequence comes from Streptomyces sp. 549, assembly GCF_030124175.1. GTDB lineage: Bacteria > Actinomycetota > Actinomycetes > Streptomycetales > Streptomycetaceae > Streptomyces. Next base: position 126,909 of record NZ_JASKMT010000007.1, on the reverse strand, counting down.
CCACGCCCGGTGCGGCTTCACCTCGTTCATCTTGTTGGTGTACGCCGACCGCAGCACCCCGCCGCCGTTGCACGCCGGGCGCAGTATGTCGCTGGCGTCGCTGAACTCCTCGTGGCTGACGACGGACAGGGCGTGCACGGGCGCGACGTGGGAGGGGTGGATGCAGGTCTTGCCCTGGAGACCGTTGACGCGGTCGAGCTGGATCTCCCGCAGCAGCCCGTCCATGTCGTGCTCGATCAGGCCCGCCCGCAGCTCCTCGGCGCCGCGGCCGGCGAACGGGCTGCGGCGGAGCTGCGGCTTGAACATGCGCTGCTGGAGGCGGAAGTACTCCCACACCGGCCCGGTGACGGTGAATCCGCTGCCGTCGTACCGGCCCAGCACGTTGACCACGTCAGCGATGACGGTGGCGATCAGCTTGACGTCGTAGGCGGTCATCTCCGGTGGCCGGCGCAGCCCGTAGGAGGAGCAGAAGTCGGTGACGCCCAGGCGGATCGCGAGAATCCGGTCGCGGTACTTGCCCACGGCCCGTGCCACGCCGGAGAGCGTGCCGGGACGCGTCTCCAGGTACAGCAGTTCCGGCGACTCCAGTACGGGCATCGCGAACAGCCGCCGTCCGCAGGCGGACTCGGCCACGGTGAGCGCCTCCAGGAACGGGATGCCGCGGTCCTCGGTGAACTTCGGCAGCACAAAACCGGAGAGCACCGCGACGGCAGGCCCGAGGCGGTCGACGAGGTCGGTGATCTGCCGCGGTTCGCGGACCCGGACGAACAGCAGCGGCACGTCCTCCGGCGACGCCCCCTCCCCCGCATGCAGGGCGGAGAGCTGCCGCACGAGGTTGTCCTCGGCCGCAGCCACCTCGTCGTCGGCGATCGAGTCCTCCAGGCACAGCACCATCGACACCACGCCGCAGGACGCCTGCTTGACGATGTCCGCGGCGAGCCGCGGCCGGGTCGCCGGGCTGTACAGGGTGGCTCCGAGAGCGACGGAGAGGACGCGGGCGGGCGAGTCGGGACAGAAATCGGCAGGTTCCTGATGGAACAGGTCATGCCGGACATCACGCGTGAGATGTCTGAAGTGACGCATGGGCCCCCGTTTCGCTGATGTTCGCCGGGCTCGCTCATGAGGGCCCGACCGGCAATCGTACGTGCGGTCCCCGAGCGCGAGTTCCCTCGCTCGTGAAGACCTCGTTACCGGCACCTTGTGCCCAGGTGTCCCGGAAGTACCCCGGCACCCCGGGTGCACGTCCCGGCGCGCGACGTGACGAACGCCCCTGTTCCTGCGGGACGCGCGGTCCCCCGCGTTGTCGTCCGCCGCGTGCGGAGGGCAGGATGACGCCATGACGCACGCCATGGCGAAGGGCTCGAACATCCAGCTGCACGCGGAGGCCGTGCGTGTGGTGCTGCGCTGGACGTCGGGGCCGGCCACCCCCGACGTGGACGCCTCCGCGCTGCTGCTGGCCGACCACGGGCAGGTGCGTTCCGACGAGGACTTCGTCTTCTACAACCAGCCGCGGCACCCCTCGGGCCTGGTCCGCCACCTTGCAAAGTCCCGGGACGCGGACGGAGTCGCGGACACCGTGGAGGTCGACCTCGCCGCTCTGGACGAGGGGGTCGACCGCGTTCTGCTGTCCGCCTCGGCGGACGGCGGCACGTTCGCCGACGTGGCCGGCGGCCTGCGGCTGCTGCTGTGCGACGCGGCCGGCGGCGAAGCCCTGGCCTGCTTCGACATCGAGCCGGAGACCGGCGCGGAGACGGCCCTGATCTGCGGCGAGCTGTACCGGCGGGCCGGGGGCTGGAAGTTCCGTGCGCTGGGGCAGGGCTACACCAGCGGGCTTGTCGGCCTGGCCACCGAGTTCGGCGTCTTGGTGGAGGACGGCGAGGAGCCCTCGGCCGGCGGCGTGGACGGCCCCACCGTCCCCGAGCCCCGCGAGCCCGTCCACGGGACCGTGCCGGAACCGCCCGACGAGCCGCCGATGCCGGAGCCCGATCCGGTGCCGCAGCCCCAACCGGAACCCGTTCCCGAACCCGAGCCGCAGCCCGTCCCCGCGCCCGAGCCGCTCCCCGTGCCCAGCCCGCACCCGACGGTGCCGTCGGCGCCCGCCGGCGGCTACGGCTACCCCAGCCCCCCGCCACACGCCCCGCAGCCGGGCTACGGCTACCCGCAGCCCGTGCTGGGCGCGCAGCCCGCGTACGGCTACCCGCAGCCGGACCCCGCGTTCACCCTGCCCCCGCAGGGCCCGCAGTTCGTCAACCGCTGAGGCCCGGAACCGCTGTCCCGCCCACCGGCCGGGGCGGCTGCCCGGGTCAGTGGCGGGTTGTCGACTTGTAGCCCCGCCCCCAGGTCAGACCCCAGCCGTACAGGCGGTCCAGGTCGGCCTGGAAGCCGTAGACGTACCGCACCTCGCGGCGCACGATCAACTCGCCCTTCTCGTGCTCCATCATCAGTACCGCGCAGGACCGCGCGTCCGGGGCCCGTTCGTCGAGGCCGACCTCGACGTGCGGGCCGCTGCTGGGCACCAGGGTGACGACGGCGTGCGTCCGGTCGAACGCCGGTGTGCCGTCGTAGATGTAGACGAAGACCAGGAGCCGCTTGATCTGCTCGCTCTGGTCGAGGTTGACGTAGATCGTCTCGCCCGAGCCGGAGCCGAACCGGTCGTCGCCGCTCAGCTTCACGAAGGGCGGCTCGTTCATCGCGCCGTAGAACCCGCCCAGCGGCTGGACCACGCCCTTGGTGCCGTCCGCCAGCTCGTACAGGCAGGCCAGGTCCAGGTCCACGTTCACCATGCCCTGGGTGTGGGCGTGCACCGGCTCCGGCTTGAGCAGTTGCAGCGGATGCCGCAGCGACCCGCGGCGGCGCGGGCGCTCGGTGAAGTCGGCGGCCCGCATCCGCCACGACAGGTTGATGCGCATGGTGCCGTTCTCCGCGCCCTGCTCGGTGAGCGAAAGCCGCGGGTACCTCTTGGTCAGCTCGATCGCGTACGTCGAGGCGCCTCCGACCGTGTCGAACCTCGGCCCCCGGCTGCCGCCACCACTCCTGAAGTGCTCCCACAACGAGACCACGTGTGCCCCCAATCCCCAGCGCCCACCAGCGGACAGACGAAACGGGGCGGCCGCCCGCCGCACCGTCCAAGGCTTCCGGAGCCTCGGACGGCACGTGTCGGCCGCCCCGTGGAGAGCGTTCCGCAATCAGCGGGCGGTGACACCCGCTTTACCCGGCGTTCACACGCCGGAGGTCACTTTCGACTGCTTCGTCGAGTTTCCGCCGTCCCCGCCGTCCCCGTCGTCGGCCGCGGCCCTGAGCCGGTTGTACCGCAGCGAGGAGTAGAAGGAGAGTCCGATGAGGGCGACCCCGATGAAGCCGGTGATGACCTCGTGGATCTCCCAGCGGATGGTGATGAGCAGGATGCTGGCGAGCGCGCCGATGGCGTAGTGCGCGCCGTGCTCCAGGTAGACGTACTCGTCGAGCGTGCCCTGCCGCACCAGGTAGACGGTGATCGACCGGACGTACATCGCGCCGATGCCCAGGCCCAGCGCCATCCAGAAGATGTGGTTGGTGATGGCGAAGGCACCGATGACGCCGTCGAAGGAGAACGAGGCGTCCAGCACCTCGAGGTAGAGGAAGAGGAAGAACGCCGCCTTGCCGGCGACACCCACCGCGGTCGGCTGCGTGCCGGACCGCTTGGCGGCCTCCGCGGCCTCGTGCTCGCGCTCCTCGTCCTCCTCCAGCTTGCTCTCGAAGTGCCCGGAGAGACCACCCACCACGAGGTAGGTGATGAGTCCGGCGATACCGGCGAGCATCACCGTGGAGGACTTGTCGGCGTGACCGCCGTACTGGTGCGCGACGGTCGCCAGGGTGGTGGCCGTGGTGAGCAGGATGATCAGCGCCAGGCAGACCGAGAGGCCGTCGATGCGGCCCAGTCGGGACAGCGGGCGCTCCAGCCACGGCACCCAATGGTGCTCACGCTCGTCGAAGATGAAGTTGAGGAAGATCATCAGCAGGAACATGCCACCGAACGCGGCGATCGCCGGGTGCGCGTCGGTGACGATCTGCTCGTAGACCTGCGGCTCGCGCATGGCCAGCTGGACGGCCTCGATGGGACCGAGCTGGGCGGTGACGGCGACGATCGCGACGGGGAACACCAGCCGCATACCGAAGACCGCGATCATGATGCCGATGGTGAGGAAGATCTTCTGCCAGAAGGCGTTCATCCTCTTCAGCACACCGGCGTTGACGACGGCGTTGTCGAAGGACAACGAGATCTCCAGCACGGACAGGATCGCCACCACCGCGAAGCCCGTCCACCCCCAGAAGTACGCCGCGAAGGCCAGTCCCGCGGCGGTGACGCCGAAGGACCAGCCGAAGGTTCTCAGAACCACTGGTTACCCAATCTCTCGCAAGGAGATCCCCCGCGCACCGGGCGCGCGGCCGGGCCGCGGTGCGCGGTCCGTCTCACGTGACGTTGACGCCGAAGTCTAGAGCGATGCCCCGCAGTCCCGACGCGTACCCCTGACCCACTGCACGGAACTTCCACTCGCCGCCGTACCGGTACAACTCCCCGAAGATCATCGCGGTCTCGGTGGAGGCGTCCTCGGTGAGGTCGTAACGAGCCAGCTCAACGCCGTCGGCCTGGTTCACCACGCGGATGTACGCGTTGCTGACCTGACCGAACGTCTGCCGTCTGGCGTCGGCGTCGTGAATCGACACCGAGAAGACGATCTTGTCCACGTGGGCGGGGACGGCCGGCAGGTCCACCAGGACTGTCTCGTCGTCGCCACCGGTGCCGCCGACCAGCTCGTCGCCGGTGTGCTCGACCGAGCCGTCGGGGCTCTTGAGGTTGTTGTAGAAGATGAAGTACTCGTCACCGAGGACCCGGCCACCCGCGCACAGGAGCGCGCTGGCGTCCAGGTCGAAGGCCGCGCCGGTGGTCGCCCGGGCCTGCCAGCCCAGTCCGACCTGCGCCTGCGTGAGGTTCGGCGCTGCCTTCGAAAGGGAGACGTTGCCCCCCTTGGCGAGCGTGACACCCATGTGCTGTTTCCTCTCCCCGATGTGTGGTGACAAGTCTGGCCCAACCGGTCGGCGCCGCACACCTCCGTACCGGGAAGTCTGCGGCGCCGACCACTGTTGGGATACTGAACCGGTCAACGCCGGGCCGGTCGGCGCCGGCGACCGAGCGGCCCGCGCGCGAGGGGCGGACCGGCGGACCCGCTGCTCAGACGTTGACCCCGAAGTCCTGCGCGATGCCGCGCAGACCGGAGGCGTAGCCCTGGCCGATGGCACGGAACTTCCACTCCGCACCGTGCCGGTACAGCTCACCGAAGACCATGGCGGTCTCGGTGGAGGCGTCCTCGGTCAGGTCGTAGCGGGCCAGCTCGTTGTTGTCGGCCTGGTTCACCACGCGGATGTAGGCGTTGCGGACCTGGCCGAAGCTCTGCTGGCGGGCCTCCGCCTCGTAGATCGACACCGGGAAGACGATCTTCTGCACGTCGGCGGGCACACCCGCGAGGTTGACCTTGATGACCTCGTCGTCGCCCTCGCCCTCACCGGTGAGGTTGTCACCGGTGTGCTCGACCGAGCCGTCGGGGCTCTTGAGGTTGTTGAAGAACACGAAGTTCTGGTCACCCGCGACCCGGCCCTCGGCGTTCGTCAGCAGGGCGCTGGCGTCGAGGTCGAACTCGGAGCCCGTCGTCGTCCGGGCGTCCCAGCCCAGAGCCACGACCACGGCCGTCAGGTTCGGGGCTTCCTTGGTCAGCGAGACGTTGCCGCCCTTGCTGAGGCTGACTCCCACAAGTCCTCCAATAGGTATTGATCAAGGAGCACCGTGTGCCCCCTTGTGTCATGGATGCCGTCTGTGCAACGAGCCGGTTCCGGTGATCGGTTCCCGGAGCCGTCGTCACAGTTGCTTGAGTGCCTGCACGTACGTGTGCGGGTCGCGGGCGTCGGACATGCCGTGGACCACGCTCCAGCGCACCAGGCCCTCCTTGTCGATGACGAAGGTGCCGCGCAGCGCGCAGCCCTTGCGCTCATCGAGGACCCCGTACGCCCTGGCCGTCCCGCCGTGCGGCCAGAAGTCCGACAGCAGGGGGAACTCCAGCCCTTCCTGCTCGGCGAAGACCCGAAGGGCGAACGGGGAGTCTGTGGAGACCGCGAGCAGCTGCACCTCGTCGTTGACGAAGGCGGGCAGCTGGTCCCGCAGCGCGGTCAGCTCACCGGTGCAGACACCGGTGAAGGCGTACGGGTAGAAGAGCAGGACGACGTTGCGGCGGTCCCGGTAGGAGGAGAGCGCCACGGCCTCTCCGTGCTGGCTCCGCAGTTCGAAGTCCGGGGCCCGGTCCCCCACCGCGACGGGCGGGTAACCGGCGGGGCTCGCGGCGCCCGCAGCGTCTGGCGTGCTCGCGCTGGTGCCGACTGCACTGCCGACCTCGAGTGCCATGCGGCGGTCCCTTCGTTGGGGCACAGGATGACCGTGCCACCCTATGCCCCGGCCGGGTCGCATCGGCCGGGGACTTCCACGCAGAGCTGGAAGCCCTGTCCGTGACAGCCCCCGACTGGGCGTGCCCCCGGCGGACATCCGCCAGGGGCACGCATCGTTCTCGGGCGGACCGAGCCGCCGTGCGGTTCAGCCCCTGCCGGCCCGACTGGTGTTCGGGGTGACAAGGCGGCTGCCCGTCCAGTCCTTGCCGACGTTCAGCGGCTTGGTCTGCTGCAGTCCGGCGGTCTGGGCGGCTTCGCCGATCTCACTGGGTTCCACGTAGCCGTCACGGCCGGTCTTGGGCGTCATCAGCCAGAGGGGAGCTCCCTCGTCGACCAAGCCGATGGCGTCCACCAGCGCGTCCGTCAGGTCGCCGTCCTCATCGCGGAACCACAGCACCACGGCATCTGCAAGGTCGTCGTATTCCTCGTCGACCAGCTCACTGCCCGTGATGGCCTCGATTCCCTCCCGGAGGGCCTGCTCGGTGTCGTCGTCGTAGCCGAGCTCCTGGACCACCTGTCCGGGCTGGAAACCCAGCCTCGCGGCTGGGTTGGTCCGCTCCTCCGCGTGGTCCGCGGTCGCGCTCACGGATTGCCTCCTGACATCTTTCGAAAGTACGGGGGTTCCCCGCGCGGGCGCGAGGTACTTGGGCGTAGTCCACACGTGCCGGGCGGATCGCGCAAGTACCCGACCGTCTATCCCGCCCAAACGTTGACGTCTCGCCCTACAAGGCGCATCCCACAGTGATCCGCACCACAGTGTTCCGCCCGGGCCGGGGCGGCGCCACTCCGGGGCTGCCGGGCAGGGCCGAACGGCCGTACACCGGCTGAGAGGGAGGTGGGCGTAAGGTTGCGGTTTGGCCGTCCGTCGAGCCGAGCGTGCTCGGCGGTCCCCCGCGACGACCGTTCGCGGTTACCTCCCGGTAGAGATGACGTAAGCGCCACAGCGGTCCACGATGGGAGTCGGCGCGACATCAGCAGAGCAAGACCGACCAGCGAAGGAACAGCGTGGCTTCCGGATCCGATCGCAACCCGATCATCATTGGCGGCCTTCCCAGCCAGGTCCCGGATTTCGATCCCGAGGAGACCCAGGAATGGCTCGACTCGCTCGACGCAGCCGTCGACGAGCGGGGCCGGGAACGTGCCCGCTATCTGATGCTTCGCCTCATCGAGCGCGCCCGCGAGAAGCGTGTGGCCGTGCCGGAGATGCGCAGCACGGACTACGTCAACACCATCCCGACCAAGGCCGAGCCGTTCTTCCCCGGTAACGAGGAGATCGAGCGCAAGGTCCTGAACGCGACCCGCTGGAACGCGGCCGTGATGGTCTCCCGTGCGCAGCGCCCCGGCATCGGCGTGGGCGGGCACATCGCCACCTTCGCCTCCTCGGCGTCGCTCTACGACGTGGGCTTCAACCACTTCTTCCGCGGCAAGGACTTCGGCGACGGCGGAGACCAGATCTTCTTCCAGGGGCACGCCTCCCCCGGTATCTACGCCCGCGCCTACCTGCTGGACCGCCTCACCGAGGAGCACCTCGACGGCTTCCGGCAGGAGAAGTCCAAGGCGCCCAACGGTCTCTCCAGCTATCCGCACCCGCGGCTGATGCCGGACTTCTGGGAGTTCCCGACCGTCTCGATGGGCCTCGGCCCGATCGGCGCGATCTACCAGGCGCGGATGAACCGCTACATGGAGGCGCGCGGTATCGCCGACACCTCCAAGTCGCAGGTGTACGCCTTCCTCGGCGACGGTGAGATGGACGAGCCGGAGTCGCTCGGCCAGCTGTCCCTGGCCGCGCGCGAGGGCCTGGACAACCTCACCTTCGTCGTCAACTGCAACCTGCAGCGCCTGGACGGCCCCGTCCGCGGCAACGGCAAGATCATCCAGGAGCTGGAGTCGCAGTTCCGCGGCGCCGGCTGGAACGTGATCAAGCTGGTGTGGGACCGCTCCTGGGACCCGCTGCTGGCCCAGGACCGGGACGGCGTGCTGGTCAACAAGCTGAACACCACTCCCGACGGCCAGTTCCAGACGTACGCCACCGAGACGGGCGCCTACATCCGCGACCACTTCTTCGGCGGGGACCACCGGCTGCGCTCGATGGTCGAGGACATGACCGACGAGCAGATCCTGCACCTCGGCCGCGGCGGCCACGACCACCGCAAGGTGTACGCGGCGTACAAGGCGGCCAAGGAGCACAAGGGCCAGCCCACCGTGATCCTGGCGCAGACGGTGAAGGGCTGGACGCTCGGCCCGAACTTCGAGGGCCGCAACGCCACGCACCAGATGAAGAAGCTGACCGTCGAGGACCTCAAGCGGTTCCGCGACCGGCTTCACATCCCCGTCTCCGACAAGGAGCTGGAGAGCGGCGCACCGCCGTACTACCACCCCGGGCGCGAGTCCGAGGAGATCCAGTACATGCACGACCGCCGGCGGGAGCTGGGCGGTTACGTGCCGACGCGAGTCGACCGGTCCAAGCCGCTGGCGCTGCCTGGCGACAAGACGTACGCGACGGTCAAGAAGGGCTCCGGCCAGCAGGAGATCGCCACCACCATGGCGTTCGTCCGGCTGCTGAAGGACCTCATGCGGGACAAGGAGATCGGGCGGCGCTTCGTACTGATCGCCCCCGACGAGTACCGCACGTTCGGAATGGACTCGTTCTTCCCCTCGGCGAAGATCTACAACCCCCTGGGGCAGACCTACGAGTCGGTGGACCGCGAGCTGCTGCTGGCGTACAAGGAGTCGCCGAACGGGCAGATGCTGCACGACGGCATCTCCGAGGCAGGCTGCACCGCCTCGCTGATCGCGGCCGGCTCGGCCTACTCCACGCACGGCGAGCCGCTGATCCCGATCTACGTGTTCTACTCGATGTTCGGTTTCCAGCGCACCGGTGACCAGTTCTGGCAGATGGCCGACCAGCTCTCCCGCGGGTTCGTGCTCGGCGCCACCGCCGGCCGCACCACCCTGACCGGTGAGGGCCTGCAGCACGCCGACGGCCACTCGCAGCTGCTCGCTTCGACGAACCCCGCGTGTGTGGCCTACGACCCGGCGTTCGGGTTCGAGATCGCGCACATCGTCAGGGACGGCCTGCGGCGGATGTACGGCGAGAACGCCGAGGACGTCTTCTACTACCTGACCGTCTACAACGAGCCGACGCGGCAGCCCGCCGAGCCGGAGGACGTGGACGTCGAGGGCATCCTCAAGGGCCTCCACCGCTACCGGACCGGTGAGCGCGGCCGGCACGCCGCCCAGATCATCGCCTCCGGTGTGGCAGTGCCCTGGGCGCTGGAGGCGCAGCAGATCCTCGCCGACGACTGGGACGTCAAGGCCGACGTGTGGTCGGCGACCTCGTGGAACGAACTGCGGCGCGACGCCGTGGACGTGGAGCGGCACAACCTGCTCCACCCCGAGGAGGAGCAGCGGGTGCCGTTCGTCACCGGCAAGCTCCAGGACTGCGAGGGCCCGGTCGTGGCCGTCTCCGACTGGATGCGTGCGGTACCCGACCAGATCTCCCGCTGGGTGCCCAACCGCTACCAGTCGCTGGGTGCGGACGGCTTCGGCTTCGCCGACACCCGGGGGGCGGCCCGCCGCTTCTTCCACATCGACGCGCAGTCGATCGTGCTGGGCGTGCTCACCGAGCTGGCCAAGGACGGACTGATCGAGCGTTCGGCGCTGAAGCAGGCGCTGGACCGGTACCAGCTGACCGACGTCACGGCCGCGGACCCCGGTCCTGCGGGCGGCGACGCCTGAGTCCCGCGCGCACCGTAAGGTGGCCCCGGCCCGCAGGGTCGGGGCCACCGGTGTGTGCAGCCCCGACCGCACGACGCCGGCGCCGTGCGCGACCGGCCGGGGTGCGGGGAAGCCGTCGCGGAAGGGACTCACCAGATGCGGAACATGCGCAACGAAGCCGCGCGACTGCGTTGGGAACGCCGGACCCAGATCCCGCTGCTGCTGCTCGCGCTTGTCTTCGGCGTCGCCTACGCCGTGCCGATCGTGGCCACCGGGGCGGACTCCTGGGTGGTACGGCTGTGTTCCGCGGTGGAGTGGGCGGTGTGGCTGGCCTTCGGCGTCGACTACGCCGTCCGCCTGGTGTTGGCCGAGCAGCGGTGGCAGTTCGTGCGCCGCCACCCGCTGGCCCTGGCGGCGGTGGCACTGCCGCTGCTGCAGCCGCTCCGGTTGCTGCGCCTGGTGTCGGCGCTGCTGCTCGTGGGACAGCGCGCCAGGATGGCCTCCCAGGTCCAGCTGACGACCTACGTGGCGGGCACCTGCGCGGGACTGCTGATGTTCGGTTCGCTGGCGGTACTGGAGGTGGAACGGGGTGCTCCCGGTTCGACGATCCAGTCCCTGGGCGACGCGGTGTGGTGGTCCTTCACCACGATGACCACGGTCGGTTACGGGGACACGGCTCCGACCACGGGACTGGGTCGGGTGCTGGCGGTGGGGCTGATGCTCTCCGGCATCGCGCTGCTGGGAACGGTGACGGCGAACATCGCGGCCTGGTTCATCGCCCGGTTCGACCGGACCGACGACGAGGCGCAGCGGCAGACCGAGGCGCTGGTGCAGCTGACCGCCGAGGTCGGGCTGCTGCGGGCCGAGGTGGCCGCGCTGTCGGCGGATCACCGTTCCCACACCTTGAAGGCCCGCACCACGTGCGGGGAATCCGGCGCCCATGTCCCCGAGGGATAGGTGCGGAAGTCGGCCGTCTCCGCACACCACTCGCTGCGGTAGGTGGTGACGGGGCGGCCGGTGCGGTTGGCCACGGCGGCGGACCTCGCAGCGGCGGGCAGGGTGACACACTCCCCGGCGGCTACCTTCCGCGGTGCGAAGGTGTGCCGTCGACCGGTGAAGCCGCGCCCGGTCCACAGGCACAGCCGTCCCGTCTCGCACGGACCGAGGCGGGGCGCGTCCACGCTTGGCAGCGCGGCCCGTGAAGCGCCGCGCGCCGTCCTGGAGGGCTGCGGGGGAAGCCGGCGCACAGGCATCTCCATTCCCGGCTCGGGTTGCCGCTGCCGCTGCCCGGCTCGATCGGTTCTCCCAGGTGCTCGTGCGGCGGCGGCCGGGAGCGCTGCGGCCGGCTCGGCGGCGGGCGGGCCCGCGGCGGCAGGGAGAGCGGCAGTCGGAAGCGCGGTAGCGGCGGCTCTCGCGGGGGTGAAAGCTCCGCCCGGTGGCGGCGTGGCGGACGCCCCGGGGGCGATCAGCGGCAGCAGCGCCACCGCGCTGAGCACCGCCAGGACCATGGCTGCCGGAACAGCTGGGAACTTCGTCTTCTTCGTCATCTGCACCACTCCCCCGCGAAGGCCGATCCGGGGGCGACGCCGCCGGACACGACCCAGGCTCACCGCTTCCTCGGCGAACCGCCAAGAGCGAAGTGGCTGTTTCACCTGCACGGATGGCGGAGTTATGCACAGAAGCCAAGTTGTCCACAGGCCGCAGCGGGCAGTCGCGACCAGCCGGTAGCGTCCGCCGCAGTCCTAGCCGGTGCGGTCAGCACCACGGCGCGGACCGCACAGACGTGCGACCCGCCTGTCAGAGGGTCCGATGGCGGCCGAGGCTGCGGCGTAGCCGACGACACCCAGCAGGATCGCCTGCCGGTGCCCGAAGCGGTCACCGAGTTTCCCGGCGGTGATCAGGGAGACGGCGAGCGCCAGCAGACAGCCGTTGGCTATGCACGGTGGAGGAACTCAAGGAAGGAGAATAATGTCAGCCACTGCCAATTTGCACTTGGGTTCTCTGCCAGAGGCTGTCTCACAGCTCACAGCTAGGCTGTGGCGGCGCTACCAGTTGGAGGTGATGCGGAGTGACCGGTCTGCGCGAACGCAAGAAGCAGCGCACCCGGGACGCGCTGATCCGCGCGGCGCACGAGCTCTTCGTCTCCCAGGGCTACGAGCGGACCACCGTCGACGAGATCGCCGAGGCCGTGGACGTCTCCCAGCGCACCTTCTTCCGTTACTTCGCCGGCAAGGAGGAAGCCGCCCTCTTCCTGCAGGAGATGATCCAGCAGCGCTTCCTGGAGGACGTCGCCGCACGCCCCCCGCACGAGCCGCCGATGGCGGCGCTGGTCGGTGCTCTGGAGGACGGCTGGGACGGCATCGGGGAGGCCATCGCGGAGATCGTGCCGCTGGAGCTGCACCTGAGGATGTGGCGGCTCATCGAGACGACACCGTCCCTGGTCGCGGTGCATCTGCGGCGGGCCATGGAGATGGAGGAGCTCCTGGCGGAGACCGTCGCACGGCGGACCGGCGTGGATCCGGACACCGACCCGCGTCCCCGGGTGCTGGTGGCGGCTTTCTCCGGCGTGCTGCGCGTGGCCGTGCGGCGGTGGGGACTCAGCGAGGACCTGAGCGTCCAGGGGGCCCGCGAACGTACGAAGGAGTACCTGGCGCAGCTCGGCCCTGCGCTCACCTCCGACTGGGACTGAGAAGGCCGTCCCGGCCGCGGACCGGCAGACCCGCCGGCCCGCCGCCCGTCCTGACCGCAACGAGCCGGTGGCCGCCACGGCCTGCGGCACGCAGCAAGCGCCGCCGCTCTCCCCGTGCGCGCATTCCCGCCGGTGAAAAAGTGAGACACCTCACGCTCCCGTCGGGGAGTGAGCGGCGTCTCCTAAGGTGTGTCCCCAGTGAATTCCTTGTCCGACCTCGCAAGTCCCCTGCCCGGCGGCGCTCTCTCCGAGACCGACCTGACCGGCTCCACCGCCTGGCGCGTCCTGCTCACGCTGGCGGTGGTCCTCGTGCTGCTGGCCACCACGGGGTGGACGGCTCTGCAGAACCAGCACGCGAAGCCCGAACCGCGCGCGGTGGCCCTGACGGCATGGCAGAAGGACACACTCGGTGGTCGGCCGCTGCCCGCCGCCGACGCGGACCCGCGGGCGGTGAGCCGCTTCTTCGGCAAGCTCGACCAGCGCCGGCAGATGACGCTCGCCGAACGCCATCCGCTGGTCGTGGGCAACATGAACGGCGCACCGCTCCCCCTGCGCTACCGGGCGAACCGGGTCGCACTGACCGAGGCGGTGCACGTCGAGCGGGTCCGCCGGAACGACGAGCGGCTGTCGGAGACGGGCCGGCAGGACGCGGGCCGGCGCATGAACCGTTTCCTGTCCATGCTGCGGGACGGCCGGCAGATCCTCGCCTTCGACCCGTCGGGCCGGGGACGTGCCGCGGAGGTGTTCGGCGACCTGGGCACGGCCCGCCGCGTCTCGGTCGTGGTGCCGGGCGTGGACACCGAGCTGCTCACCTTCGAGAGGACGCAGCAGAGGTACTCCGCCCCTGTCGGCATGGCCCAGGCCCTGCACCGCAGCGAGCGCGCCGCGCGACCGGGACTGCCCAGCGCGACCATCGCCTGGGCCGACTACCGGGCCCCGCGCGGCGTGGGTGTGGACGCGGCGACCGGCGGCCTCGCCGAGCAGGGCGCGCAGCGGCTCAACGCGCTGCTGCGGGCACTGCCGGGCGGGTCCACCGTCGCGCTGATGTGCCACAGTTACGGCTCGGTGCTCTGCGGCGTGGCCGGGCGGGAGGCACCGGCGCGCGTGACCGACATAGCGGTGGCGGGCAGCCCCGGCATGCGTGCCGAGCAGGTCTCCGAGTTGGGCACACGGGCCCGGGTGTGGGCGATGCGCGCCGAGCACGACTGGATCGCCGACGTACCGCATCTGGAGTTCGGCGGCCTGGGGCACGGCACGGACCCGGTGTCACCCGGCTTCGGCGCCCGGCGGCTGAGCACCGAGGGCGCCACAGGGCACACGGGCTACTTCCGACCCGGATCCGGCAGCCTGCGCAACCTTGCGGCGATCGGCACCGGGGACTACACCTTGACCACACGTCTGTGACGCGCGTAGCGATACAAGGGGGGACGGGCGGGCGACCGCCGCTTACGATGAGCCATATGGGTGACGTACTGGCTGGAATTCACTCCACCTGGGAGTTCGACACCGACTCCGTGATCATCCGCTACGAGCGAGGGATACGCACGCCGAAGCTGTTCCACGTGCTGCGCGAGCGACGCATCCCCTACTCGGCGCTGAGCCGTGTGGAGGTGTCCGAGGGCTCCCGACGGGGAACGGTGGCGCTGCGGGCGGTGCCCCGGCCCGGAGCCGACCCGCTGCTCGACGCCGCGGACGGTCAGCTGAAGGAGAGCTGCGACCCGTACCGACTGCTGCTCCCGGTCGGCAAGCAGACCCTGGCCGAGTACTACGCCACGGAGCTGAGCAGCATGCTCGGCACGGACGCCGGCCAGCCCGCCGCCTCCCACCTCGTCGCACCCCCGGAGGCGCCTCTGCAGTTCAAGGCGTACGACGGCAAGGCGATGTTCGACGGGAAGTCCGTGGTGTTCCGCTGGTTCTGGACGGGCGCCTCGTCGGCGAAGTGGAAGGCCGGCGACCAGCGGTTCGCCATCGGTGAGCTGGCCGGAGTGGAGTGGCGGTCGCCCGACGCGCTCGGCGGCCACCTGCGGTTGCTGCGCCGCGGCGCGGACGCGCCGGACGAGCAGCCCGGCGAGCCCGACCAGGACCCGGCGACTGTCGTGTTCGGGTTGGGCTACGGCCTGGTCCACGAGTCCCTGCCGCTGGCCGCGGCCGTGCTGGCCGCGGTGCGCGACGCCGAGCCGGCTCCCGTGCTGGAGACGGCGGCAGCGGCTGGCGCGGGCCGGCCGGCTTCCGCCCGCCCCGGGCGCGCGGACCCCGCGGACATCGCCGACCGCATCCGGCACCTCGGCGAACTGCACGAGGCCGGGCTGCTGACCGACGGCGAGTTCTCGGCGAAGAAGGCGGACCTGCTCGCCGAACTGTGACCCGGAAGGACACCACGGGCGCAGGAGCACCACGGGCGCAGGAGGCAGCGCCACAGACGCAGGAGGCACCACGGGCGCGGCAGCCCGCAGCGGATGAGCCACGGGCGAGAAGTACGCCTCCGACGCAGCGGGCGCGCCTGCGAGACGACCGCCGGAGCCGTCAGTCCGCCTCGCAAGCGGCAGCGGGAGCGGCACCATCGGTAGGTGCGGCACCAGCAGTGGGCGCGGCGTCCGAGTAGAAGCCGATCTTGAGGTCGAGCACCGAGAGCGTGTCCTGGAGCTCGGCGATCCGGTGCCGCACGTCCGCCCGGGTCCGCACCAGCAACTGGCGCCGCTCCGCGAAGGTGTGCTCCCCTGCACGGACCAGCTCGGCGTAGCGGACCATGTCGGCGACCGGCATGCCCGTGAGCCGCAACTTGCCCACCAGGGTGAGCCAGTCCAGGTCGCGGTTGCTGAAGCGGCGCTGGCCGGTGTGCGAGCGGTCGATGTGCGGCATGAGGCCGATCCGTTCGTACCAGCGCAGAGTGTGGGCGCTCAGCCCGGTCCAGGCGGCGACCTCGCTGATGGTGTAGCGGTCCTCACCGTCCGGCCTGGGATGTCTCGGCGGGGCGGCGGCGCAGCGCTCCAGCGGGTTGTCAGCCGCGGGCAGCTCCGGCGGGTCTTGCGTCTGGGACTCCGTCACGGTCATGACTGTCCACGCTAAGCGGTTGGAGTGCACTCCAGGCAAGAGCCGGTCGGGGGTCGCGTTACGCTCGGTCCCATGGAGAGCCTGCGGATGATCGACAACTGGCCGGTGCCCAGCGCCGCTGCCGCCGTGGTGGCGGCGGACGGCCGCACGATCGGCCACCACGGCCCCGGCGAGCAGCGTTTCGCGCTGGCCTCGGTGACCAAGCCGCTCGCCGCCTACGCGGTGCTGGTGGCGGTGGAGGAGGGTGCGGTCGAGCTGGACGAGCCCGCCGGTCCGCCCGGTTCCACCGTGCGGCACCTGCTCGCCCACACGTCGGGGCTGGCCTTCGACGAGCACCGTTCGATGGCCGAACCCGGTGAGCGCCGGCTCTACTCCAACGCCGGCTTCGAGGTGTTGGGCGACCACCTCACCAAGGCCACCGACATCGCGTTCGCCGAGTACCTGCGCCAGGCGGTGCTCGAACCGCTCGGCATGACGGGTACCGAGCTGAACGGCTCGCCCGCCAAGGACGGCACGTCCACCCTGTTCGACCTGGTCAGGTTCGCCGCCGAGCTCCAGGCGCCGCGGCTGGTGTCGGCCGGGACGCTGGCCACCGCGACCTCCGTGGCGTTCCCGGGCCTGAAGGGTGTGCTGCCGGGTTACGGCCACCAGTCGCCGAACGACTGGGGCCTCGGCTTCGAGATCCGCGACGGCAAGTCGCCGCACTGGACCGGGCAGACCACCTCCCCCGCCGCCTTCGGCCACTTCGGCCAGGCCGGCACGTTCCTCTGGGTCGACCCGGACGCGGGGGCGGCCTGTGTGGCGCTCGCCGACCGCGACTTCGGGCCCTGGGCAGTAGAGGCCTGGCCGCCCTTCACCGACGCCGTGCTCGCCGAACTCGGCACCCCCGGCGGCTGACCTCGCCGAGGACTGCGGCGGTGCTGCGCCGAGGGTTGCGGCGCGGGCCGCGGCGGCGAGGCGCGCTCAGCCGTAGCGGGGCTCGGCGTGCATCTCCCAGATGAGGCATTCCGCCGGGCCGTGCGCGGCCAGCGCCAGCCCGTCCGGTGAGGTGGTCCGCAGCGCGTCGCCGCTGTCCAGCGTCTCGCCGTCCACGCACACCCGGCCCCGGGTCACCGACACGTGCACCCAGGGCGCCTGCGGCACCTCGGTGCGCTCGCCGTCGGCCAACCGCCTGACATGCAGCACCGCGTCCGTGCCGGGCAGTGCGTAGGGAGTGCCGTCGGCGATGCCGCGCACCACCTCGTACGCGGGTTCGGCGCCGAAGACCGCGGGGACGAGCCACATCTGGAGGAACGTCAGGGGTTCCGTGCCCTCGTTGCGTTCGCTGTGGCGGACGCCGGAGCCCGCGCTGAGGCGCTGCACGTCGCCGGGGCGGATCACCGTGGCCTGTCCGGTGGAGTCCTCGTGGGTGAGTTCGCCGGTCAGCACCCAGGTGACGATCTCCAGGTCGCGGTGGGGGTGCTCGGCGAATCCGGCGCCCGGCTCCAGCTGCTCCTCGTTGCAGGCGACGAGGAGGCCGAAGCCGGTGTTGTCCGGGTCGTAGTAACCGGAGAAGGAGAATCCGTGCCAGGTGCGGATGCCGGCTGCCCGGTCGCCGCCCGGATACCGCTGGTCCGCCCGCCGCACTTCTCGCATGCGCCCACCGTACTGCCGCGCCACGGCCCGCTCGCCGTACCCCGCACCCGCACCGGCGTCGCCCTCGCCTCGCGCCCGCACGCTCCGTGCGCACAGCCCTCATCTCACGCCCGCGCCACCCCACATGCACAGGCCCCACGCCTCGTCGCGTCACCCGCGCGGGCACCCGTGTCCCGGGCAGGCCGTTCCATGAGGCAGGCTTGTGCCGTGCCCGAACCTGCTGAGACCTCCCCGAAACCGACTCCGCCGCACCCGCACCCCGGGACGTTGCGGAGGCTGGAGCAGTCCTCCGGCAAGCTCGCCGCCGCGGCCATCGCGCGCATGGACGACCAGCTCTCGTGGTATCGCGCGATGCCTCCGGAGAACCGGTCCTGGATCGGCCTGGTCGCGCAGGCGGGCATCGCGGCGTTCACCGAGTGGTTCCGCCACCCGGAGGCGCCGACGGCCATCAGCACCGACGTGTTCGGCACCGCGCCGCGTGAGCTGACGCGGGCGATCACGCTGCGGCAGACCGTGGAGATGGTCCGCACCACGATCGAGGTCATGGAGTCGGCCATCGACGACGTCGCCGCGCCCGGCGACGAGTCGGTGCTGCGGGAGGCCCTGCTGGTCTACGCCCGGGAGATCGCCTTCGCCACCGCCCAGGTGTACGCCCAGGCGGCGGAGGCCCGCGGGGCGTGGGACGCACGGCTGGAGTCGCTGGTCGTCAACGCGGTGCTGTCCGGTGAGGCTGACGAGGGGGCGGTGTCCCGGGCCGCGGCGCTGGGCTGGAACGCGCCCGAGCACGTGGCGGTGGTGCTGGGCACGGCTCCCGACGGCGACAGCGAGCTGACCGTGGAGGCGATCCGCAGGGCCGCCCGGCACGCGAAGCTCCAGGTGCTCACCGGGGTCCTCGGCAACCGCCTGGTCGTGGTGGCGGGCGGCTCGGACGATCCGGTGAAGGCAGCCAAGTCCCTGATCGGCCCGTTCGCCGCGGGTCCCGTGGTGGCCGGCCCCGTGGTGGGCGACCTGCTCGCGGCGACCGGGTCGGCGCAGGCCGCGGCGGCCGGACTGCGGGCCTGTGCGGCATGGCCGGACGCGCCCCGGCCGGTGCTGGCAGACGATCTGCTTCCGGAGCGCGCCATGGCCGGTGACCCGGTGGCGCGGGACCTTCTGGTGGAGGAGATCTACAGACCGCTGGAGGAGGCGGGCTCGGCGCTGCTGGAGACTCTGAGCGTCTACCTGGAGCAGGCGAGCAGTCTGGAGGGCGCCGCGCGCATGCTGTTCGTGCACCCCAATACCGTGCGCTACCGGCTTCGACGTGTGACGGATGTCACCGGATGGTCACCCTCCGATGTACGCTCGGCGTTCACCCTGCGTATCGCGCTGATCCTCGGGCGTCTCGCCGATGACAACGGGCGGCTCCAGAGTTGACGGGCCGCTTTGTGGGGGGTCCACAATTCCCCCGACCGTTCTTCGTCTCGGTCCCCACCGGCGGGGACTGACGCTGACAAGAGAGAGTGTGAGAGTGCTCGTACTCGTCGCTCCCGGCCAAGGCGCCCAGTCGCCCGGCTTCCTGACTCCCTGGCTCGAACTCCCCGGTGTGGCGGACCGCCTCAAGGCGTGGTCCGACGTGGCGGGGCTCGACCTTGTCCACTTCGGCACCGAGGCCGGTGCGGACGAGATCCGTGACACCGCCGTCGCCCAGCCCCTGCTGGTCGCGGCCGGTCTGGTCTCCACGCAGGCGCTGCTGGACGGCGTCGCGCCGGACGCGGTGCAGGTGGTCGCCGGCCACAGCGTCGGCGAGCTGACGGCCGCCGCCACCGCCGGTGTGCTGAGCGACGAGGACGCGCTTGCGATCGTGCGCCGCCGCGGCCTGGCGATGGCCGAGGCCGCCGCCGTCACCGACACGGGCATGGCCGCGGTACTCGGTGGGGACGCCGACACCGTCGTGGCGCACCTGGAGAAGCTCGGCCTGACCCCGGCGAACATCAACGGTGCCGGGCAGATCGTCGCCGCCGGCACCGCCGAGCAGCTCGCGGCGCTGTCCGCGGACAAGCCGGAGGGCGCCCGGGTGATCCCGCTGAAGGTCGCCGGCGCGTTCCACACTCGGCACATGGCCCCGGCGGTCAGTGCGCTGGAGGACGCCGTGCGGGACGTCGCCGTCAGCGCGCCGCGGGTGCGCGTGGTGTCGAACCGGGACGGCCAGGTGGTCGAGGACGGTGCGGAGTTCGTGCGCCGGCTCGTCGGCCAGGTGGCGAACCCGGTCCGCTGGGACCTGTGCATGGCGACGTTCCGGGACCTGGGCGTGACGGCCGTCGTGGAGGTGTGCCCGGGCGGCACCCTCACCGGTCTGGCCAAGCGCGCGCTGCCCGGCGTGAAGACGCTGGCGCTGAAGTCCCCCGCCGACCTCGACGCGGCCCGCGAGCTGGTCGCCGAGCACGGCACAGCCGAAGAGGAGCCGAGTCGATGACCGCGAAGATCAAGCCCGCACAGGGTTCACCGTACGCGCGGGTGCTCGGCGTCGGCGGCTACCGTCCGACGCGGGTGGTGCCCAACGAGGAGATCCTCAAGCACATCGACTCCTCCGACGAGTGGATCAGGTCGCGCAGCGGCATCGCCACCCGCCACTGGGCGGGGCCCGAGGAGACGGTCGCCGAGATGACGCTCGCGGCTGCGGGCAAGGCGATCGCCCACGCCGGGATCACACCCGCGCAGATCGACGCGGTGATCATCTCCACGGTGTCGCACTTCAAGCAGACCCCTTCGATCGCCACCGAGATCGCCCACCGCCTCGGCACCGGCAAGGCCGCCGCGTTCGACATCTCCGCCGCCTGCGCGGGTTTCGGCTACGGTCTGACCATCGCCAAGGGCCTGATCGTCGAGGGCAGCGCGACCTACACCCTCGTGGTGGGCGTCGAGCGCCTGTCCGACCTGACCGACCTGGAGGACCGCTCCACCGCGTTCCTCTTCGGTGACGGCGCCGGCGCCGTCGTGGTGGGCCCGTCGGAGGAGCCCGCGATGGGCCCCACCGTGTGGGGCTCGGAGGGCGACAAGGCCGACGCGATCACGCAGACCGTGCCGTGGGACGATTACCGCAACGGCACGGTGGAGAAGTTCCCGGCGATCCGGCAGGAGGGCCAGACGGTCTTCCGCTGGGCGGTGTTCGAGATGGCCAAGGTCGCCGAGCAGGCACTGGCCGCGGCCGGCATCACCTCGGCGGACCTGGACGTCTTCGTGCCGCACCAGGCCAACATGCGCATCATCGACTCGATGGTGAAGACCCTGAAGCTGCCGGAGCACGTCACCGTGGCGCGGGACATCGAGCACACCGGGAACACCTCGGCGGCCTCGATCCCGCTCGCCATGGAACGGCTGCTGGAGACCGGTCAGGCCAGGAGCGGCGACACCGCGCTGGTCATCGGCTTCGGGGCGGGTCTCGTCTACGCGGCGACGGTCGTTACTCTCCCCTAGTCCGTCAATCACTACGCCAACCCCTTGTAAGACACAGCAGAAGGAGCGCCAACATGGCCGCCACGCAGGAAGAGATCGTCACCGGTCTCGCCGAGATCGTCAACGAGATCGCCGGTATCCCCACCGAGGACGTGCAGCTCGACAAGTCCTTCACCGACGACCTGGACGTCGACTCGCTGTCCATGGTCGAGGTCGTGGTGGCCGCCGAGGAGCGCTTCGGCGTGAAGATCCCGGACGACGACGTCAAGGGTCTCAAGACCGTCGGTGACGCCGCCACCTACATCCTCAACCACCAGGGCTGAGCCGCTCGCACGGGCGGGACCCGCACCGGGTCCCGCCCCCGCGAGGCTCCGCCCGTCCGGCTCCCGGCGTGACGCCGGTGCCCCTCAGCCCATCGCGGCGGTCAGCCGCTGCACGCACACGCTCAGGGACGGCCAACCGCCTCCCGGCAAGGAGTTCAGGTGTCCGCGAACGACCGAACCGTGGTCGTCACCGGTATCGGCGCCACGACGCCGCTGGGTGGCGACAGCGCCTCGACCTGGGAGGGGCTGACCGCCGGACGTTCCGGCGTCGGCGTGCTGGAGCAGGACTGGGCGGCCGAGCTGCCGGTCCGCATCGCCGCCACCGTGGCGGTGGAGCCGGGCGAGGTGCTTCCGCGCCCGCTCGCCAGGCGTCTCGACCGGTCGGCGCAGTTCGCGCTGATCGCCGCCCGTGAGGCATGGGCGGACGCCGGTTTCGAGGGCAAGGCGGGAGAGGTGGCCGAGGGTTCCTCGGACGCCGCCGTCGACCCGACCCGCCTCGGCACCGTCATCGCCTCCGGCATCGGCGGTGTGACCACCCTGCTCGACCAGTACGACGTGCTGCGGGAGAAGGGCGCCCGGCGGGTGTCCCCGCACACCGTGCCGATGCTGATGCCCAACAGCCCGTCGGCGAACGTCGGCCTGGAGGTGAACGCCCAGGCGGGCGTGCACACCCCGGTCAGCGCCTGCGCCTCCGGCGCGGAGGCCATCGGCTACGCGGTGGAGATGATCCGGTCCGGACGTGCCGATGTGGTCGTCGCCGGCGGCACCGAGGCGGCCGTGCACCCGCTGCCCATCGCCGCCTTCGCCAACATGATGGCGATGTCCAAGAACAACGACGAGCCGCAGAAGGCGTCCCGCCCCTACGACACCGGCCGCAACGGCTTCGTGCTGGGTGAGGGTGCCGGTGTGGTGGTGCTGGAGTCCGCCGAGCACGCGAGCCGCCGCGGCGCCCGCGTGTACTGCGAGGCGCTGGGCCAGGGCCTGTCGGCCGACAGCCACCACATCGCGCAGCCCGAGCCGTCGGGGCGCGGTATCGCCGCCGCCCTGGTGAGCCTGCTGGAGGGCACCGACCTCAAGCCCGAGCAGGTCGTGCACCTCAACGCGCACGCCACGTCCACCCCGCAGGGCGACATCGCGGAGATCAAGGCACTGCGCAAGGTGCTGGGCGAGGACCTGGACCACGTCGCGGTCTCCGCGACCAAGTCCATGACGGGTCACCTGCTGGGCGGGGCCGGCGGCATCGAGACGGTGGCGACCGTTCTCGCGCTGAAGCACCGGATCGCCCCGCCGACGATCAACGTCGTCGACCTCGACCCCGAGGTCGACGCGGACATCGTCCGGGACGAGCCGCGTGAGCTGCCGTCGGGCACCATCGCCGCGCTGAACAACTCGTTCGGCTTCGGCGGCCACAACGTGGTGCTGGCGTTCCGCACCGTCTGACCGCACCGCGCACGCTGACGAGGGAGGGCCGCCCGGTGACCCGGGCGGCCCTCCCTCGTCTCGTGTCACGCACCGGTCGTGCCGGTCGTGCCGGTCGTGGTGGTCAGACCACGCGCTGTCGCGGTGGTCAGTGGTGTCAGACCACCTGGTGCAGCCACCGCACGGGGGCGCCCTCGCCGGCATGGCGGAAGGGTTCGAGTTCGTCGTCCCACGGCTTGCCCAGCAGCCGGGCCACTTCGGCGGCGAGGTCGCTCTCGCCCTGCTCGGCCCTGAGTACGGCCGCGCGCAACCGGTCCTCGGGGATCAGGATGTCGCCGTGCATGCCGGTGACGGCGTGGAAGATGCCCAGCTGCGGGGTGGAGCTGTAGCGCTCGCCCTCGGCCGTCGAGCAGGGTTCCGCCGTGACCTCGAAACGCAGCAGGTGCCAGCCGCGCAGCGCCGAGGCCAACTGCGAGGCGGTGCCGGGATCGCCCTGCCAGGACAGCTCCGCGCGCCAGGTGCCGGGCGAGACGGGCTGTTTGATCCAGTCCAGGCTCGCGGGGGCACCCAGGACGCCCGCGACGGCCCACTCTACGTGCGGGCACAGCGCGCGGGGTGCGGAGTGGACGAACAGGACTCCACGAGTCGTCACCGGGACCTCCAGTGCGGTTCCGGGTGCGCCCTGCGTGGCGGCCCCGGATCCCTAGCGGCCATGCGCCGATAGCGCCTGACATTCTGCCCCATCAGTCGGCGCAGGACCAACCGCTGAGTTACGAACAGTAAACACCATGCACGCCAATCCTCCACAAAAGGGACAGCATGTGACGCGTGGTGAGATTCGGTTCGTGCCACCGTGCCGGTGAGAGCCGCCTGGTGCAAAACTACCGTGCCCGAACGGCGGGCGTGTCACGTACGGTCGTTACCACGGCGGATCAGCCACCGCCCGGTGAGACAGGAGCAACTGAATGCCGGTCAGCGCACACATCCGGCGTCGGGGCGCACGGGCCGCGGCGGGAGCGGGCCTGGTGCTCGCCCTGCTCGCGGGCACCGCCGCCTGCGGCAGCGGCAGCAGCGGCGACGCGGACAACGGCACCGCCTCCTCGCGGGACGCCAGTGGTCCGGCCCGCCCCACCCCCGAGCCCTCGGCGGCCCCCGCGGACGGCCCGGACTCGGTGGCCGCGCTCGGGGACTCCATCACGACGGGCTTCGACACCTGCGACCTGCTGGCGGACTGCCCCGAGGCCTCCTGGTCCACCGGCACCGAGGACGGCATCGACAGCCTGGCCCAGCGGCTGCTCGACGACCCGGCCGGCCGCACCTGGAACCACGCCGTGTCCGGAGCGGTGATGGCGGACCTGCCCGGCCAGGCGCGCAAGGCCGTGGCCAACGAGCCGGGGCTGGTGACGGTGCTGATCGGCGGCAACGACGCGTGCACCGACACCGTCGCGAAGATGACGCCGGTGGCGGACTTCGAGCGGGACTTCCGCACGACCGTGGACACCCTGCGCAAGCAGCTGCCCGACACGCGGATCTTCGTCGCGAGTGTGCCCGACCTCATGCGGCTGTGGACTCAGGGCCGGGGGAACGAGTCCGCCCGGCAGGTGTGGGACATGGGCATCTGCCAGTCGATGCTGCGCGACCCGCTCGCGACGGACGCCGCCTCGAACGAGCGGCGGGACTCGGTGGCGCAGCGCGTCAAGGAGTACAACGCGGTGCTGAAGGAGGTCTGCGAGGCGGACGAGCACTGCACGCACGACGACGGCGCGGTCCACGAGTACCGCTTCACGGCCGCGGAGTTGAGCGGCTGGGACTGGTTCCACCCGAGCCGCAACGGCCAGCGGGTGCTGGCCAGGCTGGCGTACGAGGCCGTAACCTCCGCCTGACCGCCCGGCGCGGGGCCGGTCCGCACGGCGCGTGCCGTGCGGATTGGCCCCGGCGGGGCGCTCCCCGGACCGGCGACTCAGCAGGTCACGGTCGTGCTGAGGCGGGGGTCGGTGAGGCTGCGGCCGACCTCGATACGGTAGCCGCCGTCGAGGTGACGCCAGCGGCCCAGCTCCTCGTCCCACACCTCGAAGGCCCGGTGCGGCACCTCCACCACGGCCTCCACCGTCTCCCCCGGGTTCGCCGTGACGGTGGCGAACCCGGCCAGCCACCGCTCGGGGCGTTCCGCGCCGCCAGGATCGAGCGGCGCCACATACAGCTGGACCGTCTCCCGTCCCGGCCGGGCACCGGTGTTGCGCAGGACCACGGTGGCCCGCAGGCGCACCTCGCCCTCACCCTGCGGGAGGCCGCCGTCCGCGGCTCGGCGGACGGTGAGGGAGTCGTAGGACCACTCCGTGTAGCCCAGGCCGTGGCCGAAGGGGTAGGCGGGCTCGGTGCCGGCCTGCTGCCAGGCCCGGTAGCCGATGAACACGCCTTCTTCGTAGACCAGTTCGCCGTCCTCGGGCACGACGCGGCTGACCGGCGCGTCGGTGAGCCGGGCCGGCCAGGTGGTGGGCAGCCGCCCACCGGGTTCGGCCGCGCCCAGCAGCACGTCGGCGAGTGCTGCGCCGGCCTCCTGGCCGGGGAACCAGGTGAGCAGCACCGCCGCGACCTCCTCACGCCACGGCATCTCCACCGGCGACCCGGAGTTGACCACGACGACCGTGCGCGGGTTCGCGGCTGCGACGGCCCGCACCAGGTCGTCCTGGCGGCCGGGCAGGGCCAGGGTGGTGCGGTCGAAGCCCTCGCTCTCCACCAGGTCGGTGGTGGCGACCACCACCACCGCGGCCTGGGCCGACCGGGCTTCCTCGGCCGCCTCGGCGATCAGCTCGTCCGGGTCCCGACGCGGGTCCAGGTGCATCAGGGCAAAGCCGACGGCCTGCACCGGCGCGTCGGCCGGCTTGCGCACGGTGTGCCGCAGGGCGACCTCCACGGGTGAGCCCGCGGTCAGTTCCACCTGGCCCCGGTCCTCGGGGGCACCGAAGAACACGTCGAACGGGTCGCCCTCGGGTGCGGACTGGGTACCGGCGAACAGCTCCCGGCCGTCCACCGTGAGGCGGAACTCGCCGACCCCGCGGGTGCCGAAGGCGTGGGCGCCGCTCTCCCTGGGCGTGAACGTGCCGGTGATCTCGACGCTGTGCAGGGCGTCCCACTCCACACCGTCGGGCAGCTCGCTCAGCCACTGGACCTGGCCGGTGGGCAGCGGCCCGCCGCCCAACTCACTCCCGGCGGCGTCCCGGCAGGTGGTACGCAGTTCGAAGCCCTGCGCCGCGACGAGCAGGCGGTCGTTGGGGTCGGCGCCGAGCGAGTAGCTGAGCGCGCCCTGCGGCAGCGCGTCGCGCAGGCCGTCCAGCGGTGCCACGATCCGGTCGGGGAAGACGGTGGCGGAGCCGCCGCCCAGTACCCGCGCGTCCCTGGCCGCGGCTCCGCTGAGCGCGATCCGGCCCGCCGGGCGCGGAGCCAGCGGCAGCACCGGCGCGCCTCCGGGGCCGCTGTTGCGCACCAGGACGAACGAGCGGGTGGCGACCTCCCGCGCCACCTCGCGGCCGTCGAGCGGGGCGGGCAGGTCGTCGGGGTCGACGGCCGGCGCCACCGTGTCGAGAGCGCCCACCCGGGCGGCCAGCAGCAGCACCCGGCGCACCGCGTCGTCGACCCGGGCCTCCTCGACCCGTCCCGCACGCACGGCCTCGGCCAGGGCCGGTCCGTAGACGGTCCGCGGGCCCGGCATCGCCACGTCCAGGCCGCCGGTCAGGGCGCGCTCGGTGTCGCGGGCGGCCAGCCAGTCGGAGACGATCACACCGTCGAAGCCCCACTCACCGCGCAGCACGCCGTTCTGCAACCGGTCGTGCTCGGTCATGGTGGGGCCGTTGACGGAGTTGTAGGCGCTCATCACCGCCCAGGGCCGCGCCCGCGCGGTGATGATCTCGAACGGCCGCAGGTACAGCTCACGCAGAGCGCGCTCGCCGACCACGTTGTTCACGGTGAAGCGGTCGGTCTCGGCGTCGTTGGCGACGAAGTGCTTGACGGTGGCGGCGACTCCGCCGTCCTGCACCCCTGCCACGTACCCGCTGCCGACCAGGCCGGTGAGCAGCGGGTCCTCGCTGTAGGACTCGAAGTGCCGCCCGCCCAGCGGGGAGCGGTGCAGGTTGACGGTGGGGGCGAGCAGCACGTGCACACCCTTGCGGCGGGCCTCCTGGGCGAGCAGGCGGCCCGCGCGGCGGGCCAGCTCCGGGTCCCAGGTGGCGGCCAGCGCGGTGGGCGAGGGCAGCGCGACGGACGGGTCGTCGGCGCTCCAGCGCACCCCGCGCACCCCCACAGGTCCGTCGGACATGACCAGCGAGGCGAGACCCGCCCCGGGCACCGCCGGCAGCGTCCAGGTGTCCTGGCCGGCGAGCAGCCGGGCCTTGGTGTCCAGGTCCAGCAGGCGAAGCGCCTGCTCGACGGCGGAGGCCGCTGCCGCGGCCCACTTCCCGGCCTCGGTGCCGGACGTGGGACCGGAGCCGGACGAGCCGGACGGGGGGCCGGAGTCGGGCGTGGGGTGGAGGGGGCGAGTCACGAAGGGGTGCCTTTCGGTCGGAGGGCGCGTCACCGTGCGCTGCGGATGCGGGTGACCAGCAGGGAGCCGAGTGCCGCGCTGGCGGCTGCCAGCGCGAACAGCAGCGTGTAGTTGTCGCCGCCCCCGGTGAGCAGCACCGCGGGCGCGATCATGGGCATCAGCGACTGGGGCAGGGCGTTGGCGATGTTGACCACGCCGAGGTCCTTGGCCGGGTTGTCCGGGTCGGGCAGCACTTCGGTGATGAGTGCGAGGTCGACCGCGTAGAACAGTCCGCCGCCGATGCCGGTGACGGCGAGGGCGACGGCGAGCCAGGTGAGGTCCGGTGCGGCGGCCAGCATCGCCAGGCCGGTGGCCACGACGAGGCCGGAGGCGATGACGAACGGTTTGCGGCGGCCCGTTCGGTCGGAGATCCAGCCGCCGGCGAAGGCGGTCAGTGCCTGGAGTGCGAAGTTGAGGGCGACGAGGCCGGCGACGGTCCCGGCCGTGCGGGCGGGTGTGGAGTCCAGGAGGAACGGCACGTAGTACACCAGGTACGTCATCGGCGCGACGGCGCCGAAGACCACCAGGAACTTGGTGAGCCAGGCCCAGCCGAAGTCCGGGTGCCGCCGCGGGTCGAAGACGAAGCTGGTGAGGAACTCGCGTACGGAGAACGGCTGCGGCGCGTCTGCGGGCCGCTGGTCGCGCAGGCTGCGGGCGAACCAGCCGACCAGCACGACGGTCAGCACCACGGGCAGCAGCAGCTGGGCCCGCAGGTCGGGCACGAGGGCGACGATGCCCGCGCCGACGAGCACGGCGGCGGTGACTCCGGCACCGACCGCGCCGGAGGCCCTGCCGCGGCCGTCGGGCGGCACCTGGTCGGGAATGGTCGCCAGCAGCGCGGCGTAGACGGCGTTGAAGGAGGTCTGCACCAGCGACCAGCCCAGGACGAGCGCGGGCACCGAGGGCACGAGGGCGATGACCGCCAGGCCCAGCACGCCTCCGGCGACTCCGCCGACCAGCCAGGGGCGGCGGCGCCCGTAGCGGGACCGCGTGCGGTCGGAGAGCCGGCCGGCCGCGGGGTTGGCGACGAGGGCGAAGACCGCGCCGACGCCCAGGACGAGGCCGAGCACGGCTTCCTTGTTGTCCGGGGCGACCTCGGCGACGCGCAGCGCCAGGGTGAGGACGACCGGGGTCATCAGGGCGGTGTACAGCCCCAGGGTGGCGGCTCCGAGCAGCGGGACGTAGCCCGGCGGTGCGGCCTGCGGGTTCTTCGACAGCGGTGGCCGGTCGGGAACCCCGGCGGTGGTCCTGCGCACTGCGGTACCTCCTCGGCGGGGCCGGTGTCGCCCGCCATAGTGGCGGCAATCACCTGTAGAGCGGTAGGTGTCGTCATGAATGCGTTATCTGCGGAGTGTCGTAAGGTCGCCGCAGGACGCCGGAGGCAGCCCGGCAGGCGCGGCTCCCGCGGGAGGGAACGTTGATGGCACGGGCCAGGCACGGGGTGCGCGGCGAGGAGCGGCGGGCGGAGATCCTGCGGACCGCACTGGAGGTCATCGCCGAGCGGGGGTACCGCGGCGCGACGCTGGGGGCGGTGGCCGAGCGGGTGGGCCTCACCCAGCAGGGCGTGCTGCACTACTTCCCGACGAAGGAGGCGCTGCTCATCGCGGTGCTGGAGGAGCGGGACGCCTGGGACACCGGCGGCACGGCCGGGCGGCGGGAGCGCAGCGATCCGCCGTGGCCGCTGTCGGGGTTCGCGACGCTCGTCGAGTACAACACCATGCGGCCCGGCATCGTGCAGACCTTCTCCGCGCTGCTCGGGGAGAGCGTCACTGAGGGGCATCCGGCCCGCGACTACTTCCGCGAGCGATACGCCTACGTGCGGGAGGGTCTGGCGGACACCCTGCGGGCGGAGTTCGGCGAGCGGCTGCCGAGCGGGCTGACCCCCGAGCAGGCGGCGCCGCTGATCATCGCGGTGATGGACGGGCTGCAGTACCAGTGGCTGCTGGACCCGGACGCGGTGGACATGCCGGCGGCGTTCCGGTCCCTGCTGGCGGTCCTGGAGCACGGCGCCTGAACAACCGCGCGGAGAACCCGCGTACGACCCATTGACTGCGCGCGCACGGCGTCATTACGTTCACTCCAGCATTTCGAACGTGTGTCGATATCTCGAACGTGACGACGAGGGGTCAGTGTGCGTATCACCCGGATCAGTACCCATGTGGCCGGAACTCCCTGGCGCAACCTCACCTTCGTGCAGGTCCACACGGACGAGGGGCTGGTGGGCGTCGGCGAGACCCGCATGCTGGGGCACACCGACGCGCTGCTCGGCTACCTGCGCGAGGCCGAGGTCAACCACGTGCGGGGCTCGGACCCGTTCGCGGTGGAGGACCTGGTGCGGCGGATGAAGTACGGCGACTACGGACGGGCCGGCGAGATCGTGATGTCCGGCATCGCCTGCGTGGAGATGGCGTGCTGGGACATCAAGGGCAAGGCGCTCGGGGTGCCGGTGTGGCAGCTCCTGGGCGGCCGGGTCACCGACCGGGTGAAGGCGTACGCCAACGGCTGGTACACCGTCGAACGCACCCCGGAGGCGTTCCACCAGGCCGCCCGCACCGTGGTCGAACGCGGTTACCGGGCCCTGAAGCTCGACCCGTTCGGCGCCGGGCGGGCCGAGCTGGACCACGCCGAGACCGTGCACTCCGTCGCCCTCGTCGAGGCCGTCCGCGACGCCGTCGGCCCGGAGACCGAGCTGCTGGTGGAGATGCACGGTCGGTTCAGTCCTGCGACGGCCGTCCGGCTGGCCGGCGAACTGGCCCCCTACCGGCCGGCGTGGCTGGAGGAACCGGTTCCGCCGGAGAACCTCAAGGCGCTGGCCAAGGTCGCCGAGAAGGTGGACCTGCCGATCGCCACCGGCGAGCGCATCCACGACCGGATCGAGTTCCGGGAGCTCTTCGAGTCGCAGGCGGCGGACGTCATCCAGCCGGACGTGGGGCACCTGGGCGGCATCCTGGAGGCCCGCAAGCTCGCCGCCACCGCGGAGACGCACTACGTGCTGGTCGCACCGCACAACGTCGGCGGCCCGGTGCTCACCGCGGCCTCCCTGCAACTTGCCGGCTGCACACCGAACTTCAAGATCCTGGAGCACTTCAACGACTTCGCGGACGCGGCGGTCGGCGCGGTGGCCAAGGGCGCGCCGCAGGTGGTGG
This sequence comes from Streptomyces sp. 549, assembly GCF_030124175.1. Taxonomy (GTDB): domain Bacteria; phylum Actinomycetota; class Actinomycetes; order Streptomycetales; family Streptomycetaceae; genus Streptomyces. The sequence goes on along the minus strand of NZ_JASKMT010000007.1, from coordinate 96,450 downwards.
ACGGCTACTTCACACTGCCCGACGCACCCGGCCTGGGCGTGGAGTTCGACGCGGACGCCGCCGCTGAGTTCCCGCAGCAGCAGGCCCGGTTCGACCTGTGGGCCGAGGGCTGGGAGAAGCGCGACCCCACCGGGAGCGCCCGGTGACCCGGCAGGTCCGGGCGGTCGTGGTCGACCGGCCGGGCAGCCACCGGCTCGTCACCGGCCCCGCCGCCGAACCGGCGCCGGGCGAGGCCCGGGTGGCGGTCGCCGCCGCCGGGCTCTGCGCCAGCGACCGCGAACTCTACGAGGGCACCCGCGCCGAGGGGTACGTGCGCTACCCGGTGGTGCCGGGGCACGAGTGGTCGGGCACCGTCGAAGCGGTCGGCGAGGGCGTCCCGGCCGCCCTGGTGGGACGCCGGGTGGTGGGTGAGGGGTTCCGCAACTGCCTGGTCTGCGACCGTTGCCGCGAGGGCGCGACCACACTGTGCACCGGCGGCTACGAGGAGACCGGCTTCACCCTGCCCGGCGCGTTCGCCGACGTGCTCACCCTGCCCGCCAGGCTGCTGCACACCCTCGGAGACGACGCCGACCCGGCCGCCGCCGCCCTGCTGGAACCCGCCGCCGTCGCCGCCGCCGCGGTGCTGGCCGGCGGCCCCGCGACGGCCGCACGGGTGGCGGTGGTCGGGGCCGGCACGCTCGGCCTGCTGGCCGTGCAGCTGCTGGCCGCTGCCTCGCCCGCCGAACTGCTGGTGGTCGACCCCCGGGTGGGGCGCGCCGAGCAGGCGCTCACCATGGGGGCGACGGCCGCGCTCTCCCCGGCGGACGCGGTGGCCGCGCACGGCGCCGCGGACCTGGTGGTGGAGACGGCCGGGGCTCCCAGCACCGCCGCGGACGCCTGCCTGCTGGCCCGCCGCGGCGGGCGGGTGGTGCTGACCGGCATGTTCGAGGCGGGAGCGCACGGCATCGACCCGGTCCACCTGTCCGTCAGCCAGCTCACCGTCAGCTCGGTGTTCGGTGCGCCGCCCGCCGCGTGGACCCACGCGGTGCGGGCGTTCCGGGCAGGGCTGCTTGACCCCGGACCGCTGATCACCCACGAGTTCGCGCTGACGCAGTTCGCCGAGGCCGTCGCCCTGGTCGGCAGCGGCCGACCGGAGGTGGGAAAGGTCCTGCTGCGCCCCTGAACCGCCCGGCGGGCCGACCGCGCCCGCCGCTCGCCATCCAGCCCGAACGTTGTCCGATATTTCGAACCGGGAGCACCGTGACCTCCGCTCAGTCCTTCCCGCCCGCCGCCCAGTCCTCCCCGCCCGCCCGGCGACCCGCCGAGTCCGCCTTCGCCCGCCTGGGCCTGCCCGTGCCCGGCGACCACCGGCCTCCCCCGTCCGCCCGGTCCTTCCCCGACGGCGGCACCTGGCGCACCGAGATCCCGTCCGTCGAGGGACCCGAGGTGCTGGCCGCCGTACTGAAGGAGGCCGCCGACCTCGACGTCCCGCTGCACCGCGTCAGCCAGGGCAGCGGCGTGTGGATGCTGACCGACACCGAGATCACCGAGATGGTGGAGGCCTGCGCCGCGCACCGGGTGGAACTGTGCCTGTTCACCGGGCCGCGCGGCTCCTGGGACATCGGCGCCGGAACCCGCACCGACAGCGGCGGCGCCGGACTGCACGCCAGGGGCCACGACGCCGTCGCGGGCTGCGTGGAGGACGCCCTGCGGGCCGCCGAACTGGGCGTGCGCTGCCTGCTGGTGGCCGACGAGGGTGTGCTGTGGCTGCTGCACCGGCTGCGCGCCCAGGGCGTGCTGCCAGCCGACACCACCCTGAAGGTGTCCGCGCTCATCGGCCCGGTCAACCCCTACTCGTTCATGCTGCACGAGCGGCTCGGCGCGGACTCCGTCAACGTGCCCTCGGACCTGACGCTGGACCACCTCGCCGAGATGCGGCGCACCGCCGCCGCGCCGATGGACTTCTACCTGGAGGCGCCCGACGACCTCGGCGGCTACGTGCGGATGTACGACGTCGCCGAACTGATCCGCTGCGCCGCGCCGATCTACCTGAAGTTCGGCCTGAGCCGCGCACCGGCGCTCTACCCGTACGGCCACCAGCTGCGTGAGGCCGCCCTGGGCTCCGCCCGGGAGCGGGTGCGACGCGGCCGGCTCGCCCTCGACCTGCTGGCCCGCCTCGGGGGTGACGGCGGGATGTCCCCGCTGGGCTCCCGGTCGCCGGGCGAGTTGACCCGCTTTCCCGCCCTGTAGAAGGAGGAACCCACCATGCGCACCACCCGAGCCGCAGTCGCCGCCACCGCCGTCCTCAGCCTCGCCCTCACCGCCTGCGGGCAGAGCGAGGGACGCGGCGGCGGATCGGACAAGGACACCGAGGGCGGGACCGTCGGCATCGCGATGCCGACCAAGTCCTCCGAGCGCTGGATCGCCGACGGCCGCAACATGGCCGAACTGTTCGAGGAGAAGGGCTACAAGACCGACCTCCAGTACGGCGACGACCGGGTCGAGAACCAGGTCTCGCAGCTGGAGAACATGATCTCCAAGGGCCACCGCGCCCTCGTGGTCGCCGCGATCGACGGGTCCTCGCTGACCGACGTGCTGCGCAGCGCCAAGGAGGCCGGCATCCCCGTCATCTCCTACGACCGGCTGATCCGCGGCACCGAGAACGTCGACTACTACGCCAGCTTCGACAACGAGCGGGTCGGCAAGCTCCAGGCGCAGTACATCGTGGACGCCCTGAAGCTGGAGGAGAACCCCGAAGAGAAGTTCAACATCGAGATGTTCGCCGGCTCGCCCGACGACAACAACACCACCTACTTCTGGCAGGGCGCCCAGCAGGTGCTCAAGCCGTACCTGGACGGCAAGCAGCTCGTGGTGCGCAGCGGCCAGACCAAGATGAACCAGGTCACCACCCTGCGCTGGGACGGCGGCACCGCGCAGAAGCGCATGGACGACCTGCTCAGCCGGCACTACGCCGACGAGGACGTGCACGCGGTGCTGTCGCCGTACGACGGCATCTCCATCGGCGTCATCTCGGCGCTGAAGTCCGTCGGCTACGGCAGCTCCGGCAAGGACTACCCCGTCGTGACCGGGCAGGACGCCGAACTGGCCTCGGTGAAGTCGATCATCGCCGGGCAGCAGACCCAGACCGTCTACAAGGACACCCGCAAGCTCGCCAAGCAGGCGGTGCAGATGACGGACGCGGTGCTGACCGGGGGCAAGCCCGAGACCAACGACGAGAAGACGTACGACAACGGCGTCAAGACCGTGCCGGCGTACCTGCTCGACCCGGTGAGCATCGACCGCGACAACACCGACCTGCTCGTGGAGGAGGGCTACTACGAGGCGGGGCAGCTGAAGTGAGCGGCCCCGTCCTCCAGATGCGGGACATCACCAAGACCTTCCCGGGGGTCACCGCGCTGTCCGGGGTCGACCTCACCGTGGGGGCGGGCGAGGTGCACGCGATCTGCGGCGAGAACGGCGCCGGCAAGTCGACGCTGATGAAGGTGCTCAGCGGCGTGCACCCGCACGGCTCCTACCAGGGCGAGATCCTCTTCGAGGGCGAACCCGTGGCGTTCCGCGACATCCGGGCCAGCGAGCGGCGCGGCATCGTCATCATCCACCAGGAACTCGCCCTCGTCCCGCACCTGTCCATCGCGGAGAACATCTTCCTCGGCAACGAGCACGCCCACCGCGGCGTGGTCAGCTGGAGCGAGACGCACCGGCACGCCGCCCGGCTGCTGAAGCGGGTCGGTCTGCCGGACCGGCCGCAGACGCGGATCGCCGATCTCGGGGTGGGCCGGCAGCAGCTCGTCGAGATCGCCAAGGCGCTGGCCAAGGAGGTGCGGCTGCTGATCCTCGACGAGCCGACGGCGGCGCTCAACGACGAGGACAGCGACAAGCTGCTCGACCTCATCCTGGAGCTGCGCGGCCAGGGCATCGCCTGCATCCTCATCTCGCACAAGCTCGGCGAGATCCGCCGGGTCGCCGACTCCGTCACCATCCTCCGCGACGGCCGCACGGTCGAGACACTCGCCGTGCGGGACGGCCCCGGGACGGAAGCGGGAAACGTGAGCAACGTGACCAGCATCGCCTCCGTGTCGGAGGAGCGCATCATCCGCGGCATGGTGGGGCGCGACCTCGACCACCGCTTCCCGCCGCGCACCCCCTACCGCGGCGAGGACGCGGGCCGCACGGCGCTGGAGGTGCGCGGCTGGACGGTGCACCACCCGGTGGACCACCAGCGCAAGGTCGTCGACGACGTGTCCCTCCAGGTGCGGTGCGGGGAGATCGTGGGGCTGGCCGGGCTGATGGGCGCCGGGCGGACCGAGCTGGCGATGAGCGTCTTCGGCCGCTCCTACGGCAGTTACGCCTCCGGGACGGTGTGGATCGACGGCCGCGAGGTCCGCACCCGCAGCGTTCCGGAGGCCGTCGGGCACGGGCTCGCCTACGTCACCGAGGACCGCAAGAAGTACGGCCTCAACCTGATCGACGACATCCGGCGCAACATCTCGCTGGCCTCGCTCGGCAGCTTCGCCCGGCGCGGCGTGGTCGACGAGCACGCCGAGCGGCGGGTCGCCGAGGGCTACCGCACGTCGATGAACATCAAGGCGCCGTCCGTCTTCGAGCAGGTCGGCCGGCTCAGCGGCGGCAACCAGCAGAAGGTCGTGCTGAGCCGGTGGATCCACGCCGACCCCGAGGTGCTGATCCTCGACGAGCCGACCCGCGGCATCGACGTGGGCGCCAAGTCCGAGATCTACACCGTCATCGACAAGCTGGCCGCCCGCGGCAAGGCGGTGGTGTTCATCTCCTCCGAACTCCCCGAGCTGCTCGGCATGTGCGACCGGATCTACACCATGGCCGCCGGACGGCTCACCGCCGAGGTACCGCGGGCCGAGGCCACCCAGGAGGTGCTCATGCGCCACATGACCCAGGACAGGAGCTGACCTGATGAGTCCGGTCACCACCACCAGGCCCGACGGGCCGAAGGCGCCCGCCGCGCCTCCCTCCGGCGGCGGGCTGATCGGTCCGCTGCTGACCGCGGTCCGGACGAACATGCGGCAGTACGGCATGCTCATCGCCCTCGCGCTGATCGTGCTGCTGTTCCAGGTGTGGACCGACGGCACGCTGCTCACGCCGCGCAACGTCTCCAACCTGATCCAGCAGAACGGCTACATCCTCATCCTCGCGATGGGCATGATGATCGTCATCATCGCCGGGCACATCGACCTGTCGGTGGGCTCGCTGTGCGCGTTCGTCGGCGCGATGGCGGCCGTGATGATGGTCAACCACCAGTTCCCCTGGCCGGTGGCGCTCGGCGCCTGCCTGCTGATCGGAGCCGCCGCGGGGGCCTGGCAGGGCTTCTGGATCGCGTATGTGGGCATTCCGTCGTTCATCGTGACGCTGGCCGGCATGCTGCTGTTCCGCGGCGCCACCCAGATCGTGCTGGAGGGGCAGTCGCTGTCGCCGTTCCCGCGCGGGTTCCAGAACATGGCGCAGGGCTTCCTGCCGGAGGTCGGGCCGCACACGAACTACCACAACCTGACGCTGCTGCTGGGCGCCGGTGTGCTGGCGTTCGTGCTGTTCCAGGAGTGGCGCGACCGGCGCAGGCAGGTCGCCTACGAACTGGACGTGCTGCCGTTCAGGTTGTGGCTGATCAAGCTGGGGGCGGTGGTCGCGGCGGTGGCGGCGTTCACCATGACGCTGGCCAGCTACCGCGGGGTACCGGTGGTGCTGCTGGTCATGTGCGGCCTGCTGATCGGCCTGGGGTTCGTGATGCGCAACGCGGTCGTGGGCCGGCACGTGTACGCCCTGGGCGGCAACAAGGCGGCGGCGAAGCTCTCCGGGGTGAAGGACCGGCGCGTCACGTTCCTGGTGTTCGTCAACATGGGCGTGCTCGCCGCGCTGGCCGGCTGCGTCTACGCCGCCCGGCTCAACGCCGGCACCCCGCAGGCGGGCCTGATGTTCGAACTGGAGGCGATCGCGGCGGCGTTCATCGGCGGCGCCTCCATGACCGGCGGCGTGGGCACCGTGCTGGGCGCGGTGATCGGCGGGCTGGTGCTGGGCGTGCTCAACAACGGCATGTCCCTGGTGGGCGTGGGCACCGACTTCCAGCAGGTCATCAAAGGGCTGGTGCTGCTGGCCGCGGTCGGGTTCGACGTCTGGAACAAGCGCAAGGTCGGCACCTGACGGCCTCGGCGCCGGGCGGACCGGGCGCTCGCGCGCCGGCAAGGCGACAGGCCGCCCCCGCCGACGGGCGGGGACGGCCTGTCGCCGAAGCGCTGCCGGTCAGGCGACCGTGAGCGTGACGTCGATGTTGCCGCGGGTGGCGGCGGAGTAGGGGCACACCTCGTGCGCCTTCTCCAGCAGCTGGCGGGTGGTCTCGGCGTCCAGGTTCGGGATGCTGGCCGTCAGGTTGACGGTCAGGCCGAAGCCGCCGGCCGGCGTCTTGCCGAGGCCGACCTCCGCGGTGATGGTGGAACCGGTGACGTCCGCCTTCATGCGGCGGGCGACGAGGCTGAGCGCGCTCTGGAAGCAGGCGCTGTAGCCCGCCGCGAACAGCTGCTCGGGGTTGGTGCCCTCGCCACTGCCGCCCATCTCCTTCGGCGGGTTGACGACCACGTCGAGCCGGCCGTCGTCAGTGGCGACGCGGCCGTCCCGGCCGCCCTGCGCGGTGGCGACGGCGGTGTAGGCGACCTCTACGGGCTGGATGGACATGAAGAGTTCCTCCTGGGGAGTGAAGTGACCGGGGGCTCGCGCCCACGACCCTCCGGTCGGGGGTGAGTCTAGATGCCGGGCCGCTCGGGGCACACCCCTGCCCGGCGGGCGGTCAGTCGCCGAGGCCGACGACCATCTTTCCGGTGTTGGCGCCGCGCAGCATGCCCAGGAACGCGTCGGCCGCGTTCTCCAGGCCGTCGACGACCGTCTCGCGGTACCGCAGCTCACCGGAGTTGATCCAGGCGGCGGTCTCCTGGACGAACTGCTGCTGGATCGGGGCGTGGTCGGCGACGAGCAGCCCCTGGAGCCGCAGCCGCTTCCCGATGATCTGCGCCATGTTGCGCGGGGCGGCGGGCGGCTCGCTGTCGTTGTACTGGGCGATCATGCCGCAGGCGGCGATCCGGCCGTGCACGCGCAGGCTGTCGATCGCGGCCTCCAGGTGCTCGCCGCCGACGTTGTCGAAGTAGACGTCGATGCCGTCAGGGGCGGCCTGGCCCAGCTGCTCGGCCACCGGGCCGTCCTTGTAGTTGAAGGCGGCGTCGAAGCCGAACTCCTCGGTCAGCAGCTGGACCTTCTCCTTCGAGCCGGCGCTGCCGATCACCCGGGAGGCGCCCTTGAGCCGGGCGATCTGGCCGACCTGGCTGCCGACGGCCCCGGCCGCGCCGGAGACGAACACCGCGTCGCCCTCCTTGAAGGAGGCCACCTCCAGCAGCCCGGCGTAGGCGGTGAGGCCCGGCATGCCGAGCACGCCGAGGTAGGCGCTGAGCGGCGCGAGGTCGGGGGAGACCGGTGTGGCGTGCCGCGCTTCGAGCGTGGCGTACTCCCGCCAGCCCAGCTGGTGCAGCACGTGGTCACCGGGCGCGAACCCTTCGGCCTCCGAGGCGACCACCACACCGACGGCGCCGCCGTCCATGGCCTTGTCGAGCCTGAACGGGGGCACGTAGGACTTGACGTCGTTCATCCGGCCCCGCATGTACGGGTCGACGGACATGTACAGGTTGCGGACCAGGATCTGGCCCTCACCGGGCGGACGCACCGGTGCTTCCCTCAGGGCGAAGTCCTCCGTGGTGGGCCAGCCGTCGGGGCGGGCGGTCAGCTGCCATTCACGTCCCGTGGTGGGCAGGCTCATGCGGAACACCTCCAGTTGCTTCAGGTTCTGAAACAACACTGCACCTGAATATTTCATGTTGTCAACCAAGTGGGTATCCTGGTGTGCATGACGTCGCCCAGGAACCCCGCCGATCCGCTGACCCGCGAGGTGGTCGAGCTCATCGGCACGGTGGTCGCCCGCTACCACGAGGAGTACGCCGAGGCCGCCGCCGGCTACCAGCTCACCGGCGCCCAGGCACGGGTGCTGGCACTGCTGCTGGCCGGCCCGACGCCCATGCGCCGGATAGCGGAGCAGCTCAAGTGCGAGCCGTCCAACGTGACCGGCATCGTGGACCGGCTGGAGAGCCGCGGCCTGGTGGAACGGCGGCCGGACACGGCGGACCGCCGGGTGAAGCTGGCGGCGGCGACGGACCCCGGCCTGGAGACGGGCGCCCGGCTGCGCGAGTCACTGGGCGACTTCGCCCGGGAGCCGCTGGCAGGCCTCACCGAGGCCGAGCGCACCGTGCTGCGCGACCTGCTGCAGCGCATGCTGGGCACCCCGCCCGCGCCCTGACGGCGGGCGGGGCGGGCGGGGCGGGCCGTGCGACGAGGGCGGGCGGGGCGGGTTGACGCGATGCGACGCGGCGGGATCAGCCGGCGAAGGCCGGCTGCGGCAGGCCCTGGCCCGCGCCGGGCACCACCAGCAGGGAACCGGCCAGCGGGCAGCGGGAGGGGTCGGTGCCGATCCGGGCCGTGGTGAGGTAGATGTCGGTCAGGTCAGGTCCGCCGAAGGCGCAGGCCGTCACCCGGGGGGCGGGCACCGACACCACACGGTCCAGCCGCCCTTCGGGGGTGTAGCGGCGGACCGCGCCGCCGTCCCAGAGCGCCACCCACACGCAGCCGTCGGCATCCACGGTCAGCCCGTCCGGCCAGCCCGCCCCGGGCTCGATGACCGCCAGCGGACGGCGTCCGGACACCGCCGCACCCGCGGGCCCGCCGTCCGGGTGCACGTCGAAGACGTCGATCCGCCGGGTGGGGCTGTCGACGTAGTACATGAGCCGCCCGTCCGGGCTCCAGCCGGTGCCGTTGCTGACCGTGACCGAGGGCAGCACCGTGGTGCGGGTGCCGTCCGGGGCCAGGCGGGCGAGCGTGCCGCCGCCGGGCCGCTCGTCGTCGCGCATCGTGCCTGCCCACAGCGCGCCGTCCGGCGCCACCGCCGCGTCGTTGCCGCGGCGACCCGGCTGCGGGTCGTGGTGCAGCCAGCGGAAGCCGCCCTCGCGCGGGTAGACACCCACGCCGTCGCGCAGGTTGACCACCAGTCCGCCACCGGTGGTGGGCTTCGCCGCGCCGACGGGCTGCTCGGTGGCCAGCACGGTGCGGCGGCCAGAGGCGGGGTGCAGGCCGTGCACGCGGGAGGAGAGGATGTCGACCCACAGCAGTCGGCCGGTCGCCGGGTCCCAGGTCGGGCCCTCACCGAGCACGGCCTCGGCCCGCACCGCCACCTCGGGTGTCCGCCGGGCGCTCACGTCTCGCTCCGGTGGCCCAGGCGCTCGGACAGCTCGCCCGCTCCGCGCACCACGAGGTCCTCCAGCTCCTTCCGGCGCTGCGCGGTCCAGCGCACGGTCGGCACCGACACCGACAGCGCGGCGACCACCTCCCCGGTGGCGTCCCGGACCGGGGCCGCGACGCAGCTCACGTCCGGGTTCGACTCGCGCTCCTCCACCGCGATGCCGCGCCGCGCCGCCTCCGCCAGTGCCTCGCGCAGCTCCTCCGGCGAGGTGAGGGAGTGCGCGGTCAACGCGGTCAGCGGCGGTCCGTCCGGACCGGGCAGCCGCGCGTCCAGCTCCTGCGGCGGCAGCGAGGCGAGCAGCATCTTGCCCACCGCCGTGCAGTGGGCGGGCAGCCGCCGCCCTGCGGCGGAGACCATGCGCACGGCGTGCGTGCTGTCGACCTTGGCGACGTACAGCACGTCGGCGTGCTCCAGGACGGCGACGTGCACCGTCTCACCGCAGGTGTCCGCGACGGACCGGGCGACCTGGTGCCCCTCGCGGGCCAGGTCCAGCTGCTCGGCGTAGCGGCTGCCGAGCTGGTAGGTGCGCACCCCCAGCCGGTAGCGGCCGGGGCTGCCGGGCTCCGGAGCCAGGTAGGAGCGGGCGGTGAGCGTGGTGACCAGCTCGTGCACGGTGGTGCGGGGCAGCTGGAGGCAGCGGGTGATCTCCGGGGCTGACCGGGTGCCGTCGCCCTCCAGGAAGAGTTCAAGAATGTCCAGCGCTCTGGTCACCGCCGGTACGTGACGCCCCATCGCCGGCCCTCCCCTCGTCGGGGGGCCGTTTCCGGCCGACCCCGCGTTCGAAACCTCGAAAGCTGATCGGTATGACGAACGCAGCGTATCCGGGCCGGTCACGTACGGGCAACGGTCGGCGCCGTGCGGGCGGGGGACGGCGGGGACGCCCGGCTCGGCGCCGGGTCAGCCCAGCTCGCCGCGCAGGCGCTTGGCGCGCAGCACCAGCTCCATGGCGAAGCGCATGTCGGGGTCGTCGATGCCGTCGCCCCACAGCTCCCTGATCTGCCGCAGCCGGTAGCGGACCGTCTGCGGGTGCACGCCCAGCCGGTTGGCGACCTCGGGCGCGCCGCCACGGGTCTCCAGCCAGGCCAGCAGGGTCTCGGCCAGGCGGCGGGAGTGGGTGGGGCCGCAGTCGGCGAGGGGGGCGAGCAGCCGGCGGCCGAGGTCGTCGATGAGTTCGGCCGGAGGCAGCAGCACCAGCGCCTCGGTGTGCTCGGTGCAGTGCAGCAGGCCGCCGCCGGGCAGCTGTCCGTGTTCCATCAGGGCGACCGCGCACTGCGCCCAGCGCAGCGACTTCGCGGCGTCGGACAGCGGCACGGGCGGGCCGATGGCGCCCGTCCACCCGGCCGTCGCCCGGCGCAGCAGTTCGGCGCGGCCGGCCGCGTCCGGGTCGGGCACGATCATGAGCGGCTGCTCGCGTTCCATGTCGAGCAGTACGTCGGGGCCCACCGCGGGGGGTACCGACTCGCGGGCCGGCCGGACCAGCACGGCGACGGCCAGGCTCTCCGGCAGCGGCCAGCCGATCCGGGCGGCCCGCTCGGCGAGCATCGTCTGCAGCGAGCTGTCGTCGCGGTGCTGCTCGGTGAGCAGCAGATCCAGCAGCCGCCGCTGGAGGCGCAGCCGCTCGCCCGCCTGCCGGGCGGCGGCCTCCGCGTAGCCGCGGACGGACTCCGCGACCAGCCCGTCGAGGTACTGGAACCCCGACTCGGCCAGCTCGTACATGGCGGGCGCGGGGATCTGCGCCTGCTGCCCGATCTCCGCGAGCCGCCGCCAGGCCAGACGCACGCCGAGCCGGTAGATGGCCTGGAGGGAGTCGAGGCTGCGGCCCTGGAGCAGTTCGCCCCGGCCGAACTCCTGGAAGACGGGCGGGTGAACGTGGGGACTGCCCAGGCCGGTGGCGAGGTGCTCGACGAAGTGCTCCAGCGCCCGCCGGATGCCGACGAGGGACATCGGCTCGCCCGACTCGTCGAGGATCACCGGAAGCGTGGGGTACTCGCGGCGGATCTCCCGCAGGATGTCCTCCGCGAGCACCGGGATCTCGTTCCGGGCCCGTTCGGTGAACGTCCGCACCCTGACCGGCGGGACGTCCCGCCAGGCGGAGTCCACCGTGACGGTCATGATCACTCCTCGTCGGTGGCGGGTGACGAACCTCCCGCCGAGTCGTCCGGGGAGGCTTCACCGTCAACGCTGTCGTCCGCCCCCTGCTGGGGGAAGTGGACCAGCGGCACGTTGGGCTGCTCCGGGGAGGCGTTGAGGAGAGCGACCGCCCCGAACGCCGTCCCCACCGCGAGAAGCGCCGCGGCGAGGCAGGTCAGAGCGGCTGCGAGGAGTCTGGGCATGGTGCTGCGGACCTCTCTGCACGGATGCACGGCACCAGCAGTCGCCCCCGACACCAGTTCGTCTGCTGAGTGTGGAAGGGCATTGACGTGCTGTCAAGAGTTCGCCTACGGTCACCGGCCCAGACAGGTGTTACCGACTGTCTTCATTTGTTGTATGAACGCGCACCACCATCACCCGGGAGCACCCGCATGCGCCGTTCCGCCTCTCCACTGTCGCTGATCCTCCTGGGATTCGGCGTGTTTCTGCTGGTCCTGGCCCCGATGCTGGCCTGGTACGTGGAACCCAGAGCCAAACGCACACCCATCGACATCGACACCACGACCGTCTTCACCGGCAAGGGCCGGTACTTCGACCAGGCCGCCCTGGAGACGAAGGACGACCAGAGCCTGACCATCACGCGCCGCGTCCTGGGCAACGTCTCGGAGAGCGAGAAGAACGACGTCGCGGTCTGGGACGTGTCGACGACGATCGACAACCCCGAGACGCTGCCGCACGGGGACCCGCGCCGGTCGTTCCTGTGGACCACCGAGCGCTGGGTCACCGACCGAGCGACCAACAAGCCGGTCCACTGCTGCGACGAGGCGCCCCGCCGGTTCCAGGGCGACGCCTACCTGAAGTTCCCCTTCGGCGTGGAGGAGAAGAGTTACCGCTGGTGGGACGGCACGCTGAAGGACACCGTGCCGCTCCGCTACCAGGACCGGGCGAAGGTCCAGGGCTACGAGGGCATGCGCTTCACGGGCAGCGTCGAGCCCACCCGGTCCGGTTCGCGCCAGGTGCCCGGCCGGCTGGTCGGCCTGCCGGACCGCCCCCAGGTGAACGCCGAGGAGTGGTACGCGAACTCCGGCGTCGAGCTGATCGTCGACGAGCGCACCGGCCGCATCCTCAAGGCGTCGATCGGCCCGCGTCTGACCCTGCGCGCACCCGGCAGCGACAAGGACGCGGTGGTGCTGCTGGAGAGCAAGCGACTGTCGTTCGACACCAAGACGCAGCGCACCCAGGTGGACCTGGCCTCGGCGGACAGCAAGCGGCTGGAGCTGGTCGGCGAGACCGTGCCGGCCGCCGGTGGTATCGCCGGTCTGCTTCTGGCCGGAGTCGGCGCGGTACTCGTCGCCCGGGGACGCTCCCGCGACACGGAAGCTCGCCGCGATGATGAGACTCGCCAGTAAGTCGAGGGCAAATTGTCACCTCGGTGAGTAGCCCGATCGTCGACCGCGGCGAAAACTGAGCGTTCCATACCAGCCGCGCCCCCGGCTCCCGCTCCGCCACACAGCCCACCCCGCTCACCCTCAGACGAGTTGGAGCACCGATGCCCCAGCACGTACCACCGGTTGCCGCCCGTGCAGCGGCTGCTCCGGCGCCGCGGCGCTCCGCCGAGGCCGGCGGCTCCGAGTCCGTCCTCCACCATTCCCCCGCCTCCTCCGGCTCCCCGGCCGCGCCGCGCAGGATCGTCTTCCTCGCCCGGCGCGACCTGGGCAATCCGGCCGCCGGCGGCTCCGAACTGCTCATCGACCGGATCGCCGCGGGTCTCACCGACCACGGCCACCAGGTCACGCTGCTGTGCGGCGGCCCGGCGGCCTACCGGGACTACCGGGTGGTCTCCGCCGGCGGCGACGCCGGCCACTTCCTCCGTGCCCGCCGCGCCCTCACGCGGCAGGTCGGGGACTGCGACCTGCTGGTCGAGGTCTGCAACGGCATGCCCTACCTGGCGCCGCTGTGGCACCGCGGTCCCACTCTGTGCCTCGTCAACCACGTGCACACCGACCTGTGGGGCATGCGCTACCCCGGTCCCGCCGCCCGGCTGGGACGCCGCCTGGAGCACTGGGCCCTGGCCGGAACCCACCGCGGCAACCTGATGGTGGCCGTGTCCGGCTCGACCGCGGACGCGCTGAGCAACCTCGGCGTGCCCGACGAGCAGATCCGCATCGTGCACAACGGGGTGGAGGACCCCGGCCAGCTCGCGCCGACCTCCGCCGAACCGGTGTTCCTCGCCATGGGGCGCCTGGTGGAGTACAAGCGCATCGACCTGCTGCTCCGGCTGTGGGAGCGGGTCCGCCCGGTCACCGGCGGCCGGCTGGTCATCGTCGGCGACGGGCCCGAACGCGCCCGGCTGGAAGCCATGGCCGGACCCGGCGTCACCTTCGCCGGGCACGTCAGCGAGGCGGAGAAGCACCGCCTGCTGTGTGAGGCGTGGCTGCTGCTGCACCCCTCGATGGTCGAGGGGTGGGGCCTGGTGGTGATGGAGGCCGCCGCACGCGGCACACCCGCCGTCGGCTTCGACATACCCGGCCTGCGCGACTCGATCGAGCACGGCTCCACCGGGCTGCTGGCCCGCGGCGAGAGTTCCTTCGCCGCCGCCTGGTGCACGCTCGCCCTGTCCGCGGAGCGCCGCGGCGCGATGGGCCGCGCGGCCCGCACTCGCGCGGAGAGCTTCCGCTGGTCGAACACGGTCCAGGGGTTCCGCGCGGTGGCCGCGGAGGCGTTCGCCGCCGCGACCCGTCCAGCGGGCAGGGGGTGAACCGCAGCACGTGAAAGACCCGTCCATCCGCAGATCGGTCTCGCTGTTCCGGGCCTTTCTCAACGAGCAGAACGACCCCGAGGTGGCCTACGGCATGCTTGCCAGGGACGCCGCCTCACAGGTCGAGCGGTACACACCGCTGCGCGGCGCGACCGTGGTCGACGTCGGCGGCGGCAGCGGGCACTTCACCGAGGAGTTCCGCCGCCGCGGCGCGCACAGCTACCTCTTCGAACCCGACCTCCGCGAACTGCACGCCGGCGGCAGGCGCCCCGAGGGCGCCGTGCTCGCCGACGGCTACCTGCTGCCCGTCGCCGACGGCGCCGCGGATGTCTGCTTCTCCTCCAACGTGCTGGAGCACGTCGCCGACCCGCAGACGTTCCTCAGCGAGATGGTGCGTGTCACCCGCCCCGGCGGGCTGATCTACGTCGCCTTCACCAACTGGTACTCCCCCTGGGGCGGTCACGAAACCGCCCCCTGGCACTACCTCGGCCACGACCGGGCCCGGGCGCGCTACCGGCGGCGCCACGGCCAGGAGGCCAAGCACACCCTCGGCGAGAACCTGTTCGCCGTGCACATCGGTCCCACACTGCGCCACGTCAGGGGACGCGACGACGTCGAGATCGTCTCGGCCCGTTCCCGCTACTGGCCGTTCCTGACCGGTGCCATCACCCGTGTCCCGGGGCTGCGCGAAATCGCCACCTGGAACCTCCTCCTCATTCTCCGGCGGTGTCCCCATGTCGACGACTGATTCCACGCTCCACCTGAGAGGCGACGGCCCGGAGCCGGAATCGGAGGAGAAACCCCGCAGCCGACGCTGGCTGTTCGGCTTCTACGCCGCGGTTCTCCTCGCCTTTGTCATCGCCGCTCCCGGCAACATGACCTTCGAGACCAAGCTCGGTGTCGCCACCGACCCGTGGAAGTTCCTCGGAGACCTGGGCCAGCTGTGGTCCGACGGCGCCGGCTTCGGCGGCATCGCCGACCAGTACATCGGCTACGTCTTCCCGATGCTGCCGTTCTACGCCCTGGCCGACCTGCTCCAGATACCCGTCTGGCTGGCCGAGCGCCTGTGGGTGTCGCTCGTCGTGGCGGCTGCCTTCTGGGGCGCGCTGAGGCTCGCCGAACGCCTGCGCGTCGGTTCGCCCGGTACCCGCCTGCTGGGTGCGGCGGCCTACGCGCTGTGGCCGACCTTCACCATCATCGTCGGCTCCACCTCGGCCGGCGCGCTGCCCGGCGCGGTGCTGCCCTGGGTGCTGCTGCCGCTCGCCTCGGCGACGCTGTCCGCCCGGTCCGCGGCGATCCGCTCGGCCCTCGTCATCCCCTTCATGGGCGGCGTCAACGCCGCCTCCACGCTGGCCGCCCTCCTGCCGGCCGGCCTCTACATCCTCAGCCGCACCGGCTCCCGACGCACCGGCCTGCTGGTGTGGTGGGTGCCGGGCGTCATCCTTGCCACCCTGTGGTGGGTCGTCCCGCTGCTGCTGCTCGGCTCGTACGGCGAGGACTTCATGCCGTACGTCGAGCAGGCCATCAACACCACCAGCACCATGTCCGCCGCGGAGATGCTGCGCGGCGCCGGCAACTGGGTGGCGTACCTCAACTTCGGTGAGGCGTGGCTGCCCGCCGGCTGGATGATGGCCACCTCGGTACTCGCGGTGCTCGGCAGCGCGCTGGCCGCCGCGCTCGGCCTGGCCGGTCTGGCTCGCCGGGACATGCCCGAGCGTCGCTGGCTGGTCCTGACCGCCCTCGTCGTCAGCCTCGTCATGCTCGCCGGTTACGGCGGTGCGCTGGGCGCCCCCTTCGCCGAGGGCTTCCAGGGCTGGCTGAACGGATGGCTGAAGCCGTTCCGCAACATCTACAAGTTCCAGCCCGGACTGGCCCTGGCGCTGGCCCTCGGCCTGGCGCACCTGCTGGCCCGAGGCAGCGGCCCGCACGGCGTCGGCCCGGCCCGCGCACGGCGCTTCGTGCCGGTGCTCGCCGCGGTGCTGGTGCTGCCGGCGCTGGCCCTGCCCTACATCACCGGCGCGGTGCTCCAGCCCGGTGCCTTCAAGGCACTGCCCAAGCACTGGGAGCAGACCGCGGACTGGCTCGCGGACAACTCGCCCCGCACCCGCGCGCTGGTCGTGCCGGCCACCGCGCACGGCATCTACACCTGGGGCTCGCCCATCGACCAGCCGCTGCACGTGCTCGCCGACTCGCCCTGGGCGCAGCGCGACTACGTGCCGTTCGGCACTCCCGGTGAGCGCCGGGCGCTCGACGCGGTCGAGCAGGCCCTGATGAGCGGCGGGGAGGTGCCCGGACTCGCCGACTTCCTCGGCCGGGCCGGCCTGTACCACGTCGTGGTCCGCAACGACCTCGACCCGGACCAGCTGGGCTACGTGCCGCCGCAGATCGTCAAGCGCACGCTGGAGGCCTCCGGGTACCGGAAGGTGGAGGGCTTCGGCCCGCTGACGACCGGTGGCCGCATCGCCCCCAACACGCCCGTGGAGATCCAGGGCTTCTACCCGCGGCAGCGCGCCGTGGAGATCTACGAGCCGGACAACGCCGCCCGCCCGGGCAGCGTCGCCGTGCAGCCCGTCGCTGACACCGCGCAGGTCAGCGGCGGACCGGAGGCGCTGCTGCAGCTCTCGGCCGACCCCTCGTTCCGGGAGCGCGCCGCGATCCTCACCGGGGACGCCCACCCCGGGCTCGACGCGCCGCCGTTGCGGGTCACCGCGGACGGCCTGCGCCGGGCGGACACCCGCTTCGGGCTGGTCAACAACAACACCTCGTACACCTACACGGCGAAGGAGCGGAACCACACCGGCAGCGCGCAGAACCCCGGCGCGGAGCCCAAGCAGATCCTGCCCGTCGACGGCACCCGCCACCAGACGGTCGCCACGCTGCGCGGCGCCAAGTCGGTGACCGCCTCCAGCAGCGGCAACTGGCTGTTCCACCTGCCCGGCTTCGACCCGGTCAACGCCTTCGACGGCGACCCCGACACGGCCTGGGCCGAGGGCAGCACGGGCGACAGCACCGGCGAGTGGCTGCGCATCGAGTTCGACGAGCCGACGGACATCCCCGGCACCATCGACGTCACCCCGCTGGCCAGTGACGGGCTCCGCCCGGCGCCGACCTCGGTCCGCGTCGAGACCGACCAGGGCCGCACCGAGAGCACGCTCCAGGCCGAGGCCACCTCGCAGCGCGTCAAGGCGCCGCGCGGCGAGGCGAAGTGGCTGAAGCTGACCATCACCGGCTCCCAGGAGGGGCGGCCCGGACTCACCGGCGCCGGCTTCTCCGAGATCGAGATCCCGGACGTGCAGGTCACCCGGCTGCTGACGCTGCCGAACGACGCTCCGGACACCGCCACCGACGCGGAGGTCTACTCCCTGCACCGCACCGCCGACCCCGGCGGTCTGGAGCCGGTCGGCGCGGAGTCCGGGCTGCACCGCAAGTTCCGCACCTCCAACGACGGCGAGCACGCGCTGACCGCCAGCGCGCTGCCGGTGCCGGGCCGGGCCCTGGACGAGCTGCTGGACCAGGTCGCTCCCGGATCGCGGGACCGCATCACGGCGTCGGCGGAGTCCACCAGCCCCACCGGGACCTCGCTGAGCGCCCGCAACCTGGTGGACGGCGACCTGACCACGGCGTGGATCGCCGGGGACCGGCCCGTCATCCACCTGAAGTGGCCGGAGAAGCGCGAGATCTCCTCGATGGTGCTCTCCGGCGCCGGCGGCATCTCCGCCCGCCCGGCCGAGGTGCAGATCACCTCGCCGGACGGCGCGGTCACCACCGCCGTCGACAACAACGGCTGGGCGCGCTTCGAGGCCATGGAGACGGACGAGCTGACGCTCACCATCACCAAGACGGCGCCGCGCACCCTGCACAACCCGCTCGCGGGTGAGGACCTGCAGCTGCCGGTCGGTCTCAACGAGATCTACCTGCCCGCCCTGGAGGAGTTCCGGGTCGGCCCGCCGCCCGCGGGCCGCACCTTCGAGCTGGCCTGCGGTGAGGGCCCGGCGATCGCGGTCAACGGCACGATGCACGCCACCAAGGTCTCGGGCTCGGTCCGCGACCTGACGGAGCGCCGCCCGGTCGACGTCGAGCTGTGCGCCGGCGACGAGCGGAACGGCAGCGTCGAGCTGGAGGCCGGGGACCAGATCGTGGAGGCCGGCGGCGCCGGTCCGCTGGCGATCACCGACATCACCCTCACCCGCGGCGACACCGCGCCGCAGGCCACGGGCGCCAAGCGGTCGGTCACCGCCCGCGACTGGGCCGGCGACTCCCGCTCGGTCCAGGTCGGCGAGGGCCAGGCCTCGTACCTGCGGACCCACATGAACGCCAACCGCGGCTGGAAGGCGACGCTGGACGGCAAGGAGCTGACCTCGCTGCGGCTCGACGGCTGGCAGCAGGGCTTCCTCATCCCCGAGGGAGCGGGCGGCACCGTGGCTCTGGAGTACACGCCCGCCACCTGGTACAAGGGCGGGATGGTGGCAGGACTCCTCGGCATCGTCGCGCTGGCCGTACTGGCCCTGCTCGGACGCCGCTCCGGCACCCCGATGGGTGAGCAGCAGCCGCCCGCGCCTGGCTGGGTGCTGGGCACGGTGGCGCTCACCGCGGTCATGATCGTGGTGTCGGGGCCGTTCGCCCTGGTCGTGCCGGTGCTGGCCCTGGTGGCCTGGTGGCGGCCGACGCTGCTGCCGCCGATCGCACTGGCCGGCATGCTCGGCGCCGGTGTGGTCGCGGCGCTGGGCGCCACGTCCGGGTTCGCCGAGGGTACGGGCGCCTTCGGGCACCTGGCCCAGGCGCTGGCGCTGGTGGCGCTGGTGGCGGCCCTGGTCACCGCACCGGTCCGGGAGGAGTCGTCCGCACCGCAGCACGCACACCGCGGCGCGACCCGTCCGGTGGCGCCCCCGCCGCCGCCCGGTGCGGCGCCCGAACCGGCGACCGTGCCGCAGCCGCGCACCCGTCTGGACAAGTCCCAACCCCCTGGTGAGGAAGCCAACCGATGACCACCGTGCAGCGGATCCCGTTTCCCACCGTGGACGAGATCTCCCGGCACTGCCTCGTCGAGGACGAGCCGGAGACCGTGCACATCGAGATCCACCTGCCCGGCCGGATCGACGTCGACCGCCTGCGCGAGGCCGTTCGGGACGCGCTGGACAAGCACCCCCGGGTGCTTGTCCGGCAGGCCCGGCACCGGTGGTGGGACCGGGGCTACGCGTGGGAGGTCACCGCGGGGCCCGACCGTGAACCGGTCGGGCGCCCCGGCGGCACCCTCGCCCAGGCCCGCCAGCGGGCCGTCTCCGAGATCCCGCCGCTCACCGGTTCGCCTCCGGTGCGCATCGAGGTCGTCGACCCCGGCGGTCCCATCGACCCCGGCGACCCCGGCGGTCCCGGCGAGGGCCACGCCGCCGGCGGTTCGGTGCTGGTCGTCTCGGTCAACCACACCGCGCTGGACGGACCCGCGTGCCTGCGGGTCCTGGCCACCGCGGCCGAGCTGTACGGGGGCGCGGACAACGCGCCGGCCCCCGCCCCGGTACGCGCCGGGACCTCGCCGTCGTCGGGATCGGCGGCCGAGCCGCCACCGGCCGGGTCCAACTGGGCCCGGCCGGTGCGGATCGCCGCCGACCGCGGCGGGGCCCGCCGCGGGCCGACCGGCGGCAACGGCATGCACATCGCCGAGCTGCCGCTGCCGACCCGCCCGCGCGGCGCCCCCTACACCGTCAACGACCAGCTGCTCGTGGCCACCTGCCTGACGAGCATCCGGTGGAACGAGCAGCACGGGCGGCGTGCCCACCCGGTGCGCATCACCATGCCGGTGGACGACCGGCCGCGGACCGCCGAGATGCCCATCGGCAACGGCACCCGCCTGGTGGAGGTCACCTTCGGCAAGGAGGAGCACCGCCCCGAGGACGTCGAGCAGCTGCTGCGGGCCACCGCGGCCCGCACCCGCGCCTGGAAGGCCGCCGCCCGGCCGCAGCTGGGGTTCAGCGGCGACCTGCTGACCACACCGGTGCTGCCGGTGGGGCTGCGGGCAGCTGGCACCCGGCTGCTGCGCAGCGCGGCCGGGCCGTGGGCGTCGACCACGCTGCTGTCCAACCTCGGCCGCCTCGCCTACCCGCTGGACTTCGGCGACGCGGGTGCGGCGAGCGCGGTGTGGGTCTCCGCACCCGCCCGGATGCCGCGCGGGGTGAGCGTCACCACCATCTCCGTGGGCGGCCGGCTGCAACTGGCCCTGCGCTGGTCGCGGCACCGGCTGGACGACGCGGCGGGTGAGCGGTTCGCCGCCCTGTTCGCCGAGTGCCTCACCTCGACCGCGCTCGACGGACCGGAGGCCGGCCGATGAGCGCCGCGCCCAGCAGCCTCCAGCAGCTGTACGAGAACCCGGCGACCCCGGTGGCCTCCGGCGCGGACCGGTCCCGCCGCCAGGCGGCCGTGCTGGCCCGCGCGCTCGGCCCGCTCCCGAGCACCATCATCGACGTGGGCTGCGGCGACGGCAGCGCCGCGGGCACCGCCGCCGACGTGCTGGCCGCGCACCGGGTGGTGGGCGTGGACTGGTCGCAGGACGCGCTGCGCCGGGCGTCCGCCCACCTGACCGCGGTACGCGGCGAACTCACCGACCCCGGGCTGCCGATCGCCACCGGCGCGGCCGACGCGGTGCTGTTCAGCGAGGTCATCGAGCACCTGGTCGACCCGGACGCGGCACTGGACGAGCTGCGCCGGGTGCTGCGACCCGGCGGCCACCTGCTGCTGTCCACCCCGAACCTGGCCGCCTGGTACAACCGCGGCCTGCTGCTCGCCGGCGTGCAGCCGGTCTTCTCCGAGGTGTCGATGCGCGGCATCCACGGGCGGCCCGGCTCGCAGGTGGTCGGGCACCTGCGCCTGTACACCGCGCGGGCGCTGCGCTCGATGCTGCCCGCGGCGGGCTTCGACATCGTGCGCATCACCGGCGCCCCGTACCACGACGTACCCCGGCCGCTGCGCCCGCTGGACAGGCTGGCCTGCCACGCTCCGTCGCTGGCGTCGATCCTCCTGGTGCACGCCCGGCGGCGGAAGGACGACTGACCATGTGGTGGGGCGTGGCGGCGGCGCTGCTGGCCAATCTCCTCATCAGCATCGGCTTCGTGGTGGAGAAGCGGGCGCTGACGGGCCTGCCACCGCTGTCCGCGGGACGTCCGGCCGCGCTGGTGCTGCACCTGCTGCGCAGCCCGCTGTGGATTCTCGGCGCGCTCTCGCTCGGCGCGGGCTTCGTGGCGCAGCTGGTGGTCTACCGCACGCTGCCGCTGATCGCGGCGCAGGGGCTGTTCGTCACCGGCCTGGTGATGCTGATGCTGCTGTCCTCGGTGTTCCTCGGGGAGAAGCCCAGCGGACGCGAGCGCCAGTCGATGGTGGCGATCATCGCGGCCCTCGTCATGATCGTCTTCTCGCTGCGCGGCAGCGAGGAGGCGATCAGCCGACTCGCACCCGCGCCGGTGATGCTCGCCATCTGCATACCCGCGCTGGCCACCGGCCTGGGCCTGTTCGTCGCCGCCGAGCGCCGCTCCCGGCGGCGGCACCGCCTGCCGACGGCCGGAGTGCCCTACGGCGTGGCGGTGGGATTCCTGTACGGCGTCAGCTCGCTCGCCATCAAGGGCGTCGCGGGCCTGCTGGACCCGGCGGGTGTCATGGCCACGGTGTCCGCCGCGCTCACCTCGCCCTACCCGTACCTGCTGCTGGTGACCGGCTCCACCGGCCTGGTGCTCTCCCAGACCGCGTTGCAGCGCTGCCGCGCGTCGCTGGTGGTCCCGGTGTGCACCACGGTGACGTTCCTGTTCACCGTCGCCGCCGGCACGATCGCGTTCGCCGAGCCGCTGCCCGAGGAGCCGCTGCGGCTCGCTCTGCGGCTGGGCGGCTCACTGCTCGCGGTGTCGGTGCTGCTGATGCTGCCCCGCCACGACGAGCCGGCGCCCGGCGCCGAACCGCCCGAACCCGACGCGCCCGTTTCCGAACCGCCCGCCGAACGGCCCGTCCCGGACGGGCACACCCCCGCACCGCCCGCCGCCGCTGCCCCGCCCGCGTCCCACCGGCCCGCCCTCCCGGCGGGCCGCCCCGCGCGCCCCGACCCCCCGCGGCCGGAGCCGTCCAGACCGGAACCCCCGGTGGGCGGCACGTCCCGTCCCCCCGCCGGTCCCGGACCCCGGGCCGGCCGAACCATCAACGCGACACCTCGCACCCCCCGCCCGGAAGGCACCCGCCATGTCACCTGACGACCCGCTGCTCACGATCCTCGCCTGCCCGCTGGACAAGGGCCCGCTGACCCTCCTGGACGACGGCGACGCCCTGTACAACCCGCGGCTGCGCCGCCGCTACCCGATAGTGGACGGCATCCCCCAGCTCCTGCCCTCCTCCGGCGAACCGGTCAGCGACGAGGAGCACGCGCGCTTCAGCGAGCGGGCCGGCACCCCGTGACGCTCGCCGCCCGGCTCGGGCCCCGCCTCCCGCCCCGGCTGGTCGCCACCACCGCCGCCGCGCTGTACCCGCGCTTCGAGCCGGAGCTGCGCCGGCTGGCGGACTTCTGCCCGCCCGGCGGCACGGCCGTCGACATCGGCGGCTGGTACGGGCCGTGGACCCGCCGCCTGGCCCGGCGCGTGGACCGGGTCGTCACCGTCGAGCCCGTGCCGCACCTGGCCCGGGTGCTGCGCGCCACGACGCCGCGCAACGTCGAGGTACTGCAGGCCGCCGCGGCCGACCACGCCGGCAGCGCCACGCTGTGGCTGCCGCCGGGCGGACGCGGCGACCGCGGCGTGTCCTCCCTGGTGCGCCGGGACGCGGTACACGCCGACCGGCTGGAGGTGCCCTGCCTGTCGGTGGACTCCCTGGAGCTGACCGACGTGCGGCTGCTGAAGATCGACGTGGACGGCAGCGAACGGGCGGTGCTGCACGGCGCCGAGCGGACCGTGCTGCGCTGGCAGCCGGCGCTCTTCGTCGAGCTGGAGTCCCGCATCCAGCCGTTCGGGCCGGTGGTGGACCTGCTGGACTCCCACGGCTACCGCGGCTGGGTGCTGCCGCGGCGCGAGTGGGTCCCGCTCGCCGACTTCGACCTCGCCGGGCACCAGGCGCGGACCGCGCACGTCGCCGAGCACGGCCTGCTGCGCCGCACGCTCGCCCCGCACGTGCGCTACGTGAACTCGGTGCTGTTCCTGCCGCAGGAGCGCTCCCCGGGTGGACGGACCTTAGAGTGACCGCATGACGACCCGTACCGCCGTGGTGCCGCTGCCTGAGATATTCGCGCTGCGCTGGGAGGTGCTGCGCCCCGGGCTGCCGGCCGCCTCGGCCGAGTTCGCCGAGGACGCCGAACCGGGGGCGTTCCACATCGCCGCCTACGACGGGGACCGGCCGCGCGTCCTGGCCTGCGGCAGCTTCTACCCGGAAGGCTTCCCCGACCCGGGCGGGCCGGGCGGGACGGGGTTCCGCATCCGGGGCATGGCGAGCGCCGCACACGTCCGCGGCCGGGGCTACGGCGCGGCGGTGCTGGCCGCCGGAACCGCGCAGGCCCTCGCCCGGGGCGCCGACGTGGTGTGGTGCAACGGCCGCACCGAGGCCGGGGGCTTCTACCGGCGGCACGGCTACCGGACCTTCGGTCCCGAGTTCGTCATACCGGGCGTCGGCCCGCACTTCGTCTTCGTCCGGGAGCTGGGTGCGGCGGCCGGGTGACCGCTCGGAGGTGTCGGTGCGGCGCCGTACACTTCTGACGTGGCGGGCAGGATCAATGACGAGGACGTGAAGGCGGTACGGGACGCGGTCCCGATCGACGCCGTGGTCTCGGAGTACCTCCAGCTGCGCAGCGCGGGCGGCGGCAACCTCAAGGGGCTGTGCCCCTTCCACGACGAGAAGTCGCCCTCCTTCCACGTCAGCCCCAGCAAGGGCTTCTACCACTGCTTCGGCTGCCAGGAGGGCGGGGACACTCTCGACTTCGTGCGCAAGGTCGACCACCTGTCCTTCTCCGAGGCCGTCGAGCGCCTCGCCGCCCAGGCCGGCATCACGCTGCGCTACGAGGAGGGCGGCTACGGCCGGGCCAGCCAGCAGGGCGAGCGCACCCGGCTGGTCGAGGCGCACCGGGCCGCCGCCGCGTACTACGCCGAGCAGCTCGACTCACCCGAGGCGGAGATCGGCCGGCGCTTCCTCGACGAGCGCGGCTTCGACAAGGCCGCCGCCGAGCACTTCGGCGTCGGCTACTCCCCCGCCGGCTGGGACCACCTCACCCGCTTCCTGCGCGGCCGCGGCTTCACCGACAAGGAGCTCATCCTCTCCGGAATCTCCCAGGACGGCCGGCGCGGCCCGATCGACCGGTTCCGGGGCCGCCTGATGTGGCCGATCCGCGACATCACCGGTGAGGTCGTCGGGTTCGGCGCCCGCAAGCTCCGCGAGGACGACAACGGCCCCAAGTACCTCAACACCCCCGAGACGCCGCTGTACAAGAAGTCGCACGTGCTCTACGGCATCGACCTCGCGAAGCGGGACATCGCCAAGGAGGGCCGGGCGGTCGTCGTCGAGGGCTACACCGACGTCATGGCCTGCCACCTGGCGGGCGTGACCACGGCCATCGCCACCTCGGGCACCGCCTTCGGCGAGGGCCACATCAAGATCCTCCGCCGGCTGCTGATGGACAACTCCCGCTCCGAGGTGGTCTTCACCTTCGACGGCGACGCGGCCGGGCAGAAGGCAGCGCTGCGCGCCTTCGAGGACGACCAGAAGTTCGCCGCCCGCACCTCGATCGCGATCAGCCCAGGCGGCATGGATCCCTGCGAACTGCGCCTGGCCAAGGGCGACGTGGCGGTCCGTGAGCTGGTGGAGGGCCGGTCTCGGCTGTTCGAGTTCGCGCTGCGCTCAGTGGTGGACGAGCACGACCTCGACTCGGCCGAGGGCCGCTCGGCGGCCCTGGAGGCGGCGGCGCCGATCGTCGCCCGCATCAAGGACGGCTCGCTGCAGCACGAGTACGCGGTGCGGCTGGCCGGGCTGCTGGGCATCCTGGACACGCAGTTCGTGGTGCGCCGGGTCGGGCAGCTGGCCCGCTGGAAGCGGGACGGCGGTCAGAGCGGACGCCGTCCGGCACCCGCCGCGCCCGCGCCGCAGGGCCGTCAGACGGCCCCGTCCGGCGTCCGCACCACCGCCGGCCCCCCGCTGCACCTGCGCAGCCCGGCACACCTGGTCGAGCGGGAGCTGCTGAAGCTCGCCCTGCAGTACCCGCACCTGGTCTCCCCGGTGTTCGACGCCTACGGCGCCGACGAGTTCACCGCACCGCCCTACGCGCAGGTCCGCGAGACGGTACAGGTCGCGGGCGGGGCGGCAGCCGCGGACGGCGAGTACGTCGCCCGGGTGCGGGAGGCCGCGCCGGACGACTCGGTGCGCCGGCTGGTCACCGAACTGACCGTGGAGCCGCTGCGCAACCCCGGCGGCGGCGACCCGGACGAGGCGTACGCGGGTGAGCAGCTGGTGGCCGTGCGGCTGGCGGCGGTACGCGCTCGCACTGCTGAACTGGAGGGCTCCGCGCGGCGGTTGGACGCCCAGGGGGCGCACGAGAAGTCCGCCGGCGTGTGGCAGGAGCTGTGGGTGCTCCAGCAGTACGCCACGGCCCTGCGCGAGCGCGGCGCCGCCGCGCTCTGAAACGCACGCCGTAGCGACCCGGCTGCACGCGGTAGCGAATTCTCAGAAACTGCGCGCAGCCCTCTACTGGGCGGAGTGTGTCGTACCCCACACTGGGGGCGGTGCCTGAGTCTCCAGGAGCGTGATCTTCCGGCTTTGCGGATGCGCTCACCCCCCGGCGGGAACGGACTGCGGCGAACCTGCCGCGCTCCTCCCCGTTTCGCACGCCACCCCCCGAGGCAGCGATCACCATGGAGGTCGCCCGTGCAGACCCGGACCCTCACGAGTGCGGCCCCCGCCGCCGCGGACGACACCCCCGACCTCCCGTCCGCGCACCCGGACACGGTGCCACTGCCCGGGGAGGCCGTGCCGCAGCCCATTGAGGCCGTACCACTGCTCGGCGAGGGGGAGCCGGCGGCCGGTGAGGCGGTGTCGGCAGAGGCGGCGGTCGACGAGTCCCCCGCGGCCGTGCGCCGGCCGCGCGCCGACAGCGGCGCGCCGTCGGCCGACCTCTTCCGGCAGTACCTGCGGGAGATCGGCCGCATCGAACTGCTCAGCGCCGCCGAGGAGGTCGAGCTGGCCCGCCGGGTGGAGGCCGGCCTGTTCGCGGAGGAGAAGCTGGCCCGGGCCACCGACCTCGACGACGACCTCGCCCACGACCTCGACCGGCTCGTGGTGCGCGGCCGGATGGCCAAGCGCCGCCTCATCGAGGCGAACCTGCGCCTGGTGGTGTCCGTGGCCAAGCGCTACGTCGGGCGGGGCCTGACCATGCTCGACCTGGTCCAGGAGGGCAACCTCGGGCTGATCCGGGCGGTCGAGAAGTTCGACTACACCCGCGGCTACAAGTTCTCCACCTACGCCACCTGGTGGATCCGCCAGGCCATGTCCCGCGCCCTCGCCGACCAGGCGCGCACCATCCGGGTGCCGGTGCACGTCGTCGAGCTGATCAACCGGGTGATCCGGGTGCAGCGCCGGCTGCTCCAGGAGCGCGGCTACGAGCCGACGCCGCAGGAGGTGGGCGCCCACCTGGGGCTGCCGCCGGAGCGGGTCCGCGAGGTGCTGCGCCTGGCCCAGGACCCCATCTCGCTGCACGCGCCGGTCGGCGAGGAGGACGACGTGCACCTCGCCGACCTGATCGAGGACGGCGACCTGCCCTCACCCGTGGAGTCGGCCGCGTTCCTGCTGCTGCGCGAGCACCTGGACGCGGTGCTGTCGACGCTGGGCGAGCGTGAGCGCAAGGTCGTCCAGTTGCGCTACGGGCTGGCCGACGGCCGCCCGCGCACCCTGGAGGAGATCGGCCGGATCTTCGGCGTCACCCGGGAGCGCATCCGGCAGATCGAGTCCAAGACGCTCGGCAAGCTGCGCGACCACACCTACGCCGACCAGCTGCGCGGCTACCTGGACTGACCCGGCCCGCCCGCACCCACCACGGTTCCGGGCGGGCGCGGGCGCGGGCTGGTGCGGGTGCGGGCCAGGGGCTCGGTCCGGGGTCAGCGGCCGAAGGCGCCGGGGTGGACCTGGTCCCGTACGGCGATGTACTGCTGGCGCACCGCGTGGCCGAGGGGACCGTCCTCGCCGGGGTCGAACCGGCTGCCGGCCGCCGCCGGCCAGCGGGGCGGCTCGTGCGGCGAGAGCGTGCCGCGGGATACTCCCAGCGCCCACGCGGCCTGCCGGGCGGCGCCGAGGGTGGTGTAGTCGGCCGGCTGCGGCACGACCACTCCGGCGCCGAAGAGGCTCGGCGCCATCTGCTGCACGGCGGGCAGTTCCGCCGCCGCACCGAGCAGGAAGACCCGCCGCACCTGCACTCCGCGTTCGCGCACCACGTCCAGGGCGTCGGCCAGCCCGCACAGCATGCCCTCGAACGCGGCCCGGGCCAGGTGCTCGGGCTTCATCGACTCCCGGCGAAGGCCCGCCAGGGTGCCGGCGGTATGCGGCAGGTCGGGTGTGCGTTCACCTTCGAGGTACGGCAGCAGCACCAGCCCGTAGGAACCGGGGCTGGAGTCGGCGGCCAGCTCCGACAGCCCCGCCAGGTCGGTGCCGAGCAGTTCCGCGGTGCCGCGGAGCACCCGCACCGCGTTGAGCGTGCGCACCACCGGCATGTGCATGCCGGTGGCGTCCGCGTAGGACGAGATGGTGCCGGAGGGGTCCACCAGCGCCTCGTGGTGCACGACGGAGACCGAGCCGGAGGCCCCGAGGGAGACCACCGCGTCGCCGGGGCTGATGCCCAGCCCGAAGGCGGCGGCCATGGTCTCGCCGGTGCCGGCGGAGATCAGCAGGCCCTCGGGCGTGTGCCCGGCTGCTTCGGCCGGGCCGATCACCTCGGGCAGCGCGACCTGGTGGCCCAGTGCGAGTTCCACCAGGTCGGGCCGCCAACTGCCGGTGGCAGCCGACCAGTAGCCGGTGCCGGAGGCGTCGCCCCGGTCGGTGACCCGGCGCGCGGGCCGGCCGAGCAGTTGCCAGGTGAGCCAGTCGTGGGGCTGGAGCACGGCGGCCACCCGGGCGGCGGCGTCGGGTTCCTGCCGGGCCAGCCACCGCAGCTTCGCGACCGGTTGGCCCGCCTGCGGCACGCACCCCACCGCCTGGGCCCACGCCTCCTTGCTGCCGAGCCCGTCCACCAGGTCGGCGGCGGCGGTCTGCGCCCGCGGGTCGTTGCCTACAAGCGCGGGCCGCACGGCGTTGCCGCCGCGGTCCAGCGCCACCACTCCCTGCTGCTGGGCGGAGACTCCGATCGCCTGGACCCCTTCGAGCAGACCGCCCGAGGCGGCCTCGCCCAGCGACATCAGCCACGCCTGCGGGTCGATCTCGGTGCGCCGGGCCGTGCCATCCGGGGCGGCGTGCGGGTGCGCGGCATGGCCCTGCCGGACCACGGCCCCCGTGTCGGCGTCGCAGATGACGATACGTGTGAAATCAGACGAGCTGTCCAGACCGGCGACTATCCCCATGGGGGAGATGATGCCCCACCCCGGGCCGATCCTCGAACGGTGAGGTGCCTCGGCTCTTGCCGACCTGACCGGCCGGTAACCCGGACATGGCAGGTCCCCCCTTCCGGTCGTGGAGTGCCCGGAAGGGGGGACGGCCAGCGGGGCGCCGCGCGGACGGAGGTGAATCCGCGGGCCGCACCGCCGGCAGGGACCGGGCCGCCGCCACGTCAGCCGGCGGCCCGATGCGCGAGCCAGGAGGCCCGAGCCAGGGGGAGGATCAGCCGCCGCGGACCGCGCTGGCGCCGTTCTCCGAGAGCAGCGAGATGTCCGACAGGATGTGCGACAGCGGGTCGTCACCGTCGATCTGGGTGGAGTTCTCGGAGCAGTTCTGCGCGTTGGAGCTGGTGGCGATGTCCTGGACGGTGACCGGCACGACACCGACGAGGCTGCCCACGTTGAGCTTGTCACCCAGGACCACGGCGCACAGCTTGTTGGCCGTGCCGTTGACCAGGCTCATGTTCGGGCTCATGTAGCCACCGGTGGTGGTGTTGCCGTACTTCTGGACGGCCTCGTTGCCGTTGGTCGTGGTGTGGCCGTGGTCACCGACCGCCATGGCGGGGGTGGCGGCGGCAGCGCCGACACCGACGACGGAGACGGCGACAGCGGCGGTGGCGAGGGTCTTCTTGATCACGGGAGGTCCTTCTTCCGAATGGTTGATTCCCCGCCGCCGGTGGGGATGCAGGGGGTCGGCCGGCGGAGTGACAGCTGAATCGTGGTGCTGCGCGGTGCTGCTGCGAGCTGCCGTGCACTGCTCGGTACTGCTTCGGCGCTGTGCCGCTCTGCGCTTCGCCGCCGTGGGCCGGGCGGCACGCGGCGGCACAGGCCGCGGCGCCGTCCGGACGGCCCGGGGGAGGGCCGGGGCGCCCGGGCGACTGCCGCTCCGGGCACGGCCCTGGTCCGGACGTGCCGGGGAGCAGCCGGGTGGGCCACCCGTCGGGCAGCGGAACCGGTGGGACCGCCGAGGCGGCCCAGCGGCAAGTGCGTGGGAGAAAGGAGAAAGGCAGCCCGGGCCGCCGAACGAGGTTCGGCGGCCCGGGCTCCAGCGGCGTTGATCAGCCGCCGCGAACCGCGCCCGAACCGTTCTCGGAGAGCAGCGAGATCTCCGACAGAACGTGCGACAGCGGGTCGTCGCCGTCGATCTGGCTGGAGTTCTCGGTGCAGTTCTGCGCGTTGGAGCTGGTGAGGATGTCCTGAACGGTGATCGGCACCAGGCCCACGAGGCTGCCCACGTTGGCCTTGTCGCCCAGAACGACAACACACGGCTTGTTCAGCGAGCCGTTGACCAGGCTCATGTTCGGGCTCATGTAGCCGCCCGTGGTCGTGTTGCCGTACTTCTGCATCGCGCCGTTGCCGTTGGTCGTGGTGTGACCGTGGTCACCAACCGCCATGGCGGGGGTGGCTGCCATACCGGCCACGCCGACAACAGAAGCCGCCACAGCAGCCGTGGCGAGGGTCTTCTTGATCACGAGTGTTCCTTCCGAATCCTGGAGTGCCCCGCTGCCGGAGCAAACTGGTCAACTCGCTGGATTCGCAATAGTTCTGGTCCTTCACCCGCACGGCCCAGTATGTGTACTTATCCGTCCGGCGCGCGCCCCGGCGCACGGCGGACCGAATCGTTTCCCCAGATCAGCTGTGCGGATCGGACCGGTCGCGGGCCCCTCGCGGGGGGCGCTCGCCGTCCCGCCGCCGGCCGCCGGAGCCGCCGGCACCGCCGGAGCCGCAACGCCCGGCTCGGCCGGGCGTTGCGGACCGACACACAGCGGGCGCGGGGCACCGAAGCGGACGCCCGCGCTCTCCTTGTGGGCTGCGGGGGCCGTGGCTAAGCTCACCCCGACTCAGGACCGGCACAGTTCCACCGCACCTTGCACCATCGATTCAGATGATCTTCACGAGGCGTTCGTGAACGGGGTGATGGCACGTGGCACGTGGCCAGCGCGCGGCGACCACCGCGCGGCAGACGCACAGGCCGGGTGAGCGGGCGGGTTGATGACCGCCGTCCCGGCAGGGGGAACCTCGCAGCGGCCCGGGGCCGCCGCACCGCACGACTTCCGGCTGTTCTGGTGGGCCGGCACCACCGACGCGCTGGGCACCCAGGTGTCAGGGCTGGCGTTGCCGCTGCTCCTGCTCGCGACGGGCACCTCCCCCGCCGTGGTCGGGGTGGTCGCCGGAGCGTCCGCGGCCTGCGGTCTGCTGCTGGCACCGTTCGCCGCGGTGCTGGCCGACCGGGGCGCGCGGCGCACGGTGATGCTCGGCTCCGCCCTCGTCTCGGCCGGCGCCATGGCCTCGATCGCGGTGGCGGCGGCCGGCAGCGAACCGGCGCTGTGGCACCTGTTCGCGGCGGTGGCCGTGGAGCGGACCTCCACCTCCTGCCACGAGGCCGCCGCACGTGGCACCCTCGCCGTCGTCGTGCCGCCGGACGGGTACCCGCGCGCCGTCTCACGATTACAGGCGGGCGAGCAGGCGGCGCTCGTCGCCGGCCCGCTGCTGGGCGGGGTGCTGTTCCAACTCGCCCGCTGGCTGCCGTTCCTGGCCGACGCCGCGTCCTACCTGGTCGCCGCCGGATGTGTCCGGGCGATGCGCGGCAACCTCGACCCGGCCGCGGACGCCGCCGTGCCGCCGGACAGGACGGACGGCGGGCGGGCCGGGGCCCGCGGGGCGTGGGCCGGGTTCGGCGCCGAGCTGGCCGCAGGCCTGGCCTTCGTGCGCAGGACGCCCTTCCTGCGGTTCGTACTGCTGTGGACCACGGCCGTCAGCGGTCTGCTCGGCGCGCTCTGCTACGGCACGATCTTCGCGCTGCACGGCAGCGGAACGGCCGCCGCACCGGTGGGCGCGGTACTCGCCGCCGGCGGCGCCGCCGGGCTGGTGGGCGCGCTGCTCGCGCCGCGCGCGAGCCGGCTGCTGCCCGCCTCCCGGCTGCTGCCGACGGTGTCCTGGCTACTGGTGCCGCCGGCCCTGGGGCTGGTCGTGAGCGACCGGGTGTGGGTGTACGGCCTGCTTTTCGCCGCCCTGTCGCTGCTGCTTCCGGTCACCGTCGTCGTGCTCCAGTCGCGGGCGATCCGGGTGACACCGGTTCCGTTGCAGTCGCGTACCGGCACCGCGCTGGCGACGACGGCGGGCGCCGCGGCGGCGCTCGCCCCGGTCGCCGCCGGGACGCTGGCGGCGTTCGCCGGCGCCACCGCCACCGCGCTGGGCTGCGCGGTGCTGCTCGCGGCACTGGCCGTGCACACGACGGCGCGTGCCGCGCGCGGCACGCTGGCGGAGGGCACACCGTGACCGGGCCCGGCGGACGCCCCGCCGGCCCTGCCCCGGAGCCGGGCTACCGGATGTACCGGGCGGCGCTGCCCGAGGTGTGCGCCCGCGACCCGCGGCTGATGGTCCTCGCCGGTGACGCGGGCGGCCGGTGCGAGGTGTTCACCTGGAACGCGGCCTCGGGGCGGAGCCGGCAGGTCACCGACCGGCCGCGCGGCACGGTGCACGGCAGCATCGACGCCGACGGCTGGGTGTGGTGGTTCGACGAGCACCCGCCGGACGACGACGGTGGCGGCGGCGTCCACGACGACGGCAGCACATGCGGCGGCCCGGCACGGGTGGACGGGCACGGGCGCTGGCGGGTGCAGGAGTTCGCCGGCGGCCCGCACTCCCCCGGCCTGTGCGGGGTGCCGCTGGGCACTCCGCTGGGGCTGGCGACCAGCGCGGGGGGACGGACCGCGGTCGGTGTCGGAGGCGCCGCCGGGTTCTCGGTGTGGCTGGGGCGGCGCGGTGAGGCGGCGCGCCCGGTGTACCGCAGCCGCCGTCCCGGCCGCCTCGCCGGCCTCTCGCCCTGCGGCGGCCTGCTGGCGGTGGCGGGCGCCGCCGGCTCGGTGCGGGCGGTGACCGTGCTGACCTCGGCCGGCCAGCACGTCACCGAGCTGTCGGGACGCGACGGCCGGTTGTGGGCGCTGGGGTTCTCTCCGTCGTCCCCGCAGGCGGAACTGCTGCTGATCGCCGAGCACCAGGGCGGCTACCGGCTGGCGTGCTGGAGCCGCGGCAACGGACTGCGGCTGCAGCCCTGGTGGTTCCGCACCGAGATCTCCGCCCGCTGGTACCCGGACGCGCGGGCCGCACTGGTCCGCCAGGACCGGGCGGGCCGCAGCTCCCTGTGGACGGCCGACCTGGACACGGGCACGTTGCGCCCGGTACGCACTCCGCGCGGCACCCTGCTGGACGCCGCGCCCCGGCCGGGCGGCGACGTGCACTACCTGTGGACCGACGCCGTCACCGCGCCCCGCCTGTGCTCCACCGCCGGCACCCCGCTGCCGGGCCTCGCCGAGCTGCCCGAGCGGGTACCCGGCCACCACGAAGACCTGTGGACGCCCGGGCCGCAGGGCCCTGTGCACACCCTGCTGAGCCGTCCCGACCACGCCCCGGGGGACGTCGCGCCGCTGGTCCTCCTGCTGCACGGCGGCCCGGCCGACCACGACCGCGACGCCTACGACCCGATGGTGCACTCCCTGGTCGCCTCCGGATTCGCGGTGGCCAGGGCCAACTACCGCGGCTCCACCGGCTACGGGCCGCGCTGGCGGGCCGCGTCGGCGGACGGCGTCGGCCTCACCCAGGTCGCCGACCTCGTCGCGGTACGGGCCGACCTGGTCCGCCGCGGTCTCGCCCGGCCGGACGCCGTCGGGCTGTGGGGCACCTCCTGGGGCGGCTACCTGGCGCTCCTGGCGCTCGGCACGCAGCCGGGGCTGTGGCGGGCGGGAGTGGCGGTGAAACCCGTCGCGGACTCCGTGGAGGCCTACCGCACCGGCACCCCCGCGCTGCGGGCGCTGGACGAGCAGCTGCACGGCGGCACCCCGGACGAGGTGCCCGGCCGGTACGCCCGCAGCTCGCCGCTGACCTACGCGGCGGCGGTGCGCGCGCCGGTGCTGGTGGTGGCCGGTGCCCGCGACACCAAGTGCCCGCCCGGACAGGTCCGCCGCTACCTCGCCGCGCTGCGCACGGCCTCCGTGCCGCACGAGGAGCTGTGGCTGGACTCCGGGCACGACGGCTACCACGCCGAGGACCACGTGACCGCCCTGCGGCGGGCCGTGACGTTCCTGCACCGGCACCTGCGGGACCCTCCGCAGGCCCACCCGACCGCCCGCCCCGACCGGGGCGGGACCCCCAGGGCCGACCGTTCCACGGCCCTGCCCGGCCGCCGGGACGACCAGCCATGACACCGAGGGAGGAGGTGGCGACATGCAGAAGGACATCATCCACAACGACCCGCTCGAGGGTGACGAGGAGAACCGCAAGCCGAGCATCGGCATCACTGTGACCATTCCGTTCCGCAACGCGGAGGAAGTGGAGGAGGACTGACCGAGCGCCCCGGCCCGGCCGCGCGCGCGGCCGGGCCGGCCCCCCGGCGCGACGGCCGCCCGACCGCCACGCCCCACCCGACACTGCCCCGGAGGAGCTGCCATGCGAGTGCTGCTGGTCAACATGCCCTGGTCACCGATCGACCTGCCCTCGCTCGCGCTGGGCATCCTCAAGCGCAGCGTCAACGAGCGCACGCCCGGCGCGGAGGCCGAGGTGGTGCACGCCAACCTGCACTTCACCGACTGGATCACCCGGCGGACGGAGTTCGGCAAGGACGACTACGAGTACTACGCGCTCTCCTCCTACTTCATGGGCTGCGGCGACTGGGTGTTCTCCTCCGCGCTGTACGACGACCCCGAGTGGCGGACAGAGGAGTTCACCGCCTCGATGCGCGGCCGGCTGAACCGGGCCCGGATGCGGATGACTCACGAACTGCACACCATCGCACCGGAGTTCGTACGGGAGACCGCGGAGGCGGTGGTCGCCGCCGCGCCGGACGTGGTCGGCTTCACCTCGACGTTCCAGCAGAACACCGCCGCACTCGCCGCCGCCCGCCAGATCAAACGGCTCGCTCCGCACGTCGTCACCGTGATGGGCGGCGCCAACTGCGACGCCGAGCAGGGCGCGGCCGCCCACCGCAACTTCCCCTTCGTCGACTTCGTGGTCCGCGGCGAGGGTGAGGCCGCGTTCCCGCGCACGCTGGCGGTGATCGGCGGCGACGCGGACCCGGCTACCGTGCCCGGACTGTGCTGGCGGGACGAGGGCGGCACACCGGTCGCCAACCCGATGAGCAGCACGCCGCTGCCGCCCGCCGCGATCCTGCCGCCCGACTACGGCGGCTACTTCGAGCGACTGGCCGAGTCCGCCGCCCGGCACTGGGTCGAGCCGAAGCTCGTCGTGGAGGGCGCCCGCGGGTGCTGGTGGGGCGAGAAGCACCACTGCACGTTCTGCGGGCTCAACGGCTCGTTCATGCAGTACCGCAGCAAGAGCCCGGACACGTTCTACCGGGAGATCATGGAACTCGCCGAGCGGCACCGGGTGCTCGACATGTACCTGGTCGACAACATCCTCGACATGGGCTACCTCAACACGGTGCTGCCGAGGATCGTCGAGAGCGGCCATGACCTGCGCATGCACATCGAGATCAAGGCGAACATGCGACGCAGCCAGCTCCAGACCCTCGCCGACGCGGGTCTGATCTACGTCCAGCCCGGCATCGAGAGCCTGAACAGCCGGGTCCTGGACCTGATGGACAAGGGCGTCAGCGGCTGCCAGAACGTGCGCATGCTGCGGGACGGCGCGGAGACGGGGCTCGCCGTCTCCTGGAACTACCTGCACGGCTTCCCCGGTGAACGGGACGAGGACTACGAACCCGTCATCGCCCAACTGCCCGCGCTGGAACACCTCAACCCGCCGGTGGACCTGTCCGCCCGCATCGCCATCGAGCGGTTCAGCCCGTACTTCGAGCAGCCCGCCCTGGGCTTCACCGGCCTGCGCCCGGAGGAGCACTACCGCTTCACCTACGACCTGCCGGAGAGCGAACTGTACGACCTGGCGTACGTCTTCGAGGCGCCGGAGCGCGGCATCCGCGGCAGCACCGTGGACCAGCTCAACGAGGGGCTGCGCGCGTGGAAGAAGCACTACCCCACCAGCCGGCTCACCCACGCCGACCTCGGCGACCGGATCGTGCTGGTCAGCCGGCGCCGCGCGTTCGACTGGCGGGCCATGGAACTGACCGACCCCGTGGAGCTGGCCGCGTTCCGCCTGCTCGACCAGCCGCACACCCCCGAGGCGCTGCTGCGCAAGCTGCGCAGCCGCCTGGACGAGCCCGGCGGCGGACCGGACGGCGGCGGGCGGCAGGTCGGCGGGCGGCAGGTCGGTGAGCTGCTGGAGAGCTGGGTCTCGCTCGGGCTGGTCTTCACCGACGCCGGGCAGTACGTGCACGTCGCGCCGGCGGCGGTCAACGAGGACCTGCTGCGCCTGGACTTCATGCGGCGCACCCGGACCGAGGCCGAGCAGCCCGCGCCGCGGCCGCCGTCCGCCGGCCAGGCGCCCCCGGCCGCCGTCCCCGCCTGAGCGGGGCCGGGGCGCCCCCGGCCCGTCCCCGCACCCTGCGCCCGCCCCCGGAACGGACCCCGAACAGGAGGACTGATGAGCAGCATCACCGCGCCCGGCCCGGTCAGTGGCCCACGGGTCACCGCATGGCGGGACTACGACCCGGACGCCTGCGCCCTCCCCGGCATGTGCCTGGGCGAGACGTATGCCGGCTCACCGGCCGCCGGCGCCGCGCAGCAGCTGTGGCAGCGCGGCGTGCGCCGGGTGCGCCTGCACGAGGAGGTGCGGCTCGGCGCACCCGCCGACGCCGAGGACGCCGCGCGGACCGTGCAGGCCCTGTGCCTGGTCCGCGACCTGACGGCGCAGGCCGTGCTCGTCGAGTGGCGGCTCGACCTGGGCGGGGACGAGCAGGCGTGGCAGGTGCTCAACCACCTGCAGCCCCCGCTGCGCCTGACCGGCACGTCCGCGCCCGAGGAGGCGCTGCGGACCTGGCGGGAGGGCCACTACCTGTGCAAGTGCCTGTGGCGGCAGGGACCGGGCTTCCTCCAGATCCGCGACCGGCGCTGGGGCGAGCTGCGCCGCTTCACCTCCGACGAACCGGAGTACCGCGAGGCCGTCCGGTTGCTGTCCTACGGCGCTCCCGCGTCAGCGGTCCCGCCGGGGGCGCTGGCGGACTTCCGTGCCGAGCAGCTGGTGGGGCAGGTCGGTGAGCTGGTGTGGTGGCTGCCGTACCGCGTCCGGCGCTGGATCCAGGAGGCGATGGCCATCTGAACCGGGCGCCCGCTCGGCGGCGGCCTGGTCCGGGTGGCGGCACGGCTCAGGACACGGCACGGAGGCGAGCGTCGGGGCACGGTCCCGAACGGCGTCCCGAACGGGACGTTCGGCCCTGCCCTCGGCGGGCTGCCGGAGGGAAGCTGGAAGCGGCCCCTTCGTTCCCGGGCCACCCGCTGCCGAGGGGAGGCTGACATGCCCGTACCGCTGACGGAAGCCGCGGTGACGGCACTCGCCGAGGACGCGGCGGCAGCGCCGTCGATGCACAACACCCAGCCGTGGCGGTTCCGCCACAGCAGTGCCGACGCCGTGTTCGCCGTGTACGCCGACCTGTCCCGGGCGCTGCCGCAGGAGGACGCGGACACCCGCGGACTGCACCTGGCCTGCGGGGCCGCGCTGCTGAACCTCCGGGTGGGCGCCGCCCACCGCGGGCTGCCCGCCCACACGAGCCTGCTGCCCGACCCGCACGACGAGACACTGCTGGCCACGGTCGACCTGGGCTCCGGCGGCAAGGCGGGCTCCGACGGCGAGGGACACGACCGCGAGGGGCACGCCGGCGGCGAGGGCGGCTCCGGCGTGGAAGCGGACTCCGGCGGCGAGGTGGACGAGCCGCTGGCCCAGCTGTATCCGGCCGTGCACACCCGGCACACCAGCCGCTACCCGTTCCTGGAGGAGGAGCTGCCGGACACCTGCCGCACCGCGCTGGTGGCCGCGGCCGAGCAGGAGGGCGCCACCCTGGAGTTCCCCGGTGCCTGGCACCTGGACTGGGTGATGGAGGTCGCCCGCCGGGCGGAGGTCCGCAACGCCGACAGCCGGGAGCGCCGGGAGGAGATGTCCCACTGGACCAGGTTGGGAGCCGCCACGGCCGACGTGGCGACCGACGGGGTGCCGGAGTACGCCTTCGGCCCGCACCAGCGCTCCGGACAGGCACCGGTCCGCGACTTCGCCGGACGCCGCCCGGTGGCCGACCGCGGCACGGCGGACTTCGAGCCGACCCCGCACCTGGCGCTGCTGAGCACGCCCACGGACCGTCCCGCCGACTGGCTGCGAGCAGGCCAGGCGATGCAGCGGGTACTGCTGGTGGCCACCCAGGAGGGACTGGTCGGGTCGTTCGTCACCCAGGCACTGGAGTGGACCGACCTGCGCTGGCCGCTGCGCGACCCGATGACCGGCGCCGGCCCGGTGCAGATGGTGCTGCGACTCGGCTACGGCCCCCAGGGCCCCCGCACTCCCCGCCGCCCGGTGCGCGAGGTCCTCGACATCGAGCCGTGAGCGGCCACGACGCCGGTCCGGGCCGGGCGGCTGCCGCCACGCGTCGCGTACGCTCGGCCGATGGCAACGTACTTCGACGTGCACCCCGAGAACCCCCAGCCCCGCACCATCTCCAAGGTGGCCGACGACCTGCGGGCCGGCGCGCTCGTCGCGTATCCGACGGACTCCTGCTTCGCCCTTGGCTGCCAGTTGGGCAACCGCGACGGGCTCGCCCGGATCCGGTCGATCCGCAACCTCGACGACCGGCACCACTTCACCCTGGTGTGCCAGGACTTCGCCCAGCTCGGGCAGTTCGTGCACCTCGACAACAACGTCTTCCGCCTGATCAAGGCGGCGACCCCGGGCCGCTACACCTTCATCCTTCCCGCGACGAAGGAGGTCCCGCGTCAGCTGCTGCACCCGAAGAAGAAGACGGTCGGCGTCCGCATCCCCGACCACGCCGTGGTGCAGGCACTGCTCGCGGAACTGGGTGAACCGCTCCTGTCCAGCACCCTGCTGCTGCCCGGCGAGGACGAACCGCTGACGCAGGGCTGGGAGATCAAGGAGCGCCTCGACCACGTCGTGGACGCGGTGCTCGACTCGGGCGACTGCGGCACCGAGCCGACCTCCGTCATCGACTTCTCCAGCGGCGAGGCGGAGATCGTCCGCCGCGGCGCGGGCGACACCTCGCGCTTCGAGTAGCGAGCGCGGCGGGGCGGGGCGGTCAGCGCCGGGCGAACTGGAGCCCGGTCTGCTGCGCGGCGTCCGGCCGCAACGCGATCCCGTCGACCACCAACCGCTCGCCGTGGATGTCGGTGATCCTTATCGGGCCACCGCACCCGCTGCCGTCGGCGGAGAGGAAGTAGTTGTACTCGGTTCGGGTCAGCTGCCGCCAACCACTGCCGGCGCTCACCTCCAGCCGGGCCAGCGGATTGCGGTGGCCGATCGCCTGGAGGGCGCACCAGTGGCTGCTGGACCCGGTCTTGTAGCGGATCGATATCGTGTCGGACGTGCCGGGGCTCACCAGGCTCCACGTGACCGCGATCCGGCCGGTCGAGGGAGCCGCCAGCTTCGCGAACGCCTGCTCGCTGAGGTCGAGTTGCCCGGGAGCGCAGGGCAGCGGACACTCGTTGGTGATCAGGACCGTGACGGAGGCGCCGTTGGCCGCGCGCACGAGCACGTGTGCCCCGCACGCCTTGGACGTCTCGTAGTCGGTGGTGTTCATCGCCGCGATCATCATGTCGTCGCTGGAGCCGTACAGGCAGGCACCGTCGCCGTCGCCGGCCTGGTAGACGGTGGCGACCCCCCGGTACGTGGACCCGGGCTGGATCCGTCCCGCCAGGGACACCGCGGCGGAGGTCTCCCGAGGGGTGCCGGTGGCCGATGCCCGCGCTGTCGGCTTCGTCGCGGAGGGCTCCGGGGTGGTCGCGCCGGCCGTGGGTGTCGGAGAGGCGGCGGACGGGGACGTGGTGGGCTGCTCCTGCTCCGGCGGTGTCGGCGGGAGTGTCTCCTGGGAGCCGGCAGCGGGCGTGACGGGCCTGGCATCGGCCTTGGGGTCGGGTTGCAGCGCCATGACCAGGAAGACAAGAAGACCTGCGGTTGCCAGCGCCGCCGTGGTGCCCGTCATCAGCACACGTCTGCGCCTGCGGCGCCGCGCGGCCTGCCGTGTTTCGTGCATGTGTCCGTCCGTTCGGAGAGGTGAGCGGATGTGTCCTGCCCGGGGGCTGTCCCGCAGCCCCCGGCGGGACAGCCCCTAGTCGCCGCACGGGCCGAAAAGGTTGCCGCGGATCACCGGCGGCCTGTCCAGGACGTCCGGCGCCGTCGTGCGCGGGGAGCCCCCGGCGGCCGTCGGGGGCTCCCCGCGCACGACGGCGCCGGTCCCCCGCGGATGCGGGAGCCGGCGCCGTCGTGGCCGGTGCTACGGGTTGACGCAGCTGATCGATCCGACCGGCAGGTGGTTCCCGGTCGAGGTGGCGGTGAAGCCGAACGTCACAGTGCCGTCCGGCGGAATGGTGCGGTTGTGGTCGACGTTCCTGACCGTGACCGTGCCGTCGGAGCCGGTACTGAGGGTGCCGTTCCAGACCTGGTTGATCGCGGTGCCGGCGCCCGGTTGCCAGCGCACGGCCCAGCCGTCACGGGCGGTGGTGTGGTGGTTCATCACCTCCACGGAACCCTGGAAGCCGCCACTCCAGGAGTTGGTCACCTTGTAGAGGGCCATACACCCGGTGTGGGGGTCGGTCGGCGTG
Source organism: Streptomyces sp. 549 (assembly GCF_030124175.1). Taxonomy (GTDB): domain Bacteria; phylum Actinomycetota; class Actinomycetes; order Streptomycetales; family Streptomycetaceae; genus Streptomyces. Next base: position 56,010 of record NZ_JASKMT010000007.1, on the reverse strand, counting down.
GGGTCCGGGGTCGGAGGCGGAGTGGGAGCCGAGTCGCGGATGCCGGACACCTCGCCGTTGCCGCCGTCGAAGACGATGTCGGAGCAGGAGAAGAAGTTCTCCTGACTGTCCGACCGCACCCACTGGATGAACATCACCGCGTCACCGGAGCGCCCCGAGGGCAGCTGGAGGTCCCAGAAGTAGTGGCCGGACTCGCTGCCCACCGAGCCGGACTGCGGCGGGTCGGTGACGGTCTGGACGAGCTCCAGGTCATCCCACCCCAGCGCCTTCGTGGGTGAGTAGCCGGGCTTGGACATGTACACCCTGAAGTCACCGGGGTGCGCGGCCCAGTTGCTGTGTTTGATCCTGATCGTCGCCCCGGAGGTGAGGTGCGTACGGGGCCAGTCGGCGCGGGCGGCGTTGTAGCCCGTGAAGTTGTACGGCGAGCGGTCACCGGCGCTGCACAGCTTGCCGTCCGGGACGTAACCCTGGCCGCGTCCGCCCGCGTTGGAGTCGAGGACGGCGAACCAGTTGTACAGCGCGTTCGCGCCGCTCTCCGCGAGCGCCGCCCTGCACGCCGGGTTCGTCGGGTCGAGCGCGCCCGTGCTGGTCCTGGCGTCCAGATAGCAGAGGTAGGTCCGCGATCCGGGCATCATCGTCACACCGTGCGCCTGCGCGCTGTTCTGGTTGACCAGGGCCAGGCCGATCCCGCTGAGCAGGGTGGCCAGCACCGCTAACAGGGACAGTAGTCGTCTCTTGCTTCGAGCCATGGGGGTCTCCTGTGTCGGGGGTCGTGTCGTTCTCTCGTCAGTCGTCGGGCCGGTCAGGCCGGCGGGGTGGGACGACGCCCTTGGCGGCGCCGGCCACCGCGGGGTCAGGCGACGGAGCAGGCGGTGCCGTTCAGGGTGAAGCCGGCCGGCGTGACGAAGGTGCCGCTGTAGGTGGCCTGGAACCCGAAGGTCTGTGAGCCCCCGGCCGGGATCCGCGCGTTGTGCGACACGGGGTCGGCCGTCGTGGCACCCGAGGACGCGGACAGGGTCGCGTTCCAGGCGTTGGTGACCCGCTGCCCGGACGGCAGGGTGAAGCCGAGCTTCCAGTTGTCCACGGCGCTCGATCCGGTGTTCTTCACCGTCACGCTGGCGGTGAAGCCCCCCTGCCAGACGTTGGTGCCGTACGCCACCTGGCAGTCGGCCGCAGGGTCACCCGGATCACCCGGGCCTCCCGGGCCACCGCCGGTGCTCACCTCGGAGGAGAAGGAGTGCACCGTCAGTCCGGCACCGCCCTGCCACGGTTCGAAGCCGGCCTGGACGCTCGTCAGGTACCAGTCGCTCCGGGCCAGGCCCCGGGCGACGGCCTGGTCGACGAAGTCCATGACGTCGAAGCTCCAGCTCGCGATGGCCGACGGGGCGACGAAGGAGATGACGTCGTTGGAGCCGTTGCTGCCGGTCCACACCTCCCAGGTGCGTCCGCCGACGGTTGCGGTGCCGACCGGCGAACCGATCGGCTGGACCGGGCCGACCCGGTTGAACCAGATCATGATCTCGGTCCGGTTGACGCCGTCGGTGCGGGGCGTCGGGTCCAGCCAGATGTCGTACGCGGCGTTGTACACACCGCCCGGAACGTAACCGTAGGAGATGCTGCTGGGCGCACCGGAGATGTCGCTGATGCGCGCGGGCAGCTTGGTGCCGGGCGAACAGTTGGTGTAGTGACAGCCGTTGAAGACCGACGGGTACGACTTGGGAGCACCGTCGGTGGGCGCCGAGCCGTCGGCCTGGGTGACCCGGAAGCCGGTGTCGGTGGCGGTGACGCACTGGGGGGCGCTGCTGCCCCAGCGGTTGTTCTGGACGACGTAGCGGCCCTGGATCACGGCTGATCCGAAGGGTTCGCAGATCGTGGTGTCCGCCCGGGCGGGCGCGGCGGCGACGAGGAGCGCAGCCACGGTGGCCAGGGCGGTGATCAGCGCACCTGACAGGGCGCGGACGGTGCGGAGGCGGTGCGGCAACGATCGCATGAGGGGCCTCTCTCCGAGGGGACCGGAACCGACAGGGGTGCTGCACTGGTTGTGGCAGCGCTCCATCCCTCCCCCGCAGATGGGAGCGCTCCCACTCATCGGTTTCGATCGGGAATGTAGGAGTCATCGACGCCCTCGACAACCCTGTGAACGTAGTTTCCTCAACGGGATTCCGAAGGCGCAGTTCAGCGGGCCGGCTGACTATGCCCTGGGCAACGGGCTCACCGGACACGGACGTTGGAGGCGCACCCGGGGACCAGGAGGGGTGGCGTCACCACCTATCGGAAGTGCTCCAGAACTTTCGCCACCACAGAAGGGCCTCAGCGAGCCTTCACGGTTCCGATATCACATCAAACCAGATTGAAGTGCCAACCAGGTGAGCGACAGCGGGAGGCAGTTACCGGAAAAATTCCGGAAGGAGGCGTTGACGCCGGTCCGCTTCAGGCAAATACTCCACAGCGATCGCTGCCGCTCGCCCACCGGATGGGGCGCTCCCCCGCGGAACCGCGAACGGCACCCACCACGTCCGGACGGACCGGATCTCCGTCCCGGCCTTGGAAAGAAGGGTCAGCCATGTTCAACGACGCCTTAGACGGGCGCAAACCCCCCAGATGGCGAGCGCTCGGCCGCAAGGCACTCATGATCGGCACGGTCGGCGCACTCTGCGTGACCGGCGTCGTCGCCATGCCCGGTACCGCCAGCGCCGCCTCCACGCTCGCCGGTGCCGCTGCGGAGCAGGGCCGGTACTTCGGTGCGGCCGTCTCCGCCGGCCAGCTCAACGAGCCGGACTACATGTCCAGGCTGAACGGTGAGTTCAACAGCCTCACGGCCGAGAACGAGATGAAGTGGGACGCCCTGGAGCCCTCCCGCAACTCGTTCAACTTCGGCACCGCCGACCGGATCGTCGATCACGGACGCAGCCGGAACATGTCGGTCCGTGGCCACACCCTGGTGTGGCACTCCCAACTGCCCGGCTGGGTCGGCAGTCTCGGTGCGAACGACCTGCGTTCGGCGATGAACAACCACATCACCACCGTGATGCGGCACTACCGCGGCAAGATCCACTCCTGGGACGTGGTCAACGAGGCGTTCCAGGACGGCGGCAGCGGCGCCAGGCGCAGCTCTCCGTTCCAGGACAAGCTCGGCAACGGCTGGATCGAGGAGTCGTTCCGCACCGCCCGCGCCGCCGACCCCGGCGCCAAGCTCTGCTACAACGACTACAACACCGACGGAGTCAACGCCAAGAGCGACGCCGTGTACACCATGGTGCGCGACTTCAAGCAGCGCGGCGTGCCCATCGACTGCGTCGGATTCCAGTCGCACTTCAACAGCAACTCGCCGGTCCCCGGCGACTACCAGCGGAACCTGCAGCGCTTCGCGGACCTCGGTGTCGACGTACAGATCACCGAGCTGGACATCGAGGGCTCCGGAACCGCCCAGGCCAACGACTACCGCCGCGTCGTGGAGGCGTGCCTCGCCGTCTCCCGCTGCACCGGCATCACGGTGTGGGGCGTGACCGACAAGTACTCGTGGCGCAGCGGCGGCACTCCGCTGCTGTTCGACGGCAACTACAACAAGAAGCCCGCCTACCACGCGGTGCTGGCGGCACTGGGCGGTTCGGACGGTGGTGGCGGCGATGCCTCCTGCACCGTCTCCTACGAGCAGACCGATCGCTGGGGCGACCGCTTCAACGGCAGGGTGACGGTCCGAGCCGGCAGCTCCGCGATCAGCAGCTGGCGCGTGAACGTGACCGTGCACTCCCCGCAGAGGATCTCCGCCACCTGGAACGGCAGCCCCACCTGGGACAGCAGCGGAAACGTGATGACGATGAGGCCCAGCGGCAACGGCAGTCTGTCCGCCGGAGCCTCGACCAGCTTCGGCTTCACGGTCATGGCGAACAACAACTGGACGGCACCGTCCATCGGTGCCTGCTCGGTCTCCTGACAGAGCAGGTCCTCCGACCGGTCGGTGACCTGGGCACGTGCGGCGTGGCGGCCGGAACCCCGCCACGCCGTCAGCCTTCCACCCGCTCACCCGCGTTCCGCAACCGGCCCGCTCGGTGAGTAGGCGGACCTTCGCGCCCTTCTTGTCCCGGTCCACAGGATGGTGGAACCACCCGCTGGAACAGCTCTCACAACTCATCTGGCACCAGCCGTTCAACGATCCCCACAAGGCCGGACTACCCAACAGTCCAAATGAGACGACGTCTTGGTTCGAGACGCCGTTCGAGGCCGGAAGATCAAGAACAAGCTAAGGGGTGACGTCGGGTCCACGCTCCGGCTGATTCCCGTGCCCCGGAAGGTCGAGACGCTGGTGGACCAGGCGGGCGAAGTGGCTCAAGGTGCGTCCGGTGGCCAGGTCCGCCGGCGCGAGGCGGACGGCGAAAAGATCACGGGCGCCGACGAGGAACTGCATACCGAGCAGCGAGTCGAGTCCGAAGTCGGTGACGGGGCGGGTGGGGTCCAGGTCGCCCTGATCGGTTTGCAGGACTCCGGCGAGGAGGTGTCCGAGCGCGTCGGTGATCTTTCGTACTGCCTCGTCCGTCGGCAGGTCTGCCAGCGCCCCCAGCAGCTCGTCTCGGGCGTCAGGGGAAGCCAGGGAGGAGAGCGGCACCAGGCGGGCGAACCGCGGGGTGGCCAGAACTGGCAGAAGGTGGCGCGCGGTTCCCCAGCGATAGCGTCCTGCTCCGGCGACAACGGTGCCGGCGGCGACAAGGTGGCCGGCGGTCGTCAGGGCCTCTGAGGGAGCGAGGATGTCGAGGCCGCGTTCAGCCATGGACGTTTCCATACCGCTGCGGGCGACGTAGCCGATCTCACCGATGGGGCCCCAGGCCAGCGCCGTGCCCGGCTTGCCGACGCTGTGCCGGACCCGTGCAAGTGCTTCCAGGTAGGCGTTGGCTGCCGCATAGGCGGCCTGGCCGGGGTTGCCGATGGTGGCGGAGACGGAGGAGTAGGTGAGGAAGAGGTCGAGGTTACGGTCCGTGGTGAGCTGGTCCAGCAGTGCCGCGCCGGCCGCCTTGGGCGCCAGCACGGCGGCGAACCGGTCGTCGGTGAGTTCGGACTGCGGTGCGTCGTCCATGTGCATGGCCGCGTGCACGATGCCGCGCAACGGGTGTCCTGTGGCGTCCACGGTTTCGATGACCCGGCGCAGTGCGGTCTCGTCGGTGACGTCGGCGGCGTAGGCCGTGGCGTGTACGCCACGGTCGATGAGTTGCCGGAGCAGGGCGGGTGCCTCGGGAGTGTCAGGTCCGCGGCGTGAGAGCAGGGCCAGGTGCCGGGCCCCGTGGTCGGCCAGCCAGAGGGCCGTGGCGGCGCCGAGCCCGCTCAGCCCGCCGGTGATCATGTAGGTGCTCTCATGGTCGAGGGTGAGGGTGCCGGGGGCGGGTTCGACGAGGACGGGTTCGTCCAGGGGGTCGAAGGTGATGACGACCTTGCCGGTGTGCCGGGAGTGTTGCAGGAGGTGGAAGGCCTCCTCGACGCGGGCGGCGGGGTAGGTCGTGTGGGGCAGCGGCCGGTAGTCCTGGCGGCTGATCTGCTCGTCGAAGACCGAGACGAGACGGGAGCGGAGGGCCGGGGACTCCATGGCGGCGTCGAGGTTGAAGGCGGTGAAGGAGAGGCTGCGGTGGAAAGGGCGCAGCGTCATCGGGTTGTTGAGGTAGATGTCCCTCTTGCCGAGTTCGATGAACCGTCCGTTGGGGCGCAGCAGGTCGAGGTTGTGGGCGATGGCTTCGCCACTGAGGGAGTTCACCACGACGTCGACGCCCTGGCCGCCGGTCAGCTCTCGTACCTGGGGGACGAAGTCCAGGCTGCGGGAGTCGAGGACGTGTTCAGCGCCGAGCGTGCGGAGCAGGTCGCGTTTGGTCTCCGTGCCGGCGGTGGCGATGACCCGGGCCCCCTGGTTGCGGGCGCATTGCAGGACGGCCATGCCTACGGCTCCGGCTCCACCGTGGACGAGTACGGTCTCCCCTCGGTTGAGGCATGCCTGGTTGACCAGGGTGTGATGGACGGTCAGGAACGCGACGGGGAAGGTCGCCGCTTCCGCGAAGCTCATCCCCTCGGGGATGCGGACGACGGCGGCGGCGTCGGTCGTCGCGTGGGAGGCAAGGGCCGCGGGCACGAGGCCACAGACCCTGTCGCCCGGTTCCAGGCCCTCCACGCCTGGTCCCACGGCGCGTACGACGCCGGCGCCGTCCGTACCCAGACCCCGGCTGAGGGGGCTGTTCTCCGCCGCTTCGGGCGGCAGCAGGCCGTTGGCCCGCATGGCGTCGCGGTAGTTCAGAGCCACGGCCCGCATGTCGAGGGCCACCTCCCCCGGCCCGGGTTCGGGGACATCGGTCTGCCGCCAGATCAGCCGTCGGCTCAGGCTCGGGTCGCGGGCTTCCAGAATGAACGGCGTGTCGGCGGGGGTGGCGGGTGGTTCGTCTTCCGCGTGCTGGACGTGCCGAGGCACAAAGCGGCCGTGCGCGGTCAGGACGATCTCGTCCTCCTGAGCGCTCTCCTCGCTGTCTGCGGCGAGGAGTTCGCCCGCGAGGCGGTGTGCGTCGGCGGCCGTCGCACCGCTGCGTTGCCAGGAGAGACGTCGCACGCGCAGGTCGGGTCGCTCGTTGGCGAGTGTGCGGCAGGCGGCCCAGACGGCTGCGTCGTCCGGATGCGTGGGCTGCTCCGGGGCCGGAAACAGGCCAGTTGGGCGGGTGACGAGCCACAGCTTGGGGCTGGTGCGGCCGTGGAGGCTGTCGCAGGCCGCGGCCAGGGCGCGCAGGAGAGCCGCGCGACGGGTGGTCAGGGTGACGACGGACTGCTGCGGTCGAAGTTCGGCCAGCAGCAGGACGATGTGCGGCTCGCGGTCGGTGGTCAGCGCTCCGGCCCAGGCATCGGCCTCCTCGGACGCGGTGACGACGGTGGCCTCGCCGAGAAGGTCTGCCAGGGCCTGCGCGGTCTGCTTCTCGGTGTCGTCCTCCACCGCGATGACCCAGGATGCGCCAGAAACCGGTGCCGGTACCTCGGTCTCGGCGGCATGGCTGTGGGGAGCTGCGGCGAGGATCACGGAACAGTCCTCGGGTCCGATCTGCACCGGGTCGGGGAAGCCGCACCGGCGCAGCAGCGGTACCCACGGTTCGCGGGCGAGGATGCGGGAGACGGGGCGCAGGGAATGATCGCCACGCTCCCAGAAGTCCTCCACCGTGCCGAACAGCAAGGCCTGTAGCTGAGCGTGGTGCTGTTCGGTGGCCAGCAGATGCCCGCCGGGAGCCAACAGGGCGTGCAGATGCCGCAGGGTCGCGGCCACGTCGTGGGTGGCGTGCACGGCGTCGCCGGCCAGGACGAGGTCGAAACCGGCTCGGGGCAGGCCCTGGCCGGTCGGGTCGGCGTTCAGGTCCAGGGGGCGGTAATCCACGAAATCGTGGCCGGCGAAACGGTGTTGGGCGCGGGTGAGACCGGCGGCGGTGGCGGCCGTGCAGGTGTAGTGGGTCCGATCGGCCGGCAGCATGGGCAGCGCGGCGGCCGTCAGGGCACCGGTGGTCGCACCGACCTCCAGGACGCGCAGCGGACGGTCGGCGGGCCACCGGGTGACGATGTCGCCGAGGAGGGCCTGCACAGCACGGTGGGTGAAGCGGTGAGCCGGGCCGGTCTCGCGGAGTTGGTCGTACGCGCTGTCTCCTGGCAGCAGGAGATCGTGTGCGTCGACGCTGCCCCGCACCACGTCGGCCAGGCGGCGCAGATGCCGGTTGAGGAGCAGTGTGTCGGATCCGAACGCGGGATGGTCCTCCACGAGGCCGCGCAGCAGTTTCTCGGGGCGGACCTCGGTTTCGGTCAACTGCCAGGTTTCTCCCACGGGGCGGGCGAGGCCGTGCTCGATCAGCAGGGGCATCATCAGCCGCACCAGGCGGCGGTGCTGGGGCTGAAGTCCTCCGCTCACGAGATCACGCATCGAGAACGGGGCTGTCGGGTCGGCGAGAAGGCCGTGCAGCGTCTTGGCCCAACAATGGGACCCGGCCTGTTCGGCGGCGGCGATGAACCGGTGGTGGCCACACTCGTCCAGGGCGGCGCGAGCGGCGGTGATGCGGGGCTCGGCCGCGCACGCCACCTCGGCAGGAGCGGGAAGCGGAGAGGGAGGTGCGGGCGTGCCTGTGCGCGGGGCGGCCCGCAGAACGGTCCGCTGGACGGCCAGGGGGGTGCGTTCCGTCATGCCGCCGCGGCGGGTACGGCAGCCGTCGATCTCGACGGTGACCGTGCCGTCGGCGTCGGCGTAGGTGATGTCCCAGCAGATCTCGTTGGTGCTGTGGCTGCGACGGCGCAGATGCACGACTCCGGCGGTCGCGGGGGCGCGCCACACGCGCACGGACCCGAACACCGTCGGCAGGAAGCCGGCGGATTCCGCCGTGAGTTCGGACAGGGCCACGGTGGCCTGCAGCGGCGCGTCGAGAAGTACCGGGTGGGCGGTGTAGGCGCCGGCGGGGTGTCGAAGCCGGTAGGAGACCAGGACCTCCCCCTCGCCGATGTCCAGGTGCTCGATGAGCTGGAAGGCCGGTCCGCAGTTCAGTCCGATGCGGTGGCACGTCCGGTAGAAGTCCGCACCGCTGAGGCCGTTGCCGCAGCGTGCTCGGAGGGCGTCGATGTCGAGGGGAGACGGCGCCGTACCGAGCAGGGTGCGGACCTGGGCTCGTACGACGGGCCGGCACTCACCGCCGTGTTCTTCGCGGACGCTGATGGCCAGGGCGCCGTCGTCGGGGGTGACGGCGGTCTGCAGGGCGATCGGTGTCGGATCCGGCCAGGGGAGAGCCAGTGGGCGGCTGATCTCCAGGTGTCGTACTTCGACCGGGCGCTCCATGGCACGCAGGCCGGCGCTCAGAGCCATCTCCACATAGGCGGCGGCCGGCATGAGTACGTCGTCCCCGATCTTGTGGTCACCCAGCCAGGGCACCAGCTGCGGCTCGACGGTGCCGTGCCACACGGGGTGCGGGGCGGGCATCCGTTCGCCCACCAGCGGGTGGTCGAGCTCGCCGGAGCCGCTGGTGTGCGTGATCTGGTCGTGCACGGTGCCGTGCCAGTACCGTTCGTGCTGCCATGGGTAGGCGGGCAGCTCGGCCACACGGCCGGGACGGGGGAAGTGACGCTGCCAGTCGGTGGTCGTGCCGGCGGCGAGCAGCGCGGCAACCGTCGCCGCGGTCTCGCGGAGGCCGTCACCGTCCCGGTGCAGGGTCGCGACGTAGGGGATGTCCGTGTGGCGCAGGTAGGGGCGCAGCACCGGGTGCGGGCCGATCTCGACCACGCTGCCGGCACCTTCGGACACCAGGTGGGTGACGGCCTCGGCGAAGCGGACCGGCTCGCGGACGTTGCGCCACCAGTAGCGCGCGTCCAGTTCCGGTCCGCTCAGCGGTGTGCCGGTGACGGTGGAGACGAAGGGGATGCGGGCCGTGCCAGGAGTCAGCCCTTCGAGAGCTGTGCACAGTGGTTCCTCGATGGGGTCCATGGCACGGCTGTGGAAGGCGTAGTCCAGATCCAGCTCGCGGAAGAAGACGCCGCGGTCTACCAACTCCTGCCCCCATGAAGCCAGTTCGTTGGCGGAGCCGGCGACGGTCACGGCACGGTCGCTGTTGATTCCCGCGATCTCCAGCGCGCCGCCGTAGCGCAGCAGTTCCTCGCGGGCCTGTTGCTCGTCCATTCCGACGGCGGCCATGCGGCCCCGGCCCGCGGTGGTGGCCTGGGTGCGGCTGCGTTCGGCGATGACCAGTGCCGCCTGTTCCAGAGTCAGGGCTCCGGCGGTGTGGGCGGCGGCGACCTCCCCGACGCTGTGCCCGGCCACCGCCTGCGGCCGCAACCCGTGTGAAGCCAGCAGCGCGGTCAGGCCGACCTGCACGGCGAACAGGGCGGGCTGGGCGATCTCGGTCCGCTGCCAGGAACGCGGGGAGGGATATGCCAGTTCCTTGGCCACCGACCAGCCCAGGTGCGGGGCGAGGGCGGCGTCAACCTCTTCGACGGCCGCGCGGAAAGCCGTCTCGTGCTCCAGCAGGTCCGCGGCCATGCCCGGCCACTGCGAGGCGTTCCCGGAGAACACGAAGACGGTGCCGCCTTGCTCGTTCCTTCGCACGATCGCTCCGCGGGCGGGCTCCCCGGCCACCAGCCGGTCCAGCTGCCGGGCGGCGTCCTGCGGGTCGGCGGCCATGACCGCCGCGCGGTGCGGGTGGGCGCTGCGCCGTACCGTGCTGGTGTAGGCCAGGTCGTAGAACTCCTCGGGCCGTGTGGCCCGCAGGCGCTCCGCCATCCCGGCGGCCAGTTGCTTCAGCGCCTTGGGAGAGCGTGCGGAGACGACCAGCGGCAGCGGACGGTCGGCCCAGGCCCGCTCCGAGTCGGGCTGGGGAACGGAGGGGGCCGGAGTCAGGACGGCGTGGGCGTTCGCTCCGCCGAAGCCGAAGGCGTTCACGCCCACGGCCGCCGCTTGTCCCCGGGGAAGTCGGACGGGCTCGACCGTCGGGGACAGTCCGAGGCCGTCGAAGTCGATCGCGGGGTTGAGCGGAAGGGCGTGCAACGACGCGGGCGCGACCCGGTGGCGCAGGACCAGGATCGCCTTGAGCAGGCCCGCCATTCCGGATGCGGGCTCCAGGTGGCCCAGGTTGGTCTTCACCGACCCGACCGGCAAGGGGCCGCTGCGCCGGTGACGGGCCAACGCCCGCCCGATGGCTTCGGCTTCCGCCGGGTCCCCGACCTGGGTGCCTGTGCCGTGGGCCTCGAAGTACACCAGGTCGTCCGCGCTGATGCCGGCTTCCGCGTAGACCGCGTGCAGCAGAGCCTGCTGGACCTCGGCGCTGGGCACGATCATGCCGGTGCTGCGGCCGTCGGTGTTGTTGCCGGTGGCCGCCAGCACCGCGTGGACGCGGTCCCCGTCGGCCACTGCGTCCTCGAGCCGCTTGAGGACGAGCACCGCGCCACCTTCCGCGCGGACGAAACCGTCGGCGTCCGCGGAGAAGGCCGAGCAGCGTCCGCGCCGCGACAGCATGCCCGCGTAGGAGAATCCGGCGAAGGAGTACGCGCTGCTCAGCACGTTGACGCCGCCGACCAGAGCGACACGGCTGGAGCCCTCGCGCAGCGTGCGGCAGGCGCGGTCGACGGCGACCAGCGCGGAGGAGCAGGCGGTGTCGACGGCCATGCTGGGCCCGCGCAGGTCGAAGGCGTACGACATCCGGTTCGCCGCGATGGAGAGCGTCGCACCGGGCATGGTGTGCGGGCTCTTGTGGTCCTGCATCAAGGTGAGCGTCGTGCCGTAGGCGGGATCGGAGACCCCCACGTAGACGCAGGTGTCCGACCCCGCCAGCGATTCGGCAGGAATGGCGGCGTCGTCGAGCGCTTCCGCCGCCATCTCCAACAGGAGCCGCTGCTGCGGGTCGATGTGCCGCGCCTCCGCGGGTGAGATTCCGAAGTAGGGGGCGTCGAAGGAGGCGACGTCCGTGAGGAACCCTCCGGCGGCGGTGTAGCTGCGGCCGGGACGTACGGCCCCCGGGTCGACCATCCTGTCCCTGGGCAGCCGGTCGGCGGGCATCTCGCCGACCATGTCCTGCCCGTCACGCAGCGCGGACCACAGTCCGTCCAGGTCGGTGATTCCGCCGGGAAGCCGGCAACCGACCCCCACTACCGCTACGGACCGTTCACGCTGCTGCTCTGCCATGTCCCCCGCCTTTTCACACCGATTGCAGGCTTTGCCTGGATTGAAAGGCACAACGGAACTGAAAAGCCAATATCTGTCCCTCTTTAGAGTGAAGGGTGCTTCTCGGGAGGTTTTTCGGTTCGACGCGCGACAGGGCACCGTTACGGTGACGCGGTGCCTGAACCCGCCCGTGCCCGCGTCGCAGCCGTCGCTGCCCACTTGCCGGCCCGCTACCGAACCATGGACGAGGTCCGCGAGAAGATCGCGAAGAGCGGAGCCTACACACCGCCACCTGGCCTACTCGAAGACCTCACCGGAGTGCGCGGTGTCCATGTGCGAGGAGACGGGGAGAACGCCTCGGACCTTGCCGTAGCCGCCGCCCGGAAGGCACTCGACGAGGCCGGCCTGCGGATCGACGACATCGACCTGCTGTTGTTCGCCGCTACCGCCGCGGACCTGATCGAGCCCGCCACGTCACACCTGGTGGCCGCCAAGATGGGCGCCACCTGCCCGGTCTTCGACGTGAAGAACGCCTGCAACAGCGTTCTCAACGCCATGGAGACAGCCGCCTCGTTCATCGAGACCGGCCGCTACCGCGCCGTCCTCATCGTCTGCGGGGAGGCCGGCTCCCTGGTGACGCGCTGGAACGTCCCTGACCGGCAGGCGCTTCTCAGAGCCCTGCCCGGCTACACCGCGTCGGACGCCGGCGCCGCGATGGTGCTCACCGCCGGGCCCGCGGGCGAGGACAGCCCGGGCATCATGGCGATGCGATTCGTCAGCAACTCCGCCGCCTGGGAAGCCTGCACCGTGTCCGGCGGGGGAACCATGCACCAGCGCTCCGTCCATGACGACCACACCACGCTGCGTCTGAACGGGGACCTGCGCCAGGGATTGCTCGATGTACTCCCCGCAATCCTTGCCGTTGCCGGCGACGAACTCGCCGCAGCACGCACCGGCGCCTTCGTCGCCTTCCACCAGATCGCCATGCCGCAATACCGGCAGATGCTCGACGCGTTCTCCCTGCCCGAGAGCTTGTGCATGCCCGCGGTGGCCGAGCACGGCAACTGCGCGGCGGCCTCACTCCCTCTGCAGTTGGTCAAGGCACGGGAAGCCGACCGCGTCGAGGACGGGGACGTCGTGGCGATGATCGGCGTGGCCAGCGGCTTCAGTTTCGGTCTGGCCCTCGTCCGATGGTGACCACGAAGGCCGGGCGTGCCCCGGCACTCACGGAGGCGGACCGCACCGCAGCGCTGGAACGGCTGATGCCGGGCTACCCCGCACCCCGGCACTGGCGGCGTGTGCCGGCCACCGGACAGCATTACGTCGACCTCGGCTCCGGGGAGCCGGCCCTGTTCCTGCACGGCAATCCGTCATGGAGCTACGCGTGGCGCAAACTGGTCGACCGGCTCTCCCCTCATGCCCGTTGCCTGGCACCGGATCTGCCCGGCTTCGGCCTGTCCCGGCATCTGAGGCCGACCGCCGGAGTCCCGGACCCTTACCGTGTCCAGCTGGAACACCTGGACCTCCTCTACCAGCACCTGGTGCAGGACGAGGGGCTGCCCGAGCAGGGCTGGACGCTCGTCCTGCACGACTGGGGTGGTCCGCTCGGCATCGCCTGGGCCTTGCGGAACCCCGGGGTCGTGGCCCGTCTGGTCATCTGCAACACCGTGGCCTTTCCTTGGCCCAGCGGCTTCCGGCTGCCGTTCTACCTGCGCTGGATCCGCGACCACCCACTGGTGGCCGACGTCGTGCACCTCACCAACGGCTTCGCACGCACCGCTGTGCACGCCGGAGTGCACCACCCGCTGAGGCCGGCCGAGCGCCGCGCTTACCTCCGTCCCTATGCCAGGCGCTCCGAGCGACGGGCCGTCACCGACGCCGTCCGCGCCATCCCGCGTGACAACGACGATCCCGTATGGCGGCTGCTCGAACCTCCCGGCGCCGAAGCCGCCCTGACCGCACTGCCCACGCTCATCGGCTGGGGCATGCGCGATCCGGTGTTCACCCCGAAGCTGCTGGAGGAGTGGGCCCGCCGCTGTCCCCACGCGGCCATCCATCGATTTCCCGAGGCCGGCCATTTCGTGATGGAAGACGCCGCAGTCGAACTCGGTGACCGCATCCGTGACTTCCTGCAAGGAACCCGATGACCGCGACCGCTCCAGGCGTCATCGCCCGCCTGGCCGACCAGCCTGACGCCATCGCGCTCATCCGCTGCCGTAAGGGGACCTCCCGTACGACCGACCGCGGCCACCTGGTGCAGGGGTGCCACAGCCTCATGCAAGCGCTGCACCAGGCCGGTGTCCGGCCCGGCCACAGGGCCGTCGTGATGACTCGCGACGCGTACGACCTCACCGCCGTCGTGTACGCCCTGTGCTCCCTCGGTGCCGTACCCGTCCTGATCGAGCCACGCGCCGAGGTGCGCCGCTGTCTGCAGGACATCGCACCGGACGTCTTCGTCGGCGAACCGCTGGCCCATCTCGGGCGCCAGATCCTGGGGTGGGGCCGCCCCCACGTCCGCATCCCCCTGGTCACCGGCCGGCCGCTGCTCGCTCCCGGCCGGCGCCTGGCGACCCGGGCGCCGGGTGGCAGTGTCCCGACCCTGCGACCGCAGGAGCCCGACGGCGACGAGCTGGCCATCATCGCCTTCACGTCCGGTTCCACCGGACGTCCCAAAGGCGCGGAGTACCGCTACGCCACCCTGGCGGGACAACTCGACGCGCTCACCACGCTGCTGGACCCCCGGCCCGAAGACGTACTCCTCGCGGGATTCCTCCCGGTCGCGATGCTCGGCCCGCTCCTGGGCCTGACCACGCTCGTCCCGGCCGTGAACCACCTGTCTCCGGCCCGAACATCGCCGAGAGAACTCGTCGAGCCGATCCTGCAGCACCGAGTCACCAAGATCATCGCCTCACCCGCCGTGCTCACCCTGATCGCCGATCACTGCGCCCGCCACGGCATCGCCCTGCCCTCGGTCCGGCAGATCCTGTCCTTCGGCGCCCCGTTGCGTCTCCACCTCGCCGAAGCGTTGCGCAAGGCCGTGCCGGACTCCACCGAGATCCTCAGCGTCTACGGCGCAACCGAATGCCTGCCCGTCTCGGCGATCGGCGACCACGACCTGCGGGCCTCACACATCCAGCCACCCGCCGGGCAGGCCGGTACGTGTCTGGGCCGGCCGCTGCCCGGCATCCAACCCCACATCCTGGACGCGGACCCCACCGGACTCGGCGAGATCGCCGTCGCCGGCCCCACCGTCAGCCCCGCCTACCACGCACGTCCTGATGCGGACGCCGCTACGAAGGACGTCATCAGTGATGGCGTACTGCACCGCACCGGAGATCTCGGCCGACTCGACGACCGGGGCCGGCTCTGGTTCCTCGGCCGCAAAGCCCACCTGGTCACCGGTACCGGCTTCACCATGACCACCGAGGACATCGAGGCCGTGGCCGACACCGCTCCCGGCATTCGCCGCACCGCTCTGGTCGGCGCCGGCACGGCCGTATGCCAGTTGCCCGTCCTGTGCGTGGAGCCCATGCCCACCACCCCCCGCGCCGCGGCCCTGGCAGCTGTACGCACCGCCCTGAACGGCCATCCGGAAGGGCACCGCATCGACGTCCTGCTCCTGCACCCCGGCTTCCCCACCGATCCCCGGCACAACTCCAAGATCGACCGTCTACGGCTGGCGGGCTGGGCCGCCAAGCGCCTGCGCAGGAGGACTCGATGAAGGTACTGGTCACCGGAGGAAGCGGATTCCTGGGACTGGAGATCTGCCGCCAACTGACGGCACGCGGCATCGCCGCGTCCTCTCTCAGCCGCCGCCCCAGCCCCGCTCTGGAGCAGCTGGGAGTCCCGCAGCACCTGGGCGATCTCGCCGATGCGGACGCCGTCTCCCGCGCGGTCGCCGGGTGTGACGCCGTCATCCACAACGCCGCTCTGGCCGGGGTCAGCGGTCCGATGCGGCTCTACCGGGCCACCAACGTCGTCGGCACCCGCAACGTCATCGAACAGTGCCGTGCCCACCAGGTGCGCACGCTCGTCTACACCTCGACCGCGAGCGTCGCCTTCCGGCCCGGTGGTCTGGAGGGCGTCACCGAGGACCTTCCTCGCCCTGCCCGCCACTTGGCCGCCTATCCGCAGACCAAAGCCATGGCCGAGGCCCTGGTCCTCGCGGCCAACAGCCCGGAGTTGGCCACGGTCTCGCTGCGTCCGCACATCATCTGGGGTCCGGGCGACCCCCACTTTGCCCCCGCCCTCGCACGGGCCGTACGGGCCGGGCGCCTGCTGATGCCTGGCGACGGCAGCAACCTCGTCGACACCACCCATCTCCGCACCGCCGCCCACGCCCACCTTCTCGCCCTGGACCACCTGCAGCGGTCACCCGAGGCCGGCGGCCGCGCCTATTTCATCAGCCAGGACGACCCACGCCCCTTGCGCGAGATCGCCCACCACTTCCTGCGGGCCGCGGGTATCAGCGCCCGCTGGTGCGCCGTCCCGCCACGCCTGGCGACGGCCACGGCTGCTGTCAGCGACACATACCTGCGCATGGTCCGCAGCCCGCGCACCTTGGCGCTGAGCCGCTTCCTGGTGGCGGAGCTGCTGCAACCACACTATTTCGACCTCACCGCAGCGCGCCGCGAGCTGTCCTTCGAACCACCGATCGGATTCGAGGCCGGCCTCGCGGAACTTACCCGGACCGCCCCGTCTGCCTTCGACGACAGCAAGGACACACCGTGCCCGAAACCTACGACGCCCTCCGTTCCGTCCTGACCAGCTCCCTCCGTGTCCCGGACGATGCCATTCACTCTGAGGCCACGCTGGAGCAACTGGGCCTGGACTCCATGGCCCTGACAGAGATGGTGCTCATCCTGCACGAGCGCTTCGCGGTCAAGATCAGCAGCGAGTACGCCGCTCTCGGCAGGACCGTCACCGAGGTCGCCGACCACCTCGACGCGCTGCTCGCGGCCAACCCGAGGACGGAGACATCCTCATGACTGCGCCCGTCGCCATCACCGGTCTCGGTCTGGTCACCCCGGCTGGAGGAGACGCCGACGCCACCTGGAGAGCGGTCTGTCACGGCGTGAGCACCGCGACCCCCGACCCGACGCTCACCGGCCTGCCCGTGGACTTCTCCTGCCGTGTCCCTCACTCGGCCGACGCCCTGGACCAGCGCATCGGGCGCGACGCCTGGCGCATGTCGCGGAACGCGAAACTCGCGATACTCGCCGCCCGCGAGGCCGTACACGACGCCGGTCTCGATCCCGGGACCTGGAACGGCGACCGGGTCGCCGTCGTCATCGGCTGCGGACTCGGAGCAGGCGCGGTATACGAAGAACAGGCCAGGCGCCTGGACGAACTGGGTGCCGACATGGTTTCGGCGCTCACCGTCCCCCAGATCATCCTGAACATGGCGGCCGGCGAGGTCTCCATCGACCTCAAGGCCCACGGTCCCAGCCTCGCTCCGGCCTCCGCTTGCGCCTCCGGCGCCACCGCCATCGCCGTGGCCCGCGACCTTCTGGTCTCAGGCCAGTGCGATGTCGCGGTGGCCGGAGGCACGGAAGCGGCGATCAACCGCACGACGACGACCGGCTTCTGGCGCCTGGGCGCCCTGTCCCAACGCGCCGACGCGGTCACCGCGGCATCCCGGCCCTTCGCCGCCGACCGTGACGGTTTTGTCATGGGGGAGGGCGCGGGCGTCCTCGTCCTGGAACGCGAGGAGCAAGCCGCTGCTCGCGGCGCCCGCTCCCGCGCCCGGCTGGTGGGCTGCGGCAGCACCTCGGATGCCCACCACCCCACCGCCCCGGACCCAGGAGCCAACGGTGCCGAGTCAGCCCTGCGCACCGCGCTGGCACAGGCGGGTCTGACCGCACAGGACGTCGACCACGTCAACGCGCACGGCACCTCCACTCCGCTCAACGACGCCGGGGAGGCGGCGTTGATCACCCGCGTACTGCCGCACCGCCCCAGCGTCACCGCACCCAAGGGCGTGCTAGGCCACAGCCTGGGCGCGGCCGGAGCTGTCGAGGCCGCGTTGACCGTGCTCGCCGTCGAGCACCGCACAGTGCCACCGATCGCCAACCTGCAAGCTCCGGCACCTGAATTCGACATCGACTGCGTCACCAAACGGCCACGTCAGCAGGACATCCGAGTAGCCGTCAGCCATTCCTTCGGCTTCGGCGGCCACAACGTCGTCCTCGCTCTGGCCAGGGCTTCCTGACCGACTCGAACCATGCTCCGTGCGGTACACGGCAGGGGCTCGATCTCGCCCTCGCGCTCATCCATGACACCGACGTGCTGCTCATCGACAAGCCGTACCGGGCTTCGCTCGGGAGGCGTGTCTGCGCTTCCGGCCCTTCCCCGCATCGGCCGTGCCCCGGAGAAGCCGCGATCGTTCTGTAACCGGGCGTCTCTCGTGCCTGGCCGATAATCGACCTCATCCCAAGGAGAACCGCCCACCATGATCTCCTCGCGCATCGTCCAGCGCGGCGCTCTCACCGCGGTGATCGTGTCCGCCTCCGTACTGACTACGCCCGCCTCCGCGCAAGCGGCCGAGCTGCCGCCCGCCTGTCAGACGGCCCTGCTCGAAACGCTCGACAAGTTCCCGGTCGTGGATTTCACGGTCCCTCAGAAGGTCCAGAACACCGTGCTGGTCGAGGTACTCAGCCTGAGCGAGGCTGATCAGGCGGCGTTCACACAGGCGGCGTGCTCCGCCTGGAACAACTGGGCCACCGCGAACGGCAAGGCGGTGGCCGGTGACCTGGACACCGGCTACCGGAACGCCGCCGGTCCGGTGTGCAACAAGTTCGCCCGGTCCGCCCTCGCGACGATCAAGAAGTACGCACCCAACATCCCGGCCGAGACGCGGGAGCTTGAGAAGGTCGCCAAGAAGGTCTGGGCCACGTCCATGCAGAAGCTGGAGAACCAGGCCACCAACGCCGACTGCAAGCAGGCTTACAACGCGGTGAAGGTCGGTTGGTAGGGACCACCCTCGATGTCTGCCGTGCCGGCCGCTGTGAGATGGCGCTCTGCGAGGTTTCCTCGCAGGTGCCGTCGGGCTGCGGCCGTCTTGCCAAGGACATGACGGCTGGAGAGGCGAAGGCGGGGACAGCGATGCCCTGGATGACGGATGAGGCCGCGGTGACAGGGCACGTTCTGGAGCGGCCGTCACGGGGGTGCCGGGTGGCGTCTCAGCGGATCTTGGTTGCGTTCTCTCGAAAGGGCCCCCTCGTGCACGCGCGTCACCGCCGTTCTCGGTCATCTGCTCGCCGGGGGGCCTACAGCTGGACCGGGTTCGCCGGCTGCATGACACTCGGGGTGATCTGCGCGATGTCTTTGGCGTGGGCGGGCGCGGCTGCCGGTGTGCCGATGTCGTTCGCGGTGTCCGGTACCGCGTTCAAGGTGTCTGCGAGCCGGCTGGAGGGCGAGGGGTTCGTGCAGTACGCGTCGGTTGGCACAGACCGGTCGGGCAAGGGCCGACCGGTGGCCGTCACTGCGATCCGTTCGGCTTCCCTGCGGGACCTGTGTCAGTCCGTGATCACGCCGACCCCTTTGGGAGCGGTGACACTGCGGGTCGAAGCCGGGGAGGAGAGTCCGGTGCGCATCGACGACTTGGTGATCGATCTCGAACGGATGCGGGGGGACATCACGTTCAGTGATCTGGAGCTGGGGCGGGACGCTGCGGACAGTCGGGTGCCGAGCGCCGCCGGGCCGGCCGGCGCTTACAGCCAGCAGGCTTCCGGTCTCGTCATTCGTGACTTGCGGCAGCAGACGAGTTCGATGACGGCCGGGATGTTCCATCTGACCGGGATGCGCCTGTCGGTGAGCGCCGGGCGGCACGAATGCTTCTGACCGGCCGTCGGCGCCCTGCTCCTGGTCTGACGCGGCCGTGGACCCCAGCGGTGCTGGCCCTCGCGGCCGCTGCCACCGTCGTGGTGGTGCCGCTGGTGAACCTCCCGTTCCTGGCTCTGCAGCAGACCTGGGGGATGCTGCCGGTACTGACCGCCGCGGGGTGGGCCACGCTGGCCGTGCGGCTGTTGCTGCGGCCGCAGAACAGCCGCACAACCGGGGTGTGGATCATGGCCGTGTCGTTGCTGTCGTGGTTCACCGCTACGTTCGGCGGGTTGGGCGTGGGCCTGTTGCTGGGCCTGACGGCTGGATCCCTCGCCGTGGCGCGGCGCCCCCGCCCGGACGCGGCCGGGTGACGCTGCAGCAGGCATTGGCCGCAGGCACGGCGATGGCCTTGGTGCCGTGCTGGACGGGCGTGGCGGCCGGGAACGATCCCGCAGGCGTGAGGGGAGAGCAGACGGCTTCCAGCCCCGATCGGGTCACCGGAGATGCCACGTCTGTTTCTGCCTGCGACGAAAAAGCCGGTCAGGGTGGTTCGCCGGGTGGCCGGTCACTCGACGCTTCCCATCGGTTGCTGCGTTGTCTGAGCGCGGTGGTGAAACTGCGGCCGGCCGACGCACACGACGCAGGCGTTGAGCGGGCATCGTTTACGGCGCGGCGTCTGGTACTTGAAGGGCTGCGCGTCGAGGGGGCGTTCGATCGAGGTGAGGCGATGGTGCGCTGCCGTGCTGAGCGGGTCGTGGTGGAGGAGGCGGTCCTGAGCTTTCCTGGTGGGGTCGCTGGAGCCTCCGGGAGCGTGCGGGCGTCCCGGATGGTGTTGGAAGGCCCGGTGGAGATGATGGCCCGGCAGGTGGAGGGGCGTTTGCTGGGTCTGCTGCCGGTGGTGCTGAGCGGCCCGACCCACACCTCCGTGTTCGTTCCGGCATTGACGGTGCAGTGGATGGAGCTCACCGATGTACGGATCTCGGGATTGGTCCTGCGCACGAAGGCGGCGCGCATCTCGGATGCTGCTCTCCAAGTGGGTCACCGGTAGTCGCTACGGTGCTGAGGTTCTGTTGCGACCACCACTGTGACCTGCTCCCGTCGCCGTCGCACCGGTCCGCGACGCACGGGACGTCGGCCTCCTCAAGGCCCGACCGATGTCCAGTCCCCCTCACCGACGACGGTGCGGTTACGCGCCGACGCGGTGGGGCTCAACGGAGTGGGATGCCCCCTCAGCGGCCGTGGGACCGTTCCACAACGCTTCCACGGAGGCGTCCCCCACAGAACCTCAGGTCAAGCCGCACAGGGCTCACCGTCGAAGGGTGCAAGACCTCACGTTCGCCACGCCGCTGCGAGGCGTCCGCCGCACGCGAAACACCCCCGAAAACCACTCCTCCCCAGGTCAGATCGATTCTTCCCTGGGGCTGTGGTGGGGCGGGTGGGACTCGAACCTAAAAGGGAGACGCGTCTCACCTGCGGAAACGTCACAGAGGCGGACATTCACATCCGACTACGCCCCGCTGCGTCCGTCTCGATCCGCGGCAACCGCATTGCTGTGCGGTACGTACCGCACAGCCGGAAGGCAACTCTGCGCCAGCAGAGCGACACCATGCCCTCTGACCAGCCTGTTGCACTCTCCAGCACAGAATGAAAAAGGTTCAGTTACGTCACACGCATCCATTATCCCCATACGCCCTCGCACTATACACCGAACTGCAAGGATAACCCAGCCCATGACCCAGAGACCCGCATTAACCTCGATATTGCATTAGGGGCAGAAAATGCAACCACGAGCCCACCTCCAATAAGGAAGATGTCTGCGTATGTGTTATCCAGTCAGCGTCGGCCCATAGTTTTCGCCTCCTTCTCCCCGAGGCGCCCGTATGGAAATTTCCCCTTTCCGATGACTGCGGCGACCCACGGGGAAGTGGGAAGTGGGTACCGCCGCAACCTCTCGGATTACCTACCTACGGCGATACCCACTCACCCTAGAACCCGACCCGCACCATACGCGACGCTTAACCCATCGAGCAGTTCGGGTCCAAGGCACTTGCCAGTCACAACGGGGTTTTCACTCGAGTAGTGGATACCGTCGCGAGACTATCGAATGATCTATCTATGGCGACGATCACCTGCCCTGGAGCCCCTGCACTAGGCGTTCGCCACTACGACCGCTTCTTGGGTGCCCGGATACTTCCGACCCCGGACATCACACTTGCCCTTGCAATTGCACTCGCCTTCCCAGCCATCAGCCTGCAGACCACCAAAGCTGCCTGAGCAGCCGCGAGTGCGAAGTTATCGATGACCTTGTTCATATCTCTTTGCGAAAAACGCAACAGAAGACCAGCTGAGCAAGATGGCGATCGCTGCAATAATTCCCGGTATCGAGACGGTGATGGCCATCACGAAGATCAGCAGAGTGAGAATCATTATCCCCCAATGCGACGAGGAAAAGCGATCCGCGCGGAGTACAATGCGCATCCCCCTTGACTCAGGCTGGTGATCTTCCTTGTTCGTCATTCCTTCTCCATGTGTCACACAATGGGTCACGGTGCGGGGCCAGGCCGCGAAAGGCCCCGCACCGTGACCACTTGAGTATGTTTCAGGTCACCTGATCCAGCGTGTTCCGAATCCCCAGTGCTGGTTCACCTTACGGCGATGCTTTCCATAGCTCTTCTCTCTCCGAAAGCCATCTGCCCATCTGCGTGCAGTCTGAGGGGTCCCTGCCTGTCGCCACCGTGCTATGGCTCCACCACTGAAGGCTGTCGCCGCGCCGAAGGCTGCGTTTCGGTAGTACCCTGACCGGCTTCTCCTAGCCGTTCCAATGCGGTAGTTCGCCGTGCCGCCGGCAGCACCGAGCGCCGCTCCAATGAAGAGTCCGCCAGCTCCGGCGCAGACTCCTGCGGTGGCAGCAAGGCACGCTGCTCCTGCGACGCCGATGCCAGCTGCCGCTGCCCAGCCGTAGAACTTACGATTCCTGCGGATGTGCCGGCCTACACCACTCTTCTTGAAGCTCTTCCACTTCTTCTTGGCCCAACCCCACTTGCCGTCCAGATCGTACCGGTTGAGCGGGTCAGCATTGACGTACTCGTAAGCGTTGGCGTTGCCGCCATAAACGGGGTCGATGGACAGGAAGCGTCCGGTGGCTGGGTTGTAGAGACGAACTCCCATGAGGACGAGACCGGTGAGTGTCTCGGTGGAGCGCTGTTTGGCGCCAAGCCAGTTGTAGCGTGTCGCTGGCTGCCCGGCACGGGGGTTTCCGTACTCATCGCTGTCCAGCGCGATCGGAGCCCTGCCCCCAGTGAGCGGGAGCTGAAGAGCCACGCCTCCGTGGATGGTCGTCACCTGTAGAACGGTGTCGCCCGTCTTACCTGTAGTCGCGGCCAGGTCGCCGGATGCCGAGTTGACATTGCGCGTCAAAGCGCCGGAGGCGGTGTCCTCGACGATCCAGCGGGGATTGTCCCCATCACCGCTGTAGTGGTTCAGCTTGGACTGCTCCTGAGTCCAGGTGGCGCCGCTGCCGGCTTCAACTTTCCAGGAGCGGAAGCGGTGGTTGGCGTCGAGCTGCCAGGTCTGGCGCTTGCCGTTGGCAGTCTGCTGGCGGACGAGGTCGTTGGCGTAGTAGCCAATCGTGCCGTTGCCCGGGGCAGTCGTGGTGCGGCCGAAGGAGTCGTAGACGTAGCCGGTGTCCACGAGGCGGTCGGCGCTGTCGTAGGTGTGGTTGGTGGTACTGCCTCCCGTGGTGGGGCAGTCCGCGCCGGGAGTACCGGTCGCGGAAGTCCGGGTCTTGCGGTTGGTGCGGTTGTCGAAGGTGTACGTCCGCCTGGTGCAGACAGTGTTCGCGGTGTCCTCGACGGTGATGAGTCGGCCGGTGGTGTCGTAGCGGTAGGTCTGGTCGGACCAGCCGGCGTGGCTGGTGACCTGGCTGTGGATGGAT
Organism: Streptomyces sp. 549; assembly: GCF_030124175.1. Taxonomy (GTDB): domain Bacteria; phylum Actinomycetota; class Actinomycetes; order Streptomycetales; family Streptomycetaceae; genus Streptomyces. The sequence continues at coordinate 32,626 of NZ_JASKMT010000007.1, read as the reverse complement.
TCGGTCACCGTGTCGGAGTAGACGATCGTGCCGTCGCTGTCCCGCGTGTAGGTGCGGTCGAGCACCGAGCCGGTGGTGTCCTCGGTCTGCTTGACCGTGTAGCCGCCGGGCAGCTTCTCGCTGCTGACAGAGCCGTCAGCGTCATAGGCTGCGCGGAAGGTGCCCGCGACAGAGTCAGCGGTGCTAGTGGCCATGCCGCGCGGCTCTACAGTGTGGTCGTAGCTGTAGGTAACCGTAGACGGCGCGGTGTCGGTGACCTTGACTGGCCGGTCGAGCAGATCGTATTCGGTCTTGGTCGTTCCCCCGTCCACGTCCGTGTACGAGATCAGGCGGCCGAGCTTGTCGTAGACCCTGATGATCGTGCCGCCGGTGGACGACATCGTCTTGACGGCCTGCCCGGTGGCCGGATCGTACTCAGTGGAGGTCTCCGGAACTGCCTGACCGATGCCACCAGTCATCGCGGTCTTGGTCGCGCGTCCGGCGTTGTCATAGGTGGTGGTCGTGGTCCGGGTAACGCCGTTGGCAGCCTCGGTGACCTTGGCAGGGTTACCCCACCAGTCATACTCGGTGGTCGTGGTCGGCAGCTGTGCCGGGTTGGCGCCGCCGCCGGTGATGGTGCCGGCCGGGCCGGTGGAACAGACCAGGTCAGCCCATTCAGGGCGGCCCTGGCAGGCACCGGTGCCCGTAGCGGCCCAGTAGGTGGTCACGTTGGTGGCCGCGTCCGTGCCTGTGGCTCCGGGAAGGAGCCGCTTGGTGACACGTCCCTGGGCGTCGTACTCGGTGGCCTCAGCGATCGCCAGGCCACCGGGATCCTTGACCGTCTTCGTCGGGAGGCCCATAGCCCAGTCATAGACAGTCTGCGTGGCGCGAGCTTCACCGAGGACGGCGGAGTGCTCCCGGACCTGGGCACCGATGGTGGCCTTGGTGACTTGGTCCTTTACCTTGGCAGTGCCGTCGGTTGGACGTCCGGCATCGTACTCGTTGACCGTCCAGGTGCGGGCGGTCACCGACGTGCCGGCAGATACCAGCGTCGCGTTTCCGGACTTCAGGTCTGCGGCGAGTTCGATCCGCCGCAGTGGGCCGAGCTCCTCCAGTTCGCGTGTGCCGGTCTCGTTGTAGACCGACTTCGTGGCGAGCAGGTCGGCACGCTCGATGGCAGGGAGCTGGCCGATCCCCAGGTCTGCCTGGGTAGCCCTGTCGTCAGCGGTCAGGCCGAGGGCGATGGCGCGGTTGCCGGCCGACAGCTCGCGGACGGTGTTGCCGAAGCGATCGTACTCGGTGGCGGAGATATGGCCGCCTGGAGAGACCGCGTTGACCTGGCGGCCGGAGACGCCCAGGTAGGTGACCTGGGCGCGCTTGTAATCGGCGGCAGCAAGGGAGGTGCCGGAGTGGGAGGCAGGGACAGCGTCGGCCGGGAAGACGGCAGTGGCGTCGGTGGGGGCGTCGGTCTGGCCCCATGCCTTCACATCGGCGGCGCCCATCTTGTAGGGGGCAGTGGCACTGGTCAGCGGTACGTCATAGACGACGCTGGTGGCAGCAAACCCGGACTCGGTATCCGTTGTGCCCTGCTGCAGTGCGGGGCGCGATGCCTTGAGGAGCATGCCTTCACCGGCGGTTACGGCGTTGCCGGCCTTGCCATAGGTGAACGTCCACGGCACCTCGCCTGGCCCGGCCAGCTGGATCACGCGGCCAGCGCTGTCGTAATCGTACTCGGTCTTCAGCGACGGGGTGATTTGCGGATTCCACGTCTGGCGCAGGCGACCACTGCCGTCGTAGAGATACATCTGGACGGACTTGGCAGTCGCCGAGCCAGCGCCTGGGGCGGTGGACCACAGGCGAATTTCCTTCACCTGACCGGCCACGTCGCCGAAGGTGGCGTCGGTGGCGGTAGTGGAAGCGCCGTAAACGAACTCCATGACACGGCAGCCCCTAGTGGCCGGATCGGCCGTGCAGGCGGCGGCGGTCGCGGCCGCGGTCGGAGCAAGGATCTGCTTGGGGCGAGCGACCTTCTTGTTGTCGACGGTCACCGTCTCGGAAACGATGGTGGTCGTGCTGTTCGTCAGGCCATCCAACAGTGTGCTGGACACCTGCCAGGTGGTGGCCGCCGTGTCAGGCTTGGTGAACGCGGTTACTGTGCCCTCAGTGTCGGACAGAGTGAAAGAGCTGGTGGTACTGCCCTTCAGTGTCAGGTCCTCGGCGCCTGGCTCAGGGATCCAACTTGTCTTTGCCGCGTTCGCGGTGAAGTGTGTCTCCTCACCCTCTGCGTCGATGACCGCTACTGCAGTATCGGACACCTTGCGGATATGGGAGAAATCCGATTCCGTCTGCTCCGCCGCAGTGCCAACCAGCCACTCCTCGCCGAAGATGGGTGCCTGGCCTTCCTGCTTGGCACCCTTGTCCGGGACGCGGGAGGAAGCCGTACGCGAAACCGAAAGGTCGAAGCCGGACGCGTCGGTGGCGGAGAGTGTGTAGTCACCCGTCAGCAGGTTGACCGACCCCGGGCCCACTGCGCTATCGGCGGCGCCGGACGCGTCACGGTCCACTATCACGCTCAGCGGCAGTGTGCTCGCACTGGCAGATTGGGGGCCGGTGAAGTCGGCCTTGACCTGCACCGTGCCGTCCGGGTCGACGGTATCGGTGGCATTCCACACCAGCGGTGCATTCTTGCCGCCGCTCATCGGCACGGGCCACGCGGCCAGTGCGGTACCGCCCGAGGTCACGTCACCCGCAGGGATCCTCGTCCACGAGTCGGCCTCGGAGCGCCGCCAGAAGAAAGACACGGAGTCGTACTTGCCCGCCTCAGCCTCAGCGACGAGCGGAAGGCGGCGCACAGTGCGCTCACCGTCGGAGGGCTGAACGAAGCCGCCCGGTCCCGCGTGGAAGGTGTAATCAGTCGTCTCGGACTGGTTGTCTGCCTTGTCGACTTGCCGCACCTGCAGGGTGTGAGTTCCGTCCTGGGGCGGAGTGATGGAGATGGGCTTGGAGGCGGTTGAACCGGATGTTCCGACCTTGGTCCACGTCACGCCGTCCAGGGACCACTCGAGCCAGTTGTGGTCGGTGCCGTTCGGCGTGACGGTGAAAGTGCCGGCCTGACCCGCTCCCTTAACCCACGCGTTCGTCGGGTAGTCCGTCGACATGATCTTTGTGGGGGCGGAGGGGGCGGCGGTGTCGACGGTGAAGGTCTTCCAGGCTGACCAGCCGGTGTTGTAGTGCGCGCCGTCGTAGGGGTTGGTGCGGAATTTGTAGGTCTTACCGTTGGTCAGTACGCCTGCCGGGACGGTCACGGAGGCGACTTGTCCGGAGGGTACGTATTTGGAGACGAGGACATTGCCGACCTGGGCGTTGGTGGCGTTGTCGAAGATCTGGAAGGTGCCGTTGACCTTGTCCCCGTCAGCGTCGACGAAGGTGTCGCGCAGGGTGGGGGTGGTGGTGTTGACGGTGTAGGAGCCGCCGTAGGAGAAGTACGGCGGGCCGGCTTCCTGCTTGGTCCCGGTGCGTGGCCGGTAGTTGTAGGTGACGACCAGTTTGGGCGGGTTGGCGGCGGCGTTCGCGGAGTTGACCCGCTTCCACTGCCGCGTGATGCTCTCGTCAGCGGCGCGCAGGCCCATGTGGGACCGGGATGCCTTGGCGGAGGCCCATTCCTGCACCAGCGTGGTCACGTTGGCGTTGATCCAGCCGGCGGGCTGGGTCGAGCAGGAGGGATTGCCTCGGGTCTCCGAGGAGGTGGCTTTCTGCGCCGTCCAGGCCGGCTGGTTCGGCGCTGCCCATCGTGAGGATGTTGACGCAGCCCCGGTGGACCACACCTCCCACGGCTGGGTGGGGCAGGAGGTACCGGTGTAGTTGCTGGAGTGGAAGTTCCACAGGGAAAGCTTCGCGTCCATCACCAGGGCGTCGGAGATCGGCGCGGTGTTCCAGGTGATGAAGGAGCGGGCGGTGCGCGGGGTGCCGTCGGCGTTCTTCGTGCCGGGGTTGCCCAGGTCGAGTTCGGTGTCGGTGGACCAGTCGCGGGTTTCGCCCTGCTGGACGTAGGTGTCGAAGACGTTCGACAGTGCCGAGGTGGACGGGTCCACCGTGACGGGGTACTTCGTCTTCGGGTCGGTGAGGAAGTCGGCGTCGGGGGTGACGACCAAGTCCACGCCGTCGTCGGTCTTGACGACCTTCAGGCCGACCTCGGCCCGGTTGGTGTGCTCGCCGGAGGCCTTGTCCACCGAGGCGTCCCACATCACCGGTGCGGGCATCACGGCCCGCTTCTTCTTTCCCGACTTGGCGTCGGTGAACACCAGGCTGCCGTCCTTGAGCTGCTTGACCTTCAGCCCTTCGGTCTCCAGCGGCAGCGTGTAGGAGTAGGCGCCTGTGGTGGGGCGCTTGTTGATTTCGACGAACTGCTCGAAGCCGGTCCGCGTGGCCTCCACGACCACGTCAGCGTCCGGCAGGGCGTCAGGGTAGGTGGCGCGGGTGCCGTCCAGTTTCGGCGCGGGCAGGCCGCCCCTCCACTGGAGCGTGATCTGCTCGTCGTCGCTGCCCAGTGTCACCAGGTCACGGGCGGGCGCTTTCGCCGCTGCCGCGAGTGACTTCGGCAGCGCACCTCCCTTGCCTGCCAGGCTCAGTCCTGCCGGGTGTGCCTGGGCCTCGACCGAGCCGTCCGACCGCCGCACCAGGTCGACATCGACGTCGACCCACTGCCCGTCGCGCTGGAAGCGGATCGGCCCTGACGACATCTCAGTCGTCAGGCTGCCGTCTTTGTTCACCCATGTCGTCGAGGTCTCCGTCCGCTCCGACAGAGCCTCGACCCGCTTGCCCGACAACCGGGCCGCCACCTTCGCCGAAGCGATGTCGGCCGCCTGCGTCGCAGCGGGCTTCGACTCCTTCTCCACCACCGGCTGCTGCGGCGGTGCCGCGCTCGCGCCTTCGACGAGAGTGACGGACATCAGCAGAGCAAGGCCGCCAGCAGTCCAGCGCACCCGCCTGCTTCCCAATCCCCCGATACGCCGTGGTCTCCCAAAGGGAGGCGTATCCCCTATACCGCTCAAAGCACTTCCTGTCTCTTGTAAGAGAAAGCTAACCGTGAGGAAAAATATCGAGCGAGTAAAGATGCCAAGTGCGTATTTATGGACAGCAAGTGGGCTCCGAGCGATCAGGAGTGAACGTGATGTGTATCACTTGCAACGGTTCGGTGAAGCCATCTTTCACCCGAAGAGCACACAGGGTTCCTGTAATTCGCTTCCCACCCAAAGAACCGTCAAATAGATGTTCTCGGACAGCGTTGACATGCAACTCCGCACGAGCGGAGACGTGTTGGCACCGGCGTGCCCGGTCCCGGAGCCCCGTGGCGAGGAGGGCAGAGTCTGCCGACCATCTGTATCCGCTACTGTCCGAGCCGATGAGGCGCTGCGTCAGGTCTCGTTCGACCACAACACAAGAGAATCAAGGGCCGATATGAGATCGCGTCGAATATGGGGCACGGCTGCCGCGGTGGCGGCAGGGGTGTCGGGGGTGCTGGTGTTCCAGGGGATCGGCAGCCCTCCCGGGGGGAGCGTCGGCGACGATGGCAAAGCGGGGCAGGCGAAGCGTCCGGTGGAGGTCGAGGTCCGCTCGGCCGCGCTGAAGGTGGCCGAGGGCGGACGGAGTGCGGCCTCGGGGCAGCGCGACGTCGCACCGTTCAGCATGCTGGGAGTGACCTGGACCGATCCGGCGGCCCGCGTCGTAGGTACGGTCCAGGCGCGGACGCGAGCGGTGGGGACGAAGAACTGGTCCGACTGGCTGGCCCTGGACGGCGACAGTGGGCAGGGTGAGCGGGGGGCCAGGCGCGGTGGCACGGAGCCGGCCTGGGTAGGACCGTCCGACGCGGTCGAGGTGCGAGTGGAGGCAGGGGGTAAGGCTTCGGCCGGGCTGCCGAAGGGCTTGCGTCTGGACATGGTCGATCCCGGGAGGGCGACCGTCACCGGGATGGAGCCTGCCGCGTTCACCGTGGACGATCCCGCCGTGGAGCCCTCACAGCCCGAGGAACCGAGCGTCTCAGCAGAGCCGACCCCGACCGAGGGGGAGCCGACGTCCGAGCCGGAGCCCGAGCCGTCAGGGACAGGCAGTACGCCGGTCCCGAGCACGCCGGCGGTGAGCCCGGAGCCCACCGCGCCGTCTTCGCCGCCGGTCTCGACTCCGTCCCCGTCGGCCAGCGCGACGAGCACCGTCCCGCCCGCGCCGCCGTCCACGGCACCCAGGCCGCCGATCACCGACCGGGCCGGCTGGGGTGCGGATGAGTCGATCACTCCGGAAGAGGCCGGCTACCTGCCCGACGGTCGGGTCAAGGCTGTGGTGGTGCACCACACAGCCGAGTCGAACTCCTACACCTGCGACCAGGCCCCCGAGGTCGTGCGCGGCATCTACGCCTACCACGTGCAAACACTGGGCTGGAAGGACATGGGGTACAACTTCCTGGTCGACAAGTGCGGCAAGATCTACGAGGGCCGTAAGGGCGGCGTGGACCGCCCCGTCATGGGGGCCCACGCCTACGGCTTCAACTCCGAGACGACCGGCATCTCTATTCTCGGCACCTACACCGACACTGCCGCCTCCAGCGCGGCCCTCACCGCCGTCAGCCGCATCGCCGCCTGGAAACTGGGCCAGTACGGCGTCGACGCCAGCACCAACGCGACCCTCACCGCGGGCGCCAGCGGCCGCAACTACTACGGCAAGACATGGGCGAAGGGCGCGCAAATGACGCTTCCCGCCATCCATGGACACCGCGACGGCTACAACACCCAGTGCCCCGGCAACCGGCTCTACGACCAGTTGGCCACCGTCCGCTCCCGCGCCGCTGGCCCGGTGACCGGCCTGGCGGTCACCTCCATCACCGGCGCCGGACAGGCAGGGACCACCTACTACACCAAGGCCGGCATCACCGTCGCCTGGAAGGCCACCACGCCGGCCTCGCTCATTGCCCGCTACGACCTGCTGGTCGATGGCAAGACCGTCGCGACCACCGCAGGAACTGCCACCGCCGCCACAGCGACCCTGACCGCAGGCACCCACACCGTCGCCGTCCGCGCCATCCACGTCTCAGGCAAGACCGCCGCCACCGCCGCCGCCACCGTGATCGCCGACACCACCGCCCCGACCTTCACCACGAAGCCGAACCTGGCGCTGCGCACCGGGACCGTAAACGCCACCGCCGTACCCGTCACACTCCGTTGGAAGGCCAACGACAACGCGGCCCTGAAGGAGGTGCGACTGACCCAGCCGGTGGCCAAGACCTACCTCCCGGCAACTGCCAGTGCCTCCCACACCGCCGCCTCGGGCAAGGCCACCACCTACTCGATGACCGCTCATGACCAGGCCGGCAACACGGCAGCCACCTCGGTGGCCGGCACCCCGGTGATCCTCCAGGAGACCTCAGGCGTCAAGTCCGGCACCTGGGCGACGCGCTCGTCCACCAGCTACCTGGGCGGCAAGTCCTACTCCAGCTCCACCAAGAACGCCGCCCTCACCTGGACCTTCACCGGCCGCTCCACCGCCTGGATCGTCTCGCGAAGCTCCACCTCCGGTCAGGCCCACATCTACGTCGACGGCACCAAAACCGCCACCGTCGACCTGAAATCAGCCACCACCAAGTACCGCGACGCCATTTGGACCCAGACCTGGCCCACCAGCGCCAAGCACACCATCAAGATCGTCGTCGTCGGCACCAAGGACCGCCCCACCGTCACCACCGACGGGCTCGTCTACCTCAAGTAGGCGAACAGTGACAGGAACAAGCGTGGGGTGGTGCGTTCCGCTGACACGGAAGGCACCACCCCGCGCAGAGTCGGGCCAGGGCGCGCTGCGCGCCGAACCGCCCCGCACCACGGCCTCACTCTCGGCGTCACGCGGGAAGACTCCAGCAGCGGTTCGCGTCCTGAGCTGCGTCGTCGGTAGTGGCAGCGGCGGGCGACGGCTTGTGTCTTCTCCAAGTCGACCGCTTCAGTGCATGGGTGACGGGATCGCGGTCGGCTCGCGGGTGGAGTAGGAGGGTGTCCAGGATCTGCGGGATCTCTGCCTCGGTGAGCGGGACGAGGACTGATCCATTTCTGCAGCCCCTTTGCCGGCCTCGCCGCCGGCCTGGGGCTGTGCTGTGAGTGCGACCCGGACGGCGTGGGCGGGCATCGCCAGGGTGATGTGCCGATACCAGCCGGGATGGCGGCGGACCTCGTACTCGTCCGGGCCGCACTCGTTCTTCGCGGTCTGGAAGCGCTCCTCGATCGCCCAGCGGGAGCCGGCCACCCGGGCCAGCTCGGCGATCTCGATGCCGACGGGCGCGTAGGTGCGCCGCCGCATCACACGCGGGCAAGTATGAGCCTGCCACTCGGGCCCCGCCGATGCAGGCGGAGTCTCCTGACAGATCTGGCACGGCAGCGACGGCCGTGGGACCGCCCCACGACGCTCTCCCAGGCAACCGCCACAAAAAGCCAAGTCAGACGCATCTGAAGTGTGCTGACACGCTGCGACAGCGGGTCGGTACCGCACGGCGCGCGGCCAGTACCGCACGGAGAACAGCCGCGAGAACCACGTTTCCCCAGGTCAGATCGATTCTGCCCTGGGGATGTGGTGGGGCGGGTGGGACTCGAACCCATAAGCGTGACGCCTCTCACCTGCGACGATGCCGAAACGACGCACATAGCCACCCGTTTCCATCCGGCGGCATCCTCCTCGATCCGGCTGGAACGGGGGACCGTGCAGCGTTCGCTGCACCAGTCCTTCCTCACTTCAACGCGACCACAGCCACCGAGGCGTAGGCGGCCCCACATTCGAGGGGCAACGAATCACCCCGGGCTGCGGCGAGCTTCGTGAACTCCCTGACACCATTACCAACCCAGGGCGCGGTTACCTTCCGTAGCGGACTGGCCGACGGCGAAAGCATCGGATCGTGACGTCGCCAGCGGTACGACGTTCGGAAGAATGCCGCGCAGGTGCGGAACGGCAGTGCGTCGCGGGCGATGCCCTGCATCAGCTCGCCGTCGGTGTGCTCCGCCTGGCAGGGCGGAACAACATCACCGAGGGCCTACGCCGCCACGGACGGGATATCACCCGGTCGGCGGCGACCCGCGGACTCACATGATCCATGGGGGGGGGAGGGACATCAGCCGCGTTTCACAGCGACGACTGGAACATACCGCTGCAGGTCGGAGGCTTCCAGACGGATGCGCCCCTAGAATTCTAGTCCCACTTGAGTCTGCACTCAATCGATACTAGAATCATTGGCGTGAAGCGAAGAGACCCCATGAAACGGCTGAAGCAGATCGCAGCTGAGAAGGAGGTTGACTTCACGGGGCCGGAAGGCAGCGGACGGGGTCGGCACGAGACGTACAAGATCGGCGCCGTCAAGATCCATGTCCCCCGGCACTCCGAGATCGCGGAGGGCACCGCCGCATCGATCATCCGGACGGCCGAGGAGGCGTAAGCCCCCTCGACCTCCGGGCCAACCGTCCGCACACCATCGAACTGAGCAAAAAGGGGCGCACTGAATGACCACGCACAAGGCAACAGCAGAGCGTCAGGGACGCTTCTGGGTCGTGAGCATCGACGGCCTTCCAAAAGGAGAGCAGAACGTCACGCAGGGCCTCACCTGGACCGAGGCCCACGACAACGCGCGTGATCTGGTCAGCCTCGTTCTGGACATCGAGGACGATCCGGCTGCCTACACCGTCGACCTCATCCCGGCCGACCCGGCGATGTTCGAGGTCATTCGGGAAGCCGAAGAAGCCGACGCTGCCGCACAAGAGGCAGAGAGGCGCCGCCGCGTAGCGATGACACGAGCAGCAAAGACACTCGTCGGCCTCGGACTGACGCAGGCCGAAGCAGGACGCATGCTCGGCGTCACACACCAGCGCATCGCCCAGCTCGCACCCAAGGCACGGAAAAAGAGCGCCGAAAAGAAGCCCGTTGCCGCCTGACAGGCATGACGTGAGTGGTGGTTCCACTGACGGCCCGACGGGGGTGTCATGAATTCCTGATAGACCGGGCTGCATACAAAGCGAGTGGTGGCCGTGGTTGCTGACGGGGCAGGCATCTCGCCGCAGATCGACTGCGCGACCTGCGGATGACGTCGTGCCCGCCCGAGTAGGAGACCTCACCGGCACGCTGCTGCCGTCCGGCTGGCCCGCTGCAGTCGCACGTGCTCGACGCGCTCATTGCACTCGGCACCCGCCTCGCCGCCCCGTCGTCGGCGCGGGCGCGGTGTCGCGGCCCCATGAGCGCGACGGCGCCTGTACGCCGGTCTGGGCCCCCTGCGCGAGAGGCTTCGCCGCGCGGGGCGTGCGCGACGCTCAGCAACTGGCAGGTTTCCTCACCGCCCGGCTCGGTCTGCCCGCGCCCGGCGGTCAGCCAGTTTCCGAGGCGAGCACGAAGTCTTCAAACGCGACCACCTCCCCACCTCCCGCCGGTTGAGGCAGCGCCTCGGCCGTCAGGCTTCCGCCCAGAGCCAGCCATTCAAAGCTTCCCGATGACGGTGCTCGGGCGCGCGTGCAAGATCGACACGCGTTGAGTGGAACGCGGCGCCCCAACGGCGGTGGGAGCGCTCATAACCTCTCCTACGAGCACGGCACTGGGAAAGGCCAGTTCACAGCATCGCAGGGCTCGTCGCACCTGCCCTCGAGCGCCACGTTCGCTGCACCTCCGTGCCGCGTCCGCTACACGGAAAACGTCCCCGGAGAACACGTTTCCCCAGGTCAGATCGATTCTTCCCTGGGGCTGTGGTGGGGCGGGTGGGACTCGAACCCAAAAGGGAGACACGTCTCACCTGCGGAAACGCCACAGAGGCGGACATTCACACCCTGCTGCATCCCGCTGCGTCCGTCTCGGTCCCTGGCAACCGCATTGCCGTGCGGTACGTACCGCACGGCTTCAGACCCCCCTGTGCTTCGCGTGAGGGGGAAGATCTGCCCGGCACATCCGCTGGCAGACAGCCAATCGCGCGGCTCACCCGCAGTGCATGCCGCCGAGTCCGTTACCCCCAGCCTTGCCCCGTGCAGTCACACTCCGTATCGACCGGCGCCGGGACCACAGGCGTACCGGCGCCCAACGCGCCGGCCGCCATGTGGGTGCCGAGGCCGTCCAGCGCGTTCCGGCCTGATCACTGGGCGAGGAAGACCCCGGATCCGGCAGCGGGGCGGTGTGTGCCGGATCCGGGGTGGTTTTGGGGTGCTGCGGGGGTGTTACTTGACGGCTCCGGCGGTCATACCTCGGGTGAGGGAGCGCTGGAAGATGAGGAAGAAGATGACCATGGGGACGATGCCGAGGAGGGCTGCGGCGCTCATGGCGGTGGGGTCGCTGGTGTATTGGCCTTGCATGACGGACAGGCCGAGGGGGACGGTCTGGTTGTCGTTGGAGATGAGCAGGACGAGTGGGTAGAGGAACTCGTTCCAGCTCCAGACGAAGAAGAAGACGCACATCACCGAGAGGGTGGGCCAGCTCATGGGCAGGACGATGCGCCACAGAATGGTCCAGCGGCCGGCGCCGTCCATGGAGGCGGCTTCGATGAGTTCGCGGGGGAAGCTGGCGAAGACGGAGGAGAGCAGGTAGGTGCCGAAGGCGCTGTACGTGATGCCGACGAGGATGGTGTAGCCGAGCTTCCCGTCGTAGAGGCCCATCTCTTTGAAGAGATAGTAGATGGGGTAGACGAGGCCCTCTTGCGGCAGGACGTTGACGCCGAGGAAGAATATGAGGAAGGGAGTGCGCCAGCGGACGCGGCCGATGCCGATCGCGTAGGCGTTGAAGAGGGCGAGCAGGACGGCGATGAGGACGACGCCGAGGCTGATCTGGATGCTGTTGAAGAGTTTCTGGGTGAAGCCGACGCGTTCCCAGACTTCGGCGATGATGCTCCAGTTCCACTGGGCGGGCAGGGAGAGCGACCCGTTGCTGCGGAAGTCCGCGCTCGTCTTGAACGAGTTGAGCAGGATGACGATGAAGGGTGCGAGGAACGCGAGGACGAATACGGCGACGGCGGCCAGGACAGCGTAGGAGCCGGGGGTACGGCGGTTGCCCGTGGCTTTGGCCTTGCCCGCTTTGACCTTGCCCGCTTCGCGCCGGTGGCTGGGGGGCGCCGTGGGAGTGGTGGTGTGAGTGGTCATGGTCATCCGTCCTGGCGGGCCTGGCGGGTGAGCATCGTTCCGGCGATGATCAGCACGAGCAGGGTCATGGTGCTGGAGATCGCGGAGCCGTATCCGACGTCGGCGCGCTCGAAGAAGTTCTGGTAGGCGAAGTACGCGGGGACGAGAGTCGCGTTGCCGGGGCCGCCGCCGGTGAGGACGAAGATCTGGGCGAAGACCTTCAGGCCGGCGATGGTGGTGGTGACGAGTACGACGTAGACCTCGGGCCGCAGGATGGGCACGGTGATACGGGTGAAGCGCTGCCACCAGGTGGCTCCGTCGAGGGAGGCGGCTTCGTACAGTTCGGGGTCGATGCGCTGGAGCCCGGAGAGGAACAGCACCAAGGGGTAGCCGAGCTGCATCCAGACGAGGACGGCGAGGACGATCCACAGGGCGAGGTCGGGGTCGCCGAGCCAGTTCTGGGCCAGGGAGTTCAGGCCGATCTTTTCCAGAGCGCTGTTGACGGCGCCTTCGGGGGCGAGGATCCAGCCCCACATCAGGCCGGTGACGGCGACGGGGATGACCTGGGGGAGGTAGAGGCCGGAGCGGAAGAGGCTGACGAAGCCGTCTCCGTGCTTCTTGCCGATGTAGTCGAAGAGGAGGGCGGCGAGGAACAGCCCGAGGAGGGTGGGGACGACAGCGATGCCGACGATGACGAAGGCGATGTTGCGGAACGAGGCCCAGAAGTCGGCGTCGCTGAACAGGCGGGTGTAGTTGTCGAAGCCGATCCAGGTGGGGTCTCCCACGCCCTGCCATTGGGTGAGGCTGTAGTAGAAGGTCATCACCAGCGGGACGACGAGGAAGAGCAGGCTCAGCAGCAGGCCGGGGGCCAGGAAGACGGAGTACCCCGTGGGCCGCGGGTGACGTGTGGTTTTCACTGTTGCTCCAAGAGGGGCGGGACGGCGGCCCGGTGCGGGACGGGCCGCCGTCCCCGGGGAGAGGGGCTAACGCGCGGGTGGGGGCGGGTCAGCCTCAGCGCCGCGAGGCGGTGTACTTCTCGTAGGGGGCCTTGAGCTCGTCGAGGACGGCGTGGGGCTTGCCGCCGTTCATGAGGTTCTGGGTGGCGCTCATCCAGGTGTCGTAGTAGCCGGGTGCCGGCCAGTCCGGGTAGAAGGCGAGCCCGTTGCCGTCCTGGTAGCTGTTGAACGCGGTGATGAGCTCGCGGGACTTGGGGTTTTCGATGGAGTCCGGCTTCACCGCGAGCGGGACGCTGCCCTCTTCGCCGAGGATCTTCTGGATCTTGTCCGACATGGTGATGTCGATGAAGTCCTCGGCGAGCTCCTTGTTCTTCGCCTTGGCGGGCACGACCCAGTGGTTGCCGCCGGAGCCGAGGGTCTTCTTGCTGCCGGGGTAGGGGGCGGTGGACCAGGAGAAGTCGGTGATGTCGGTGGTCAAGCCGCCGAACCACCAGTTACCGCCGACCATGATCGGCCGCTTCTGCGAGACGAACTGCTCGGTCATGTCGCTGCCCTTGAGGCCGACGTCCTTCTTCTCGAAGTAGCCCTTGTCGAGCCAGTCCTTGTAGGTCTCGACCGCGTAGGTCCACTCGGGGCCGTGGAAGTCGACCTCGCCCTTGTAGAGCTGGTAGTCGTCGACCCAGGCGTCATTGGCCTTGGCCAGGGCCAGGAGGTAGAGCCAGTGGCCGGCGGGGTGGTCGTTGCCGGCGTTGGCGAGCGGGGTGATCCCGGCGGCCTTGAAGTCGGCCAGGGCGGCCTCGAAGCTCTGGAGGTCGGTGGGCTTGGTGATGTTGTGCTTCTTGAAGAGGTCGTCGTTGTAGTACGCCAGGACGAACTCGCCGTAGTTGGGGACGCCGTACCACTTTTCGCCGCCCATTTCACCGTTGGCGTCGTAGCGGGCGGTGACGGAGGCACTCTCGCTGATCTTCTTGTCCCAGCCGCGTTCCTTCGCGGTGGCGGTCAGATCGGTGAGCAGGCCCTGCTTGGCGAGCAGGCCAGTGGTGGCGTTGCCCTTGTTGTACTCCATGACGTCGGGCGCCTTGTCGGAGTTGAGGATCATGCCCGCGTTCTGCTGGATCTGCTCGAACGTCTTGCGTTCGAAGACGACCTTCACGTCGGGGTTGGTCTTCTTGAACTCGGCGATGGCCGCGTCCCAGGCGTTGCTGAGGGCGCCGTCCTCCTGCTCGTAGTGCCACAGGCGCAGGGTCTTGCCGTCTCCCTCGGCGGTGTCGGAGCCGCCGCCGCACGCGGCGAGGGGTGCGACGAGCGCCAGGGCGGACATGGCGAGGAGGGCTCGTCGTGTGGTGTGTCGTGTGGCACGGAAGCGCATGTTCGTCATGAGGATTCCTTGGGTGTGCGCGGATCGGGACGGCGCGGGGGGAGACGGTGCGGGATGGGCAGTGGGGGTGGTCAGGCGTTGCGGCGGTGGACGCGGGCTTCCCAGGGCTGCAGGGTGTGCGGTGCCGTGAGGTGTGGGGTGGCGGGAACGTTGGCGATGAGCGTCTCGCTGTCTTCCCAGCCGTCGGGCAGGTCGACGGTGAGGTCGGCCGGGCCGAAATTCGCGAGGACGAGCAGTTCGGTGCCGGAGGCCGCGTCATGGCGGGTGAAGGCGTAGAGCTGTTCGTGGTCGGGGTGGAGCATGTGGAAGTCGCCGTGGGTGAGAGCGGGCTCGGTGTGCCGCAAGGCGATCAGCCGGCGGTAGTAGTGGAAGACGGAGTCGGGGTCGGCGAGCTGGGCCTTGGCGTTGACGCGGGTGTGGTCGGGGTTCACCGCGATCCACGGGGTGCCGGCGCTGAAGCCGGCGTTCTGGGTGGTGTCCCACTGCATCGGGGTCCGGGCGTTGTCCCGGCTGCGGTGGCGCAGCCCATCCAGGACCTGTCCCTCCTCGACACCGAGAGCGACCTGTTCGCGGTGGTGGTTGAGGGACTCGATGTCGCGGAAGTCCTCGATGGAGGTGAAGGGGGCGTTGGCCATACCGAGCTCTTCGCCCTGGTAGACGTAGGGCGTGCCACGGTGCAGGTGCAGGACGGTGGCGAGGAGTTTGGCGGAGCGGTCGCGGTATGCGGGGCTGTCGTCGCCGAAGCGGGAGACGGCGCGGGGCTGGTCGTGGTTGTTCCAGTACAGGCTGTTCCAGCCGGTGTCGCCGAGGCCGGTCTGCCAGCGAGCGAGGCTCGCCTTGAGGTCGGTCAGCTTGAGCGGGCGGACGTCGAACTTGCCGCCGGGGCCCTGGTCGAGGCCGACGTGCTCGAACTGGAAGACCATGTCGAGTTCGCGGCGGGCGGGATCGGTGAAGAGCTTGGCATCCTCGACGGTGACCCCGGGCATCTCGCCGACGGTCAGCAGGCGGCGCGGATGGCCTTCGAAGACCTCGCGGTGCATTTCCGCCAAGTACTCGTGAATGCGGGGACCGCAGATGTAGTGGGGGCTGCCGTCCCCGTGCCGGGCACCTTCGTGGACGACGCCGTCCGGCAGCCCGGCGGTCTTGGAGATGAGGTTGATGACGTCCATGCGGAAGCCGTCGACACCCCGGTCGAGCCACCAGCGCATCATGGCGTAGACCGCCTGGCGCACGACGGGGTTCTCCCAGTTGAGATCGGGCTGCTTGCAGGAGAACAGGTGCAGGTAGTACTCGCCGCTCTTCTCGTCGTAGGTCCACGTGGGACCGGAGAAGAAGGAGCCCCAGTTGTTGGGTTCCGCACCTGGGGTGCCCGGCTGCATGCCCTCGCGGGCGGTGCGCCAGATGTACCAGTCCCTCTTGCTGCCCTGCGGGCCTTCGTCGCGGGAGGCGGTGAACCAGGGGTGCTCGTCGGAGGTGTGGTTGACGACCAGGTCCATGACGAGCTTCATGCCGCGCTCGTGGACGGCGCCCAGGAGCCGGTCGAAGTCGGCCAGGGTTCCGAAGAGCGGGTCGATGTCCTGGTAGTCGCTGATGTCGTACCCGTTGTCGTCGTGCGGGGAGGGATAGACGGGGGAGAGCCATAGGACGTCGACGCCGAGCTGGACAAGGTAGTCGAGCCGTTCGATGATGCCTTGCAGGTCGCCGATGCCGTCCGCGTTGGAGTCGGCGAAGCTGCGCGGGTAGATCTGGTAGACCACCGCCTCGCTCCACCAGGAATCGGCGGGGTTGGCTTCGATTTCGGGCACGTCAAACCTCATCGTGATCGCTTGATTACTTGCAGTTACTTCACTGGGGGTGGTTAGGCGCTGTCGCACCCGGGGCGCTGCGGTCAGGAGATGGCTGCGCCCACGGTGTCGCGGATGACGAGGCAGGCGGCTCCTCGGGCCCAGAGGTCGTGGCGGGCGGGGTCGACGTGGATGCCGCAGTCCGTTGCCGCGGTGGAGAACGCCTGGGCTTCCAGCGCCGCGTCCATGTGCGGTCCGAACAGGTCGTAGGCGACCGCGCCTTCGCCGGCGATGATGATTTTCTGCAGGTTGAGCAGGTTGCACATGCCGGCCATGCCTCTGCCGAGGGCGGTGCCGGCTTCGGCGAATGCGGAGCGGGCCACGGTGCGGGCCGCCCCGGCTTCACCTCGCGCGAGGTCGATGGCCTCGGCAATCGTGCTGCAGGGGAATCCGCCGTCTGCGAGGTGGCGCAGGATGGCGCGGTCGCCTGCCAGGGCTTCGAGGCAGCCTCGGCGGCCACAACTGCACATGGGCCCGGAGGGGTCCAGGGGCAGGTGGCCGAGTTCGCCCGCGAGTCCGGTGGCGCCGGAGAAGAGGGCTCCGTCCAGGAGCAGGCCGCAGCCGATACCGGGGCCGACGGTGACCACGGCGAAGGAGTCGATGTCGCGGCCTTCGCCGAACCAGCGTTCGGCGACGACCAGGGTGTTGACGTCATTGTTGACGACCACCGACAGCCCGGTCGTTTCCCGCAGGGGCCCGGCCACGTCGACCTTGTTCCAGTCGAGCAGGGCCGAATAGCGGCAGATCCCGGCTGCCGAGTCGACGTGGCCACTGACGCCGACGCCGAGGCCGAGCACCCTGTCCGCCGCTTCGGGCGCCTCTTCGAGGAGCCTGCCGGTCAGGGAGGCGGCAGCGGACAGGGCGGTACCAGGGGTGCAGTCGGCCAGGGGTTCCTCGGCCCGGGCCAGAACGTTGGCTGCCATGTCAGTCACGACGCCGGAAACCTGCCGGGGGCCGATCTTCATACCCACGACCATGTGCTTGTCGGGGTTGACGTGCAGCATCTTCTGCGGCCTGCCCCGCCCCTGCGGGACGGCGTCACTCTCGCGCAGGTAGTCGTGCTCGAGCAGCGGCGGCAGCATACGGGTGACGGAGGAGGGCACGAGGCCCAGGCGCTGGGCGAGCTGGGTGCGCGAGATGGGGCCTGCGGTGAGCACGGTCGCGAAGATCTCCGCGCGCGTCTGCTCACTGACAAGCTCCGAGAACCGGATCTTGGATGGGCTCATCACGCGGTGCCTCCAGGTAGTGGTCTGTCAGGGGCCTTGCATCGGGTTCAGCGCCATCGAACCCGATACGGGCGGCGTGAGCTTCCCGTATGAACGGGACCGGTGCTGCCAAGCGTTGCAGAGATCGTCATTGCGCCTCCTGCGGTTGTGACGCCGTCGACCTGCGTGCGTCGTCGTCGACTGCGTATGACGGGAGTGTGTCCCTCACCGTTTAAGTGCGTCAAGGAAGAAAACATCACGTTACATAACCGTGATGCCCCACTCCAGGCGTGCCTTAGTTGCCACATTGCACCTTTTGGGCTGCTTGTTATGGGCATGCTGGCTCGCACGGACGGAAAATCCTGTTCATTTCATTGACACGGCGAAGAAATGACGGGAAGTTAACCGGCAACCGGGGCAGAGCCGGGGCCCGTTGGGCCACAGGCCGCTGCCACGCCTGCAGTCCCTCACCCCGCAGACGGGCAGGACCGGTCGTTCCGCTCGCAGGACCGGTGTCCTGTGCTCCTGGTCCTGCGAATGATCCACGTGTGGACTCCGTCAGCCGGCTCCCCCGAAGAGAGACGAACCGCCGGCCAGGACGAGTGCCGCACGCACTCAGTACCCCGGTCGAGCCCGGGAAACGGGCGACCGCACACACCTACGGCTCCGCCACGCAGCTGCCCCCAGCTGCCCCAGCGGTGCCCGCGCCCGCCCCGGCAGGCGCCTCGGAGCGATGCCCCGATTCATCAAGGAGAGGACATCATCATGCCCGCAGGAAGACTGCGAAGGCTCAACCCGCTGGCGGCTGTCGCCGCCGGCTTGGCCCTGGCGCTCGCCGGAGCCGTCGTACCCGCCAGCACCCTGGCCTCGGCCGCCCCCGCTCCGGCAGGGCAGCTCCTCCCCGCAGCCGCCGTTGCCGCCGCAGCCCAGGCGCCCGCGGCGGGAGCGGCGGGTGACACCGCCAACAGCGAGCAGCTGAAGACCTGGTGGCACGACAACCACGAGTTCAACACCAGCAGCCCGGTGGGCGGTGACAAGGTGCGGCGGTCCTCCTTCTACGACGTGAAGGTCGCCACGGCCGCGGCGCCGACGACGAAGTACGACTCGTTCGCGTACATGAGCATCCCCCGCAGCGGCAAGGGGAAGATCGGCTACACCAAGGAGGACGGCGCTGAGTTCTCCGCGTCGGCGAACCTCACCATGAGCTGGTCCTCCTTCCAGTACACGGCCGATGCGTGGGTCGACGTGTCGCTGCGTACCGACCAGAGCATCTCCTCGGCCGACCAGGTCAAGATCAAGCCGAGCAGCCTGAACTTCGCCAAGGAGCTCGTCAACAGCAAGACCATCCGGATCAAGGTGCCTTACAGCAGCAAGGGCTACCGGTTCTCGGTCGAGTTCGACCCGCAGCTCTACACGGCCTACAACGACATGTCCGGTCCGGCCAACGACGCCGGCAAGCTGACCACCAGCGGCGGCGGCAACAACCGGGCCATCCACACCGAGCCCCGCAACTCGATGATGATCTTCGCCGAGCCGACGCCGACCGGCGCGGAGAAGGAACGGCTGATCCCCACCGCCGCATCGGGAAGCATCCACTACCCCGAGCCCGGCCAGGTCACCAACCTCAACAACATCGACAAGGAGATCGTCTACTTCCGCCCCGGCACCTACACCATGGGCTCGAAGTACCACGCGGTGCTCCCGCCGAACGTCAAGTGGGTCTACATCGCGCCCGGCGCCTACGTGAAGGGAGCCTTCCGCTTCTTCCACGACAACCAGGGCCTGTACAAGGTCACCGGATACGGAGTGCTGTCCGGTGAGCAGTACGTCTACGAGGCGGACACCAACAACAACTACGACCACCTCAGCGGCGCGTCGAACTGCCACGCCTCCTGCGTGAAGATGCTCCAGTTCGAGTCCGCGAACACCCAGCAGTACCTCGACCTGCAGGGCGTGACGATCAACGAGCCGCCCTACCACTCGTTCGTCGTGTACGGCGACGAGCAGACGTTCCAGATGCGCGTCGACAACTACAAGCAGGTCGGTTCCTGGTACTGGCAGACCGACGGCATCGAGCTCTACCGCGGCAGCACCATGAAGAACACGTTCTTCAACGCCAACGACGACGTGCTGAAGATGTACCACAGCGACGTCACCATCGATAACACCGTCATCTGGAAGAACGAGAACGGTCCCGTCATCCAGTGGGGCTGGACCCCCCGCAACATCGACAACGTCCGGGTGACCAACACCCACGTCATCCACAACCGGATGTACTGGAAGGACGTCAAGTACAACACCTGCATCCTCAACTCCTCTTCCCACTGGGAGGACATGGGATCCACCACCAAGGGCGACCCCAGCACCTGGGTCAAGAACATGACCTTCGAGAACATCACCGTCGAAGGCCAGACCAACTGCGCGATCCGCGTCTTCGCCCTCTCCAGCACCGAGAACATCCACGTCAAGAACCTGAAGATCGACAGCTGGAACGGCCTCGATCCGAGCAGCCAGGTCAGCCTCCTCAAGCGCTACACCAACACCGCCGGACAGAAGGTCACCCTGGGTAACGAGACGACTCAGAACAAGGGCCTCAAGCTCGAGAACTACACCGTCGGCGGCACCGCTATCAACAAGTCCGGCACCAACTGGGGCGCGGACAAGCCCGGCCGGCTCGGCTTCGACGCCGAGAACTGGGACAACTGGAACGCCTGGGGCCCCGGCGGCGGCGACCCCGACCCTGACCCGGGCACGGGATCCGGTCAGATCGTCAACGGCGGCAGCGCCAAGTGCGTCGACCGTGCCGGTGCCGGCACGGCCAACGGCACCGCGATTCAGCAGTGGTCCTGCGCGAACACCGCCTCGATGACCTGGACGCTCGACGGCCAGCAGCTCAAGTCCGGCGGCAAGTGCCTGGACGTCGTCGGCGGCGCCACCGCCAACGGCACCAAGGCCCACCTGTGGGACTGCGGCGGTTGGGACAGCCAGAAGTGGGCTTTCCAGGCCAACGGCACGCTGAAGAACCTCAAGTCCGGCCGCTGCCTCGACGTCGAAGGCCAGAGCACCACCGACGGGGCGCGCCTCCACCTGTGGGACTGCGGCACGTGGGCCAGCCAGAAGTTCAACCTCACCGCCTAGCCCCCTCTTCACCGGTGGCCGCCCGTGGCGGCCACCGGTGACCGAACCCGTCCCCAGCTCGCAGAAAGGCATCCCGCGCATGCCATCAGCCAGGTTCGAACAACCCGTACTGAGCCTCTTCCGCATGGTGATCGGGGTGCTGTTCGCCTGCCACGGAGCCGCCACTCTCTTCGGCGTCCTAGGCGGACCTCACGGCGAGGTGCCCAGCGTCGGGCAGTGGCCCGGCTGGTGGGCCGCGGTGATACAGCTGACCGGCGGTGCACTCGTGCTGGCCGGGCTCGGCACCCGCCCGGCAGCCTTCCTGTGCTCAGGCTCCATGGCCTACGCCTACTTCGTCCACCACCAGGGCGACGGGTTGTTTCCGCTGCAGAACGGCGGGGAGAGCGCCGCGCTGTTCTGCTGGGCCTTCCTACTCATCGCCGCCCTCGGCCCCGGCCAGTGGTCCCTGACCACCCTGCTGAACCTGCCCGCCCGCCGACGAGAGGAGGTGAGCAACGACCCCAGCAACGCCTGAACATGCTCCACAAGCTGTCATGCGCACCTCAATCACTGGTTGGGATCGGCCTGTGATCTCCCCATACACGGAGGAAGAGCACCATGAACTGCGTACCCGCAACGCTGTCCCGCGTCGTCGCGCTGAGCTCCGCCGTACTGGCCACCGCCCTCCTGGGCGTCATCCAGGCGCCGGCGGCCTCCGCACACGGCACCGTCATCACCCCTGAGACCCGCAACTACGGCTGCCTGCAGCGCTGGGGCTACAACGAGCCCAGCGAGTCCCAGGACCCCATGTGCTACCGCACCTTCCACGAGAACAGCAACGCCATCGGCGCGTGGAAGGCCGTCTACGCCAACAACACCGGCGACAACTACAAGCAGGTCATCCCCGACGGGCAGATCTGCAGCGCCGGCGGCCAGGGCGAGACGAACTACCGGCCCCTCGACCGCCCGGGCCCGTGGAAGATGACCGACATCGGCTCCGACTTCACCGTCGACATCTACGACGAGGCCCGGCACGGCGCGGACTGGCTCGAGGTCTACGTCACCAAGCAGGGCTTCAACCCGGAGTACCAGCTGATCGGGTGGGACGACCTCGAGCTGGTGAAGAAGACCGGCAGCTACGCCTACCAGCCGCACTACGTCACGGACGTCAGCACCTCCGGCTACAGCGGACGCCACGTCGTGGTGACCGTCTGGAAGGCATCGCACATGGACCAGAAGTACTTCCTGTGCAGCGACGTCAACTTCGGCTGACGAACACCGGCTGACCGGGCCCCGCGGGAGGCGCTGACTCCTGCGGGGCCCTTCCCCCTCCGAACCCCGCAGGGCCCTGGGCCGGCGAACAACCGCCGCAGCCCAGGCGAACCAGCACCCTGTGTTTGAGGTCGTCTCCAGCAGAGGATCGACGATGACCAATACCTCCCACCACCGCGCCGAACGCCCTGCCCCCACCGACCGGGCACCCGCTTCGCAGTCGGGCCCGCGGCAATCCCTGCGGAAGCGCGTCGTATCCCACGCCCACCGCTACACGCGGATCAGCTCCGCCGTCCTGCGCGTCTGCATCGGCCTGGTCTTCTGCTGGTTCGGCGTTCTGAAGTTCTTCCCCACCTTGAGCGCGGCCGAGGACTTCGCCACCTCGGCCATGACCGCCATGACCATGGGGCTCATCCCCGCCCCGCTCTGCCTGCTCCTGCTCGCAGTCCTGGAGACGAGTATCGGACTCGCGCTCCTGACCGGCTTGCTGCTCCGCTGGGCGCTGGCAGCGTTCTTCCTCCACATGGCCGGGGTCTTCCTCTCGCTCCTGGTCCTGCCCGACGCCGCCTGGCACACCGCGGCTGTTCCCACCCTCGAAGGCCAGTACGTCATCAAGAACATCGTCCTGGTCGCCGCCTGCCTCCACCTCACGGCCGACGAACTCACCCCCTGACCGACACCCCACTTTCTTCCCGCCAAGCGCGTCTCGTACCAGGAGCACCCGTGGGCAGCACCATCACTCTTCACGACCTCGCCAAGACCTATCCCAACGGCCAGAGAGCCGTGCACCGGCTGTCCTTGACCGTTGAGGACGGGGAGTTCCTCGTCCTGCTCGGACCCTCCGGATGCGGCAAGTCCACCCTGCTGCGCATGATCGCCGGCCTGGAGACGATCAGCGAGGGCGAACTGCACCTCGACGGACAGATCGCCAATGATCTCCAGCCGAGCGAACGCGACATCGCGATGATCTTCCAGAGCTTCGCGCTCTACCCCAACATGACCACCGCGCAGAACATCGGGTTTCCTCTGGCGGTCCAGAAGCAGGACCACGACCACGTGGCGGCCCGCGTGCAGTCCGTCGCCCGGACCTTGGGCATCGGCCACCTCCTGGACCAGATCCCCGGCCGACTCTCCGGCGGCGAGCGCCAGCGTGTCGCCATGGGCCGCGCCGTGGTCCGGCACCCGTCGGTCTTCCTGATGGACGAACCGCTCTCCAGCCTCGACGCCCGCCTGCGTGCCCGCATGCGCACCGAAATGCTCGCGGTCACCCGAAGCACTGGTGCGACAACCATCTACGTCACCCACGACCAGGCCGAGGCCATGGCGCTCGGCGACCGGGTGGCAGTCATGCGCGACGGGATACTCCAGCAGATCGACACCCCTCGCAACCTCTACGCGCGCCCCGCCAACGCCTTCGTCGCCTCCTTCGTCGGCACACCGAGGATCAACCTGCTGCACGGAACGGTGTACGCCCCCGTCGACGGCGTCATGGCACTCAACTTCGGAGCCCAGAAGATCGCCCTGTCCTACCCGCTCACCCATGACCACCAGATGCTACGCGTCGTCCAGGGACAGCCTCTTCTCATCGGCCTGCGTCCCGAGGCCATCCGCATCGCCGACCAGACACACGCCACCGCCTTCGAACGAGCCATGACCGGCGTCGTCGAGCACACCGAGTTCCAAGGTCACGAAGCGCTTCTACACCTCTCACTCGGCGGGCAACGGGCCGACGTACCAGCCCCACTCCCCGACCACGCACCCCACCCCCCGGTTCGCGAAAGCGCCGCCGCCTTCATGGCCCACCTCCTCCGCCGCACCGGACTCTTCGACCGCCGCCGCACACTCCCCCGAGACACACAGCCTCCAGCGCAGTCGCCTACTCGCAAAGGCAACGGGGAACTCGTCATACGCGACGAACCAGGCACCCGCCATCGAAGGGGCCAGAACCTCCCCCTCCTCATCGACGTACGCAACCTGCTCATCTTCGATGGACGCGGCGAACGCCTCAGCCCCGACCCGACTCAGGTACCTGAGCTATGACCCCGCGTGAGGACGTCTCGAGGTCCTCACGACTACTACGGCTACCTTGACCACCCCGCAGCGCATCCACCTGCTGTCCGGACGCCGGGGCAACTTCAGAACCGGCGGTGCTGTGAGGTTGGCGGGTGCGGGCGTTTCCCTTATCGGCCGTGGGACCGCGCCACGACGCCCTCTCAGGCAATCGCCGCAAAAGGCCAGGTCAGACGCGTTCGAAGTGCGCTGACACGCTGCGGCAGCGGGTCAGCACCGCACGGCGCGCGGCCAGTACCGCACGGAAAGCAGCCGTGAAAACCACGTTTCCCCAGGTCAGATCGATTCTGCCCTGGGGATGTGGTGGGGCGGGTGGGACTCGAACCCACGGCCGACGGATTATGAGTCCGCTGCTCTAACCGGCTGAGCTACCGCCCCGTACGGCGCGTCGCGCACACATGTGCGCGCCGTCTGCCGCAGCATAGCCGCTCATACGATCTGCCGCCCGAACGGGGCGGGGCTCTGCGCAGGTAGGGACGGTCTTCGCGGTCGCACCGGTTCCGGCGGCCGGGAACCCTGGTGGGTGAAGTGTGGCGCAAACGCGCGAAGGGCCCCTGTCGGGGCCCTTCGCGGTGTGCTCCCCCGACTGGACTCGAACCAGTAACCTGCCGGTTAACAGCCGGCTGCTCTGCCAATTGAGCTACAGGGGACTGCGCTGCTCGGGGTTACCCCGCCGGTGTTCCGGGGCACTCCCTCGCTGCGAGCAATACATTAGCGCATGCCAGGGGGTGGTTTGAAATCGGTAACCGAGCCGCCCATCGACCACCCCGGGCGCATACCGAGCACGTCCCAGGGAAGGGGTGCCCCATGCGGTACCGATTGAGTTTCATCACGGGCCTCGCGGTCGGGTATGTGATCGGCGCACGGGCCGGACGGGAGCGGTACGAGGAGCTGCGCGCCTATGCGCGCCGCCTCTCGGAGAACCCTGCTGTCCGGAACACCGTGGAGACGGCCACACACACCGGTCGCCAGGCGGCGTCCAAGGCGGCCCACACGGTCGCCGACCGGGTGGGTGACCGGCTCCCGGAGTCGGTCTCCGAGAAGGTGCGCGCGTTCAACGGGCGCACCTCGTCCCGGCCGGCGGACGACGACTGGGGTGCCACCAACACCTAGCCCCCGCCCGGTGACCCGGGTGCGGGATTCACCCGCCCGGCCCAGTGTGGGCCGGGCGGGTTCCGTCCTGTCCGGCCTCGGGCTCAGGGCCGGGGGATGTTCCTGATGTTCGAGCGGGCCATCTGGACCATGCGGCCGACGCCGCCGTCCAGCACCATCTTGCTCGCGGACAGGGCGAAGCCGGTGACCATCTCCGCGCGGATCTTCGGCGGGATGGACAGCGCGTTGGGGTCGGTGACGACGTCCACGAGCGCCGGGCCCTTGTGCCGGAAGGCGTCCCGCAGCGCGCCGCGCAGTTCCTTGGGCTTCTCCACCCGCACACCGTGCGCCCCGGCGGCCCGGGCGACGGCGGCGAAGTCGGGATTGTGGTTGGCGGTGCCGTGCGCGGGCATCCCGGCGACGAGCATCTCCAGTTCGACCATGCCGAGCGAGGAGTTGTTGAAGAGCACCACCTTCACCGGCAGGTCGTACTGCACCAGAGTGAGGAAGTCGCCCATCAGCATGGAGAAGCCGCCGTCGCCGGACATCGACACCACCTGGCGCCGCCGGTCGATGAACTGCGCGCCGATGGCCTGCGGCACCGCGTTCGCCATCGAGCCGTGCGTGAACGAGCCGATGACCCGGCGCCGGCCGTTGGGCGTGAGGTAGCGGGCCGCCCAGACGTTGCACATCCCGGTGTCGACGGTGAAGACGGCGTCGTCGTCGGCCTCCTCGTCGAGCACCGCGGCCACGTACTCGGGGTGGATCGGGGTGTGCTTCTCCACCTTGCGGGTGTAGGCCTTGACGACGCCCTCCAGGGCGTTGGCGTGCTTCTTCAGCATGCGGTCCAGGAACGAGCGGTCCTGCTTCTCGCGCACCTGCGGCAGCAGGCAGCGCAGCGTCTCGCGGACGTCGCCCCACACGCCGAGGTCCAGTTTGGAGCGGCGGCCCAGGTGCTCGGGCCGGACGTCGACCTGCACGATCCGTACGTCGTCCGGCAGGAAGGCGTTGTAGGGGAAGTCGGTGCCGAGCAGGATGAGCAGGTCGCAGTCGTGTGTCGCCTCGTAGGCGGCGCCGTAGCCGAGCAGGCCGCTCATGCCGACGTCGAACGGGTTGTCGTACTGGATGTACTCCTTGCCGCGCAGCGCGTGTCCGACGGGTGCCTTCACCTTGGCCGCGAACTCCATCACCTCCCGGTGGGCGCCGGCCGTGCCGCTGCCGCAGAACAGCGTGACCCGGCGGGCGTCGTCGACCATGGCGGCGAGCGCGCGGATCTCCTCGTCGCCAGGCCGCACGGTGGGCCGCGAGGTGACCAGGGCGTGCTCCTCGGCGCGTTCGGGTGCCTCCTGGGATGCGATGTCTCCGGGGAGCGCGACGACGCTGACGCCGCTGCGGCCCACCGCGTGCTGGATGGCGGTCTGGAGCACACGCGGCATCTGGAGGCGGCTGGAGATCAGCTCGTTGTAGTGGCTGCACTCGCCGAACAGCCGGTCGGGGTGGGTCTCCTGGAAGTAGCCGGTGCCGATCTCGCTGCTGGGGATGTGCGAGGCGAGGGCGAGCACCGGTGCCATCGAGCGGTGCGCGTCGTAGAGACCGTTGATCAGGTGCAGGTTGCCCGGCCCGCAGGAGCCGGCGCAGGCGGCCAGCCTCCCGGTGAGCTGCGCCTCCGCGCCGGCGGCGAAGGCGGCGGTCTCCTCGTGCCTGACCTGGACCCAGTCGATGGCCGGGGTGCGGCGGATGGCGTCGACGACGGGGTTGAGGCTGTCCCCGACGACTCCGTAGAGCCGCCGCACCCCGGATCGGACGAGGATGTCGACGAACTGTTCGGCCACGGTCTGCTTTGCCATCGCTCAGGCACCTCTCGCTGGAAGACGTGTACCCAATATCCCTTTTGTACGGGACAGGGTGCCGCAGGCGCCCGGCGCGGCCCGTGCCGTCACCCCGCCGGACCGCCGTTCGGCGCCTCCGCCGTTCCCACTCCGGCGGGGACGGCGGGGGCGAGGTCAGCCGGCGCGGAGGTCGGTGAGTGCGACGGCCGGGTCGGCGAGGTGGTGCGGGTCGATGCGGTGGCCGGAGCGGATCAGGTCCTGGATCTGCTCGGCGACCTCGGGCACGTTGACGTTCAGGCCCGCCAGCACCCGGTTGTCGCGGAGCCAGAAGGCGACGAACTCCCGCTTGCCGATGTCGCCCCGGCACACCACCTGGTCGTAGTCGCCCGGCGGTGCCCATCCGCTGTACTCCAGGGCCACGTCGTACTGGTCGGAGAAGAAGTACGGCACCCGGTCGTGCACGACCTGCTGCCCGAGCATGGCGCGCGCCGCCGCCGGGCCGCCGTGCAGCGCGTTGGCCCAGTGCTCGACCCGCCGCCGGGCGCCCGACGGCTGCAGCACGGCCGCCACGTCGCCCGCCGCGAAGATCGCCGGGTCGCTGGTGCGCAGCGCGCTGTCCACGGCGATGCCTCCGCTGGCAGTGTCCAGGTCCAGGCCGGCCGCCTCGGCGAGCGCCGTGCGCGGGGCCGCACCGACCGCGGCCAGCACCCCGTGCGCGGGGAACTCCTCGCCGTCGTCGGTGCGGACGGCGAGCACCTGGCCGTCCGCACCGACGATCTCGGTGATCCGGCCGCCGAAGTGGAAGCGGACGCCGTGCTCGCGGTGGAGGTCTGCGAAGAGGGCGCCCAGTTCGGGGCCGAGCACCGCGTGCAGCGGTGTCGCCTCCTGCTCGATCACGGTGACCTCCGCGCCCCAGGTGCGGGCCGCCGCGGCCACCTCCAACCCGATCCAGCCGCCGCCGGCGATCACCAGATGGCCGTTCTCCCTGCCCAGCCGGGCCACCATGCCGCGCAACTGGTCGGCGTGGGAGAGGCGGCGCAGGTGGTGCACCTCGGCCAGTTCGGTGCCGGGCACGTCGAGGCGGCGCGGCTCCGCTCCCGTGGCGAGCAGCAGCGCGTCGTAGGGCAGTACGGTGCCGTCGCCCAGGCGCACCGAGCGGTCCGCGCGGTCGATGTGCACGGCGGGCTGGCCCAGGTGCAGCTCGATCTCGGCACCCGCGTACCAGGCTGGTTCATGCAGGTAGACGCGGTCGCGCTGCTCGCCGCCGCTGAGGTAGCCCTTGGAGAGCGGCGGCCGCTCGTAGGGGTGGTCGCGCTCGTCCCCGATCAGGATGACCCGGCCGGTGAAACCCTCCGTCCGCAGGGTCTCGGCCGCCTTGGCCCCGGCCAGTCCACCGCCGATGATGACGAACGTTCGGTGTGCGTCCACCACGTGCTGCCTCCTCGCTGCCGTCCCGGTACGCCCCCCGGAATGGTCCATCAACGGAGCGTCCCCCATCCGGCCGATCACCGGAAGGGCGCAGGCGCGCGCGGCCCGGCCTTCCGCTGCCCCGGCCCGCGCCGCCCCCGGCCTCGGACGGTACCGGGCGGGACGGACCGAGCGGACGGACCCCCGTGGCCGGGAGGGGAGCGGAGGTCAGCGGACGCGGAGATCAGCCGGTCAGCAGGCCGGCGGGTCAGCAGGCCGGCGGGTCAGCAGGCCGGCGGGTCAGCAGGCCGGCGGGTCAGCAGGTCAGCGGGTCAGCAGGCCGGCGGGTCAGCAGGCCGGCGGGTCAGCGGGGTGCGGCCTGGGTGAGGCGGGCGTGCAGGGTGCGGGCGGAGGCGTCGGTCAGGCTGGAGATGTGGTCGACGACGGCCCGCACCCGGGCCGCGTCGTCGTCCGCCTGCGTGTAGAGCGAGCGGAACTGCGGGTCGAGCCCCTCGGGCGCCCGCAGGATGAGCGCCTCGGCCAGCTCCGACAGCACGATGCGCTGGTCGGCCCGGAGCCGTTCCTGGTCGTCGCGCTGGATGACGTAGCGGTGCGCGACGGCTTTCAGCACCGCGCACTCCAGCCGGGCCTGGCGCGGCACGACGAGGTCCGCCTGGTAGCGGGTCAGCGGGCCGGGGCCGTACGCGGCCCGGGTCGCCGACTCGGCGGCGAGGCAGAAACGCCCGATCAGCTGGCTGGCGGCGTCCTTCAACCGGGCCTGGGCGGTGGCCGTGCCGTCGTAGCCGTGCGGCCACCACTCCTCGTCCAGCAGCCGGTCCAGGGCCTCGGCGAGTTCGGCCTGCTCGGTGTCGCCGGGGGCGTAGCGGTCCAGGGCGAGGGTGAAGATCTCGGCGCGTTCGGCGTCGGCGAGCAGCACGTTGGGGTCGAGGTGACCGGCGTGCAGGCCGTCCTCCACGTCGTGCACGGAGTAGGCGACGTCGTCGGACCAGTCCATGACCTGTGCCTCGAAGCAGCGCCGCTCGCCGGGGGCGCCCTTGCGGTACCAGTCGAAGACCGGCAGGTCGTCCCGGTAGACGCCGAACTTCGGGGACTCCGGGTCGCTCGGGTGCCCGCCCTGCGGCCACGGGTACTTGGTCGCCGCGTCCAGGGCCGCCCTCGTCAGGTTGAGGCCGACGGGGCGGCCGTCGGCGGTGAAGCGCTTGGGTTCCAGTCGGGCGAGCAGGCGCAGGGACTGGGCGTTGCCCTCGAAGCCGCCGCAGGACTCGGCGATCTCGGCGAGCACCTGCTCGCCGTTGTGCCCGAAGGGCGGGTGGCCGAGGTCGTGCGCGAGGCAGGCGACCTCCACCAGGTCCGCGTCGCAGCCCAGTGCCGCGCCGAGTTCCCTGCCCACCTGGGCGCACTCCAGGGAGTGGGTGAGGCGGGTGCGCGGCGTAGCGTCCCAGGCGTGCGCGCTCGACCCGGGCGTCACCACCTGCGTCTTGCCCGCCAGCCGCCGCAGGGCGGCGGAGTGCAGCACCCGGGCCCGGTCGCGCTGGAAGGCGGTGCGGCCCGGCCGCTTGTCCGGCTCGGGCTCCCATCGTTCGATGTCGGTGCTGTCGTAAGTGCCGTGCATGTCCCGACCGTATCCGGCGCGGCACCCCCGGCGGCGCGCCGGACGTTCCCGGACGCGGACCGCCTGGCGGCACGGGGCGGCCGGAGGGCGCCGCTTCAGGTGGCCGGGAGGCCGGGCCGGGCGGTGGCGGTGACGCTGGCGGTGGCCCCGGCCGGGCGCGGCGGGGCGGCAGACCGTACGGGGGGCCGCAGGGCACTGAGCTGACTGCTGAGCTGGGCGGTGAGGCGGGTCATCAGTTGCGCCGCGCTGTCGAGACGGAGGGGGTCGAAGGAGGTGGGACAGCTTTCCTGGTCCGTGCGCTGCGGTGCCGTCATGGGCCGAGTCTGCACGGCGGCGGTTGCGGGGCCGTTGCGTGCCGGTGAAACCTGTCCGCCCGCCGCCTCACGCCGGGCCGGCCGCGCCCCGGAGCACGGGTTACCACGGCCGTAACGCGGGCGGGCGGGCGAGGAAACACCCGCGACTCATGCTGGCTGCATGAACGTGACAGCGACGCCCGCCTCCGCCGCACCGCAGGTCGACACGCACTGCCCGTACTGCTCGCTGCAGTGCGGCATGGGCCTGCGCCCGTCGGCGACAGGCGGGGTGGAGGTGGCCGAGCGGCCCGCGTTCCCGGTCAACCGCGGGGCGCTGTGCGGCAAGGGCCGGACGGCTCCGGAGGTGCTGCGGGCAGGTGCCCGGCTGACCGGCCCGCTGGTCCGCCGGGAGCCGGGCGGCGAACTGGAGCCGGCGGGCTGGGACGAGGCCCTGGACCGCGTCGTCGCCGGCATCGACGGCACCCGGGACGTCTACGGTCCGGACGCCGTCGGGGTGTTCGGCGGCGGCGGGCTGACCAACGAGAAGGCGTACCTGCTGGGCAAGTTCGCACGGCTGGTGCTGGGCACCTCCCAGATCGACTACAACGGCCGGTTCTGCATGTCCTCGGCCGCCGCCGCCGGCAACCGGGCGTTCGGCCTGGACCGCGGGCTGCCGTTCCCGCTGGAGGACGTGGCACGCACCGGCTGCGTGCTGCTCGTCGGCTCCAACCCGGCGGAGACGATGCCGCCGGCGCTGCGCTACTTCACCGAGATGCGCGAGCGCGGCGGCCGGCTGGTGGTGGTTGACCCGCGACGCACCCGCACCGCCGAGCAGGCCGACCTGCACCTGGCACCGCGGCCGGGCACCGACCTGGCGCTGGCGCTGGGCCTGCTGCACCTGGTCATCGCCGAGGGCCGCCTCGACGAGGAGTACATCGCCGCCCGGACGACCGGCTGGGCGGACGCCCGGGCGGCGGCGATGGCGCACTGGCCGGAGCTGGTCGAGCGGATCACCGGTGTTCCCGTGCCGCAACTGCGGCAGGCCGTCGCCTACTTCTGCGACGCCGAGTCGGCGATGGTGCTCACCGCGCGCGGCCCGGAGCAGCAGGCGAAGGGCACCGACACGGTCGGCGCGTGGATCAACCTGACGCTCGCCACCGGCCGGGCCGGACGCCCGCTGTCCGGTTACGGCTGCCTGACCGGCCAGGGCAACGGGCAGGGCGGCCGGGAGCACGGTCAGAAGGCCGATCAGCTCCCCGGCTACCGCATGCTCACCGACCCGGCGGCGCGGGAGCACGTGGCGCGGGTGTGGGGGGTCGACCCCGACGTGCTGCCAGGTCCGGGACGCAGCGCCTACGAACTGCTGGACGCGCTGGGCGGGGACGTGCGGTCGCTGCTGCTGATCGGGTCCAATCCCGTGGTGTCGGCGCCCAGGGCCGCCCACATCGAGCAGCGCATCCGCGCGCTGGACTTCCTCGCGGTGAGCGACGTGGTGCTGTCGGAGACGGCCGCGCTCGCCGACGTGGTGCTGCCCGTCGCCCAGTGGGCGGAGGAGACCGGCACCATGACCAACCTGGAGGGCCGGGTGCTGCTGCGGCGGCGGGCGCTCGACCCGCCCGAGGGGGTGCGCACCGACCTCCAGGTGCTGCACTCGCTGGCCGCCCGATGGGGCTGGGAGAAGGGCTTCCCCGAGGACGCGGAGGAGGTGTTCGACGAGCTGCGCCGGGCCTCGGCGGGTGGCCGCGCCGACTACTCCGGTATCACCTACCGACGCATCGCCGAGGAGGACGGCGTCTTCTGGCCGTGTCCCGACACACCCGAGCCGTCCGCGGACCTCCCCGACGACCCGTCGGCCGACCACTCCGCGCCGCAGCATCCCGGCACCCCGCGGCTGTTCCTGGACCGGTTCGCCACCGACGACGGCCGGGCACGCTTCTCACCCGCCGGGGACCGGCCGTCCGCCGAGGAGGCCGACGCGGCGTTCCCGCTGCTGCTGACGACGGGGCGGGTGCTCGCCCAGTACCAGTCGGGGGCGCAGACGCGCCGCGTCCCGGAGCTGGCGTCGGCCGCCCCCGGGCCGTTCGTGGAAATGCACCCGCGCCTCGCACGGCAGCACGGCATCGGCGAGGGCGACCCGGTCGCGGTGGTGTCGCGGCGCGGCCGGGCCGTCGCCCCGGCCCGGCTGACCACCGGCATCCGGGTGGACACCGTGTTCATGCCGTTCCACTGGGCGGGCGAGGGCCGCGCCAACACCCTCACCAACCCGGCACTCGACCCGGTGTCGCGCATGCCGGAGTTCAAGGTGTGCGCGGTGCGGCTGGAACGGCCGGACGGCGACACGGAGTGAGCCCGGCGGGACGTGAGCCGGGCGGGCGCGAGGCGGGCTTGGGTCAGACATCCCTGGACGTTGGATGTCAAGCGGTGAGGTCGTAGTGGTGGTGTGACCATGC
>NZ_JASKMT010000069.1 GCF_030124175.1 Streptomyces sp. 549 | reverse complement strand
GTGAGTGGGGGAGTGGGTTTCTGTGGGTGATGGGCAGGGTGGGGTGCGGCCGTCGGAGCCGCAGGTGGATGTGCAGTTGGCGCAGACGGATATCAGTCGTGCGTCGCAGGCGGCGGTGCCGGATTTTGCTGGTGGCGGTCGTAAGACGTTGGGGCGGTCGGATTTCGAGGGCCGCGGGCTGAACGATCTGGTGTCGATGGTGGAGGGTGCGAAGCCGGCTGATCTTGAGGCGGCGGCGGACGCGTTGTGGGCGGCGGCCGATGACATCAAGGACATCAGCACCGACCTGGACAAGCACGTGAAGTCCGTCGAGTGGGAGGGCACGTCGGCGAAGGCGTTCCGGGCGTGGACGCGGAACCTGGCCCGCAACACGCTGCTGCTGAGTTCCTACACCGAGACCGCGAGTACGCAGCTGAAGGCGGCTGCGGTGGGGTTGGCGTCGGTCAGGAGCGGCATGCCGCCCAAGGACGCAGCCGAGAGCCTGGGCTTGGGGGTGTCGTTGAGTGAGGTGCCCTCTCCCGCGCGGGTGGAGGGAAACCCGGCGTTCGATGCGGCGTCGAAGAAGGAGGCCGACCGGCAGGAGGCCATCAACCAGATGAACAGGTTGAGTTCCTACTACCAGGTCTCCCACGACATCATGGCCGCCCAGCAACAACCCACCTTCGGCCCCATGCCCGACGTGGGAGTGCCGGAGCC
>NZ_JASKMT010000068.1 GCF_030124175.1 Streptomyces sp. 549 | reverse complement strand
CGCGGAATGGAGTCCAGCAGACCCCGCGTGTACGGATGCGCGGGACGCTTGTACAACTCGTGCACCGGAGCCGTCTCCACGATCCGACCCGCGTACATCACCGCGATCTTGTCCGCCACATCCGCGACCACACCCAGATCATGCGTGATCAGGATCAGACCCATATGGAACTCACGCTGCAACTCCGCCAGCAGATCCATCACTTGAGCCTGAACCGTCACATCCAACGCCGTCGTCGGCTCATCCGCGATGATCAGATCCGGCTCCAACGCCAACGCCATCGCAATCATGATCCGCTGACGCATACCACCCGAGAACTGATGCGGAAAATCATTCACCCGCTCCCGAGCCGCCGGAATACGCACCCGATCCATCAACTCGATCGCACGCGCCTTCGCCGCCTTCTTCGACAGCCCCTCATGAACCCGGAACATCTCACCCAGCTGATAACCCACACTCAGCACCGGATTCAACGACGACAACGCGTCCTGGAAGATCATCGCGATCTTCCGACCACGCAACTTCCGCCGCTCATCCCCCGGCATCGTCAGCATGTCCCGACCCTGGAACAGGATCTCCCCACGCGGAATACGACCCGGCGGCATGTCAAGAATGCCCATCACCGCCTGCGCGGTCACCGACTTCCCCGAACCCGACTCACCCAGCACCGCCAGGGTCTCCCCCGACCGCACCGAGTAGTCCACCCCGTTCACAGCCTTCACCACACCATCACGGGTGTGGAACTCCACATGGAG
>NZ_JASKMT010000067.1 GCF_030124175.1 Streptomyces sp. 549 | reverse complement strand
TGAGCGTTTCCGATCTACGCTCTGGGGAGTGAAGATCGTTTCTGCATGACCGCGAGGATGGCGTGCAGCAGGTCGGTGATGCGGTTCGGGCTGATGCGTACGAGGTCCAGGATTCGCCAGCGTTTCAGGGCGGCGAAGGCTCGTTCGACGGGTGCTCGGAGTGTGGC
The DNA here is from genome assembly GCF_030124175.1 of Streptomyces sp. 549. Lineage (GTDB taxonomy): Bacteria > Actinomycetota > Actinomycetes > Streptomycetales > Streptomycetaceae > Streptomyces. The sequence goes on along the minus strand of NZ_JASKMT010000067.1, from coordinate 743 downwards.
GTGTGTGGAGTTGGCCCGTTTCTCGTGGCCGTTGTGGCCTTTGCCTTTCGGGCGGCGGACCGGGGTACGGACGGTGCCGCCGGCGCCCAGGTAGCCCAGGTCCGCGGCGGTCTCCACGTCGGCTTCGGTGACGGCGGTGATGATGCCGTCGGCACGGGCGGCGGGGAGGTCGTTGGTCGATCCGGGGCGGGCTTCCCCGAGGAAGGCCAGCGTGCCGTCCTGGCCGGTCAGGGCTTGGACGTTGACTCCGTGGTCGTGGTGCTTTCCGCTGTAGAGCGGGTCGGGGTTGGTCTCGGTGGCCAGGCCCGCGCAGCGCCAGGTGCGGATCAGCGTCCCGTCCAGCAGCAGTCGACGCCGTGTTCCGGAGGCAGTCACGGCGTCGGACAGGTCGGGTGCGTGGGCGGCCAGTACGTCGATGCCCTCGTTGACGTAGCGCCAGGCGGTGTCGGTGCTGACGCCGAAGTGGGCTCCGAGCTGGGCGAAGGTATCGCCTTTGGCGAGGTATACCAAGACCATGACGGCTTGGTCGAAGGAGGTCAGAGCCCGCCAGGGGCTGCTCAGCTCACACCTTCGGGTACCGATCAGGTCCTCTACCCAGGAAACCAGGGCATCAGGCAGCGCGAGAGTGGCACGATAGGTGACCACGAAGCTCCTTACTCCGTGCGACGGTTGGCACTATCGCAACGGGTAGGGAGCTTCGTACGTCACGGCCCTACAGCCACCCGATCGGGGCACGATCGGAA
>NZ_JASKMT010000066.1 GCF_030124175.1 Streptomyces sp. 549 | reverse complement strand
GCATCCAGGACGTCTACACCCGCGACACCGGCTACCTCAACAGCTGGAAACTCACCTTCTGACCCGGACCCGGCCGGTCACCCGCCTCGTCGCCCCACGCCGCCGACGAGTCCCGGGTGGCCGGCCGCCCACGCGTCGAAGGAGGGACCGGGAACTGCATGCGACAAACGGGTGTGGGACGTCGAGCCGCCCACCGGCTCCGGACTCGTGCTGCGGCACGTGAGCCCCGACGGCGAGATGGGCTACCCGGCACGCTGCGGGTGAAGGTCGTCGTCTACACCCTCACCGGCCGCGGCGACTGGCGGATCGACCACCACGACGGCAAGGCCGCCACCACGACACCCGAGCCCGTAGCCGTCCTGCGCGACCCCGGCTCGGGCCGCAACCGAGCCCGGTCATGCCAGCAGTGTCGGCGTGTCCGAGACCGCCATGTCGGCAGCTCGGACACGCCGAGTGAGAGGAGCCATGGGTCAGGACTGCGGGCAGCTGAGGTCTCCGCACCACCGCAGGCGTGCCGACTCCCGCGCAGGGCAGTCAGGCCGCAGCCATGTGACACACCTCGGAACAACTGGCTCTGTGCTTCGAGCCGTTCGCCGGTAGGAGACCTTAGCCCCCGCCGGGCCGATCCGTGTCATACGCGGGCGCGCCGCCTTTCCCGCAGCACGTGGGTCAACTGCGCTACCGCTGAAAGCCAGAGCAGGGCTGCGGGCCATGCGGTCGCCCCCCAACCCTGCGCCAACGAGAGCGCAGCGACCAGGGCGCCGGCCAGGAAACCCGCGATTAGCGCAGCGGGGTCACGCCACACCGGCTCGACGGGGCGATCAACGAAGAACGTGACGAGTACAAAAACGAAGAGCACTGCCGCGCCGGCGTAGACCCAGATCTGACCATTCATCGGTCACTCCTCCCAAAGCCCATCACTTGCAGTGAGCTCTTCCGATCGTGCCCCGATCGGGTGGCTGTAGGGCCGTGACGTACGAAGCTCCCTACCCGTTGC
>NZ_JASKMT010000065.1 GCF_030124175.1 Streptomyces sp. 549 | reverse complement strand
CTGGGCTTGATCCGCTTTGACGGACATTCGAGATCAGGGGTTCGTCCCCGGGAGGATGTCCATCATGGAGAGCATGGGGAAGAAGAAGCCTCGCCCTCGCCGTTCGTTCACGCCGGAGTTCAAGGCCGAGATCGTCGAGCTGTGCCGACGGGGTGACCGCTCGGTCGGTCAGATCGCCAAGGACTTCGATCTGACCGAGACCGCAGTACGGGACTGGGTGAAGCAGGCCGAGGTCGACGCGGGTGAGCGCGACGGGCTGACCAGCAGCGAGCGCGAGGAGCTGGCCGCGCTGCGGCGGGAGAACCGCCGCCTGCGAGAAGACGTCGACATCCTCAAGCGAGCCACGGCTTTCTTCGCGAAGGAGACCCGGTGACGGTGCACCCGTTCATCGAGGCGGAGAAGCAGAACGGCCACAACGTCAAGCGTGCGTGTGAGCTGCTGAAGGTCTCCAGAACCGCCTTCTACGCCCGCCTCGCCGGCAAACCCGGTCCCCGGGCGGTTCGTGACGCCGAGCTGACCGAGCAGATCATCGAAGTCCATGAGCGGTCGCGCGGCACCTATGGCGCCCCACGCGTCCATGCCGTCCTGCAACGGGAGGGCGAGGAGTGCGGACGCCGCCGAGTCGCCAGATTGATGCGGGCCGCCGGCTTGCAGGGCAGGCACCGCCGGCGGCGGCACCTGACCACGGTCCCCGACCCGCGGGCCGCCTTCCGGCCCGACCTCATCGTCCGCGACTTCCAGCCCGACCCCGCTGGGCTCGATGCCCGCTGGTGCGGCGACATCACCTACATCCCGACCGAAGAAGGATGGCTCTACCTGGCCACCGTCATCGACATCGCCTCCCGCCGAGTGATCGGCTGGGCAACCGCCGATCATCTGCGGACCGAGCTGGTCGCCGACGCCCTCAAGGCCGCTTGCCGGCAGCGTCGTCCCATCCGTCCGGTGATCTTCCATTCGGATCGCGGATGTCAGTACACCAGCCAGCAATTCGCCGCCCTGGCTGAGGAGTTCGGAGTCCGGCTGTCCGTCGGCCGCACCGGACAATGCTGGGACAACGCGCTCGCCGAGTCGTTCTTCGCCACCATCAAGCGCGAGCTCCTCGACACCGTCGCCTGGCCCAGCAAGGCCGTCGCCCGCACCGCCATCTTCGATTTCATCGAGGGCTGGTACAACTTGCAACGTCTGCACAGCAGCCTCGGCTACCGCAGTCCCGCCGAATACGAGACCGCACTCGCAGCCTGACCACCACACCAATGGTGTCCGTCAAAGCGGAACAAGCTCAGTC
>NZ_JASKMT010000064.1 GCF_030124175.1 Streptomyces sp. 549 | reverse complement strand
CAGGGCGGTTTCAAAGTCTTGTCGATCAACGATCCGTGCTGGTCACGGCATCGTGACGATGGGGTCGCGGGCCGCCACGCACGCAACGAAGCTCCGGTTGATGCCGGTGACCTACCAAGTCGCCTGTACCGACCGGAGCTTCGATGTGTCGTCAGTCTGCCACCGTGTGTCTGGTCAAGTCGCCCTCGCGTCAGCATCGCGCGATCAGCGACCTGCAGTCGAGGCTGGCGGCCTTGCCTGATCCACGTGACCGGCGCGGCAGGCGTCACCCGTTCGTGAGCGTGCTGCTGGTGGCCTGCTCCGCGGTCATGTGCGGGGCCCGGTCCTTCGCAGCGATCGGACAGTGGGCGCGAAACGCTCCGCAGGACACCCTGGCCCGGCTCGGCGCCCGGACCGTGTCCGCCTTCACCGTTCGCATCGCCCCGAGCACCGCGACGATCCGCCGGATGATCAACCGAGTGTGTCCAGGTGGCCTCGCCGACCTGCTGGGATGCGATCCGTCCGGCGCCGACACCCTGGCGGTGGACGGCAAGAGCGCCCGGGGCTCGCGCTACGACGACACCCCCGCCGCGCATCTGCTCGCCGCCATGACCGGTGACGGGCTGACCGTCACGCAGTTGCGGGTACCGGACAAGACGAATGAAATCACCTGCTTCGCCGGCCTGTTGGCCCCGTTCGACCTGACCGGGGTGACCGTGACGGCCGATGCCCTGCACGCACAGCGTGGCCACGCCCGCTTCCTGGTCGAGGACAAGAAGGCGCACTACGCGCTGTGCGTGAAGAAGAACCAGGCCGGCCTCTACGAGCGGCTGCACACGCTGCCCTGGACGGAGGTGACCGCGAAGTTCTACGACCGTAGCGAGGGGCATGGCCGCAAGGAGACCCGCGTGGTCCAGGTCCTGACCGTCGACGGCCTCAACTTCCCGCACGCCGCCCAGGTCGCCCGGGTCGTACGCCATCGCACCTGTCTGAAGACCGGCAGGCGCAGCCGCGAGACGGTCTATGTCATCACCGACCTGACCAGCCAGGAAGCCTCCCCGCAGCGACTGGCGAAGATCATTCGTTCGCAGTGGGTGATCGAAAACAGACTCCACTTTGTCCGTGACACCGCCTTCCGCGAGGACGCATCCAAGGTGCGCACCCAGCACGGCCCGGAGAACATGGCCACCCTCCGCAGCTTCGCGATCAACCGCCTCCGCGCCACCGGGCACCACAACATCGCCGCCGGACTCCGAGACCTGTCCTACGAACCGTTCACGCGTCCTCTGGCTCTCCTCGGACTCCGCTGACCAGCACGGACCCATGAACAGTCAGACTTTGAAACCGCCCTG
>NZ_JASKMT010000063.1 GCF_030124175.1 Streptomyces sp. 549 | reverse complement strand
AGTGGACGTTAAGTCCGATCTTCCTCGGTTCGTGATCGCTCGATCGTGTGACTGATCGCTGGCGGGACCGATGTTCGGCATGGGCATGCTGAGATTCGGGTCATGGACAGAGAGCCGTATCCGAGTGACTTATCGGACGAGCAGTGGGCCTTGCTGGAGCCGATGATCACGGGCTGGAAGCGGGACCGGGTAGCGCGCTCGGCAACCGGCGACCCGGGTTCCTGTGATCTCCGGGAGGTCGTGAACGCGATCTTCTACCAGAACCGGACGGGCTGTCAGTGGCGCTATCTGCCGCATGACCTGCCGTCCTGGTCGGCGGTGTTCTACTACTTCACCCTGTGGCGCCAGGACGGCCTGGACCAGCGGATCCAGGAACTCCTGCGCTGCCAGGTACGGGAGAAGGCCCGCCGATTAGAGGACCCGTCCCTCGTGATCATCGACACCCAGTCCGTGCGTGCGGCTGCCGGTGTCCCGAAGACCACGACCGGACTGGACGCCAACAAGAAGGTGTCGGGCGTCAAGCGCGGACTGGCCGTGGACGTCCTGGGCCTGGTCATCGGCGTGGTCGTCCTGCCGGCCTCCGCCCATGACAACGCCGCTGGCATCGCCCTGCTCGACCAGGCCGCCGAACGTTGCGGGAACCGGCTGGAGAAGGCATTGGTGGACCAGGGCTTCAAGGACGAGGTCGTCATTCACGGGGTGCTGAACGACATCGACGTCGAGGTCGTCCGCCGCAACCCTGACGACCAGGGCAAGGGCTTCGTCCCGCAGCCCAAGCGGTGGATCGTGGAACAGGTCAACGGGACCCTGCTGCTGCACCGGCGGCTGGCCCGCCACTACGACCACCGGCCCGACACCTCCGTCTCGCGCGTCTACTGGGCCTCCACCGCGAACATGGCCCGCCGCCTCACCACGCCGAGCCCCGTCTGGCGCGATGATCTCGGACTGGCAGCGTGAACGTCACCGAACTCCTCGCCGGCCTCCAGGCCCAGCACGAGGCGGCCACCATCCGGGCCCGGGAGATCCAAGAGCAGATCGACCACCTCACCGCCGCCCTGGCCGAGGCCGACACCCGACTCACGGAACTGGACATCGCCCGGAAAGTCATCGCGGAAACCGCCCCAGCAGCAACCGAGCCCAACCCGCCGCAGACCGAGACGAGCACCGCCTACCAAGCCATCGTGAACGCCTTCAACCAGAATCCCGGCCAGGCATTCCGCGCCCGTGAACTGCACGAACTCCTCGACATGCCCACCGACGAAGCAACCGTCAACATCACCCGAAGCCGCCTCGCACGCCTCCTCCGCCAAGGCTTCCTCACCCAACCCGGACGAGGCCGCTATCAGAAACGGACTTAACGTCCACT
>NZ_JASKMT010000062.1 GCF_030124175.1 Streptomyces sp. 549 | reverse complement strand
CGTCTGGTTCGGTTGCGGGGCAGGGGTCGGTTGCAGGTGGTGCAGGTGCCGGTCCAGCCCTTCAGTAGGTCCTGGAGGAGGTCCAGGACCTGGTAGAGGGTCAGGCCGGCGTGTGGACTTTTGGGTCGAGCCGCCTGAGGGTGAGGAATGCCTGGGCGGCGGTGACGAGGGTGACGTGGTGGTGCCAGCCGCGCCAGGTGCGGCCCTCGAAGTGGTCCAGGCCGAGACCGTGCTTGAGCTCGCGATAGTCGTGCTCGATGCGCCAGCGCATCTTCGCCCACCGCACCAACTCGGCAACGGGAGTCTGGGGCGGCAGGTTCGATATCCAGAAACCTGTCGGAGTCTCCTGGTCGGCAGGCCACTCGACCAGGACGGTGGAAGTGGGCAGGACACCGTCCCACTGGTTGCGTCCGCCGCCTGCCGCTTGGGCGGCGGCCAGGGACTGCTTGCCCGCCGGCCGAAGGGCCAGGACCGCGAACCGTGAGGTCATCGTGCCTTTGCTGCCCTGCCGCCAGGCCATCTCGGTGAAGTGGCCCGCGGCAGCGGCCTCGGCCGCATGGAGGGAGAGCGCTCGCGGCGCCGTCCGGTAGCGGGCGAGCGTCGGCGGGCCCAGTCCTGCGTAATCCGGCTGGTATGGCTCGATGTTCAGCTCGTGGGCGACTTCCTTCCCGGTCAGTGCCAGCACATAGGACAGGCCCCGCTCCTCCAGGCCGTGGCGGAAGGGGGTGCTGACGCCGTAACCCGCGTCGGCGACCACGACCGGGGCTCTCAGCCCCCACTCGCTCACGTTGTCCAGCAGCCCGAGCGCGAGGCGCCACTTCTCCTGATGGACGGTGCGGTCGGGGATGCCGGCCCGGCGGCAGCGGCCCGGCTCGTCCGTCCACTCCCGGGGCAGATACAACTGCCAGTCCAGCGGACAGGACGCAGTATCGGTCGCAGCGTGGACACTGACCGCGACCTGGCAGTTCGCCCGCTTCCCAAGGGCTCCGCAGTACTGGCGGGCGACCCCGGCCGAGGCCCGGCCGCACTTGGGAAACGAGACGTCGTCGATCACCCACGCCTGTGGCGTGATCGCCTCGGACAGTCTCCGGGCGATCCGTCGCCGCACCGGCAACGGATCCCACGGCGACTGGTTCACGAACTGCTGCAGGGCCTGCATGTTCCCGTCCGGCATCCGCTCGGCCATCGGCTGGATCGACTTACGCCGACCGTCCAGCATCAGGCCCCGCAGATAACACGCACCCCACCGCCGCTGATCCCGCCGCGGCAACGACCCGAACACATCACCCACGAACTCCGCCAGCTCACCCCGGAGCCGCTCGACATCCCCCAGCTTCACACACCAAAGGATGCCCAACACCAGGAAAGATCACTCAAGGTAACGAAGCACTACTA
>NZ_JASKMT010000061.1 GCF_030124175.1 Streptomyces sp. 549 | reverse complement strand
CCTAATGGGAGCTACCGGGTGAGCCGCGCTGGCAGACTCGGTGCCTGGTAGCCGCCGGTGAGTGAGCACTCTCTCCGCCTGGGCCGATCTTGAGTCCTAGGGTCAGATCGTGCCCTCGCCGGTGGTCAGGGGTCTTTGATCGCTGATGGGATGTCGTGCCCTTCGCATGCTGGGGTGAGCACTGGTCCATTAGGTCGCCGACCGGCTCCTGCGGGCTTCCGTGTCCTGTCGCCGATCGTGGAGGTTGTTGTGCTGTTCGTTGGGGATGACTGGGCTGAGGACCACCACGACGTCGAGGTCCAGGATGAGGCCGGGAAGGTCCTCAAGCGGGTGCGGCTGCCCGAGGGGATGGCCGGGATCGCCCGGTTCCACGACCTGGTCGGCCGGTTCGTCGCCGAGGACGCCGGCCCGTCGGACGTGCTGGTGTGTATCGAGACCGACCGGGGTCCGTGGGTGCGGGCGCTGGTCGCGGCCGGCTATCGGGTGTTCGGGGTGGATCCCAAGCAGGCGGCCCGCCACCGGGAGATCCTCGGCAGTTCGGGCGCCAAGAGCGACAAGGGAGACGCCCACGCGCTCGCGGACATGATCCGCACCCGCCGCCACCAGCTCCGGGAGGTCGCTGGGGACTCGGAGACCGCCGAGGCTGTCAAGGTCGTCACCCGCGCGCATCAGACGCTGCTGTGGGAACGCACCCGCCATATGCTCCGGCTGCGGGTGGCGCTGCGGGACTACTTCCCCGCCGCTCTCGCCGCCTACAAGCCCCTCGGCCTCACCAGCGATGCGGTGCTGAAACTGCTGGTCATGGCTCCGACTCCCGAGGCCGCGGCCAAGCTGACGGCCACGCAGGTCTCCGCCTGCCTCAAGGGCCGCCGCGACATCGCCGCCAAAGCACAGGCGATCAAGGACGTCCTGCGCGCCGGGCATCTCGGTCAGGCCCCGCTCGTCACGATCGCCTACGCCTCGACGGTGAAGTCGCTGGTCGCGGTCATCACCGTCCTCAACGCCGAGATCAGGACTCTCGAAGGCGAGGTCGAGGCCCATTTTGGTCGGCACCCGGACGCTGAGGTCATCCTCAGCCAGCCCGGCATCGGCGTGATCCTTGGCGCCCGGGTGCTCGCAGAGTTCGGAGACGCCAAGAACCGGTATGCCTCGGCGAAGGCCCGCAAGAACTACGCGGGCACCTCGCCGATCACCCGCCAGTCCGGCAAGACCAAGACCGTCCAGGCCCGCTACGTCCACAACGACCGCCTGGTGGACGCACTCCACCTCCAAGCCTCCTGCGCGATCCTCCACGACCCAGCGGTCCGCGCCTACTACGACCAACTCAAAACCCGCGACATCAGCCACAACGCCGCCCTCCGCCAAGTCGGCAACCGCCTGGTGGGCATCCTCCACGGCTGCCTGAAGACCAGCAGCCTCTACGACCAGGCAACCGCATGGTCACACCACCACTACGACCTCACCGCTTGACATCCAACGTCCAGGGATGTCTGACCC
>NZ_JASKMT010000060.1 GCF_030124175.1 Streptomyces sp. 549 | reverse complement strand
GAAGGGCTGGACCGGCACCTGCACCACCTGCAACCGACCCCTGCCCCGCAACCGAACCAGACGCAGAACCTAACGAAGCACTACTAGGACCTGTCCGGCGGATCATGTGACTTCCGGGAGATCCGTTCGTTGGCGTGTTCATGCCGCGGGGAGACCTTACGAACGAGGAGTGGGCCCGGCTGAAACCGCATCTGCCGAAGTCCGGGGAGCGCGGCGGTCGTTGGGCTGGCCACCGCAGGGTCATCAATGGGATCCTCTACCGTCATCGGACCGGGGTGCCGTGGCGGGATTTGCCTATGCGCTTTGGGAAGTGGAAGACCGTGTACGAACGGCACAGACGCTGGTCGGCGGACGGCACGTGGGACAAGCTCTTCGCGTCCGTCCTGGCCGACGCCGACGCGGAAGGCCGCATCGACTGGTCCATGGTGAGCGTGGATTCCACTACTTGCCGGGCGCACCAGCACGCTGCCGGAGCGCGAAGAAGACCTCCGCGAGTGCCGGGGAAAAGACGCAAGCCACGGCAGCACCGCCACGACGAGGGCCTCGGACGCTCCCGGGGCGGACTGACCTGCAAGATCCATCTCGCTGGTGAAGGCGGCCGCCGCCCGCTGTCCCTGCTAATCACTCCGGGCCATTGGGGCGACGCCCCCAGCTCATCCCCGTCATGGAACGCGTCCGTGTCGGCCGGCTCGGCGGAGGCCGCCCTCGCACACGGCCGGAACATCTCGGCGGTGACAAGGCGTACTCCTCCCGGCGAAACCGCCGCTACCTGCGTAGGCGCCAGATCAAGCACACCATCCCCGAACCGAAGAACCAGCGAGCCAACCGGAAACGCCGTGGCAGCGAGGGCGGGCGGCCTGCAGGTTTCGACAAGACGATCTACAAGCGGAGGAACGAAGTTGAGCGGACCATCAAGGCGCTGAAGAACTTCCGTGCCGTGGCCACGCGGTTCGACAAGCGGGCCTACGTCTTCCACGGCACGGTCACCGTGGCAGCGATCCGCCTGTGGCTCCGCTCATGACCTGCTCGACAGGTCTTAGGCGCCGGTCCGCCCGTCGACGAGCTCACGCACGACGTCGAGGTGGCCGTTATGGCGGGACGTCTCCTCAATGAGGTGGAGGATCACCCACCGGAGGTCGACGTGGCGGCCGTCGCTGATGGGACGCTTGGCCGTCGAGTCCAGGTCGTATTCGGACACCAGGCGACGGTAGCGGGCGCTCTGCTCCTCGTACTCGGCGAGAAGCTGGGGCAACGGGATGTCGACTGCTGTCCGCATCTCAGGGTCGGGATCATCGTCGGTCGCCTCGGTGAGCGGCCCCGCGAGCTCCTCGCCCAGAAACATCACGTGGAACCAGTAGTACTCGACCCAGCGCAGATGGCTGATCAACCCGCACAACGTCATCAGCGGCGAACTCGGGAGCGGGGCCTTGCAGGCGTCTTCGGCGGACACGCCCGCACACTTGGCGCGCGCGGTGTCACGGGCGTAATCGAGGAAGGTGACCAGCTGCGCACGCTCGTCCCACGCAGGAGGCGTGTCGGTTCGTTGAGTCATCGCCAGGAGTTTCCCGCAGCTCGGAACGAGTGTCGACCCGATTGGTCGGAAGTACCGTCAAGTGCCGCGGTACCGGCCGTGCTCGAGGAGAGCCTGGCAAGATCCGCCGGACAGGCCCTAGTAGTGCTTCGTTAGGTTCTTCGTCTGGTTCGGTTGCGGGGCAGGGGTCGGTTGCAGGTGGTGCAGGTGCCGGTCCAGCCCTTC
>NZ_JASKMT010000006.1 GCF_030124175.1 Streptomyces sp. 549 | reverse complement strand
CGGGGCCCGGCAGGCGCCGGCCCGCGAGGTCGACGGGCTGCGCACCGGAAGCCCGCTGACGGTCGAGGTCGAGGTCCAGTTCGACGGCGGCGCAGCGCCAGCGGTGGTCGGGTCCGTGTTCCAGGCGGAAGGCCAGCGCCCGGTTGCGGCCGCCCGTGGAGACGCGGGCGTACACCTCCACGGCTCCCGGACGGGGTGTGGAGCAGCCGACCTGCTCCAGCACGGGTTCCGGTACGGCGCGGGTCCCCGGCGCGGGGCTGAGCGGGGCGAGCGGGGCGAGCCGGGCCAGCTGGTCGTACGCGGTGCCGCTGGTGTGGCCGAGCAGCGAGTGCACGGGCCGCCGGCCGCTGAGTACCAGCAGCAGGCGCTCGGCGAACCAGTGGTGCGGCATGCGTTCGCGACGGCTCCGCTGGGCTGCGGCGATCGCGGTGCGGGAGGGGCCTCGCGCGTCGCGGCGCCCGGGTGGACGGCTCGGGCCCTTGGTCATGGTCATGGTGGTCCCCGTGGTGAGTTGCCGGCTCCGGTCGCGTACGCGTACCGGTCGGTGCTACCGGTCGGTAGCTTCGGGCACGGTTGTAGCGAGGGCCGCCTCGCGCGCGCAATCGACCCGGACGCCGTGCCGGCCTCGGGGGCGGCGTTCACCTATCCGGTGCCGACCGCCGCGCACCTTGACGCCGACCCGGTTGACCTGGGAGATCGCCCGCGACAAGCCGGATCCGACGGCTCCGTCCGGGGCGTTCGCGGCCCGTATGCTGGCCGTCAGCCCGTCCGGACCTACACGAAAGCGGCAGCGATGCGCGTCTACGTTCCCCTGACCCTGCCCGGACTCGCGGACGCCCATCGGCAGGGTGAGGTCGGTGGCGGCCCGCTGACCGCCTACGCCGTCACCCCGGCGCTGCGCGCCTGGTGCGGCTCCGACGACGTGGAGGAACTGGAGTACGCGGCGCTGGGCGAGGCGGCCCGGTCGTCCCTGCGGCTGCTCGCCGCCACCCCGGGTGCCGCGCCCCGGCGGGTGGTCCTGGCACTGGACGTGCCGGACGCCACCCCGGCGACCGAGCCCGACCCGGGCGGCGAGCCCGGCGCGCTGCGGCTGAGCGGCCCCTTCCCGATGCGCAGGGCCGCCGCGGTGCACCTCGACGCGGAGGCCGCCGAGGCGGCGGTGACCGCGGCGGTGGCCGCCCTGTCCGCGGCCCGCGGCGGCACCGGTGCGGCAGGTGACGCGGCAGGCGAAACGGCGGATGACGTGGCGGGCGGCGCGGAGGCGCACGAGCTGCTGTGGTACGCCGTGCAGGAGATCGACGCGCTGGTCTGAACCCCGCCGAGCCGTTCGCCCCCCGCACGCGGGCGGGCCCGTGGCGGCCGATGTGGCGGAGACCACCGGACGTTTGTCCGACCCTGCGGTTACCGTCGTGTCATGGGTTCGCGGACAGGTACCACCACGCACATCGTCTGGGACTGGAACGGCACGCTGCTGCACGACATCCACGCGGTGATCGAAGCGACGAACGCCGCTTTCGGCGAGGTCGGCATGGAGCCGATCACCCTGGATCGCTACCGCGAGGTGTACTGCGTACCGGTGCCGCGGTTCTACGAGCGGCTCACCGGCCGGATGCCCAGCCCGGAGGAGTTCGCCGTGCTGGACGAGGTCTTCCACCGGCACTACTTCGCGCGGGTGGACACCGTCGGCCTCACCGAGGGCGCCGCCGAACTGCTCGCCGCACGTGCCCCGGCCGGCGGTACCCAGTCGCTGTGCTCGCTGGCCCCGCACCAGCACCTGCTGCCGCTGGTGCGGCGGCACGGCATCGAGGAGCACTTCCTGCGGGTCGACGGCAGCCGGCTCCGGGTCAACGGGTCGGGCAAGGCCGAGCAGATGGCCGCCCACCTGGTGGCGATGGCGGCCTCCGGCGTGGACGCGGCCCGTACGGTCGTCATCGGTGACGCGCTCGACGACGCCCTGGCGGCCCGCCACGTCGGCGCGCACGCGGTGCTCTACACCGGTGGCTCGCACAGCCGGGCCAGCCTCGCGTCGGCCGGTGTGCCGGTGGTGGACACCCTGGCCGAGGCGGTCGCCACCGCCGAGGAGATAGCCGGGCGGGCCCCGGCCGGTTCCTGACCGGTGGCGGCCCGCGACGGCCCCTCGCACTCCCGCGACGGCCCCCTCGCACTGGTGAGCCATCTCCGCGCTGTCCAGAACGTCAAAGTTCTGGCCCCGGTTTTGGCCACAACCGGCTCATGACGACATCCCCGGGTGGGGAGATAGCCTTGCGTACGTGTTCAGCCCGATATCCGTGGATGGGGATCCCGGCAACGCTGCCCTCCCCGCACTGAGCCCGACGCGCATCGCGCCCGGGCGGACGCTGGACGTTTCTCCAGGCCCCACGTCGCCGTCGAGCAGCGGGCCGGTGCGCCCGTCGTTCGGTGACGCGGGGCCTGCCCGTGTGAGCCCATTTGAACCATCTGACGTCACGCAACGGCGCGCGACAGGAGCCAGAGGACATGCAGACCAAGCTGGACGAAGCAAAGGCCGATCAGCTCGTACGAGCAGCCCAGGTGGCTGAGGGCAGTCAGACCGGGAGCCTCCCGGTGCAGGGCCTCGACGCCCGGGCACTCCGTGCCTATCTCCAGCGCTACTACCTGCACACGGCACCGGAGGACCTCGCCGACCGCGACCCGGTCGACGTGCTCGGCGCCGCGCTCTCCCACCACCGCCTCGCCCAGGAGCGGCCGCAGGGCACGGCGAACGTCCGCGTGTACACGCCCACGGTCGACGAGAACGGCTGGACCTGCACGCACACTGTGGTGGAGGTCGTCACCGACGACATGCCGTTCCTGGTGGACTCCGTCACCAACGAACTGTCCCGGCACGGACGCGGCATCCACATCGTGATCCACCCGCAGGTCGTCGTCCGGCGGGACGTCACCGGGCGCATGCTGGAGGTGCTGGACGCCGGCCGGGACCCGATGCGCCCCGCCGCCGAGCGCGGTACCAAGGACCTGCCGCAGGACGCCGTCACCGAGTCGTGGATCCACGTCGAGATCGACCGCGAGACGGACCCGGAGGACCTCCAGCAGATCACCTCCGACCTGCGCCGGGTGCTTTCCGACGTGCGCGAGGCCGTCGAGGACTGGCAGAAGATGCGCAGCGCCGCGCTGGCCATCGCAGACGGCCTCTCGGAGGAGCCGACCGACGACCTGGCGCCGGAGGAGGTCGCCGAGGCGGGCGAGCTGCTGCGCTGGCTCGTGGACGACCGGTTCACCTTCCTGGGCTACCGCGAGTACGCGCTGGACACCGTCAGCGCCGCCGGCAACGGTGAGGAGGACGTGCTGAAGCCGGTGCCGGGCACGGGTCTGGGCATCCTGCGCGCCGACCCGAGCCTCAGCTTCGACGAGGAGGGCCACCCCGTCTCGCCGTCCTTCAGCCGGCTCACTCGCGGGGCCCGCGCGAAGGCCCGCGAGCACCGGTTGCTGGTGCTGACCAAGGCCAACAGCCGCGCCACCGTGCACCGCTCGTCCTACCTGGACTACGTCGGGGTGAAGAAGTTCGACGCCGAGGGCAACGTCGTCGGCGAGCGGCGCTTCCTCGGCCTGTTCGCCGCGTCGGCGTTCGTGGAGACGGTCCGGCAGATCCCGGTGATCCGCCGCAAGGTGGAGGCGGTGCTGTCCGCGGCCGGGTTCACGCCCGACAGCCACGACGGCCGCGACCTCCTCCAGATCCTGGAGACCTACCCGCGCGACGAGCTGTTCCAGATCCCCGTGGAGGACCTGCGCTCCACCGCGACCTCCGTGCTGTACCTGCAGGAGCGCCGCCGGCTGCGGCTGTTCCTGCGGCAGGACGAGTACGGCCGCTACTACTCGGCGCTGGTCTACCTGCCGCGCGACCGCTACACCACCGGGGTGCGGTTGCGGCTGATCGACATCCTCACCGAGGAGCTGAACGGCACCAGCGTCGACTTCACGGCGTGGAACACCGAGTCGGTGCTGTCGCGGCTGCACTTCGTCGTCCGGGTCGAGCCCGGAACCGAGCTGGAACCGCTGACCGAGGCGGAAGCGGACCGGATCGAGGCCCGGCTGGTCGACGCGGCCCGTTCCTGGGCGGACGGTTTCGCGGAGGCGCTGGTCGCCGAGTGCGGCGAGGAGACCGCCGCGGAGCTGGCCCACCGGTACGGCAGCCAGTCCTTCCCCGAGGGGTACAAGGCGGACTTCGCGCCGAGGGCCGCGGTCGCCGACATCCAGCACCTGGAGGAGCTCGACCACAGCGAGGGCGGCGAGGACTTCGGGCTCAGCCTGTACGAGCCGGTGGGTGCCGCGGCGGGTGAGCGGCGCTTCAAGATCTACCGCACGGGCCGGCCGGTGTCGCTGTCCGCGGTGCTGCCGATCCTGCAGGCCATGGGCGTCGAGGTCGTCGACGAGCGGCCCTACGAACTGCGGTCGGGCGACGGCTCCCGGGCGTGGATCTACGACTTCGGCCTGCGGCTGCCGTCCCACGCCCTGAACGGACTCGGCGACGACGCCCGCGAGCGTTTCCAGCAGACCTTCGCCGCGGTGTGGAACGGCCAGGCCGAGAACGACGGCATCAACGCCCTGGTGCTGGCGGCGGGCCTGACGTGGCGCCAGGCGATGGTGCTGCGCGCCTACGCCAAGTACCTGTGGCAGGCGGGCGCGAAGTTCGGCCAGGGCACGATGGAGGAGACCCTCCGCAAGAACGTGCACACCACCCGGCTGCTGGTCAGCCTGTTCGAGGCGCGGCTCGCCCCCGAGCGCCAGCGGGCCGGGAGGGAGCTGACCGACGGGTTGCTGGAGGAGCTGGACGGCGCGCTGGACTCGGTCGCCAACCTCGACGAGGACCGGATGCTGCGGTCCTTCCTCACCGTCATCAAGGCCACCCTGCGCACCAACTACTTCCAGCGGGGCCGGGACGGCGAGCTGCACGACTACGTGTCGATCAAGTTGGACCCGCAGGCCATCCCGGACCTGCCGGCGCCGCGCCCGGAGTACGAGGTCTGGGTGTACTCGCCGCGGGTCGAGGGTGTGCACCTGCGGTTCGGCAAGATCGCCCGCGGCGGTCTGCGCTGGTCCGACCGCCGGGAGGACTTCCGCACCGAGATCCTCGGGCTGGTGAAGGCCCAGGAGGTCAAGAACACCGTCATCGTGCCGGTCGGCGCCAAGGGCGGCTTCGTCGGCAAGCGGCTGCCCGACCCGTCCGAGGGGCGGGACGCGTGGCTTGCGGAGGGCGTCGCCTGCTACCGCACCTTCATCTGCGGTCTGCTGGACATCACCGACAACCTGGTGGGCGGCGAGGTCGTGCCGCCCACCGACGTGGTCCGCCACGACGGGGACGACACCTACCTGGTGGTCGCCGCCGACAAGGGCACGGCGACGTTCTCCGACATCGCCAACGAGGTCGCGGTCTCCTACGGCTTCTGGCTCGGTGACGCCTTCGCGTCCGGCGGTTCGGCCGGCTACGACCACAAGGGCATGGGCATCACCGCACGCGGCGCCTGGGAGTCGGTGAAGCGGCACTTCCGCGAGCTGGGCCACGACACCCAGACGCAGGAGTTCACCGTCGCCGGCATCGGCGACATGTCCGGTGACGTCTTCGGCAACGGCATGCTGCTCAGCGAGCACATCCGGCTGGTCGCCGCCTTCGACCACCGGCACGTCTTCCTCGACCCGGACCCCGACGCCGCGGTCTCCTTCGCGGAGCGCCATCGGCTGTTCGACCTGCCGCGGTCCTCGTGGGCGGACTACGACACCTCGCTGATCTCGGCCGGCGGCGGCGTGTACCCGCGTACCGCCAAGTCCATCCCGGTCAGCGCGCAGACGCGGGAGGCGCTGGGCATCGACGCCGGCGTCACCAAGCTCACCCCGGCCGACCTGATGCGTGCCATCCTGCGGGCCCCTGTGGACCTGCTCTGGAACGGCGGCATCGGCACCTACGTCAAGGCGTCGGCGGAGACGCACGCGGACGTCGGCGACAAGGCCAACGACGCGATCCGGGTCGACGGCCGAGAGCTGGGCTGCAAGGTCGTGGGCGAGGGCGGCAACCTGGGGCTCACCCAGCTCGGCCGCATCGAGTTCGCGGCCGGCGGCGGGCGGATCAACACCGACGCCATCGACAACAGCGCCGGCGTGGACACCTCCGACCACGAGGTGAACATCAAGATCCTGCTCAACGCGGTCGTCGCCAACGGCGACATGACGGTCAAGCAGCGCAACGCGCTGCTCGCGGAGATGACCGACGAGGTCGCCGAGCTGGTGCTGCGCACCAACTACGCGCAGAACGTCGCCCTGTCCAACGCCCAGGAGACGGCGCCCAGCCTGCTCCAGGCGCACCACCGCTTCATGCGGGCGCTGGGCCGGTCCGGCAGGCTGAACCGCTCGCTGGAGTTCCTGCCGTCCGACCGGGTGGTCAAGGAGCGGCTCACCAACGGCCAGGGCCTGACCCAGCCGGAGCTGGCGGTGCTGCTGGCCTACGCCAAGATCACCGTCACCGAGGCGCTGGTGGGCACCGACCTGCCGGACGACCCGTACCTGCGGGCGCTGGCCAGCGCGTACTTCCCGCGTGCCCTGCGGGAGCGGTTCCCCGCCGAGGTCGAGCAGCACGCCCTGCGCCGGCAGATCGTCACCACGCTGCTGGTGAACGACACGGTCAACACCGGGGGCACCACCTTCCTGCACCGGCTGCGGGAGGAGTCGGGCGCGTCCATCGAGGAGATCGTGCGGGCGCACACCGCCGCACGCACCATCTTCGGCATGTCGGCCATCTGGGACGACGTGGAGGCGCTGGACAACGTCGTGGACGCCGACGTGCAGACCCGCATCCGGTTGCACTCGCGGCGCCTGGTGGAGCGGGCCACCCGCTGGCTGCTGGGCAACCGCCCGCAGCCGCTGCACCTGTCGGAGACCATCGCCTTCTTCCAGGAGCGGGTCGAGTCGGTGTGGCGTGAGCTGCCGAAGCTGCTCCGCGGCGAGGACCAGGACTGGTACCAGAAGCTGCACGACGAGCTGGAGACCGCCGGGGTGCCCGGGGAGCTGGCGCAGCGTGTCGCCGGTTTCTCCGCCGCCTTCCCGACGCTGGACATCGTCGCGGTGGCCGACCGCACCGGCCGGGACCTGATGGACGTCGCCGAGGTCTTCTACGACCTGGCCGACCGGCTGGGCATCAGCCAGCTGCAGGACCGGGTGAGCGAGCTGCCGCGGGCCGACCGCTGGCAGTCCATGGCGCGGGCGGCGATCCGCGAGGACCTGTACGCCGCGCACCAGCTGCTCACCGCGGACGTGCTGGCGGCCGGGGACGCGGAGGCGTCACCCGAACAGCGGTTCAAGGCGTGGGAGGAGAAGAACGCGGCGGTGCTCGGCCGGGCGCGGTCCACGCTGGACGAGATCAAGTCGTCCGACATCTTCGATCTCGCCAACCTCTCGGTGGCCATGCGGACCATGCGCACCCTGCTGCGCAGCAACCGCTGACGTCCTCCGCCTCCGGCCACGGGCCCGGGTCCCGCCGCGTCACGCGGTGAGGACCCGGGCCCGTGGCGCGTCCGCGGGTCGCACACTTTGCCGATCCGAGAGCAAACGAGTGGAACGCGGACGGCGGTCCTGCTCTCTAGCCATCGGACGGATCTGTGCGGGTGACCGGTTGCCGCAGCGGGGTAAGCGGGCAGGCAGGCCGTCGCCCGCTCGTAGTTTCAGACAATCTGTGCGATAAAATCCGTCGCATAACTGTCGTTTTGAGGAAGGTTGCTCCGACTTATGGCGCTTCGACTCTCAGCTGTGGTTCCCCTCTACAACGTGGAGACCTACCTGGAGGAGTGCCTGGAGTCACTCGCCGCCCAGACCCTCCGGGACATCGAAGTCGTCATGGTCGACGACGGCTCCACGGACGGCAGCGCGGAGATCGCCGCCGAGTTCGCCGCCCGCGACGAACGCTTCCGGCTCGTGCGGCAGTCCAACGGCGGCCTCGGCCACGCCCGCAACACCGGCGTGCGGCACTGCAGCCCCGAGGCGGACTACCTCACCTTCGTCGACAGCGACGACATCATCCCCGACTACGCCTACGCGCTGTGCGTGCGCACCCTCGACGAGACCGGCTCCGACCTGCTGTCCGGCAACGTGCTGCTGCTGCGCTCCACCGGCACCGAGCAGTCGCCCATGCACCGCAGAGCCATGGCCACCACCCGGCTGCGCACGCACATCACCCGCGACGAGTCGCTGATCTACGACCGTCTCGCCCCCAACAAGGTCTTCCGCCGCGACTTCTGGGACCGCCACGACATGGCCTTCCCCGAGGGCGTGCTCTACGAGGACATCCCGCTGACGCTGCCCGCGCACTTCAGGGCGGGAACCGTCGACATCCTCAGCGAGCCCGTCTACTACTGGCGGCAGCGCGACGGCGGCGGCCCGTCCATCACGCAGCGCCGCACCGAACTGAACGCCGTCCGCGACCGGGTCGCCGCCGTCGACTCGGTGAGCCGCTTCCTCGCCGAACGGCCCGGCCGGGAGAACGCGCGGTACAAGCGCTGGTACGACAAGTCCGCGCTGGGCAGCGACATCCGCATCTTCATCAACGTGCTGCCGGAGGCCGACCAGGAGTTCCGGGAACTGTTCATGGAGGTCGCCGGCGACTTCCTGAGCCGGGTCGACCCCCGCGTCACCGACACCCTGCCCGCCCTGATGCGCCTCAAGTGGCACCTCATCCGCGAGGGCAGGCTGGAGGAGCTGCTGGAGGTGCTGGCCTACGAGAAGCGCGGCATCCGCGGCATTCCCGTGGTGCGCCGCTTCCGCCGGTACGCCCGCTACCCCTACTTCGGGGACAGAGAACTCGCCGTCCCCAAGAAGGTCTACCGGCTCGGGCAGGAACTCTCGCTGCGCAGCAAGGTGTCCGACATCCGCTGGGACGGCGACCGGCTGCGCGTCACCGGGTACTCCTACGTCAACCACCTCAACGTCCACAAGCGCCGCATGTCGCGCAAGGTCATCGGCCTGCGCAACAGCCGCACCAGGCGCACCCTCGTGGTGCCCGCCCGCACGACGTACGCGCCGCAGGCCACCGCCGAGTCCGGCCAGGCCCGCTACTCCTACGACTGGGCCGGCTTCGAGTTCACCCTCGACGCCAGGAGGCTCAGGTCCCGCGGCGAGTGGACCGAAGGCACCTGGCGGTTCGCCATCGGCAACCTCAGCCGCGGCCTGCTGCGCCGCGGCGCCCTCAACCCGGGGCCCTTCGGCACCGGCAGCCACCCGCCCGTGCACTACGTCAGCGACCGGGTCCGCTTGGTGCCGCTGTTCGTCCGGGGCCGGCTGCGGCTGAAGGTGGAGCGCATCCGCGCCCGCTTCCTGTCGCACCGCTTCGTCGGTGACGCCCTCGAACTCCGCCTCGCCCACCACGGTGAACTCCCCGAGGGCAGCACCCTGCGCCTGCGCCACGTCCGGCACCTGCTGGAACACGAGTACCCGCTGGAGACCGAGAAGGCCACCGCCGACCGCACCGTGGTGGTCGCCCGGGTGCCGCTGGCCGACCTCACGGCCGTACGCGACCGCGCCGGCACCCTGGTGTCGCTGCGCGCCCCCGAGAGCGAGACGTGGCGCCCCGACCTCGTCGTGCCGCACGCCGGTGCTGCGGGCGTGCGGCACGACGAGGTCGGGGATGCCGAACGTGCGGCGGCCCGCCCGGCCGCGCCCGAGGACGGCCCGGCCGTGGACATCGTCCCGGTCGCCGTCGACAACGACACCCGCACCGAAGGCGGCCACCTGCTGCCCGCCGCAGACGGGCAGGCCAGGGAACTGGCTTTGCACCGCAACGCGCCGGGCCACCTGCTGATCAGCGACCGCATCGTCCGGCCGCTGGTGGACGAGGTGAGCTGGCAGGCCGACGGCACCCTCGTCCTGGGCGGCACCTACCCCGGTGACAGCGACGTGCCGGTGGCGCTGGTGCTGCGGCACCGCGCCCACCACGAGCTCAAGCAGGTCCCGCTGACCCGCACCGGCGACCGCTTCACCGCCCGGGTGACACCCGCGGCGTTCGTCTCCCAGGCGGGCACCCTGCCGCTGCGCCCGGGCCGCTGGAACCTGGTGTTCCAGAGCGCCGGCGCCGCCCCGGACGCCGACGCGGCGCCGGTCCAGCTGGCCGACCACCTGGTGGACGACTTCCCCGTGACCCGCGTCATCAACGAGCGCACCTACACCGCGCAGTGCTATTCCTACGACCGGCTGGCGCTGGAGGTGCTGTCCGCCCTCAAGCCCGACGAGCGCGGGCCCTACCGGCAGAAGCAGCTGCGCACCACCGTCTACCCGCAGGCCCGCAACCAGCCGCTGCGCGACGCCGTGCTGTACGACAGCTACACCGGCAAGCAGTTCTCCGACTCCCCGCGTGCCGTCTTCGAGGAGCTGCGCCGCCGCGGCTCGGACCTGGAGCACCTGTGGGTCGTCCGCGACGAGCAGGTGGAGCTGCCGGAGGGGGCGCGCGCCGTCCGCATGTGGGGACGCGAGTGGTTCGAGGCGATGGCCCGCTGCCGCTACGTCGTCACCAACGCCCACCTGCCGCACTGGATCAGGCGCCGGCCCGGCCAGGTCATCGTCCAGGCCTGGCACGGCACCCCGCTGAAGAAGATCGGGCACGACATCGAGGACGTGCAGTTCGCCAACAGCCGCTACCTGGAGAACGTCGCCCAGGAGTCCCGCAGCTGGAGCTTCCTCGTCTCGCCCAACCGGTTCAGCACTCCCATCCTCAAGCGCGCCTTCGCCTTCGACGGGGAACTCCTCGAAGCCGGCTACCCGCGCAACGACATCCTCCACGCGGCGGACCGAGACGAGATGGCGAAGCGGGTCAGGGAGCGTATCGGGCTGCCGCCGGACAAGAAGGTCGTGCTGTACGCGCCCACCTGGCGCGACGACCAGTTCTACGGCCCCGGCCGCTACAAGCTGGACCTGCGCGTCGACCTGGACGCCGCCCGCAAGCAGCTGGGGGAGGACCACGTGCTGCTGGTCCGCCGGCACCCGAACGTGGTGGACACCGTGCCCGGCGAGGGCGACGGGTTCGTGTGGGACGTGTCGGAGTACCCGGAGATCGGCGAGCTGTTCCTCGTCGCGGACGTCCTCGTCACGGACTACTCGTCACTGATGTTCGACTTCGCGGGCACCGGCCGCCCGATCCTCTTCTTCACCTACGACCTGGAGCACTACCGCGACCAGCTGCGCGGCTTCTACTTCGACTTCGAGCGGGAGGCGCCGGGGCCGCTGCTGTCCACCTCGCAGGAGCTGGTCGCGGCGCTGCGCGACATCGACGCCGTCAGTGAGAAGTACCGCGAGGAGTACCGGGCGTTCCAGCACACCTTCTGCGACCTCGACGACGGAGGCGCCGCCGGCCGGGTCATCGACCGGATGACGGAACTCGCCGCCGCCGAGGACGACCGCGGCGTCGACTGAGCGACCCGGGACTGAGCGACCCGGGGCGGTCGCGGTGTGCGGACGCCCCGGGCCGCAGCCGCCCTACAGGTCGACGACCTTCAGCGCGAGCTGGCCGCGCGCCGTGTAGTACGGCCGCAGCTCGCAGCGCTGAGACCCCCTGCGCTGCAGCGGCCCCCGGCGTTCGGGGACCTCCAGCACGGGCCGCGGGAAGGTGAAGACGGCCATCGGGTCGAGCACGTCGGTGGCGTCCTTGCACATCCTGACCGGGCTCCGGCCGCCGCCGGGTGACAGCCACAGGTCCCACACGTCCTCGGCCGCCGCGCGGTCGGCGACCAGGTCCCGGCAGGGGATCTCGGTACGGAACGCACCGCCCTCGCCGGTCTGCGCCGCGAAGGCGAGATTGCGTTCCGGAGTGCCGCGGTGCACCGCCTCCACCACGGCGTCCGCCGCCGGAACGGCCCCCCACAGCTCGCCGGTCAGGCGCACCGACTCGCTGCTCACCGTCAGCGGGCCGACCTCGGCGTGCACCTCCCGCACCACGCTGCGCACCCGCACCTCGCCGTCCCGGTCGACGTGCGGCAGCAGCAGTTCCAGGGCCGGCCCGTGGGCGTTCGGCAGCGGGACGGACAGCAGGCCGCGGGTGTCGCAGGCGTCGGCGCGCACCCCGGTGAGCGCCGCGTCGCCGTGCTCCACGGACAGCCGCCACTCGCCCTCGGCCAGGCAGCCGCGGCGCGGCACGACGGCCGTGAGCCGCCCGTCGGCCGGGACGAACGGAATCCGTACCGGCTCGCCGCCCCCGGCGGGCAGGCAGACCAGGGCCGGCGGCCCGTCCTGTCCCACCGGCGGCAGCGTGACGTGCAGATCGCCCGAACCGCAGTCGGTGACGCGGCACTCGGCCTTCACTGCGCGGGCGCGGCGGAGCGACGCCTGGCGGAGGATCTCCTCGAACCGGTCCGCGCCGGCCGCGGGCCCGAACCGGGCCGCGTTGCGCTGCGCGGCGGCACCCATGGCGATCCGCCGCGGCTCGTCCTCCATCAGCGCGGCCAGGGCGGCGGCCATCGCCTCCACGTCACCGACCGGGACCAGCTCCCCGTCCTCGCCGGGTGTCAGGATGTTGCGCGGCCCGTGGTCGCAGTCGGTGGCGACCACGGGCAGTCCGCAGGACATCGCCTCCACGACCACGTTGCCGAACGGCTCGCGCCGGGACGGCAGCGCGAAGACCGAGCCCTTGGCCAGCTCCCGGGTCACGCCGCTGACCGCCCCCATCAGCAGCACCTGGTTGTAGGCGCCCAGCTCCTCGATCCGGCCGCGCAGCGCGGCGCGTTCCGGCCCTTCGCCGTAGATGCGCAACTGCCAGTCGGGGTGCTTCTCCGCGGCGACGCAGAACGCGGCGATCAGATCGTCGAACCCCTTGTGCCGCTTCAGCAGCCCGGCGGTGACCACGACGCGGTTCCGGCCGGTCGAGGTGCCGCCGTCGGCCGGCGGTACGCAGTTCGGCATGACGGTGAGGTTGCGTCCGTCGCCCAGGGCCCCGCCGAGCACCGCCAACTCCTCCGGGGTCAGCACGGTCACCGCGTCCAGGGACCGGTAGGCGGCGAACAGCGGGTCCCGGATGTGACGGTGGAAGGTGGTGGGACGCGAGTGCTCCTGGGCGACCTTCAGGTACTGGCCGCGCCCGGCGCGGTGCAGCACCGACGTCAGCCTCGGGTTGGAGCTGACCACGACGTCGGCGTCGGTGTTCTCCAGGTGGGCGAGCAGCCGCAGCTCCGCGAGCCTGCTGACGTGCGGCACCTCCTCATCGGGCTCCCCCGGGTACACCTTCGGCTGCTCCCGCATCGCGGGGTTGTCACCGTCGTAGACGGGTGAGGTGACGCGGACGTCCGTCAGGTCCACCACCTCGACCCGCTCGTCCAGCGGCATCGGGGAGGTGTCCCGGTCGCGGCGCAGCGAGACGACCTCCACCTCGTGCCGGGCGGCCAGCGCGCCTGCGAGGTTGTGGGTCGCGCTCACCACGCCGCCGAGACGGTAGCGGTCCACCATGAGGAAGGAGATCTTCATCTGCGGGGCCTAACCCTTTCACCTCGGGGAATCTCGGTCGACACCCGGAATACCCCGATCTGTGGGAATCAGTGCGCCCGTGCGGTCAGGCGCCGCAGCCTGGCGGGCACCAGACGCCGGGCCTTGCCCGCGACGACGTGCCACGCGCCGCGCAGACCGGGCGCGACCCGCAGTGCCAGCGACCCGCGATGGGTGGCGTAGGGCTGCACCAGCAGCAGCCCGTGCCGCCTGCTGGCCACCGCCGTCCGCCGCATCGACGCCCCCCCGGCGGGACGGACGGCGGTGTAGAGGGAACGGCCGTTGGCACACCGGATGCGGGCGTACACGTCCCAGGTGTCCAGGGGCCCGCCCGCCGGCGCCGACCGGTCCGCCAGCGACTGGAGGTCCAGCGTCAGCCCGGCGGCCCAGCCGCCGCCGTCCCGGTCAGGCCGGGCGTTGCGGGTCTGGCCCAGCCGCCCGTCCGTGCGGTGCCGCAGCTCCACGTCCACGCAGCTCACACCGGCTCCGGCGAGCCGGCCGTACAGGTCGTGCACCCGCACCCGCAGCCGGGACCGGCTGCTCATCTCCGCTTCCACGGTCAGCGGCAGCCGGTATATCGGCTTGCTCTCCACCCCGTCCAGCCGGACCTCCGGCAGTTCCTGCGACCACACCGGGCGCCCGCGCCGGGTGGCGTACGGCGGCAGCAGACGTGCCGGGCGGGCGGCCAGCTCCGCCATCCGGGTGAGGTCGCGCGGCATCTGCGAGGCCGTCACGACCCGGGCCAGCCACCGGCCGGGAGCGCGGGCCGCCCGCAGGTCCGCCTCGTCGAACCGGGCCAGGTGCTCCCGCGTCGCCTGCCACCACTGCCGCTGGTAGTCATCGCTGCGCCCCGGCAGCTCCCGCACGTACATGCGCAGGTCGTGGTCCAGGAACTTCGTCCGGGCGGCGTGCGCCAGCAGCTTGTGGTCGGCCTCCTCGAGCACCCGTACCGCGTCGGCGTGCGCCCGCAGCCGGCTGTGCCAGTTCCGCACGCCGTCGCGGTCCAGCGAGATGGACGGCTCGGCGGACGCCCGCCGCACATTCCACACGTAGACGGTGTCGGGCACCGCGACCAGGCGGTCGGCGGCGGCCAGCACCCGGGCGCTGAAGACGAAGTCCTCGTAGTGGTAGGCGCCCTCGGGAAAGGTGATGCCGTGGCCGAGCAGGAAGTCGCGCGCGTACAGCTTGTTCACGCACAGGGTGTCGCGGACCAGCCTGGGGTTGCGCTGCGGGTCCCGGTGCACCGTCTCCTGGAGGAACAGCTCACGCTGCCATGGTGTCTCGGCACCGCCGGGCAGTTCCCGCCGCACGCAGCGGCCGGCCGCCACCGGTGCCTGGTGCCGTGCGGCGGCGTCGAGCAGCGTGCGCACGGCACCGGGCGGCAGCACGTCGTCGCTGTCGAGGAACATCACGTACCGCCCGCGGGCCGCCCGAAGCCCGTCGTTGCGCGGCGTGCCGCAGCCGCCGCTGTTCTCCGTGCGGCGCAGCACCACGAGCCGTGGCTCCCGCGCGGCAAGCTCGTCCAGCAGCGCACCGGTGCCGTCGGTCGACGCGTCGTCCACGGCGACCACCTCGGTCACCTCCGGCCCCTGGTCGAGGGCGGACGCCACCGCCTGGCCGACCAGACCGGCATCGTTGTAGGCGATGACCACCACGCTCACACCGGCCGGCATATCCCGCCCCCCGCACTTCTCATCACGCTGAACCCACCCCCTGCTCGTGCCCGCGACGGCGGGCACGCCTCCCCTGCGGGGAGGCTCCGCCTATAGGGATGCGTTCACAGACGGGCAGGTTCACCGGACCCCTCGCTGGGCTGCGCGGGGTGGACGACCTGCCTGCTCCCTTGCCGAGCGAGCCGTGCGCCCGGGGCCGGACGGTGCGCCGGCGCCGGGGTACGCCGTTCGACGGGCACCGCCGGGGCCAGTCCGGCGCTGTCAAGAAACACCGCACGGATCACTCGTTCGGCCGACTGCCCGTCGTCGTAGGGGCAGAACCTGGCCCGGAAGGCTGCCCGCAGCGCCTCGCTCCTGGGCGTCCGCCACTCGCCTTCGCGCAGCAGGGAGACGAGCGAGGCGGTGTCGCGGGTGACCGGCCCGGGAGGGCAGGCGGGCAGGTCGAGGTAGGTACCGCGGGTGGCGCGGTAGGCGTCCCAGTCGTCGGCGTGCACCACGATCGGGCGGTCCAGGTTCGCGAAGTCGAACATCAGCGGCGCGTAGTCCGTCACCAGCAGGTCCGCGGCCAGGCACAGCTCGGCCGGCGGCCGTCCCCCGTCCGCGTCCAGCACCGTGAAGCCCCGGCCCAGCGCCCCGGCCAGCCGCCGCAGGTCCAGCCGGGACCCCGGCCGCCCGTTCAGGTACTCGCGGGGCGCGGGTGCGTACAGCACCGCGGTGGAGTCCGGCGGCACGTCCAGCGCGGCGCGGGCCCGCGCGACGTCCTCGGCGGTGGCCGTGCTGAACACGTCGTTGCGCGGCGCCCCGCACTCCAGCGTGGTGTACGACCCCGGGTAGGCCCGCTCCCACACCAGCGTGGAGTGGCGGTTGGCGGAGAGGCTGTAGTCCCACTCGTCGACCTGCGCCAGCAGCCGTTCGAAGTCCATGCCGTCCGCCGCGACCGGATGGTCGCGCAGGTCGAGGCCGAGGTGGCCCAGCGGCGTTCCCCGGTGGGTCTGCACCATGACCTGCCCGGAGCGTTTGGCCCGGCCGAACTCGGGCGCGCCGTCGAGTACCCGGTACCGGGCCCGCGCGAGCGCCCCCCAGTGCGCTGCCGAGCCGTGCGGCACCACCCGCACCTGCGGCGGCAGCACCGCCGGCGGCTCCTGGTCCGGCCCGCAGACCCACACCGTGCGCAGCCCCGGCACCAGCCGCTGCGCCGCCGCGGCCAGCGCGGCGGGGTCACCGCCGCCCCCGTCGGGCGCGGAGCTGGTGAACACCGCGAGGTCGGGGTCGAGTGGCCGCCGAGACTGGACGCGGTGGTGCAGGCGCAGTACCGCGCCGCGCAGCGAACCGGCCAGCCGGCCCGCGCCGCGCCGCAGGCCGCGGCAGGCCCACAGCGCCTGGAACGTGCGGCGCGCGCCCAGCCGCACCAGCAGGTGCCGCAGGTCGGTGCGTCCGGCGACCGCCTGGTGGCGCAGGCACTGCTTGCTGCTGCGCCGGAAGAACTCCGCCCGGCAGGACTGCGGCAGCCGTCCCGGGGTGAGGAACAGCGACAGCAGGTGGTCGGTCATCCTGCGGTAGAGCAGCGGACCCCAGCGCGACAGCTCCGGCCGCTCCTCCAGGAACCGGAAGACCCGGTCGTACTGGCCGAACACGTCGAACGGCCGCCGGTCGGCGGCGGTCTGCGCGGCGCCCTTGCGGCGCTGCCGGTGCAGCACGCACGGCCGGTCGAGTACCGTCACCGCCTCCGCGGTCAGCAGCGCGGCCCAGCTGAACGGCGTGCCATCGAAGGCCCCCGGTGGGAATCCCAGGCCCTCGCGGAGCAGGAACTCCCGGCGGTACGCCTTGTTCCACGCGACGGGCGGCAGCCGCAGCAGCGCCGGGCGGTCCCGCAGTCGGAACACCTGCGGCTCCCGGTCGGCCAGCAGGCCGGCCCGGGTGCCGCGGTCGCTGCCGCCGTGCCAGAAGGCGCGCAGGTGCTCGAAGACCAGCACGTCGGGGTCGGCGGTGTCCTCCAGCCGGTCGGCGACCGCCTGGAGCGCGCCGGGGGCGAGGGCGTCGTCGCTGTCGAGGAACATGACGTAGTCGCCGCGGGCGTGCGCCAGGCCGGCGTTGCGGGCCGGGCCGGGGCCGGACTGCTCCGGCAGGCGCAGCACACTCATGCGGGGGTCGGCGGCGGCCGTCTCGGTGAGGATGCCGGCGCAGGCGGCGGGTGAGCAGTCGACGACGGCGATCAGTTCGAGGTCGGTGAAGCACTGGGTGAGGACGGACTCCAGGCACTCAGGCAGGTACGCCTGGGCCTGATGGGCGGGAACGATGATGCTGAATCGAGGCACGGCGGCACATCCAGGGGGCACCTCCCAGCCCGTCCAGGCTGGGGGAGGGCGAGCGCGGTCAATTAAGCCGATAATGCGCGCTTTGCCTATCTGTGCCGCATGACCTGGCGGGGCCGGGACCAGAATGGTCCGTTCGGCCCAACGACTGCTCGGGAATCCGCAGGGCCCGGTGCCGGGCGGCACCCGGGCGGCACCGCCCGGGTGCGCGGTGCGCGGCCCTGTGCGCCGCGCACCCGGTTGCGCTCAGACGGGCGGTGCGACCGGGGTGGCGCCGGACTCGCGGGCGGCCCGCTCGGTGGCGCTGGCCAGCAGCGCGAGGTCGGTCGGGCCGTTGCCCAGCTCCCGCACCGGGCGGCGGGACGGCGGATCGCCGGCCCTGGCCCAGTCGAGCGGCACCACGGTCGGCCGCAGGGTGGCGGTGCGCGGAATGCGGCCGGTGACCCGGCCGCCCTGGAACGGCGTCACCGAACCGTCGGGCCGGTGCAGCACACCCCGCCCCGGCTTGGGCTCCTCCGACGCCGGGTCGCTGCCCAGCGCCACCCGCATCGTCGCGGCCTGGTCGGCCGCCGTCTGCGCGGTGCGGTCCGGGCGCCCGGTGGCGGCGATCAGGTGGACGCCCAGCCGCACGCCCTCCCTGGCGACGGCCTCCAGCGCCCGCACCACCGAACCGGCGGCCGGGCGGCCCGGATTGCCGAGCGCCGGATCCACCAGCACGTCGAAGTCGTCCACCAGCACGACCAGCCGGGGCAGCGCGTTGGCCGCGACCTTCGCGGCACCGCCGGGAGCGGACCTGGCCCGCAGCCGCACGGTGCCCCGGTCGCTGTCCGGCCCGGCCGTACCGGCCGGAACAGCCGCGGCGGTGCCCTGCACGAACGCCTCGTAGTGCGCCTGGCCCAGCAGCTCCGAGCGCCGCTTCACCTCGCGGCTCAGCGACTGGGCGAACTCCCGCATGCCCACCGGCTCCCCGGCGCTGAGGTACCGCACGGCGTGGGGCAGTTCCGCGCACACCCGCAGGCCGTCGCCGTCGCCGTCGACCAGGACCAGGCCC
This sequence comes from Streptomyces sp. 549, assembly GCF_030124175.1. Classification (GTDB taxonomy): domain Bacteria; phylum Actinomycetota; class Actinomycetes; order Streptomycetales; family Streptomycetaceae; genus Streptomyces. Next base: position 271,979 of record NZ_JASKMT010000006.1, on the reverse strand, counting down.
AGCCGGTCCGGACGGTCGCCCGCCGCCAGCGCGGCGGCCAGCGAGCACAGCAGCTCCGTCTTGCCGCTGCCGGGCGCACCGCTCACCAGCAGGTGGCTGCGGTCGGTGGCCAGGTCGGCGGTCAGCGGCCCGCGCGGCCCGGCGCCGAAGACCAGGGCGGCGCTACCGCCGCTGCGGTCGGGCACCGCCGACCAGCGGGCCAGCAGCGCGGCGGGTGTGGCGCGGGCCAGGCCCAGTTCCTCCAGCAGACGGGAGGACGGCGGCAGCGCGGCCGGGACCCGCGCGGCCGGCACCGCGCCGGTGGCCGGCTCCGGTTCGCGCACCGGTGCCAGCGCCCGGGCGAAGCGTTGCGCCCATGCGGCGGACACGCCGTCGACCGTGGCGACACCGCCGGCCGGTTCGCCGCCGCGCGCCACCACCCGGACCGCGGTGCCCACCGCGCCGCTGAGCAGGGCGGCGGTGCCGCACTCGCGGAACGCGGGGGAGGCGGCGTAGGCCGTGGCGAGGGTGTCCGACAGCGGAGAGGAGGGGGTGGCGGCGGGCGCGTCGGCCAGGCACAGCACGTGCACGCCGACGACGGAACCGCCCCCGGCGAGCCGCGCCACCGTCTCGCGCAGCGCCGCGGTGCCCGGATCGCCGTCGACGACCAGGACCGTCGACGGGCCGCGGTGCCGTGCCGCGGCGGCGGCGATCTCGGCGCGTTCGGCGGTGACCCAGCCGGCGCCGAGCGGGCCCTCGTCGACGCGGCGCACCAGTTCCTCGGTGCGGGCCGCGGCCTGGTCCCGGTCGAAGCCGAACAGCAGCCGGCAGTCCTGCCCGTGGGAGGGGCGGGTGTGCGGCAGCCAGCCCAGCCACGACCAGTCCTCGGCCCGGCCGCAGCGGCCGGACGCGACCAGCACGATCTCCAGCGTGCTCGGCGGGTGCAGCGCGGCGAGCTGCGCCAGCGCCGAGCGGACCAGCGGCAGCAGGCGCTCCCGAGGCCCGGCCAGGCCCAGCGAGCCCGCCTCGCGCAGCGAGACGGTGACCGGCACGTCGGGTCGCGAGGTGTGGTGGGCGGTGCCGAGCCGCACCGCGAGCGCGTCGGGGTGGTCGGCGCCGCGCTCCCACAGCCTCGGGCCGGGCCCGAGCGCGGTGAGCAGCACCTCCGCCGAATCCGGCCAGCGGCCGGGGGGATCGGCGTCCGCAGGCGGGCCGGTGAAGCCCGGCGCGGGCTCGGCCGGGTGGATCGTGCGGCCGGGGGGCTCCGGCGCGGGCGCCTCGGCGCGCCGACCGCCGCCGAGACGGCGGGCCCAGCCGCCTATGCCGCGTCGCCGCTCCTCGGCGGCGGAGGCCGCCGGGCCGACGGGCGGCCGGACGAAGCCGGCGCCGTGCGTGCCGCCGGAGGCGGGGGGCGCCGGCGCCCGGCCGTGCTCGATGTGCTCGGCGCCCTCCGGCCTGGCGACCGGAGCGGCGCGCTGCCGGGGCGGGCTCTGGGGCGGCTGGCTCTGGGGCGGCGGGGGAGCGGCGGCCGGCTGCTGCGGCACGAAGGGCGCGGCGGTGCCGCGCAGCGGGGTGGGGCGGCGGGCCGTGCCGCCGGGTGGGCTGTTGCGCTGCGTCGCCGCGGAACCGACCCGGGCCGCCGGCACGGCGGCCTCCGAGCCGGGACCGCCGCCGGTGCCGCCGCCGGAACCGATTCCGGGGCCGCCGGGCCCGCCTGCGGCAGCGCCGGAGGCGTCGGCCAGGGCGGCCGGGCCGGCGTGCAGGCGCAGCAGCGTCTCGCCGACGCGCAGCGCGGCGCCGGGACGCAGCGGGAGCGGGCGGCCCAGGACGGGTACGCCGTCGACGGTGGTGCCGTTGGTGGAGTCGAGGTCGGTGACCGTCACCGCGCCGGTGCCCGCCACGGTGACGGTGCAGTGCAGCCGGGACACGTCGGGGTCGTCCAGCACCACGTCGGCGTCCGCGGAGCGCCCGATCCGGACGTGGCCGCCGTGCAGCAGGTGCACGCCGCCCGAGTCAGGGCCGGCGACGACGTCGAGCCGGACGCCGTCGGGCAGCGGGGTGGCGGGCTGCTCGCTCGGGCCGTGCAGCGAGATGACGGCGCCGTCGACCAAGGGCGGTTCGCCGACCATCTGGCGCTGCGGGTCGAGGCGGCGCGGGCCGAAGTAGACGGGGACCGGGTCGCCCGGGGCGGCCGGGGTTCCGGTGACCGAGGCGAGCGCGGTCGCCAGGCCACCCGCCACCGCCGCCAACACCGTGCCGGGCGGGGCGGTGACCAGTACGTCGCAGCACTCCGCTCCGGCCTGCTGCGGGCCGCAGCGCGGGCCACGCACAGTGAGCCGGATCTGGTTCGGCATCGGCCCCTCCCGGTTCATTCACCTTGCGCCAGACCGTAGCCGCATCCTCGCACCTGTGACTGACATTCCGTCCCGCGACCGTCATTCAATGATCTTGATTGGCTGGGGGGATACAGGCCGGTGCTCACATGTGGTCGAGTTCACATCCGATCGGCGGCGCATTGTGACCGGGTTTGTCACTCGGTGGGCGCCGTGCCTGTACGGAATGTCGTTTCGGTCCCGCCTCGCCAGGCTCCGGGCGGCTTCCGCCGCAAACCGCGCCCCCGGCGGCGCCGGGCGCGATCGGCTCGGAATCTGGCCGGAACACGCCGGTCCGCTATCCCGTCCGACACCGGCTGCGCGAGGTTGACGCACGCGGTCCGCAGGCGTGCGCCGGGCGCTGCCCGCAGCCCTCCGCGCAACCGAAGACGCGGCCCGTACGTCTGGAGGAGCAGAGCGGTTTCGACCGGACGGCGGTCCGCGACGGACCTGTGGACAGCGCCCGCCCGGCTGTCGAGACCGCACTACAGTGGACCGGAACCGGCCGCCGGGCAGGCGGCCGACCGGGACAAGCGACACGACCAGGGAGCCGATGACGTGCGGCCGGTAGGCAGCAAATACCTGCTCGAGGAGCCGCTGGGACGCGGCGCCACGGGCACCGTCTGGCGCGCCCGCCAGCGGGAGCGGGCGGGCGCCGAGGCAGCGGTCCCGGGGCACCCCGGGGAACTGGTCGCCATCAAGGTCCTCAAGGAGGAGCTGGCCGGCGACGCCGACATCGTGATGCGCTTCCTGCGCGAGCGCTCGGTGCTGCTGCGGCTCACCCACGAGAACATCGTGCGCACCCGCGACCTGGTGGTCGAGGGCGACCTGCTGGCCCTGGTGATGGACCTGGTCGACGGCCCCGACCTGCACCGCTACCTGCGGGAGAACGGCCCGTTCTCACCGGTGGGCGCGGCGCTCGTCACCGCCCAGATCGCCGACGCGCTGGCCGCCAGCCACGCGGACGGCGTGGTCCACCGGGACCTGAAACCGGCCAACGTGCTGCTCGCCGAGACCGAGCAGGGCATGCGCCCGATGCTCACCGACTTCGGCATCGCCCGCCTCGCCGACTCCCCGGGGCTGACCCGTACCCACGAGTTCGTCGGCACCCCCGCCTACGTGGCCCCGGAGTCCGCCGAGGGCAAGCCGCAGACCTCGGCCGTCGACATCTACGGCGCCGGCATCCTGCTCTACGAACTGCTCACCGGCCGGCCGCCCTTCGGTGGCGGGTCGGCGCTGGAGGTGCTGCACCGGCACCTCAGCGAGGAGCCGCGGCGCCCGCCGCACGTGCCCGAACCGCTGTGGACGGTCGTCGAGCGGTGCCTGAGCAAGAGCCCCGACCGCCGTCCGTCGGCGGACGCGCTGGCCCGCGCGCTGCGCACGGTCGCCGCCGGGCTCGCCCCCGGAGCCGGGGCCGAGGCGTACGCCGCCGCGCTCGGCGTCGGCGCGCTGCTCGCGCCGGACCCGCGTCCGGCCCCGGTGCCGGGCACCGGCGGCGGCGCCGACGACGCCACCCAGATGCTGGGTGCGGCGGGTGCGGCGGGTGCGGCCGGCGGCTACGACCCGAACGCCGCCACCAGCTTCATCCCGCACACCACCTCCGACGCCGACCCGACGTCCGTGCTGCCGCGTTCCGGTGGTCCTGACGCCGAGGCCACCTCGGTGCTGCCGCAGTCCGGCGGCCCGGGTGAGGACCGCACCTCCGTCATGCCGCCGGTGCCGGACGGCCCGCGCGCGGAGGACCCGCACCCCTGGCAGAACCAGTTGCGGGCCGCCCGCGACCGCAACGAGCAGACGCAGCTGCGCCCGCTCGACCCCGAGCAGGACCCGCTGCGCCGCCGTCCGCCGCGCCGCCCGCAGCAGCCGCAGGCCTACGGTCAGCAGGGCTACGGCCAGCAGGGACAAGGACAACAGGGACACGGGCAGCAGCAGGGGTACGGCCAGCAGCAACAGCAGGGCTACCGGCAGCAGCAGGCCCCGCAGCAGCAGCGGTACGCGCCGCCGCCGCAGCAGCAGCCCCCGCCGCAGCGCTACGAGCCGCAGCGCCCGGCCCCGCGGCCGCCGCGGGAACCGCGCCAGCCGCGGCAGCGCAGCTCCAGCCCGATGCGCATCCCGGGCCTGGGCTGCCTCAAGGGCTGCCTGTTCATGATCCTGATCATGGCCGCCATCGTCGCGCTCATCTGGAACTTCACCCCTGTTCCGGAGTGGGTCGCCGGAGGCCGCAGCTTCTGGCAGACCATGAAGGACTGGTTCAACTCGGCCCGCGAAGCCGTCGGCTACTGAGCCACCGGGGTCGCCCGGTCCGGTGATTTGTCGACATATGAAGGGGTCTTTACCGCCCAGAAGTGGCGCTTGTCGTCATCCGGGCCCCCCGAGGTGCCTCCTGCCGCGTAACTTTGTCGTCATGGCACGGAAGATCGGCAGCCGGTACACCGCCCACCAGATCCTGGGGCGCGGCAGCGCGGGCACGGTGTGGCTCGGTTCTGGACCGGACGGGCCGGTGGCCCTCAAGCTGCTGCGCGAGGACCTGGCGGCCGACCAGGAACTCGTCGGCCGCTTCGTGCAGGAGCGTGCGGCGCTGGTCAGCCTGGACCACCCGCGGGTGGTCGGGGTGCGCGACCTGGTCGTGGACGGCAACGACCTGGCACTGGTGATGGACCTGGTCCGCGGCACCGACCTGCGCACCCTGCTCGACCGCGAGCGCCGCCTCACGCCGCACGCCGCCGTCGCCCTCGTGGCCGACGTCGCCGACGGCCTGGCCGCCGCCCACACGGCCGGGTACGTGCACCGGGACGTCAAGCCGGAGAACATCCTGCTCGACGAGGGCACCGGGCGCGCCCTGCTCACCGACTTCGGGGTCGCCAAGCTGATCGACGAGCCCCGCAGGGGCGGCGGCGGTCGGGTGGTCGGCACACCCGACTACGTGGCGCCGGAGATCGTCGAGGGACTGCCGCCGCGCGCGGCCGTGGACATCTACGCGCTCGCCACGGTGCTCTACGAACTGCTCGCCGGGTTCACCCCCTTCGGCGGCGGCCATCCCGGCGCGGTGCTGCGCCGGCACGTCACCGAGGCGGTCGCGCCGCTGCCCGGCATCCCGGACGATCTGTGGCGGCTGATCCACCAGTGCCTGGCCAAGGCCCCGGCCTCCCGGCTGCGGGCGGCGGAACTGGCCGCACGGCTGCGGGAGCTCCAGCCGTCCCTGGCCGGGCACCCCGCGCTGCAGATCGACGAGCCGGAGCCCGAGCCGGTCCACGAACCCGAGCCGCCGGTCCACGAGCCCCCGGTCCGCGGCGCCGTCCCGCTGGTGCACGGCACGGCCGCGCCCGACTCGGCGAACCGCGAGACGCACACCAGCATGCGGGTTCCGGGCGCGGACGAACTGGCGGGTGGCGCGCACGGCACCGCGCGGGCGCCCCGCGCGCCCGGTCAGCCCCGCGCCGGGTCCGCCCGCCACCGCGCTGCCGAGCGCCGACGCCGGATGAAGATGGCCGTCGCCGCGACGGCTGCCGCCGCGGCGCTGGGCGTCGGCGGCTGGCTCGCCTTCGGCCCCTCCGACTCCGCCCCGCCCCAGCCCGCGCCCCCGGCCGACACCTCCACACCATGACCGTGGACGCCCCGGCCGGGGCAGCCGGTAGGCTGGAGCCGTGGCAGTCCTCGATGTATCCGAAGCGCTGAAGTCCCTCTCCTCCACCATGGAGTCGATCGAGGCCGTACTCGACCTCGACAAGCTGAGGGCCGACGTCGCCGTGCTCGAGGAGCACGCCGCGGCGCCGTCCCTGTGGGACGACCCCGACAACGCCCAGAAGGTGACGAGCAAGCTCTCCTTCCTCCAGGGCCAGCTGCGAAAGATCGAGGAGCTGCACAGCCGGATCGACGACCTCGGCGTGCTCTTCGAGCTGGCCGAGGGCGAGAACGACGCGGACACCCGTACCGAGGCCGAGGCCGAGCTGGCCTCGGTGCAGAAGTCGGTGGACGAGCTGGAGGTCCGGACCCTGCTGTCCGGCGAGTACGACCAGCGCGAGGCCATGGTCAGCGTGCGGGCCGAGGCGGGCGGCGTGGACGCGGCCGACTTCGCCGAGCAGCTCCAGCGCATGTACCTGCGCTGGGCCGAGCGCCGGGGCTACCCGACCGAGGTGCTGGACACCTCCTACGCGGAGGAGGCGGGCATCAAGTCCACCACCTTCTCGGTGAAGGCGCCCTACGCCTACGGCACGCTCTCCGTCGAGCAGGGCACGCACCGCATGGTGCGCATCTCGCCCTTCGACAACCAGGGCCGCCGCCAGACCTCCTTCGCGGGCGTCGAGGTGCTGCCCGTGGTGGAGCAGACGGACCACATCGACATCCCGGACAACGAGCTGCGCATCGACGTCTTCCGGTCCTCCGGTCCGGGCGGTCAGTCGGTCAACACCACCGACTCGGCGGTGCGCATGACGCACCTGCCGACCGGCATCGTCGTCTCCTGCCAGAACGAGAAGTCGCAGATCCAGAACCGCGCCGCCGCGCTGCGCGTGCTCCAGTCCCGGCTGCTGGCCCACCGCAGGGCGGAGGAGCAGGCCAAGATGGACGCGCTGAAGGGCGAGGGCGGCAACTCCTGGGGCAACCAGATGCGCTCCTACGTGCTGCAGCCGTACCAGATGGTGAAGGACCTGCGCACCGAGCACGAGGTCGGCAACCCGCAGGCCGTGCTCGACGGTGACATCGACGGTTTCCTGGAGGCCGGTATCCGCTGGCGCAAGCAGCAGGACCAGGCCGCCGGCTGACGCCCGCCGCACCCGTTCGTGCGGGCCGTACCCCGCGGGGTACGGCCCGCAGGGCGTTCCCGGCCCGCTGCGGCGCCGCGTCGCGGCACGACCGCGCAGGTGGGGAGGGGTGATAGTGCCCGGCGATAGCGTTGCCCGCACTCTTCGTTACCCATCCGGTGCGTACCGTGCACAACCCTCGGTGCGGCTGGGGGATCTGCCTTGGTGGGCGTGTGCCGTGGCGGAGGGAGAGCGTGTGACCAGAGTGCTGGTGGCCGGCGACGAGCGGATGGTTCGGGAGCTGATGGTGGCGGCCCTCGACCGCGAGCCGGACCTGCGAGTGGTCGCCGAGGTGGCCACCGGGGCCGAGGTCGCCCCGGTGGCCTGCCGGGTGGGGCCCGACGTGGCGGTGCTCAGCGCCTCGCTGCGGGACCTCGACGGCGTGGACGCGGTGACGGCGCTGCGGCGTTCGGTGCCGGGGTGCCGCTCACTGGTGCTCGCCGCGCGGCCCTCGCCGGGCCTGGTGCGCAGCGCGCTGGCCGCCGGCGCCTCGGGGCTGGTCCACACGGACCTGTCACTGGCCGAACTGCTGGGCGCGGTCCGCGGGGTGGCCGCGGGGCGGCTGGTGGTCGCCCCCGAACTGCTCGGCGCCGCAGCGGAGGTGGGACGCAGTCCGCTCAGCGCCCGGGAGACCGACGTGCTGCGCCGGGTCGCGGAGGGGCGCCATCCGACGGACATCGCGCGGGAGTTGAGCCTGACCGTCGGCACGGTCCGCAACCACCTCAGTGCGGTGCTGCGCAAGCTCGACGCCCGGACCCAGATCGAGGCGCTGGCCATCGCGCGGGACCGCGACTGGCTCCGACCGGGCTGACGGGACTGTCGGAACTCTCGGGGCTGTCGGGCGGGACGAGTGGCCCCGGGAGCCGACGACGCGTCAGGTCATGCGTGTGCTCGATCACACCTGACGGAAAGGTTGGGTAAGTGACCGTCCACTGCGGACATTTCGACTGACCCGGCTTGACGCTGTTGTGAAAAGTGGGAAGGGTGTTGGCTCGGCAGACGTGTGCAGGGACATGTGCGTTGCGGGGGCGAACGGACGGCCCGGTCACCGAGGTGGCATCGGGCTCCGTGGCCGGCCTCCCGATGATCCGCGTCCGGTACAGCTGCTCCATCAACCATGACTACTGGGGGTAGTTGGTAGTGACCAATTCCAAGATGCGGGTGCGCATCGCGCGGATCGCAGCCGGTGCGGTGTTCGCCGCCGGCGTTTCGCTGACCGCGGCGGGCGTGGCGCAGGCCGTCGACCTCGGCGTGGACGCCAAGATCGACATCGCCGCGGACGACGACCCGGACAACCCCGGCGACCCGGAGCCGGACCCGGACGACCCGACCGACCCGGACCCCGTGGACCCGGACCCGACCGACCCCGACCCGACGGACCCGGACCCCGTGGACCCGGACCCGACCGACCCCGACCCGGGTCAGACCACCGGCGGTAACGGCGGCGGCAACGCCGGCGGTTCCACCGGCGGCAACGCGGGTGGTGGCGACAGCGGCGGCGGTTCCACGGGCGGTTCCACGGGCGGCTCGACCGGTGGCTCCACCTCCGGTGGCAGCACAGGTGGCGAGGGCGGCTCCACCGGCGGCCTGAACCCGGACACCACCGGCGGCACCGGCGAGACCGGCACCACGCCGGACGGTGCCGGCAAGGAGCAGATCAGCACGCCGGAGCAGCCGGCCGCGGCGGGCAACGCTCCGAAGGAGCAGCTGGCCGAGACCGGTGCTGCGGAGACCACCTTCCTGCTGCTCGGTGCGGCGACGATGATCGCCGGCGGCGTCGGCTTCCGCATGCTGCCGCGCCTGGTGAACCGGGACGGTGGCGCCGCCGCGGCCTGACCCGGCAGCTCCCGGCGTACGCTCGGTCGCCTCCCGGACCCCGGGAGGCGCTGACGCGGGCGTCGGCGGCCACGCAGAAGTGAGGGTCCGGACACTCTGAGTGTCCGGACCCTCACTCGTGCTGTGTGGTCGGTTCGGGGCGGGCGCGCAGGCTCAGAAAGCGGCGGCCTCGCGGGCCAGCAGGGCCACGGCCAGCAGCGTCAGCAGCAGTGCCAGCAGGGCCGCGGGCGGGAGGCCCGCCAGGGGGCTCTGCTCGCGGTGCTGACGGGCGCGCTCGGCGCGGCACACCGAGCAGCGGGCCTCGCTCACCGGGCCCGCGCAGTTGGCGCACACCAGTCGATCGCATGTCATGCGAACTCCTCCTCCTCTGCGCCAACGCCACGGTGGGGTGAAACGTTCCCCAATGGTCCGTGTCTCCACTGTGCCAGCATTCGCCGCAGAACGCAGAGGGGCGGGAAAGGAGGTGTTTTTGCGGGGGAATGTCCTGTGGGGATCACACCAAAAGACGGATGCCGTCTGCGGGCCCTCCCCGGCTTCGCGTAGGGTCGCTCCACCGACGGCCAGCCGTTCCGCGGTTGCCGATGCCCCTACCCAGGTCGACATGGTGTGAATCAGTGATTCGGTTCGACAACGTCTCCAAGAGCTATCCCAAGCAGACCGGCCCCGCGCTCCGCGACGTCTCGCTGGAGATCGAGCGCGGCGAGTTCGTCTTCCTGGTGGGCTCCTCCGGCTCCGGCAAGTCCACGTTCCTGCGCCTGGTGCTGCGGGAGGAGCGGGCCTCGCACGGCCAGGTGCACGTGCTCGGCAAGGACCTCAACCGCCTGTCCAACTGGAAGGTGCCGCAGATGCGGCGCCAGCTGGGCACGGTCTTCCAGGACTTCCGCCTGCTGCCCAGCAAGACCGTCGGGGAGAACGTCGCGTTCGCCCTGGAGGTCATCGGCAAGTCGCGGGGCCAGATCCGCAAGACGGTCCCCGAGGTGCTCGACCTGGTCGGCCTCGGCGGCAAGGAGGACCGGATGCCGGGCGAGTTGTCCGGTGGTGAGCAGCAGCGGGTGGCGATCGCGCGCGCGTTCGTCAACCGGCCGCTGCTGCTGATCGCCGACGAGCCGACCGGCAACCTGGACCCCCAGACGTCCGTCGGCATCATGAAACTGCTCGACCGCATCAACCGGACCGGGACGACGGTCGTGATGGCGACGCACGACCAGCAGATCGTCGACCAGATGCGCAAGCGAGTGATCGAACTCGAAAAGGGCCGTCTTGTGCGCGACCAGTCGCGCGGTGTCTACGGCTACCAGCACTGAAAGGACGCCATGCGCGCCCAGTTCGTTCTGTCGGAGATCGGCGTCGGTCTCCGCCGCAATCTCACGATGACCTTCGCGGTGATCGTCTCGGTGGCGATCTCGCTGGCGCTGCTCGGTGGTGCGCTCCTCGCCCGGGAGCAGGTCAACTCGATGAAGGGCTTCTGGTACGACAAGGTCCAGGTCTCCATCTACCTCTGCAACAAGAACGACGCGGAGACCGACCCGCAGTGCGCCAAGGGCGCGGTGACCGGTCAGCAGAAGCGCGAGATCAAGGCGGACCTGGAGAAGCTCAAGGTCGTCGACACCGTCTTCTACGAGTCCAGCGACGACGCGTACAAGCACTACAAGGAGCAGTTCAAGGACTCGCCGCTGGCGTCCTCGCTGACTCCGGACCAGATGCAGGAGTCCTACCGGGTCAAGCTCAAGGACCCGACCAAGTACGACGTGATCCAGACGGCGTTCGGCGGCCGGGCCGGCATCCAGGAGGTGCAGGACCAGCGAAGTCTGCTGGAGAACCTGTTCAACCTGCTCAACGGCATGAACCTGGCCGCCCTGTTCATCATGGCGCTGATGCTGGTCGTTGCGCTGCTGCTGATCGTGAACACCGTCCGGGTGTCCGCGTTCAGCCGTCGCCGCGAGACCGGGATCATGCGCCTGGTCGGCTCGTCCAGCTTCTACATCCAGATGCCGTTCATCCTGGAGGCCGCCATCGCGGGGCTGCTGGGCGCGGGCATGGCCTGCCTGCTGCTGTTCAGCGGCAAGTACTTCCTGGTGGACAACTGGCTGGCGGACCGCATCCCGTTGATCCAGTTCATCGGCTGGGACTCGGTCGTCAAGGTGCTGCCACTGATCCTGGCCGTGGGTGTGCTGATGCCTGCCGTTGCCGCCTTCATCGCGTTGCGCAAGTACCTGAAGGTGTGAAGAAGGTGTGACGAACGACGCGGGCGCCCCCGGGCCAAGCTGCCCTACGGCGCTCTGCTCTGTCCTAGACTCCGCAACATGTCGGGTCCGTGGATGTTCGTCCAACCTCACCGCTTCCGCCGTGGGGCGGCCCTGACGTTGGTGTTCGCCGGTGTCCTGGTCACCGGCTTCGCCTCCGGTTCCTGGACCGGCGGTGCCGCGCAGGCCGGTCAGGGCCCCGAGGGCTCGCCGATAAGCCCCAGAGTCGTCGAGGAGCAGCACCCGGCGGACGCGCACCGGCTGGTCAGCCGCAGCGGCGACCGCTGGTCAGCCGCCTACACGGCCCGCGAGTACGAGGGCCTCCAGCAGGAGCTGGAGGGCAGCTACGTCGGTGTGGGCATCGCGGTCCGCGCCGGCCGTGACGGCCGGGTGGAGGTCGCCCGGGTCACCGGCGGCAGCCCCGCCGAGCGGGCCGGGGTGCGGCCAGGGGACCGGGTGCACACGGTGGACGGCGAGGACGTGACGGGTCTGCCCGTCACCGAGGTGGTGGCCCGGCTGCGCGGCGCGGAGCCGCAGGACGCCGCGCCCGCGGCGGGCGAGACGGTCGTGGTCGGCCTCGGCCGGGACGGCCGCCGCTGGGACGAGCCCCTGGAACGGGCGGTGCTGGAGACCGAGTCGGTCACCGTGCGCAAGCTCGGCCAGGACGTGGTCCGGCTGCGGGTGGAGTCCTTCACCAAGGGCTCGGGCGCGCGCGTCCGGGAGGCACTGGACGAACTCCCCGAGCGCGGCGGTGTGCTGCTGGACCTGCGCGGCAACTCCGGCGGCCTGCTGCACGAGGCAGCCGCGGTGGCCTCGGCCTTCCTCGACGGCGGCCTGGTGGCCACCTACGACGACGGCGGCGAGCAGCACGCCCTGTACGCGGAGGCGGGCGGCAGCCAGGACGTGCCGCTGGTGGTCCTGGTGGACGGCGGCACGATGAGCGCCGCGGAACTGCTGGCCGGCGCCTTCCAGGACCGGGGCCGGGCCGTGGTGGTCGGGTCGCGCACCTTCGGCAAGGGCTCGGTGCAGATGCCGATGGAGCAGCCGGACGGCTCGGTCGCGGAGCTCACCGTCGGGCACTACGCGACGCCTGCGGGCCGGGAGCTGGAGGGGCAGGGGCTGACGCCGGACGTCGAGGTCCGCGCCGGTCAGCGCGTCGAGGACAAGGCCCGGACGGTATTGGGTGGCCTCGCACGCCGCGGGTGAGGAACAATGGCACGGCTATGGCTAAAGAGACAGGTCGCAAACTCATCGCGCAGCACAAGAAGGCGCGGCACGACTACCTGATCCTGGACACCTGGGAATGCGGGCTGGTCCTGACCGGTACCGAGGTGAAGTCGCTGCGCCAGGGGCGGGCGTCCCTGGTCGACGGCTTCGGCCAGGTCGACGGCGGTGAGGTGTGGCTGCACAACGTGCACATCCCCGAGTACAGCCAGGGCACCTGGACGAACCACAGTGCGCGCCGCAAGCGCAAGCTGCTGATGCACCGGATGGAGATCGACAGGCTCGTCGGCAAGCTCCAGGAGAGCGGCCTGACGCTGGTGCCGCTGCAGCTGTACTTCAAGGACGGCAAGGCCAAGGTGGAGATCGCGCTGGCCCGGGGCAAGCGCGAGTACGACAAGCGGCACACGCTCCGCGAGAAGCAGGACCGCCGGGAGACCGAGCGGGCCGTATCCGCCGTCCGCCGCCGCCAGAAGGCCTGAGCCCGGGGCCCGTGCCGGGCTGACCAGCGGGCCCTACCAGCTGGGCCGGCGGCTCGCGCGCCGGGAATGCGCTGGCCGTTCCCGGGGTTGTTCCCGTACGATGGACGCAGTGCCACCGGGGCGCACCGCAAGGTGGGTCCGGGTGTGCTTGTCAACACAACATGGGGATGATCGGTTTCGACAGCGGATGTCGGAGCAGGGGAAGCGAGCCGAGGAACGCGGCAATGATCTCGTTAACCATCTGCCGCAAAAAAAATAATCGCCAACACCAAGCGCGATTCCTTCGCCCTCGCTGCCTAAGTAGCGACTTGCGAAGTGTCAGCCCGGGTGCGTTCCCGACCCGGTTCCTGGCATCAGCTAGGGAACTCACCGCGTAGGCCCGGTCACGGGGTCTGCCGGGACATCAAACAGTGACTGAGCCCGTCGGCAGCTTGTCTGCGTGACTGCCGGGGCTGAGAAAAGCGAAGCAGACTGCGCTCGGAGAAGCCCTCCTTCTTCACCGTTGGACGCGGGTTCGATTCCCGCCATCTCCACTCATCCCATGTGGGCCTCCGCCCCGCGAGTTCTCTCGCGGGGCGGAGGCTTTTCTGTGCCCGGGCTGTTCCGCCTCCCGTTGCCTCAGTCCGTCGGTTCGGCGTGGTGGGTGGCGGCCAGGGCGCTGATGCGTGCGGCCAGGGCGGTGTCCTTCTCGGTGATCGCGCCACCGGCACTGTGAGTCGTGAGGGCGAGGTCGACCGTGCCGTACAGCACGGTGATCCTGGCGTGGTGGTCGGCCTCGTCCTCGGCGGTGGCGACAGCGGCGTAGAAGGCGGGCACACGGGCCCGGTCGGCACGGTAGGAGGCGGTCAGTTCGCCCTCCTTCACCGTCCAGCCGGGCAGTCGGCCCAGGGCCGCTTCGAGGTCGGCTTCGGTGAGCGGGGTCGGGGGCACGGTGTTCTCCTTCGGTTGCTCCCAGGCGGTCGCGTACGGTCGCTTCCCACTTGCTCATGTCGGCCTGCCCGGCGTCCAGTTCCACCGCGGGGCGCGTCGCCTGTTTCTGCCCGCTGCCACCGGTGAGCGCCGTTGGCGGGCAGCGGGCGGGCGTCGGGTGTGCCCGCTCGGGGGTGCGGAAACGTTCAGGCTCTCGAATCGCTGTCAGTATTGGTCTATACCTTGACTGGTTCAGACCAGACCCTTTGACTGTCCTCCAACAACCCCCCACGCCTGCGGCGACGCCGCATGGAGGTACCAGTCACGTGCTGAAACAACGGATCATCGCGTTCTTCGCCGCGTCCGCCCTGCTCGGCGGCCTCGCCGCCGTCATGCCGGCGGCCACGGCCACGGCAGCCGCCGCACCGGCCTGCGCCCCCTCCTGGAGTGCGTCCACCGTCTACTGGGGTGGTGACACCGCCTCGCTGAACGGGACCAACTGGCGTGCCAAGTGGTGGACGCAGAACGAGCGTCCGGCCGCGGGGGTCGCCGTCTGGGAGAGCCAGGGCGCCTGCGGCGGCAGCGGCCCCGGTGACCCGGGCAACCCCGGGAATCCGAGCGGATTCGTGGTGAGTGAGGCGCAGTTCAACCAGATGTTCCCGAACCGGAACCCCTTCTACACGTACCAGGGCCTGACCTCGGCGCTGAGTGCCTACCCGGGCTTCGCCAAGACCGGTGACGACACCACCAAGCGCCGCGAGGCCGCCGCCTTCCTGGCCAACATCAGCCACGAGACCGGCGGTCTGGTGCACATCGTGGAGCAGGACACCAGCAACTACCCGCACTACTGCGACTCCTCGCAGCCCTACGGCTGCCCGGCCGGCCAGGCCGCGTACTACGGCCGCGGCCCGATCCAGCTCAGCTGGAACTTCAACTACAAGGCGGCCGGTGACGCGCTCGGCATCGACCTGCTCAACAACCCCTGGCTGGTGCAGAACGACCCGGCGGTCGCGATGAAGACGGCGCTCTGGTACTGGAACACCCAGTCCGGTCCCGGCACCATGACCGCGCATCACGCGATGGTCAACGGGCACGGTTTCGGCCAGACCATCCGCAGCATCAACGGCGCGCTGGAGTGCGACGGCAAGCAGCCCGCCAAGGTGCAGAGCCGCATCACCAAGTACCAGCAGTTCACCCAGATCCTGGGCACCACCCCGGGTGGCAACCTGAGCTGCTGACCACATCCGCCCCGCCGCGCACTCGCGGCAGCGGCGGTGGTCTAGACGGAGGGCGCGGCCGAACGGCCGCGCCCTCCGCGCGTGTTGCGGCGGGTGAACCCGGCGGTGGCGAGCGCCGCCCCGAGCAGAGCGGCGGCCACCGGGGCGGCGTAGCCGCCTGCGCCGGGCAGCTTCTCGGCGGCCCAGCCGCCGACCGCCGCCCCGGCCGAGATGCCGGCCAGCAGCGCGGTCACGGCCAGCGTCATGCCCTCGTTGAGCCGGGCGGGCGGGGTGTGCCGCTGGATCAGCGTCATGCCCGTCACCATCGTGGGCGCGGTCGCCATGCCGGCCAGCAGCAGTGCGGGGGCGAGCAGCAGCAGGCTGCCGCCGCCCGCGGCCCACGCGGGCAGCAGCATCAGCGCGGCCATCGCCGCCACACACCGCACGAACCGGCGCTGCGGCGGGCCGGACAGCCGCAGCAGGCCGAAGCCCAGTCCGGCCGCGCAGGACCCGGCGGCCTGGAGCGCGAGCAGGACTCCGGCGGCGCCCTTCGCGCCGAGCCCGTCGGCGAAGGCGATGGTGGCGACCTCCATGGAGCCGAACACCGCGCCGATGCAGACGAAGGTCAGCAGCAGGATGGGCATGCCGGGCAGGCGTGCGGGGGACCGGCCGCTGCTCGCCTCCCGGGGCGCGACCGGGGGTTCGGTCCGGCGCTGCGCGGCGAACAGCAGCGTGCCGCACAGCAGCAGCACGCTTGCGGCGAGCGTGCCGGCGGTGGGGAAGAGGCCGACGCACAGGAACGCGGCCAGTACCGGTCCGGCCATGAAGCACAGCTCGTCCAGGGCCTGTTCGAAGGAGTTGGCGGTGTGCCGGGCAGCGGCGGCTGCCGGGTCGCCGCCCCGGTGCAGGTGCGCCCAGCGGGCGCGGGCCATGCCGCCGGTGTTGGGTGCGGTCGCCGCCGCCGCGGAGCAGGCGAACAGGGTCCAGGTGGGTGCGCCGGTGCTGACGCACAGCACCAGCAGCAGCTGGGCGAGGACGGCGAGGAGCACGGCGGGAACCGCCACTCGGGCCTGCCCGTGCCGGTCGACGAGCCGGGCCGTCAGCGGTGCCAGCAGCGCGGTGGCCGCCAGGCCGGACGCGGAGACCGCTCCGGCGAGGGCGTAGGAGCCCCGGGTCTGGGAGATCATCAGCACCGCCGACACCCCGAACATGCCCATCGGCAACCGGGCCAGCAGCGCTCCGGCGCTGAAGGCGCGGGTGCCCGGGGTGGCGAACAGCGTGACGTAGGGCGCACACCAGGCCGGGCGGCGTGGTCGCCTCTTCCGCCGGGGCGCGAACGCGCGGCGGTCGGGGCTGCGGTGGCCCTGGTAGCCGTGCTGGTCGGGGCGGTAAGGGCGGTCGGGCTGGTCGGCGTGGCGGAGGTCCACCGCGACGAGGGTGGAGCCGCTGACCGCGAGCAGGGCGGAGGGCGTGCGGGAACCGGAGGAGGGCGGGAGGTGCAGGGGTGTCGGGGAGGTGGAATGCGGCATGGCTTCACCCTCAGGGCGGCCACCGGCAGCCGTCCAACACCTGATGAACGGATATTCACATCGCAGGCGTGTCAGTATGGGACCGATGCCACAGGACCCCGACCCGCGACTGCTGCGTGCGTTCACCACCGTCGCGGAGGAACTGCACTTCACGCGGGCCGCCGCCCGCCTCCACACCGCGCAGCAGGCGCTCAGCCGGGACATCCGGCGGCTGGAGCAGCTGTGGTCGACGCCGCTGTTCGCGCGGACCACACGACAGGTCTCGCTGACCGCCGACGGGGAGCGGCTGCTGCCGCACGCCCGCCGGGTGCTGTCCGCCTACGGTGATCTCGGTACGGCCGTCCACGGCGCGGGGTTGCCCCTGGTGGTGGACGTCTCGGCGCCGGTCGCCACCGGGCAGCTCGTCCTGGACGCCGCCCGGGAGGCGTCGCCCGACGCGGAGTTCGTCGCCCGCTTCCGCAGCGGCCTGACCGGTGCCGCCGCCGAGATCGCCGCGGGTCGCATCGATGTGTCGTTCGGCCGGGTGGCCGGTCTCGACCCGGCGGTGCTGGCGCTGCTGGAGCATCGGCTGGTGCGTTTCGAGCGGGTGGCGGTGCTGCTGCCCGCCGGCCACGGGCTGGCGCCGTTGGTCGAGGTGCCGCTGCACGCGTTGGCGGGCGAGACGTTGTACGCGGGGGCGGGTAACGCGGACACGGCGGAGTGGACGGACTACGCCAGGCTGTTGTTCGCGGGTCGGGGTATCGAGGTGGCGGACCCGTATCCGCGGATCGACGGCGGGGAGGAGTTCGCGCGGGCGGTGGCCCGGCGCGGCTGGTCGGTTCTGGCCAGCGAGGTGTTCATGGACCTGCCGGGCATGGTGCTGCGACCGCTGGTGGACCCGGTGCCGCTGTCGCCGATCTCGCTGGTGTGGCGACGTGGTCTGCGTCACCCCGGGCTGGACGCGCTGCTCGGCGCGGCCCGCTCGCTGGCGGCACGCCATCACTGGCTGGAGCGCCCGCCGGGAGCCTGGCTGCCGGACACCGACCGCCGAGTACTCACCGGGTGATGGCCGAAGGTGCCCGCTGACGTGCCGTAACCCGTGACGCACCGCTCTTGGCCGGTCCGAGGCGAGTGGCTTCCGTCCTCGTGTGTGAGGTGGGAGGCGCGCCTGCCTTGTGGCGGAAGCGGGTTCAACCGGCTGGTTGGCACTGGCAGGCCGTGACGGGCCGGTGCCGACATCAGTGACAGAAGGCGATGTCCACCGAGCGTCTTCCGGTCGAGGTCGTCCTGGCCCCGGGACCTGCCCGTGGCCGGACGATCGTCGACCGCCGCCCCTGCCCGAGGCGGCCGAGCCGCACGACGGCCCGGGGCTGAGGGAACCGCGGGCCGTCGTGGGGTGTTCCGTGCGGAGTTACGCGATGCGCTTCGCCGCGCGGCGGCGGGTCGCGATCACGAGGGCCGCGCCGCCCGCGAGGAGCGCCGCCGCACCGATGACGATCGGGCCCGTGTTGCCGTCGGCGCCGGTCTCGGCGAGGTTGCCGCCACCGTTCGGCTTGGGGGCCGGAGGCGAGGTCGACTCTGAGGTGGACGGGGTCGGGGTGGACGTGTCCGTCGCCGGCGGGGAAGACGGCTCCGCCGGCTCGGACGGGGTCGCCGGCGGGGTCTGCTCGGCCGGCTCCGTCGGGGTCGCGGGCGGCGGGGTCGCGGGCGGTGCGGAGACGGGCGGCGTGGAGGCGGGCGGCTCCTCCGCCGGCGGCGTCGTGCAGTCCTTCGTGCCGCCGTTCCACGCCGCGATCAGCTTGTCCTTGATGACCGGGCGGTCCGGGCCCTTGGGCAGCTCGCCGTGCTCGAAGCCGTCCTTCGCGTCGAGCCGGCCGTCGAACTTCACCGCGCCCCGGTAGAGGTCGATCTGCCCGTAGCAGCCCTTGTCGGGGATGGCGATCTTGAGCGAGTCGGTGCCGCCCGGCTTGACCGTCACCGTGTCGAAGTCGACGAACACCTGCTCGCCGGAGGTCGCGAAGGTCGGGCCGTGGGCGAGGTAGGACGCGAGGGAGGCCGTGCAGGTCGCTGCGTCACCGGCGGTGCGGACCTTGATGCGGACCTTGCCGTCGTCGGTCGGCTTCAGGTTCTGGTCGTCGAGCTTGACCGAGTCGTGGAAGTTCGTGCCGTCGAGTGAGAACTGGCAGCGATCGGTCCCGGTCTCCGTGCCCGGGCCCGCCCCGGGCTTGTAGCTGCCGCCGGACGACCAGCCGTCGCCACCGGGTGTGCTGGTGGCGAACGCGGTCGTGGCGGAGGCGGCGCAGAGGGCGAGGGCCGCGGCGCCCGTCCCCAGCAGGCGTCGCGCGGTGACACGTCTCGTTATGGACATGCGGATCCCATTTCTTGGCGTGTGCCGGAACCCGGTGACGGCATGCGGGCAGCGCTCGGCTGCCGGGCCGTACCAAGGGTGAGTGGTCTGAAAAGCACTGGACTCATTGGTCACATGCGCCTCAGTGCGCCCCATCGTGGCCGCGCCGCAGCAGGCTGTCAACCTGCGGGCATGGAGAGGAAGTTGGCCAACCATCACACTTTCATCACAGCGGGAATGGATCACTCCGATCAACCGGATGGCCCGTTTTTCCGGCATTCTGGACAGGTTCCCTGCCGTCGCCGTATGCCCTGCAACGGGGACCACGTGACCGGTCGCTCCACCCTCGACTGTCGTCCCGGGATCGACCGGTGGCGCCAGGCCCGTCGTCTGCCAGGCCTGTCCCCGCAGCTTCGCCGACGCCGACGGCCTCGGCGACCCGTGCGGCATCACCCGCCGCCTCACCCACCTCGCCGCCCTGGGCGTGGACGCGCTGTGGCGCCTGGGAACGGGTGCCCGACGGCCAGCGGCACCTGCACCTGTTCGCCGCCGAGATCGCCGCGGGTCGCATCGATGTCTCGTGGCCGGGTGGCCGGTCTCGACCCGGTGGAGTGGACGGACTACGCCGGGCTGTTGTTCGCGGGTCGGGGTATCGAGGTGGCGGACCCGTATCCGCGGATCGACGGCGGGGAGGAGTTCGCGCGGGCGGTGGCCCGGCGCGGCTGGTCGGTTCTGGCCAGCGAGGTGTTCATGGACCTGCCGGGCATGGTGCTGCGACCGCTGGTGGACCCGGTGCCGCTGTCGCCGATCTCGCTGGTGTGGCGACGTGGTCTGCGTCACCCCGGGCTGGACGCGCTGCTCGGCGCGGCCCGCTAGCTGGCGGCGCGGCACCACTGGCTGGAGCGCCCGCCGGGAGCCTGGCTGGCGGACGCCGACCGCCGGGTACGCACCGGGTGATCATGAGTGAACGCCTTCTGACGTGCTGCGACCTGCGGAGCACGCCCCTCCGGTGATTCCGCTTCCGGCTCCGACGACCCGCGGAAGTGCCGTGTGGCGCGCCTGCCGAAGCGGCGGAAAGTGACGAGACGGGCGGGGCGGCGATAACGGGCTCAAACGTTTGACACCTCCCGATACCAAAGTGTCATCTGATTTAATCAGCGCCCTGTACAACCCTGGCTGCCACTACCTTGTCTGGCTCTCAGGACAACTGTGAGCCCGGGGGCGAGTGCAAGACGTGAACAACACCACCCAAGAGGTCCGCGGCAACGCGGATGAGCCAGTATTCGTCGACGAAAGCGGCAGGCGGCGGCGGACACTGCGCAGACTCGGCTGGGTCCTCGGACTCGCCTGCGCCTGCTACGCCGTGGTGCTCGTGGTGAGCCTCGCAGGGGGCAACGCCGCCGCGCCCTGGCTGCCGATAACCGGGCAGGCGGACCAGGGCACCGAGAAGGTCACCGTGGAGGGCGAACCGGAGGCCGACGAGGAGGCCGAGAAGGTCGAGGAAGAGACCGTGGACGCCACTCCTGTGGCCAACCCCGGGGAGATTCCGGTTTCGCCCGGCACGAGTGCCGGCGTCCCGGCCGCACCGGCCGCCAACAACGGCGTGACCATCCCGCAGCCCACGGCGTCCCAGGGAGTCACCACACCCCAGCCGAGCGCGACCCCCAGCGCCTCTGCGACCAAGACCCAGCCTCCCGGCTCCGCAAGCGGCGGGGGCGGCGGCGCCGAACCGCCCAAGACGCAGGAACCACCGGTCGACGTGCCCGGTCCCACCGAGCCGCCTGTCGGCGAGGAGACCGCAGCCGGTGGTGGCGAGTAGATGACCTCACACTCCCGCAAGCGGCGCCGTCGCAGGCTGCCGCTGCGGTACCTCGTCCCTGCCCTGCTGCTGCTCGCCGTCATCACCATGCTGCTGCTGCGCGGCTACGTGAACAGCGAGTTCCTCGCCGACCACCGGATCAACGAACCGGCCGGCAACCACAAGGTCCCTGCCGAGATCCTCGAGGGCGGGCCGATCATCGACGTCCGCGGCGAGCAGCCGGCCACCCACCGGGTGCCGGACAACACCATGGTGCTCACCTTCGACGACGGCCCCGACCCGAAGTGGACGCCGAAGGTGCTCGACGCCCTCGCCCGCCACGACGCGCGCGCGGTCTTCTTCATCACCGGCACCATGGCGTCCAAGCACCCCGACCTGGTCCGCCGGATGGCCGACGAGGGCCACGAGATCGGCCTGCACACCTTCAACCACCCCGACCTCTCACTCCAGTCCAAGGCCCGCATCGACTGGGAGCTGGCGCAGAACCAGCTCGCGCTGGCCGGCTCGGTCGGGGTGCGCAGCTCGCTGTTCCGACCGCCGTACTCCTCGCACTCGTACGCGCTGGACAACAACTCGTGGCCGGTGACGGAGTACATCGGCAAGCGCGGCTACATCACCGCGCTGAACGACACCGACACCAAGGACTGGTCGCGTCCGGGCGTCGACGAGATCATCCGCCGGGCGATGCCGGAGAACGACGGCGACGGCGCCGTGGTGCTGATGCACGACTCGGGCGGCGACCGGTCCCAGACCGTCGCGGCGCTCAACCGGATGCTGCCGGAGCTGAAGAGCAAGGGCTACCGGTTCACCAACCTCACCGAGGCACTGGACGCGCCCAGCGCGCACACCCCGGTCACCGGATTCGAGCTGTGGAAGGGCAAGGCGTTCGTCGGCGCGGTCGGCGTCTCCGAGCGGGCCATGGGCGTGCTCACCGTCGCGCTCGCCATCGTCGGCTCGCTGGTCTTCGCCCGGTTCGGTCTGATGCTGATCCTTTCGTGGGTGCACGCCCGCCGGGTACGGCGCCCCGACTTCCGCTGGGGTGAGCCGGTCACCGAGCCGGTCACCGTCCTGGTGCCGGCCTACAACGAGGCCAAGTGCATCACCCACACCGTGCGTTCGCTGATGGACAGCGACCACCCGGTGGAGATCCTCGTCATCGACGACGGCTCCAGCGACGGCACCGCCGAGATCGTCGAGGCCCTGGGCCTGCCCGGGGTGCGGGTGCTGCGGCAGCAGAACGCGGGCAAGCCAGCCGCGCTCAACAACGGCATCCGCAACGCCTCGCACGACATCATCGTGATGATGGACGGCGACACCGTCTTCGAGCCGTCCACCGTGCGCGAACTGGTCCAGCCCTTCGGTGACGCCCGGGTGGGGGCCGTGGCGGGCAACGCCAAGGTCGGCAACCGCGACAAGCTGATCGGCGCTTGGCAGCACATCGAGTACGTGATGGGCTTCAACCTGGACCGCCGCCTGTACGACGTGCTGCGCTGCATGCCGACGATCCCCGGCGCGGTCGGCGCGTTCCGCCGCGAGGCGCTGGACCGGGTCGGCGGCATGAGCGAGGACACGCTCGCCGAGGACACCGACATCACCATGGCGCTGCACCGCGACGGCTGGGACGTCGTCTACGCGGAGAACGCCCGCGCCTGGACCGAGGCGCCCGAGTCGGTGCAGCAGCTGTGGTCGCAGCGGTACCGCTGGAGCTACGGCACCATGCAGGCGATCTGGAAGCACCGCCGGGCGGTGATCGAGAGCGGCCCGTCGGGCCGGTTCGGCCGGGTCGGACTGCCGCTGGTGTCGGCGTTCATGGTCGTCGCGCCGCTGCTGGCGCCGCTCATCGACGTGTTCCTGCTGTACGGCATCATCTTCGGCCCGACCGGCAAGACCGTCGCCGCCTGGGGCGCGGTGCTCGGCATCCAACTGATCTGCGCGGCCTACGCGTTCCGCCTGGACCGGGAACGCATGACGCACCTCATCTCGCTGCCGCTCCAGCAGATCCTGTACCGGCAGCTGATGTACGTGGTGCTGCTCCAGTCGTGGATCACCGCGCTGACCGGTGGTCGGCTGCGGTGGCAGAAGCTGCGCCGCACCGGCAACGTCGAGGCCGCCCCCGGCACGTCCGGCCCGTCCGGCGCCGGTGGCGCCCCCGCCCCCGCCGCCCGCCCGGTCGCGGCGGCGACGGGCGCGCGGCCCGCCGCGCCGCCCGTCGCGCAGCCCACCGCGGACGACGGCACCCGGCCGCTGCCGCAGGCGCGGCGCGACACCCCGTCGCGCGCCTTCCCCTACGAGGACGGAAGCCCCTACGTGGACGGCAGCCCTTACGTGGACGGCAGCCCTTACGTGGACGACAGTCCCTACCAGGACGGCAGCCGTCACGAGGACGACACCACCGCGCCGCACACCGCGCCCACACCCCAGGGCGGCGCGCGCTACGCGCTCGACGACCTGTACGCCCGCGACGAGCGATACGGGCGCGGCATCCCCCGCCCCGACCCCGGCCCGGACCACCTGGCCCAGCCCGTCCGCGCCCCCGGCCACCTGGCCGACCACGGCACCGGCCAGGACGGCCGCCCCTACCCGGGTGGCTTCCCGGACGACGGCTTTCCCCGCGGTGACGCCCGCCCGTACGGCGGCCACCCCGGCGGCGGCTTCCCGGACGGTGACGGCTTCCCCGGCGGCGGCTTCCGGGACGGCGGATACCCGGACGGCGGCTACCCCAACGGCGACAAGAGGCCCGTCGTATGACCACCAGCACTCCCGCCCGTCCCGGGGCGGAGGCGGCGCGCCCGCCTGTCGTCCGGGACCGCTACCTCGACCTGCTGCGGGCCCTCGCCCTGGTACGCGTGGTCGTCTACCACACGTTCGGCTGGGCCTGGCTGACGTTCCTCTTCCCGTCCATGGGCGTGATGTTCGCGCTGGCCGGCTCGCTGATGGCACGTTCGCTGCAACGCCCGGCGCTCGGCGTCATCCGCAGCCGCGTCCGGCGGCTGCTGCTGCCGCTGTGGCTGTACGGCGTGCTGGTGCTCAGCATCCTCTTCGCCCAGGGCTGGGGCCCGGCGAAGGGCGAGGAGACGTGGTTCTGGCTGCGCATCGTCTGCTGGGTCGTGCCCGTCGGCAGCCCGCCGTTCCCGTGGCACATCGGCAGCGAGGACGGCTTCCTCACCGACACCTGGGCGGTGCAGGCCGCCGCCCCGCTGTGGTACCTGCGCGCCTACTTCTGGTTCGTGCTGCTGTCGCCGCTGCTGCTGAAGGCGTTCCGCCGCATGCCGTGGACGACGCTGCTGGCGCCGCTGGGCCTCACGGCGATCGTCGGCACCGGCCTGGTCACCATTCCCGGCCAGACCGGCAGCGCGGTCACCGACTTCGCCACCTTCGGCGCCTGCTGGGTGCTGGGCTTCGCCCACCAGGACGGGCTGCTGAAGAAGATCCCCGGCTATCTCGCACCCTCGGTGGCACCGTTCCTGATGGTCTTCGGGCTGTGGTGGGCGACGGCACATCCAGGGCCGGACGGCCTGGACCTGAACGACATCCCGCTGGCACAGGCTTTCTGGTCGTTCGGCTTCTGCCTGATCCTGCTCAGCTTCAGCCCGAGCTGGGAGCGGCTGCCGGGCCGGCTGGCTCGCTGGGAGAAACCCGTCACGCTCGCCAACAACCGGGCGGTGACGCTCTACCTGTGGCACGAGATCGCGCTGATCGCGACCATCCCGCTGCTCGACCCGCTGTGGAAGATCCCCGGCGTGTGGCCCGACCACGCGGACCTGCTCACCAGCATGTACCCGCCGCTGATGTTCATCCTGGTGTGGCCGCTCACCGCGCTGTTCATCCTGCTCGTCGGCTGGGCCGAGGACGTGGCGGCCAAACGCCGCCCCCGCCTCTGGCCCACCACCCGCTGAGCCGCTGAGCCGCAGGGCGCCCGGACCACGCGGTCCGGGCGCCCGGTCAGTTGAGGAGGTAGAGCGACACCACCGCGCTGACCGACCACGCCACGAGAACTCCGACCAGCAGCCCGCCGATCCACTCCCGCCGCCTGACGGCCGGGACCGCGTACGCGGCGAAGACCAGCACGCCGAGCAGTGCCGAAGGCCAGTGCCGGAACGGGAGCACGACGGTGCCCCACCCGGCGTCCCGCACGTCGCGCACCCACGGGTAGGCCGCGATCAGCGCCATGCACACCAGCCACGCCCCCAGGGCGACGCGACGTCCGGTGGACATCGTCCCGTCCTCACGGACAGGTCCGGCCTCTGACTGCGACACGGCGCTCCTCCTTCTGACGTGGCGGGTTCTGCTGGGGGCGTGCTACCAATAACGGCGCGGCTTGGCGTGTTCGCCGTACTGGCTTGGTGCTCGTAACACCGTGACCCGAGGCGTCCTCGCGGCCTCAAGGGGTTCACCTGGTATCCAGCCGATCGTGAGGGTGATGAAGCCCTATTCGGGGGCTGCCCGTTTCAACAGCCGTTGCTCACCCGGGTGACAAGGCCAGTCGTTCCGTGTGAGTACTTCTTGCTTCCCACCTTGTTCGCGGGCACGAGTAGGCACTCGATGTGGTATTCGTCTGCGCTTGCCATCCGCACCTCCACGTAGAAGTTCCGCAGACACGGATTGTTGTAGTGCACAGTGGTAGTGGTTATTCCCTTCTTCCAGCGCAGGGTGGCCTGGCCAGCGACCGGTGTGGGCCCGCAGAGGATAGTCAGGCTTCTGGAAGAACTGGACTCGATAGGGGCTACCGTCTCCGCAGTCTGCTCAGAACCGGCATTCGGGGTAGCGCCGGCCACGCCGGCGTTCAAGGACATCGCTATGGCGGCGGCTGCGACCACGGGGAAGACGCGCGGGATCGTACGAGGCATACGTTTGATCTCCCAAAGTCGACGGCTTGTGGGAGCAAGGCTTCCAGGAGTTGTGACGCGCGTCTTCGACCACCGGTGCACGGCCAGTTGATTGTCCGTGCCAGCGGTCAGGAACGAACCGTTCACTCTGCGCGGCGGGAAGCCGAATCCTCGAGCCGACCGGAACCCGGTGGTGGGCATGGCCATGCGGAGTCGGTGGCGGCACCGGAGACAGGGGGCGAGCCTTCGGGGCGTGTTGGGGGTGTGCTGCGGGGCGTTGGTGAGTCGGCTGGAGCGATGTTGCGGTGCTCGGAAGGGGACACGGCAAATGTGTTGCGGAAGGATCGGGTGAATACGGCTTGATGCCGAAAGCCCCAGCGAGCGGCGATTTCATGGACCGGCACCGCTGCTAGCGCTGGGTCGGACAGGTCACGATGCGCTCCTGCGAGTCGCTGTCGGCGGATGCTCTGCGCTACCGGCTCCTGCTCGCCCTCGAACAGTCGATGCAGGTAGCGGACCGAGATGTGGTGGGCACCTGCCACCAGAGCGGGGCACAACTCGGGGTCTGCCAGGTTCTCCTGTATGAATGCCCGAATCCGTAACCGCAGTACCCGGCTGCGGGTCTCCGGCGGCTGCGTGTTCTCCGTGTCGGATGCCCGAGCGAGAAAGGCGGTGAGAAGGTCGAGAAGGATCAACTCAAGTCGTGGGGCGTCGGCCGCTTGGTAGCCGGAGTTCCGACAGAGTTGGGTCAGGCAGAGCGCAAGCAGTGCCCCTACGCCTTCACGGCCGGAGAGGCGCTGGCCGACTGCGCGGTCCACCTGGCGGGGAGCGAGCGGGATGGCAGTTCGTGGTACCTCCACCCCGACCGACTGCACGAGTGCGCCCTCGGCGGCGGGTCCGGTCCGCACCCGCGCGGGTGCGGAGGACACCGTGGTGAGCAGGTCGTCACTGCCGTAACGGGTCCCGGACTTCCCCCAGGCGGCCTCCGCGCCGCCGCTCACTATGAGGAAGACATGGCACGTCTCGGGGTCCGTCTGCCTGACCAGGCTCGCAGAACGGTCGAAGGTCAGAGCGTGATAGCTCGCCGGCCACACGGAGAGCGCGCCCAGCTCCAGCACCCGTAGCTCCGCGCGGAAATCCTGGTGATGGGGGCTGTGCACTTCCATTGGAGACAGCGAACCCGCCATGTACTCCCGCCACCGCTCGAACCGTTCCGCAGCCGGCACCTCGGCCGTGTTGAAATAGAGCTTCTCCGTCAGCACAGTTCCCCCTGGTCACGCGGTCGCCCTCAGGCTTCGCACCAACGGCAGGAAGCTGGAGGTCACCAGTTGCCTTTCCCGATCGGTGTGGCCTGCCTACAGTCTCCCAGCCCTTGGAGCGATCGGTAGAGGCAACCTGGCCATCCACAAAGCCAGCGAGCACTCTCAGCGCCGTCTCTCCAGGGTGAGAACGGCCTTGGTGATGACTGTCAGCCGTTCGGGCTGATGTGCGGGCTCTGCGGAAGATCTGCCAGGACGGATGCGTGGGCGGTGCCGACGGATTTCCCGGATCCGGCCGCGATACGGGCGAGGGCGTCGTGGCGGCGCAGGTACAGCAGAGCGGCGAGCGCACGCTGGTCCGGCGGGAGTGTGCACCGCCCTCACCAGCGCCACCCGATCAGTGGCCACGCTGAGAACGCTCACTCAGCCGGCGCCGGTGCCGCGCATGACTTCCACCCCTCCCCCCACCGAGGCGCATCGGTGCTGGCAGCAGTCACGACCTCACTGATTCGACTTCCGCCACCGCCGTCAGGTCCGATAGTGGTGACCGTGCGGTCGGGGTATTCACCACCATGATCCACGTATTCGAAAGTGATGAATCCGTCATTCCGCTCCCATTTGGCCCCACCTTTGGTGACCTTGGCGTCATCAGGGATCGCCTTGGGTCCGAAGAGCTCCTTCAGTAGTACTCGAACGGTGATTGGATGGGGTTCAGGCATGACGTCTGTGGACTGGGAACATGCACGCCAGTCACGGATCTCCAGTTTCTCAGGGCTCTCCGATTCCCACCAGCGCTCCTCGGCCAGGCCGTAGTCACCTTCGATGCGGAAGTGGATTACAGATATATCACCCGACCGGTGGAGGGCAGAGATGTTGACGCTAGTGCCCGTTGAGCCTCGGGGGTCATCCCGAGGCGTACTTCCAAGATCTGACGTCTCACGAAAAGTCACCCGAAGCGTTTCTGTGTCCCTGTCGGCCGAGGGCTGCGACTCGGCGCATCCAATCGGGATCAGGATGCCGCCAAAGACCGCAACGACCACCAGGACAAGCGGCGACGCTTTCTTCGCTCTTTCCACGCCATCCACCCCCACTGCGCTCCACAATGAGCTGCGAGATTCCTCGGAACTGGTGCTACGGGGTGGCCGGCTCCAACTGTGACCAGCCACCCCGACCTGCAATTCCAGCGTTACCGATCAGCAGGTGAAGCGATTTGAGGGGCTTGAACCGCTACCACTCTGGGTGCCACGACGCACCGTGCCGTGAGTTCGGTAGTTCTGGTTCCCGCTGTCCTTGCAGCTTTTCACGAACCTGACGTGGAGGTAGTCACTCTTGTCCTTCACCGAATCCATCGTGCTCCACCCATGCCACCGATGACGCTGCAGATAGCCGGAGAGCTTGTGGTACTTGCAGTAGTTGTTCGACTGGACGACACCCTCCACGTTGCTGCCGTTCTTGTATGGCTGATACGTCCTGAGCAGGCACTGATTGAGAGCCGAGAAGTCACCCTCGGCCTCCAGGCCTACCATGGCAGGGGAGGCGCTGTTCTTCTCCTGGGAGGCCACTGCCGACCCCGACAGCGACAGGACTGTCGTCGCCACCAGGAGCACACCAGTTCCCGTACTGACGATCCGTGAAGAGAAAGACAATTTCACTCCTTTGTCAAGGAGGAGCACTCACGAGCTGGAAAAAGCCCCGTACCCCCCCCGCTCGTCGGGCAATGAGACCACCGCCCGAATCAACACGCAGCTACTACACGGTTGGCTGGTAGCCGTGGGGCCGGATCACCTCATCGCCCTGGAAATTCTCAACGAATACAGTGAAGCGGCTGAATTTCTGATCAGTAGGAGATTGACACCGTGGCGAGGCAAGGACAGGCGGGAGAATCTCGCATCGACGGATTCCCAAGCCATCCTCCCTGCGGCGGCGACTGCCGCGTGCCGGTCCGATCAGCCCTCCCCATCCTCGACCGACACCGAGTGCCACTGCCGACAGCGAACGAGCAACCATTCCGCGCTCATGCTCCGCCTCTTCCCTTTAGGGTCATCGCCCGATGTCGAACGCCGGGCCATGCGCAAGGCGCTCACCCCGCCCCCGGCAACCGCCTTCCCTTGAAGATTCCCAGAGACCCACGTGTTCGTCTTTGACCGGTGACGCACGGATGGTTGACCGGCAGTGCACAGCCGGTCGAACTCCGGCACCCGTGCCCGTGCGCGGCGATGCCGTGAATGCGGCAGATCCGGCTGGCAGTCGGACTCGGCGTTCCACGCGCGATGAGTTCTGCCATGCGCCCTCGTCCGTATCCACAACGCGCCATCAACCGCATGCGAGGAGAGCGCCATGACCGCTGCCTACACCTGGGACGTCTTCACCACGCTCGACGGATACGGCTCCTACGGGCCCGACGGCGACGGGGGTGGCTACTGGGGAAAGCAGGGGCCCGAGTTCCTTGAAGACCGCCTTGCCTCGATCAGCGAGGAGCAGCGGATGGTTCTCGGGGCCAACACCTTTCGCCAGTTCGTGGAGCTGCTGGGCCCGATCCCGGAGGCCGACCTCGACCCGGTGAACTCCCGGATGCGAAGCATGCCGACGACGGTGGTGTCGAAGACGCTCGCGGGACCCGTCGCAGGGCCGGACGTGACCGTGGCGGCTGGCGACGCCGTTGAGGTCGTCGCCCGGCTCAAGGAGGAGTCCGAGGTGCCGCTGCGCTCGCACGGCAGCCTGTCGCTGAACCGGGCGCTGATGGCCGCAGGGCTCGTAGACCGCGTCCAGGTGACCGTCTTCCCCGTGATCAGCGGCAGGACCGGAACCGACCCGGTCTTCGCGGGTGCAGCCGACTTCGACCTCGAACTGCTCGGGAGCCGGACGTTCGACGGCCGCATTCAGGAACTCGTCTACCGGCCCGCCCCCGCGCCGGTGAACACGCCCATTCCCAGCTGAGCCTCCGGGCGCCCGACCCCCGTGCGGGCGCCCGGTCTCAGCGGCCTGCGGCGTCAGATGGCGTAGGAACCGGTCGAGCGCGTCTGTGGGGGCCTCGCCGGTACATGGGGAAAATGGCTGCTCGGTTTCTCTGCGGTAGTTGTCGTGCTGGGCGGCGATTTCACGCTCACCGAGGTTGCTTTTCTCCCTGGCCACCTCCGGACGCGGCCAGAAGCGATGCATGAATCGCGGTGGGGGTTCTGGCACTCTTCGAAACCCGTGCCGCTGTGAGTACCTGTACTCATGCTTGATCGCGCATCCCGGTCCAGTGTGGAGAGCGTCAACCTGAGCAACCCGAAGGAACTCGCGATGCCGCATGCCTCCACCCCGCGCCGCCTCCCGCGCACGCGTCGGCTCCTTGTGCTTGCCACGGACAACTGGCTCGCCCGGGGCTACTTGGCCCTCGTCGTCGCCTCGTTCTTCTTCCCGGCGAGTGTCTTCTTTCCAAACCCCCTGATGCTCACGGCACCCCTCTCCTTTCTAGTCCTGTTCCTCCCCTTCGGCCCCGGCACTGCGAGCAGCATGGCGGTCGGGGTGCTGGCCCTCGGCCTCTGGACCGTATGGCTTCTCCTGTGTGCCTTGGCGAACGCCGCCGTGCTCGGTGCCCTCGTCAAGAGGGTCCCCGCATCACCCAGCCTGCGTGAGTCGCTCCCGCAGCTCTCGGTTCCTTCCACACGGCAGGTGTCGGAAGAGGCGCTTACTGCACACTCCCGCCTGCGGAGGGCCCGGACCCTGCTGGCGCCCGCGGTGGACAACTGGCTCGCGCGCGGGTACCTGGTCGTGGTTGCGGGGGCGCTGGGTCTCTACCTCGGCACCATGTATCTGATGCCGGACCCGGGATACACCGCGGCCTGGACGATCTTGGCCACGGCGCCGTTCGGTCTCCTGGCCTTCCTGGTGTCGATACCGGCGGAGTATTCCTCGCTTATCTGGCTGCACCCGCTGGTGTTCATCGTCGGCGCGGTCCTGTCCGGGCTGTTCAACGCCGTGCTCCTCGGTCGGCTCGCACGCACTCTGAGGGCACCGGAGCTGCGCCCGGCCGCCTGAGGGGGCGTTGGGTCCGACTCCGGTGATGCCACGTCCGGGGGATACCGCCGATGCGGCGGTCCGCGTGGGACGTCCCACGCGGACGCGCGGCGTTCGGGGCGCCCGGAACGCCCGGGGTCAGTGGGACTGGCGGCGGGCGTGGGTGGTGAGGGCGGTGAAGGCTGCGGGGGTGACGGTGAGGACGGGGCCGTCGGGGTTCTTGGAGTCGCGGATGTGGACGGCGTCGGGGCAGGTGGCGACCTCGACGCAGTCGCCGCCCTCACTGCCGCTGTAGGAGGACTTGCGCCACTGGTAGGCGACTTCGAGGCAGGCGCCGCCTTCGTCGCCGCTGTGGCTGGACTTGAACCAGTTCAGTGCGGTGCTCATGCCTCTCCCAGCAGTCGGTCCAACAGGTCCCTGCTCTCCTCGGAGTTGAGAGCCTGGGTCCGCAGCATCGCATATTTCCTGGCCAGGATGCTGACCTCGTCGGGCTCGGAAACCAGCTGACTGCCGCGCTGGGTCTCGGTATAGGCCAGGTGTTCGTGGTCGGGGGTCTCCAGCAGGACGAAGGGCCCGTCCAGCCCTGCGTGGGTGCGGCGGCCGAAGGGCATGATCTGCACGGTGACGCCCGGTGTGCCGCAGCTCGCCCGCAGGTGGCGCATCATCTCCCGCCAGGTCTCCATGCCGCCCAGGCGGTCCATCAGCACGGCGTGGGAGACCACAAAGCTCACACTCGGCGGCACCCGTTGCTGGAGGATCTCCTGGCGTTCCATCCGGGACGCCACCTGCTGCTCGATCTCGTCCTCGTCGAGCACGGGGACGCGGCTGCGGAACACCGCTCGTGCGTAGGCCTCGGTCTGAAGCAGACCCGGCACCACCTGGTTCTGGAACGACGAAAGGGTCAGCGCCTCGCGTTCGCGGTCTACGAACTCGGCGGCCCAGACCGGGTACTTGTCCATCTCCGGCAGGTGCTCCAGTGCCACCGCCAACGCGCCGCCGGTGTGCAGCAGGGTGTCCAGTTCCTCGGCCAGCTCCGGTTTCAGCGGGCGCCTGCCCTGCTCGATCGAGGCGACCGTCTCGTACTCGGCGCACACCCGGGCCGCCAACTGCTCCTGGGTGAGTCCGGCGTTGCGCCGGAACAGGCCCACCTGGGCGCCGACCAGCCTCATCGCCGAGGCGTTCTTCCTGCGCTGCTTGCGCGGTGATGTACGTGGCTGCATACGTGCGTTACTCCCCCTGCCGACCCGGAAACGACCGGAAATCGACCCGTACGGACAATCTGTACGGGATCACTCCGTGGTGAAGGCTAGTCACTGGACGCGACCATCGGGGCATGCAAGAGGACTTTCAACACAAGCGGCTCCGGGAACGCCTCTTCCGCCGGGAGCGCCGCTCGGTACCGGCCGCTCGGGTGTTCGCCGCCCGCGCGCTCCTGGAGTGGGACCAGCTCGGCCGTGCCGAGGACGTACTGCTGTGCGTCAGCGAACTCGCCACCAACGCCCTGCTGCACGGCGTGCCGCCGGGACGCGGCTTCCGGATGCGCGTCGGGCTGACCCTGGACGGGTGCCTGACGGTGGAGGCCCATGACAGCGGTGGCGGACAGCCGCACATCCCGCAGCTATCGGATGGGGACGAGGCCGGGGCGGAGGCGGCGGCTCGCTGTGAGAGCGGGCGCGGGCTGCTGCTGGTTCGGGCGCTGGCGGACGAGTGGGGTGTGCGGGACCGTTGCCCTGGCAAAGTCGTCTGGTGTGTGTTCGACCCTCCCGAGCCGGTGCGCACACCGGGCCCGGCAGGGGCGTGCGGTCCGGCGGGGGCGCCGGGGGCGGTCGTCCCGCTCAGGTACGTGCTTCCAGATCCGCCCGGGTCCGGTCGCCGTACACCCCCGGTGCGTCACCGGTGATGCCGAAGAACGTCTGGTACTGGGCGACCGCGCGGCTCAGGTCCTCGTCGAACGTGCCGTCCACCCGCCGCTGCGGGTAGATCGACGGGAGGCCGCTCAACCGGGTCTGGAGGTCGGACACCGCCGGGCCGGTGTCGCCGCGCTGCAGTGCACCGCCGACCGTGTCCGGTTCCGGCTGCGGCGGCACGGGTGCGGCCGGCGGCAGCGGGGCCGTGATCGGTGGCTCCGCGTCCTCGTCCGCGCCGCCGTTCACACCCGTGCCGCCGTCCGCACCCGCGCCGGCTGACGGGTCGCCCGCCCCGGCGCTCGGCGGTGCGCCGGGTGCGCCCTGCTGGGCCGAGGACTGCTGCGAGGTGCCGAACGCGCCCCACTCCTCCAGCGGCGGCAGCGCGCCGGAGGACAGCAGCGTGATGGCGAGCGCGAAGCCCGCGCTGCCGGTCAGCACCGTCCAGGCGGCGGCCCGCAGTGGGCGGCGGCGCCTGCGCTGCGCCTGTTCCCAGTCGGACTCGTGCCGCATCGACGGCAGGAAGCCGGGGTCCTCGTCCCGGATCGGCGGAATGAGCCGGGTCGCGGACATCACCTGGGTGGCGTCCTCCGGCCCGGCCGGTCCGGGTGCGGACCGGCCGTCCGCGTTGCGGAACAAATGCAGGTCGTCCTCCCACGAGTGGGACCCGTGCCGGGGTGCCATCACAACCTCCTGTGCCGCATGCCTGCGCGGGTGGCTCCGCATGTACTGCCTGACCTGACCTGACCTCACCCCGCCCGGCCCGCCAGTTCTCCGCAGCCGTGCGAGTTCCCTCCGACGGAATACGCAGCGCGGCGGCGGGACGCTCAACGCAGCCGCGGATCACTTCGCCGAATCGTTCTCGGCGACCGGGGTGCGCGATCCTTTCGGCGACCGGGGGTGCACGGCCGGGCACCGGCACTCCCGCCGGGCGGGACGCGCGTCAGGAGAGCCAGCCGTTCATGGCGGCGCGCACCCCGGCCTGGAAGCGGCTGGTGGCATCCAGCCGGTCCATCAGGTTGGCGACGATGCGGCTGACCGAACGCGGCGAGATGCCGAGCTGGTGCGCGATCACCTCGTTCTTCTTGCCGCCCGCCATCAGCAGCAGCACGTCCCGTTCCAGCTCGCTCGGCTCGGAGCCGCCACCTTCCAGTCCCACACTGCCCACACCGCCCTCGTCGCCTCCGGCGCCCTCCCGCTCGGCCTCCTGCGGCGCGGTGAACTCCAGGCCGCGCTCCCAGTGGTGGTCGAACAGCCGCCGCAGGAAGCCCAGCATCGCCGGGTCGCGGACCAGGACGACACCGGCCGCCGGGTTCGCCGGATCGACCGGCAGCACCGCCGAACCGCGGTCGGTGATGAGCATGCGCGACGGCAGCACCCCGGTGCTGCGCACCTGTGCGCCCGCCGCGCTGATCCGCGCCGCGTACCGGGCGGTGGGCCGGTGCTTCTGCGCGCTGTGCTGGAACAGGGTGCGCATCCGCACGCCGCGGGCCAGCGTCTCCAGGTCCAGGGGGAGGGCCGAGCCGATGCTCGCCTCGTTCATGCCGCCGCCCGGCACCAGAGCGTCGACCGCCGTCGTGCAGTGCCGCGCCAGGTCGTCCATCACCGAGCGGATGCTGTCGATGCCCTCGATGACCTCGATGCTGCCCTTGTCCGAGCGCATGCTGCGGGCTTCCAGGTACTCGCCGGTGAGGGCGTGCAGCCGCGCCCGGGTGCTCGCGATGGCCGTCTGGCGCTCCAGTACGTCCTTCTGCGCGTTGGCCAGCAGCGTGTCCGCGGCGGTCTCCGGGCTGACCGCGGCCCAGCCGCCACCGGGCGCCGTCTGGAGCAGGCCCAGCGCGGCGAGCCGGGCCTCCGCCGCGGCGACGGCCTCGGCGGTGAGTCCGGCACGTGCCGCGATGCGTTCGGCGGTGTCGGTGGCGTGGATGACCCGAAGCCGGTAGACCCGGGAGGCCGTCGCGTCTATTTCGCCTGTCTCCAGCACAGTCCCAGCTTCCTTGATCTCATCCGAGCCTCCTGAGGCGACAACGTGCCAGGCGACATGCCGCCAGGGCAAACCCCTTGGAACCGCTGCCGCGCCACGTGAATATCAACCGTGGAATGCAGCGGTCGGTTGGGGACGCTGCCGAGTTCAACAGGGAGGAATCTTGTGAAGAGGTTCACTCGCGTCTTTGCCGTACCTTTCATCATCGCGCTGGCGTTCGGCGGCGCCCAGCTGGCCTCCTCGGGGGCGAGCCAGGCACCCGTCGCGGCACAGGTCGAGGCGTCCGGGGACACCAGCTGGTCCTGGGGCTGACACTCCCGTCGCAGCCGGCTGACACTCGGAGAATCTGCAGATGACCACGCTCGTCGTCAACGGTGGTCCGAGCGACGACTACGCGGAGATGCTTCCGGAACTCGCCTCCGACATGGTGGTGTTCACCGGGAATCCGCTGCCCGGACCTGAGCGGTACGCGCACTACGAGCAGGTCACCGGCATCGCGGCCGGGTCTTACGCCGAGCTGGCCGCTCTGCGGATGGCCGCCCGGGCAGTCGGTCAGGCGCCCTTCGAGCACGTCCTCACGGACAACGAGTACGACCTCGAACGGGTCGGCCGGCTGCGGGACCGGCTCGCCGTGCCCGGCCAGAGCGAGGCCAGCGCCCGGGCCTTCCGGGACAAGGCACTGATGAAGGACCTGGCCGCGCAGGGGGTGCCCGTTCCGGCGTACACCCGGCTGCGGTCCTTCCGCGACCTGGAGGGGTTCGTCGCCGAGCGGGGGTACCCGGTGGTGGTGAAACCCGTCAGCGAGGGCGGCTCGCGCGGGGTGACGGTACTGAGGTCGCAGTCGGACCTCGCCGCC
Organism: Streptomyces sp. 549; assembly: GCF_030124175.1. Taxonomy (GTDB): domain Bacteria; phylum Actinomycetota; class Actinomycetes; order Streptomycetales; family Streptomycetaceae; genus Streptomyces. The sequence goes on along the minus strand of NZ_JASKMT010000006.1, from coordinate 236,416 downwards.
TTCGGCGCACGGAGGTGGCGGCACGACCTGATGGCGGAGGAGTTCGTCCGCGGCGAGGTGTACCACGTCGACGCGGTCATCGCCCCGGACTTCCGCTTCGTGTCGGCCGGCCGCTACTACACCGGCTGCCTGGAGGCGCTGTCCGGCGCCAACAACGGCTCGGTCCTGCTCCACCCGCACGAACCGATGTCGGCACGGCTCGCCGACTTCTTCGACACGCTGATGAAAGTGATGCCCGCGCCGGAGGTCGGCGCATACCACCTGGAGGTGTTCCACACACTCGATGATCGCCTGCTGCTCTGCGAGGTCGCCTCGCGGGTGGGTGGAGCTCGCATCCCGCAGCTCATCCGCCGCACCTACGGCATCGACCCGAAGGAGACCTGGTTCCGGCTCGCCACCGGACTGCCGCTCCGCGCGGAACCCCTTGAGGTGCCGCGCGCGGTGCACGGAGAACTGTGCATCACCCCCCGCCCCGGACGGGTGGTGTCCGTCCCCGGGCCGCCGCCCTTCGACTGGGTGCGGGAGCACGTACCCAACCTCGCACCCGGTGACGTCAGTGCCGGACCGCTGCACAGCGCCGCAGGCGTCTGCTGGACCATCGTGGCCGGCGGCGACTCCAGCGAACTGATGGACCGGCTGCACACCTGCGAAGGCTGGCTTGAGGAGCACGTGGTCCACGGCGCTCCGGAGCCCGCCCCATGAGACCACCCCCCACGCCCACCGCCGTCCTGCTCAGCCCCCGCCTGCGGACGGTAAGGGCGGCACGCAGGGTCGGGGCCCGCACCCTCGTGGTGGGCCCCGACCTCGCGGCGCCCGGCATGCGGCAGACCGCCGCAGAGGCCGACGGCATGATCGAGGCCGACTGGAGCGACCGCCGCGCTCTCGTCGGCGCGCTCGGCGCGTTCGCCCGCCACGACCGCGCGGCCGTCTTCGGCTTCGACCCCGCCAGCGCGCTCGCCGCCTCGTGGGCCAACGCAGCGCTGCGACTGCCGGGCAACCCCCCACCGGTGGTCGCAGCGCTGACCGACCCGGCGGTGCTGAGGGACCGCACCAACCAGTTCACCGCCCACCCGGTGCGCTTCGAGCTGTGCGAGCCCGCCGCGCTGGCGAAGGCCGCGGCCAAGGTCGGCTTCCCCTGCACGGTGGTGCCGCGCGGCACCACCCCGGCCGGGAACCACACCCTGCGGGACGCTGCGTCCGCCCGGGAGCTGGCGACCACGCTGCCCGACGACGCGCCGCTGCTCGTCGAGCAGTACCTGCCGGGCCCGCGCTACGAGGCCGAGGCGCACTCCTTCGGCGGCGCACACACCGTGCTCGCCGTCCGTCCCGACCTGCGCCCCGACGAGGACCTCGATGAAGAACCGATTCGCCGCCTGGTCGGTGACGTCCTGGACGCCATCGACTACCGCGTCGGCCCGTCCCTGGTGTCCGTCGCCGCCACGCCCGACGGGCCGCGGCTGCTGACCGCCCGGCCCGGCGCCGGCCGCGACAGCGGGCTGTGCGCGCTGACCGTCGCCGCACAGCTCGACCTGCCACCACCAGCCGACCACGCCCAGGCCGGCTGACCCCCAGACGACCCGGCCGGGTCCGCCCGCGTCCCCCACCGCGGCCGGACCCGCCGGGTTCCCCCTCCCCGCAGGGCGCCACCCGAGCGCCACCGCCGGGCGCCACCGCGGGCGCCATCGCTGGGCTCCGCCGCCGGGCGTGCGCCGGGCGCGGCAGGGCCGCTCACCGAGCGCCCGCACGCCGCGTGAGAGCAAGGTTTCGCCCACGTCACGTGCCGCCACAACCACGAAACCCGCGCTTCCTACCTTCGGGAGTCACACCCCGAACCCTCCAGGAGGCGCCATGACAGCCCGGCCCGGCACACGCGAGGGAGGCCGCTGGATCGAGAAGTGGGACCCGGAGGACGAGACCTTCTGGAAGTCCGGCGGCGAACGAGTCGCCCGCCGCAACCTGATGTTCTCCATCCTGTCCGAGCACATCGGCTTCTCCATCTGGACGCTGTGGTCCGTCCTGGTGCTCTTCATGGGACCCGAGTACGGCATCGACCCGGCCGGCAAGTTCTTCCTGGTGGCCATGGCGACCCTGGTCGGCGCCTGCATCCGGGTCCCGTACACCTTCGCCGTCGCCCGGTTCGGCGGGCGCAACTGGACGGTGTTCGCCGCAGGCATGCTGCTGCTGCCGACCATCGCCGCCTTCGTCGTCATGGAACCCGGCACCTCCTACACCACGTTCATGCTGGTCGCCCTGCTCACCGGCATCGGCGGCGGCAACTTCGCCTCCTCCATGACCAACATCAACTCCTTCTTCCCGCTGCGGAAGAAGGGCTGGGCGCTGGGCCTCAACGCGGGCGGCGGCAACATCGGCGTGCCCGTCATCCAGCTCGTCGCGCTGCTGGTCATCGCCACCGCCGGAGCCGGCTCGCCCCGGCTGCTGCTCGGCATCTACCTGCCGCTGATCCTGCTCTCGGCCTACTGCGCGTGGCGGTACATGGACAACCTGGCGCCCGTCCGCAACGACACCGGCGCCGCCCGCGAGTCCGTCCGCGACCCGCACACCTGGATCATGTCGTTCCTCTACGTCGGCACCTTCGGCTCGTTCATCGGCTACAGCTTCGCGTTCGGCCTGGTCCTCCAGAACCAGTTCGACCGCACCCCGCTCCAGGCCGCCTCGCTCACCTTCATCGGACCGCTGCTGGGCTCCCTGATCCGCCCGGTCGGCGGCTGGCTCGCCGACCGCTGGGGCGGCGCCCGCATCACGCTGTGGAACTTCGCCGCGATGGCCGCCGCCACGGGCATCGTCATCGCCGCGTCCGTCCGCGAGTCGCTGCCGGTGTTCCTCATCGGTTTCGTCTGCCTCTTCGTCCTCACCGGCCTCGGCAACGGTTCCACCTACAAGATGATCCCCGGCATCTACCACGCCAAGGCCGTCTCGCTCGGACTCACCGGCGAGGAGGCGTCCCGCTACGGACGACGCCTCTCCGGTGCCGCCATCGGCCTCATCGGAGCGGTCGGCGCCGTCGGCGGGCTCGGCATCAACCTCGCCTTCCGGCAGTCCTTCCTCACCTCCGGCAGCGGCACCAGCGCGTTCGTCGTCTTCCTCGGCTTCTACCTGGTGTGCGGCGCAGTCACCTGGGCCGTATACCTGCGCCGCCCGCGCCCCACCTCAACCGCACCCGCCGCCGACGGCACCGCCCAGCCGGCCGAAACCGCCCCCGCCTTCGCCCGGGTCTGACCCCGACCGCCCGTCGCACCCCGGTGCGGCGGGCACGGCGACCCGCACCCCGTAACGCAGCGGAAATCCAGCCGAACCGAGCCTGTCACGCCGCACCGGCAGGCTCGGTAGCGGTCGGGCGGAAAGCCACCCGGCGACCGGCCAGGACACCTGGTCACACCGGGCCGGGGCACCTGGTCACACCGGGCCGGGGCACCGGGTCACACCGGGCCGCCGGGCCACACCGAGGCACACAACGCAGGACGAGGGCCGCAACCCATGCACGAGGTCAAACCACTCGACGGATTCACCATCGGGGTGACCGCTGCCCGCAGGGCCGAGGAACTCGGCACCCTGCTCACCCGCCGCGGCGCGACCGTGCAGCACGCACCGGCGCTGCGCATCGTGCCGCTCGCCGACGACAGCGAACTGCTGCGCGCCACCGAGCACCTGCTCGCCGACGCCCCCGACACCGTGATCGCCGCCACCGCCATCGGCTTCCGCGGCTGGATCGAGGCCGCCGACGGCTGGGGCCTGGGCGAGGCGCTGCTCGCCCGCCTGGGCACCGTCGAACTCCTCGCCCGCGGGCCCAAGGTGCGTGGCGCCATCCGGGCGGCGGGCCTGAAGGAGAAGTGGTCCCCGGCGTCGGAGTCCATGGCCGAGGTACTGGACCGGCTGCTCGCCGAAGGCGTCGCCGGCCGCCGCATCGCCGTCCAGCTCCACGGCGAACCCCTGCCCGGCTTCTGCGAGGCGCTGCGCGACAGCGGCGCCGAGGTCGTCACCGTGCCCGTGTACCGCTGGAGGCCCCCGCAGGACCTCACTCCGCTCGACCGGCTCGTCGAGGCCGTCATCGGCGGCGGCGTCGACGCCGTCACCTTCACCAGCGCACCCGCCGCCGCGTCCCTGATCGACCGGGCCGAACAGCTCGGCGTGCGCGAGGAACTGCTCGGCGCGCTGCGCCGCGACGTGCTCTGCGCCTGCGTCGGACCCGTCACCGCCATGCCGCTCCAGGCCCACGACGTGCCCACCACGATGCCCGACCGCTACCGGCTCGGGCCTCTGGTGCAGCTGCTCTGCCACGAACTGCCCGGCCGCACCCGCGTGCTGCCGCTGGCCGGGCACCGGGTCGAGATCCGTGGCCACGCCGCGGTCGTCGACGGCGACCTGCGTCCGGTGCCCCCGGCCGGCATGGCGCTGCTGCGCGCCCTCGCCCGGCGCCCCGGCTGGGTCGTGCCCCGGGCCGAGCTGCTGCGGGCCCTGCCCGGCTCCGGGCGGGACGAGCACGCCGTCGAGACGGCGATGGCCCGGCTGCGGTCCTCCCTCGGCGCGCCCAGGCTCATCCAGACCGTCGTCAAGCGCGGCTACCGCCTCGCCATGGACCCGACGGCCGACTCCAAGTACGCGGGCTGAGCCGCTCTAAGGGCTGTCGCACCGTATAAAGAGGAACCGTCCTTTCCGGTACGGCGATTACGTGCCTCGTCTGTTCGGGCCCAAGCGGGGGATACCTCAACTGATCCTCAAGTTCACGGACGGCCATTGATCGTGGCCAGTCAATGCTTTAGGTTGAAGGTGACCATTGAAGGGCGGTCGAGGGCCGCTGAAGGGCGGTCGAGGGCCGCCCTTTGTCCTCGCACGGACACCAAAACCGGGGGCCGGTACGAACATGAAGAACAACAGAAGAATGAAGCACTGGAAGGGGATTGCGGGAGGGGTCGCATGCACCCTCACCGTGCCGTTGGCGCTCGGCGGTGCGCCTGTCGCGCACGCTGCGGGGGCGGGGGGAGGCGCCGAGGCGCCTTTGGCTCTCGTCGGTGAACTTCCCGGTGACGTATCGCTGAATAACGCACGGTTCACGGTCCGGGCGCAGCCGGCGTCGGAGATCGATGAGGCGGTGAATGTCGGTGAAGTGGTTCCTTCGCTGGAACTTCCCGCCGAACTGGTGAAGGTGGAAGGCAACGAGTTCTCGCTCGGTGTCCGGCCCGCAGACCTCGGAGACCGCTTCATCGGGAGCGATGGCCTCGCGACCGTGAGTGTGGAGGTCTACCTCCCCGACACGAACTCCATTTCCGTGACGATGGCGAGTTTGCGGCTCGTTGACGGGAAGAGCTGGAGTGACCCGAACCACGTGGTGGAGACTGCGAAGAGCGGGGCCGGGGTCAGGGCCGCCGCCCCTGTGGCCTCCAAGCCTGTCCGGGTGAAGATGAAGCCGCACCCCCTGCCATCGGCCGTGACCAAGAAGGCCACCCGAAGTGCGGCGGCCCGGTCCGCTGGGGACGTGGGTACGCAGTCGGCCATCGAGAGGCTGCTGAAGACGTCCAACCGAACGGCCGTCATCGGGGCGACCTACCCGATCGGCGACCAGAAGGCGTCGATGTTCCACGGTTCCAACAGGGCGATCACCTACGGCGCGGCTGTCAACTACTCGAGCTGGACCGCCTCGGGCAGCAAGAGCATCAGCAACGGCTACGAGTTCACCTGGGCGTCGAAGAAGTCCATGCGCTCCCACCGTACCCAGGTGCGGTACGGGCTCTACTCCCACATGAACAAGGACGGGATCGAGCTTTACCGTACGTGGCGACCGATCGTGGAGACCGGAGTCACCGGTGAGGCCACATTGAGCAGCCGTCCGACCTGGAACAAGAAGGCGGCTCACTGCGGCACGCTGCCGACGGGCAGCTGGAGCAGGACCAGTTCCAGCGGCAAGAGCTACTCCCTCGCCGGCGGCGTGAAGATCAAGAAGGTCATCGGCATCGATCTCAGCACCAACCGCAACTACGCGTCGAACTCGAAGCTCACGTACAACCTCTCGTCGTCCACTCGCAAGCTGTGCGGCAACAACGAGAAGCCCGGTCTGGCAGGCAAGATCGCCCAGTACCGCAACTGAGCAGTACCGCGACCAAGAGGAACGGTGCAGTGAGAAGAACAGAGGACGCCCGCCGGAGCATGCCGCAGGCACGCTTCCGGCGGGCTTCCCGCTCGGCGGGACTGGCGCTGGTATCCGCGATCCTCTTCGTGGCCTCCTGCTCATCGGCCGATGGGGAGAGGGTGAAGCACGCGGACGGTGAAGGTCCGCTCTCCGATCAGTCGATGGGGACGACCCTTTCGGCACACGCCCCGAAGTCCACTCCCTGGGACGTGGCCTTCGGCGGCCATCTGCTGTGCACGACGGACGGCTCCGAAATCGAGATCGAGCGCTTTCGGCTGTCGATGGAGGTGGAACCGCTCAAGGAGGAACTGCTGCTGCGGACGCTGCGGCCCGCTGACCTGCCCGCCGACTGGGAGGACGGGGACACCACGCCGTACATCGTGCAATACGGTGGAGTCGGCAGGCTACCGGTCCTCGAAGGGGTCAAAATCGCCGGTCGGATCTCCCAAGCGAAGCCCGGTATGAAGGTCTCCCAGCACTGCGATGAGATAAGTGAGAAGACCGAGAACGGTTATACCGAACTCTTCACTCAATTCCGCGTGGACAAGCGCGGAGCCTACATGACAAACCTCCTGATCGACTACCGGGCGAACGGCAGGTCCTACACCCTCGACACGGAGTGGAGCGCCATCGCCTGCGGCAACGGCATTCCCCGCGTGGACGGCCAGGACTACTGCGACGGCACTCGGGACGATGACCCGCAATAAGGTCTCCGAGTGCCGGCCGCAATCGGGTTGTTCCTGATGCCGCTATCACAGCTGGAGTGGCGATCGTGCTGGGTCCCCTCGCCATCACGTTCGGAGTCCTGGGACTCCTCAACAAGGTGAACCAGGGCACCTCAACCATCTGGTTGCTTGTCGGGCTGGTCCTGACTGGCCACCTGCTGCTGCTGTTCGGCGGGGCGTCTCCCTGAGGGCTGTCCCGCTCCCTGAGGGCTGTCCCGCGTTCATGAGTCCCCCGTCGTTTCGCTGACGGGGACTTCGCTGACGGGGACTCCGTGCTCGTGTGGTGAGGCCCCCTCGGAGCGGGGGCACTCCGCAGGGCCCGCGTCCACCCGGCCCTCTCACCGCATGTCCCCGCCCACCATCTCCGGCTCACCCCTGACCAGCGGTGACGGCCCGCACGGGGCGGTGCCCCGGCGGGCCGCCGGAAAGTCGACGACGGCGAATCCGGTCGGCGCTGAACGCCCCCGGCCAGGACTGCGTATGAGTGTGACAAGAAACGTTGCACGGTATCGACCAGGGGGCAAGCGTGAGTGAGGATGCCTGCGTGGCTGACAGAACGTCGCAGGACGACGCCCTCATGAAGGCCCTCTACGACGAGCACGCCGGGCCTCTGCTCGGATTCGTCCTCAGACTGGTGGGCGGAGATCGTTACCGGGCAGAAGACGTGGTGCAGGAGACCCTGCTGCGCGCTTGGCGCAACGCGGACCAACTGCAACGCGCAACCGGCTCCATACGTCCGTGGCTGGTGACGGTTGCCCGGCGCATCGTCATCGACGGGCACCGCAGCCGGCAGGCACGGCCGCAGGAGGTGGACGCGGCTCCGCTGGAGTCGATGCCGGCAGCGGACGAGATAGATCGGGCACTTCGCCTGATGACGATCTCCGAAGCTTTGTCAGACTTGACCGACGCGCACCGCGAGGCGCTGGTCGAGACGTACTTCAAGGGGCGAACGGTGAATGAGGCGGCGGCAGTGCTCCAGGTCCCTCCGGGAACGGTGCGTTCCCGGGTCTTCTACGCGCTGCGCTCCATGAAGCTCTCGCTTGAGGAAAGAGGAGTGACAGCATGACCTCGCCGCCCGCGCACCACACCGACGTCGGCGCATACGCGATCGGTGCGCTCGACTCGGCCGACGCGGCCCGCTTCGAGGAACATCTCGCAGCCTGCCAGCGCTGCGCCATCGAGCTGGAAGAACTGATGGGCCTCGGCCCGCTGCTGGCCGAGTACAGCCACACCGCCCCCGACATCCCCTCCCTCACCCCCCGTCCCAGCAGGCAGCTGATGGACAACCTCATGGGGACCGTCGTCGCCGAACGCCGGGGGCGCAAGCGCCGCCGGCTGTACCTGGTGGCGGCTGCCGCGGCACTGGTCGTCGGCGGCCCGCTGGCCGGCGCCGCACTGCTCGGCGGCGGCGACCAGGCGCCGCAGAACAGTACGGTTCAAGCCATGTTCGAGAGCGGCGACAAACTGACCGCCACCGATCCGAACACCAAGGCCGACGCCGTCGTCTCGCTCAACGACAAGGAGTGGGGCACCGAGGTCTCCCTCAAGCTGGCCAACGTCTCAGGGCCGCGCGTCTGCGGGCTTGTCGCGGTCGGCAAGGACGGCACCGAGCAGACCGTCACCACCTGGGCGGTGCCCGAGGGCGGCGGTTGGAAGAAGGCCCGCATCTACCACGGCGGGGCCGCCTACGAGCGGGACGAGATCGACCGCTTCGAGGTCCGCACCATCGAAGGCGAGAAACTCGTCACGGTGACCGCCTGACGCTCCACCGTGACCACCTGACGACGCGCGCCCCCTTCACGCCTACCGTGTGCGCCATCACCTCCGCAGTCGCGTACGGTTAACGGCTGCCCTGGGTGACAGCAGAAGGGGGCCCGCGTTGAAGGCGCAGGACACAGGCGTGCGTGACCGCGAAGTCAACGGTGAGCAGGCCCATCTGGACGCGGTGTACCGCCGTCTGGAGGAGAAGATCCACGAGGCGGAGTTCCTCATGGACGACGCCGCCAAGCGTGCCCAGGTGGGCACGCCCGGCGCGCTCGCCGAGCGGGACGCCCAGGTGTTCCAGGCGGGAGTCCACCTCAGCCGGCTCAACAACGAGTTCGAGGACTTCCTCTTCGGCCGCATCGACCTGCTCGCCGGCAAGGACGGCAAACGCGGACCGGACGGGGCGTTCACCTCGGTCGAGCCCGCCGACGACGCACTGCGCCCGGACGGCACCGCCGACATCGCCGAGACGCTGCACATCGGGCGGATCGGCGTGCTCGACGCCGAGTACACCCCGCTGGTCATCGACTGGCGGGCACCGGCCGCCGCGCCCTTCTACCGGTCCACCCCGGTGGCGCCGGGCCGCGTCGTCCGGCGCCGGGTGATCCGCTCCCGGGGCCGCCGCGTCCTGGGCGTCGAGGACGACCTGCTGCGCCCGGAGGTGACGGCCGCGCTGGACGGCCGGGAACTCGCCGTGGTCGGCGACGGCGCGCTGATGGCCGCGCTCGGACGGGCCCGCACGCACGCCATGCGCGACATCGTGTCCTCCATCCAGGCCGAGCAGGACATGGTGATCCGGGCGCCCGCCGCCTCCGTCACCGAGGTCGAGGGCGGCCCCGGCACCGGCAAGACCGCCGTCGCCCTGCACCGCGCCGCCTACCTGCTCTACCAGGACCGGCGCCGCTACTCCGGCGGCATCCTCATCGTCAGCCCCACCCCGCTGCTGGTGTCCTACACCGAGGGCGTGCTGCCCTCGCTCGGTGAGGAGGGCCAGGTCGCCATCCGCGCGCTCGGCTCGCTCGTCGAGGGCGCCGAGGCCGAGGTGTACGACCCGCAGCCCGTCGCCCGGGTCAAGGGCTCGGGCCGGATGTGCAAGGTGCTGCGCCGGGCCGCGCGCGGCACGCTGGAGGACCGCGCCGCAGCCGCGGCGGCAGCCGCCGGGGCGGGGGAGCGGCTGCGCGTCGTCGCGTTCGGCGCCCGCGTCGAACTGGACGCGGACCGGCTGGCCGCCATCCGCGAGACCGCCTTCGGCGGCACCGCGCCCGTCAACCTGCTGCGCCCGCGCGCCCGGCGGCTGCTGCTGGACGCGCTGTGGGAGAAGTCCGGCGCCCGCAGCCGCTACAGCGACCCCGAACTCGCCGCGGAGGCCCGCGAGGCGTTCGACGAGGACATCTCCACCGAGGACGACTTCACCGGCTTCCTCGACGCCTGGTGGCCCGAGCTGACGCCCCGGCAGGTGCTGGCCGCGATGGGTGACGAACGGCGCCTGGGGCGCTGGGCGCGGCGCATCCTGTCGCCCCGCGACATCCGGCGGCTGGCCCGCTCGCTGTCCCGCCTCGACGCGCAGGGCAGCGGGCCGCTGTCCGTGCACGACGTGGCCCTGCTCGACGAGCTCCAGACCCTGCTCGGCCTCCCGGCCCGGCCGCGCAAGCGGGTCGCCGACCCGCTGGACCAGCTCACCGGCCTGGCCGAACTGAGCACCTTCGCCGACCGCGACCCCACCCGCCGACGGCACCGCTCGGAACGCGCCGAACGGCCCGAGGACGAGCGCCGCGACTACGCGCACGTCATCGTGGACGAGGCGCAGGACGTCACCCCCATGCAGTGGCGCATGATCGGCCGCCGCGGCCGGCAGGCGACCTGGACGGTGGTCGGGGACCCGGCGCAGAGCTCCTGGTCCGACCCCGAGGAGGCCGCCGAGGCCCGGGACGAGGCGCTGGGAGCCAGGCCCCGGCGCCGCTTCGAGCTGACCGTCAACTACCGCAACCCGTCCGAGGTCGCCGAGCTGGCGTCCCGCGTTCTGGCGCTCGCCATGCCGGGCGTGCAGCCGCCGCGCGCGGTGCGCTCAACCGGGCTGGTGCCGCGCTTCGTGACGGCGACGGCAGGTGGACTGGCCGCCGCCGTGCGGGAGGAGGCCGCCCGGCTGCTCGGTGAGGTGGACGGAACGGTGGGCGTGGTGGTGGCCATGACCCGCCGTGAGGAGGCCGCGCGCTGGCTGGACGGCTTGGGCGACCGGGTGGTGGCGCTTGGCAGCCTGGAGGCCAAGGGCCTGGAGTACGACGCGACGCTGGTGGTCTCCCCGGCGGAGATCGCCGACGAGTCGCCGGCCGGGCTGCGGGTGCTCTACGTCGCCCTCACCCGGGCCACCCAGCAGCTGTCGATCGTCGCGACCGAGCGCGACCTGCCCGACGCCGAGGGAGTGCCGGACCTGCTCCGCGACTGAGCGCGCGGGCCCGCTCCCCGTCCCGGAACGCCCGGGAGCGGGCCGTTGCGCCTCCGGGGTCGACGGCCCGCTCCCGGGCGTTGTCCCAGTTCACGCGCGGGAGACAGTTCGGGCGGGGGTTTGTTAGCCTGGTCTTGGCACCGGCCCGATCCATGCCCCCGGGCCCAACCATCGTCGCTCAGAGCGACCACTTGCCGCGAGGCGAGCTGGCGGGTCGGTGCCACCTACTTCCACTAGGTCCGCGCCTGCACCCGGTCCGCGCCTGCAAGCGCTGCCAGCCGAGGACGCGCACCTGGTCCGCCTGCGGGCCCTTCTGGCCCTGCGAGATCTCGAACTCCACCCGCGCCGCCTCGTCGAGGCTGCGGTAGCCGTTCCCGGTGATCGAGCTGTAGTGGACGAATACGTCAGGTCCGCCGTCCGCCTGCTCGATGAAGCCGAAACCCTTCTCGGCGTTGGACCACTTCACGGTTCCCTGGACCATGCTGCTGCTCCTGGAGGTCTTGAGGCTGTGCGAGGCAGAGCCTGAGGGCTGTGGGATTCGCCGCACGGCCCCCGGAACGGATTCCCGGCGGAGATTTCCCGCTAAGGAGTGGTGGCGGCACCGGTGCTGACGCCCTCTCGCATGGTGGAAACTTTATTTCCAGAACTCCGGGGTGGTTACCTCGTACCGGACGGTAGGTGGGACCATTCGGGAGCACGCGCGAACAAGCGATCCAGGAACAGCAGAGGGACACGACCATGGCAACGGCGCCCAGCGTCTCGTACTCGATGACCGTCCGACTGGAGGTCCCGGCCGGGGGCAGTTCGGTCGGGCAGCTCACCACGGTCGTGGAATCCTCCGGCGGGCACGTCACCGGCCTCGACGTCACCGCCTCCGGTCACGAGCGCCTGCGCATCGACGTGACGGTCGCGGCCCGGTCCACCGACCACGCGGCGGAGATCGTCGAGGAGCTGGGCCGCATCGAGGGCGTCGCCCTCGGCAAGGTCTCCGACCGGACCTTCCTGATGCACCTCGGCGGCAAGATCGAGATGACCTCGAAGCATCCCATTCGCAATCGCGACGACCTCTCGATGATCTACACGCCGGGCGTGGCGCGGGTGTGCACGCAGATCGCGGAGAACCCCGAGGACGCGCGCCGACTGACGATCAAGCGCAACAGCGTCGCGGTCGTGACCGACGGCTCAGCCGTCCTCGGCCTGGGCAACATCGGGCCCAAGGCCGCGCTGCCCGTCATGGAGGGCAAGGCGGCGCTGTTCAAGCGGTTCGCCGGGATCGACGCCTGGCCGCTGTGCCTGGACACCCAGGACACCGACGCCATCGTGCAGATCGTCAAGGCCATCGCGCCCGGCTTCGCCGGCATCAACCTGGAGGACATCTCCGCGCCGCGCTGCTTCGAGATCGAGGCCCGGCTGCGCGAGGCCCTCGACATCCCGGTCTTCCACGACGACCAGCACGGAACCGCCATCGTGGTGCTCTCCGCCCTGTACAACGCGCTGCGGGTGGTCGGCAAGGACATCGGCGCGGTGCGGGTCGTGATGTCCGGCGCCGGGGCGGCCGGCACGGCGATCCTGAAGCTGCTGATGGCCGCAGGCGTCAAGCACGCCGTGGTCGCCGACATCCACGGCGTGGTGCACGCCGAACGTGCCGACCTGGCCGGCGACGGCAACGGCTCGGCGCTGCGCTGGATCGCGGACAACACCAACCCCGAGGGCGTCACCGGCACGCTCAAGCAGGCCGTCGCCGGTGCGGACGTCTTCATCGGTGTCTCCGCCCCCAACGTGCTGGACGCCGAGGACGTCGCCAGCATGGCGGAGGGCGCGATCGTCTTCGCGCTTGCCAACCCCGACCCCGAGGTGGACCCGGCGGTGGCACGGCAGACCGCCGCCGTCGTCGCCACGGGCCGCTCGGACTTCCCCAACCAGATCAACAACGTGCTGGTCTTCCCGGGCGTCTTCCGCGGCCTGCTCGACGCCCAGTCGCGGACCGTCAACGACGAGATGATGCTCGCCGCGGCCCGCGCGCTCGCCGACGTGGTCGGTGAGGACGAGCTCAACGCCAACTACATCGTGCCCAGCGTCTTCAACGAGAAGGTGGCCGGCGCGGTGGCCGACGCCGTCCGGGAGGCCGCCAAGGCCGCCGCGGACCGCTCCGAAACGGTGTGAGCACCGCCACGAACGCCTGATCCCCGGCGCGTCGCGGGCCCTGCGGGGCCGTCCGCGCGCTTAGGGTTGCGGCAGACGTGACGGGCCTCGGGCCCGGGAGCGCCACCGCGGTGAAACGCCGGTGCTGTGGCAGGGCCCGGCAGGGCGCCGGATTGGCTTTCCCGCCGCTGGTGGGGGCAGGATGCGTTCCGGGCGCGAGGGTCTGTGCGCAGACCCGGTCCGGGGATTGTCCTAACGCCCTGGCAGCATCGGCTTCGATCTCACGCCTCATCGGCAAGAAGAACACGGGAGTAACAGACTATGAACCGCAGTGAGCTGGTGGCCGCCCTGGCCGACCGCGCCGAGGTGACCCGCAAGGACGCCGACGCCGTGCTGGCCGCCTTCGCCGAGACCGTCGGCGAGATCGTCGCCAAGGGCGACGAGAAGGTCACCATCCCGGGCTTCCTGACCTTCGAGCGCACGCACCGCGCCGCTCGCACCGCCCGCAACCCGCAGACCGGCGACCCGATCCAGATCCCGGCCGGGTACAGCGTCAAGGTCTCCGCGGGCTCCAAGCTCAAGGAAGCCGCCAAGGGCAAGTAAGTCCCACGACGGACGACGGGGCGGCCATCCCACAGGGGTGGCCGCCCCGTCGTGCTGTCACCGGCCTGTTGCCGGGCCTGCCATCGCGTGTCACCGGGCCTGTCGTCGCCTGTCACCGGGCCTGTGGCCGCGGCTGTGCTGCCACGGCGCTGCCGCAGGTCAGGCCGGCGGCAGGGCCGTGCCCGCGGGCGCGTCGAAGGGGAAGTCGGCCAGCCGCACCGAGCGCAGCGAGTCCGTCACCGTCGTGCGCGGGCCCGGCTCGATGCCCGGCACCGACGGCACCGCCAGGACCCGGCAGCCCGCCGCCAGAGCCGCCCGTACGCCGGTGGGGGTGTCCTCCACGGCGAGGCAGTCCGCCGGATCGACACCGAGCCGTGTGCAGGCGGCCAGATACGGCTCCGGGTGGGGCTTGCCCCGGGCGCTCTCCCCGTTGGCCACCGACAGCACGAACCGCTCGGTGCCCAGCGCCGCCAGCACCAGGTCCGCCACCGGCCGCTCCGACGCGGTCACCAGCGCCACCGGAACCCCCATCGCGCGGGCGGCGTCCAGCAGCTCCAGCGCGCCCGGCTGCACCCGCACCCCGGCGGCCACCCGGCGGGTGAACTCCGCGTCCAGCCGCCCGGCCGCGTCCGCCTCGGTCAACACGGTGCATGCCGCCACACGGGTGGCGGCGTCAGCCACCGTCAACCCCGCGAACTCCGTCACCCCTGAAACACCGGTGCCCTTCTCCGCCCCGACATGCTCCAGCAGCTCGGCGACGGTCAGCAGCCACTCGTGCTCGGTGTCGACAAGCGTGCCGTCCATGTCGCACAGCAGCGCGGCGGGACGGCCCGGGACGGGACGGCCCTGAGGGGGAGGGGGAGGGAAGGAGGCGGGCATGCGGCGTCGCTCGATTCTGCGCGGAGGCGTACGGGACGGGCGGGGCGGAAGGGACGGGCGGGGCGGTCCGGGGACGGGCGTACAGCGGCTGGGGACCGGCGGGGCGGCCCGGGGCCCGGTGGGCTCAGGACCTCGTGTTGCGGGCGAGCGGGTTCACCTGGGTGGAGTTGCGCACGGTGAAGACGACCGAGCCGGGCCGGTAGCGGTCGTCGGAACTCTCCACCGGACGGCCCTCGGCCGTGGTCGTGGTCCGGCGCACCCGCAGCAGCGGACTGCCGCGCCGCACCGACAGGCGGGCCGCGTCGACCGTGCCGGCGGCGACCGCGTCGATGTGGTGCTCGCCGTGCGCGCACACCAGCCCGGTGTCGGCGTACAGCTGCTCGGTGACGGAGACGCAGTCGTCCGCGAGGGCCTGCACGGCAGGGGCGATCCACCCCGCGTACACCGTGCGCTCCAGCAGCACCGGCGAGCCGTCCAGGGTGCGCACCCGCAGCACGCGCAGCACGTCCGCCCCGGGGGCCAGTTGCAGCAGTGTGGCCTCCTCGCCCGTGGCGGAGCCCACCGCCGACTCCAGGACCAGCCCGCCGGGGCGGTGGCCGCCGGCGCGGGCCCACTGGGCGAAGCTGCGCAGCTCGGCGAACGACTGGCTGGGCGCGGCGGAGAGCACCACCCGGCGGGCACCCTGCCGCGAGCCGATCAGCCCCTCCGACTGGAGGGCGCTCACCGCCTGCCGCACGGTGCCGCGCGAGACCTGGTGCACGTCGGCGAGTTCGGCCTCCGACGGCAGGGTGGTGCCCACCGGGTACCTGCCGCGGGCGATCGCCCGGCGCAGTTCCTCGGCGATCTGCTCGTGCCGTCGGATCACGGGGCTCCTCGCATCGTCGTGCCGCCTGCCACACCGCTGCCGATGATGCCACCTGTGTGCAGCGGCGGGCCCACCCGGGCGGGCGGCGGGAACCGGCGGCCGTACCGCGAGCCGCATCCGGCCCGCCAAGGGAGCCAGGTCGCAAGGCAGTTCACGGTCCGGGACGGCGCGGCGCGGGGGAGTGGGCACAGGACGGGTCCCGCGCACCTTGTCCATACAGGTGACGCCTCCGGTGGGCCGGCGGTGGCGCGTCCGCCGGGGCGGCGCGGCAGGCCGCCGGGACGCCGAAGGGGGCGGTCGCGCACGGCGACCGCCCCCTTCGGGACGCGGGAGCGACGGACCGCCTAGGCGGGCAGCTCCACCTTGGCGCCCAGCGCCGGGAGCTTCTCCATGAAGTTCTCGTAGCCGCGGTTGATCAGGTCGATGCCGTGCACCCGGGACGTGCCCTGCGCGGCCAGCGCCGCGATCAGGTACGAGAAACCGCCGCGCAGGTCGGGGATGACCAGGTCGGCGGCCTGGAGCTTGGTCGGGCCGGAGACGACCGCCGAGTGCAGGAAGTTGCGCTGCCCGAAGCGGCAGGGCGTGCCGCCCAGGCACTCGCGGTAGAGCTGGATGTGTGCGCCCATCTGGTTGAGCGCCTCGGTGAAGCCCAGCCGGGACTCGTAGACCGTCTCGTGCACGATCGACAGGCCCGACGCCTGGGTCAGCGCGACGACCAGCGGCTGCTGCCAGTCGGTCTGGAAGCCGGGGTGCACGTCCGTCTCCAGCGCGATGGCCTTCAGCGGGCCGCCGGGGTGCCAGAAGCGGATGCCGTCGTTGTCGATCTCGAACTGGCCGCCCACCCTGCGGTAGGTGTTGAGGAAGGTCATCATCTCGCGCTGGCCGGCGCCGCGCACGTACACGCTGCCCTCGGTGGCCAGGGCGGCGCAGGCCCAGGACGCGGCTTCCAGCCGGTCGGGCAGCGCCTGGTGGTTGTAGCCGCCGAGCTTGTCCACACCGGTGATGCGGATCGTGCGGTCGGTGTCCATCGAGATCATCGCGCCCATCTTCTGCAGCACGCAGATGAGGTCCTCGATCTCGGGCTCGACGGCCGCGTTGGAGAGTTCGGTCACACCTTCGGCCAGAACGGCCGTCAGCAGCACCTGCTCGGTGGTCCCGACCGACGGGTACGGCAGTTTGATCTTGGTGCCGCGCAGGCCGTGCGGTGCCTCCAGGTACTGGCCCTCGGGGCGCTTCTCGATGACCGCGCCGAACTGGCGTAGCACGTCGAAGTGGAAGTCGATCGGCCGTCCGCCGATGTCGCAGCCGCCCAGACCGGGGATGAAGGCGTGCCCCAGGCGGTGCAGCAGCGGGCCGCAGAAGAGGATCGGGATGCGGGACGAACCGGCGTGCGCGTCGATGTCGGCGACGTTGGCGCTCTCCACGTGCGAGGGGTCGAGCACCAGCTCAGCGGCCTCCTCGCCGCCGCGGACCGTCACCCCGTGCAGCTGGAGCAGGCCGCGCACCACCCGAACGTCGCGGATGTCGGGCACGTTGCGCAGGCGGCTCGGCTCACTGCCGAGCAGGGCGGCGACCATGGCCTTGGGCACGAGGTTCTTCGCGCCGCGGACGCGGATCTCGCCCTCGAGCGGGGTGCCGCCGTGGACGAGCAGTACATCATCGGTGCCGGTCATGGAACTCGCGATCTCTACATGCGGGCTGGGGACAAAAGGAATGCTAACGGCCGACGGCAGCGGATCCGTAGACCCGCGCACCGGTGCCACGCTCCGCGTGCGGGCGAACGCGTGAGGTGACCGGCCCCGGTTCTCCCCGTTGGCGTCCCGGAAACCGCCCCCGTGCGGGATCATTGGGGCATGCCCGAGGCGTCCTTGCTCACCGGACGGCTGCTGGTCGCGACACCGGCACTGGCCGACCCGAACTTCGACCGCGCGGTCGTGCTCCTCCTCGACCACGACGAGGAGGGCTCACTCGGCGTGGTCCTGAACCGGCCCACTCCCGTGGGCGTCGGCGACATCCTGGAACCCTGGGCGTCGCTGGCCGACGACCCCGGGGTGGTGTTCCAGGGCGGCCCGGTCTCGCTCGACGCGGCGCTGGGCGTCGCCGTCATCCCCGGCGCCGAGGGCCCTAAGGGCTGGCGGCGGGTGCACGGCGCGATCGGCCTCGTCGACCTGGAGGCCCCGCCGGAGAAGCTCGCCGCGGCGCTCGGCTCGCTGCGCATCTTCGCCGGATACGCCGGCTGGGGGCCGGGGCAGCTGGAGGACGAGCTGGCCGAGGGCGCTTGGTACGTGGTGGAGTCCGAGCCGGGCGACGTCTCCTCGCCGTCCCCCGAACGCCTGTGGCGCGCGGTGCTGCGCCGACAGCGCAGCGAACTGGCCATGGTCGCCACCTACCCGGACGACGCCACCCTCAACTGAGCCCGTCCGGCGCCGGGACGCCCCGGGCGGAGTCGGGGCGCGGGGTGCGGACGCGGCCAACCCGGCTTGAGTACCCTTGGATTCCATGAGCACTCTTGAGCCCGAGCGCGGCACGGGAACCGGCACCCTCGTCGAGCCGACCCCGCAGGTCTCCCACGGCGACGGCGACCACGAGCGGTACGCCCACTACGTCCAGAAGGACAAGATCATGGCCAGCGCGCTCGACGGTACGCCCGTCGTCGCGCTCTGCGGCAAGGTCTGGGTGCCGGGCCGGGACCCGAAGAAGTACCCGGTCTGCCCCATGTGCAAGGAGATCTACGAGTCCATGAACTCCGGCGGCGACAAGGGCAAGGACGGCAAGGGCGGCGGCAAGAAGTAGCCGCACGCCACGGCGGACGCTGACCCGCAGGGCTCGGACCGGCCCCCGGCGCGCCTCGGTGCGCCCGGGGGCCGACCTGTCGTCACGGCGGGCTGACGCGGAGGGGACGAGGGTGGCCGAAGGCGAGCTGGCCGACGAGGACCGGGTGCGGCTCGTGCAGGAGCTGTGCGGCGCCGGACTGTTCGGCCAGGCCGAGGCGATGCTCGACGACGACTGGGTGCGCCGGTCCGGCAGCCGCGGCTACCTGCTGCGGGCCTACGTGAACGCCCTGAAGGGCGAGCCGCAGCGTAGCCGCGAGGCCGTGGACTGGGCGCTGCTGAGCATGCAGGACGACGTGCCCGGCCGCCTGGACCTGCTCTGCCTGGCCGGGCACGTGCTGCTGGCGCTGGGCGACGAGCACCGGGCGCTGGCCGTCGCCCGCCGGGCGGCGGCCGACGACCCGCACGACTGGCGTCCGCCCGTGCTGCTCGCCGACGCGTACGTGGAGCTGGGCCGGGTGCCGCAGGGCATAGCCGCGGCCCGGCGCGCGGTGGCGCTCGCCCCGCACGAGGGAGAGGCCCAGCTGGCGCTGGCCCGGTCCCTGGAGCGGTATCCGCAGGGCCTGGGCCGCTTCGGCGAGGGCGCCCGCCGGGCCCGCGCCGAGCGGGACGAGGCGCGGCAGCGCGCGTCGGTGCTGGGCGCCGAGGGCGAGACGACGCGGCGCGGACGCCTGCGGGCCGAGGCGGTGCTGCGGGTCGTGCTGGTGGTGGGGCCGCTCGCCGTGATGACGGTGCACCTGTGGTGGGGCCTGGCCCTGGTGGTGCTGGTGCACGCCGCCTTCGCCGCCGTCGTGCTGCTGGCGCACCGGCGCCGCGGTGGCCGGCCCTTCGACCGGCTCCAGGCGGCGCGGGCGATCGCCCGCGAGGAGTGGCAGACCGATCCGGTGCGGCGCCGGACGGCCGGCCTGGGCGCGGTGGCGCTGGTGCCGCTGGCGGCGTTCGCCACCACCGGCATCGCCGCCGCTTACGGGGCCGAGGGCAGGCTGTGGCCGTGGGCGGGTGTGCTGGCCGCGGCTCTCGCCTCGCTCGCGCTGCTGGCGCTGGGCGCCGCGCTGCTGCGCTGGTGGTACGGCGCCGGTTTCCTGCGGACGGCGGTGGCGCCGCTGCGGCCGGTGGGCTGGCAGCCGGCGGTCAACGCGGCGTTCGCGGTGGTCACGCTGGCGGCGGCCTCCTGGCCGGGCGCGGTCGGTACCGGCTGGTGGTTGGCCCTGACCGGGCTGCACGCGCTCTGGGCGGTCGGCGGCATGCTCGGCAATGCGGTGCGGCAGTTCCGCGTCGCCCGCCTCGCCGCCGGCTGAGCCGCCTCGCCGCCGGCTGGGCCGCCGCGGGCCGGCTGAGCGGGTCGGGCCCCGGGGTACGGACCGCCGCACCGGCGTGGCACCGTGGTGGCGTACTCGCGGGGCGCCGTCCGGCTGCCCGGTGCGGTGGCGCGGGTCGGCACGGAGAGGGGCGGCCCGCGATGGCCCAGCACGGAGCAGGCACCGAGCGGTGGAAGGAGCGCAGCGTCTGGCTGCGCGTGTTCATCTACGTCTTCGCCACCCATCTCTTCGCCTTCTTCGTCATGCTGCTGTTCTACGTGGGCGATCACGCCCCGAAGTGAGCGCCGCCCTCAGTCAGGGGTGTGGCCGCAGGAGTGATGCCAGGCTGAGCCGGCCGTCGGCGCCGGAGAAGATCACGCCCTGAGTGGACGGGGTCTGGTTCAGGACCCACAGGCCGATCAGCGTGGCCGCGGCGAAGACGACCGCGATGAGCACCGCGAGGACGAGCCGCCGTCGGCGTTCGCGGCGCAACCACTCGCCGCGTGCCGTGCGGTAGGCGTCGGGTGCGGCGTGCACGCCGTCGGCCAGTGCCTGCAGGGCCTCGCGCAGCTCCCGCTCCGTGCGGTCCGGACTGGTGTTGTTCATCGCCGGGCCTCCATGGCCTGGGTCAGCGCGGTGGTGCCGCGTGAGGTGTGTGTCTTCACCGAACCGCAGGAGATGCCCATCGCGGCGGCGATCTCGCTCTCCTTCAGTCCGAGCCAGTGCCGCAGCACGAGCGCCTCGCGCTGGCGCGGCGGCAGTTGCTGGAGCGCGTCGATGAGGACCCGCTGGTCCTCGCGCAGCAGCACGGTGCTCTCGGCGGACGCGACGGTCTCGTCCGTCGGGGTCTCCACGTGCTTGCGGGCGACCTGGAGGTGGCGTATCCGCATACGGGTCAGGTTGCACACGGTGGAGCGCAGATACGCCTCAGCGGTCTCGACGTCCCGCAGGCGCCGCCACCTGCGGTAGATCTGGTAGTAGGCCTCCGCCACCACGTTCTCCGGGTCGTCCGCGCCGAGCAGGACGGCGAGGCGCAGCATCGAGGAGTAGTGCAGCTCGAAGAGCCGGGCGAGGCCGGCCTCGCGTTCCAGGTCGGCCGGATCTGCCGGCGGGGGCGCGAGGGGCTCGGCCGGCTGTGCGGTGGAGGGTTCCCGCAGGGGGGTCGTGTGTCTGCGTCTCACGGGTTGTCTGCTCCTGTCTCCGGGCGCCACCTGGCGGTAAGGCGCGACGGCAGGCCGGTCAGATCGGCGCCGCGTGCGACGCCGAGGCGTTCGAGGGCCGCGGTCCCGGCCGCGGCGACGGTCAGGTTGAGCAGCAGGGCGGCAAGCCCCGCGTAGATCTCCAGCGGTCCGGAGCCCAGCGGCACGAGGGGGGAGAACCCTTCGCGCACGACCATGAAGGTCCCGGCGACCATGCCCACGCCCCACCCGGCGAGCAGTGCCCGCGGATGCAGCCGCGCGGTGAACAGCCCCACGGCCACCGCGGGGAAGATCTGCAGAATCCAGACCCCGCCGAGGAGCTGGAGGTTGATGGCGTCCTGGTCGCGCAGGCCGAACACGAAGGCCACCGCGCCCACCTTGGCGGTGAGCGACACCGCCTTGGCGATGCGCACCTGGCGCTTGGGCGTGGCGGTGGGGTGGACGTACTCGACGTACACGTTGCGTACGAAGCTGGTGGCCGCCGCGATGGACATCACGGCGGCCGGGACGAGCGCCCCCACGGTGATCGCGCCGAACACCAGCCCGGCCAGCGCCCCCGGCATCAGCTGGTCGACCAGCATCGGCACGGCGGACTCGGCGCCTCCCAGAGGTGCCCGCACTCCCGCCGCGAGCGCGGCGATACCCAGGAATCCGAACAGTGCGAGGAGCCCCGTCCAGGCGGGAAGCGCCACGCTCACCTTGCGCAGGGTGCGCGGGCTGTCGGCGGCGAAGGCGGCGGTGAGCACGTGGGGGTACATCAGCAGGGCAAGCGCGGAGCCGAGGGCGAGTGTGGCGTAGGCGGGCTGCTGCTCGGGGGACAGGAGCAGGGGGGAGTGGGCCACGTCCGTGCCGCCGAGCCGCCGGGCCGCGCCCTCGAACACGGCGCCGGGCCCGCCGAGCCGCTCCAGGACCAGCCAGCACACGGCGGTCAGGGAGACGAAGACCGCCACCGCCTTGAGCGCGGAGATGACGGTGGGGGCGCGCAGCCCGTGCCGGTAGGTGGCCACCGCGAGCCCCGCGAACAGCGCCACCATCACCAGGGCGCCGGCCGCCCCCTGCGGGTACACGCCGCCGGCGGTCAGCACCGCGCGTATGCCGAGCAGTTGAAGCGCCAGATACGGCATGGTCGCCAGGATGCCGGTCAGCGCGACCACCAGGGCCAGCGGCGGCGACCCGTAGCGTCCGCGTACGAAGTCGGCGACGGTGACGTAGCCGTTCCGGCGGGCCACGGTCCACAGGCGGCTCAGCAGGACGAAGGCGATCGGGCAGACGATCACCGTGTACGGCACCGCGAAGAAGGCGGCGCCGCCGTTGCCGTACGCCAGTCCGGGGACGGCGGTGAAGGTGTAGGCGGTGAAGATCGTGCCGCCGAGCAGCAGCCAGGTCCAGACGGGGCCGAGGCTGCGGTCGGCCAGCGCCCAGCCCTCCAGCGAGGGCAGCTTGTCATTGGGGTGCAGGCGGCGCGCGGTCATGGCGAGCAGTGACGCTCCGCCGATCACGGCGAGGAACGTCGCGGTCATGGCGACGTCGGCCATGGGTCACCGTCCTTGCGTGCCTGTGCCCTCGCAGAAGAGTTGCGCCGGGGGCCTGTCCGGAGGACAGGGGAACCGGGGGGAAATCTCGTGGAAACTTGCTGTCAACCGGTTCAGGCGGCTGGGCAACTCTTGCACAGACCGGCATCGAGCGGGAGAGGAGCGCAGGTCATGGGGCGTAGGGGTCCTCAGCGGCTGCGGCGCGTCGCGATCGCCGTACTGCTTCTCGCGCCCGCCGCAGGCCTGCTGTGGGTCCCCTGGTACGCCGGTGCGAGCCCGATGCTCGCCGGGACGCCGTTCTTCTACTGGTACCAGCTCGCCTGGGTGCCGGGGTGCGCCCTCTGCCTGCTCGCCGCGTACGCGCTGACGGACCGGGACCGTCGCGGCTGATCCCGCACGGGCCCGGCCGGGCCGGGTGTCCGGAACTCAGGAGGAGGGTCCGAGCCGGTCGGCCAGCGCGGCGAGTGCCTCGGTGCCCACCAGATCCCCCGGCAGCAGCGGCACGTCGAGCAGCGGTACGTCCGGGATCTGCTGCCGCAGTCGGACGAGGTGCCGGTCCTCCTGCTCCCGGCGCCGGGCGAGCAGCTCACCGGCGTCCGCCGGGGAACGGCGGTTGGCGACGAGAGCGGACACGTCGACGCCGAGGCCGGTGAGTCTGTCGTACACCTCCATGGTCTCGGCGATCGGCAGCAGCTCGGCGGCCAGCACGACCACGAACCCGGTCCTGGTCGGGTCCGTCACCACTTCGCGCAGCCGGGCGAAGCGGTCGCGCCGGGTGACGAGGATCCGGCGCAGCTCGGCGTCGCGGTCGGTCTCCTCGCCGCCGCCGAGGCCGCGCAGCGCGTCGCCGAACCGCTCGGACCGGTCACGGTTGGCGAGCAGGGCCTCGGTCCAGGAGGTGAGCTGCTCGGGCAGTGCGAGCAGCCGCAGCGTGTGGCCGGACGGGGCGGTGTCGAAGACGACCAGGTCGTACGCCTCCTCCCCGAGCTCCACCGCCTCGGCGATCCGCTCCAGCACCGCCGACTCGTGGGTGCCGGGGGCCTGCCGGGCCAGCTCCAGGTGCCGGGCGGCCGGTGCGTGCATCCGCTCGGGGAGCAGACGCCGCATCGTCCCGGCGACAGCGGACAGGTGCTGCTCGACCGTGCGCTCCGGGTCGATCTCCAGCCCGTCGACGCACCCCGCCGTCCCGGCCCCGGGGGTGAGGTCCCCGGGGCCGGCGAGGCGCGTGGGCTCGTCGCCCACGGGGCGGTCCCAGAGGTGGCCGAGGTTGTGGGCGGGGTCGGTGGAGACCAGCAGCACGCGGGCGCCCGCCCAGGCCCGGCCGAGGGCGAGCGCTGCGGCGACGGACGTCTTGCCGACCCCGCCCTTGCCGCCGACGAAGACGACCCTGCGCGAGGTGATGAGGTCTAGCAGCATCCGACGTGCTCCAGTGGCGAGTGGTCCATGCCCATCCGAAGGTGCCAGGCGTGGAAGTCCTCGTAGAGGGCGGGCATCAGCTCGACGGTGTAGTACGCCGCCGGGTCGGGTACGCCCAAGGCCTCCGCGAGGACGACCATCCGGAAGAGGTCGTCCTCCTCGCGCCGGGCGCGGGCGAAGGTACGCCGGTAGGGGCCGGCGTAGAACTCCTCCAGCCCGGCCCGGAGCGAGGCCCAGCGGGTTGTCACCTCCTCAGCCCGGCGTTCTCCGTCGCGTCGGCGTCAAGGGCCTCCGGCGGCTCCTGGGACGCCCGCCGCATCGCGACGACCGCCTCGAAGGCGACCCACACGGCGGCGACGATGATGACGACGTCGATGGCCAGCAGCAGCCAGTCCCCGGCCTCGTAGAGGTCGCCGAGCTGTGCGAGCGCGGCCCAGAAGGCCATTGCGAACACGAACACGAGCGGCACCAGCACGGGCGCCGGGTTGCGGCGCTTGCGGATCAGCATGACCGCGACGATGGACAGGGTCAGGGCGGCCAGCAGCTGGTTGCTGGTGCCGAACAGCGGCCAGATGCGGAGGCCGCCGGCGCCGTCGGCGCCCTGGCTGAAGGTGAGTCCCATGCCGGCGGCGAGCACGACGAGGGTGCCGACACCGTTGTTGATCTTCAACCTCGCGACCTCGCCGGCCTCCTGGACGACGAAGCGCAGCAGGCGCACGCCGGTGTCCATGGTGGTGGCGGCGAACAGGATCGCCATGGTGGCCAGGACCGTCGAGCTGAGCGAGGCCGGCAGGCCCAGACCGCTGTTGACGATCTGGCCGCCGCCCGTGACGAACGCCCCGACCCCGCCCTGGCCGAAGGCGGTGTAGACGGCCTCCCAGTCGGCCAGGGTGCGGAAGCCCGCGACGGCGGCGATGATCGCGCCGAGCGCGAGCATGCCCTCGCCGACCGCGCCGAAGTAGCCGACGAAGCGGGCGTCGGTCTCCTTGTCCAGCTGCTTCGACGTGGTGCCCGAGGAGACCATGCCGTGGAAGCCGGAGATCGCACCGCACGCGATGGTGACGAAGAGCAGCGGCAGGAGGTCCGGGGTGCCCGCGGGGACGGCGTCGTTGAAGGCCGGGGCGACGACCGTCGGGGCGCTCAGCAGCACCGAGACGAACAGGATGCCGAGCCCGACGAAGAGCTGGATGCCGTTGATGTAGTCACGCGGCTGGAGCAGCACCCACACGGGCAGCAGGGAGGCAGTGCCGGCGTAGACGAAGAGGGCCACGATCCAGAAGGTCGCCGGGGACATGCCCAGGATCGGGTCGGGCAGCTCCACCGGGACGGCGTCACCGAGCAGGATCAGGCCGTAGAGCGCCACGACACCGACCACGGTGACCAGGCCGAGGCTCATCTTGTAGCGGTAGATCGCCTGGCCGACCAGCAGCGCCACCGCGACCGCGCCCCAGGCTGGGATCACGGCCGAGGGGGTGGAGACCAGCAGGTTCGTGATGACCACCGCGAAGGCCGCGATCACCATCAGGAGCAGCAGGAAGATCACGACGAGGAAGAGGTTCGCGCCCCGGCGGCCGATGTAGCGGCCGGAGAGCGTGCCCATCGAGCGGCCCTTGTTGCGCACCGAGGCCCACAGGGCGCCCAGGTCGTGCATGCCCGCGAAGAAGACCGTGCCGAGCGTGACCCACAGGAACGCGGGCAGCCAGCCCCAGATCACGGCGACTGCGGGGCCGACGATCGGCGCCGCGCCCGCGACCGAGGTGAAGTGGTGGCCCCACAGGACGAACTTGTTGGTCGGGACGTGGTCCACGCCGTCCTGCAGTTCGTGCGCGGGCGTGGTGAAGGACGCGTCAAGCCTGTAGACCCGGTCGCCCAGGAACTTCGAGTAGAGGACGTATCCGCCTGCGAACATCGCAAGGCCGATCAACAGCAGCGGAATGGCGTTCATGGAAGATGCCTTCTGGGTTCAGGGAGCTGGAGTCGCCGCCCGGCACGGGACGTGCGCCACCGGCACGGTGCGGGTCCGTCCCCGCTGCCGACCACCGGTGCGTCTACCTCCTGTGCGGATGCCGCGAGCCAGCCGCCCGGCGGTTATCCAAGAGTTGTCGAGGGTCCCGATTCGGTTGACAGCGGATTGCGTCGAAGTTCCGGGCGCGGGTCAGAGGTGTGTCGCCGCCCGGCAGGCGCCGCCGGTCCGGCGTTGCACGCAGTGCGCCCGCACGTCACGAAATGGTCGAGACCTCTTGTCGTCGTGCCCGGATGAGCCATAGCCTCCAGCGAAGTTGTGCAGCACGAAACACACGTTGCACATGCTGCAATGCCGATCCGCCGGGAGTACCACCATGAAGCTCTCCGCCCGCGTTCCGTCCCGCAGGTCCCACCGCCTTCCCACCCGCCTTCCCACCCGCCTGGCCGTTCCCCTGGCCGCACTCGCCCTCGCCGGGGTCACCGCCACCGGCTGCGCCCCCGGCACCTCCGCCGGCAACGGCGCCTCCGAGGACAACAAGAGCGGCACCCTGCGGGTGTGGCTGTTCCAGGAGGTCAACAACAAGCCGAAGGCCGACATCGTGCAGGACGCCGTCAGCGCGTTCACCGCACGCCACGACGACGTCAAGGTCGACGTGCAGTACATACCCGTCGACAGCCGGGCCGAGAAGATGAAGGCCGCCTTCAACGACCCCTCCTCCGCACCCGACCTGATCGAGTACGGCAACACCGACACCGCCGGCTACGTCGCCGACGGCGGACTGGCCGACGTCACCGAGGAGTTCGGCGACTGGGACGAGGCCTCCGACACCGACCCCGCCGCGAAGGAGTCGGTCACCGTCGACGGCAAGGTGTACGGCGCCCCGCTGTTCGTCGGCGTGCGGGCCCTGTACTACCGCACCGACGTCTTCGACGACCTCAACCTGGAGGTCCCCACCACGCTCGGCGAGGTGGCCGCCACGGCGAAGAAGATCCGCAAGGAGCGCCCCGAGCTGTACGGCCTCGCGGTCGGCGGTGCCAACACCTACGGCGCGATGCCGTTCCTGTGGGCCCACGGCGGCGAACTCGCCGAGGAGAAGGACGGCGGTCACACCGCCGCCGTCGACAGCCCCGAGGCGAAGAAGGGCATCAAGGCGTACACCGACCTCTTCGGCACCGACAACTGCCCCGCCGCCAAGTGCGCCCAGATGGGCGGCAACGACAACGTGCAGACGTTCGCGGGCGGCAAGTCCGCCATGGTCGTCGGCGGCGACTTCAGCCGGCAGGCCATGGAGGACGGCGCGGTCAAGGGCAAGTACAAGGTCGTCCCGCTGCCCGGCGTCAACAAGGGCGACATCGCCCCGGCGTTCGCGGGCGGCAACAACCTCGGCGTGCTCAAGAGCAGTTCGCACCGCACGCTCGCCGTCGACCTGATGCGCGAACTCGCCGGCAAGGAGACCCAGCGCAAGCTGTTCGACGCCATGGGCTTCCTGCCCACCTTCTCCGACACCCGCCAGCAGGTCGCCTCCGACGAGCCCTTCGTCGAGCCGTTCGTGCGCACCCTGGAGGCCGGCGCCAAGTTCGTTCCCGCCACCCCCGCCTGGGCCCAGATCGACGCCGGCCAGGTCCTGCCCACGATGCTCCAGGAGGTCGCCACCGGCCGCAAGGACGTCGACACCGCGGCCCGGGACGCCGCGAAGAAGATGGACGACGCCTTCCAGAAGGCCCAGGACTGACCCGATGGCCCGCACCACCGCCGCACCGCGCGGGGGCGCCTGGACGCCCTGGCTCTATCTCGCCCCCGCGCTGGTCGTCCTCGCCGGACTGCTCGTCTACCCGATCTACCAGCTGGGCCTGATCTCCTTCCTGGAGTACAACCAGGCCCAGGTCAGCGGCGGTGCCCCCACCACCTTCCGGGGACTGGACAACTACGCCGAACTCTTCGGCGACAGCCAGTTCTGGAGCGTGCTCACCGCCACCGTCGTCTTCGCCGCCGCCTGCGTCATCTCCACGCTCGCCGTCGGCTGCGCCCTGGCGGTGCTGCTCACCCGCATCAGGGCCGTGCCCCGGCTGCTGCTGATGATCGCCGCCATGGGCGCGTGGGCCACCCCGGCCATCACCGGCTCGACCGTGTGGGTGTTCCTCTTCGACGCCGACTTCGGGCCGGTCAACAAGCTGCTCGGACTGACCGACTTCTCCTGGACGTACGGCCGCTACAGCGCCTTCGCGCTGGTGCTGTTCGCCGTCGTGTGGTGCTCGTTCCCCTTCGTGATGGTCACCATGTACGCCGGAATCCGCGCGATCCCCTCCGAGGTGCTGGAGGCCGCCTCGCTCGACGGCTCCTCCACCTGGCGGACCTGGCGCAGCATCATGGCGCCGATGCTCAAGCCCATCCTCGTCGTGGTGACGATCCAGTCGATCATCTGGGACTTCAAGATCTTCACGCAGATCTACGTGATGACGGGCGGCGGCGGCATCGCCGGCCAGAACCTCGTGCTCAACGTCTACGCCTACCAGAAGGCGTTCGCCTCCTCGCAGTACAGCCTCGGCTCGGCCATCGGCGTCGTCATGCTGCTGATCCTGCTGGCCGTGACGCTCGTCTACCTGCGACTGATCCGACGCAAGGGGGAGGAGCTGTGAGCAGCCCGCTCCGTTTCACCGTCAGGAAGCCCTGGCGGCTCGCCGCCGAGGCCTCGGCGCTGCTCGTCGCGGCCGTCGTCGCCTTCCCGCTGTACTGGATGGTGCTGTCCGCGTTCAAGCCGGCCGGAGAGGTGCAGTCCGCGCAGCCGCGCCCCTGGACGCTCGCCCCGACGCTGGACTCCTTCCGCCGCGTCTTCGAACAGCAGGACCTGGGCCGCTACTTCGTCAACAGCCTGCTCGTCGCCGGAACCGTCGTGGTGGCCTCCACCCTCATCGCGTTCCTGGCGGCGACGGCCGTCACCCGGTTCCGCTTCCGGTTCCGCACCACGCTGCTGATCATGTTCCTCATCGCCCAGATGGTGCCCATCGAGGCGCTCACCATCCCGATGTTCTTCCTGATGCGCGACGCCGGGCTGCTCAACACCCTCGGTTCGCTCATCCTGCCCCACCTGGCGTTCTCGCTGCCGTTCGCCATCTGGATGCTGCGCGGCTTCGTCCGGGCGGTGCCGGAGGCACTGGAGGAGCAGGCCTACATCGACGGGGCGAGCCGCACCCGGTTCCTGTGGCAGATCCTCTTCCCGCTGGTCTTCCCCGGCCTCGCCGCGGTCAGCGTCTTCTCCTTCATCTCCGCCTGGAACGACTTCCTGTTCGCCAAGTCGTTCATCATCAGCGCCACCGAGAACTCAACCCTGCCCATGGCGCTGCTGGTCTTCTTCGACACCGACACACCCGACTGGGGCGGTGTCATGGCGGCGTCGACCGTCATGACCGTGCCCGTGCTCGTCTTCTTCGTCCTCGTCCAGCGACGCCTGGTCTCCGGACTCGGCGGCGCAGTGAAGGATTGACCCATGGACTCCGCAGTGACCGACCCGCACGCCCCCGCCCTGGTGCCCGCCCCCGCCGGCCCGCCCGGCGCGCCGGACGGACCGCCGACCGTGCTCGACGCCCGCACCGTGCTCCACGCCGGACCGGGCACCGAGGACACCGCCCGCTGGCTGCGCGCCACCGTCGGCGCCGCCACCGGCCTGCCGCTGCCCCCCGCCGGCCCGGCGGACGGCTCGGCGGACGCTCCCGGGGAGGAAGCCCCCGCGGCGGACGGGCACACCGCCGTCCACCTCGCCGTGTCCGACGACGTGGCCGGTGAACTCGGTCCCGAGGGCTACCGGCTGACGGTCGACGAGCGGGGCGTCACCCTCCACGGCGGCGCCGCCGCCGGGGTGTTCTGGGGCGCCCAGACCCTGCGCCAGCTGCTCGGCCCCGACGCCTGCCGCCGCGCCCCCGTCACCGGCCGCGACCGGTGGCCGCTGCCGCGCGGCACCCTCACCGACCGGCCGCGGTTCGCCTGGCGCGGCCTGATGCTCGACGTGTCCCGGCACTTCACGCCCAAGGACGGCGTGCTGCGGTACATCGACCTGCTCGCAGCCCACAAACTGAACGTGCTGCACTTCCACCTGACCGACGACCAGGGCTGGCGCGTCGAGATCAAACGGCACCCCCGCCTCACCGAGCAGGGCGCCTGGCGCCCGCGCACCCGGGTCGGCCACCGCGCCTCCGACATCTGGGACGAACGCCCGCACGGCGGCTACTACACCCAGGACGACATCCGCGAGATCGTCGCCTACGCCGCCCGGCGACACGTCACCGTCGTGCCCGAGATCGACATCCCCGGGCACTCCCAGGCCGCCATCACCGCCTACCCCGAACTGGGCAACACCGACGTCGTCGACACCACCGCGCTCGGCGTGTGGACGGACTGGGGCGTCAGCCCGCACGTGCTGGCCCCCACCGAGCGCACGCTGCGCTTCTACGAGGGGGTGCTGGAGGAGGTGCTCGACCTCTTCCCCAGCCCTTACGTGCACATCGGCGGCGACGAGTGCGTCAAGGACGAGTGGCGGGCGTCGGCCACCGCGCAGCAGCGCATCGCCGACCTCGGCGTCAAGGACGAGGACGGCCTCCAGTCCTGGTTCATCGGGCACTTCGCCCAGTGGCTGGCCGCCCGCGGACGCCGCCTCATCGGCTGGGACGAGATCCTCGAAGGCGGCCTGCCCGCCGGCACGGCCGTCTCCTCCTGGCGCGGCTACGCGGGCGGCATCGCCGCCGCCGAAGCCGGCCACGACGTGGTGATGTGCCCCGAGCAGCAGGTCTACCTCGACCACCGGCAGGCCGACGGACCCGGCGAGCCGGTGCCGATCGGCTACGTGCGCAGCCTGCGCGACGTCTACCACTTCGAGCCGGTGCCGCCGCAACTGGCCGGAACCGAGCGGGAGAAGCACGTCATCGGCACCCAGGCCAACATGTGGACGGAGGTCACCGAGACCCGGCAGCGCATCGACTACCAGCTCTTCCCGCGCCTCGCCGCGTTCGCCGAGGTCGCCTGGAGCCCCCGGGAGAACCGCGACTGGGCGGACTTCGAACGCCGCATGCACGACGCCCACTACGCACGCCTGGACGCGTTCGGCGTCGACTACCGGCCGCCCGCCGGACCCCGGCCCTGGCAGCAGCGGCCCGGAGTCCTCGGACGTCCGATCGAAGGGAGCCCCCCGATCGTGTGACCCTGCCGCCCCGCAGGCATGGCTCCCCGCGACGGCGGAAAACCGGGGCCCGCACCCGGTTTTCCGCAATCCCTGCAAAAGCCGCCAAGGGTGACAAGCGGTATCTGGTGCGCCGCTCGGGCGACATCGGTGCGAAAGCGGGTGAACGATGACGGTGCGGGTGCGAACACCCTTCCCGGACCCTCGCGTCGCAGCGGCCGTGAGATGTGCCAGAGTTGCCACGTCCGGGTCCTCAGCACGTACCGTACGGCTGGGCACCGGGACGACCGGGGAAGGGGCAGCTGGAGTGAGCACGCACGCACCGCACGGCCCGGGGACGGCGGGGGCCGTCACCCTGCCGGCCACGCTCGACGAGGCCGTGGCCGCGCTCGCCGCCATGCCCGCGGCGGTGCCGGTGGCCGGCGGTACCGACCTGATGGTCGCGGTGAACTCCGGGCGGCTGCGCCCCGCCGCGCTGGTGGGACTCGGCCGCATCAGCGAGATCCGCGGCTGGGAGTACCAGGACCGGCACGGCCTGCTCGGCGCCGGGCTGACGCTCGCCCGGATGGGCCGCCCCGACTTCGCCGCCCTCTTCCCGGCGCTGGCCGCCGCCGCCCGCTCCGCAGGACCGCCGCAGGTGCGCAACGCCGGCACCCTGGGCGGCAACGTGGCGAGCGCCGCCCCGGCCGGCGACACCCTGCCGGTGCTGGCCGCGCTCGAAGCCGTGCTGCTGGTCGCCGGACCGGCGGGAACCCGCCGCGAGATCCCCGTCGGCCACCTGCTCGCGGGCGTGGAGATGCTGCAGCCCGGCGAGGTCATCGGCCACCTGCGCGTCCCGCTGCTGCACGCACCGCAGACCTTCATCAAGGCCACCGGCCGGACCGGCCCCAGCCGGGCCATCGCCTCCGCCGCGGTGGTGCTCGACCCGGCCCGCCGCGGGGTGCGGTGCGCGATCGGCGCGGTCGCCCCCATGCCGCTGCGGCCCCTGGAGGCGGAGAACTGGGTGGCGTCGCTGATCGACTGGTCGGTGGTCTCCGAGCGCGGTGCGACCGCGCTCGCCCCGGAGGCACTGCACGCTTTTGGAGAGTATGTCGCGATGGCCTGCATTCCCGACCCGGTGCCGGCCGAAGCCGGGGCCGACGCTCCGGCACTTCCGCCCGCCGCCCTCCAGTTGCGGCGTACTGTGGCCGCACTGGCCCGCCGGGGACTGGGGAGGGCGCTCGCATGAGCAACGACCAGCAGCCGTCGCCGTCCACCCCGCCGACCGGCGGCTGGGGCGGCGAGTACGACGGTGACTCCACCGCCTTCATACAGCTTCCCGGGCCCGACTCCGCCGACGGCGAGACGCCGCTGGCCGCGCCCGGCACCGGCGCGGGCTGGGCCCCGCCGACGCTGGGCCCGCCGATGACCGCTGCGGCCTCCCTCGACCCCGCGTCCACCGGCCACTGGACCCTGCCCTTCGCCGACGCCGCCCCGGCCGACCCCGAACCGCCCGCGCCCACCACCCCGGCCGCCGCCATGGGCCAGGGCGCAGCCGCCGCGCTGGCCGGCTCGCACGAGGCCCGCGTGCAACCCGCCCCCGGCGCCCAGTGGCAGGACCACCACACCCCGCCCGCGGGCTCCGACCGTGCGGCCGACCACGGCTTCGCCGGGCACGGCGAAGCGGCCGGCCAGTGGCCGTCGCCCGCCGACCGGCACGGCGTCGACGACTCCGGCGAGTTCCCGGTGCCGCCCGGCCGCGGCGAGCCGGAGCACCACGGTCCGTACTCCGCCGACGGTCCGCACCCCTCCGCCGACGGCCCGCCCGAGCGCCCCGGCCACGACGCGGACCCCGCCGAGGGGCCCTCCCGCAGCGGCAGCCTCGCGGACGACGGCCCCGAGGACGGCGACTTCGACGCCGAACCGGACGGCGCCCTCGACGGGCGCCCCAGCGAACACCCGCACGCCTCCTACGTGCTGCACGTCAACGGCGCCGACCGGCCCGTCACCGACGCGTGGATCGGCGAGTCCCTGCTCTACGTGCTGCGGGAGCGGCTCGGCCTCGCCGGGGCCAAGGACGGCTGCTCGCAGGGCGAGTGCGGCGCCTGCTCGGTACAGGTCGACGGCCGCCTCGTCGCGTCCTGCCTGGTGCCCGGCGCCACCGCCGCCGGCGCGGAGATCCGCACCGTCGAGGGGCTCGGCGCCCCCGGTGCCCCCTCCGACGTGCAGCGCGCCCTCGCCGCCCGCGGCGGCGCGCAGTGCGGCTTCTGCGTGCCCGGCATGGCGATGACCGTGCACGACCTGCTCGAAGGCAACCACGCCCCCACCGAACTGGAGACGCGCAAGGCGCTCTGCGGCAACCTGTGCCGCTGCTCCGGCTACCGGGGCGTGCTGGAAGCGGTCCGCGAGGTCACCGCCGAACGGGCCGCCGCCGCGCAGCGGGCCGCGGCGGAGGCCGCCGAGGCGCACGGCGAGCACGGCGGTCCCCACATTCCCCAGCAGCCGGGCCCCGGTGACGAGGGAGGCGTGCAGTGACGTCCAGCGATGCCGCGACCACGACGCAGGTCGGAGGCTCCCCGCTTCCGCCGCCGGTGTCCGCCGAACCGCACGGCCTCGGCACCTCGCTCCGGCCGGCCGACGCCCAGGCCAAGGCCCAGGGCACCTTTCCGTACGCCGCGGACCTGTGGGCCGAGGGCCTGCTGTGGGCCGCCGTGCTGCGCGCACCGCACCCGCACGCCCGGATCGTGTCGGTCGACACCTCCGAGGCGGCGGCGATGCCCGGGGTGCGCGCCGTCATCACCCACGAGGACGTGCCCGGCGACGCCAACCACGGCCGCACCGCCGCCGACCGGCCCGCGTTCGCCCGTGACGTGGTCCGCCACTACGGCGAGCCGGTCGCCGCCGTCGCCGCCGACCACCCCGACACCGCGCGTCTGGCGGTCGCCGCGATCGCCGTCGAGTACGAGGTGCTGGAACCGGTCACCGACCCGGAGAAGTCCTTCGAGTCCGACCCCGTCCACCCCGACGGCAACCTCGTCCGCCACATCCCGCTGCGCTACGGCGACCCGGACGTCACCGGCGACGTCGTCGTGGAGGGCCTGTACCGCGTCGGCCGGCAGGACCCGGCGCCGATCGGCGCCGAGGCCGGACTCGCCGTCCCCCGGCCCGACGGCGGCGTGGAGATCTACACCGCCTGCACCGACCCGCACACCGACCGGGACCTCGCCGCCGCCTGCTTCGGCCTCACCCCCGACCAGGTGAAGATCGTCGTCACCGGCGTGCCCGGGGCGATGGCCGACCGCGAGGACCTCAGCATCCAGCTGCCGCTGGGGCTGCTGGCGATGCGCACCGGCTGCCCGGTGAAGCTCGCCGCCAACCGCGAGGAGTCCTTCCTCGGCCACGCCCACCGCCACCCCACGCTGCTGCGCTACCGCCACCACGCCGACGCCGAGGGCCGGCTGCTGAAGGTCGAGGCGCAGATCCTGATGGACGCCGGTGCGTACGCCGACGGCTCGTCCGAGGCGCTGGCCGCCGCCGTCGCCTTCGCCGCCGGGCCGTACGTGGTGCCGCACGCCGTCGTCGACGGCTGGGCTGTGCGCACCAACAACCCGCCGGCCGGGCACGTCCGCGGAGAGGGCGCACTCCAGGTGTGCGCCGCGTACGAGGGCCAGATGGACAAGCTCGCGCATCAACTGGGCATCGAGCCGGCCGAGCTGCGCGCCCGCAACGTGATGGGAACCGGCGACCTGCTGCCCACCGGGCAGACCGTCACCTGCCCGGCACCCGTCGCCGAACTGCTCGCCGCGGTCCGCGAGGCGCCGCTGCCCGCGCTGCCCAGCGAACTCCCCGAGGACGAGTGGCTGCTGCCCGGCGGACCCGAGGGCGCGGGCGAGCCGAGCGCCGTTCGGCGCGGGGTCGGCTACGCGCTCGGCATGGTCAACGTCCTCGGCGCGGAGGGCGCCGACGAGGTGTCCACCGCGACCGTCAAGGTCGACGGGCCGGTGGCCACCGTGCTGTGCGCCGCCGTCGACACCGGCCAGGGCTTCACCACGCTCGCCCGGCAGATCGTGCAGGAGACACTCGGCGTCGACGAGGTGTACGTCGCGCCCGTCGACACCGACCAGCCGCCCGCAGGCCCGGCCGCCAGGGGCCGGCACACCTGGGTGTCGGGCGGCGCCGTCGAGCGCGCCGCGAAGATGGTCAGGACGCAGCTGCTCCAGCCGCTGGCCGCGAAGTTCGGCATGTCCGCCGAACTGCTGTCCATCGCCGACGGCAAGATCACCTCCTACGACGGCGTGCTGTCCACCACCGTCGCGGAGGCGCTGGACGGCAAGGAGCTGTGGGCCACCGCGCAGTGCCGCCCGCACCCCACCGAGCCGCTGGACGACACCGGCCAGGGTGACGCCTTCGTCGGCATGGCGTTCGCCGCCGTGCGGGCCGTGGTCGACGTGGACGTCGAGCTGGGCACGGTACGGGTGGTGGAGCTGGCGCTCGCCCAGGACGTCGGCCGGGTGCTCAACCCGGAGCAGGTCCGGGCCCGGATCGAGGCCGGGCTGGTGCAGGGCATGGGCGCCGCGCTCTTCGAGCACCTGCGGGTCGCCAAGGGCGTCGTACGCCACCCCGACCTCACCGGCTACCCCCTGCCGACGTCGCTGGACGCGCCCGCGCTGCGCATCGTCAAGCTGGTCGAGGAGCGGGACGTCGTCGCCCCGTTCGGCGCGAAGTCGGTCAGCTCGGTGCCGGTGGTGGTCGCCCCGGCCGCCGTCGCCGCCGCAGTGCGCGCGGCCACCGGCCGCCCCGTCAACCGCCTCCCGATCCGCCCCCAGGCCGCCGTCGTCACCGGCTGACCCGGGGGCGGGCCCGCCCGCCACAATTCGGTACCACCGTGGGGTCAAGCGGTGGTGCCGTCGTGGTATGGCTATGAACCTGCGGTTGGACGACGACCGGACCGAGGCGCTCAGGACGCAGGCCGAGCGCGAGGGGCGCAGCATGCACGCCGTAGTGCTCCGAGCGGTGGACGACTACCTCGCCAAGAACGCCCGCGACGCCATGGTGCGAGAGGTGGCGTCGCAGGAGGCGGCGCGGTGGCGTGAGCTGATGGACCGGCTGAAGTGACCTACTTCTACCTTTCCGCGGAGGAAGTGCTCACCCCCGCCGAGTACGCCTGCGAGGGTCCGGTGGCGGTGCGCGACATCGGCCTGCTCGAATCGGCCGTGCACCGCCCCTCCGCCGCCATGTTCGGCCAGGAGGCCTACGCGGACCTCTTCGACAAGGCAGCCGCCCTGCTCCAGTCGCTCGCCGTCAACCGCCCGCTCGTGGACGGCAACAAGCGCACGGCGTGGCTGTCCTGCGTCACGTTCCTGCGTCTGAACGGTGAGACGCTGCGGGTGGACACCGACGCCGCCGAGCGGCTTGTCATCTCGGTGGCCACCGGCGGCCTCGACGAGGTCAAGCCGATCGCCGAGGAACTGCGCCGCCTGCGGGAGGGCGGTGGCGGGGTGTGACGCACGCCGCACTTGGCGGGCGTTGGCGGCGTCCGCCGGGGGCGGGTGCGGCAGCACCGGTAGGCTGACGCGGTTGCCGATCGCCGACCCAGCCCGACGGAGACCGTGACTACCACCACCTCCTCCCATCACCTGTCCCCGGCCTTCCCCGGACGTGCCCCCTGGGGCACCGCGGGCAAGCTGCGCGCCTGGCAGCAGGCCGCGATGGACCAGTACCTGGAGAAGCAGCCCAGGGACTTCCTCGCGGTGGCCACCCCGGGCGCGGGCAAGACCACCTTCGCGCTCACCCTGGCGTCCTGGCTGCTGCACCACCACGTGGTGCAGCAGGTCACCGTGGTCGCGCCTACCGAGCACCTGAAGAAGCAGTGGGCCGAGGCCGCCGCCCGGATAGGGATCAAGCTCGACCCGGGGTACAGCGCCGGTCCGGTCGGCAAGGAGTACCACGGCGTCGCCGTGACGTACGCCGGTGTCGGGGTGCGGCCGATGCTGCACCGCAACCGCTGCGAGCAGCGCAAGACGCTGGTGATCCTGGACGAGATCCACCACGCGGGCGACTCCAAGTCGTGGGGCGAGGCGTGCGCGGAGGCGTTCGACCCGGCGACCCGGCGGCTGACGCTTACCGGCACCCCGTTCCGGTCCGACACCAACCCGATCCCCTATGTGACGTACGCGGAGGGCTCGGACGGCATCCGCCGGTCCGTCGCGGACTTCACCTACGGCTACGGGCACGCGCTCGGGGACGGCGTGGTCCGGCCGGTGATCTTCCTGTCCTACAGCGGCAGCATGCGCTGGCGGACGAAGGCCGGTGACGAGATCGCCGCCCGGCTGGGTGAGCCGATGACCAAGGACGCCGTCTCGCAGGCCTGGCGGACCGCGCTGGACCCGCGCGGCGAGTGGATGCCCAGCGTGCTGCGGGCCGCCGACCGGCGGCTCACCGAGGTGCGCAAGGGCATCCCGGACGCCGGTGCGCTGGTCATCGCCAGCGACCAGGACTCCGCCCGCGCCTACGCCAAGCTGCTGCGCGAGATCACCGGCCGGTCCGCGACGGTGGTGCTGTCCGACGACACCGGCGCCTCGCAGCGGATCGAGGACTTCACCCACTCCGACGACCGCTGGATGGTCGCCGTCCGCATGGTGTCCGAGGGGGTGGACGTGCCGCGGCTGGCGGTCGGCGTCTACGCCACGACCATCTCCACGCCGCTGTTCTTCGCGCAGGCGGTGGGCCGCTTCGTGCGGTCCAGGCGGCGCGGCGAGACGGCGTCGGTGTTCCTGCCGACGATCCCCATGCTGATGGGCTTCGCCCACGAGATGGAGGTCGAGCGCGACCACGTCCTGGACAAGCCGAAGAAGGACAGCGAGGACGACCCGTACGCGGAGGAGGACGCGCTGCTCAAGGAGGCCGAGAAGCAGCAGGACGAGGACACCGGCGACGGTGACCAACTGCCCTTCGAGGCCCTGGAGTCGGACGCGGTCTTCGACCGGGTCATGTACGACGGCGCCGAGTTCGGCATGCAGGCGCACCCCGGCAGCGAGGAGGAGCAGGACTACCTCGGCATTCCCGGGCTGCTGGAGCCGGACCAGGTGCAGATGCTGCTGCAGAAGCGGCAGGCCAAGCAGATCGCGCACAGCCGCAAGCGCCCCGACACGGAGGCCGACCTGCTGGAGGTGCCGGCCGAGCGGCGGCCCGTCGTCACCCACAAGGAGCTGCTGGAGCTGCGCAAGCAGCTGAACTCCCTCGTGGGTGCCTACTCCCACCAGAGCGGCAAGCCGCACGGCGTGATCCACACCGAGCTGCGGCGGCTGTGCGGCGGTCCGCCGAGCGCCGAGGCGACCGCGGGGCAGCTCAAGCAGCGCATCGACAAGGTCCGGGAGTGGGCCACCCGCATGCGCTGACCGGCGGAAGCGCGACCGGGTGCGCCGACCGGCGCACCGTCCGCGTGGTTCTGCACGCCGGGAGTGCCCGGAAGCTGACTGCGCGCCCCGGGCAAACACTCGCAAAGCGGACGGCTTTGCCGAGATATTGCCCGGATTCTGGACGTGGTCTTCCGGTGAGCGGTGCCGATCGCTAGGTTTCCGGTCACGCACACGCCCCGTGGCAGCGCCGCCCCGGAGCGCAGCCGGTGCGGCCTGCCAGCGCGGCCGGTGGCCTTCTCTGCGCATGCTGCCCGGCGGGACCGGCACTGCATGCGCGACCCTGCTTCACCCGAAGACCGCCGCCGCCACTCACACGAGGAGGGGCGTCGTGACCGCGGAGACATCTCAGACGCTCGACCGGGGACTTCGCGTCCTGAAACTGCTTGCCGACACCGACCACGGGCTGACCGTGACCGAGCTGTCCAACAAACTCGGGGTCAACCGGACCGTCATCTACCGCCTGCTCGCCACGCTGGAGCAGCACTCCCTGATACGCCGCGACCTCGGCGGCCGGGCCCGGGTCGGCCTCGGCGTGCTGCGCCTGGGCAGGCAGGTCCACCCGCTGGTCAGGGAGGCCGCGCTGCCCGCGCTGCGCTCGCTCGCGGAGGAGGTGGGCGCGACCGCCCACCTCACGCTCGTCGACGGCAACGAGGCGCTGGCGGTCGCCGTGGTCGAGCCCAGCTGGACGGACTACCACGTCGCCTACCGCACCGGGTTCCGCCACCCGCTCGACCGGGGCGCCGCCGGCCGGGCCATCCTCGCCGGCCGCCGCCCCGACGACGAACTGGACACCGGCTTCGTGCTCACCCGCGGCGAGTTGGAGGCCGGCGCCTGCGGCGCCGCCGCGCCCCTGCTCGGGGTCGGCGGCATCGAGGGCAGCGTCGGCGTGGTGATGCTCGCCGAGTCGGTGCCCGAGCAGGTCGGCCACCGGGTGGTCGCCGCCGCCACGGAGGTCGCCGACGCGCTGAGCTGAGCGGCGCGCGGCGGGGCCGAGGCGGGTGCGGCCCGGCGGGCGGCCGTGCTCTAGATTGCACGGGTGACCTCCTCTCCCCGCCTCCGCCGCGGCCCGGCCCTGGCCGTCTGCG
Organism: Streptomyces sp. 549; assembly: GCF_030124175.1. Taxonomy (GTDB): domain Bacteria; phylum Actinomycetota; class Actinomycetes; order Streptomycetales; family Streptomycetaceae; genus Streptomyces. The sequence goes on along the minus strand of NZ_JASKMT010000006.1, from coordinate 196,962 downwards.
CCGCGCTGGTCGCCGCCCTGCTCGCCGTCGCCGCGCTCGTCCCGCTGCCGTACGCGGTGGCGCAGCCGGGGATCACCACCGACGTGCTCGGGGAGGACCGCGGCCGGCCCGTGATCACGGTCACCGACGCCGACGGCGGCGACGGACGCACCTCCGAGGGCGAGCTGCTGATGACCACCATCGCGGCGACCGGCCCGGACGACCCGGTGCGGCTGCCCGCGGTGGTCCGCGGCTGGTTCTCCGGGCAGCGGGCCGTGATGCCGCTCGACGCGGTGTACCCGGTCGGCGGCAACGTCGACGAGATCCGCCGGCACAACACCGCCGAGATGCGGCGCTCCCAGGACTCCGCGGTCCAGGCCGCGCTGCGCCGCCTGGAGCTGTCACCCGACGAGGTGGAGGTGCGGCTGCGCCTGGAGGACGTCGGCGGGCCGAGTGCCGGGCTGATGTTCACCCTGGGTGTCATCGACAAGCTGGAGGGCGACGGCAGCGGCGGTGACCTCACGGGAGGCCGGACCGTCGCCGGTACCGGCACCATCAAGGCAGACGGCACGGTCGGGCCGGTGGGCGGTGTGCCGCTGAAGACGCAGGCCGCCCGCCGGGACGGTGCCACGGTGTTCCTGGTGCCGGAGGCGGAGTGCGCCGACGCGGGCGCGCAACTGCACGAGGGGCTGCGGCTGGTGCCCGTCACCACGCTGGGCGGCGCGCTCGACGCGCTCGCCGCCCTGCGCGACGGCGGCCCCGTCCCCACCTGCTGACGGACGGGGTCGAAGCGGGCCGCGACAGGTGCCCTCAGCCGCCTGTGCCGCGGGACGCCTGCCGCACCAGCGGGACGATGCGCAGCGGCACCGGGTTCTCCATCACGATCGCCGTCGAAGCCCGCATGATGCCGTCGAAGCCCACCACCCGGTCGATGACCCGCTGGAGGTCCCCGTTGGACCGGGCCACCAGGCGGCACAGCATGTCGCCGTGCCCGGTGATGGTGTGCAGCTCCAGCACCTCCGGCACCGTCGCCAGGTGCGCCCGCACGTCCGCGCCCTGACCCTGCTTGATCTCCAGCGTGGCGAACGCCGTCACCGGGTAGCCCAGCGCCGCCGGGTCGACGTCCGGGCCGAAACCGCGGATCACCCCCGACGACCGGAGGCGGTCCAGCCGCGCCTGCACGGTGCCGCGGGCGACCTGCAACCGCCGTGACGCCTCCAGCACACCCACCCGCGGCTCCTCGGCGAGCAGCTCCAGCAGCCGGCCGTCCAGCTCGTCGATGCCCATGCGTGCCCTCTCCCGATGGTCGTTCCGGTGGTCATCCTGTGCAGATCGCCCGCTCCTACCGGCCATCTACTGAGCAGATTGTCCAGTGAATGCAAGAACTATTGCGCATCATGCCGTAGAGAGGGAGCCTGCGGACATGACTGAGACCCTTGAGACCACCCAGGCATCGCGGCAGGCCGACCCCTTCCCGGTGAAGGGCATGGACGCGGTCGTCTTCGCCGTGGGCAACGCCAAGCAGGCCGCGCACTACTACTCGACCGCCTTCGGCATGAAGCTCGTCGCCTACTCCGGACCGGAGAACGGCAGCCGCGAGACCGCCAGTTACGTCCTGGAGTCCGGCTCCGCGCGCTTCGTGCTGACCTCCGTCATCAAGGCCACCACCGACGCCGGGCGCTTCCTCGCCGAGCACGTGGCCGAGCACGGTGACGGCGTCGTCGACCTCGCCATCGAGGTGCCCGACGCACGCGCCGCCTACGCGCGTGCCGTCGCGCAGGGCGCCACCGGCCTCACCGAGCCGTACGAGCTGAAGGACGAGCACGGCACCGTCGTGCTCGCCGCCATCGCCACCTACGGCAAGACCCGCCACACCCTCGTCGACCGCTCCGGCTACGAGGGCCCGTACCTGCCGGGCTTCAGCGCCGTCGAGCCCATGGTCGCCCCGCCCGCCAAGCGCACCTTCCAGGCCGTCGACCACTGCGTCGGCAACGTCGAACTGGGCCGGATGAACGAGTGGGTGGCGTTCTACAACAAGGTCATGGGCTTCACCAACATGAAGGAGTTCGTCGGCGACGACATCGCCACCGAGTACTCCGCGCTGATGTCCAAGGTCGTCGCCGACGGCACCAAGAAGGTCAAGTTCCCGATCAACGAACCGGCCATCGCCAAGAAGAAGTCGCAGATCGACGAGTACCTGGAGTTCTACGGCGGCCCCGGCGTCCAGCACATCGCGCTCGCCACGAACGACATCGTCTCCACCGTGCGCACCATGCGGGCGGCCGGCGTGCAGTTCCTCGACGTGCCCGACTCCTACTACGAGACGCTCGGCGAGTGGGTCGGCGACACCCGGGTGCCGATCGACGAGCTGCGCGAGCTGAAGATCCTCGCCGACCGCGACGAGGACGGCTACCTGCTGCAGATCTTCACCAAGCCCGTCCAGGACCGGCCCACGGTGTTCTTCGAGATGATCGAGCGGCACGGCTCCATGGGCTTCGGCAAGGGCAACTTCAAGGCCCTGTTCGAGGCCATCGAGCGCGAGCAGGCCAAGCGCGGCAACCTCTGACCCGCCCGGGCGGCCCGCCGCCGCCCCACCCGACTCGCACCCCCGGTGGTCCGCCCCCGCCGGGGGTGCGGTGTGCGCGACTCCGACCGGGTTGCGTCGACGGTGTCGTCACGGCGGTTCGGACAAGTCCCGAGCGCCTGCCCGGTGCCATGCTCCGAAGCCGCGCCTGTTCCATGGCAGGCCGGGGCGGTGAGTGGCGAGAATGCGCGTCATGGCCACTGACCGGAACCTGGTCCCGACCCGCTCGACCCGTTCGACCCGTTCGATGCCCGAGGTGTTCGGCGCGGGAGCGGCGGTCGGCGTGCTGGGCGGGATGATCGGGCTGGGCGGCGCGGAGTTCCGCCTGCCGCTGCTGATCAGCCTCTTCGGGTTCGCCGCGCTCTCGGCAGTCATCCTGAACAAGGCGATGAGCCTGGTCGTCGTTCTGGTCGCGCTGCCCGCGCGGCTGGCAGTGGTCCCCGCCGCCGACCTGGCCGCGCGCTGGCCCGTCGCGGTCAACCTGCTGGCGGGCAGCCTGCTGGGGGCCTGGGTCGGGGCCACCTGGGCCGTGCGCATGCGCAGCGCCACCCTGTGCAGGGTGCTGGCGGCTCTGATGGTGCTCATGGCAGTGGCCTTGGTGGTCACGCACACCACCGCCGTGGACGCGCTCACCCTGCCGCTGTGGGCCCAGGTCCCCTGCGGGGTCGCTGCCGGGTTCGGTATCGGGGTGGTGGCGGCGATCATGGGGGTCGCCGGGGGCGAGCTGCTGATCCCGACGATCGTGCTGCTGTTCGGCGAGGACATCAAGACCGCGGGAAGCCTCTCGCTGCTGGTGTCGTTGCCGACGATGCTGGTCGCGTTCGCCCGCTACAGCCGGGACGGCAGTTTCGCTGTCCTCGGCGCGAACCTCCGCTTCGCCCTGCTCATGGCAGTGGGCTCAGTCGTCGGTGCGGTGCTGGGCGGGCTGCTCCTGGGAGTCTTCCCTGACCTGGTGCTCATGCCCGTGCTGGCCGTGATCCTGCTCGTCTCCGCGGTGAAGCTCGCCCGTCACGACTGATCCCGTACCTTTCGGACGGCGGGCTCGCGGGCGCACAGCACCAGGACGGCCGCGACCGCCGGCAGAACGGCGAACGCGAGCATCGCCGGGGCGTAGCTGCCGGTGAGATCCCGGCCCATCGCCACCGCAAGCGGCCCGAACGCGCTGGCCCCCACCGTGATGGTGTGGGCGCAACCGCGGATCGCCCCGAGGTGGGCGGTCCCGAAGTACCGCGGGAACGCGGCGGCCTCCACCGACCGCAGCACTCCGCCGGAGCCGCCGAGCAGGAACCCGAAGGCCAGCGCCGTCCAGCCGGGCTCCACGAAGCGCACGCACAGCACAGCCGCGGCGAGCACCGCCATGGCCGCCGTCAGCACCGCCTTGGGGGAGACGCGGTCGAGCAGCGCCCCGGCCGCGAAGCCGGCCAGCAGCGCGGCGAGGGTCTGCGGGAGGAAGTTGGCCGCGGCGGCGACCGGGCTCAGTCCGCGCTCGCCGAGCAGGGCGATCTGGTGGAAGTTGAGGCCCGTCACCAGCATGCTGCTGGCCGACAGGCACGCCGCGACCGCCCAGAACATGCCGCTGCGCAGCACCTGCCGCAGCGGCCAGCCCGCGGCTGTGTGGTCCTCCGCGCCGGGCGCGGGCGGCACGCCGTCCACGTGCTGGCCGATGTCCGCGGGCCGGTTGCGGATGCCCAGCAGGGCGATGGGCACCACCAGGGCCCAGATCAGCACACCCTCGACGGCCCAGGCCCGGCGCCAGCCGACGTCGGCGATCAGCACCTCGATCAGCAGGGGGGCCAGCGAGATGCCGGCGGCGCCGACGGCGCTGGTGAGGCCCAGGGCGAGCCCGCGTCGCCGGTCGAACCAGTAGGCGACCGTGGTGGTGGCCACCAGCGTGAGGGCGCCCTGGCCGGCCATGCGGACGCCCGCGAAGCCGGCGGTCAGGCCGACGATGCCGGAGGTGAAGGACAGCGCCAGCAGGACGGCGCCGAAGACCGCGCCGACCACGGCCATCACCGCGCGGGGGCCGTACCGGTCCACGCAGCGGCCGATCGACGGCATCGCGCACGCGCCCACCAGCGTGCCGGTGAGGTAGGCGGTGGAGACGGCCGTGCGGCTGATCCCGAGGTCGGCGATCATCGGGTCGACGAAGACGGAGATGCCCGCGGTCTGACCCGGTGCGGTCAGGGCCAGTGCCGCAGCGCTCAGGCCGACGATCCGCCACCCGGAGAACCGCCCGCCGGCGGCGGGCGGTTCTCCGCTCTGCCGGGCCTTCGCGGCCCGTGCGGCGGGGTCTGCCTGCGTACTCAGCGGTGCCTCCTGGTGCGACGCGGCCGGACGGGTCCGTCAGGGCAGAATGACCCGTCCGACCGCGGGTCGGGAAGACCGCCGGGACCCGCGAGGGGCGGGCGCCGGCGGTCGGCCGGTTCAGTGTCCGGCGGTGAGTTGTCCGGCGAGTTTGTCGTGCATCTCGGCGCTGACCTTGTTGAGGCCGATGATGGTGACCTTCTTGCCGCGGGTGGCGTACTTGGTCTCGATGGCGTCGAGGGCGGCGACGGAGGAGGCGTCCCAGATGTGGGCGTCGGTGAGGTCGATGACGACGTCGTCGGGGTCGTCGCGGTAGTTGAACTGGTAGACGAGGTCGTTGGAGGAGGCGAAGAACAACTCCCCGGTGACGGCGTAGACGACCTGGTTGCCGTCGGGGTCGACCACACCGGAGACCTCGGCGAGGCGGGCGACGCGCTTGGCGAAGATGACCATGGCGGTGATGCAGCCGACGATGACGCCGATGGCGAGGTTGTGGGTGGCGACGACCACGACGACGGTGACGGTCATGACCACGGTCTCGCCCAGCGGCATGCGCCTGAGGGTCTTGGGGTGGACGGAGTGCCAGTCGAAGGTGGCGAACGCGACCAGGATCATCACCGCGACGAGCGCGGCCATGGGGATGGTGGAGACGACGGGTCCGAAGACGACGACCAGGATCATCAGGAAGACGCCGGAGAGGAAGGTGGACAGGCGGGTGCGGGCGCCGGAGGTCTTCACGTTGATCATGGTCTGGCCGATCATGGCGCAGCCGCCCATGCCGCCGAAGAAGCCGGTGATGACGTTGGCGACGCCCTGGCCGATGGACTCGCGGGTCTTGTTGGAGTGGGTGTCGGTGATGTCGTCGACGAGTTTCGCCGTCATCAGCGACTCCATCAGGCCGACCAGTGCGAAGGCGAACGCGTAGGGGGCGATGGTGGTGAGCGCGTCCAGGGTCAGGGGCATGTCGGGCAGGCCGGGGATGGGCAGCGAGGAGGGCAGCTCACCCTTGTCGCCGACGTTGGGCACGGCGATGCCGGCGGCCACGGTGATGACGGTGAGGGTGACGATGGAGACCAGGGGTGCGGGGACCACGGTGGTGATCTTCGGGAAGAACACCATCAGGGCGAGGCCGGCGACGACGAGCGGGTAGACCGCCCACGGCACGTCGCGCATCTCGGGGATCTGGGCCATGAAGATGAGGATGGCCAGGGCGTTGACGAAGCCGACCATGACCGAGCGGGGTACGAACCGCATCAGTTTGGCGACGCCGACGGCTCCCATGACGATCTGCATCAGGCCGCCCAGGATGACCGCGCCGATCAGGTAGCCCAGCCCGTACTGGTGGTTCAGGGGCGCGATGACCAGGGCCATCGCGCCGGTCGCGGCGGAGATCATGGCCTTGCGGCCACCGACGATGGAGATGACCACGGCCATCGTGAACGAGGCGAACAGGCCCACCGCCGGGTCGACACCGGCGATGATGGAGAACGAGATCGCCTCCGGGATCAACGCCAGCGCGACCACCAGGCCGGCCAGGACCTCGGTACGGAACACCTTCGGAGACGCCAGCCAGTCAGGCCGGGACAGACGCAGCCGGGAGGCCGCGGGCAGCGAGGAGGACATGCAACCGTTTCTGCTCAGGCGCACAGACACCGCTGCACGCACTTCGGGGCACGGCCCACACGGTGGTGGAACCGAAGGAGCGGGCGCACTCTCGATGGCGGCCCGCCGGGGCGGGGGCAGCGTCTCGGCTGCCGGTCGGGCATCATTGCCCGGAAGGCTGTGGGTGCCGCCGGGACCGGTTGCACGGTCCGCGCTGCGGCGGCCCACGCGGCTGCGTGTACAGCGCGGTGAGCCACGTAAAACTCTACCCTGACGTGAGGGTCGAATGCGCGGTCGGAACGGTGAATACCAGGTAAAGGAACGCCGTGGCCTGGTGATTAACGTCACGTACTGGACCGCTGTTCGGACTCGCAGGCGTCCCCGCCGGGTGGACCCACCCACCACACGACCGAGGAGAGCGACCGGGATGGCGGAACGCCAGATGCAGATCGGCGAGGTGGCCGAGCGTACCGGCCTGTCGCTGCGCACCATCCGCCACTACGAGGACGTCGGCCTCGTCACTCCGAGCGCCCGCAGCAAGGGAGGTTTCCGGCTCTACGACGAGGCCGACATCGAACGCCTCCGGGTCGTGCGCCAGATGAAGCCGCTGGACCTCTCCCTGGACGAGATGCGGGACCTGCTGGAGGTCGCCGACGCACTGCAGGCGTCGGACGGGGACGACCCGGCAGAGCGGGAGCGGCTGCGGCAGCGGCTCGACGCGTACCGGGAGGTGGCCGAGGCGCGATGCGCCTCCCTGCGGGCCTCGCTGGCAGCGGCGGAGGACTTCGCCCGCACGCTGCGGAAGCGCCTGGACGCCGCAGGCTGAGACGCCGCACCCGCGCAACTCTCCGCCCCGCGTCTCCCTGTGTGCAGGGGGCGTCCTGCCCCCTGCCTCAGTCCGGACGCAGGTGCGCGGCCGGGTCGGAGGCCAGCCAGCCCCGGGCACCCCAGAAGTCCACCGCGCGGCACAGGGTGTCGAGGGCGCGGCTGCGGGCGGCGGCCTGCCGGTCGGGCCAGCGGTCGGCAGCCCAGGTGGCGAGGTCGGCGGCGGCCTGCCGCTCCTCCAGTACCGACAGCCGGCTGGCCGACCCCAGGTGCGTGCCGAGCAGGAGCAGCGCGGTGTGGTCGACATCCCCCGACGACTCGGTCAGGAACGCCTGGATCGCCTGCCGGACGGTCGGCACCGCACCGGCGGGCGGCCTGGTCCCCGGCCTGCGCGCGGGTGGACCGCCGGGCTGCCGAGTCGCCCCGCCGCCCGTCGGCCGGGTCGCCCCGGTCGCGCCCGCCGCCGGGGGTTGCGCGGCCTGCGCGGCCTGCGCGGCCTGCGGGGTCTTCGGCGTCTTCGAGGGCGGGGCGGGCTGCGGCTCGGCCGGGGCGGACCGGGTGCGGGGGCCGGGCCGGGCCGGTGCGTCCGCCGGGCGGGCCGGGCCGGTCGCGGGCGGCCGGGTGTCCGGTGACGCGTCCCGCAGGGCGGCCGCCACATAGGTGTGGGGGAGCGGCACGTTGTCGGCGATGGACGTCCGCAGCGCCGCGGCGTCGCAGACCCGGCACAGCGGTACCTGCTGCCAGCCGATGATGGACAGCTGGGTGCCCCGGGAATGACGTGTCATCGCCTGCGGGCGCTCGACGAGATCGCCGCCGCCGCAGGTCGCGCAGCGCGGACCGCCGCGCAGCCAGTGCGCACCGCAACTGCCGCAGGTGATCCGGATGTCGCCGGCCTCCGGCGCGCCCCGCAGGTCGTCGGTCTCGCCGCAGGAGGAACACTCCACGGGGGAGGATGCCACGGGTTCTCCTGACGTCGGTCCTCGGGGCGGTCGCCGCAACTGCCGCGGTCCGGTCCGGAGTCGGGGCGAGACCGGATCGGGATGCGGCAGCGACGTGCACCTGTGGTGCACTACAAACCTACCCTCTCGTTAGGGTAGGTTCGTGGTCGCAGGGTTCGAGGGCAGGCCCCCGTGCTGCCTTCGTCGCCCGGTGGCGCCATCCCTTCCGACATGGCGCCACCGCCCTGCGCCCCGGGGCGGCGCCACCTGCTCCCTGCAACCGCCCGTGCACCGGGCAGGGCGGCGGGCCGCCCCGGCGGTCGCACCCCCGGCGCGCACTGTTGTCCGGCCCGGCGGCGGGTGCCAGGGTGGGGAGATGGGCGCAACGATCGCACAGCTCAAGGACGGGCTACCGGCCGACGCGGTCCTCACCGACCCCGACGTCATGGCCGCCTACACCCACGACATGGCCGGCTTCTGCGAGGCCGGAACCCCCGTGGCGGTGGTCCTGCCGCGCACCGTCGAAGAGGTGCAGCACGTCATGCGGACGGCCACCGCGACCCGCACCCCCGTCGTCCCCCAGGGCGCCCGCACCGGCCTGTCCGGCGCCGCCAACGCCACCGACGGCTGCATCGTGCTGTCGCTGCTGCGCATGGACCGCATCCTGGAGGTCAACGCCGTCGACCGGATCGCCGTCGTCGAACCGGGAGTGGTCAACGCCGCGCTGTCCCGGGCCGTGGCCGAGGTCGGCCTGTCCTACCCGCCCGACCCCTCCAGCTGGGAGGAGTGCACGATCGGCGGCAACATCGGCACCGCCTCCGGCGGGCTGTGCTGCGTCAAGTACGGAGTCACCGCCGAGTACGTGCTCGGCCTGGACGTGGTGCTCGCCGACGGGCGGCTGCTGACCACCGGGCGCCGCACCGCGAAAGGCGTCGCCGGATACGACCTGACCCGTCTGTTCGTCGGCTCCGAGGGCAGCCTGGGCGTCGTCGTGCGCGCCGTGCTGGCCCTGCGCCCCCGGCCGCCGCAACAGCTCGCGCTCGCCGCCGAGTTCCCCTCCGCCAAGGCCGCCGGCGACGCGGTCTGCCGCATCATGGAGGGCGGCCACACCCCCTCGCTGCTGGAACTCATGGACCGCACCACGTTGCGGGCCGTCAACCGGCTCACCCGCATGGGACTGCCCGAGACCACCGAGGCGCTGCTGCTCGCCGCCTTCGACACCGCCGACCCGGCCGCAGACCTGGCGGCCGTCGGTGCGCTGTGCGAGGCCGCCGGAGCCGTCCAGGTGGTGCCGGCCGAGGACGCCGCCGAGTCCGACCTGCTGCTCGCCGCACGGCGTTCCGCGCTGGTCGCCCTGGAAGCGGTCAAGGGCACCACGATGATCGACGACGTGTGCGTGCCGCGTTCCCGGTTGGCCGAGATGCTCGACGGCGTCGCCGCCATCGCCGCCCGGCACCGGCTGACCATCGGCGTCTGCGCGCACGCCGGCGACGGCAACACCCACCCGACGGTGTGCTTCGACGCCGCCGACCCCGACGAGGCCGCCCGCGCCCGGATCTCGTTCGACGAGATCATGGCCCTCGGGCTGGAGCTGGGCGGCACGATCACCGGCGAACACGGCGTCGGCCTGCTGAAGAAGGACTGGCTCGCCCGGGAACTGGGGCCCGTGGGAGTGGAGTTGCAACGCGGCGTCAAGCAGGTGTTCGACCCGCTGGGCCTTCTGAACCCGGGCAAACTGTTCTGACGACGTGACGACGTGACGACGTGACGACGTGACGACGTGACGACGTGACGACGTGACGACGTGACGGTGGGCGGACGCCGGCAGTCCGGAGTTCCCTCCGCCCGCTGACTGCCTTCTCGGTCCGCCCGGCCACCCGCCCGCCCGTGCACTCAGGCACCCTGGTCGCCGCCGCCCTCCTCGGTGCGTCCGCCGAACCGCGCGTCGTCACCACCCGCCGGCGCCAGCAGCGCGCCGATCGCCTTGTCGATGCCCAACTGCGCTCCCTCCGTGCCCGGCGCCACCACCCGCAGCGTGCGCTCCAGCCATGCCGACACGGGCGCCACCGGCGCCTGGAGCAGCGCGTCGCCGTCCGGCGAGCTGAGGGCCACGCACACCACGGTGCGGTCGTCGACCTTCGTCGGCCACACCCGCACGTCGCCGTGGCCGCTCGGCCGGAACACGCCCTCCACCAGCAGGTCCCGGGAGAACGTCCAGTGCACCGGGCTCGGCGAACCGATGTGGAAGGCGATGTGCACGGCGTAGGGGTCGTCGCTGCGGTAGCTCAGCCGGGCCGGCACGGCGATCCTCCGCTCCGGCGACAGCACCAGCCTCAGTTCCAGTTCCCTCTCCACAGCGGTGTGCGTCACGACCGGCCCCTTTCTTGTCCGTCTGCGCTCTCGGTCCGTGGTCTTCACGGCCCTGCACGGACAGAGAGCGCGCCGGCCGCGGATCCTTACGCGACTTCGCGACATTTCTTCCGCGGAGATTCCGGCGGCCTCCACGGGAGTCCGTCCGTCCGGCGAGGGGCGCGGTCACGCCAGCGGGCACGGGTTCGCCGGAACGTGGGGGCACCTCGCCGGACGGCCACGGGCGGTGCCCCGACTCTGGTAGATGTGGTCCCAGCCCTTCGAGGCGGCAGCCCGCGAAGAGCGACCCGACAGCACCTCGACCGACCAGATACGGGACCGGACAGATGAGCGCGCCTCCTTCAGGATCCGCCAACGGCACCACACCGGCCGGGTACTACCCGGACCCGTCCATTCCCGGTTACATCCGCTTCTGGGACGGCGCAGCCTGGGTCCCCGGAACCAGCCGTCCCGAGCCCCGCAGTGGGGAGCCGCTGCCGCAGCCGCCTCCCGGCGTCACCCTGCGCACCCCGCCGCGGGAGGAGACCGGGCCGGTCTTCTTCGACGAGGAACCGCAGGCCGCCTCGCCCGACATGAGCCCCGCGCCGCCGGCGCCGAGCCCGTCCGGCGGTGCCGACCGTGCCTCGCGGGCGGCCGGTGAGCCGGCTGCCGCGGACCCGCCCGCCGACCGCCCCGAGCCCGCCTCCGCCTGGCGGGCGGACGCCGACCGGCAGGGCGGCTTCGGCGGGGTCAGCGACCGCCGCGTCTCCTGGGGTTCCGCGGCGCCCGAGCCGCGCGGCGAGTCCGCCGACCCGCGCGGCGGTTGGACCAGCCCGCCCGCACCCCGGCCCGCGTCCAGCACCCCCGGGTCGCGGGCCGCCGAGCCGCGGGCCGCCGCGCGTCCGGCCGGCCCGGCGGCCCTTCCGGCCGGCAGCAGCGGCAGCTCCGGTGACGGCGGTGCAGGCGGTACCGAGGGCGCCGACCGCCCCGCCGGGGCCGCGTCGGGCGGCGCGGCGGGCGCGCGGGAGCGCACCACCCGGATGCGCCGGGACGCCGACCGCCCGGCGTCTCCATCTCCGGCGGCCCCGGCGGCCCCGGCGGCCCAGACGTCCCAGGCGGACGCCGCCGGGTCCGTGCCGTCGCCCCGGCCCACTCCGGCGGCCCCCACCGGCCCGACCTCCTCCGCACCCGCCCCCGGCGGCCCGGCTGCCACCGCGTCCGCCGCTCCGGCTGCCCGCCCCGAGCCCGCGCCCGGCCCGGAACGCGCCGGGGCCGAGCCGCAGCCCGCTCCGACCGGCTGGGCCCAGCAGGTACGTGAACTCGCCGACCAGGCCCCCGCGCAGGGCGGGCGTGGCGGCGCCCCCGGCCGGTCCGGTCGCACCGCTCGCACCGCTCGCACCGCTCGCACCGGCCGCTCCGGACCCGGCGGGGAGGCACCTGCCGCCGATGGTCCGGTGACGCCCTGGAAGCCGCCGGTCGACGACCCGTTCCTGCGTTCCCTCACCGCGCAGGCCCGCCCCGCAGGGCTGGGCCGCCGGCTCGTGGCCCGGCTCATCGACTCGCTGGTGCCCGCCGCTGCCGCCGCCGCGGTCGCGGCACCGCTGCTGCCGCGCGCCACCGACCACATCCAGGCGAAGGTGGACGCGGCGGAACAGGCGGGCGTGACCCGGGAGATCTGGCTGCTGGACGCCACCACCGCGGGGTTCCTGGCCATGGTGCTCGGCACGCTGCTGATCGCCGGAGTGCTCTACGAGGCGCTGCCCACCGCCCGTTGGGGTTGCAGCCTCGGGAAGAAGCTGTGCGGCGTGCGGGTGCTCGACCTGGAGGCGCAGACCCCGCCCGGGTTCGGCGCCGCCCTGCTGCGGTGGCTGCTGCACGCGACCCTCGCGGTGCTTGTGGTCGGTGTCGTCAACATGGCCTGGTGCCTCTTCGACAGGCCCTGGCGCCAGTGCTGGCACGACAAGGCCGCCCGCACCTTCGTGGCCCGCGCCGGAACGGACGGCTGAGCGCGGCCCGTACCGGCCAGGCCTGTTCACCGCGTCCGACGCGCCCGCCCGGACTGCCGGGCCAGCCGTTCGGCGGTCCCCCGAACGGCTGCCGCCGGATGCGGGGCGGGCCGCGGCGCGTTCCACTCGGGCCATGAGTACTGACCAGCCGCAGCCCGGTGCCGGTGGCGAGCCGCCGGAGCACGACCCGTTCCGCAAGCCGCCCCCGCCGGACACCCCCGGCGGGGACCCGTCCGGCTCGGACCCCTACGCCAGCCCGCCGCCCGGCGGCGACCCGTACGGAAGCCAGCCGCCCCCGGCGGGAGGCGGAGGCTACGGCCAGGGCCCCTACGGCTCGGCACCGCCCCCGCCCTACGGCTACGGGCAGAATCCGTACGGCGGCGCCCACGGAGCGACGGACCCGGTTGCGGGCATGCCGCCGCTCGCCTCCCGGGGCCGACGACTGCTCGCGCGCATCGTGGACGGCATCATCGTCGGAGTCCCGCTGATGCTCATCACTGCGCCGTTCACGGGCAGCTGGGAGTTCACCACGCAGGACGGTGCCGGGGTCGACTTCGGCGGCGGATATGTGCAGACCCTGCTGTACGCGCTGGTGTACTTCCTCTACGAGGGCTTCATGCTGACCACCCGCGGCCAGACGCTCGGCAAGATGCTGCTGAAGGTGCGCGTGGCGATGGTGGAGAACGGCGCGCTTCCCGCGGGCAATCCGGGCTGGGTGCGCGCGGCCGTCTACTCGCTGCCCGCCCTGGTGCCCTGCCTGGGCACGATCTTCTGGCTGGTCAACGTGCTCTTCTGCACCTGGGACAAGCCGTACCAGCAGTGCGTGCACGACAAGGTGGGCAAGACGGTCGTCGTCACCGCCTGACGGAGGCCCCGGCCTGGGCGCCTGCTGCCTGACGGAGAGCCGCTGTCCGACGGAAGCCGCCGTCGGGCAGCGGCAGCGTGAGGGCAGGGGTGTGCCGCCGAGCGGCCCGACGCCCGGCGGGCGGACGCGGGGCCGGTCACGGTCGGCCCCGCGCCAAGGTCACCTGCGGAACGACGGCTGGGGCACCCGTGCGCCGACGGCCGGGGCGCCGGAGGCGGGCGGCGCCGATCGCTGTTCGGGGATCGGCGGCACCGAACCGGCGACCGGCAGTCCCGTCGGGGCTGCCGTGCGCCGCCCGGCGGGGGCGAGCAGGGACACCAGCAGCCCGGCCACCAGTGCGCCGCTGGCGATCAGCACGGTTGTCGTGCCGGACTGGGCCTGTGTCAGGAGCAGCAGCAGGAGCGTCGTGAGCGTGACGGTCGCTGAGCCGTAGACGAGCTGTGCGAGAGTCGGACGCGGCATGGCGGGATCCGTCCTCAGGGGGGTCAGATACGTAGGGTCGTTCGGTCACGTCGCTTGCCGCCGAACGACCCTACGTTGCGAGATGCCCGAGAGGAACGCTCAGTAAGCGTGACCTGACCCACGGCGCCGCAGCACGAGGGGCGCACGCGTCACATGCCACCGGCGCATGGCGTCCGCGCGCCGCTCCGCCCGCCGCGCCGCAGCGGGCCATGGCCACAACGCGCTTGTATGCGCGCCGAGTTGGGCGCGGAGGCGGGTGGACGGCCGGTCGGGGGCGCGGTGGCAGGGCGATGACCTGCGTGTCCGGTGGGAAGCGGGGGGTGGTGGTGGGGGGTGGGGGCGGGGGAGTGACGCGGTCGGTCGGCGTTCCGGCGTGCCGCAGCGGGTCATGCCGAGAGTGCGCTATCACGCCAACCTTTCGGGCGCGCAACCTACTTGATTGACGTGTCTAAAACAAGGACTGTCTTTTCCTGCGTCACTCGGGTCGAATGCGTCCGTCAAGTCACCGTACTTGCAGGGGAGGACGTTGCACCCGTGACCACACCACGGAGATCCATAAGATCGCGTACCGCGGCTCTGGCCACCGCCGTCGCCGCGATGGGAGCAGCCGCGCTGCTGCCCGCCACCGCGGCGCAGGCGCAGGAGGCCGAGAACCGCCCCGTGCACCCGCAGGCCGAAGAGCCCGCGGCGAAGCACGACCACGACCACGGCGACGACCACGGCGACGACCACGCCGGCCACGACCACTCGGACCACAACCTTCCGGGCCCGCTCACCCATCAGCAGAACGCGCAGAAGCAGGCGGCGCTGCAGCAGTTGGCGTCCGGCAAGAAGCCCACGACCCGCAACGGGTCGAAGGTCATGCAGCTCGGCAAGGACAAGTTCGTCGAGATGGAGACGGTGAAGACCGACAAGATCTTCACCATCCTGATCGAGTTCGGCGACGAGATCGACCCCCGCTTCGGCGGGGACCGGGGCCCGCTGCACAACGAGATCGCCAAGCCCGACCGCAGCAAGGACAACACCACGCTGTGGAAGGAGGACTTCGACCGGGACCACTTCACCGACGTCTACTTCGGTGCCGGCGAGGACTCCCTGAAGACCTACTACGAGAAGCAGTCCTCGGGGAAGTACACCGTCGACGGCACCGTCTCCGACTGGGTCAAGGTCAAGTGGAACGAGGCGCGCTACGGCAACACCGCCTGCGGTTCCAACGTCTGCAACACCGTCTGGGACGCCGTGCGCGACGGCGTCAACCAGTGGGTCGAGGACCAGAAGGCGGCCGGCAAGACCACCAAGGAGATCAAGGAGACGCTTGCCGAGTACGACGTCTGGGACCGTTACGACCACGACGGTGACGGCGACTTCAACGAGCCCGACGGCTACCTCGACCACTTCCAGTTCGTGCACGCCGGTGAGGACGCCTCGGCCGGCGGCGGCGCGCAGGGCGACGACGCCATCTGGGCGCACCGCTGGTACGCCTACGGCACCGACTTCGGCCGCACCGGACCGGACTTCAACCGGGCCGGCGGCACCGAGATCGGTGACACCGGCATCTGGGTCGGCGACTACACCGTGCAGCCCGAGAACGGCGGCCTGGGCGTCTTCGCCCACGAGTACGCCCACGACCTGGGCCTGCCCGACCTCTACGACACCACCGGCACCGGCGAGTCGTCGGTCGCCTACTGGTCGCTGATGTCCTCCGGTTCGTGGCTGGGCAAGGGCAAGGACGCCATCGGTGACTCGGCCGGTGAGATGACCGCCTGGGACAAGCTGATGCTGGGCTGGCTGGACTACGACACGGCGAAGGCCGCGACGCTGTCCAAGCACACCCTGAGCGCCGCGGCGGAACCGGCGAAGAAGGGCAAGCGCAAGGACCCGCAGGCCCTGCTCGTCGAGCTGCCCGAGAAGGAGCTCAGCACCACCATCGTCAAGCCCGCCGCCGGTTCCAAGCAGTGGTGGAGCGGCATGGGCGACAACCTGCGCAACTCCCTGACCCGCTCGGTCGACCTGACGGGGAAGACCTCCGCGTCGCTCGACCTCAAGGGCTGGTGGGAGATCGAGGAGGGCTACGACTACCTCTACACGCAGGTCTCCACCGACGGCGGCACCACCTGGAAGGCCCTGGACGGCACCGCCGACGGCGAGCCCATCGGCCGGGACGCCAGCAACGCCCCCGCGCTGGACGGCGCTTCGGGCGGCTACGTCGACCTGTCGTACTCGCTGGACGCCTACGCGGGCCAGAAGATCGACCTGCGCTTCCACTACCGCACGGACGGCGGTGTCGCCGAACGCGGCTTCGCAGCCGACGAGATCGTCCTGACCGCCGACGGCAAGCCCATGCTGGAGGACGGCGCCGAGGACGGCGACGCAGGCTGGACGGCGAGCGGGTTCGAGCGCATCGGTGAGTCCTTCACCAAGACCTACCCGCAGTACTACCTCGCCGAGAACCGGCAGTACGTGTCCTACGACACGACCCTCAAGACCGGCCCGTACAACTTCGGTTTCGCCTCCACGCGGCCGAACTGGGTCGAGCACTTCCCGTACCAGACCGGCCTGCTGATCTGGCTGTGGGACACCTCGCAGACGGACAACAACGTCGGTGTGCACCCGGGTGAGGGCATGATCCTGCCGATCGACGCGCACGCCAAGCCGGAGAAGTGGTCCGACGGCGCCACGATGCGCAACCGCATCCAGGCGTACGACTCGCCGTTCAGCTGGTACCCGACCAAGGGCGTCACGCTGCACAAGGACGGCAAGCCGACGAAGATCAAGGCGAAGGCGGGCAAGCCCTTCTTCGACGACCGGACCGGTACCTACTGGTACGACTCCAACCCGACGGCCGGTGTGAAGGTGCCCAACACCAACACGCGGATCAGCATCGTCTCGCAGCCGCTCAACGGGAAGAAGATCACCGTTCTGGTGAGCCCGTCGAAGCTGCGCTGACCCTCCGCGGCGCTCCGCGTCGCGCGGGGTGACACCCCGGATACGGCACGTGATCGGCCGTCGCCCCTGGCGGGCGGCGGCCGATCGCGGTTTGATGCGTGTGCGAAGACCACGCACCACACGAGCGATCGGGGGACACACCCATGTCAGGAAGCGGTTACGCACGGCAGCCGGACGGCCAGGTCATCGTGGCGCTCTCGCTGCCCAGACCGGACGGCGGCGGCCCGCGGGTGCGTGTGCTGGTCCGGGCCCGCAACCGGCAGCGCGCCCTGACCCGGCTGCGCAACCTGGGGCTGCGAGCCGTCTACCTGCGCGGCAACACCGAACCGCCGACGCCCGACGAGGTCACCGCCGTCCTGCACCACCCCGAGGGCCTGGTCTGGCGGCCCGCACCGGCCGACGACACCGAGTTCTGGCACCCCATAGGCGCCCTGCTGCGCACCGCCGGCTGACCCGCCCCCTGACCCGCCCCGGGATCACCCCAGTCCGGCCGCCCCTGTTCGACCCCTGTCCGGCCGCGCGCCGGCTGGAAGCTCCCGGCCCGGCCCACCGCGCAGGCCCGCAGCCCGTTGCCCGTGGCGGACCCCGGGCTACACCACGGGCTTGCCGTGCAGCTGCACACCGGCGTCGCGCATGGCGGCCAGGGCCGCCTCGGTGGTGGCAGGCGACACCCCGGCGGTGAGTTCCAGCAGCACCTGCGTGCGGAAGCCCTCCCGGACGGCGTCCAGGGCGGTGGCCCGCACGCAGTGGTCGGTGGCGATACCGACGACGTCGACCTCGGTGACGTCCCGCTCGCGCAGCCAGTCGGCCAGTGACACGCCGTTCTCGTCGGCGCCCTCGAAGCCGCTGTAGGCCGCCGCGTGCGCGCCCTTGTCGAAGACGGCGTCCAGCGCGCCCGAGGCGACCGCTGGGGCGAAGTTCGGGTGGAACCCGGCGCCCTCCGTCCCGGCGACGCAGTGCGGCGGCCAGGAGTGCACGAAGTCGGGGTGGTCGGAGAAGTGGTCGCCGGGGGAGACGTGGTGGTCGCGGGTGGCGACCACGTGCCGGTACCCGGCTGCGGCGTCGCCGACGAGGTCGGTCACGGCGGCAGCCACGTCCGCGCCCCCGGTCACGGCGAGGCTGCCGCCCTCGCAGAAGTCGTTCTGCACGTCGACGACGATCAGTGCGCGGTGCATGCTGCACATCCTCTGCGGAGCGGAGTGGGGAGACGGCGCGGCGAACTTCGGTCAGCGTGTCCGAGAGTAGACACTCCGCGGCCGATGCGGGAGGGCGCAGGCCGCGGCCTGCGCGCTGCCGACCGCCTGCCGGGCGCGTGAGGGTCTGCCGCGGGGTCGCACGCCCCGGGGGGCGCGGGACGGGTGCCGCGCCCCCCGGGGGGCCGCTGAGGGGTTCTCACCGGTACTCGGTGGGGAGCACCGGCTCCCCGCGGGAGAGCTGTGCGGCGGACATCGGCAGTCCGGCCCGGGCGGCGCGGTGCCGGTCGCGGGCGTCGTCCAGGGGTTCACGGGCCACCACCTCGCCGTCCCTGACCAGCTCCACCTGGAGCTCCCGCCCGGCCAGCTCCGGCGGGACCGGGCCGGTGCCCAGCACCTCCGCCTCCGCGACTCCCGCGGTGTCGCGGCTCCGGGCGGCCCACTTGACGCCGCCCACGGACAGCTTGCCGCCCATCGACTTCTTCGCGACCGGCACCAGCGGCGCCGCCGGGTCGTCGGACTCCGCACGGGCCACCAGCTTGTAGACCATGGCCGCGGTCGGGTGGCCGCTTCCGGTGACCAGCTGCGTCCCCACCCCGTAGGCGTCGACCGGGGAGGCGGCCAGGGAGGCGATCGCGTACTCGTCCAGGTCGCTGGTGACGATGATCCGGGTCCGGTGCGCGCCCAGGTCGTCCAGCTGCTGCCGCACCCGGTGGGCCAGCAGCAGCAGGTCGCCGGAGTCGATGCGTACCGCGCCCAGGTCCGGCCCTGCGACCTCGACGGCGGTGCGCACCGCCTCGGTGACGTCGTAGGTGTCGACCAGCAGCGTCGTGCCGCGGCCCATGGAGTCCACCTGCGCGGTGAAGGCGTCCCGCTCGCTGTCGTGCAGCAGGGTGAAGGCGTGGGCGCTGGTGCCGACCGTGGGGATGCCGTAGCGGAACCCGGCCGCCAGGTTGGAGGTGGAGCTGAAACCGCCCACGTAGGCGGCCCGTGCCGCGGCGACGGCCGCCAGTTCGTGGGTGCGGCGGGCGCCCATCTCGATCAGCGGCCGGTCCCCGGCGGCGACCGCCATCCGGGAGGCGGCCGAGGCGATCGCGGAGTCGTGGTTGAGCACCGACAGCACCACCGTCTCCAGCAGCACGCACTCGGCGAAGCTGCCCTCGACCCGCAGCACGGGGGAGCCGGGGAAGTAGACCTCGCCCTCCGGGTAGCCGGTGACGCGCCCGGAGAAGCGGTAGTCCTCCAGCCAGCGCAGCGTCGGCTCGTCGACGACGCGGGCCTCGCGCAGGTAGCCGAGCACGTCGGCGTCGAAGCGGAAGTTGGTGACGGCGTCCAGCACCCGGCCGGTGCCGGCCACCACGCCGTAGCGGCGCCCCTCGGGAAGCCGCCGGGTGAACACCTCGAAGGCGGACCTGCGCCGGGCGGTCCCGGCGCGCAGCGCGGCCTGCACCATGGTCAGTTCGTACTGGTCGGTGAAGAGTGCCGTGGACGGCACCTCGACGGGCGACACCGGATCTTCGGCAGCGTTCATGGGCTGATGCTACACCGGATATCGTCATGCTGACGATATCCGGTGCGGATCGCCATGTCGCCCGTACGGGCGGCCGTTTGCACACCGCCCCCGGTGCGGTGGCAGCATGGGAGGCGTGACCGTACCGATGGAGACCGAGCTTCCGCAGGCCGACCAGGCGCCCGAGGCGGTGCCCGAACCGGACGTGCCCTGGGTCACCGTCGTGCACAACGACCCGGTCAACCTGATGAGCTACGTGACCTACGTCTTCCAGACCTATTTCGGCTACCCCAAGGACAAGGCGCAGGCATTGATGAAGGACGTCCACCACAAGGGCAGGGCGGTCGTCTCCAGCGGCAGCCGCGAGGAGATGGAACGCGACGTGCAGGCCATGCACGGCTACGGACTGTGGGCGACCCTGCAGCAGGACCGCTGATGGCGGGCTACTTCGAGCCGGCGCCCGGCGTGCCCGGCGGCGCCTCCGCCTCGCTCGACGAGGTCGAGATCTCCATCCTGCGCAGCCTGGCGGTGCAACTGCTGGAGCTGCTCGGTCCCGGTGAGGAGCCGCCCGGCGAGGACGCGGACCCGCTGGACGCGCTCTTCACCGAGGGCCCCAGCAAGCCGCCGTCCGACCCGGCGCTGGCGCGCCTCTTCCCCGACGCCTACAGCGCGCCCGGGCAGCCGGAGAACGCCGACGCGCATGCCGCGTCGGCGGAGTTCCGCCGCTTCACCGAGAGCGACCTGCGCGCCCGCAAGCGGATCGACGCCCTGGCCGTCGTGCACGCCCTCGACTCGCTCGCCCCCGCACCCGGGGCGGGCGCGGTGCTGACGCTGGAGCCGGACGACTCCAGAAAGTGGCTCGGCACGCTCAACGACCTGCGGCTGACCATCGCCAGCAGGCTCGACATCACCGAGGACGACGACAGCGGGCAGCTCTACGAGCTGCCGGACGCCGACCCGCGCAAGCCCATGGTGATGGCCTACCTCTGGCTCGGCGGCCTCCAGGAGACCCTGCTGGAGACGCTGCTCCCCTGAGCCTCGTTACGGACACGTAGGGTGAAGCCCGTGCTGCCGATTATCGGGCACCTTGTGAATCTGAACGCAAGAGGTGACCGTTTTGTGTGGCTATAACCTCCCGTGACTCGACCGTAATGCGGACGTGTGACCCAGGTCACACGTCCGCTGTCGCTCTCCGTGGTACTAACTCCCAATCCGTTTTTTGCGGGCAGGTACTCCCCGCCGAACTCACGGACGTCTCCATCGCGCTCGGCCTTTGGACATCGAAGTTCGTCTGTCCGCACGCACCGCACGCACCGGTTCACGCCGCTGCACCTTCCGTTCCCGCTGCCGTATTAGCCAGAGGTAGGCCATGGCAAACAGCGAAACCAACTGGACCGACTCGGTCAACGACGCCGTCAACGGCGTCTTCGAACCGGTCTCCGGAGCCCTCGGCGACATCGTCTTCAAGAGCGTCCCCATCTTCGGGACGAACTTCCCGCTCATCGTCGGCTGGCTTGTCGTCGCCGGTGCGGTCTTCTCGGTCTACTTCGGACTGGCCCAGGTCAGGCACCTCAAGACCGCGGTCAAGCTCGTCCGCGGCAAGTACGACCAGGGCGACGCCCCCGGCGAGATCAACCACTTCCAGGCGCTCACCTCGGCGGTCTCCGGCACCGTCGGACTCGGCAACATCGCCGGTGTCGCCATCGCCATCTCCATCGGCGGCCCCGGCGCCACCTTCTGGATGATCCTCTGCGGCCTGCTCGGCATGGCCACCAAGTTCGTCGAGTGCACCCTGGGCGTGAAGTACCGGGAGTTCAACGCGGACGGGACTGTGAACGGCGGTCCGATGCTGTACCTGCGCAAGGGCCTCGCCGAGCGCGGCCTGCCCGGGCTGGGCAAGGTCCTTGCCGCACTGTCCGCCGTCATGATCCTCTTCTTCACCTTCTTCGGCGGCAACCTCTTCCAGGTCAACCAGTCCCTGGAGCAGATCGTCTCCGTCACCGGTGACGAGGACAGCATCTTCGGCACCAACGGCGGCGCCATCTTCTACGGCCTGCTGATCGCCGCCGCCGTCGCCCTCGTGCTCATCGGCGGCATGCGCTCCATCGGCAAGGTCACCAGCCGCCTGGTGCCCTCCATGGCGATCCTCTACATCATCGCCTGCCTGCTCGTCATCACCTTCAACATCACCGCGGTGCCCGCGGCCATCGGCACCATCTTCTCCGAGGCGTTCAGCCCGCAGGGTGTCGCCGGCGGTGTCATCGGTGCCCTGATCGTCGGCTTCCAGCGCGCCGCCTTCTCCAACGAGGCCGGCATCGGCTCCGCGCCGATCGCCCACTCCGCGGTCAAGACCAAGCGCCCCGCCACCGAGGGCCTCGTCGCGATGCTCGAGCCTTTCATCGACACCGTCGTCATCTGCACCATGACCGCGCTGACCATCATCATCGCGGGCGGCCCGAAGTACCTCGCCGCCCGTGAGGCCGTCGCCACCGGCGGCGACGTCAGCGAGGTCGACCGCGGCGCGGCCAACGTCGGTATCTCCATCACCTCCGACGCGTTCGACACCGCACTGCCCTGGTTCCCCTACGTGCTGACCGTGGCCGTCGTGCTCTTCGCCTTCTCCACGATCATCACCTGGAGCTACTACGGCCTGAAGTGCTGGGGCCACCTGTTCGGCCACAGCAAGACCTCGGAGCTCATCTACAAGGTCATCTTCTGCACCATGATCGTCGTCGGCGCGCTGCTCTCCCTGGGCGTCCTCGTCGACCTGTCCGACGCCACGCTGTTCCTGGCGGCGCTGTTCAACATCATCGGCCTGTACCTGCTGGCCCCCGTCGTCAAGAAGGAGCTGCGCAAGGTCCTCGAGTACGTCCGCCGCCGCGACGCCGGCGACACCGAGGAGCAGATCGAGGCCGACGAGGCCGCCGCGGAGGCCGCTGAGGCCGCCGGCGCCGGTCCCGTCAGCAAGTGACCGGCACCACCACCGCGTGACCGCCGCGACATGACCGGCACCGACCGGTAGCGGCACCACCGCAGGACAGGTCCGGCCCGCCCCCGGAAAGGGGCGGGCCGGACCTGCTTATGCTGTCGCCCATGCTCACCCTGACCCGAGAACTGCGCGACCGGATCGTCGCCCACGCCCGCGCCGACCACCCCGACGAGGCCTGCGGCGTCATCGCCGGACCCGCCGGCACCGACCGCCCCGAGCGCTTCGTGCCCATGCTCAACGCCGCCCGGTCGCCCACGTTCTACGAGTTCGACTCCACCGACCTTCTCAAGCTCTACCGCGAGATGGACGACCGCGACGAGGAACCCGTCGTCATCTACCACTCGCACACCGCCACCGAGGCCTACCCCTCGCGCACCGACGTCAGCTACGCCGGCGAGCCCGGTGCGCACTACGTGCTCGTCTCCACCGCCGAGTGCGGCAACGACGAGGGCCCCTACTCCTTCCGGTCCTTCCGCATCGTGGACGGCGAGATCACCGAGGAGGAGGTGCAGATCGTCGACTCCTACGCACCCTGACACGGCCCCGGCAGGCGCTGAGCCCCCTCCGGTACCGGCCCGACCTCCCATCTGACACCCACTGAGACGCCCTCGTCCGCATGATGAAACACACGCACGATTCCGGCCCCGGGAATCGTTACGATGAGCCCATGGTTATCCACGACGTGAACACTACGGCCCCGGGCACCCTGCTCGTCGCGCGCCTGCACGTCGACCTGTGCCGCCTCTCCAGCGCCATGTGTTGAGACGCCGGTCCGCGGCGGCCCGCGGCACCACCAGCCGTCGCCCCGCACGTCCGCGTCACCCGCTCACCCCGCTCGACCTGCCCGGCCCGTCCCGTCCAGCCGGGCAGCGCCGCAGTCCCTCGCGCACCCACCCGAGAACACCAGGAGCCCTCCCATGGCCATCGAGGTCCGCATCCCGACCATCCTCCGCACCTACACCGACGGCCAGAAGGCGGTGGAAGGCGCCGGGGACACCCTCAGCGACCTCTTCGCGGACCTCGAAACACGCCACAGCGGCATCCAGGACCGCCTGATCGACACCGGCAAGGGCGGCGAGCTGCGCCGCTTCGTCAACGTCTACCTCAACGACGAGGACGTGCGCTTCCTCGACGGCGTCTCCACCAAGCTCAACGACGGCGACAGCGTCACCATCCTCCCGGCCGTGGCCGGAGGCATGCGCTGATGCGCTACGACTCCCCGCTCGCCGCGGTCGGCAACACCCCCCTGGTGCGCCTGCCGCGGCTCTCGCCCGCCGACACGGTGCGGATCTGGGCGAAGCTGGAGGACCGCAACCCCACCGGCTCGGTCAAGGACCGCCCCGCGCTCCACATGATCGAGCAGGCCGAGAAGGACGGCCGGCTCACCCCCGGCTGCACCATCCTCGAACCCACCTCGGGCAACACCGGCATCTCCCTCGCCATGGCCGCCCGCCTCAAGGGCTACCGCATCGTCTGCGTCATGCCGGAGAACACCAGCGCCGAACGCCGCCAGCTGCTCGCCATGTGGGGCGCCGAGATCATCTCCTCGCCCGCCGCCGGCGGTTCCAACACCGCCGTCCGCGTCGCCAAGGAGATCGCCGCCGAGAACCCCGACTGGGTGATGCTCTACCAGTACGGCAACCCCGACAACGCCGGTGCGCACTACGCCACCACCGGCCCGGAGATCCTCGCCGACCTGCCGTCGATCACCCACTTCGTCGCCGGCCTCGGCACCACCGGGACCCTCATGGGCGCCGGCCGCTACCTGCGGGAGCACCGGCCCGACATCCAGATCGTCGCCGCCGAACCGCGCTACGACGATCTCGTCTACGGCCTGCGCAACCTCGACGAGGGCTTCGTGCCCGAGCTGTACGACGAGACGGTGCTCAGCTCCCGGTTCTCCGTCGGCTCCGCCGACGCAGTCGCCCGCACCCGCGAACTGCTCTCCCAGGAGGGCATCTTCGCCGGCGTCTCCACCGGCGCCGCCCTGCACGCCGCCATCGGCGTCGGCCGCCGGGCACTGCGCGCCGGCGAGTCCGCCGACATCGCCTTCCTTGTCGCCGACGGCGGCTGGAAGTACCTCTCCACCGGCATCTACACCGCCGAGAGCACCGAAGCCGCCGTCGAGCTGCTCCAGGGCCAGCTCTGGGCGTGACGGACCTCCGGGCGTGACGGACATCCGGGCGTGGAGGGCCCGGGGCCGCGCCACGCGCAGCCCCGGCGTCAGCCGACCCGGTCGCCAGGCCCCACCCGGTGCGCCTCCAGCCCCGGGTGGGCCAGCAGCTCAGCCACCAACTCCTCCGAGCCGCCCACGTAGGTGCTCACCAGGTCCACGTCCCCGCCCAGGCACCAGGCCCGGTCCTGCGGCCACCACTGGTCGGGCAGCTCGGCGCACTCCTCCAGCTCCACCACGGCGGTGGCCGCGTCGGCCAGCGCCCCCGACAGCAGCACCTTCTCGCGGCCGGGCGTCTCGAACATCGGGAAACGGCTGAAGTCGAAGCCCCCGTAGCCGTCCCACAAGCCGAACCAGCAGCGGTCCGGCGTGCCCGTGTGCCGCGCGAGCACCGGGATCAGAGCCTCCGCGATCCAGGGCGGCGTCGGACCCGGCGAGGGGGCCTCGTCGAAGAGGCCGGGTACCTCCAGGCCGAACGCCTCGTAGGGATCGACGTCAGTCCCGAGCAGCTCGTGCCAAGCCGTCAGCGGCCCCACCTCACGTCCGCGCGCGGCGGCCACCGCCACCCACGGCACCGGTCGGCCGTCCAGCGAGGCGGGGTGCAGGACCCGTGCGTACGCCGAAAAACCCGCCGCGACGACCCCCGCCACCGTGCACATGACACGCTCCGGGGCGGGCTCGGTCAGCCAGTCGGCAGCACCCAGATCGCCGGTGCAGACCCGCAGCCGCCCGTACTGCTCGGGAGCGGGACCCGCGGAACCGGAGCGCACGCAGCCCCCGCCCTCCCCCTCCGGGGCGACACCCGGAACGGCCGCGGCGCGGCGGCGCGGCAGACGGCCGAAGCCGTCCACGAGCGCCGCGACAAGAGCCAGCGCCGCCACCACGCCCAGCGCCACCCACAGGGACGTGTCCACCCGGTACCTCCCCTGTTCGATCGGTCCGCCGACCGTACCCCGCACTGGTGATTCCGCCCACACCGGTGGTGGCCCGAGGAGCCGGGGGCCGCCGCGCGGCTTACCCTCGGGAAACCCCCATCCACCGGGCTGCGCGGAGGTTCCCACCCCTATGAAGCTCACCGTCGTCGGCTGCTCGGGATCCTTCCCGTCCGCGGACTCGGCCTGCTCCAGCTACCTCGTCGAGGCCGACGGCTACCGGATGCTGCTCGACATGGGCAACGGGGCGCTCGGCGAACTCCAGCGCCACTGCGGCCTGTACGACCTGGACGCCATCCTCCTCAGCCACCTCCACGCCGACCACTGCATCGACATGTGCGCCTACTTCGTCGCCCGCTACTACCGGCACGAGGGCGGACGCTGCGCGCAGCTGCCCGTGCACGGCCCGGCGGGCACCGAGCAGCGCCTCACCACCGCCTACGCGGACACCCCCTCGGACAAGGCGATGGGCGAGGTCTTCGACTTCCGCACCCTCGTCTCCGGCACCACCTTCGAGCTGGGGCCCTTCCGCGTCGCCACCGAGCAGGTCGCCCACCCGGTCGAGGCGTACGGCTTCCGCATCGAGTACGGGGACCGAGTGCTCACCTATTCGGGTGACACCGGCGAGTGCGCGGCCGTGGACCGGCTGGCGCGCGACGCCGACATCTTCCTCTGCGAGGCGTCGTTCACCCACGGCAAGGAGGACGTGCCCGACCTGCACCTCAACGGCAGGGAGGCGGGGGAGTGCGCGCAGCGCGCCGGCGCACGCCGGCTGCTGCTGACGCACATCCCGCCGTGGACGGACGCCCAGGTCAACCTGCGCGACGCCAAGGCGGTGTTCGACGGGCCGGTGGACCTGGCCAGACCGGGCGCCGTGCACCACGTGTGAGCCCGCACCGCTGTTCGCGGGCGAGGCACAGCGGCGCAGACGGGAGCAGCCCCGGAACCTCGCGGTTCCGGGGCTGCTCCCGTCTGCGGGACCTTGCGGATCAGGCCTTGTAGTTGGCCTTCTCCAGCTCGGCGATCTCCTCGTCCGACTCCCGGCCGGGGGTCGGGAGGTTGAACTTGGTGATCGCGAAGCGGAACACGGCGTAGTAGAGGGCCGCGAAGCACAGACCCACGATCACGATGCCGATCGGGTTCGTGGAGATGCCCAGGTTGAGGAAGAAGTCGATCGCGCCGGCCGAGAAGCCGAAGCCGCTCTTCATGCCGAGCGCCCAGGTCAGCGCCATCGAGATGCCGGTGAGCACCGCGTGGATGGCGTAGAGCACCGGAGCGATGAACATGAAGGTGAACTCGATCGGCTCGGTGACACCGGTGACGAACGCGGTGAGCGCGATGGAGAACATCATGCCGCCGACGACCTTGCGCCGCTCGGGGCGGGCGCAGTGGTACATGGCGAGGCAGGCGGCCGGCAGGGCGAACATCATGATCGGGAAGAAGCCGGTCATGAACTGCCCGGCGGTCGGGTCACCGGCGAGGAAGCGGGCGATGTCGCCGCTCTTGCCCTCGTAGGAGCCGGCCTGGAACCAGGGGAAGGAGTTCAGCAGGTGGTGCATGCCGACCGGGATGAGCGCACGGTTGGCCACACCGAAGATGCCCGCGCCGACCGCGCCGGAACCGACCAGCCACTCACCGAAGCCGTGCAGCCCGGTACCCAGCACCGGCCAGATGTAGCCGAAGACGATGCCGATGAACAGGCCCGCGAAGGCGGAGAGGATCGGCACCAGGCGGCGGCCGCCGAAGAAGCCCAGCCAGTCCGGCAGCTTCTTGCGGTGGTAGCGCTGGTAGAGCAGGGCGACCACGATGCCCATGACCACACCGCCGAGCACGCCGGCGTTCACCGACGGCGCCACGTCGACGATCTCGCCGTCGACGATCTCCTGGACCTTGGGCAGGCTGTCGTCGGTGAAGACCTTCAGCACGTTCTGGAAGGTCAGGTAACCCACCACGGCCGCGAGGCCGGTGGAACCGTCGGACTTCCGTGCGAAACCTACCGCGATGCCGACCGCGAACAGCAGTGGCATATTGTCGAGCAGGGCACCGCCGCCGGCGGCGAGGAACTCGGCGATCCGGTTCAGGAACGCCGGGAAGTTCTCGCGACCGAGCATGTCGCCCTGGCCGAGACGGAGCATGAGCGCCGCTGCGGGCAGCGTCGCGATCGGCAGCATGAGGCTTCGGCCGATGCGCTGTGCTACAGCCATCGCGCCGGAACCGCGGCCCTTCTTGTCCGCTGCGGGCGCAGCGTCAGCCGTGGACATAACACTTCCTCCAGTGGGCAAGGCGCCGCCGGGGATGTGGAGAGGGAGAGACGGCGGCGTCTTCGTGCTGACTGCGTGGTCTACACCACTCAGTGGTTTAGACCAGTTGTAGCACGGGGACAAGGCGATGAGGAACCCGTGATTCCTGCCTCCGGGTCACGATTGAGTACACCTTTCCGTCAGCGGGAACACTGCGCTTTCGACCTCTCACCCGCCGTGTGCACGCCAGGATTCCGACGATCCGGAGGCGCCCCGCGGACGTTCCGCGGAGGCCCGGCGGACACCCCGGGCGGCCATCCGGCCGGCTGTCGTGGCCGCGCGGCATCCCCGTCCCCGCCCGTCGTCCGCCGTCCGGGCTTTGCCTGACGTCGAAGAGTGGTGTAGACCAGTTCGCGCGGGGTGGGCACACGCCGGACACGCGCCCCACCGACAACGCCGTACCTCGGCACCCGCCGGCTGCCGCCCGTGTAGAGGGGCCAACCGTGGCCTACTGTTGCAATCTGGGCCAAAGATCGATGGGCTGCCCGACACACAGGAGAAGAACATGGCCAGCAAGGCTGAGAAGATCGTCGCCGGACTCGGTGGACTCGACAACATCGAAGAGATCGAAGGCTGCATCACCCGCCTCCGCACCGAGGTGTCCGACGCCTCCCTCATCGACGAAGCCGCCCTCAAGGCCGCCGGCGCCCACGGCGTGGTCAAGATGGGCACCGCCATCCAGGTCGTCATCGGCACCGACGCCGACCCGATCGCCGCCGAGATCGAAGACATGATGTAAGCAGCGCCTCCCGCGCAGCACCGTGCACCACCCGCAGCACCCCTCAGGGCCCGTTCCGAAGCGGAACGGGCCCTGACGCGCGGGCCGATAGGCTCGCCCCATGTCACGCATCGACGGCCGCACCACCGAAGAACTCCGCCCCGTCACCCTCGAACGGGAATGGAGCAAACACGCCGAAGGCTCCGTACTCGTCTCCTTCGGCGACACCAGGGTCCTCTGCACCGCCAGCGTCACCGAGGGCGTGCCCCGCTGGCGCCGCGGCAGCGGCCAGGGCTGGGTCACCGCCGAGTACTCCATGCTGCCCCGCGCCACCAACACCCGCGGCGACCGCGAAGCCGTCCGCGGCAAGATCGGCGGACGCACCCACGAGATCTCCCGCCTCATCGGCCGCTCCCTGCGCTCCGTCGTCGACTTCCGCGCGCTCGGCGAGAACACAGTCGTCCTCGACTGCGACGTGCTCCAGGCCGACGGCGGAACCCGCACCGCCGCCATCACCGGTGCCTACGTCGCCCTCGCAGACGCCATCGCCTGGAGCCAGCAGAAGAAGATCATCAAGGCCAAGGCCCAGCCGCTCACCGGGACCGTCGCCGCCGTCAGCGTCGGCATCATCGACGGCACACCCATGCTCGACCTCTGCTACGAGGAGGACGTCCGCGCCGAGACCGACATGAACGTCGTCTGCACCGGAGACGGTCGCTTCATCGAGGTCCAGGGCACCGCCGAGGGCAAGCCCTTCGACCGCGCCGAACTCGACCAGCTCCTCAACCTCGCCGTCGTCGGCTGCGCCCAACTCGACGGCGCCCAGCGGCAGGCGCTCGCCCCCGTCACCACCTGAGCGCGGCCGCGCAACCGCGACCGCGCAACCGCGGAACCGCAGGAGTGCGCGGCTTCGCAACCGGGCGGCAGCCCGGCGCGTCCGAGAAGGTACGGGCCGCACGGACACCTCCGTGCGGCCCGGCCGCACGCCATCAACCCGGCCGGGCCGAGGCCCTTCCGCCTTCCGCCCGCCGACCCGCCGCAGACCCGCCGCAGAGAGGACACCCCGTGCGCAGAGCCACGGCCCCCGTCACCGCCGCCCTCGCCACCGCGTTCACCGCCGCCCTCCTCACCTCCTGCGGCACGCTCGACCGCGCCATGGACTGCGCCAACGCCGCCGTTGTCGTCGCGGAGAGCGCCGACGACCTCCAGCAGGCCGTCAACGGCGCCACCGAGAACCCCACCCAGGCCCGCGAAGCACTCGACCGCATCGACAAGAACCTCAAGCGCATCGACACCAGCACCGGCGACAGCGACGTCGGCGCGGCCGCCGGAGACCTCCGCGAAGCCGTCGACAACGCCCGCACCTCACTCGACAAGGGCGAGACCCCCGACGTCACCCCCGTGGGCGGCGCCGCCGACAAACTCACCCGCGTCTGCACACCCGGCTGACCCCGCACCCGGCCCGCTTCGCGATAATCACCCGCATGCAGCGCCTCGTACTCGCCACCCGCAACGCCCACAAGGTCACCGAACTCCGCGCGATCCTCACCGCGTCCGAAGTCGCACTCGAACTCGTCGGCGCCGACGCCTACCCCGACATCCCCGACGTCAGGGAAACCGGCGTCACCTTCGCCGAGAACGCGCTGCTCAAGGCCCACGCCCTGGCCCGCGCCACCGGCCTGCCCGCCGTCGCCGACGACTCCGGGCTCTGCGTCGACGTGCTCAACGGCGCCCCCGGTATCTTCTCCGCCCGCTGGGCCGGCCGCCACGGCGACGACGCCGCCAACCTGCACCTGCTGCTCGCTCAGCTCGCCGACATCCCCGACCACCACCGCGGCGCCCACTTCGCCTGCGCCGCCGCGCTCGCCCTGCCCGACGGCACCGAGCACGTCGTCGAGGGCCGCCTGCGCGGCACCCTGCGCCACGAGCCCTCCGGGGCGGGCGGCTTCGGCTACGACCCGATCCTCCAGCCCGACGGCGACACCCGCACCTGCGCCGAGCTGACACCGGACGAGAAGAACGCCATCAGCCACCGCGGCCAGGCCTTCCGTGCCCTGACCCCCCACCTGGCCCACCTGCGGGGCTGAGGGGGCTGTCGGCCGGGTCGGGGCACGCGCGAGGGCGTGGCAGTCACCTGCCACGCCCTACGGTGGGGCCGACGAGATTCGAACTCGCGCTGTCCAGGACCTAAACCTGGCGCCTCCTGCCAGTTGGGCTACGACCCCGGTCTCACTTTACCGGGTGCGCCGGAGCGGCCGCCATGCGCTTCCGAAGCCGCAGCGCGGGAGAACGTACGGGTCTGACTGTGGCAGGAAGGACAGAGGAACCGCAGGTTCTGCCGTCGGTTGTCCCACCGGTCCCCGTTGATGTGGTCGATCTCCAGCACCAGGGGCCGGCCGTGCCACAGGTCCGACTGGCCGCACGCGACGCAGACGTGGGCCATCCCGGACTCCAGCAGGGCCCGACGCAGCATGGGCGTGCGGCACCGGGGCGACCCCTGTGGCAGCGTCCGAAGGATCTCCGCGGGTGACTTCCTGCGCGCCGAGGGCGTCCCACGGCGGTGCGCCTGCCCCAGCAGGTGATCGGTGCTGATTCCGTACTCCTCGAGCCATCGCTGGACACCACGATGGGCGGCCGTCGTGCACGGAAGCCCCAGTCGGCGCGTGACCTCGGCCAGGCTGCGGGCGTCTGCCGAGACCGCGCGCATCCTCGCCTCACCGGGGGCCGACCCGCGGCGGGGATCGGTGAAGTGCGAAGTGTCGATGCCGAACGCGGCCAACCGCTTCTTGAGGTGGCCGTACGCACTGTCGTACACGGGGAATCCGAGGGCGTCGAGGACTTCCCGGAGTGAGTGGGAACGGGCGGCGGCCTCCCTCAGCGCCGCCTCGGTGTACCGGCGTTGGGGCTTCCGGTCAGGTGCCGGCTCGGCGAAGTGAGTGGTGTCGACGCGAAGCTCCGTCAACCTCGCACGCAGACGTCTCTCGGCACCGCTGTTCACCGGGCGACCCAGCGACCGGAGGAGTTCGGCGTGGCTGGTTGCCCGGGCCGCTGCGTCGGCGAGTTCCGCCGGGGTGTTGCGGGGGCGGTGGGCGGTCACGGGGCCTCACCGCCCGGCGCGGCGGCGCGGCGTTTGCGCCCGCGGTAGGTGTCCGTCGTGGAATGACAGTTCGGGCACAGGAAGCGAAGGTTCTCCGGCCTGTTGTCCCACCACTTCCCGCTGACGTGGTCGACCTGCAAGCGCAGCGGCATTCCGTTCCAGGAGGGGCCGGTCCGGCACTCGGCGCATTGTTCGGGAACGCCGAGTGTGCGAAGTTCCCGCCGCAGACGGGCAGCGGGCAGCCGCCCGCCCTCGGGTGAGCCGAGAACCAACCGGTCCGCGCCCCCTCTCGGGCCTCGGCGCGGACCGGGGGCGAAGTGGCTCGTGTCGATGCCGAGCGTTGCGACGCGCTGAGCGATGTGCCGGTGGTTGCCGCCGACCGGCCGCAGGCCGAGGCGGCGCAGCACCTCGGTCAGACTCCCGGAGGCTGCGACGGCCTGCCGCAGCCTGCTCGCGGTGTGGCGGACGCCGTCCGGTTCGAGGTGGGAGGTGTCGATCTCCCACCGCTTCAGCAGCCGTCGCAGGTACTGCCGGGAGCCGTCGGTCGGCTTGCCGCCCAGGGCGGCGACCACGTCGGAGAGCGTGCGCGCCTCCGCCACCGCTGCGGCCAGGGCGTCCCTGGTGTAGTCGGCCGGCATGGTTCTCCCCCTCGCGGCGCGTGGCCGGCGGGGCCGGGGCGGGTGGGCGCCCCGGCCGAACGGGTGTCGCCGGCTCGTACGGGTCAACGAGTGGGCGGCGTGCCGGTCACGCCGTGGCCGCCGCGGGCGGTGCGGCTCAGGCGGCGGAGATCTGCAGGTCCTTGAGCAGCTTGGCGACGTGCCCGGTGGCCTTGACGTTGTACAGGGCGTGCTCGACCTTGCCCTGCTCGTCGACGATCACGGTGGAGCGGATGACACCGGTGACGGCCTTGCCGTAGAGCTTCTTCTCGCCGAAGGCGCCGTAGGCCTCCAGGACCGTCTTGTCGGGGTCGCCGACGAGGGTGACGCGCAGGTCCTCCTTCTCGCGGAACTTGGCGAGCTTCTCCGGCTTGTCCGGGGAGACGCCGATGACGTCGTAACCGGCGTCCGCGAGGACGTGGAGGTTGTCGGTGAAGTCGCAGGCCTGCTTCGTGCAGCCCGGGGTGAGGGCGGCGGGGTAGAAGTAGACGATGACCTTGCGCCCCGCGTGGTCGGCGAGGGAGACCTGCTTGCCGTCGGCGTCGGGAAGGGAGAAGGCCGGTGCGGTGTCGCCGGGCTGCAGTCGCTCGCTCATCTGTGCTCCTCACAGGCGGGGTGTGAACCCTTCGAGGGTAGCCAGCCGGTGGAAGCGGGGGTGTGGTGGGGCGTCCCGGGGCACAAGCTGACAGACTGTTCGACAGCACTCACGAGACGACGGAGGCAGAGCGGTGGCGGAAGCCAGAACGCCCGCGCAGATCGAGGCCGAGATCACCCGCCGGCGGCACGAGCTCGCCGCGACGCTGGACGAGCTCGCGGTCCGGGTGCACCCCAGGACGATGGTGGACGACGCGAAGGCACGGGCCGCCGCCGCTGTGGACCGCACCGCCGGACGGGCGTACATCGCGGTGAACCGCGGCGTGACGGGTGTGCGGGCGCAGTTCGTCGACGCCGACGGTTCGCCGCGTCTGGAGCGCGTGGTGCCGGCCGTCGTGGTGGCGGTCGTCGCGGTCGGCCTGCTGGCCGGGGCGGCTCGCCGCGGACGCGGCTGAGGGGCTGGGATACGGTCGTGCCGTGAGCCCACACCCCACCCACGACAAACTGCCCATCCGGATGCTGCACGACCGCGTGCTCGTGCGCACCGACATCCCCGAGGGCGAGCGCCGGTCCTCGGGCGGCATCGTCATCCCCGCCACGGCCGCCGTCGGCCGGCGCCTGGCCTGGGCCGAGGTGGTGGCGGTGGGGCAGAGCGTGCGCACCGTCGAGCCGGGAGACCGGGTGCTGTACGACCCGGAGGACCGGGCCGAGGTCGAGGTGCGGGGCGTGGCCTACGTGCTGATGCGCGAGCGGGACCTGCACGCGGTGGCCGCCGAGCGGCTGGGCGGCAGCGAGGACTCCACCGGCCTGTACCTGTAGCCCTCCGGCGGCCCGGTCGCCCGCTCCCGTGAGTCCCGGCCCGGTCGCCCGCTCCCGTGAGTCCCGGCCCGCCCGCCCGCCAGCCCGGTGCGTGGTCGGGCATACTGGGGAGCACCCGACGAGACGCGCCGTACCGGGACCCGCAAAGACGACGCACCCCGTAAGTGGTCTTCCACGGAGGTGCCGTCATGGCCTGGGTCCTGCTTGTTGTCGCCGGTCTGCTCGAAGTGGGCTGGGCGATAGGCATCACGTACACCGAGGGGTTCACCCGGCTGTGGCCGAGCGTGTTCACCCTCGCCGGGCTGGCGGCGAGCATGGTGCTGCTGGCGCAGGCGGCGAAGACGCTGCCGATCGGCACGGCCTACGGCGTGTGGGTCGGTATCGGTGCCGCGGGGGCCGCGATCGTCGGCATGGCGGTGCTGGGCGAGCCGGCGACCGCCGCGCGCATCTTCTTCGTCAGCCTGCTGCTGGTCGCCGTCATC
Organism: Streptomyces sp. 549; assembly: GCF_030124175.1. GTDB lineage: Bacteria > Actinomycetota > Actinomycetes > Streptomycetales > Streptomycetaceae > Streptomyces. The sequence goes on along the minus strand of NZ_JASKMT010000006.1, from coordinate 162,639 downwards.
GGCCTCAAGGCCACCTCGGGCCACTGACCCGCGCAGCCCCGCCGTGCTCGCCGCTCCCCGAGCCCGCCCCGCCCGCCTTCGAAGGGGCGTGGGTCAGCCGTTGGGCGGGCGGAACGCGCCGCCGGTGAAGCCGGCGGGCGGTGCGTCGGCGGGGCTGCCGTCCGTGCCGCCGTCGCCGGTGGTCGTGCCGCCGGTGGACGCACCGCCGTCGCCGCCGCCGGACGCCCCTCCGGTGGAGGCGCCGCCGTCTCCGCCCGTGCCTCCGGTGGTCGTGCCTCCGGTGGAGGTGCCGCCGTCGCCGCCGGTGCCGCCGGTCCCGTCGGGGCTGCCCGGAGTGTCGGTGCCGCCGTCGGTGCCGCCGTCCTCACCGTCGGGGTCCGGGCTGTCGCTGGGGGAGGCGCTGGGCGAGGAGGCGGACGGGCTGGGCTGCGCGGGCGCGCTGGACGTGGGCGGGGTGCGCTCCAGCGACGGTGCGGTGTCGGCGGTCTCCAGATCGAACTGCTGCGCGGGGGAGCCGCTGAGCGCCGCCGCGGTGTACTGGCCCCAGATGCGGGCGGGGTAGCCGCCGCCGCTGATGCGCTCCTGCCCGGCGGCGCCGTACAAGGGCTGCTGCACGGCGGTTTCCGGGTCCTGGCCCATGACGGCGATGACGGTGGCCAGGTCCGGGGTGTAGCCGGCGAACCAGGCCGCCTTGTTCTCCTCGGCGGTGCCGGTCTTGCCGGCGGCCGGGCGCCCGGCGGAGCGGGCGGCGGTGCCGGTGCCGCTGTCGACGACGCTGCGCAGCACGGCGGTGGTGCCGTCGGCGGCGCCACGCGGCAGTACCTGCTTCTCGGGGCGGTCGGGCAGCGGGATCTCCTCGCCGCCGCGGCTGATCTTCTCCACGAGGGTGTGGCCGCTGGTCCTGCCGTGCTGGGCGAGCGTCGCGTAGGCCTGGGCGAGGTCGAGGGTGCTGGGGGTGGCGGTGCCCAGGGACACCGAGCCCTGGGCCGCTTCGAGTTCGGGGGTGGCGGCGGGGATGCCGGCGTCGATGAGGGTGTCCTTGACGCGCTGCGGGCCGACGTCCACGCCCATCTGGGCGAAGACCGCGTTGACGGACTTGTCCATGCCCTCGGTGACGGTCACCTGGCCGTAGGAGCGGTCGCCCTCGTTCTGCGGCGCCCAGTCGGTGGGTGAGCCGTTGCTGACGACGGGGCGGCGGCTGGTGCCGTCGTAGACGGTGTAGGGGCCGATGGGCTGCCCCGACTGGGTGGTGGAGTCGTTGCGCAGGGCGGCGGCGTAGACGAAGGGCTTGAACGTGGACGCGGCCTGGTAGTCGCGGCGGGTCGCGTTGTTCACGTACTGCTTGGTGTAGTCGACGCCGCCGTACATGGCGACGACCTTGCCGGTGGCGGGGTCGATGGAGGTGCCGCCGGCGCGTACCGAGCGGTCGATCTCGCGGTCGTCGCTGAGTTCGGACAGCAGTTGCTCCTGGACGGCCTTCTGCAGGGCCTTCTGCTTGTCGCGGTCGAGGGTGGTGGTGATGCGGAAGCCGCCGGCGGCGAGGCGCTGCTCGTTGACGATGTCCTGCGAGATGAGATGGTTGCGGACGGCTTCGACGAGGTAGCCGCGCTGGCCGGAGAGGCTGGTGGTGGGCTTGGCCTCGCCGGGTTCGGGGAACTCGGTGTCGCGGCGTTCGCCGCGGTCGAGCCAGCCCTCCTTGACCATGCCGTCGAGCACGTAGTTCCAGCGGCCGACGGCCTGGCCGCGGTTCTGCGGGTGGGCGGTGACGTCGTAGCTGCTGGGGGAGTTGACGAGGGCGGCCAGGTAGGCGCCCTCGGCGGTGGTGAGGTCCTCGGAGTTCTTGCCGTAGTAGGCCTGGGCGGCGGCCTGGATGCCGTAGGCGTTGCGGCCGAAGTAGCTGGTGTTGAGGTAGCCGGTGAGGATGTCGGCCTTGCTGACCTCGCGGTCCAGCTTGATCGCGATGAAGAACTCCTTGGCCTTGCGGGTGAGGGTCTGCTCCTGGCCGAGGTAGTAGTTCTTCACGTACTGCTGGGTGATGGTGGAGCCGGACTGCTTGCCCTCGCCGCGGAGCATGTTCCAGCCGGCGCGGGCCATGGCCTTGGGGTCGACGGCGGACTCGCTGTAGAAGTCGCGGTCCTCGGCGGCGAGCACGGCGCGCTGGACGGTCCTGGGGACCTGGCCGAGGGTGACGTTCTCGCGGTTGACGTCGCCGTCCTTGGCGAACTGCGTGCCGTCGGAGTAGAGGTAGACGTTGGTCTGGGCGGCGGCGGCCTTGTTGGGCTCGGGGATGTCGACGAGGAGGTAGCCGGCGACGAGGACGCCGGAGCCGGCGACGAGTGCCAGCAGCAGGCTGCCCAGCAGCATGCGCCAGGTCGGCAGCAGCCGGCGTGCGCCGGTGCGCTTGGGCCTGGCGGCGGGGTCGGGCGCCGGGCCGGCGCCGGTGTGCGGCTGGTCGCTCATCTCGTGCGGGACTCCTCGTCCATGGTCGGGCGATTCGTGGTGTACGCCCCTTAACGCATCAAACGTAAAGCACTGCCGTCGTGTGTCCCGCTCGCGGCGGGTCGTGCCGGGCCGCGCCGGAGCCGCGGGGGCCGGTGGGCGGGCCGACGGCAGGTACCCCTCCCACGGACGGGCTAACGCGGCCGGGCCGCTTGCGTTGCTGCTGTCCCTTGTGAGACGCGCGGGAGCGCGAAAAGGATGCGTCTGGCGGCGTACGGCGCGGTACGCCCGGTTCCGTAGGGCTTGGTGACGGTGCGACGGGCGGGTTCCGCGGTGCCCGCGCGGGGGCGTGGTGCCGCGGGCCGGGCCGCAGCTCGCATGGGGTGCGGGTGCGCTCGGCGGGTCCGTCGGCGGCTAGCGCGGTGGGCGCGGCGGCGGGGTGTGCGGCGTGCGGGAAGTCACAGCCGGCCGGCGGCCGGTCCGCGCAGCTCGTCGAGGTCGAGGGCTTCGGCCATGGCACGGAAGCCGTTGTCGCTGGGGTGCAGGTGGTCGCCGGAGTCGTAGGCGGCCCGCAGCCGGTCCGGGCGGGCGGGGTCGCGCAGCGCGGCGTCGAAGTCGACGACGCTGTCGAAGGCCCGGCTGCTGCGGATGCGGTCGTTGACCTCCTGGCGGACGGCTTCGCGCCGGGCGTTGTGCTTGGGGTAGCCGCCGAAGGGGGTGAGAGTGGAGCCGACGACGCGCAGGCCGCGGTGGTGGGCTTGCTGGGCGAGCTGCTCCAGGCCGCGCACGATCTGCTCGGGGTCCTCCTGGTGGGGGCGCTTGATGATGTCGTTGATGCCGAGCTGGATGACGACGGTGCGCACGCCGGTGCGGGAGAGCACGTCGCGGTCGAGGCGGGTGAGGCCGCTGGGCCCGTTGTTGGGGGAGTAGCGGCTGCCGTCGATGAGTACGCGGTTTCCGCTGATGCCCTGGTTGAGCACGCTGTAGCGGGGTGCGTCGCGTTCGGTGCGCAGGCGGGCGGCGAGGAAGTCCGTCCATCGGCGGTTGGCGCCGGTGCTGGAGGTGATGCCGTCGGTGATGGAGTCGCCGAGGGCGACGATCGCGCCCTCGGTCTCGTGGGACCACACGTCGACGCCGGTGAGGTAGCGCCAGTAGGGCGTCTGGCGGGTGTAGGCGGCGCCGTCGCTGTCGGCGGCGCGGTCGCCGGCGGCCAGGAAGCTGGTCTGCCGGGCGAAGGGGTGGTAGGTGACGGGCCCGGAGGCGGTGGGGGAGTAGGTGGTGACGAGCAGGTCGGCGGCGTGCGGCACGTTGAGGCGGACGGCGTCGCTGGTGACGGCCCCGCCGGGCGGGATGGTGACGCTGTTCTGGGTGCCGAAGGTGAGGCGGCGCATGGTGCCGGGTGTGGCGGTGGGGGTGCTGGGTGCCGCGGCCAGGGCGAGGGTGGCGTGCGAGACGGTCAGCGGGCGGGTGCCGTACAGGTTGGACAGCTGGATGCGGGCGGCGCTGCCGCCGACGGAGGTGTGCACGACGTTCCGCACGGACGTGTCGGGGTATCCGTCTGCGGTGTCCGGTTCGGCGGCGGCGGGGGAGGTGGCCCAGGTGCCGACCCAGTTGCCGGACGAGGCGGGGGCGGCGGAGGTCCGGCCGCCGGGGGTGGCGGTGGCGGCGGTGTCGCGGGCGCCGCCGAAGCCGACGAAGAGGGCGCCGGAGACGAGGACGACCAGGGATGCGAGTCCGGCCAGCAGGGCGAATCCCATGTTTCTGCTCACGGGCAGCTGCCAGTCGTCATGGTCGGGAGTCCCCCTCGGGCGGTCGTGCGGCGTCAGTCATGATCCCACGGTCGGTGCGGTGGGCTGTCTGCGGGCGGTCGGTGTGCGGGTGTTCCGGCGGTGAGGACGCGGGAATCGGCCGGGGCGTTCCGTTCCGGGCGCGGGGTGGTGGCGGGGGGACAATGCACGAGTTGACGGGCGACAACGGGCGGAGCGCATGCAACGTACGGAACAGGCTGGTCGGGCGGGTGGCGAGGGCGAGGGGCCGCTTGCCGCGGTGACGGATCTCACCCGCAATCTGGGGGCGTTCACCGCCGCTGACGAGGAGAAGCAGCGCGGTGTGCGGCAGATGAAGGCCATCGCCACCGGGGCACTGGTGCTCGCGGCGGTGGTGTACGTGCTGGCGGAGTGGGCGCAGAGCAGGGGCGCGGGCGCGTGGGCGGGTTACGTGGCGGCGGCCGCGGAGGCGGGCATGGTGGGCGCGCTGGCCGACTGGTTCGCGGTGACGGCGCTGTTCAAGCGGCCGATGGGCCTGCCGATCCCGCACACCGCGATCATCCGGACGAAGAAGGACCAGCTGGGGCGCAGCCTGGGGGACTTCGTCGGGGACAACTTCCTGTCCGAGGACGTGGTGCGGGGTCGGCTGCGCTCGGTGGGCATCGGTACCCGGCTGGGGGCGTGGCTGGCCCAGCCGGAGAACGCGGACCGGGTGACGGCGGAGCTGGCGACGGCGGTGCGCGGCGCGCTGGCGGTGCTGCGGGACTCCGACGTGCAGGCGGTGGTGGGGGAGGCCATCACCCGCCGGGCGGACGCGCAGGAGATCGCGCCGGGCCTGGGGTCGCTGCTGGAGCGGGTGGTGGACGACGGCGGTCACCGGCGGGTGGTGGACCTGGTGTGCGCGCAGGTGCACGACTGGCTGGTGGAGCACCGCGAGTCGGTGATGGAGGCGGTGGAGGGCGGCGCGCCGGGTTGGACGCCGCGGTTCGTCGACCACCGGATCGGGGACCGGGTGTACCGGGAGCTGCTGCGGTTCGTGACGGAGATGCGGGACATGCCGGCCCATCCGGCGCGGGGCGCGGTGGACCGCTTCCTGGGGGACTTCGCGAGCGACCTGCGTTCTGATCCGCAGACCCGGGAGCGGGTGGAGCGGCTGAAGTCGGAGGTGCTGGCGCGCGAGGAGGTGCAGGAGCTGATCGCCTCGGCGTGGGCGTCGGTGCGGGCGATGATCGTGTCGGCGGCCGAGGACGAGCAGAGCGAGCTGCGGATGCGGGTGCGGGCGTCGCTGCTGTCGCTGGGTGCGCGGCTGGCGTCGGACGGGCGGCTGCAGCACAAGGTGGACGACTGGATCGAGGGTGCGGCGACGCATGTGGTGACGACGTACCGGGCGGAGATCACCTCGCTGATCACAGAGACGGTGGCGAGCTGGGACGCGGATCAGACGTCGCGGAAGATCGAGGCGAACATCGGCCGCGACCTGCAGTTCATCCGGATCAACGGCACGGTGGTGGGGGCGCTGGCGGGTCTGGCCATCCACACCCTGACGCATGCGATCGGCGGTTGAGGCGCGTGGTGGGCGGGCCGTCCGAGGGGTGAACAGGGCCTTGTGCGCCCGCGCCCGCTCTTGGAGGATCGTCCGAAAGCGTCGGTGGCCGTCCCCATCGTGATCTTCGATGACGGGAGTGTGCCTGTGAAGCTGTTGCGAGTGGGACCTGCGGGGGCGGAGCGCCCGGCGGCGCTCGACGGGGCCGGTACGTATCGCGACCTGTCGGCCCTCGTGCCGGATGTCGACGGGCGGCTGCTCGGCGACGACGCGGCGCTGGCCCGTGTCCGCGACGCGCTGGAGGGCGGCCGGCTGCCGGTGCTGGACGCGGCGGACCTGCGGGTGGGGCCGCCGGTGGGCGGGATCGGCAAGGTGGTGTGCGTCGGCCTCAACTACCGCGACCACGCCGCCGAGTCGGGCGCCGAACTCCCCGTGGAGCCGCTGGTGTTCATGAAGGCCCCGGACACCGTGGTCGGGCCGTGCGACACCGTGCTGGTGCCGCGCGGCAGCCGGCGCACCGACTGGGAGGTGGAACTGGCGGTGGTCATCGGCCGGACCGCCCGCTACCTCGACGGCCACGACGCCGCGATGGCCTGCGTCGCCGGCTACACCGTCAGCCACGACGTCTCGGAGCGGGAGTTCATGTTCGAGCGCGGCGGCCAGTGGGACAAGGGCAAGAACTGCGAGACGTTCAACCCGCTCGGCCCGTGGCTGGTCACCGCCGACGAGGTGCCCGACCCGCAGGCGCTGGGCCTGCGGCTGTGGGTCAACGGCACGCTGCGGCAGGACGGCAGCACCGCCGACCAGATCTTCCCCGTGGCCGAGGTGGTCCGCTATCTCAGCCAGTTCATGGTGCTGCGCCCCGGCGACGTGATCAACACCGGCACCCCGGCCGGGGTCGCCAACGGGCGACCCGAGCCGAAGCCGTTCCTGCGCCCTGGGGACGTGGTGGAGCTGGCCGTGGACGGCCTGGGCCGGCAGCGGCAGCTGCTGGGCAGCGCCGCCGCCGGCTGACGGCCGGGCGCCGTCCGGGGGTCGGGTCCGTCAGGCGGTCGGGGTCCGGCTGGTGCTCAGGCCCCGGCCGCCGGGGTGTCCAGCCGCACGGTGCGCCCCTCGGCCGCCGACCGGCGGGCCGCCTCCAGCACCCGCAGCGCCGCGGCGGCCTCGCCGGCCGTCACCGGCGGGGCCGTGCCGTCGCGCAGCGCGGCGGCGACGCCCGCGTAGTAGGCGGGGTAGTCACCCGGCAGCGTGGGCACCGCACGCTCGGCGTCCGGGGTGCCGAGCGTGCCGGCCGCCGCCGCGGGCTCGGTACCCCACGCCGCGCCCGGCACCGGCCGCTCCCCGGCGCGCAGTGCGGCCTCCTGCGGGTCGAGGCCGTACTTCACGTAGGCGGCCTCGCTGCCCAGCACCCGGAAGCGCGGGCCCAGTTCGGCGGCGAGCGCGCTGACCCACAGGTGGGAGCGGACCCCGTCGGTGTGGGTGAGGGCGAGGAAGGTGTCGTCGTCTGCGGCGGCGCCCGCACGGCGCACGTCGGACTCGGCGTACACCGAGGTGACCGGCCCGAACAGGGTCAGGGCCTGGTCCACGACGTGGCTGCCGAGGTCGTAGAGCAGGCCGCCGATCTCCGCCGGGTCGCCCGACTCGCGCCAGCCGCCCTTCGGCTGGGGCCGCCAGCGCTCGAAGCGCGACTCGAACCGGTGCACCCGGCCCAGCGCGCCCTCGTCGAGCAGTCGGCGCAGGGTGAGGAAGTCGTTGTCCCAGCGGCGGTTCTGGAACACCGACAGCAGCAGTCCGCGGGCGTCGGCGAGCGCGGCGAGCTGGTCGGCCTCCGCGGCGGTACCGGCCAGCGGCTTGTCGACGACGACCGGCAGCCCGCTCTCCAACGCGCGCCGCGCCAGCGGCACGTGGGTGCGGTTGGGGGAGGCCAGGACCACCAGGTCGAGCTGGTCCGCGCGGGCGAACAGGCCGTCGGGCCCGTCGACGACGGTGAGCGGGTGGTCGCCGCCGCCGTGCTCGTCCACGGCCTGCTGCCGCCGGGCGGGGTCGGAGGTGACGACGGTGTCGAGCAGCAGGCCCTCGGTGGCGGCGATCAGCGGGGCGTGGAAGACCGACCCGGCCAGGCCGTAGCCGATCAGGCCCACCCGCAGGGGCCGGTCGGAGGTGGTGCTGTCGCCGTCGGGAACATGTGCGGTCACGGTGGGGCCGGCCTTCCGCCTGTTGCTGGTGGGGCGTGTGAGGGGTGCCCGCCATGCTACGTCCGGGGGCGGGCACGCCCCGGGGTCGGGCGCCGCGCCGCGGCTGGCAGGATGCGCGCATGGACGGCGACGGCATTCCGCAGGACAGCGGCGCACCCGTGCGTGCCGGGGTGCCCGAGCACGGCCGGGTGCCGAAGTACTACGCGGTCAAGGCGGAGATCGCCGGGCTGCTCGGCGAGTTGGGCGAGGGCGGGCCGCTGCCGACCGAACGTGACCTGGCGGCCCGGTTCGGCGCCGCCCGGGAGACCGTGCGGCAGGCGCTGCGCGAACTGCTGCTGGAGGGCCGTGTCCGCCGCCGCGGCCGGAGCACCGTGGTGGCCGGCCCCAAGCTGACGCAGCCGCTGTCCCTGGCCAGCTACACCGAGGGCGTGCGCAGCCGCGGCCACCGCCCCGGGCGCGCCATGGTCGGCCTGGACCGGCACCCCTGCCCGCCCGCGCTCGCCGCGGAGCTGGACGTCGCCACCGGGGAGCCGGTGTGGCACCTGGAACGTGTCCTGCTCGCGGACGACGAACGCGTCGGTCTGGAGAGCACCTACACGCCGGTGGCGCTGCTGCCCGGCCTGGCCGCCGACTTCGAGCCGTCCTCCTCGTTCTACCGCTACCTGGAGCAGCGGGCCGGCATCACGCTCGGCGGCGGCGAGGAACGCCTGGAGACGGTCCTCGCCACACCCCGGGAGGCGCTGCTCGTCGGCACGCCGCCCGCCCTGCCGATGCTGCTCATCCACCGCCTCTCCCGGGACGAGGGCGGGCGTCCGGTGGAGCGGGTGCGCTCGCTGTACCGGGGCGACCGGTTCAGTTTCACCGTGCAGCTGGGCACCTGAGAGCGAGCCCTGCCGGGAACGGTCCTCGGGCCGACGAGTCACGGTAGGGTAACGGGTCTGGTCCAAACGTGGCCGGGCGTTCACCGACCGGCTGCGCGGCAGGGCGGCAGCCGCCACCTGGGAAGGCGAGTCTCCCGACATGAGAGTCATCGTGGTAGGAGCCGGGGTGCTGGGCACCATGCACGCCTGGCAGGCAGTGGAACGCGGCCACCGGGTGGTCCACCTGGAACGTGAGGAACAGGCCCGCGGCGCGTCCGTCCGCAACTTCGGCCTGGTGTGGGTCGGCGGGCGGGCCGACGGCCCGGAACTGGAGACGGCGCTGCGGGCCCGGGAGCTGTGGGAGCAGATCGGCGCCCGCGTCCCGGAGGTGGGCTGGCGCCCGGCCGGCTCACTGACCGTGCTGCGCACGGAGGCCGAGCACGCCGTGGCGCGCGCCGCGGCGGCCCGACCGGACGCGGCCCGGCGCGGCTACGCGCTGCTCGACGCAGCCGCCACCCGCTCCCGCAACCCGGCGCTGCGCGGCGACCTGCTGGGTGCGCTGCACTGCGAACGGGACGCCGTACTCGAACCGCGCCCCGCGCAGCGGGCCCTCCAGGACGCCCTGCGCGCCAGCGGCCGCTACACCTTCCTCGGCGGCCGGGAGGCCCGCGAGGTGCACGGCACCGCGGTGCGCGACGACCACGGCGAGACGCACCGCGGCGACGCCGCCGTGCTGTGCACCGGCGCCTGGCTGGGCGGACTCGTCCGCGAACTCGCCCCCGAACTGCCTGTGCGCCGGGTGCGGTTGCAGATGATGCAGACGGCTCCGCTGGGCGAGCGGCTGCCCACCGCCGTCGCCGACGCCGACAGCTTCCGCTACTACCCCGCCTACCGCGGCCCCGCCCTGGACGCGCTGCGGGCAGGACAGCCGCAGCCCCCGGTCGCCGCCCGGCACCGCACCCAGCTCCTCATGGTCCAGCGCGCCGACGGCTCGCTGACCATCGGCGACACCCACGAGTACGACACCCCGTTCGGCTTCGACGTCACCGAGGACGCCTACGCCCACCTGGCCGCCACCGCCGCCGACCTGCTGGGCCGGCCGCTGCCCGGGGTGCGGCGCCGCTGGGCCGGTGTGTACGCGCAGTGCACCGAGCCGGACCGGGTCGTCGAACGCCGCCGCCTGGACGGCGGCGCGGTGCTCGTCACCGGACCCGGCGGGCGCGGCATGACCTGTGCCCCGGCGATCGCCGAGGCCACCGCGGACGAGATGGACTGGTGACGACATGAGCGGTACGCACACCCCGAACATCCGCCGGGACACCGGCGGCTCCGTACGCGGCACGGCCGTCCGGCTGGTGGTGCTCGACATGGCGGGCACCACCGTCACCGACGACGGCCTGGTGGAACGCGCCTTCGCCGCCGCCCTGCCCGGCCACGACGCGCAGCAACTCGACCTGGTCCGGCGGACCATGGGCGAGTCGAAGATCACCGTCTTCCGCCGGCTGCTGGACGGCGACGAGCAGGCTGCCCGGCAGGCCAACACCGCCTTCGAGCGGGCCTGCGCCGAACTTGTCGCGGACGGCGCCTGCACCGCCCTGCCCGGAGCGGAGGAGGCCGTCCGGCGGCTGCGCGGCCAGGGCCGGGCCGTGGTGCTCACCACCGGTTTCTCCCGCACCACGCAGGACGCCGTGCTCACCGCGCTGGGCTGGCACGACCTGGCGGACCTCACGTTGTGCCCGGCCGACGCCGGACGCGGCCGTCCCCACCCCGATCTGGTGCTCACCGCGCTGCTGCGCACCGCCGCCGCCGACGACGTGCGCCAGGTCGCGGTCAGCGGTGACACGGCCGCCGACATGCGCACCGGGGTGCGCGCGGGTGCCTCCGTGGTGGCCGGCGTGCTGACGGGCGCCCACCGCGCCCCCGCCCTGCGGGACGCCGGCGCCACCCACGTGCTCGGCTCCGTCGCCGAACTCCCCGACCTGCTCACCGCCCTGGACTGACCCCGCCCGTCCCCGCCCTTCCCGGTGTCTGCACGGCCCGAGCAGGGCGGGCGACCGAGCAGGGCGGGCGGACGGGTGACCGGTCAGATGAGGTCGACCAGGTCGGCGATGGAGTCGACCACCCGCGTCGGGCGGTACGGGTACCGGTCGATGTCCTCCTTGGCCGTCAGGCCGGTGAGGACGAGGAAGGTCTCCATGCCCGCCTCCAGGCCGGCCAGCACGTCGGTGTCCATCCGGTCGCCGATCATCGCGGAGGACTCCGAGTGCGCGCCGATCGTGTTGAGGCCGGTGCGCATCATCAGCGGGTTCGGCTTGCCCACGAAGTACGGCTCCTTGCCGGTGGCCTTGGTGATCAGGGCCGCGACGGAACCCGTCGCCGGCAGCGCCCCCTGCGGGGAGGGGCCGGTGTTGTCCGGGTTGGTGGCGATGAAGCGGGCCCCGTCGTTGATCAGCCGGATGGCCTTCGTCAGCGCCTCGAACGAGTAGGTGCGGGTCTCGCCCAGGATCACGAAGTCGGGGGCGTGGTCGGTCATCACGTAGCCGGCGTCGTGCAGCGCGGTGGTCAGCCCGGCCTCGCCGATGACGTAGGCGGTGCCGCCCGGGTGCTGGGTGTGCAGGAAGTTCGCCGTGGCCAGCGCCGAGGTCCAGATGTTCTCGGCCGGCACCTCCAGGCCGATCCGGTTCAGCCTGGCGTGCAGGTCCCGGGCGGTGTAGATCGAGTTGTTGGTGAGGACCAGGAAGGGGCGGCCGGACTCGCGCAGCTTCCGGATGAACGTGTCGGCTCCGGGCACGGGAACGCCCTCGTGCATCAGCACGCCGTCCATGTCGGTGAGCCAGGATGTGATGGGCTTACGTTCTGCCATGTTGCCGGTCTCCTGTACGCAAGTGCCTGCTCGGGCGCCGGGACGACTCCGTTCCGCGACGCCCCCAGCCTAAGGGCCGGTCACGGCCCGCCCGGCAGGGCCGCGGGTCGCCCGATCGGCCGTCCCCGCGATGCGGAGCCGCGGCGATGGGTGGATCTTCGGAAGGTACCGAGCCGGAGGTTCTTGATGACTACCGCACGCACCAACAGGGTCACGCTCAGCACGGCACTGGTCACGCTCGCCGTCTGCGCCGTCAGCGCCGTCCAGGCGGTGCCCGCCACGGCCGCCGTCCACGAACCGCGTTACGGGGAGGGGTCCGTGGTGGTCTACCCGTCCACCGTCCGGGCCGGCGGCGAGGTCAACCTGCGCGTCGACGCCTGCGACGGGGACAAGGGCATCGCCCGGTCCAAGGCGTTCGTCGCCTCGGTGGCGCTGAAGGCCGCAGCCGACCAGACGCTGACCGCCGATGCGAGCATCCTGCGGGCCATCGAACCCGGCTCGTACCAGATCACCGTCGACTGCTACGACAAGACGGGCAATCTGAAGCCCGCCATCGCCGAGGGCCGGGTCACCGTGGTCGGCCACCGCCCGACCCACAAGCCGACGTACCAGCCCACGCACCACCCGACGCACCACCCCACCCACCACCCCGTGCACCCGACCGCTCCCGTGCGGGCAGGCGGCGGCGGGACGGCCGTGAACACGGCCGCCGCGGACAGCTCGCGGGTGCCGCAGACCGCGCTGCTCGGGCTGGCCGGGGCCGCCGCGGCCGGGCTGGCCGGTGCGGCGCTGCTGAGGCGCCGCCGGGCGGCCGAGGCCGCCGCACGTCCCGGCGGCGACCGCTGATCCGGCCGTGTCCGAGGAGACCCGGTCGGCCGGCAGCGGGCGGCTGATGACCGGTGCGGCCTGGGCCGTACTGCTGCTGGCGCTGTGGCTGTGGGGCAAGGATCTCACCGACGGCGACTTCGGGGTGCCGGTCTTCGGCGACGTCTCTCGGTCGGCGCAGACGGCCGACGGCCGCCCGCTGCCGCCCGCGCACGCCCCGCTGCCGGACGCGGCGGGGCCGCGGGCCGCACCGGTCCTGATGGAGATCGAGCAACTGGGGGTGCGGGCGCAGGTCGTGCGGCGGGGCCTGGACGCCGACGGGGCGATCGACCCGCCGCCGCTGAGCCGGGCCGAGAACGTCGGCTGGTACGGCGCGGGCCCCGCGCCCGGCGCGGCCGGGGCGGCGCTGCTGGTGGGCCACGTCGACACCGAGAGCACCCGGGCGGTGTTCTACGGGCTCAGCACCGTCGAGCCCGGCACACAGGTCAGGGTCACCCGTGCCGACGGAACGACCGCGGAGTTCACGGTTGAGAGCGTCGACGTGCTGCAACGCCGGAACTTCGACGCCGCCAAGGCCTACCAGGCCCGCGACGACGGACGGGCCGAGCTGCGCATCATCACCTGCGGCGGCAGCTTCGACCGCGAGCAGCGGGCCTACACCGCCAACGTCGTCGTGTCCGCCTACCTCACCGGCACGGGCAGCGCGCCGGGCGGCGCCGCCTGAGCCGGCCGGAGGCGGCAGCTGGCAGCGACCGGCGCCGACAAGCAGCGACCGGCGGCAGGCAGCAGCGCGGGCCCGCTCGCCGCGGTCCTGGAGGACCGCGAGCAGCGGGCCCGCGCGTGCCGTGGCCGTCAGCCGGCGGGCGCGGGCCGGGGTTCCCGGTCCGAGGCGGGCCGTGCGGTGGCCGCCCGCATGCCGAGCACACCGAACACCGCGCCCAGCGTCGCCCACATCAGGCCGTGCGACAGCAGCGACAGCACTCGGAAGTCCCACAGCAGCTCCGGCGGCACCGGCACGGGGTCGGGATTGCCCGGCAGCAGGAACAGCACGGCGCCGGTGGCGGCCACCGCACCGGCCACGGCGAGGTGGCGGACCGGCTGCGCACGGTCGGCGAGCCGCAGGTGCAGCTGCCAGGCCAGCGCCATGCCCAGCACGCCGATCACCAGGGCGGCCAGCCACAGCAACTGCCGTTCGGCCACGGTGCCGCCGTCGCCGACGCCCGGCGGGGTGGCCGGGTAGCGCAGTGCGGGCAGCAGGGACAGCGCGAGGAAGGCGGCTCCGGCCAGCGTCATGGCGCGAGGCCACTCCCGGGCACCGGGCGCTTCGCCGGAGCGGGCACCGGCCCGCACCCCGCGGTGGACCAGGCTGTACACCAGGGCGAAGAACACCCCGACGGCCAGTCCGACCACCACCGCCGTCACCACGAGGCCGAAGTGCTGGGTGCCGCGGGAGAAGACCTCCTCGGCCTCCGCGGCATGGCCGGCTGCGTGGTCGTGCCCGGAGCCGGAAGCAGCCGAGCGCTCCTCCTCCAGGGCGATCGCCCGGTCCATGACCGGCTCGGCGAGCAGCAGCGCGAACAACCCCGTGACGAGGCCGGCCGCGCCGCCGGCGAGAAGACCGTGCCGCAACGCGGGCAGCACGGGGTAGGGACGTGTCGTGTCGTTCATGGCGGAAACGGCCCCGATCAGTGGCAGGGGGCGCCGAAGAGGTGCCGTCCGTCGTGGGAGAACTCGTGCAGGTACTCGCCTGTCGCGGCGATGACATGGCCGTTGTCCATGAAGACGGCGTAGAGCGCGATGAGGGAGATCACCACCGCCGCCGCCATGATCGCCCAGTCGCGGGCGCGGTGAGTGGCGTCGGCCGAGGGCAGTGCCGTGGTGCCGGAGTGAGTGGTGCCGGAGTGCAGGGACAACTCGTCAGCCTCCTTCTCGGGGTTTCCACGCCCCGATCAGCGCAAAGGCGACGCCCCAGTTCCTGACTCCCCCGCGAGGGCGGGGTCACAGTGGCGGGACCGTCCCGGGTTCGCACCGGGTTCCTGGGTGTCGTCGCCGCGATATGAACATGTGTGACGGCCTGTGCCCGGATAGGTGTCCGAAGCTGTCGCCGGGGGCCCGGAGGGCGTCGGAAGGAGGGTCCCAGCACCGCGCGGGGGCTGTCAATGTGCCACGATGGGGGCGACCGGTTAGCTCCGTATCCAAGGGGGAGTGGATGTACGGCACTGACGCCGGCCGCACGCACCGCACGCACCGCACCGTTCGACCCGGCGTCCTCGCCGGTGGGGCGGCAGCCGCCGCCATGGTGGTTCTCGCCGGCTGTTCGTCGTCCGAACCGGAGGGCGGCACGGGCGGCAACGGACCCAGCGACCGGCCCGAGCGGGCCGGGGCGCCGTTCTGGGTGAACCCCGAGAACAAGTCCGCCAAGGCCCTGGACGAGGTACGCGGGAACGGCAAGAAGCAGGAAGCGGCCCTCATCGAGAAGATCGCCGAGCAGCCCGTCGGCGAGTGGATCGGCACCGACGACCCGGAGGGCGACGCCCGCCGGGCGACCGAGGCCGCCGCGAAGCAGGGCGTGCCCGCCCTGATGGTGCTCTACAACATCCCGCACCGCGACTGCGGACAGTACTCGCAGGGCGGAGCGAAGGACGGCGCCGCCTACCGGGACTGGCTGGGCAAGGTGGTCAAGGGCATCGGGGACCGCGAGGCGTGGCTGGTGATCGAGCCGGACGCGCTGCCGCACATCCTGGAGCCGGGCTGCGTGCCGGAGGCCAAGCACGCCGAGCAGTACACGCTCATGAACGAGGCCGTCACGGAGCTGAAGAAGCTGCCCGCGACGAAGGTCTACCTCGACGCCGGCAACCCGCACTGGATCCGCGACGCCGGCCGCATGGTCGAGCCGCTCAAGCGCGCCGGGATCGACAAGGCCGATGGCTTCTCGCTCAACGTGTCCAACTACCAGACGACCGAGGAGAACGTCGAGTACGGCAACAGGCTGTCCTCGATGGTCGGCGGCAAGAACTACCTGGTCGACACCAGCCGCAACGGCAACGGCCCGATGGAGGGCGACGAGGACGCGGAGGCCTGGTGCAACCCGCCGGGGCGGGCGCTGGGCCAGGCACCGACGACGGACACCGGTGAGGAACGCGCCGACGCCTTCGCCTGGATCAAGCGCCCCGGTGAGTCCGACGGCACCTGCAAGAGCGGCCCGGAGGCCGGCGAGTGGTTCCACGACTACGCCCTGGAACTGGCCCGCAACGCCGAGGCGGGCTGAGCCCGCACGTCCGTCGCCGCTTCTCCCGTGAACGCCGGTGGGGGCCGGCAGCCCACCTCGGCTGCCGGCCCCCACCGGCGTTCTGTGCGTCCGCCAGGTCAGCCGAGGGACGCGTCCACGGGGACGTGGACCCACACCGCCTGTGACGGGGTGCCCTCGCCGTCGACGGCGTTCACCATGTAGTAGCCGGGCGGCACCAGCGTCGGGTCCTTCGGCAGGGTGACCTCGATGCCGTCGTCGGTGGTCTCGAACTCCAGCGCGACGGACCGCTGCTCGATGTTGGTGACGTGGGTGAAGGAGCTGGGCCGGATCAGCCGGACCTGCTTCACCTTCGCGGCGTCAGCGGTGCGGAACTCCGCGGTGCCGCCGAGCTCGACGACCTGCGGCTTCTCGCCGTCGTCGTGCAGTTCGGGGCGCTCGTCGCGGAACAGGTAGGGCGGCGACCAGATGTCGATCTGCTGCTCGAACTCACCCGGCTTGGTGTTGGCCTCGTCGTCGAACAGCGAGTCGGAGCCGAACGTCATCACCTTGCCGTCGGGCAGCAGCAGCGCGCCGGAGTGGTAGTTCCGGCCGATCAGGGGATCGGCGACCGGGCGCGAGGTGTTGCTGCGGGCGTCGTACAGCTCGGCCTTCAGTACGTTGCTGTCGCTCCAGCCGCGGTAGCCGCCGGAGCCGTTGGTGGTGAGCACCGAGTCGTCGGGCAGGATGACGCTGCTCGGGTAGCGGACCGGCGCGTACAGCTTCGGCCCGTCCTTGAAGCGCGGTGTGTTCTCGGTCAGGTCGACGATGCGGGTCTTGTCGGTCACCTTGCGGCTCTCGCCGATGCCGCCGCCTCCGAGCACCATGTAGCGCTGGTTCTGCGCGGGCGGCAGCAGCACGGCCATCGCCGTCTCCAGCGCGTCCGGGTCGCTGAGGCCCTTGATCTTCGTGAAGCGGTCCGTCTTCCAGTCCCACAGGCCGGGCGTGCGGCCCTCCTCGGCGGGGCCGTAGCCGGAGCTGGTCCCGGAGTAGAACAGCCGGTCCTTGCCGGCCAGGAACATCGCCGGGTAGGTGGGGAAGTAGCGCTGCTTGGGCAGCGTCTGCCACTTCTTGGTCTTCGGGTCGTAGATCTCGACCTTCTCGGACACCTCACCGATGTCGTCGAGTCCGGAGACGGTGAGGACCCGGCCGTCCTCCAGAGTGGTCAGCGTCGGGTACCAGCGGGCGTCCTCCATCGGGTCGACCGGCAGGTACTTCTCCGCCACGGGGTCGAACTCGTACGCCTCGTTGATGCCCTGGAAGTCCTTCTTGTCGAAGGACAGCTTGTTGGCGATGCCGTAGACGTTCTTGCTGTCCTGGCTGCTGAGCCCGACGACGCTGTACTGCTCGGTGTCGCCGGTGGCGTGCTTCTTGCCCTTGTGCTTCGCCTCGACGTAGATCCGGGACTGGCTGGCGGTGACCTCGGCCTCACCGGTCACCGGGTCGATGTCCTTCTTGGCACGCGGCAGCAGCAGCGACTTCTGGGTGACGAAGGACTTGCCGCTCTTGTTGCCCTTGAAGCGGGTCCCCTCGGGCAGGGTCATCGGCTTGTCGGGGTTCTCGTTGGAGACGATCATCAGGCCGCCGGCCTTCTCGACGTCGCCCTCCAGCGTCTCGTACCGCTGGGTGCCGCCGGCGATCAGCAGCTTGCCGTCGGGCAGCTGGGTGTGGCCGGAGCAGAACATGTCCTTGGGCGTCGGAATGTTCTTGTAGGTGTTCTTCTCCGGGTCCCACAGCACGCTGCGGAAGGTCTTCGCCTTGAACTGCTCGGCGTCGTTGCCCGACCCGGCGACCAGCAGCACCTTGCCGGTGTGCAGCAGCGCGGCGTGGATGGTGTTGACCCGGTACTTCGCCGGCACGTCCAGGACCTGCCACAGGCCGTTCTCGGCCTTGTAGCCGGCGCGGTTGATGTTGTACTGGTTGAACTGCTCGGTGCTGAAGCGGATCAGCCAGGGAGCGTTCATACCCGCCACCACGAGCAGCGCCGCGCTCGCGATGCCGATGCGTTTGGCGCGACGGCTGGGTCGGTAGTTCACCGGTTCACTCCTGTGCATCTCCCGGATGTCGTCCGGGGAGGTGGTTCTTCGACGGCCTGCGCACGCGGGGAGCGGCCGTCAGCGGCGCGCTCCCCGCGGCAGGTCACGGCTGGTGGGTGGGGCGCTGCCCGAGGTCCATGGGCATCGTCCGGTCCGGGGCGGTCGGCCAGCCGGTGTCCGCGGCTGCGGTGTGCGCCGGGGCGGACGGGTCCGGTTGCGGGGCGGGCTCGGCTGCGGGCTGCTCCGGCCTGGCCCGTGCGGACCGCCGCTGCTGCCTGCGGCGCTTCTTCTCGGCCCGCACGGTCACCTGCCAGCCGATGATCGGCGCCGCCGTGATCAGCAGGGCCAGCGAGGCCCAGGTGATCATCGCGGGGTGGTCGTGGCCGAGGAAGAACGAGCCGATCAGCGATCCGCCGAAGACGGCGATGAAGAACAGGTGGATGCGGAACGTGCCGAAGAGCGTGTCCGGGCTGGCCGAGTCGCCCTTGGGCGTGACCACGAACTTGCTCTTGCGGCGCAGCACGGCGTCCAGCAGCGACCGGGCGTAGATGGGCGCGGACAGCGCCGACATCAGCATGCCGGCGAGTCCGCCGGAGCCCTCCGGCTCGTGCGGCGAGACGTTGTGGCGGCGGTTCCAGATGTACAGGCCGACCTGGAGCGCCGAGGCGTTGCCGTAGAGCATCATCCAGATGACCGGGTCGATCTGCACACCCGAGGCCCCCAGGCCCAGGAAGAGGGCGCAGCTGAGCGCGGCCAGGATCCAGTTCAGCGCCGAGATCGGATAGAAGATGATCATCATGGTGTAGTTGAAGAGCTTGCCCACGGGGAGCGAGTACCAGCCCTTCCAGTACTGCCCGATGATCGTCTCGAAGGTGCCGCGGGACCAGCGGAGTTGCTGGGTGAAGAAGTCGGTCCAGGCGTTGGGGCCCTCACCGACGGCCAGCACGTCCGGCGTGTACACCGAGCGCCACTTCTTGCCGGTGGCGGGGTTGCGGGTGCGGTGGATCTCGAAGCCGGTGGCCATGTCCTCCGTGATGGAGTCGTACAGGCCGCCGATCTGCTTGATCGCGGAGATGCGGACGGCGTTGCTGGTACCGACGAACATCGGCGCGCCGTAGAAGTTGCCGGCGCGCTGGATCAGTGCGTGGAACAGGAACTGCTGGCTCTCGGCGGCCTTGGTGACGAAGTTGTCGTAGTTGCCGTAGACCTGCGGGCCGATCACGAAGCCGATGTTCGGGTCGCGGAAGTAGCCCAGCATGCGCTCGAGGTAGTTCGGCAGCGGGATGTGGTCGGTGTCGACACCGGCGAAGAAGTCGTAGTTGTCGCCGTGGGCGTCCAGCCACGCGTTGTAGTTGCCGTGCTTGGTCTTGGCCCGGAACGCACCCTTGGCGGTGTTCCACTTCGCGACGCCCTTGCGGCTGAAGTGGTGCACGCCCAGACGGCGGCAGACCTCCTTGACCTCCGGGTCGTCGCCCTCGTCGAGCAGCCACACGTGCATGGTGCCGCGGTGCCGGATCTTCACGGCCGCCTCGAGGGTCTTGGTGACCATCTCGATGGGTTCCTTGCCGGGCACGAAGGAGGTGAGGAAGGCGACGCGGGTGCCGGACTCGGGCACCACCGGGACCGGGTCGCGGGCGACCAGGGTGGCGTGCGAGTTGGACAGCACGTTCAGGGTGCGGAACAGCTCGATGAGGCCGATCGCGACCAGCATGACGATGTCGAGCTTGAGCACCAGGTCGGAGACGGAGCCCTCGTCGCGCTCGGTCCAGTGCTGGGGCTGCATCAGCCACAGGAACAGGCCCAGCGACACCAGGGGGGCGGCGGCCAGCAGCAGGGCCGCACGGATGCGGTGCGGCTCGTCGCCGATCAGGCTGCGGTACTTGACGCGGTAGGGCTTGTTCGGGTCGGGCTGGGTGAGCGGGCCGGCGAGCCGGCTGTAGTGCTCGTAGTCGTAGCGCGGCGGCGCCTTGCGCGGCCAGCGCACGCCCCGACCCAGGGTGTCCGAGCCACCGGTGCGGTGCTGCCGGGGTATGCGCAGCTTGGTGGTCATCGACGGGTCGTCGTTGTCACGCGGCCGATCCGGGCGTGGTGCCGACGTCATCTATCCATCCCCCCACACGCAGTGCTCTGCGTGCCCTCGTTCTGATCCCGCGTCCGTGGCCCCCGTATCAGCCTGATCGGGGTGAATCGGGCGCGGCGGGTGCGCCGCCGCTTCCTCTACAGACATGGGGCGGTGTCTTCCGGTTCCGGTGCCGCCGCTCTTGATCTCCCCTGTCAGGCGCGTGCCGGTCCGATGACTGCCGGTCAGCTTCTCGGACTACCTCACATGATCGCAAGAATGATACGTGGTGTTTTCTCCTGATGGTCGGAATTGTTGGGGCGAATGTGATCAAAGAGATGTGCGCGCAGCGGAGTGAACCGTTCCGCCACGAGCCGGTCCCGCCGCGAGCCGCACGCCCGTGGCGGCTGGAGCGCGGCTCCAGCGGGCCTGCGCCGGGCCCGGCGACGAGGGCCGCGTCACGTGCCGCCGGCCCGGCGAGGGGCCGGACGGTGAAGGGAGTCCGTGCCGCAGGCCCTCCAGGAAGTCTCCAGCACCCCCGTCACCGGTGGTGCGACCGTGCCGCCGCCCGTCTCGGGCGACCTCTGCGCGGAGGTGCGCACCTACTACGCGGTGCAGATGCGCCGGGTGGACGCGCTGGACATCGAGGGGTTCGCCGACACGTTCACCCCCGACGGGCGTGGTCGTCCACCCCAACGGCGTGCGCACCGAGGGGCGGGACGCCATGGTCGCGGGCATGCGGAAGGCACTGTCCCGCTACCGCGGCATCGCGGTGCGGCACTGGTTCGACCACCTGCTGATCGAGCCCGGCCCCGAGGGTGCGCCGGCGGTGTCGTCCTGCTCGCTGGTCAGCCGTACCGACCGGGAGGGCGACGTCACCTTCGAGCCGACGTTCGTCGTGGAGGACACCCTGGTCCGCGTCGACGGCCGACTGCTCACCCGGGAGCGGATCATCCACCGGGACACCCCAGGCGACGACAGCTGAACCGCACGGCGACCGCGGCGGGACCCCAGGGAGGTCCCGCCGCGGTACTGCGCCGTTCGGGTGGCGCGCCGTGTGCGGGTGGCGCGTTGTGTTCCGGGGTCCGGGGTCCGGGGTCCGCGGTCCGGGGGGTGGTTCGGGTGCCCCCTCCCCCCGGCGGACGGGCCGCCGGGGGGAGGGGGCACCCGACACGTCAGTCGATGCCCCGCCAGATGTGCGGCTCCAGGCCGTCGTCGTCCTCCCCGGCCAGCAGCAGGGCCGGGCCGCCGAGCGGCAGTGCTGGGGCAGCCGCGGACGGCGCGGCGAACAGCTCCCTGAGCCGGTCGGCGGGGATGTGCTCCGACGGGCTGGTCGCTTCGGGGGGCTCGCGGTGTTCCTTCACGGGGGTGCTCACAGGTCAACTCCCTTGTTCGTGTTCAGGCACAGCAGTCCGGAAGACCGCCGTGGAACTCGACCATCTCCTTGAACGATCCGAACACATCGATCCGCCCTCCTGGTGGCAAACCGCGCAGTTCGGCGAAAGCGCGATGCAGATTGCCCACCAGGCGCTCGGAGTCGAGCAGTTCGGCGAAGGCGCCCGGCTCGGCCCGCCGCGCCGTCTCCAACGGGTGAGGCCGGAACGGTGGCCCTCCTCGGCCAGCCGTTCGATCCATCGCAGGTAGGACTCAGTCTGATCCAGCAGCTCCGGCCCCGCGACCGGACCGTGCCCGGGCACGACCGTCTCGCAGCCCAGCTCCCGGGGCCGGTCCAGGGCCCGTAGCGAACCGGTCACCGAGCCCATCAGCAGGTACGGCGTGACACCGGGCCACACCAGGTCGCCGTTGAAGACGACCCGGCGGTCCGGCACCCACACCACGGTGTCGTTCGCGGTGTGCGCGGGCCCCAGGTCCAGCAGTTCCACCCGCAGCCCGCCGGTGTGCAGGGTGAGCCGGTCGCGGAACGTCACCGCGGGCAGCGTCAGCTGGGTGTCGCCCCCACGCGCCGCGTCGGGCCACAGCCCGCGCAGGCCGAGCCCGGCCTCGGCGGCCTCCGCCCGCCTCCCGGCGGCGGCGACCACCTGGGCGCGGGGCGTGAACTGGGCGTGGCCGAAGGTGTGGTCGCCGTGGAAGTGGGTGTTGACCACGAAGGCGGGCCCGCCGGGGCAGATCCGCTCCACCTCCTGCCGCAGCCGCCGCGCCCTGGCCTCGGTGGCCGCGGTGTCCACCAGCACGCCCGCAGGGCCGTTCGGGTGATCCCCGCCCACGGCGGCGCCGTCGCCCACGACCAGCCCCGCGTTGCTGACGCACCAGCCGCCGGGCGGCTGCTCGTACGCGTACACGCCGCCGGCGACCGTGCGACCGACCGCACCCATGGGCGAGTTCCGCGCCCGCTTCCCCTACGGCTACGGCGTGCTGCGCAGCCAGCCGTGGGTCGGCGCGTTCGGCACCTTCCAGCCGTTGGAGCAGCCGACGGTCGTGGAGCGCAAGGGCTACCCGGTGGGCCTCGTCGTCCAGGCCGACGACGACCCGCTCGACCACTACGCGGGCGGTGTCGCGATGGGCCGAACGCCTCGGCCACCACCTGCTGACCGTCGAGGACTCAGGCGACCACGAGGTCTACGCACTCGTCGGCAACCCGCACGTGGACGCGGCCGTCGACGCTACCTGGCGACGGGTGAACTGCCCCCGGCAACGTCACCGTCCCCGGCGCCACCCCCGTTATGTTTTTCGCGGTCCTGCAATGGGGCCGCTGGCCTCCGGGCCCGGCATGACTGTTGCCCCCTGTCGAAGTCGATGACCTGGGGGGTGGTGTCACCGGGTCCGGGAGGTGCCGTCGGAGACGCTGATCAGAGGTCCGGCCGCCACCCGGTCCGGCGCAATGCCGGACAGCTCGCGGATGGCAGGTCTGCATAACGTGGATGCGCGAGTACGACACCGACGCCGAGGCCGGCACCGTCAACACCCCTGGAAGGGCGGCATGTTCGACACCGAAGACGTGGGCGTGTTCCTCGGCCTGGACGTCGGCAAGAGTGCTCACCACGGGCACGGGCTGACCCCGGCCGGGAAGAAGGTCTTCGATAAGCAGCTGCCCAACAGCGAACCGAAGCTGCGGGCCGTCTTCGACAAGCTGACCGCGAAGTTCGGCACCGTGCTGGTGATCGTGGACCAGCCCGCTTCCATCGGCGCCCTGCCCCTGACCGTCGCCCGCGATGCGGGCTGCCAGGTCGCTTACCTGCCCGGACTGGCGATGCGCGGGATCGCCGACCCCTACCCGGGTGAGGCCAAGACCGACGCGAAGGACGCCGCGGTCATCGCGGACGCCGCCCGCACCATGCCCCACACCCTGCGCTCGCTGGAGCTCACCGACGAGATCACCGCCGAGCTCACCGTGCTCGTCGGCTTCGACCAGGACCTCGCCGCCGAGGCCACCCGCACCAGCAACCGGATACGCGGCCTGCTCACCCAGTTCCACCCCAGCCTGGAACGAGTCCTCGGCCCCCGCCTCGACCACCAGGCCGTCACCTGGCTGCTGGAGCGCTACGGCTCCCCGGCCGCCCTGCGCAAAGCCGGCCGCCGCAGACTCGTCGAACTGATCCGGCCCAAGGCCCCGCGCATGGCCACTCGGCTGATCGACGACGTCTTCGACGCGCTCGACGAACAGACCGTCGTCGTGCCCGGCACCGGCACCCTCGACATCGTCGTGCCCTCCCTGGCCGCCTCGCTCGCCGCCGTCCACACCCAGCGCCGGGCCATGGAAGCCCAGATCAATACCCTGCTGGAGGCCCACCCTCTTTCCCGGTCCTGACGTCAATGCCCGGCGTCGGCGTCAGGACCGCCGCCGTCCTGCTGGTCACCGTCGGCGACGGCACCAGCTTCCCCACCGCCGCCCACCTCGCCTCCTACGCCGGCCTCGCCCCGACCACCAAGTCGTCGGGCACCTCGATCCACGGCGAGCACGCACCCCGAGGCGGAAACCGGCAGCTCAAACGCGCCATGTTCCTCTCCGCCTTCGCCTGCATGAACGCCGACCCGGCCTCCCGCACCTACTACGACCGTCAGCGAGCCCGCGGCAAGACCCACACCCAGGCCCTCCTCCGCCTCGCCCGCCAACGCATCAGCGTCCTGTTCGCCATGCTCCGCGACGGCACCTTCTACGAATCCCGCACACCCAGAGCCGTCGAGCTCGCCGCATAACCCCAGCAACCCGAACCACCCAAAACCCGGCAAGGGTGCCTTGACGAAAGACATAGAGGCACCCCCCGCCCGGATGTCCCGGCGGACGCGCGGGGGACCCGGCTGCCTGACGGCCGTCCGGTGCTGCGGCTGTGAGGGCCCTGGCCGGGCCCCTCCACCCCGCCGACGTGTCCTCATCGTGCTTCCGGGCGTGGGCTACCCGCGCGCTTCCTCGGCCAGGTTGCGCAGCCGGTGGGCCGCGAGGTCCACCGCGAGGGCCTCCGCCAACTCGGTGGTGACGTACCAGGTGTGGCCGGTGAGGTCCTGGTGGCTGCCGTGATGCGCGCGCTGGAGAACGCACGCGAACCGCGCCGCGCACGCGGGCGGCAACTGCAACCAGGCGGGTCGGCACGCGCCGCAGACGTCGTCGCGAACGCTCACCGGACACCACCGGAGCGCACGTGTACGTGCTGCTGGGCGGAGCGCACGCGCTGCCGGGCGGAAGCCCCGTGCTGCTGGGCGAGGCGCAGCCAGGCCCCGGACAGCCCGCCCGTCACGGCGACGATGGTGAGTACGGGCAGACCCGTACTCACGAAGGCCGTCCAGGCGTGCCTCAGAACGTCACCGATCATCGAGTGCCCCCCACCCGCATGCCGTGGATGACCCACGGGCCCACGTCCACCCCGTCGAGCGCCAGCGCCGGAGCGGTACGACGCTCGGCCTGCTCATGCGCCAACACGTAGGGGCGCACCATCACGGTTGCATCGCCGTCGATCACGTTCCGGTGACGCCCGGAGTGCCGGCAGGCGGGCGCTGTCCGACGGGCCGGGCGCGGCGGGTGCGCCAGGCGAGTGGGGGTGGCAGGGCGTCGGGTGGGTGCTGGGCGGTAGGGGGCCGCCGCGCTGAACGGGCGGCGCGGCGATGAGCAGCACGAGGTCCCTCGACGGCACTGGTGGCCGCCTGGTACGCACGCTCGCCACCAGATGACGAGACGGAGGACAATGCCCACGTCGACCTGCTTTCCTCAGGTTGGCCACGCCCCCGGACGGCTCCACCCGTCGCGGGGGTACTTGCCGCCCAGCCTTCGCCTTCCGCGATCGTGCTCACCAGTTGACTGCTGTTGACTACGCTGGGTGTCAACAGTCAACGGCTGCCCGGAGATTCGCGTGAAGGACTTCGCTGCCAAAGCTCGCGCTGCGCTTGAGACCAACGGCATGACCATAAGAGGGGCCGCCCGTGCGCTCAGCTACGACGTCGCGTACCTCTCGCGCGTCCTGAACGGGAAGCAGGAACCGTCCCCTCAGTTGGTCGCGGCCCTGAACCGACTACTGGGTGCCGACGGCACTTTGGCGCTGCTCACCCCCGACGACCATGAGCGGATGGCCCACGGGGTGGCTCATCCCGCTCGCGTCGACGCTGAGACGGTGGAGGCCTTCGCAGCTGTGCTGGCCGCTCAACGCCGACTCGACGACGCCGTGTCCGCCGCCGCGATGCTGCCGGTCACCGCCGTCCAGTGGGAGACCGTGGAGCAGCTGGCCCGGGAGGTGCGAGGCCCGCACGCGCAAGGGCTGCACCGGGTGGCGGCGGAATGGGTCCAGTTCATGGGGTGGTTGCACGCAGAGGCGAGGAACGACGCGGAAGCCGCGCGATGGCTCACCGAGGCCGAGGACCGCGCCGATGATGTCAACGACGGCGTCCTCGCCGCGCAGGCCGCCAACTTCAAGGGCTATCTCGCCCGCCAGCAGGATCGTCCGCGTGCTGTCCTGCGCTGGTTCCTCACCGCCTACCACACCCCTGGCGCCGCACCGCGTCGGTGACGCAGTGCAGGCCGCGCACGGTTACGCGCTGCTGGGGGAACGTGAACACGCCAGGCGACTGCTGGGAGAGGCGGGCGACCTTGCGGGCTCCGCCGGGAACACAACACCGCCGGGGACGGCGTACTGGCTGACACCGACGTTCTCCCGCATGGGGATCGGCTTGGCCCACCTCGCCCTGGGCGACCACGCGGACGCCAAGGCGAATCTCCGAGCCGGGCTCGCAGGACTGCCTCCGGACCAGCATGTAGCCGAGTGGACACAGGAATACCGGCACGCCTTGGCACAGGCCGAGAGCGCCGGCTGAAACCGCTCGCCACGTCGGGTTGCTGGGAGCGGTTCGCTGCCGCGCGCCGCACGCGCGGTCCACGGTGGAGCCCATGGTCGCGTCGAATTGCAGAACATGCGACGGAATTGGGTCAATCATCGCTCCAGCACACCTCCCAGCGGCACTCCGCGAAGAACTCCTCGAGGGCCTCGTAACTCTCCACCCAGTAATCACCCAGTCCTGTTGCATGGTCGGGGTCAAGAAAGAGAAGTACGAGGAAGCTCGACGGCACGTCATTCATTCTCTTGATGATCACGTAGCGCCCGCGCTCCTCCCCGTCAGTTATTTCACCCAGCACGTTGACTCTGATGTCTCGGCACACTTGGGTTTCCTCCAGTCGTCTCGGCACGTCGGATAAGCTGGCCCGTCACGTCAGGAATAGCGAAGAAGTTCGCCTCGTAGCACGCGACACAAGGGACCGCAGTCACTCTGCTGAGGAGCGGTTGCGGTCCCTTGTGTGACTACGGATCAGTTCATTTCGACTGACTTCTTAGGCGGCGCGTCTTGCGTACCGAGATTACTCCTTGAGTCGCCCAGATCGCCGCAATACCTAGTAGTGCCGCTGTGTACGCGAGATTGTCGCTCGAAACCCAGACGGCGAGCAGAGTAAACAGCACCGCCATCAAGAAGCTGAACTTGGGGGTCGGACCCTTCTGCCCACTGGCCGGGCCCCTGAGATCCACTATGAGCACCCCCATGCAGAAACGACGACACCAAGAATAGTAACGCCAGTTGGCCCGGCGCCGATGAAGCCGAGGCCAGCGACGCCGAGCCCTGCCGCACACTTCTGTGCCTGCGTTTGTTGCTCCGGCGTCATCTTGGTGCCCCCGACGAATCTGTACTTCTTCCCTTTGTACGAGACGCATCCAACCGAAGAAGAGCAGTAAGTAGTCGCCGGTAGTTCCCGGTAAGCGCGCTTCCCGCACCCGTCTCCCGGGTAGCAGATCCTGGACTTCTTCACCTTTACGCACTTCTTGGGCGCACAGACCTTCTTCATCGCTGCCGCCTGCGCCGGGCTCGACTGCGCCGCGGTCAGAATTGTCGCAAGGAGAAATGCCAGTGCGGCAAATGATCGTCGGTCAAAATACCTGCCGGTTGCGAACGTTCGCATCTTCCCCCAACCTCTTGCATCTCCGCTGATAATCCGGCAGTGGCGCCGGGCTGGAGATCCCCGAAAAGTGACCTGGTCAGGGAGGACACTCCCACTCTCAAAGAGGTGTGTCAACTTGCCCTTGTTCGGCTTCTGAGGATGATTAGGTACTTCAATGTTACCGCTCGAGGGTGAGTGCGGCTTTGGTGCTTGACGCCATTCGAACCGGCCCACCGCGTAACTTGCAGAAGGTGCGCAGGGGTAGCGCGGTTATCCGCGCTCGACAGATTCGCGGGCTGTACGAGAGCCCAGTTGAGGGTGCACCGGTCGGGGTGAGTTCATTGTCAGGTCTGTCGTCTGAGCTCGATAGCGCCCAGCAACCGGCCCCTTGGCCGGCACGCTCGGCGAGGACGAGCACACTCTGGTGGTCTCAAACCCGGAGGGCGCTGTCCTTGCGGGGAGTGGCCTGGTCGCGGTACTGACGGACGGCGCATGTGTGTCGCGTAGAAGAGGGAGTGCGGTATCGCGACGCAGGTGCCAGCCGACGCCAGCAAGCTCCCACAAGCCTCGGCCCACCACCCGCGTGAACGCGCTCCCAACTCCCCGGCCCCGTGCCCCCGCACCCAACCACCCGGCATGGGCTTCGCCACAGTGCCGTTCGCTGCTGTGACGTGACCCCGCAGTTCGCGCTAGCGTTCTGCCCTGTCGGGGGGACCGAGGGGTGCGGGGGACAGCCGTGGAGTTGACGGAGCACATAGCAGGCGTGCGGGCCGGGACGACCGAACCGGCGGTGCTGCTGGGGGAGTTCCGGCGAACGCCGGTTTTTGCGCCCGTGATCGACGGCGGTTTCATGTCCGCCTCGATGGGCGGCATCCGGTGGGTGTACGCGTTCACCGACAGCGCGGCGTACGCCCGGTTCACGACCGCGCGCGGGGACGAACCCGGCGCGGAGCCGGAGTACCGCGAGATCCTGGGCGCCCGGCTGCTTGACGTGGTGGTGCCCGCGCTGGAGGGGCCCGCAGGGGTGGCCCTCAACGTGGCCGACGAGAACGGCTCGATGATGTTCCCGCCCGTGCAGGGCATCGTGCCCGACGCAGCCGCGGTGGATCTGCCCGACGTGGCAGCCGTGCAGACGTCCGGGGGGAGCGCCTCCGCGGACAACTCCGGGCACACCACCGGGGACAACGCGTCTGGCACGGTCCGATGAGCGGCGGCGAGGACGACCTCGACATCAGCCCTGAGGCGGTGGCCCTGATCACCAACGGGCTGCGCGGCGCGATGGACGAGCTGGCCGACATCGGAGGCGTCACAGGGTCGCGTACGGGCTCCGGCGTCGGTGGCCTGGCGCTGACGAAGATGGAGGCCGGCAGCAGCGAGGTCGCGGACGCCTTCGACGGGTTCTGCGACCGCTGGGAGTGGGGCGTGCGCGCCCTGGTCCAGGACGCGAACCAGCTCGCCCGGCGGCTCGGCCTGGCAGCGGGCATGACCTGGGAGGAGGACCGTTACCGGGAGGGCACCTTCAAGATCGTCGCCAACGCCGTCTCCCCCACGGGCAATCCCCACCTCACCGAGGAGGAGATCGAGAAGCAGGGCTGGAAGGAACTCCTGACCCCGGACGCCCCGGACTACAGCCAGGAGTCCAGGGACCAGGCCGTCGCTGACATCAAGCAGTCCTGGAAGGACACCGGCGATCCGGAGCTAGGCATCCGCAGCACGCAGGGGGAGCAGGACTGATGGGCGCGGGAGATCTGCTCGGACCGGTCGGTGGCTGGATCGACAAGGGCAAGGAGAAGGTCGGCGAGTTCGTTGACGACGCCGGCGAGTGGACGGCCGACCGGGCCGAGGACGTCGGCTGGGACGGCGGCGCGGACTGGATACGTGACAAGTCGAAGTCGACGGCCAACCGACTCGGCGCGGACGTCGCCGAGTTGCAGCTCGGCGAGACGGAGGAGCCGAACAAGCTCGTCCACGGCAGCTCGTCGAAGCTGCGCGCCACGGCCGGTCATCTCGACGACCTGAAGAAGTCGTTCAACAGCGTCGGCCAGGGACTGAAGGCGCTGGACTCCTCCCGGCTGAAGGGGCAGGCGGCCGACGCGTTCCGGGAGAAGGTGTCGGTCGAGCCGAAGAAGTGGTTCAAGGCGGCGGACGCCTGCGAGAAGGCGGCGAAGGCGCTGCGGGACTTCGCCGGAACGGTGGAGTGGGCCCAGGGCCAGGCCAAGGAGGCGCTGGCGAAGTACAACAAGGGCGTCAAGGCGTCCGAGGCCGCGCGCACCGCGCACAACGAGGCGGTGAACACCTACAACGACGCGGTGGAGAAGTACAACGGCACCGCCGCCGACAAGCGCGACCCGGCCGATCTGCCCAAGAAGCCGGGCGCGTTCAAGGATCCGGGCACGGCCGACATCGAGGCCGCGCAGGAGATGCTCGCCGAGGCGCGCACACAGCGCGACAGCGCCCAGCGCACCGCCGCCGCCAGCCTGCGCGCCGCCCGGGACGAGGCGCCGCCGATGCCCTCCTACGCCGAGCAGGCGGAACAGGGCATCACCGGGCTGAGGGTGGACGCCGACCATCTGGCGTTCGGGGCCCTGAAGGGGACCGCGGGAGTCCTCTCGTTCGCCCGCAGCATGAACATGGCCGACCCCTACAACCTCACCCACCCCGCCGAGTACGCCACGAACCTCAACAGCACCGCCACCGGGCTCGTGCAACTCGCCAAGGACCCCATGCCCGCGCTCCAGGGCGCATGGGACGCCTTCGAGCGGGACCGGGCAGAGGGCATCGGCCGTCTCGCGCCTGAGCTGATCGGCCCCAAGGGCGCCGGCCTGCCGCGCAAACTCGCGAAGACCCCGGCGGAGGTTCCGTCCGGCGCCGGACGCAAGAACCTCAACGGAGACGATCCCAAGTCGCACGCGAAGAAGGACGAGAACAAGGAGTCCGGAGGCACCGACCCGATCGACCTGGCCACCGGCAGGATGTTCCTGCCGCAGACGGACGTGGCGCTGCCGGGCGCACTGCCGCTGGCGTTCGTGCGGCGGGTGGAGTCCGGCTACCGGTCGGGGCGCTGGTTCGGCCCGTCCTGGTCGAGCACCGCCGACCAGCGGCTGGAGGTGGACGCCGAGGGCGTCGTCTTCGTCTCCGAGGACGGGCGGCTGCTGGCGTTCCCGCACCCGGCGCCCGGCGTGCCCACCGAGCCCACCCACGGCGACCGGCTGCTGCTGGAACGCGCCGAGAACGGCGACTACACCCTGACCGACCCGGAGACGGGCGTGGTGCGCCTGTTCGCAGGCCCGCAGGGCGGCGCGGACGGGGCCGCCCTGCTGGAGGGGCTGTACGACCGCAACGGCAACACCGTCACCTTCGAGTACGCCCCCGACGGCACCCCGCTGGCCGTCACGCACTCCGGTGGCTACCGGCTGCGCCTCACCACCGCTGACGGGCGCGTCACCGCCCTGCACCTGGCCGGTGCCGCCCCGGACGGCGGCGACCAGGAGATCGTCCGCTACGGCTACACCGACGGCAACCTCACCTCGGTCACCAACTCCTCCGGTCTGCCGCTGCGGTTCGACTACGACGACGAGCAGCGCGTCATCGCCTGGACCGACACCAACAACCGCCGCTACGACTACGTCTACGACAACAACGACCGCTGCATCGCCGAAGGCGGCACCGAGGGCCATCTCGCCATCCGGCTCGCCTACGACGAACGCGACGAACGCACCGGTCACCGCGTCACCACGCTCACCACCTCCGCGGGCCACACCACCCGGCACCTGATCGACGGCAACGGCAACGTCACCGCCGTCACCGATCCGCTGGGCCACACCACGTACACCCGTCAGGACCGGCGCGGCCGGCCGCTGGAACGCACCGACGCACTCGGCCGCACCACCACCTACGAGTGGGACACGCAGGGAAACCTCACCCGGGCCACCCGCCCCGACGGCCGCTCGGTGACGTTGGACGTCAACTCCCTCGGCCTGCCCGAAGCCGTCACCGACGTCGAGGGAAGCCGCTGGCAGTACGGGTACGACGAGCGCGGCAACCGTGTCACCGCCACCGACCCGACCGGCGCCGAAACCCGCTACACCTACGACGGGTCCGGCCACCTCACCTCCGTCACCGACCCGCTGGGCGCCGTCACCCGCGTGCGGTGCGACACGGCCGGACTACCGGTCGAGATCACCGACCCGGTCGGCGCCGTCACCGGCTACCAGCGCGACCGCTTCGGCCGCGTCACCACCGTCACCGACCCCACCGGGGCCGTGACCCACCTCGCCTGGAACGTCGAGGGCAAGCTGCTCGCGCGCACCGCCCCCGACGGCACGCACGAACGCTGGACCTACGACGGCGAGGGCAACTGCACCACCCACACCGACCCGCACGGCGGCACCACCACCTTCGAGTACACCCACTTCGACCAACTCGCCGCCCGCACCGGCCCCGACGGCGTGCGCCACACCTTCGAGCACGACGCCGAACTGCGCCTCACCCGCGTCACCAACCCGCAGGGCCTCACCTGGGACTACACCTACGACCCCAGCGGCCGGCTGACCTCCGAGACCGACTTCGACGACCGCACCCTCACCTACGAGCACGACCCCGTCGGCCGCCTCACCGCCCGCACCAACCCGCTCGGCCAGACCGTCACCCTCACCCACGGCCTGCTCGACGAGGTGCAGCGCACCGACGCGGACGGCGCCGTCACCACCTACACCTACGACGTCGCCGGACGCCTGCTCGGCGCGGCCAACGACGACGGCGAACTCGTCTACCACCGCGACCGGGCGGGCCGCGTCAAGGCCGAGACCAGCAACGGCCGGACCACGTCCTTCGGTTACGACGGGCTCGGCCGCCGCACCCGCCGCGTCACCCCGATGGGCGCCGTCACCACCTACACCCACGACGCGGCGGGCCGCCGCACGGGCATGACCGTCGCCGGTCGCCGGGTCGACTTCGCCCTGGACGCGATCGGCCGCCACACCGGCCGCCGCGTCGGGCCGGGCCTTGCCCTGGCCCAGCAGTGGGACCCCGCAGGCCGCCTCACCGAGCAGACCGCCCTCGGCGGCCCCGACGCGCACCTGCTGACCCGCCGCACGTACCACTGGCGCGCGGACGGCTACCTCACCGGCATCGACGACACCGGGGAGTCGGCGGGCACCGGCTCACGCCGCTTCACCCTCGACCCCGCAGGCCGCGTCACCGCCGTGCACGCCGACGGCTGGTCCGAGTCCTACGCCTACGACGAGGCCGGCAACCAGACCCACGCCACCTGGCCCCACACCCACCCCGGCACCGAGGCCACCGGCCCGCGCACCTACACCGGCACCCGCGTCACCGGCGCCGGCCGCGTCCGCTACACCTACGACGCCGCCGGCCGTCTCACCCAGCGCACCAAGACCCGCCTCTCCCGCAAGCCCGACACCTGGCACTACACCTACGACGCCCACGACCGCCTCACCCACCTCACCACCCCCGACGGCACCCGCTGGCGCTACCGCTACGACCCACTGGGCCGCCGCACCGCCAAGCAACGCCTGGGTGGGGATGTCGGCGGGACCGGCGGCGAGGCGGTTGTCGAGGAGGTGCAGTTCACCTGGGACGGTGCCACGCTGGTCGAACAGACCACCACCAGCCCCGACCTGCCGCACCCTGTCACCCTCACCTGGGACCACCACGGCCTCCACCCCCTCACCCAGACCGAGCGCCTGACCGACGCCACCACTCAGACCGAGATCGACTCCCGCTTCCTCGCCATCGTCACCGACCTCGTCGGCACCCCCACCCACCTCGTCGACGAGGCCGGCCACACCGCCTGGCACACCCGCACCACCCTGTGGGGCACCACCACCTGGAACCGCGACGCCACCGCCCACACCCCGCTGCGCTTCCCCGGCCAGTACCACGACCCCGAAACCGGCGGCCTCCACCACAACCACTTCCGCCACTACGACCCCGAAACCGCCCGCTACACCACCCCCGACCCCCTCGGCCTCGCCCCGGCCCCGAACCCGGCCGCTTACGTCCATAATCCGCTTACTTGGACGGACCCACTGGGGCTGGCGCCATGTAGTTCAGAGCCTTCGCGACCCGACTTGCTGGAGCGTCGAGAATCAAACACGGGGCCGTTTTCTGAACTCGAAGTAGCAATGCAGAAGCGCGTGGTCGTGCAGGCTGCTAACCAGGCTGGGGTGGGACTTGACGGAGTAACCGTCAAAATTGATCGAGACCCCGACCTCATAGGGAAGGGGCTGTACGGGCACACATCCCCCGATAGAGTCATCACTCTGTACCCTGACGCGTTTTCTACGATGGAGAATCTAGTGAAAACAATCGGACACGAGCGCATGCATGTAATGCAGATAGACCTACACGGACCAAGTAGAACGCACGCCCAGCAGATGCAATACGAAGATGCGGCCTATGCGTCAGAATATCAATTCTGGAATCACTACAAGGGTCGACTCGGTGATGAATAGCAAGAAGGATTGGGTTAGAATACTGGCTGGTCTCGAATCAACGCCTCTTCGTGATCAATTCTGCCCGTACTGTGGTAGGCGATGTCTAGATTCCAAGCATTTCGGAGACAGGGAAACGCGAATCAGTTACGCCATGCTTTGGTGCAACTGCTGCAATCACGGAATCACCTTTTCGCGAGCCAAGGCTCCGATTGGTGTCGTACTCTACGACTGGAATGACAAGGAGGCGATTGCATCTGTGCCCAAATTCATTGAAATCACCAAATGATTCAATGGTGAAGTTGATTTCCGCTTCCACGTCATCGTCACCGACCTCGTCGCGTGGGCAGCCTCACTCCTGGTAGGTGGATTCGCCCGCCCTGAAATTGCCCCGCGTTCTCACGCCGCCAGCTCCCGGCTGGCTAAGTGTCTTGGGTGGACTCTTTGCCTCTTATCGATCATAATGTCGGGTCGTGGTGCCAGTCCAGGTTATGAGGTTGTCCCGCGACGGCGCAATGCATCTCTTCCTATCCTCAGGGCAGTCGACCAAGAGAATCTCCATCGACTTGTACACGGGCGAGTGCACCGGTGCTATGGAGACTGAGGTGGCGCCCCACCTCCCGGTGCGCGACCAAGCTCCTCTTCCGAGGAGGAGAGCTAACGAATGCCCTCTCGGCAACCCTGTTGTCGACCAGTATCGCCAGACGGTCATCAGAAGCCTGGAAAGCCGGATACCAACATGCTGGTGCGCCTATCCGATGGGAAGCGCAACAGATAGCAGATGCCATGAAGGTGCTCAACCGTACCCCTGAAGAGTTCGCCTCCTCGTTTCGGAATTGGCAGAGCCTGGAGCGGGCGGACATGCTGGAGTTGAGGACGATCAAGAACCTCATCAGTGCACTCGAAATCCTTCTCCCCTACCTTCCGGTGAACGGGGAAGAGGCGTCTACTTTGAGGGAATGGCTTTCTGTGCGTCCGTTACTTCCATGAGCCGATCTGTCTGGCGAGTCATTCGCCGAGAGATCCGGCAACGCCCTGGCAAGGAGTTTTGGTGGGCACTTTCCATGCAGGCCCCCGCGCTCCGAAGACAGAGAGGCTTCTGGGCGGGCTCACGCGGCGCGAGCGGGTGTGGGTCGAGGAAGAGGATGGCAGGAGGTTGGCCGTTGAGCGGGCGGGGTTGAGTCCTGCGGTTGCTGACAGTATGGCGCATCCTGTGCATTCTGTGGGAACATGTTGCGAGAATGGGAATGCATGGTTTGCGACATGTCGTCGGGGTGGACAAACGGGCATACCCTTTTCGACGACTACCTGTTCGTTCTCGACGTGAGGAGTAACCTCGAGTCTCGGGTGATGCGGTCAGCTCCACGGCCCTCACCGGCGCCTCAGCTGTTGGTGAAGCTTGTGCGAGCACTCGACGGCGACTTTCTGCACAACACCGTGCCCATTCAGCCGGGGGGAAGTTCCTCGTTGGAGTTTTCGCTGTGCTCGATGAGCGGCAGCGAGCCAGCATGGCTCTGGAATCGTGTTCCTCGGCTCGCACCCTGGTGATCAATCACCTACTTCTGCACCGCCGAGGTCGGCCAGAAGCGGGCGTCCACTGCCAGCCCCGTTCGGCAGTGCTGAATTGCCGGCCATCCGCAGTTGCGGGATCTGCGGCGGCCAAGTCGGGGGCGGCCCGCAGGGATGCACGCATGCGGCCCGTGGCGCGGGGGCGGCGGACCCGGCCGCCGATGGCGGCGCTACGGTCGCCGGCCCGCACCACAGGCCGCATGCCGGGATAGGACGAGCCGAGGCCTCAGGCCAGGCCCATGCCGCCGTCCAGGGTGAGGATCTGGCCGGTGACGAGGGCGCCCGCCGGTTCGGCGAGGCGGGTGATCCGGGGGGTGATGTCGTCGACCTCGCCGACGGCGCCGAGGGGGATGTCGGCCTTGGCGTGCTCGAAGAGGCCGTTGACCTGGTCCTCGGTGAGACCGTTCGCCGCGTACGCCTCGGTCTTGACGAAGCCGGGGGCGACGGCGTTGACGCGGATGCCGTGGGACGCCAGCTCGGCCGGCCAGGTGCGGGTCAGGCTGTGCATGCCGGCCTTGCTCGCCGCGTAGGCGGAGCGGACCGGGGTCGGGTTGTGGCCGGCCCGGCTGGAGACGACAGCACGATGCTGCCGCCGGGGGCGCGCAGCGCCGGGAGCAGGCGGGCGGGTGAGCAGCATCGGGCCGATGAGGTTGATGTCCATGACCTCGCGTACGGTCGCCGCGTCCATCGCGCCCAGGGGGCTGAAGCGGAACACGCCCGCGTTGTGGACGAACATGTCGAGCGTCCCGCCGCACTGCTCGACGGCGGCGGCCACGGCTTCGGTGCCTTCGGCGGTGGTGTCGTCGGCAATGACAGCACGGACCGCCGGGTGCAGGGCGGCGACCTCGGCGAGGCGTTCGGGGCGGCGGCCGGTGATGACGACGTGGGCGGCGCCCTGGTCGGCGAAGGCGAGTGCGGCGGCGCGGCCTATGCCGGTGCCACCTCCGGTGACGACCACGGTCTGTTCCGCGAAGGGCTTGTCCGCCATGGCGGTTCTCCTCGGGTAAGGGGCCGGAGGGCCGGCGGGGTGTCCCGCCGGCCCTCCGGTCAGGGGTCGATGCGGAAGTGGTGGGTGGCGGCGTCGGCGGCGGTGAACGCGAGCAGCGCCTCGCCTTCCGCCTGAAGCGCTGAGCGCGCGGCGCGGTCGAGGGGGGCGAAGGGTTCGACGACGAGGGTGGCTTCGTCGCGCTTGCGGTCGAGGTGCCAGGTGCCGTGCACGAAGCCGTCGACGAGGATGGTGGCGCGGATCAGGCCGTTGCGGGTGAAGACGCGTCGCTGCTGCTCCTTGGTGAGGATGCGGCTGCGGTCGGCGTGGGAGAGCAGGATGTTGTCGAAGTCGGGCAGGTAGCGCACGGGGGCCGGGGTGTCCGGGTCGGGCAGCGGGCCGTCGGGGACGTCGAAGAGTTCGTTGCCGTTGCTGTCCCGGTAGACGCGCAGCTCGGGGCGCAGACGTTTCACGCAGGCGGCGAGGCGGGTCATGCCTGACCAGGCCTGCATGTCCTTGACGGTGGCCGGGCCGAAGGCCGCGAGGTAGCGCAGCACCAGGTCGTCGGGCTCGGTGTCCGCTTCCAGCGGTCGGCCGAGCCAGGCTTCGGCGCTGGTGTGCACGGCCTGGCCGACGCCGCCCCACAGCCCGCGCGGCGGAGTCTGGACGAGGGGGACCAGGGCACGGACGGCGTTGGCCATGGCGAACTCGTCGTGGTCGGGCCAGCGTTCGGCGAGGCGGGTGCCGATGCCGCCGAGGGTGAGCGGTTCGCTCTCGACGAGTTGCCGTCCGGCGGCAGCCACCTCGTGGACGTCCAGACCGGTGAGCTTCTTGCCGAAGGTGCTGGTCAGCGAGCGT
Organism: Streptomyces sp. 549; assembly: GCF_030124175.1. Lineage (GTDB taxonomy): Bacteria > Actinomycetota > Actinomycetes > Streptomycetales > Streptomycetaceae > Streptomyces. Next base: position 125,534 of record NZ_JASKMT010000006.1, on the reverse strand, counting down.
TCCAGGGCGCTCTGCAGGACGGGACGCAGGCGCAGGCAGTCCTCGGCGGTGACCAGGTGCAGCGTGCCGCGCATCATCACCAGCCGGACGGCCTGCCGGTTGCTGATCAGCTCGGACAGGTCCTCGGGCCGGAAGCCTTCCAGCCGTGTCCACAGGCCGGTGTAGGGGGGTGCGGGCGCCTGGGCCTGCATGCCGACCAAGTGGGCGACGGCGTCCGAGGCGGACATCTCGGACCGGTTGAGCAGCAACTGGCGTTCCAACAGCGCCCGGTTGAGCGCGCGTTGGTTCAGGACGCCGCCCTGCGGCACGGTGGGGGACGAGTGGTTCACGATCAGGTGGTCCTTCGCAGGTGGACGGGCAGAGCGAGCAGGTTGTGGTTGACGTCGCCGGCCCGCCGGCGCAGCTCGTGTTCCGGTACGGCTAGCTGCGTGTGCGGGAATCGGTTGGTCAACTCCTCCAGTACCACGGCCAGTTCCAGCCGTGCCAGCCCGGCGTCCAGGTAGCGGTGGATGCCGTGGCCGAACGCCAGGTGCGGTTCGGGGGAGCGGTGGAAGTCGGCCTGCTCGGGCGCGTCGAAGACGGCCTCGTCGCGGTTGGCGGAGGCGAAGGAGAGGAACACCGCGTCCCCGGCCGGTATGCGCACTCCCGCGACCGTGACGTCCTCGGTGGCGATGCGCGGCAGTCCGGAGGTGTCGTCGGCGTTGAGGTTGACCACCCGCAGCGGCTCCCTCACGGCCTGTGGGACCTCGCCGGGGTGCGTGCCGAGGCGGTGCCACAGGGCGGGGTGGTTGGTGAGCAGGGTCAGTGCGACGTTGCCGATCTGGCCCGCGGTGGGGTCGTAGCCGGTGCCCAGCAGGGTGTAGCCGAGGCCGATCAGCTCGCCCGGGTCGAGGCGGTCCTCGCCCGCCCGGGCGGTGGTGAGTGCGGACAGCACGTCGCGCTCGGCGGAGAAGCCCTGTTCGGCGAAGACCGGGCGACAGGCCGCGGCGGCTGGAACCGGGGAACGGGTGGACGCGGACGTCCTCGGCGGTGGTCACTGAACCTCCAACGGGCGGAACGGCGGCGGGGCACGGTGGTTGGGCGGGCGGTCGTGGCGGCGGCCCGGTCACAACGCGCCGGGCGTTGGCGCCGAACGGCTCAGCGCAGGTCGGCGAAGAACGAGCGCAGCTCGGACACCAGCACTTCGGGCTGCTTCAGGGCGGGGAAGTGGCCGCCGTGCTCGTGGTCGGTCCACCGGCGCAGGTCGGTGAACCGCTGCTCGCACCAGGCGCGGGGCCTGCGGGCGTCCTCGGGGAACTCGTTCAGCGCGGCCAGCCCCGCCAGGTCGCGTTCGTCGAGCGCGACCTGCTCGGCGGGCGGGCCGGCGAACGGCATGGTCAGGTGCAGTCCGATCAGCCCCTCCGGCACGGTCTCGCCGAGCACGCCGGTCAGGAACGATCCCCAGTCCACGCCGTGCGCGCCGTAGCGGGTGTGGCCGAGCCGGCATCAGCTTCGCCCAGCGACGGGATCACCAGGTGGAAGGCGTCGGCCGGGTCGCCGCCGTGCGCTGCCGGGTCGGTGAGCGGGCCGATCACGTCGAGGAACTCCACTACCGACATCGGCCAGCCGTGGGTGAGGACCAGCGGCATCGCGTCCGGCTCGGCGGAACGCACGTGCAGGAAGTGGATGTTCCAACCGTCGATCGTGGTGGTGAACTGCGGGTGGGCGTTGAGCCGCGCCTCCCAGTGCCGCCAGACGAAGCCGTCCCGCCAGTAGGCGGTGAGGTCGCGCACCCGGTCCAGCGGCACGCCGTAGGCGTCGCCCACACCGGGCAGCTCACCGGTCCACCGGGTCCTGGCCAGACGGTCCGCCAGGTCGTCCAGGTCGGACATACCCCCCTGAATGCTCCCCTGTGGGAGTCGAGCCTCACCGGAGCGCGGCTCAAGCGCCGGTCGACCGGGATGCCATCCGGGCGGCGGAAGCGCCGCCTTCGGAGTGGGGTTCATCGAAGGCGGCTGGCCCGGCGCGGTGCCCAAGGACACCGGCGGGCCTGCGGTGGGTGTGCGTGCCGCCGCTGCCGCCGGCGGCCGAGGGCCTCGGCACGCTGCCAGGCCGCCCCGGGCGGCTGCGCCCCGGACAGCCGCTCGGCCCGGCGGAGCGCCGGATGTGCGGCAGCTCGCGGCGGAGCTGTCCGACGGCAGGTGACACACCGAACGGCTGAGGCCCCTCCCGCGAAGGGAGGGGCCTCAGCCGTTGTGCTGCGGTGCGCCGCCAGGGACTCGAACCCCGGACCCGCTGATTAAGAGTCAGCTGCTCTAACCAACTGAGCTAGCGGCGCGGGCGCCGGTCGTGACCGGCAGAAAAAGCTTACCCGATGCCGGGGGGTGCCCCGGACCACCCGCCAGGGGGCCACCCGTCCACCGGCCGCGGTGGCTGCTCCGGGCGCGGTGGCTGCTCCGGGCGCGGCGGAGCCCCGGGCGGCGGCGGAGCCCCGGCGGCTCCGGTCGGGTCCTCGGGGCCGGTCGGGTCGTCGGGGCCGTCGAAGAAGAAAGGCGCGGCAGGTGCGGCAGGTGCGGTGGGAGCGGCGGGTGCGAGCGGTTCGGGCGGGCTCACGGGTGCCGGGTGCCCACTGCCCTCGCGCGCGTCCTCGGGCGGGGCCTCCTCGAACGGGGCCTCCTCGGACGGGACGGCGTCGAACGGGACGGCGTCGAACGGGTCCGCAGCGGGCGGGTCGGCTTCCGGCGGCTGGGCCCCGTCCGGCTCGGGCCCGGCGGAGTCGGGGGGCTGGGCGGGCGGCCGGGTGGTGCGCAGCTCGGTGAGTACGCGCCGCAGGTACGGGCGTGGCACCGCCGGCAGCAGCAGTGCGAACGCCTGCACCAGGCCGCCCAGCAGGTAGGTGGTGTCCGGGGTGGCCCGCAGCAGCGCGCGCACCCGCTCCACGTCGTCCTGCGTCACGGCCGTCAGCAGGTCCGCGACGTCCGGCGCGGCCTCCTCGTGCGTCTCGGTCCAGCGCTCGCCGTAGGCGGCCAGGCTCGCCAGGCGGTGCAGTTCGCGGTCGGCGGCCTCGTCGGTGCGGTGGCACTGCCGCACGCCCTCGCCGGCGATCCAGCACAGGGCGGCGACCAGGTCCCGGGTGGGTTCGTCGCAGAACAGCCCGTCCAGTGCGCCGTCGAAGGCGACCTGGTTGCCGTGCCGGTGGGCCAGCAGCAGCCGGGCGGCGCGGGCACGGGGGAGCGCCGAGGCGTGCTCGTCGAGGAGGTCCTCGCGGCCTTCTCCCTGGGGTGCTCCGGCGGTGCCGGACATGGGCCTGCGCATGCGGCAAATATGGCATAGGTGTGAATTGCCCGATGCGCGGCGCGCAGGGGTGACACGTTTGGCTGCGGTGGGCCCGACGCCCCCGGTCAGGGGCACCGGGCCCACCGCCTGGTGGTGCCCGACGTGTGGCGGCCGGGGATCACCAGAGAGTGCGGCGTCCGGGCGGGCCGGCGCCCGGTCGGCTCAGAGCTCCACGTCGGAGCATGCGTAGAAGGCGTTCGCGGTGTCCGCGATCGTCCACACGCCCAGGATCAGGTGCTTGCCGGACTTGCCGGTGGGCACGGTGCCCTGGTGGCTCCAGTCGAAGGCGGGTCGCTGGCCGCCCATGGAGACGGTCATGAAGGGCTGGCTCTCCAGGTCGGCCCGGGTGAGCGGCTTGTTCGGGTCCCAGCCGTCCTTGGTGATGTAGTACTTGAAGTCGCTCGTCGCGTGAGCGGCGGTCAGCTTCCACTTGAAGGTGTAGCCCTGGCCGCCGGTGAGCTTGTTGGTCGGCCAGTTCCCGCCGCGCGGGTCGTCGAGCTGGGCGAACTGCTGGTTGCCGCCCGAGCAGATGGCGCCGTCCCGCGGGCCGGCCTGGGGGAAGCCCTTGGGGCCTTCGACGCTCTGCGGCTCCCACTGGATGGAACCGCAGTTGTTGACGGTGCCGTTGGCGCAGAACGCCTGCCGGCTAGTCGGGGCCTCGCTCCAGCCGTGGCCCTGGGCCGAACCTCCCATCGCGAACATGGCGGCTCCGGCGATGCCGAGTCCGGTCAGGGCGGCTGTGATCCTGGTGCGCATGCTTCTCTCTCTCCGTGGGGTGGAGGGGCCTGTGAGGCTTGCGGCAAGCGGTGTTGCGGTCTAGACCAAAGCCGAACCTAGTGGCGGTGCTCAGACATGTCCAGACCAATGAACGATCTGGTTGATCCACCGCGCGTTCCGCGACGTCCGCACCAGCTCCGCGTTGGGTAGGTCGTTGGCCCGCACCCGAGCCGCCGCCGCAGGCCGGGCCAGACCACCTGTCACATGCCGTGCCACCAGGCGTTCTTCCAGCTCGCCCGACGGGCCGTCGAGGTACCACAGGGCGTCCAGTGAGGCCCGTGCCCGCGCCCAGCCGGGCAGGTCCACGGCCAGGTAGTTGCCCTCGGTCACCACCAGGGCGGTGGCGGCGGGTACCAGGTGCCGCGCCGCGACGGGTTCGTCCAGTGAACGGTCGAAATCCGGACAGTAGACGTCCTCCGGCTCAGGGGTGGCGAGCCGGGCCAGCAGGGCCGCGTAGCCGGCCACGTCGAAGGTCGCCGGTGCGCCCTTGCGGGCCCGCAGTCCGAGGCGGTCCAACTGCGTGTTGGAGAGGTGGAATCCGTCCATCGGCGCGTACCCGGCCGCCGTCGGTCCGTGCTGTTCCCGCAACTCGGCCACCAGTGCCCGCGCCAGGGTCGACTTTCCCGCCCCCGGTGGTCCGGCGAGGCCCAGCAGTCCCCTCGGGCGCCCCTCGATCCGTGCCGTCTCCGCTACCTGCCACGCCAGTTCGGCGATCTCGTCGGTACGCATGTGTCAAGCCTGCCCGACACCCACCGTCACGTGATATACGCACTGCGTGACGACACAACCAGATCACCGGCCGGAAACGACCCGCATAGACCTCGCCAACCTGGGTAGTGGCGCGCCCATGGCTCCACCACCGAGAAGGATTCAGGCATTCGCCGCATCGAACGAAGCCGGTATCAGTCGCCGCTCGCTGCTCACCGGCGTGGCGGCGCTGGGCGTACTCGGGGCGGCAGGTTGCAGCCGAGCACCGAACGAGGGCCGCGTGGAGGGCGGCGATCTGCTGGAGCGACTGCGGGACAAGGGGACGGTGCGCATCGGTATCGCCAGCGAACCCCCGTTCGGTTACATCAACGACGAGGGCGAACCCACGGGTGAGGCCCCGGAGATCGCCAAGGTCATCTTCAAGCGGCTGGGCATCGACAACGTCGTGCCCGTACCCACGGAGTTCAGCGCACTCATCCCCGGGCTCAAGGCGCAGCAGTTCGACGTGGTGTCCGCGGGCATGTACATCAACCCGACCCGGTGCGCGCAGGTCCTGTTCTCCGATCCCGACTACCTGATGCTCGACTCGTTCATCGTGCGCAAGGGCAACCCGGAGGGCATCCGCACCTACGAGGACATCGTGGAGAAGGGCCTGCGGCTCGCCAGCGGCGAGGCGTACGCCGAGATCGAGTACGCCAGGGCCGCCGGGGTGAAGGACATCCTCATCCTGCCCGACCAGGTCGCCGGGCTCGACGCGGTGGTGCAGGGCCGGGTGGACGCGTTCGCCGGCACCAACATCACGGTCGCCGGCGTGGTGAAGAACTCGCCCCGGGCCGAGTCGACCGAGCCCTTCCAGCCCGAGGTGGACGGTGAGCCCGCCTACGGTGCCGGCGGGTTCGCGTTCCGGCTGTCGGAGAAGAACTTCCGCGACGCCTTCAACGAGGAGCTGCACAAGCTCAAGGAGGACGACTACCGGGAGCTGCTGGAGATCGTCAGCCCCTTCGGCTTCACCGAGGACGAGATGACGGACCTCACCGCCGAGGAGCTGTGCTCATGACCTCAGGCATCTTCACCAACTGGTTCCTGCCCGGCATCTGGATCACCATCCAGGTCACCCTGTACAGCGCGGCCCTGGCCGCGCTCGTCGCTTTCGGCATCGGCATCGCCCGCTCCTCGAAGTGGTGGATCGTGCGGTTCCTGGCCGGCATCTACTTCGAGATCTTCCGCGGCACCTCCGCGCTGGTCTTCATGCTGTGGATGGCGTTCGCCTTCCCGCTGATGTTCGGCTGGCAGTTCGTGCCGATGGGCGCCGGCGTGGTGGCGCTCGGCCTCACCTACGGCGCCTACGGTTCCGAGGTCGTGCGCGGCGCGCTCCAGTCGGTGGCCACCGAGCAGCGCGAGGCGGGCATCGCACTGAGCTTCACCCGGCTCCAGCGGCTGCGGCGCATCGAACTGCCGCAGGCCTGGCCGGAGATGATCCCGTCGTTCAACAACCTGCTGATCGAACTGCTCAAGGGGACCGCGCTGGTCTCGGTCATCTCGGTGGCCGACATGACCTTCGCCGGCAACCTGGCCAGGCTCGCCAGCAACGAGAGCGCGCCCGCCTACACGCTGCTGCTGTTCTCGTACTTCGTGATCGCGTTCGTCCTGACCCGCGGCATGCGGGCACTCGAACGCCACGCCAAGGCCGGCATCGGCCAGGGCAAGCCGCGGCAGCGCGGCTTCCTGAGCCGCAAGCTCGACGCCCGCGGTGAGTCCTCGCAGGCCTCGTCGCAGTCCGCAGGAGGCATCGGATGAACTGGGACTGGGACGTCGTCGGCGACTTCATGCCGCGATTCTGGGACGGACTGCTGGTCACCCTGCAGGCCCTGGTGGTGGGCAGCCTCATCGCCTTCGCACTGGGCCTGGTCTGGGCGCTGGCGCAGCGGTCGCCCCGCAAGTGGGTGAGCTGGCCGGTGACCGCGGTCACCGAGTTCATCCGCAACACCCCGCTGCTGGTGCAGCTCTTCTTCCTCTTCTACGTGGTGCCCGAGTGGGGCCCCTCGATGTCGCCGCTCGCGACCGGCATCATCGGCCTGGGCCTGCACTACTCCACCTACACCGCCGAGGTCTACCGGGCGGGGATCGAGGGGGTGCCGGCCGGCCAGTGGGAGGCGGCCACCGCGCTCAGCCTGCCGCGCCGCCGCACCTGGACCTCGGTGATCCTGCCGCAGGCCATCCGCCGCGTGGTGCCCGCACTGGGCAACTACGTGGTCGCGATGCTCAAGGACTCGCCGATGATCGCGGTCATCGGCGCGTTCGAGATGCTCGGCGAGGCCCGCTCGTTCAGCAACGAGACCTTCACCTTCGAGGCCTACACGGTCGTCGGCATCGCCTTCATCCTCATCGCCTACCCGGCCTCACTTCTCATCCGAGCCCTGGAGCGTCGTCTTGTCCAGTGAAACCCCCAGCACCCCGCCGACGGACGCCGCCGGCAACCCCAAGGTCGACGGCAGCGAGCTGATCCGGTTCGACGGCGTCACCAAGCGCTTCGGTGACAACACCGTGCTCGACAACCTGGAGTTCAGCGTCGCCTCCGGCAAGCACGTGACGCTCATCGGACCGTCCGGATCGGGCAAGACCACGATCCTGCGCCTGCTGATGACGCTGCTCACCCCCGACGAGGGCACCATCATGGTGGACGGCGAGTACCTCACCCACGAGGAACGCGGCGGCAAGCTCGTACGGGCCGGGGAGAAGCACACCCGGGAGGTCCGCAAGAAGATCGGCATGGTCTTCCAGCAGTTCAACCTCTTCCCCAACATGAAGGTGCTGCGGAACATCACCGAGGCGCCGGTGCACGTGCTGGGCATGTCCAAGGACGAGGCCGACGAGCGGGCCCGCGGCCTGCTGGAACTGGTCGGCCTGACCGAGCACGTGGACAAGTACCCCTCCCAGCTGTCCGGCGGCCAGCAGCAGCGGGTGGCGATCGCCCGCGCGCTCGCCATGCGCCCGCAGGTGCTGCTGCTGGACGAGGTCACCTCCGCGCTCGACCCGGAGCTGGTCGCGGGGGTGCTGGACGTGCTGCGCGACATCGCCCACAGCACGGACATCACCATGCTCTGCGTCACCCACGAGATGAGCTTCGCCCGGGACATCTCCGACGAGGTCCTGATGTTCAACGAGGGCCGCGTCATCGAGTCGGGCAGCCCGGAGAAGATGTTCAACAACCCCGACCACGAGCGGACGCGCGAGTTCCTCAGCGCGGTGCTCTGAGCGGACGATCCGGGTCCGGTAGCCCCGCCGCCGGACCCGGATCGGCAACACCCCTGGCCACGGGCATATGCCGATAGGTGCAACGACTAGCCAGGAACGGGGTCTTGGGCGTTATCGTGATAACGCACGTACGTGACCGGCAGCGACGGTCGCGACGCAAGCGGTCACTACCTTCCGAGGGGGACACCGTGGCACCTGAGCCCTTGCCGACTGTGCCGTTCCATTCGGTGCAGTACGCACTGCGGGTGCTGGAGGCAGTAGCCGGGCAGGGCGACGGCGCCACCGAGGACCGGCTCGCCCGCGAGGCGGGCCTGCCGCCCGGCCATCTGGCGCATCTGCTGATCATGCTCCGCCGGGAGGGCTACCTCGAACAGCTCCCCGACGGCGGCTACGTCGCCGGTGAGGCGCTGAGCCGGCTCTCCGGAGGAGCCGACCGCAGGGCGCTGCTCCAGGACAAGCTGCAACGCACCCTCACCGAGCTGCGCGACGACATCGGCGCCGCGGTCTACATCAGCCGCTACGTCGACGGCGAGGTCAAGATCACCCAGTTCGCGGCCGGCCCCGGGACGCCCGCGGTGAACGAGTGGGTGGACTTCAAGGCCGCCGCCCACGCCAGCGCCGTCGGGAAGTGCCTGCTCACGCAGCTCGACCACGACGGCCGCCGCGACCACCTCTCGCGCCACCGCACCATCCGGCTGACGTCCCGCACCACGACCAACGAGCGGGTGCTGTTCAGCCAGCTCGACAGCCAGCCGCCGACCGTGCCGGTGCTGGACCTCCAGGAGTACGCCGTCGGCACGGTCTGCGCGGCGGTCCCGGTGACGGCCGGGTCCTCGGTCGGCTGCCTGGCGCTGTCGCTCCCGCTGGAGCACGCGCACCGGCTGCGGGCCGCCGCCCGCAAGCTCAACGAGCAGGCCGCGCCCGTCCTGCTCTCACTGTCCCTCTGAGCCCCGCGGCGCGGGCGGCAAATCCGGTTGCCGGGCACTGCCCGGCACCGGGTAGGATCATCACACGTCAGCAGGCGCCGCTAGCTCAGTTGGTTAGAGCAGCTGACTCTTAATCAGCGGGTCCGGGGTTCGAGTCCCTGGCGGCGCACAGACGACCGAAGGCCCTCCGCACCAGCGGGGGGCCTTCTGCTGTGTCCCGGCGCCAGCCCCCGCGCACCGGTCGCGATTCCGGTGGGCGGCCGGGGGATCGAATGTCGTCCGCGTGGGCAGAACCGCTCGTATGCCACCATCGCCGGGAACACTGACTGGAGGCACGATGGCCGACCGCTTCATCACCGTCTCGCTCGAGAAGCGCGGCGTCAGCTGCACCGCCAAGCTGCTCGACGACCGCGCGCCGATCACCTGCGCCGCGGTGTGGAACGCACTGCCGCTGGGCGGGGACGTCTACCACGCCAAGTACGCCCGCAACGAGATCTACGCCCTGCTGCCGCCCTTCGCGCCCGAGGAGCCGCCGCTGGAGAACCCGACCGTCACCCCCATCCCGGGTGACCTGTGCTACTTCACCTTCACCCAGACCCAGCTGGGCACCGCGTCCTACGGCTACGAGTCGGACGCCGACCACCAGGGCCGCACCACCGTCGTCGACCTCGCCCTCTTCTACGAACGCAACAACCTGCTGATCAACGGCGACGCGGGCTGGGTGCCCGGCATCGTCTGGGGCAGCGTCGTCGACGGCCTGGACCGGATGGCGGACGCCTGCCAGGACCTGTGGCGCGCCGGAGCGCTGGGGGAGTCCCTCAGCTTCCGCCGCGCCTGACCCCGCAGCCCGCAATCCGCAGCCCGCAACCGCAAACGCACCCCGGTGACCGGCTGAGCGGAGGCCGGTGCCGCGCGCAGCCCGCCCGGCACCGGCCTCCGCTCAGCCCGGCAGCGACTCGCCGAGCAGCCGGGGCGCCGCCAGCCGGCCCAGGCCCGCGCCGTACAGCGCGTGGCAGGCGCGCAGCACCAGGGCGTCACCGTGCCGGGCGGCGACCAGCTGCACCCCGATCGGCAGCCCGTCGCCGTCCACCCCGCACGGCACGCTCGCCGCGGGCTGCTGCGTGAGGTTGAACGGGTACGAGAACGGCGTCCACCCCGTCCACCGGGTGTGAGTCGAACTCTCGGGGACCTCGCGGCCGGCGCCGAACGCGGTGATCGGCATGGTCGGCGTCACCAGCAGGTCGTACCGCTCGTGGAAGGCGCCCATGGCCGCGCCGAGTGCCATCCGCACGTCCACCGCCTCCAGGTAGTCCAGCGCCGAGCGCGCCGCCCCCTGCTCGCAGATGTCCCGCAGGCCCGGGTCCATGCGTTCGCGCTGCTCGGGGCCGAAGCCCTGCGTGACCCGGGCCGCGCCCGCGAACCACAGCGTGTGGAACGCCTCCACCGGGTCGGCGAACCCCGGGTCGGCCTGCTCCACGTGCGCCCCCAGCCCGGCCAGCGTGTCGACCGCCGCCCGCACCGAGGCGGCCACCTCCGGGTCCACCGGCACCCGGCCGCCGAAGTCGGGGGAGAAGGCGACGCGCAGACCGCGCACGCCACCGGCCAGCTGGTCGCGGAAGCTCCCCGGCACCGGGCCCAGATGCGACCAGTCCCGCGGGTCGGGACCGCTGACGACGTCCATCAGCAGCGCGGCGTCGGCGGCGTCCCGGGTCATCGGGCCCACGTGCGCCAGCGTGCCGAAGGCGCTCGCCGGATAGAGCGGCACCCGCCCGTAGGTCGGCTTCAGCGCGAAGACCCCGCTGAACGACGCCGGGATGCGCACCGACCCGCCGCCGTCGGTGCCCAGCGACAGCGGGCCCGCTCCCAGCGCCACCGCCGCGGCACTGCCGCCGCTGGAACCGCCGGCGGTGCGGGACGGGTCGTACGGGTTGCCGGTGGCGCCGTGCCGGGGGCTGTCGGTGACACCCTTCCAGCCGAACTCCGGGGTGGTGGTCTTGCCGAGGAACACCGCGCCGTGCCGCCGCAGACCGGCCACCGAGGGCGCGTCCTCCTCCCAGGGGCCGTCGGTGGACAGCGCCCAGGAGCCGCGCAGCGTCGGACCGCCGCGCTGCAGCAGGATGTCCTTCACGGTGACGGGCACCCCGTCGACCAGCCCCGCCGGCTCACCGGCACGCCAGCGCTCCTCGGACGCCCGCGCCTGCCGCAGCGCGGGCTCCGCGTCGATCCGCACGAACGCGTTCACCCGCGGCTGGACGGCCTCGGCACGGGCGAGCACCGCCCCGGTCACCTCGACGGGTGAGAAGTCACCTGCGGCGTAGCCCGCGACGAGTTCCGTCGCGGTCATGGAGGTCAGATCGGTCAACGCGGTCCTCCGGAAGGGGAGGCCGCCCGGCGGCGCGCCGGGCGGCGGTGGGGCGCCCCGGTGGCCCGGGGCGCCGCGGCGTCAGGTGGCGGGGACGTACCCCAGCTCCTTGTCCACCACGTTGAGCAGCGGTTCACCCGCGGCCCAGCGGTCGAAGTTGTCGCAGAACTGCACCGCGAGGTCGTCGCGCCAGCCCAGCGTGTCGCCGCTCATGTGCGGCGACACCAGCAGCCCCGGTACGTCCCACAGCGGGCTGCCGGGCGGCAGCGGCTCCTCGTCCAGCACGTCCACGGCCGCCCCCCGGATCACACCGCGCCGCAGCGCGTCGACGAGGTCGGCCGTCACCACGTGCCGCCCCCGGCCGATGTTGACGAAGTGCGCCGCGGGGTTCATCCTGGCGAACGCGTCGGCGTCGAAGAGGCCGACCGTCGCCGCGGTGAGGGGAGCGGCGCACACCACCCAGTCGGCCTCCGGCAGCAGGCCGTGCAGCGCGTCGGCGGCCCGCACCGTGCCGAATTCCGGATCGCCGCCACGTTCCCGCCGCCCCACGAGTTCCACCGTGACACCCAGTGCCTGCAAAGTGCGGCCGATAGCGCGGCCAATGGGGCCGGAACCCACCACCACTGCCCGTGTTCCGGCGACGCGTTTTGTCTCCCGGTGCCGCCACCGGTGTTCGCGCTGCAATTCCCATGTGCCGGCAAAATCCTTGGCCATGGCCACCACCAAACCGGCCACGTATTCGGCGATGGGCTGGTCGAAGACGCCCCGGGCATTGGTGATCACGGTGTTCGAGCCGGCCAGCTCCGGCAGCAGCCGGTCCACTCCGGCGCTCGCGGTGTGCACCCACGCCGGGCGCGGGCCGCCGCCCGGCCAGGCCGACTTGACCGCGTCCGAGGTGAAGTGCCAAACCAGCAGGACATCGGCGTGCGGCAGCCGTGCGGCGAGGGTGTGCTCGTCGGCGTGCAGGACCTCCGCCCGGCCGGCGAGCCTGCTGAGGTCGGGCAGCGGATCGGCGTCGAGGACGAGGACACGGGGTTCGGACATGGAGGAGAAACCATTTCGAAACGAGGGCGGGTTTCACTGGGCAGCGAGACGGGACGTCCATGCGGATGCAAGGATTGACCACGGTAGGGAGAAGAAACTACCTTCGTCAATGAAGGCATCTGTCCCGGCGTTCCGGCACTCGTCCGGCTTCTTTTTTCTCCCCGGCCTCATTGGCCGGTCCCTGCGCATGATGAGGGGCTCGAAAATGGATGTCTCGTTTCTAGGCGGCCCGGAGCCGCAGCGCGGCGTGGGAATCGTCGCGCCGTTCGACTTCGCGCTGGACCGGGAGCTGTGGCGCTGGGTACCTGACGACGTGTCACTCCACCTGACGCGCACCCCGTTCGTGCCGGTCGAGGTGAGCCTGGACCTCGCCCGGCTGGTGAGCGAGCACGAGACACTCCGCGAGGCCGTACAGGCCCTCATCGCCGTCGCCCCCGAGGTCGTCGCCTACGCCTGCACGTCCGGGTCCTTCGTCGGAGGCGACGCCGGAGAGCGGGGCATCACCGCGGCCATGGTCCAGGCGGGCGAGGTCCCGGCCCTCACGACCTCCGGCGCGCTGCTCGCCGCGCTGCGGGAGATCGGCGCCCGCCGGGTCGCCGTCGTCACGCCCTACACCAAGTCGGTGACCGACTCGCTGGAGGACTACCTCGGCGAGGCCGGCGTCGAGGTGACCGGGCGCAGCTACCTCGGCCTCACCCGGCACATCTGGAAGGTGCCCTACCGGGACGTCGTGGGCATGGCCAGGGAAGCCGTCGCCGACAACCCGGACGCGCTCTTCATCAGCTGCACCAACCTGCCGACCTACGACGTCATCCCGCAGCTCGAGGCCGAGCTGCGCATGCCGGTGCTGTCGGCGAACCAGGTGACGGTGTGGGCCGCGCTGCGTGCCATCGGCAAGCAGGCCGTGGGACCGTACCAGGCACTGCTCGACCCGGTGGCCAGGCGCGGCCCCGCTTCCATGGCGGCGCTGCCGGAGCCGGCAGGCGAGCCACTGCCGCCGCCTGAGGCCGCCTATGCCGAGACGGCCCTGCCGGCGGAGGCCGAGCCGATCGACATCCTGGCGGAGCCGCCGCTCGGGGAGGACCCGGGCGGCCTTCCGCCGGTATGACCCCTGCGGGGCGCAGGGGGAAGCACCACCGCTCAAGGGAGTTGCAGATGGCCCAGGCGTCCGGGCAGTCGGTCGGGTTCCTCTACCCCGGCCACTCGGCGGAGGACGACTACCCCAGGCTGGAGGGGATGCTGCGGGAAGCGGGAGCCGACGTCCGCCTCCCGCTGGTGCACACCGACATCGGCGAGGACGCGCACCGTGTCGACGCCCTCCTGGAGATGGGCTCCACCGACCGGTTGGCGGCCGGTGTGGACGCGCTCAAGCAGCAGGGCGCGCAGGCCGTCGTCTGGGCCTGCACCAGCGCCAGCTTCGTCTTCGGCTGGGAGGGCGCGCACCGCCAGGTGCGGGAGCTTTCCGCAGCCGCGGCGCTGCCGGCCTCCAGCACCTCCTTCGCGTTCGCCCACGCCGCGCGGGCACTCGGCCTGGAGCGGGTCGCCGTCGCCGCCACCTACCCGGACGACGTCGCCGAGCACTTCGCGGCGTTCCTGAAGGCGGCCGGCGTCGAGGTGGTCTCGCTGCGCGGCAGCGGCATCATCACCGCCGCCGAGGTGGGCACCTGGGGACGGGCGGAGACGCTCACCATGGCCGGTGCCGGGGACCACCCGGACGCGCAGGCCGTGCTGCTGCCCGACACGGCCCTGCACAGCGCCGCCCACATCACCGACCTGGAGTACACGCTGGGCAAGCCGGTGCTGACCGCCAACCAGGTCACCGTCTGGGAGGGGCTGCGGCTGCTCGACGGCACGCACGGCGAAGTGCGTTGCCCGTCGCTCGGCCGCCTCTTCGGCGCCTCCTGACCCGGGCGGCGCACCCGCGCCGCCCGCCCGGATGTGCCGCCCGTCACCGCCGTGCCGCCGCGGGGAATAGCCCGCGGCGGCCCCCGGTTGGCCGGGAGGCACGCACGGCGAGGAGAGGCAGGACACGGTGGCGGAACAGCGCGGGACGCAGATACGCGGGCAGGTGCGCGGCGAGGCATCCGTCCCGCTGTCGGTGCTCGACCTGGCGACGGTCGGCTCCGGCAGCACCGCCGCCGACGCGCTGCGCACCTCCACGGAACTGGCCGGCCTCGCCGAGCGCCGCGGCTACCACCGCTACTGGGTCGCCGAGCACCACTCCATCCCCGGCGTCGCCAGCTCCTCGCCCGCGGTGATCCTCGCCCACCTGGCCGCCGGCACCCGCCGCATCCGGCTGGGGTCGGGCGGAGTGATGCTGCCCAACCACGCCCCGCTGGTCATCGCCGAGCAGTTCGGCACGCTGGAGGCGCTCGCCCCCGGCCGCATCGACCTGGGCCTGGGCCGGGCGCCCGGCACGGACGGCGCCACGGCCGCCGCGCTGCGCCGCACCGACCGGCTGCGCGAGGGCGCCGACGACTTCCCGCAGCAACTGGACGAGCTGGTGCGCTTCCTGGACGCGGGTTTCCCCGACGGCCACCGCTACTCCCGCATCCACGCCGTGCCCGGCCCCGTGCAGGGCGCGACCGGACGGCCCCCGGTGTGGCTGCTGGGCTCCTCCGGGTTCAGCGCCCGCCTGGCCGGCACCCTGGGCCTGCCGTTCGCGTTCGCCCACCACTTCTCCGCCGCCAACACCCTGCCCGCGCTCGACCTCTACCGGGACTCCTTCCGGCCCTCGCAGGTCCTGTCCGAGCCCTACGCCCTGATCGGCGTGTCGGCGCTCGCGGCCGACGAGGAGAAGGAGGCGCGCCGCCAGGTGCTGACGGGGGCGCTGTCCATGGTCCGGCTGCGGGCCGGCCGCCCCGGCCTGGTGCCCAGCCCGGAGGAGGCCGAGTCCTACGACTTCAGTCCCATGGAACGTGAGGTCGCCGACGGCTGGCTGGCCAACGTGGTGCACGGCACCGCCGACGAGGTGCGGCGGGGCCTGGACGGCCTGGTGAAGCGCACGGGCGCCGACGAGCTGATGATCACCGCCAACGCGCACGGCGCGGCGGCCCGGTTGCGCAGCTACGCCCTGATCGCCGACAGCTACGGCCTGCCCGGCACGGACCTTCACGACGAAGCGACCTGACCCGGGCCCGTCCCGACGGGGACGGCGGTCAGCCGCTGCCGAGCAGCTGGGAGATGCGTTCCGCCGCCACCGGCTTGGAGTAGTGCCAGCCCTGGCCGGTGTCGCAGCCGATGCGCCGCAGCCGTTCCGCCTGGGCGGGCCCCTCGACGCACTCGGCGGTGACGGTCAGGCCGAGCTTGTGCGCGAGGTCCACCAGCGAGGTGACGATGGTCTCGTCGGCCGGGTTGAGGTGCCGGGCGGTGCGGAAGGCACGCACGAAGGTGCCGTCCAGCTTCAGCGCCCGCACCGGCAGCCGGCTGAGGTAGGCCAGGTTGGAGTAGCCGGTGCCGAAGTCGTCGATGGCGATGCGCACCCCCATGTCCGACAGCGCCTGCAGTGCCTGCAGCGGGCGGCCGGAGGACCCCATCACCGCCGACTCGGTCAGCTCCAGTTGCAGCAGTCCCGCGGGCAGCCCGGTCTCGGCCAGGATGCCGGCCACGTCCGCCACCAGGTCGGAGTCCCACACCTGCCGCACCGCCACGTTGACGGAGACGAACAGCGGCGGCCCCGAGGTCTGCTGCTGCCAGCGGCGGGCCTGGCGGCAGGACTCGGCGAGCACCCAGCGGCCGAGCGGCACGATCGCGCCGTTCTCCTCGGCGAGGCCGATGAAGCGGTCGGGGCCCAGCGTGCCGAACTGCGGGTGCCGCCAGCGCACCAGCGCCTCGACCCCGCGCAGCGCCTCGTCGGCCAGTCCGACGATCGGCTGGAACTCCAGGATGAACTCACCGCGTTCGACGGCCGGGCGCAGCGTGCTCGACAGCGACTGCCGGGTGATGCGGTGGGCGTTGCGTTCGGGGTCGAACAGCGTCCAGCGGTCCTTGCCGTCGGCCTTTGCCCAGTAGAGCGTGGTGTCGGCGGCCTGCATCAGCTCGGTGGCGGTGGTGCCGTCCGCGATCCGTTCGACGACGCCGATGCTGGCCGAGACGGTGATCCGCCGGCCGCTCACGTCGAAGGGCCGCCGCAGCTCGGCTCCCAGCTCGGTGGCGAGCGCGCTGAGCTGGTCGGTGCCGGTGGACGCCTCCACCAGCAGCGCGAACTCGTCGCCCCCGAGCCGCGCCACCAGGTGGCCGCCGGGGGAGGGGGAGCCGGCCGCGCAGCGCACCAGGCGGCGGGCCACCGCGTCCAGGAGCAGGTCGCCGATGCGGTGCCCGAGTGTGTCGTTGACGGCCTTGAAGCCGTCGAGGTCGAGGTAGCACAGGCCGACGCGGCCGGTGGCGCTGTCGTTGAGCGCGCCGGCCAGCCGCTCGAAGAACAGGGCGCGGTTCGGCAGGCGGGTGACCGGGTCGTGCATCTGCAGGTGGCGCAGCCGGTCCTGGAGGTCGCGGCGCTCGCTGACGTCGGCGACGGTCAGCAGGGCGGCACCGTGCGGCCGGTCGGCGGGCACCAGGGTGATCTCCACCCACAGCGGGTGGCCGTCCGCGTGCTTGAGCCGGCGGGTGCAGCACATCCGGTCCCGTTCACCGCGCAGCACCGCTCGGCAGGCGGTGCGTGCGTGGTCGTCCAGGGAGAGGCCCGGCAGTTCGGCTGCGGGCAGCCCTTCGAGCCGTTCCGGCACGGTGCTCAGCAGGGCGGCGAGCGCCGCGTTGGCGGCGACGACGCGGCCCTCCTCGTCGACGACGGCCATCGCCTGCCGTGCGGTGTTGAATGCCGCGGCAAAAACCCCTGGTTCAACAGCGGTCCCAGGGGAGCGAAGCGCCGCATGACTACCGTCCGTAACGCGTTGAGCAGCCTTTCCGGCGGTGTCGGGGCGATCGGGGGCGCTGCCCTGACTGTCGAGAATTCCGTTCACCGATCGCTCCCGGAGGGGATTCGTGGCTGGAAAGTCTGCCGATCATAAGGGCTTTGGCCAAGAAGGGGCCAGCAGCCGGGAGGGTGCCGCCACTCCTGGGGTGGCCCCTGCGCACGTCCGTACGAGCGCCCCCAAAAAGATACGGTCACTTACCCTGGGTAATCATACTGGGCTGACCCACTCGGCTTAATCAAACAGGTAAAAACCGTAAGTATCACCGCAAGGTGGACGTGGTGTTCCACGTCAGCTACGGGAGGTACCTGTGAGCCCTGTGCGCCTACCGCAGGAGGAGTCGCTCCTGTGGCGGATGCGCCGTCCGGCCTCGGTGCTCACCGCGCTCGTGGCGGTGATCGGCACCACCTCGATGGCAGGGCCGGTCCTCGCCGAGCCCGCGCCACCGTGCGCCCTCCCGCGCACGGACGCCCATCACTCCCTCGGCCTCGACACCTGGAACGACGCGTACGTGCGTCCGCGGAAGACGGTCGACGCCGTCATGGTCTTCCTGTCCTTCCCCGACTCGCGCCCCCTGACCACGCCCGCGCAACTCGCCGACGACCACTTCCCGGCCACCGCGGACTTCTTCCGCAGTGCCTCCTACGGGCGGCTCGACCTGCGGGCGCACCCGCTGGACGAGTGGATCGAGATGCCCTCCGCGTCGCGTTCCTACGACATAGCGCGGGACTGGAACGCCGGCATGCGCTCCGCGTTCGTCGACGACGCGCTGGCCGCCGCCGACCCGGAGGTGGACTTCAGCCGCTACGACGTCGTCTACCTCGTCGCCGACCCGCACGCGCCCGGCGTGGACTCCGACGCGACGAAGGTCGTCAACTTCCACCAGCCGGTGAAGAAGGACGGCACCGAGCTGCGGCGGGTCGTCACCGTCTTCGAGCAGTACCCCGCAGACCGCAACGTGCTCGCGCACGAGACCGGGCACGTCTTCGACCTGCCCGACCTGTACAACCGCCCCGAGGACGGCAAGGGCGACTGGGACACCCACGTCGGCGACTGGGACCTGATGGGCAGCCAGTTCGGCCTCGCGCCGGACCCGTTCGGCTGGCACAAGTGGAAGATGGGCTGGCTGGACGACGCCCGCGTGGACTGCGTGCAGGCACCGGGCACCACCAGGCACACGCTTCAGCCGCTCGCCGAGCCGGCCGCCCGGCCCGGGGCCGACACCCGGCTGCTCGCCGTACGCACCGGGCCGCACGAGGTGATCGCGGTCGAGGCGCGGGAGCCGGTCGGCAACGACATCGCGCTGTGCACCGCCGGGCTGCTCGTCTACCGGGTCCGCAGCGACACCGCCTCGGCCGGCGGTCCGGTCGAGGTGCTCGACGCGCACCCCGGCAGCGGTGCCTGCCACGGCAGCTCGGTGCACCCGGAGCTGGCGGACGCGCCCCTGGGTGAGGGGGAGACCCTGCTGGCCGCTGACGGGGCCGTCGCGGTGACCGCGGTCCGGCGGGCGGAGTCCGGCGCCTGGACGGTACGCGTCACCCGGCGGTGACGGCGGCCGCGCGCACGAGCCGGCGCTCACGCGCACGTGCCCGGACGCGGGCGGCGGTCACGCGGCTGCCGGGCACGACGAAGGCCCTCCGCGGACGGAGGGCCTTCGACTGTCTGTGCGCCGCCAGGGACTCGAACCCCGGACCCGCTGATTAAGAGTCAGCTGCTCTAACCAACTGAGCTAGCGGCGCCTGCTGACGTCGTAGACCTTAGCACCCGGCTCACCGGACGCAAAAACCGACAGCGGGCGGCCATGGCTCCGACCAGCGCGTACCGCGCGCAGGCAGGCCCAGAGCAACGTCTCGGCGTCCGGCAGCCACGGGTGCCGCACGTCGGGCGCCACCAGCCACCGGGACGCCCGCGGCGGCTCGGCGGTGAGACGCACGGCCGGCACGGTGACCGCGTCGCCCAGCCCGTGGCACAGCAGCGGGGGGATCGTTTCTGCACCCCTGTGGGACGGCCCCCACTCCTCCCAGCCGAGCAGCGCGGGCAGCCGGTCGGCCGTGCCGGGGGCGGCGAACACCCAGATGCGGCCGTGGTGCAGGGCCACCGGCCCGCTGCCCGGACCCGCCGACCATAAGCGGTCCAGCATGCGGCGTCCGAAGAGCACCGGTGTGCTCACCGCGTCGAAGGCCGTTCCGCAGGGCAGCACGCTCGGGGCACCGGGGCGCGCCGCCCACAGGGCGTGCACGCTGCGCGGGAAGCGGCACGCGGAGGCCAGCCAGTCCGCGCCGGCCGGGGTGACACAGGTGGAGGGATCACTGCTCATGGAGAACAGGTCTACCGCTGCGACCGACGGTCTTCTTGCGGATCGGCAAAAACCGGGACGGGCACCGGTCGCGGCCCGTACAGTACGCGCCGCACATGTCGGATCACGCTTGCCCGCGGCGTACCCCGCGGTCCCGCCCCTCCCGCCGTGCGGATCACTCCGGGGTGCGTTCGCGCAGCAGCTCCTCGCCGAACTCCACCATCTTGCGGACGTAGTCCTCCGTCCACTGGGCCCGGTCGGCGATCGCCGCGTCCGGCAGCCGGTCGAACCGGCGGGGGTCCGCCAGCTGCGCGGCGGCCATCGCCTGGAACTCCATCGCCCGGTCGGCTGCGGCGCGGAACGCCAGCGCCAGCTCCGTCGAGCGGGCCAGCAGCTCCCGCGGATCGCTGATCGACTCAAGGTCGAAGAAGTGCTCGGGGTCGGCCGTGGACTCGGCAGGCTCGAAGGTCAACGGCACGGGCCGCGAGAAGCGCGGGACGCCGCCGCGCTCGTCCGAAGCCGGATGCGGCTCGGGCATGGAGATACCTCCGTCGTCGTTGGGGCCACTCACCATTGTCCCCCGGCCGGTCCGGACGCATTCGAAAAGCGTCCGGACCGCTCAGGTGACCCGGTGCCGCGCCAGCTCGGCCAGGACCGCCTGATGGGCCTCCCACCCGTCGGGGAAGCGCACCGACACCCCCAGCTGCACCGGTTCCGTCGAGGGGTGCTCGTCCAGCAGCTCGGGCACCCCCGCCCGGCAGACCACCACGCAGGCGTGCCGGTGCCGGGAGGTCAGCACGCACAGCCGGCCCGTCTCCAGGTGGAACGCGGTGGCGTCCGGCCGGCCCGACAGCGGGTGCAGCACCACCGTCAGGTCGTACTCACGGCCCTGGAGGCGGTTCGCGGTGTCCACCGTCACGCCCGTCACGCCAAGCGCGGCCAGCGCCTCACGGATCGCGGCGGCCTGGTCCCGGTGTGCGGTGCCCACCGCGATCCGGTCGGCGGTCAGCGGCGCCGGATCGGGCGTCCGCTCGCTGAGCGTGCTGCCCCGGCGGTCCAGCGCCCGGCGCACGACGCGCGCGACGGCGGCCACCGCCTCCGGGTCGGTCCGCGGGGTGTGCCGCGCGGGCAGCTCCAGCAGGCCCCACCCGGAGGACGCCGCCTCGTCCAGCACCCGGTCCGGCGCCGAGCCGTCCGACCGCTCGGCGAACCCCATGGCACGGTCGCCGGGGCCCGTCCCGCTGCGGAACGGCGTGAACGGGTAGAACGCCTGCGACACCAGGGGCGCAGCGGAGGCCGGCAGCCGCCAGGACACCGGCAGCCGGTGCTGGGGCAGCCCCGGGTTGTGGGCCAGCAGCGCCGCCACCGCGCTCGCCGACGGATCGTGCGACAGGCCCGCCCACTGCTCGGTGCCCACCTGGCTGAACGGGTCGAGCTGGCCCGGGTCGCCGACGAACAGCGCGTGCTCGAACAGCCGCGCCACCGCCAGAAGCGCGTCCGACCGCATCTGGTACGCCTCGTCCACGATGGCGTGCCGCCACGGCTCGACGTCCTTCACGTGCGCCCACTTCGCGGCCGTCGACACCACCACGTCCAGGCCCGCCAGATCACCGGCCCGCGCCGCCATGCGCACCTGCGGGTGCCGGTCGGGGCGCGGCTGCGGCGGCGTGTAGTCGCTGCTGTGCAGCCGTCCGACGGGCAGCTGCGGATCGGCCTCGGCCAGCCGCTCCACCAGGTCGTCCACCTGCGCGTTGGTCTGCGCCACCACCATCAGCGCACGCCCGGTCGCGGCGATCTCCCGGGCCGCCCGCACCACCAGCGTGGACTTGCCGGCGCCCGGCGGGGAGTCCACCACCACGCCGCGTCCCGTGCCGGCCAGCGTGTCGGCGAGGATCGCCGCCGTCGCGGCGGCGGCAGCCGCGCCGGGGTCGTCCGGCGGGCCGCCCGCGTCCCCGGGAGCGGTGGCGGCCGGGGCGATGGGGGACGTACTCACAGCAGGTCCTCCTCGGTGACCGGGTCGGGTGCGGCGCCGTCGGTACCGGGCGGGCCGCCGTGCGTCCACGGGGTGTGCTCCGGCTCCGGCAGGTCGGGTCCGCCGCGCGGGGCGTGCTCGAACAGCGTGAAGCAGACCCGCTCGCCCGGCCCTGGCACGGAACCCGGCGCGGGCTCCTTGCCGCGGCCCATGCCGCCGGTCAGCCGCACGGTGATCAGTCCAGGTCCCGGGGAAACGGCGAACTCGCCCGTCTGCGCCCGCCCCTCCGGCAGCGCCCGGAACACAGCGGAGCCCTCCGACAGCTGCGGGAGGTCGTCGGTGCGGACCGTCACCAGCGGGCGCGGCATCCTGCGCCTGCCCTCGGACCAGGCCATCTCGACCTCCGCGACCTCACCGGTGAACGCCTCGCCGGCCAGCCGCCGGGCGGCCATCACCAGCGGGTCGTCGAGCGCTTCGTGGGCCGCCAGCCGGGCCTGGTCGCGCTCCCTGGCGGCCAGCTTGCGGGCCGCCGTCACCGCGTCGTCCCGCCGGGGCTGCGGCGGCTCGCCGGCGAGCAGCCGGTCCCGGTGCGCGGTGCACGACCAGCGGTCGCTCTCCCAGCGCGTCGGCACCCGCCGGCCGGGCGGGAGGGCCCGCAGCAGGTCGAGGCCCTCCCAGACGGCGTCCCAGGTCGGACGCAGCTGAGACGCGAGAAGCGCGGCGACCTCCTCCTCGGCGCCCGGCAGCTTGGCGTCGTAGCGCTGGACGGCGGGCGCCAGCCGCTTGTTGTCGAAGGCCGGGTCGGTGGCGGGACCGGCCGGCGGGGTGCGCAGCAGACCCGCGGCGTCCCGCTCGGTCTCAGCCCGCAGGGCCGCCGCGGCGCCGTCGCCGGGGTGCCGGAACCAGGCCAGCAGCGCCCCGAGGTGCTGGTCCTCCAGGCTGCTCTGGCCGGTGGCCCAGTGGCGGCCGAGCAGGTCCGTCATGGCGAGCAGCAGTGAGGAGCCGGGCACCCGGGCCCGCTCCCCGAAGTGGCTAAGCCAGCGGCCCAGCAGCGGCACCCGGGGCGGCGCCGGATGGGCGGCCTGCGGGTCCTCCTCGGCGGTGCGGCGGAACCGCATCGACCGCCCGAGCAGCCGCACGAACTCCATCCCGCCGCGGTTGGGCACCAGCAGCTGGGGTGCGTCCAGGCACAGCTCGACGGGCTCGGCGTCCTTGTCCTTCGGCGGCACCGCCTCGGTCGCGGCCAGCACGGCCTCGACGTGCGGCAGCACCTCCTCGGCGAGCGCGGCGAGGAAGGCGAACCGCAGGTCCCGGTCGCGGGGCTGCGGCACGGTCAGCAGGCGCGGCGCGTCCCGGTCGGTGCCGACCAGCGCGCCCAGCGGCGCACCGGCCTCACCGGCCGTGGTGAGCGGTACCAGGACCAGTGGCCGGTCGGACAGATGCCGGTGCCGGACGGTGGTGAGCGGCGTGACCGCCCCCGTCTCCACGGCCTCCATCCGGGCCAGTGTGGTGATCAGCCCCATGCCGCCCCCTCGGGCACCGCCGGGCCCGCCGCCCGCGCCCCGGGCACCCCGCCGGCCCCGGCGTCGGCCTCGCAGCCGTGCCCCGGAGCCTCTGCGAGGGCTTCGGCCCGCAGGCGGGCCGCGCGCCGCAGGGCGGTGACCGCCGGGTCGGCCGGGTCGCCCGCGAGGCCGCGGGCCGCGTCCAGCGCGCTGCGGACGGTGGCGAGGCCGCCCAGCTCACCGCGTGCGCCGCGGCCCAGCGTCGTCACCTCACCGGCCGACCTGGCCTGGCCGCGGCAGTGGAAGGCGAGTTCGCAGCCGGCCAGGCACTGCGGGTCGTACGCGGCGGGCACCGTCGCGACGGCCGCGGCCAGCTCCCCCGCGGGCAGGTCCGGGTCGAAGCTGACCCCGTCGGGCACGGCGCCGGCGATCTCCTCCACCCGCGTCAGCCGGTCCAGTTGCCGCCGCACGGCGGCAACCTGCCTGCGCAGGTCCATGGCGGCGGCGGTGGGCTGGTTGGAGAAGTCCTTCGGGCACACCAGCAGCGCCCGCTCGTCCACCGCACCGCCCATCCGGGCGAGCGCCAGCGCGTAGACGGCCGCCTGCCGGGCGGCGGCACCGACCTTGGCCGGGTCGGCGGAACCGTCCAGGATCGGGAAGGACTTGATCTCCACCACCGTGCGGCGCCCGTCGGGGGCCACGGTGACCGCGTCCGGCTCCAGGTGGACGGGGGAGCCGCCGACGTCCAGCTCCAGCATCGGGTGGGCCAGCAGCGTCCACCGGCCCTCGGCGGCGGCGCGGTCCGCCTCGGCCAGCGCGAGCCGGGTGCGCTCGGCGCGGCCCGCAGGGCCGTCGGCGGACAGGTCGGGGACGGCGACGTCCTCCGGCTCGGGCACGTCACCGCCCATGCGCTCCCGCAGCAGGGCGACCAGAGCGGCGCCGTTGTCGGCCGTCAGCCGGGACTCGAAGGCGTGGCCCCGGGCGAACGCGAACTGCGACTGCCCGAAGGGCGCGGGAGCGCCGAGGGCCTGCGCGAGCGCGGCCTTGTCGACGCCGGCGCCGTCCAGCAGGGCGCGGCGGCGGCAGCCGGGGTTGGCGGCGAGCGCGGAGATGGCCCGCGCGTCCAGCGGGCGGGCCGGGCGGCCGGCGCCGCGCAGTGCGGCCAGCCGCCGGGGCAGGGCGGTGCGCCGCCCGTCGGGGGCCTCGGCCCCGGCGTCGCTGCGGGGGGAGCGGTGCGGGTGGTGCGTCACCCGGCAGAGTCTGGCATCCGGCACCGACAACGGCCCAGCGCACCCGCCGTCCCCCGCCTCCGGCGCCCGCCCGGCCGGTGCGCGATGATGGATGCGGAAAGACCCTGCCCCCGCTGCGAGGAGAGCTTTCGCATGTCAGCGCGCATCCTGCTGGTACGCCACGGCGAGACGGCCTGGTCCCGCCTGGGCCGACACACCGGGCGGACCGACGTGCCGCTGCTCGACGACGGCCGCCGCATGGCCAAGCAGCTGGGCGAGCGGCTGCACCGCGCGCCCTGGAACGGACTGCCGGACGCCGAGGTGCGGACCAGCCCGCTCTCGCGGGCGGCGGAGACCTGCGAGCTGGCCGGGTTCGGCGGCGGCCGGGCGCAGCCGTGGGACGCCCTCATGGAGCGGGACTACGGCGGTTACGAGGGGCTCAGCCCGGACGACATCAAGGAACGGGCCGGGGCGGACTGGGTGATCTGGCGGGACGGCGTGCCCGGCGGGGAGTCGCTGGCCGAGCTGTCCGCCCGCGCGGACGAGGTCGTCGCCTGGGCGCGGGCGGCCGAGCACGACGTGCTGCTGTTCGCCCACGGCCACATGCTGCGGGTGCTCGGTGCGCGCTGGCTCGGCCGTGAACCGGAGTTCGCCGCCCGGCTGCGGCTGTCGCCCGCCTCGCTGTCGGAGCTGGGCTGGGCGTACGGCGAGCCCGCCATCGAGCGCTGGAACGACGTCGGCCACCTGGAGGCCGGGGCCTGAACCAGAGGCAGCCGGCCCCTGGTTCCTGGCTCCCACCGGGTTGTGCAGTCAGGCTGTGAGGCGGGCCGACATCCGGTCCAGGAACGAGTCCACCGCCGCGTCACCCCGGTGGGGCGCGAGGTGGTGCGCGGTGGCCGCGAGCATGGTGCTGACGCGGGAGGACCGGACGTCCGCCAGCAGGTCCAGGGCGCGGGCGGCCTGCGTCGCCGCCTCGTCCGGGGAGCCCGCACCGGCCAGGTCCCCGGCCAACTGGGCGGTGAACAGGGCGGTGTTGCGGGCGAAGTGCGGCGGTTGCAGGGCGACCGCGCGCCGCGCGCCGCGCGTGGCGAGTGTCCAGTCGCCCAGCGCCGCCCAGCACTGCGCCTCCAGACCGGAAAGCTCCGCCTCGCCGAAGAACGTCATCCACTCCGGGTCGTCGTCCACCGGGCCGCGGGCGAAGAGGGCACGCGCCCGGCCGAGTGCCTCCGCGCAGGAGGCCCGGTCGCCGAGCCGGCTCCAGCCGCCGGCCTCGCGCAGCGCCAGCAGCGAGAGCAGCCGGTGCGAGCCGAGGCGCCGGGCAGCCTGCGTGCCGGCCTGCGCGGCCCGCACGCACTCCCGGGGCCGCCCGGCGTCCCGGGCGAGAAAGGCCAGGTTGCAGAAGGCGTGCGCCTCCAGGGCGGGGTCTTCGGCCACCCGTGAGGTGGCCAGCGCCTCGCCGTAGTGCGAGCGGGCGTCCTCCAGCCGTCCTGAGTCGTGCGCCAGCCAGCCCACGGAGATGGCGAGTTCACCCGCGCCGGCGTGCAACCGGTCGGCCACGGTCTGGCGTTGCGGTCGGGAGTCCAGCAGTTCGTACGCGGCTCGGAGCCAGGTGCCGGCGCGGCGGTAGAGGCCGTCCGCGCCGTGCCGGTCGTCCAGCAGGCGGATGCGGCGCACCGCCTCCTCGACCGCTGCCGCCTCGGGCGCCCCGGCGCGGGCCGGGGCGGCAAGGGCGCTTGCGGCCCCGGGGCCGCAGAGCACGGCGCCCGCGGTGGTGGCGGCCAGCGCGGCGGGGCCGCCGGCCATGAATGCGCGACGCAGCACGTCGCTCTCCTCGTCGTGTCCAGGGTGGGGCCCGGCACGCTCGTGGTCCGAGTGCGCCGGGCAGGAGGTCGTCCCGGTGGAGGTGCCGTCACCTCCGCCCGGGATTCGCGCCGCCCTTCCGCGCACCGACGCCCGCGGGGCGAAGCCCAGGTCGGACAGGGTCCGCCCCGGGAACATGTGCAGGAACACCCGTTCGTAGGCGTAGTTGGGGCAGCGGATCTCCCCGCTCTCCACCCGCCCGACGTAGCGGGCGTCGCAGGACACCCGCTCCCCGATCTCCCGGGCCGCCCTGCGGACGGCGGCGGCGAACTCACCGGGGGAGAGCCCGCCGCGCTGTCGCCGGAAGGCCAGGTTCGGCTGCCGCTGCGTCGCGGCTGACGCTGGAGGTGACGACGCCATGCCCGGGAAGGTACACGCCGTGAGGGGTCCGCCACACAGGGTTTGCCGACAGAACGGATATCCCATTCGGCATCCGCCATGAATCGCCATCCTTTGCGGTGCCCGATGCCGTAGCCGTTGACGCTCCCGCACGTTGAACCATGCATCAGCGAGCGCAGAGGAGTGGTCACCGTGCTTGACACCGGAGACTTGCGTACCACCGCCCCGACCCGGCCCGGGGCCGGACGCGGTGCGGTGCCGCCGGACGAGCCCTGCGACCTGGTCACCGTGCCCGCGCGGCAGGGGCTGGAGGCGGTCGACATCCTCAGGCTGCGCGACGGCGTCGGCCCGGTGCTGCACGACGACGCCGGAGCCACGCTCGGCTTCCTGGTCCCGCCGGGCACCGCCGCCGCCTGGGACCTTCCCGGCAGCGCCTGCACGCAGACCAGCGGGCCCGCCGACCGCAGCGCCGGTGAGCCGCCGGTGGCCGGCGCGGGCTGGGTGGTGCCGCCGGACGGCACCTACGAGACGGCCACCGACGCGTCCCGGCTGCGTGCCGCGCTCGGCGAGGCGGCCCGGACCATCGAGGCGCTCGACCGCTGGTAGCCGCTCCCCGGCGGGCGCGCCGGCGCGCGGCCGGGGGATACTGGCCGCCATGGGCAGACAGCGACGATCCGCCGCGGCCCGGCAGGGCCGCGAGGCGGCGGCCGAGCAGGTCGGCGGCGGGCTGGCCGAGCTGCTGCCGGACCCCGACCGCCCGCAGGCGTGGCAACTGCTGCTCGACGGCGCCCCGCAGTCGCACGTGGACCTCGCCGACCCCGCGCACCTCGACTTCTCCTATCAGCGCAGGATCGGCCACGCCATCGACCTGCTGGCGCCGCCCGGACGCCCGGTGCGGGTGCTGCACCTGGGCGGCGGCGCGCTGACCCTGGCCCGCTACACCGCCGCGACCCGCCCGCGCTCCACCCAGCAGGTCGTCGAGATGGACACCGCGCTGACCGCCTTCGTGCGGGAGCACCTGCCGCTGCCCGACGGCTGGCGCATCCGGGTGCGCGGCACGGACGCGCGGGCAGGGCTGGCCCGCGTCGCCGACGGCTGGGCCGACCTGGTGGTGGCGGACGTCTTCCAGGGCGCCCGCACCCCCGCGCACCTGGGAACGGCCGAGTTCCTCACCGAGGTCCGGCGGACGCTGCGGCCCGGCGGCTGGTACGCGGCGAACCTGGCCGACGGGCCGCCGCTGGCCCATCTGCGCGCCCAGACCGCGACCGTGCGCGACGCCTTCGCCGAGCTGTGCCTGACCTCGGACCCGGCGGTGCTGCGCGGCAAGCGTTTCGGCAACGCGGTGCTGCTGGCCGCCGACGGGCCGCTGCCGACAACCGAACTCACCCGGCGGGCGGCCGGCGACCCGCACCCGGGGCGGCTGCTGCACGGCCGGGATCTGGCGGACTTCACCGGTGGCGCCCGCGTCGTCACCGACGCCACCGCCACCGCCTCGCCGGCCCCACCCGCAGGCGTCTTCGACCGCCGCCGCAGCTGACCGGCAAGACCCGGCGGGCCCATCCGCGCCCGGGCGCGGGGCGGTTCAGCGCTCGTCGAGCTGCACGCGTGGCGGGCCGTCGTGCCAGGTGCAGAAGATCGACGAGGCGCGGTCGCCCTTGCTGAAGGTCACCCGAATCCAGAACTCCTGCTGCCACACCTCGACCTGCCATCCGGAGCCGGGTGTCGCCGACACCAGCGCCGCCGAGTCGGCCCGCAGGTCGAACGCGACCAGCCCGCCGTCAGCGGTGTAGCTGCGCACCTGCCCGGTGGGCGGCTGCTCGCCCTTCCCGGGTGCGGGCGGTGACGCGCTGCCCGACGGGGTGCGGGACGGCCGGGCGCTCGGGCTGCCCGCGGCCGACGGCGACGCGGAGTCCGACGGTGACGGCGACGGCGAAGCCCCCGACGCCGAAGGGGAGGGCGAATCCGCCGGCTTGGGACGCCGGGTGGAGGACTGCTCGGCTGTTTCCGCGTCGCCGTCCAGGGACAGGGTGACCGCCCGGGGCGGGTCGTAGGCCGTGCCGGAGATCACGGTGTGCACGCCGAACCAGGACAGCGCGGCGGCAACCGAGGTGGCGCACAACCACGCGCCCGCGTGAACCAGTCGACGTTGCATCGGCTTCACCCTAATGGCGTACGGTTCCGCGCATGGCAAGTGTGCTCGTCGTTGAGGACGACCAGTTCGTGCGCTCGGCGCTGATCCGCCACCTCACCGAGGCGTCCCACACGGTGCGCAGTGTCGGGACGGCGCTGGAGGCACTGCGCGAGGTCTCCCAGATCGGTTTCGACGTGGTCGTGCTCGACCTGGGACTGCCCGACCTGGACGGCGCCGAGGCCCTGAAGATGCTGCGCGGCATCACCCAGGTCCCGGTCATCATCGCCACCGCCCGGGACGACGAGTCGGAGATCGTGCGGCTGCTCAACGCCGGCGCCGACGACTACCTGGTGAAGCCCTTCTCGGTGGAGCACCTGTCCGCCCGGATGGCGGCGGTGCTGCGCCGGTCCCGGGGCGGCGAGCGCACCGCGTCGCCGGAGGACGCCACGCTCCGGGTCGGCGGCCTGGAGGTGGACCCGCTGCGCCGGCAGGCCCGGCTCGACGGCACCGCACTGGACCTGACCCGCCGCGAGTTCGACCTGCTGGCCTTCCTCGCCGGGCGGCCCGGTGTGGTGGTGCCGCGCCGCGAACTGCTCGCCCAGGTGTGGCAGCAGTCCTACGGAGACGACCAGACCATCGACGTGCACCTGTCCTGGCTGCGGCGCAAGCTCGGCGAGACCGCGGCCCGCCCGCGCTACCTGCACACGCTGCGCGGCGTCGGCGTCAAGCTCGAACCCCCGGTGGCGGGACCGCCGCAGTGAGATGGGCGCTGGTCAAGGTCTGCCTCGCCGTGACGGCCATGGTGGTGATCGCCTTCGCGGTGCCGCTGGGCCTGGTGGTGAAGGAGATGGCACGGGACCGGGCGTTCTCCAACGCCGAGCGGCAGGCCGCCGCGATCGGCCCGGCGCTCGCCATCACCGCCGACCGCGCCCAGCTCCAGCGCGCGGTGGCCAGCACCCAGGCGGGTGCCGACGGCCGCATCGCGGTACACGTACCGGCCGGGGACGATCGGGGCGAGCCGATCGAGGTCGGTGAGCGCCGCGCGCCCGCGGACGCGCTGGGCGAGGCGCGGGCGTCGATCGTCGCCGTGCCCGGCGGCTTCGCGCTGCTCCAACCGACCGCCGTCAACACCGGCCGCATCGCGGTGGTGGAGGTCTTCGTGCCCGACGAGGAGGTCTCGCGCGGGGTGACCACCGCCTGGCTGGTGCTGGCCGGAGTGGGACTGGGCCTGGTGGTGGGCTCGGTCGCGATCGCCGACCGGCTCGGCACCCGGATGGTCCGTCCCGCGGCCCGCCTCGCACAGGCGGCGCACGAACTGGGTGAGGGAAAGCTCGGCGTGCGGGTGCCCGAACAGGGCCCGACCGAACTGCGGTCGGCCGCTGTGGCGTTCAACATGATGGCCGACCAGGTCGTGCAACTGCTTGCCAATGAACGGGAGTTGGCTGCCGACCTCTCACACCGGCTGCGCACCCCGTTGACGGTGCTGCGCCTGAACGCCGCCTCGCTGGGCGAGGGCGACGCGGCGGACCAGACCCGCCACGCGGTCGCCCAGCTTGAACGGGAGGTCGACCAGGTCATCCAGGCCGCCCGGGAGTTGAAGCCGCAGTCACCCGGCGCCGGGGTGTCGGTGGGCTGCGACGCGTCCGAAGTGGTGCGGGCGCGGATGGAGTTCTGGTCGGCGCTGGCGGAGGACGAGGGCCGCCGGGCCCGGGTCGCCACGCCGGACCGTCCGGTGCGCGTACCGGTGGCCCGCGCCGAACTGGCCGCCGCGCTGGACGCGATGCTCGGCAACGTCTTCCGGCACACCCCCGAGGGCACCGCCTTCGCGGTGGACGTGCACGACGCGGGCAGTTCCAGCAACTCCGTCATCGTGCTGGTCTCCGACGCGGGCCCCGGCATCGAGGACCCGGAGGCGGCGCTGCGGCGCGGCCACGGCGACGGCGGCCCCGGCTCGACCGGCCTGGGGCTGGACATCGTGCGCCGGGTCGCGGAGTCCACCGGCGGCGACGTGCGGATCGGCCGGTCGGTGCTGGGCGGCACCGAGGTGCGGCTGTGGCTCGCGCTGGACACCGAGGGCCGCCCGGCCGGGAACCGCCGCGGTCACCGGGTGCGGCGGCGGGCTCGCCGGGCGTGACACTCGCTTAACGTCCGGCCATCCGGGCCTTAAGGCCGTCCTAAGGCACCCGCCCGGAGCCCGATTCGTCCAGGATGCCGGAGTCGGGGCGGCTAGTGTTCTGATCACCCCCACAGGGACCCAGCGGGGTGCGGCGGCCGATTTGCCCCTTCCGCCGCACCCCGCGCTCCCGCCGTCCCCCCGATCCGTCAGACGGCGGGCAGCTCCCGGGTCCTGACCAGTTCCGCGTACCAGTGCGCACTGGCCTTCGGTGTCCGCTCCTGGGTGTCGAAGTCGACGTAGACCGCGCCGAAGCGCTTGCTGTACCCGTAGGACCACTCGAAGTTGTCGAGCAGCGACCACAGGAAGTAGCCGCGCACGTCCACGCCGTCGCCCCTGGCCTGCTCGACCGCGCCGAGGTGGCCGTGCAGGTAGTCGATCCGGTCCTGGTCGTTGACGGTGCCGTCCTCGGACGGCTTGTCCTCGCAGGCCATGCCGTTCTCGGTGATGTACAGCGGCACGCCGGGTGCCAGCTGCCCCAGCCGGACGAGCAGCTCGTGCAGGCCGGTCGGGTCGACCGTCCAGCCCATCTGGGTGGTCGGGCCGGGCGTCTGGTGGAAGGCGACGCTGTCGGCCGCAGGCCAGGGGGAGTGCGCGCTCGCGCCGTGACCGTCGCGCCGCTCGACCTCGCCCGCCTGCACCTGGGACACCAGGGACGGGGTGTAGTAGTTGACGCCGAGCGCGTCCAGCGGCTGGTGGATCTCCGCCAGGTCGCCGTCGCGGACGAAACTCCAGTCGGTGATGCGCGCGGTGTCCGCGAACAGGTCCTCGGGGTACGCGCCCTGGAGGATCGGCCCCTCGAAGACGCCGTTGGCGAGCGCCTCGATGCGCCGCTTGGCGTCGCGGTCGGCGGGGGAGTCGGTGCGGGCCCGCACGACCGCCGAGTTGAGGCTGACGCCCAGCTTGGCGGTGGCCGGCAGCGCCGCGCGCAGCGCCTGCGCGGCGAGGCCGTGGCCGAGGTTGAGGTGGTGCGCGGCGCGCAGCGCGGCGAGCGGCTCGGTCCGGCCCGGCGCGTGCACGCCCGAGCCGTAGCCGAGGAACGCGCTGCACCACGGCTCGTTGAGCGTCGTCCAGTGCTGCACCCGGTCGCCGAGCGCGTCGGCGGTGAGCGTGGCGTACTCGGCGAACCGCTCGGCGGTGACGCGCTCGGGCCAGCCGCCCGCGTCCTCCAGCTCCTGCGGCAGGTCCCAGTGGTACAGGGTGACCCACGGGGTGATGTCGTGCTCCAGCAGCTCGTCGACCAGTTGGCGGTAGAAGTCCAGGCCGCGCTGGACGGCCGGGCCGCGGCCGGTGGGCTGGACGCGGGACCAGCTGACGGAGAACCGGTAGGCCTCAAGGCCCAGGTCCGCCATGAGGCGCACGTCGTCGCGGAAGCGGTGGTAGTGGTCTACGGCGACGTCGCCGTGCTCGCCGCCGAGCACCTTGCCGGGGGTGTGGCTGAAGGTGTCCCAGATGGAGGGGGTGCGTCCGTCCTCGGCGGCGGCGCCCTCGATCTGGTAGGCGGACGTGGCCGATCCGAACAGGAAGTCGGAGGGGAAAGTCATGTGGGAGCGCTCCCAAGTCTAGTCGTCGGAAAGGGCGTTCGGCAGGGCGGACACGCGTCAGCCCTTGACTGCGCCGTGCATGATGCCGCCCACGATCTGTCTGCCGAAGATGGCGAAGGCGATCAGCAGCGGGAGCGTGCCGAGCAGGGCGCCGGCCATGATCACCGACTGGTCGGGGATGTATCCCTGGCCCAGACCCGTCAGGGCGACCTGGACGGTCGGGTTGTCCTGGGTCAGCGCGATGATCGGCCAGAAGAACTCGTTCCAGGCCATCACGAAGGTGAGCATGCCCAGGACGGCCATCGCCGGGCGGGCGGCGGGGAAGACCACGTGCCAGATGACGCGCAGGCTGTTCGCGCCGTCCACCCGGGCGGCCTCGATGACCTCGGTGGGCAGCGCGTTCACCAGGTACTGCCGCATGAAGAACACTCCGAAGGCGCTCACCATCATGGGCAGGATGACCGCCTGCAGCTGGTTGGTCCACTCCAGCTCGGCGATGGCCATGAACAGGGGCACCACGCTGAGCTGCGGCGGCACCATCATGGTCCCGATGACGAGCACCAGCAGGATGTTCTTCGCCCGGAAGTGGAGCTTGGCGAAGGCGAACCCGGCCAGCGTCGCGAACAGCACCGTGCTGACCGAGATGGTCCCGGCCACGAACACCGTGTTGAACAGCGCCTTGCCCATGTTGGCGTCGGTCCACGCCGTGCTCAGGTTGGAGAGCAGGTTGCCGCCGAACCAGAACGGTGGCGGCGTCTCGGCCAGCCGCGAGTTGTCCCGGGAGGCCGCGATCGCCGTCCACACCAGGGGGAGCAGCGAGCCCAGGGTGAAGACCGCCAGCACGGTGTAGGTGATCACGCCGCCGTGCAGGTGCTTGCCCGCGCGGCCGGCCCGGACAGCAGAGAAAACAGCCATGGTCAGCCCCCTTTCAGTGGCTCTTCTGAAGCCGTCGGGCGAACAGCCAGTAGACGAGGCCGATCACGATCAGGACGAGGAACATGGACCAGGCGATCGCTGACGCCCGGCCGAGGTGGTAGTTGACCCAGCCCTGCTCGTACAGGTACAGCCCCAGCGTCTGGTACTGGTGCGAGGACCCGCCGGTCGCCGAACCGCCGAACAGCAGCGGCTCTCCGAACAGCTGGGTGGCGCCGATGGTCGAGATGACAGCCGTGAACAGGATGGTCGGCCGCAGCGACGGAATCGTCACGTGCAGGAACTGCTGCCAGCGGGAGGCCCCGTCCAGGGCCGCCGACTCGTAGAGGTCGTCCGGCACGGCCTGCATCGCGGCCAGGTAGATCAGCGCGTTGTAGCCCGTCCATCGCCAGATGACGATGGTGGACACGGCGAACTGCGAGGTCCAGGTGCCGCTCTCCCAGTCGATGTTGTCGATGCCGACCAGGCCCAGACCCCAGTTGATCATGCCGTAGTCGCGACCGTAGAGCATCGCGAACACCAGGGTCGCCGCGGCGACCGAGGTGGCGTAGGGGGTGAGCATGGCGACCCGGAAGAACATCGAGCCGCGCAGCTTGTAGTTCATCAGGTGGGCCAGCGCGAGCGCCATCAGCAACTGGGGAACGGTGGCGATGAGGCCGATGGTGAACGTGTTGCGCAGCGCGTTCCAGAAGAACTCGTCGCTGATCAGCCGGGAGAAGTTGTGCAGCCCGGCCCACTCCATCTCCGTCGGGGTGTGCAGGGAGACCTTGTGCAGCGAGGCCCAGCCCGTGTACAGCAGCGGGAAGAGGCCGAAGGCGGTGAAGAACAGGAAGAACGGAGCTATGAACGCGTACGGGCTCCAGCGGGCGTCCCGCTGGTAGCGGCGGCTGCGCCGGGCGAGGCGGCGCTCCTCTTTGGGGTCGGCCGGCCCGCCCTTGCGGGGCGGGCGCGGGGCCGTGCCCCCCGCGGTGGCGGGGGGCACGGCTTCGAGGCGCGGGGTGGTCATCCAGCAGCTCCGGTCACTCGTCGACCGCGTTGTCGATCTTCTTCACCGCGGCCTTCCACGCCTCGTCGGGCGACTTGCCCTGCTGCTCGGCCTGGAGGATGCCGACCGTGGCGATGTTCTCGCCGACGATCTGGTCCTTCGGGCCGAGGATGGCGGTGGGGATGCCCTTCGCGGCTTCGGAGAAGATCGCACCGATGGGCGCGTCAGCGAAGTACTCGTGCTTGGCGTCCTTGACCTCGGGGAGGTCCAGTGCCCGCTGCGAGCTGGGGAAGCTGGCCTGCTTGGCGAACAGCTTCGCCTGCTGCTGCGGCGCGGTCAGCCAGGCCGCCAGCTTGACGGCCTCCTCCTTGTTCTTGCCGGCCTCCGGCACGGTCAGGAACGAACCTCCCCAGTTGGCGGGCCGGGGAGCGGGCGCGACGTCCCACTGGTCGGCGTTCTTCTCGCCGGCCTTCTCCTTGATGTAGCCGAGCATCCAGGAGGGGCAGACCACGGTGGCGAAGGTGCCGTTGGCGTAGGCCTGGTCCCAGGCGGTGTCGAACTGCTTCAGCCGGCCGGTCATCTTGCCCTCGACTGCCCGCATCGCCAGGTCCCACGAGGTCTTCACGGCGTCGCTGTCCTTGTAGATCAGCTCGCCGTCCTTGTTGTAGTTCTTCTCGGCGTAGCTGGAGACCGAACCGTTGTAGAGGCCGGCTGCGGCGTCCATGAAGGTCGTCCCCTCGGGGGCGTCCTTCATGTAGGTCTCACCTGCGTCGACGTACTTCTCCCAGTCGCCTTCCCAGAGCTTGCCGACCTCCTCGCGGTCGGTGGGCAGGCCCGCCTTGTCGAACAGGTCCTTGCGGTAGCAGACGCCCATCGGGCCGATGTCGGTGCCGACACCGATGACCCGGCCGTCCTCGGCCTTGGCCTGGTCCCACTTCCAGGGCAGGAAGCTCTCGCCGTCCACCCCGTCGGCCTTGGACATGTCCACGAACTTCGCGGCCTGGATCTGGGTCAGCTCGTTGATGTTGGCGACCTCGACGGCCTGGATGTCGTCGAGTCCGCTGCCGGCCGAGAGGCGGTTCAGCAGGGCCGGGTAGTAGTCCTCGTTGCGCTCGGTGGAGTTCTCCTTGATCGTCACATGCGGGTTGAGCTTCTCGTACTCGTCGTACAGCCCGGCCTGCTTGTAGCCGAAGACGCCGAAGACGCCCACCGAGACGGTGGTCTTCTTCTTGCCGTCCGCGGTATCCGACGACTCGTCGCTGTCCGAGGCGCATCCTGCGAGCAGGCCGGCGCTCAGGGCAGCGGTGAGGCCGATGGCCAGGCTGCGGGTGGTGAGACGGAACGAAGGTGTGCGGGTCCTGCCGTGCATTGCATCCTCCCGAACGTACGGGACGTGAAAGGGCGTGTGGAGAAATGACTGGGTGCGGTACCTTGGGAGCGCTCCCAAACGTGATGGGTTGAAGAGTCTCCGAGACCCATCGGGGTGTCAAGACACTGAACGGCAACTACTTCGAAACACGGTGTAGTTGAATGATCCGTACATCGGAGAATCGGTCCGGGAGGCAGGTATGGCGGTGCGCGGCGCTGGGGCTCGCAGGCCCACGTTGGAGCAGGTCGCGGCACGTGCCGGGGTCGGACGGGGCACGGTCTCCCGGGTGGTCAACGGTTCCCCGCGGGTCAGTGAGCAGACCCGGGCGGCGGTCCAGCGGGCCGTCGCGGAACTCGGTTACGTTCCGAACCCGGCCGCGCGCGCCCTCGCCGCCGGCAGCACCGACGCGATAGCGCTCGTGGTCCCCGAGCACGAGACCCGGCTGTTCGCCGAGCCGTACTTCTCCGGTGTGGTGCGCGGCGTCAGCGCCGCCCTGGCCGACGCCGACCTCCAGCTGCTGCTCACCATGATCCGCAACCAGAAGGAACGCGACCGCTTCGGCCAGTACGTCAGCGCCCACCGGGTGGACGGCGTGCTGCTGGTGTCGGTGCACGCCGACGACCCGCTGCCCGACCTGCTGGAGAGCATCGAGATGCCGGCCGTGCTGGGCGGCCGGCGGTCCGGCGCCGAGTCCGTGCCCTACGTCGACTCCGACAACGTCGGCGGCGCACGGGCCGCGGTGGAGCACCTGATCGGCCGTGGCCGCCGCACGGTGGCCACCATCACCGGCCCGCTCGACATGTACGTGGCCCAGTGCCGCCTGGACGGCTACCGGGACGCCGTCCGCATCGCCGGCCACGACGAGGACGCGCGGCTCGTCGCGCACGGCGACTTCACCGAGGACGGCGGCCACCGCGCGATGCGCGAGCTGCTGGCCCGCAGGCCCGAGGTGGACGCCGTCTTCTGCGCGTCCGACGTGATGGCCTCCGGCGCGCGGATGGCGCTGCGTGCGGCCGGGCGGACGGTGCCCGACGACGTGGCGCTGGTCGGCTTCGACGACTCCGCGGTGGCCCGCCACATGGACCCGCCGCTGACCAGCGTGCGGCAGCCCATCGAGCAGATGGGCCGCGAGATGGCCAGGCTGCTGCTGGCCCGGCTGCGCGGCCCGGCCGCGCCCGGTGGCGCGGGCGGCACCGCCGTGCCCACCGGCGTGGTGCTGCCGACCGAGCTGGTGCGCCGCAGTTCGTCCTGATCCCGGGCCGGGTGACCCCCTCGGCAGGGACACGACACAGGCCAGTAGGGTGGCCGCCACCGCAGGACTGACGCCCGCTGGAGTGGGTCCCCCCATGAACTACTGCCTTACCTGTCGCCGCCACCTCAACGGCGCCCTGGTGTGTCCCGGATGCGGCGAGGTGCAGCACGCACCGGAGACCCCGGCCGACCCCGACCCCGCCGGCCCGCTGGGGAGCGGTGCGTTCGGCGCCGGTGCGTCCGGGGGCGGGGCGCCGGACGCGGAGCTGCCCACCGCGGAACTGCCCGCGGTCGCGCCGGCCGGCGCCCACGACCCGGTGGCGCCGGCCCGCACTCCCGACGCGCCCTCCACGTCCGACGCGCCCTCCACGTCTGACGCACCCGGCGCGCCTTCCACACCCGACGCGGTGGAAACGGCCGCGCTTCCCGCCGTGGACGGCGCCGCCGAGCCGCCGCCCGGCGTGCGGGAGGGGCGGGCGGCCGACCGCCGGGAGGGCCGCCGGGGGAGTCGGCGCCGCATCCTGATCGGCGCGGTGCTGGTCGCGGCGGTGGTGCTGGCCGGGGTCGCGGTGGGTACCGGCGGCGGACTGCCCGACTTCCGGCCGGAGGCCGACGCCGAGGCCCCGGCGAGCACGCCGCCCTCACCGGAGCGGTCCGGCGAGGAGGGGACGGAGCCGGAGACGCCGGGCGACGGGCCGGTGGACGGGGAGGAGGAGGCGTCGCCGTCCGCGTCGGCCGACGGCGTCTCCTCCTCCCCGTCGGCGTCACCCGACACCAGTGGCAGCGCCTCACCGCCGGCCGGGGCGCCCAGCGCGCCCTCGTCCTCGGCCCCCGACGCGGAGCAGCCGCCCCCGGCGCCCGCCTCCACACCGCCGGCGACCGTCAACGTGCCCCGTCCCCCGACCCCCACCGCGACCAGCCAGCCTCCCCGGGATCCCGACCCAGAGCCGGAACCGGAGCCGACGCAGTCCTCGTGTGTGCTGTGGTGGTGCGACTGAGGCGTGGGCAGCCGGCCTGCCGCGCCCCTCGCTTCCGCCACGCCGACCAGCCGTCAGGTCGACCGCCGTCGCGTGTGCGCCGGGGAGCTGCCGGTGCCCGGGCCGCAGCCTGACGGTCCGTGATCTGACGGAGCAAAAGTGGTTTACACCATTCACCTGTACGGACCGGCACGCCCGAGCAGTCGCGTCGCAAGCCAACCAAGCAGGTGCAAAGGGGAGTTGTCGCCTCCGCTGGTCCGTTCCCGGCTCCGCTCGCCGGGGTTCTGCGGTGTTCACGAGATGCAGGCTCCCGGCACCTGACGTGTCCTCACAGTGTTGACGTCACTGTTCGGGAGGACGGTCGCATGTGTACACAGGGTGAACGCACGCCCGCCGCGTTGAGCCGCCGCGGCATGCTGCTGGGCGGTGGCGCGCTGCTGGCGCTCGGACTCGTTCCGGCCCTCGGCGCGGCACACCCGGCCGCCGCCGCGGACGACCCGCAGTCAGAGCCGCAGACGCAACAGACGGACCCGCTGGCCGGGCCGCCGGGCGTGTTCGCGCGTCCGCTCGCGGCGAAGTACCCGGTGTCGGCCGCCTACGGCATCCCCGGCAACTGGCTCGCCGGGCGGCACACCGGCATCGACCTCGCGGTGCCGTCGGGTACGCCGGTGGCCTCGGTGGGGCCCGGGGAGGTGGAGGTCGCCCGCGCCTACGGCGACTACGGCAACGCGGTGCTGGTCGCGATGGAGGACGGCCACTTCGTGCTGTTCGCGCACCTGTCCAGGATCGCGGTGAAGGAGGGCGCCGCGGTGCAGGGCGGCACCCGGCTGGGCGACACCGGCGCCACCGGCCGCGTGACGGGCCCGCACCTGCACCTGGAGGTCCGGAAGAAGCGCGGCTACGGCTCGGACGTCGACCCCGTCGCCTACCTCGCCGAGCGCGGAGTCTCCCTGCCCTGACCGCGGCGCCCGCGCCCGTCACCGTCCCCGGCTCCGGCGGCGGCGAAGGCGCCGCGGGCCAGGCGGTGCAGCAGCGCGGCGGTGACGTCGCGGCGCTGGGTGGGCTGCTCGGCGGTGGGCCGACTCAGGTGCGGGGTCGAGTTCAGCAGCCCGAACACGGCGTGCACGGCCGTCCTGGCCTGCTGCTCGGGCACCTCGGGGTGGACCTCGCGGACCACCGACACCCACAGCTCCACGTAACCGCGCTGGAGCCGGCGGACCCGCTTGCGGTCCGCGTCCCGCAGCCGGTCCAGCTCCCGGTCGTGCAGGGTGATCAGCGCCCGGTCGTCGAGCGCGAAGTCGATGTGGCCGTCGATGAGCGCGTCCAGGGTGTCGGACGGGGACCGCGAGGCCGCCTCGGACTCCGCCAGGCGCAGCCGCCCGCCGTCGTGCAGCCGCTCGCTGATGCCCACCAGCAGCTCGGCGAGCATGGCGTCCTTGCCCGCGAAGTGCCGGTACAGACCGGGACCGCTGATGCCGACGGCGGCGCCTATCTCGTCGACCCCCACGCCGTGGAAGCCGCGCTCGGCGAACAGCCGGGCGGCCTCGCGCAGGATCTGCTCGCGGCGGGTCGGAGCGGGCGCCGGGCCCGGGGCGGCCCCGGTCTTCGTGGTCATGGGGACGATTCTAGACAGTGGGGTTAGTGAGCGTTAACCTGACGCCGTGGGTTAACGATGATTAACCGCGTGCACGCACCACCCGACCCGTGAGCGAGGGGGCTCCACGCCATGCAGCAGGCACCGCCGCTGACCGGCACCGCGGATCCGGCGTCCGACACCTGGCGCACCAACGAGGCCGCACACCGCGAGCTGGCCGCCCAGCTCCGCGAGAAGCTGGCCCGGGCCCGCCTGGGCGGCGGTCAGCGCGCCCGGGAGCGGCACACCTCCCGCGGCAAGCTGCTGCCGCGCGACCGGGTGGACGCGCTGCTCGACCCCGGCTCGCCCTTCCTGGAACTGGCCCCGCTCGCCGCCGACGGCCTCTACGGCGACCAGGCGCCCGCCGCCGGGGTGATCGCCGGCATCGGCCGGGTCTCCGGGCGCGAGGTCGTCGTCGTCGCCAACGACGCCACCGTCAAGGGCGGCACCTACTACCCGATGACGGTGAAGAAGCACCTCCGCGCGCAGGAGGTGGCGCTGGAGAACCGCCTGCCGTGCCTGTACCTCGTCGACTCCGGCGGGGCCTTCCTGCCGATGCAGGACGAGGTCTTCCCCGACCGCGACCACTTCGGGCGGATCTTCTACAACCAGGCCCGGATGTCCGGCGCCGGCATCCCGCAGATCGCCGCCGTGCTCGGCTCCTGCACCGCCGGCGGCGCCTACGTCCCGGCGATGAGCGACGAGGCGGTCATCGTCCGCGGCCAGGGCACCATCTTCCTGGGCGGCCCGCCGCTGGTGAAGGCCGCCACCGGCGAGGTCGTCACCGCCGAGGAGCTGGGCGGCGGCGAGGTCCACTCGCGCACCTCCGGCGTCACCGACCACCTCGCCGAGGACGACGCGCACGCCCTGCGCATCGTGCGCGACATCGTCGCCACGCTGCCGCGCCGCGGCCCGCTGCCGTGGACGGTGCGGCCGGTCGAGGAACCGGCCGTGGACCCGGCCGGACTGTACGGCGCGGTGCCGGTGGACTCCCGCACCCCCTACGACGTGCGCGAGGTCATCGCCCGCCTCACCGACGGCTCCCGCTTCCACGAGTTCAAGGCCGAGTTCGGCACCACACTCGTCACCGGCTTCGCCCATGTGCACGGCCACCCGGTGGGCATCGTCGCCAACAACGGCATCCTGTTCTCGGAGTCCGCGCAGAAGGGCGCGCACTTCGTCGAGCTGTGCGACCAGCGCGGCATCCCGCTGCTGTTCCTGCAGAACATCTCCGGCTTCATGGTCGGCCGCGACTACGAGGCCGGCGGCATCGCCAAGCACGGCGCCAAGATGGTCACCGCCGTCGCCTGCACCCGGGTGCCGAAGCTGACGGTCGTCGTCGGCGGCAGCTACGGCGCCGGCAACTACTCCATGTGCGGCCGGGCGTACTCGCCGCGCTTCCTGTGGATGTGGCCGAACGCCAAGATCTCCGTGATGGGCGGCGAGCAGGCCGCGTCCGTGCTGGCCACCGTCAAGCGGGACCAGATCGAGGGCCGCGGCGAGCAGTGGACGACGCAGCAGGAGGAGGAGTTCAAAGCCCCGGTGCGCGAGCAGTACGAGACCCAGGGCAGCGCCTACTACGCCACCGCCCGCCTGTGGGACGACGGCGTCATCGACCCGCTGCAGACCCGCACGGTGCTGGGCCTGGCCCTGACCGCCTGCGCCAACGCCCCGCTGGGTGAGCCCGGCTTCGGCGTCTTCCGGATGTGAGGGAACCGCTGTGAGGATGTTCGACACCGTACTGATCGCCAACCGCGGCGAGATCGCCGTCCGGGTGATCCGCACGCTGCGCGAGCTGGGCGTGCGCTCGGTCGCCGTGTACAGCGACGCCGACGCCGACGCCCGGCACGTCCGAGAGGCCGACGAGGCGGTGCGCATCGGCCCGCCGCCCGCCGCCGAGAGCTACCTGCACGTGCCCGCGATACTCGACGCCGCCGCCCGCACCGGCGCCCAGGCCGTGCACCCCGGCTACGGCTTCCTGGCCGAGAACGCCGCCTTCGCCCGTGCCGTCACCGACGCCGGCCTGGTGTTCGTCGGGCCGCCGGCCGAGGCCATCGAGCTGATGGGCGACAAGATCCGGGCCAAGGAGACGGTCGCCGCCGCGGGTGTGCCCGTCGTGCCCGGCTCCTCCGGCAGCGGCCTGGACGACGACGCGCTCGCCGAGTCCGCCCGCCGCATCGGCATGCCCGTCCTGCTCAAGCCGTCCGCGGGCGGCGGCGGCAAGGGCATGCGGCTGGTCCACGACGAGGCACGGCTGGCCGAGGAGATCGCCGCCGCCCGCCGCACCGCGCGCGGCGCGTTCGGCGACGACACGCTGCTGGTGGAACGCTGGATCGAGGGCCCCCGGCACATCGAGATCCAGGTGCTCGCCGACGGCCACGGCAACGTCGTGCACCTGGGCGAGCGCGAGTGCTCACTCCAGCGCCGCCACCAGAAGATCATCGAGGAGGCGCCCAGCCCGCTGCTCGACGAGGCCACCCGCGCCGCGATGGGCCGGGCCGCCGCCGACGCCGCCCGCTCCTGCGGCTACCGGGGCGCCGGCACGGTCGAGTTCATCGTGCCCGGCGGCGACCCGGGCGCCTACTGCTTCATGGAGATGAACACCCGCCTCCAGGTCGAGCACCCCGTCACCGAACTGATCACCGGCGTCGACCTCGTCGAGTGGCAGCTGCGTGTCGCGGCCGGCGAGGAACTGCCGTTCGCCCAGGCCGACATCCGCCTCGACGGGCATGCCGTCGAGGCCCGGATCTGCGCCGAGACAGCACGCGCCACCGGCGGTCAGGTCGACTTCCTGCCCTCGGCCGGCACGGTCCACCTGCTCGCTGAACCCCAGGGCACCGGCGTCCGCGTCGACTCCGGGCTGGCCACCGGCACCCGCGTCGGCACCACCTACGACCCGATGCTGGCGAAGGTCATCGCCCACGGCCCCGACCGGCCCACCGCGCTGCGCCGCCTGCGCGCCGCGCTCGCCGGCACCACCGTGCTCGGCGTGGACACCAACACCGCCTTCCTGCGCGCCCTGCTCGCCCACCCGGCGGTCGCCGCCGGCGACCTCGACACCGGCCTCGTCGACCGCGACGCCGCCTCCCTGGTCCCGGCGGAGGTGCCCGACGAGGTGTACGCGGCCGTCGCGCTGCTGCGCACCCGTGACGCCGAGCCCGACGCCGACGGCTGGACCGACCCCTTCTCGGTGCCGTCCGGCTGGCGCCTGGGCGACGAGCCCGCGTGGACGGTCCACCGGCTGCGGGTGCCCGGCCACGACCCCGTCGCGGTGCACGTCCGCGGCCTGCCCGCCGACGCGGAGGTCCGCGTCGGCGACGCCGACCCGGTGCCCGCCCGGCTGCTCGCCACCGGCGACGGCACCGTGCACCTGCGCTGGCACGGCACCGCCGCGGCCTTCGCGCACGCCCCCGACGGCCCGCACCACTGGCTGGGCAGGGACGGCGCCGGTTGGTGGGTGCAGGACCACGACCCGGTCGCCGCCATGCTGCGCGGCGGTGCCGGCACGCACGGCGACACGCTGACCGCGCCGATGCCCGGAACCGTCTCGGTCGTCAAGGCCACCGTCGGCGACCGGGTCGCCGCCGGGCAGACCCTGGTCGTGGTCGAGGCGATGAAGATGGAGCACGTCATCGCCGCCCCGCACGCCGGAACGGTCATCGCGCTGGACGTCACCGCGGGCAGCACCGTGGCGATGGACCAGGTGCTCGCCGTCGTCGAACCCGACGAACCCGACGGTGCGGACGACCCCGCCGGGTCCGCCGGGTCTGCCGGGACCGCCGGACGCACGGCGCCCGACGCGCGCGACAAGGAGGCCACCCCGTGACCACCGCCCCCGAGACCCCCGCCGCCGCACCCGGCCCCGGCGCGCTGCCGATGGCCGTGCCCGCGCCCGGACTGCCCGAGAGGGTCCGCATCCACGAGGTCGGCCCGCGCGACGGGCTGCAGAACGAGCAGGCCGTGGTGCCCGTCGAGGTCAAGGCCGAGTTCGTGCGCCGACTGGCCGACGCGGGCCTCACCACGGTGGAGGCCACAAGCTTCGTCCACCCCAGGTGGGTGCCGCAACTGGCCGACGCCGAGCAGCTGTTCCCGCTGGTGTCGGACCTCGACGGGGTGCGGCTGCCGGTGCTGGTGCCCAACATGCGCGGGCTGGACCGCGCGCTGGCGCTGGGCGCCCGCGAGGTGGCCGTCTTCGGCAGCGCCACCGAGTCCTTCGCCCGCGCCAACCTCAACCGCGGTGTCGACGAGTCGCTGGAGATGTTCGCCCCGGTCGTCGCCGCCGCGAAGGACGCCGGGGCGACCGTGCGCGGCTACCTCTCGATGTGCTTCGGCGACCCCTGGGAGGGGGCGGTGCCGCTGGCGAAGGTCACCGCGGTCTGCCGCCGCCTGCTCGACCTGGGATGCGACGAACTGAGCCTGGGCGACACCATCGGCGTCGCCACCCCCGGCCACGTCGGCGCCCTGCTCACCGCGCTCGCCGAGGACGGCGTCGGCGCCGACCGGCTCGCGGTCCACTTCCACGACACCTACGGCCAGGCGCTGGCCAACACCCTCGCCGCCCTCCAGCACGGCGTCACCACCGTCGACGCCTCGGCGGGCGGGCTCGGCGGCTGCCCCTACGCCAAGAGCGCCACCGGCAACCTCGCCACCGAGGACCTGGTGTGGATGCTGCACGGACTCGGCATCCGCACCGGCGTCGACCTCGGCCGTCTCACCGCCACCAGCGAGTGGATGGCCGGCCACCTGGGCCGACCCAGCCCGTCCCGCACCGTCCGCGCCCTCTCCCACAAGGAGCAGTGAACCGCCATGTCCCTTGACCACCGCCTCAGTCCCGAACACGAGGAGCTGCGCCGCACCGTCGAGGCGTTCGCGCACGACGTCGTCGCGCCGAAGATCGGGGACTACTACGAGCGGCACGAGTTCCCCTACGAGATCGTGCGCGAGATGGGCCGCATGGGCCTGTTCGGACTGCCCTTCCCCGAGGAGTACGGCGGCATGGGCGGCGACTACCTCGCGCTCTGCCTGGCGCTGGAGGAGCTCGCCCGGGTCGACTCCTCGGTCGCGATCACCCTGGAAGCCGGTGTCTCCCTCGGCGCCATGCCCGTCTTCCGCTTCGGGACCGAGGAGCAGAAGCGCGAGTGGCTGCCCAGGCTGTGCTCGGGTGAGGTGCTCGGCGCGTTCGGCCTGACCGAGCCGGAGTGCGGCT
Source organism: Streptomyces sp. 549 (assembly GCF_030124175.1). Lineage (GTDB taxonomy): Bacteria > Actinomycetota > Actinomycetes > Streptomycetales > Streptomycetaceae > Streptomyces. The sequence goes on along the minus strand of NZ_JASKMT010000006.1, from coordinate 80,837 downwards.
CGGACGCGGGCGGAACCCGCACCACCGCCGTCCGCGACGGCGACGAGTGGGTGATCAACGGCACCAAGTGCTTCATCACCAACTCCGGCACCGACATCACCGGCCTGGTCACCGTCACCGCCGTCACCGGCCGCAAGGACGACGGCTCCCCGCTGATCTCGTCGATCATCGTGCCCTCCGGCACCCCCGGCTTCACCGTCGCCGCGCCCTACTCCAAGGTCGGCTGGAACGCCTCCGACACCCGCGAGCTGTCCTTCGCCGACGTGCGGGTGCCCGCGGCGAACCTGCTCGGTGAGGAGGGCCGCGGTTACGCCCAGTTCCTGCGCATCCTCGACGAGGGGCGCATCGCCATCTCCGCGCTCGCCACCGGCCTCGCCCAGGGCTGCGTCGACGAGTCGGTGTCCTACGCGAGCACCCGCATGGCCTTCGGGCGGCCGATCGGCGCCAACCAGGCCATCCAGTTCAAGCTCGCCGACATGGAGATGCGGGCCCACACCGCCCGCGTCGGCTGGCGGGACGCCGCGTCCCGACTGCTGGCCGGTGAGCCGTTCAAGAAGCAGGCGGCCATCGCCAAGCTGTACTCCTCGGAGAGCGCCGTCACCAACGCCCGCGAGGCCACCCAGATCCACGGCGGCTACGGCTTCATGAACGAGTACCCGGTGGCCCGCATGTGGCGGGACTCCAAGATCCTGGAGATCGGCGAGGGCACCAGCGAGGTCCAGCGCATGCTGATCGCACGGGAGTTGGGAGTCGGCAGCCTCTGACCGGCCGGCGGCTGGGAGAATGCGCGCATGGCCGAACTCACCCAGCGCGACGGGACCTGGACCTTCGACGGCTCGGTACTGAGGCTGACCCCCGGCGGAGGCCGGGGCGTGCACCCGCTGCGGACCGCGCTGGGCGAGCTGACGGTGCCGCTGGCGGCGGTCGCGGGCATCTCCTACGAGGCGGGGCGCAAGGGCGGCCGGCTGCGCCTGCGGCTGCGTGCCGCCGCCGACCCGCTGACCCAGGCCACCGGTGGTGTGCTGCCGGACGCCGCCGACCCCTACACCCTGGGCGTGGAGAAGGACCGCTCCGGCGCCGCCGAGTACCTCGTCGACGAGGTGCGCAACGCCCTGCTGCTGGACGAGGTGCCGGTGGACGAGCCCGCTGACCGCTACCTGCTGCCCGGTCCCCCGGTGCCGCTGACGCTGAACGGCTCGGACGGCCGGGCCACCTTCGACGGGGAGCAGATCCGCATCGAGTGGGGCTGGGGTGCGGAGGAGACCAAGAAGTCCTCCGGACCCCGCGTGCTGGCGCTGGCCGACCTGGCCCGGGTCGAGTGGTTGAAATCGGGCGGCTGGGAGAGCGGCTGGGTGCGGTTCGTGCCCAAGGGCCCGGCGGTATTCGTCAAGCCGTCGCACGACCCCTACTGCGTGGTGCTGTGGGGGTTGCGCGAGGCCCGCGAGACGGCGGAGTCGGCGCTGTTGCTGGCGGCCGTCACCGCCCGTCTGCCGCACCCGGCCGGGCCGGCCGGGCCGCAGCTGTCCCTGGACAAGGCCCCCGGGCCGGCGACCGGGCAGGCGGCCCAGCACGGGGCCCGTCAGGACGCCGACCACGACGCGCTGCTGCGCCGGCTGCGGGAGCTGGCCGAGCTGCACACCGCGGGCGTGCTCACCGACGAGGAGTTCAGCGCAGCGAAGAAAGCCGTCCTGGACCGCTTCTGACCCGCCCGACGCAGCCGGCGTGAGCTGAAGCGGAGCCGGACGGTCCGCCCGGTTGCCACACCGGCACGGCTCACCCACGACACACCCCTGCCCGAAATCGGGCAGGATTCTTGCGAAAGGGCCCGGCTGCCCGCAGTATCAACGGGTGCTCGAACGCCGGACGCCGCACCACGACGACCTGGTCGACCACCTGGTCCGCACCACCGCACTGCAACGCGGCGAAGCGGCCCGGGTCGTGCTCGACGTCCTGGCGTACTTCGACGAGACGACGGAGGAGTTCGTCCGCCGAAGGCACCGCGAACTGCAGTCCGGCGGCCTGACCAATCCGGCGATCTTCGAGCGGATCACCGCGGAACTGCCGCACCGCGCGGTCGCGCCGCCGCAGCTCTCGCTGCGGCAGCTGCGCCGCATCGTCTACGGCTGACGCCGCGGGCCGCCCGGCGCCGCGACGCGCGGGCACCACAGAACTGACGAGGAGAAACGCTATGTGCGGGATCGTTGGCTACATCGGCAAGCGCGACGTGGCGCCGCTGCTGCTGGAGGGCCTGCAGCGGCTGGAGTACCGGGGCTACGACTCGGCCGGCATCGCCATCCACGGCACGGGGACGGGCCGCAGCGCGGGTCTGCGCACCGCCAAGGCCAAGGGCCGCGTCCGCGAGCTGGAGGCACGGCTGCCGAAGAAGTTCACCGGCAGCACCGGCATCGCCCACACCCGCTGGGCCACCCACGGCGCGCCCAGCGACGAGAACGCGCACCCGCACACCGAGACCGCCGGCCCCGACGCCAAGGTCGCCGTCGTCCACAACGGCATCTTCGACAACGCCGACGACCTGCGCGCCAAGCTGACCGCCGACGGCGTCACCTTCGCCTCCGAGACCGACACCGAGGTGCTGGCGCACCTCATCGGCCGCGCCCAGGCCGAGACGCTGGAGGAGAAGGTCCGCGAGGCGCTCAGCGTCATCGAGGGCACCTACGGCATCGCGGTGCTGCACGCCGACTTCCCCGACCGGATCGTCGTCGCCCGCAACGGCTCCCCGGTCCTGCTGGGCATCGGCGAGCACGAGATGCTCTTCGCCTCCGACGTCGCCGCCCTCGTCTCGCACACCCGCCAGGTCGTCACCCTCAACGACGGCGAGATGGCCACCATCAAGGCCGACGACTACCGCACGTACACCACCGAGGGCTCCCGCACCTCGACGTCGCCGGAGACCGTGGAGTGGGCCGCCGAGTCCTACGACATGGCCGGCCACGACACCTACATGCACAAGGAGATCGCCGAGCAGGCCGACGCCGTCGACCGGGTGCTGCGCGGCCGCATCGACGACCGGTTCGCCACCGTGCACCTCGGCGGCCTCAACCTGGACGCCCGCGAGGCCCGGGGCGTGCGACGGGTCAAGATCCTCGGCTGCGGCTCGGCGTACCACGCGGGCATGATCGGCGCCCAGCTCATCGAGGAGCTGGCCCGCATCCCCGCCGACGCCGAACCCGCCAGCGAGTTCCGCTACCGCAACGCCGTCGTCGACCCCGACACGCTGTACATCGCGGTCAGCCAGTCCGGCGAGACCTACGACACGCTCGCCGCCGTACAGGAGCTCAAGCGCAAGGGCGCCCGGGTGCTCGGCGTGGTCAACGTCGTCGGCAGCGCCATCGCCCGCGAGACCGACGGCGGCGTGTACGTGCACGCCGGACCCGAGGTGTGCGTGGTCTCCACCAAGTGCTTCACCAACACCGCCGTCGCCTTCGCGCTGCTCGCCCTGCACCTGGGCCGCATCCGCGACCTGTCCGTCGCCGACGGCAAGCGCATCATCGACGGCCTGCGCCGGCTGCCCGGCCAGATCGCCGAGATCATGGCCGGCGAGCCGGAGATCGAGAAGCTGGCCGCGGAGTACGCCCACGCCAAGTCGATGATGTTCGTCGGCCGGGTGCGCGGCTACCCGGTGGCCCGCGAGGCCTCGCTGAAGCTCAAGGAGGTCTCCTACATCCACGCCGAGGCCTACCCGGCGTCCGAGCTGAAGCACGGTCCGCTGGCGCTCATCGAGCCCTCGGTGCCGACCGTGGCGATCCTGCCCGACGACGAACTGCTGGACAAGAACCGCGCCACGCTGGAGGAGATCAAGGCCCGCGAGGGCCGCATCCTCGCCGTCGCGCACAGCCGGCAGGAGAAGGCCGACCACACCATCGTGGTGCCGCGCAACGAGGTGGAGCTGGACCCGATCCTGATGGGCCTGCCGCTCCAGCTGCTCGCCTACCACACGGCGCTCGCGCTGGGCCGGGACATCGACAAGCCGCGCAACCTGGCCAAGTCCGTCACCGTCGAGTAGTCCCACGGGGCTAGTCGAGCAGCCGCACGGGAGCAGCCGCACTCAAGCAGCCGCACTCAGGCAGTCGTACGGAACGAGGGGTCCGGGAGCGCGTGCCACCAGACGCGCTCCCGGGCCCCTCCACTGCGCCGGCGTTGCCCATCACGCCGGCGGTGAGCTGCCCTCCGGGGACCGTCACCTCCCGTTCGGCAGCACGCTGTGCGGGCTATATGCCCACGCAGACGGCGTCCTGCACCGGATCGGGGGCGGAAAATTTCCCCGGAGTTCCGCCGGGAGACGGAGAGTTGTCCCTGAGCCCGGTGAGCCACCGGGGGCCACGTGCCAGTGCGCGGCTGCTGGCGGCCCGAGCGTGGCGTCGGTCGTCTCGTGCGCCCGAGTGATCGTCTCGTGCGCCGCAGCGGTCTCGTGCGCCGCAGCGGTCGGTCAGGGAATGACCACGACCGGGCGCTGGGCACGGCGTGCCAGGCGGCCGGCGACCGAGCCGAAGATGCGGCCCACCAGCCCGTGCGTGGAACCCACCACGATGGCGTCCGCCGCGTACTCGCGGCCGACCTCCTCCAACTCGTGGCAGATGTCGCCACCGCGTTCCACCAGGATCCACGGCACCTCGGCGAGGTAGTCGGCGCAGGCCAGTTCCAGGCCCAGCACCTCGGTGCGGTGGTCGGGAACGTCGACGAACACCGGGGGCTCGCAACCCGCCCACACGGTGGTGGGCAGCCGGTTGGCCACATGCACGATGATCAGGCCGGAACCCGACCTGCGTGCCATTCCGATGCTGTAGGCCAGTGCCCGTTCACTGGAGGTGGAGCCGTCGAATCCGACGACGACTCCGTGCCGGAACGCCGGATCGCAGGAATGGCGTTCCTGGGCCGCCGCATCGGGCCGTGCCGCGGAATCGGCGACAGGCTTGCGGTCCGCTGGTTCGGGGATCTCGTGTCCGGCCATTGGCGTCTCGGCGAAAGAAGTCCTCGTGCGGAGGGGCGGCGGATGGTTGCGGGCTAAATAAAACGTCCGGGAAACATCTTTCCAGGGCCCTACCCCCAGGGTACGGCGCCACACGCTCCGTGCCCAGAGGTTGAGGGCGAAGCATGCCGTAGCGATGCGCATCGTGCAATGGCGGGTGTCACGCCCGACCCCTTCCGGCCACCGTCCACCGCGTGCGTCAGCCACCGGCCGGGCCGGGTCGGGCGGGCCGGCGGGAGGCCTGCCCCGACGCGGATCCCGCCGGGCCGGAGGCGGTGAACGGTCTCCGGCGACGCGGTTCGCGAGGGCCCGGCCGGGGGAGACCGGTGGGTGGGTGGACGTCCGCGCCACCCGCCCACCGGTCCCACCGGCCCGGACAGGACGGTCCTGTCCGTCATGGCCCCCGGTGCCCGCGGCGTGCCCGCGTCCGGTGGCTGATCCACCACCGGTCGGTGGAGAGGTTCGCGTCAACCGGGGACGTGGGCGAGACCTCGCGGAGCGCAGGGCGTACGCTCATGCCTGTCGGACGGTCCGTCAGAACCGGCGTACTTTTCGGCCAACTTGCCCTCAGGGTGCACCGAGTGCCCCGTCAGCCTCCTTCATGGCCCCGACCAGGGTTGAAAGGAGTGCAACGGGTGTATGCACCCCACGGACACCGGTCCACACGGCCAGGCGCACTTCCCAGGGGCGCCCGCGAGTGGAACGCTTCGTGATCGAATGCTTTACGCCAAGTTGTCTTGTCGACATAGCGCTGAGTGATGAAGTTGTCCCATCAGCCCCATCTGACGCAGTAGATTCGATCTTGGCAAAACCACGGCGGGGGAAACCGTGCAGGACCGAGAGGAAGCGACCACTGAGGGGGGCTTAGAGACATGAGCCAGGACCCACCGCACGGCCCCGCGCCAATCCGGAAGCTGGCCGCCCGGCGGCGCCGCGAGATTGTCGCGGTACTGCTCTTCGGCGGAGGCCCGATATTCGAGAGTTCAATTCCGCTCTCCGTCTTCGGTGTCGACCGGCAGGACGCGGGTGTACCCCGCTATCGCCTTCTGGTGTGCGCGGGTGAGGACGGGCCGTTGCGTACCACCGGCGGCCTTGAGCTGTCGGCGCCCTACGGGCTCGACGCCATCTCCCGGGCGGGCACGGTCGTCGTGCCCGCCTGGCGTTCCATCACCCAACCGCCGCCCTCCGCCGCGCTCGACGCCCTGCGTCGCGCGCACCAGGAGGGCGCGCGGATCATGGGACTGTGCACCGGCGCGTTCGTGCTGGCGGCGGCAGGTCTGCTGGACGGCCGTCCAGCGACCACACACTGGATGTACGCACCGACACTCGCCAAGCGCTACCCGGCGGTGCACGTCGATCCGCGGGAACTCTTCGTGGACGACGGCGACATCCTCACCTCGGCGGGTACCGCCGCGGGCATCGACCTCTGCCTGCACGTCGTGCGGGCCGACCACGGGGTCGAGGCCGCGGGGGCGCTCGCCCGCAGGCTCGTCGTGCCGCCGCGCCGCGGCAACGGCAGCGAAGTGGGACAACTCCACCGGCTCGACAGGTCATTACCGGAGGAGATCGGAACCGACCCGCTGGCGGAAGTCGTCGCATGGGCACTGGAGCACCTCCACGAGCAGTTCGACGTGGAGACGCTCGCCGCCCGCGCGTACATGAGCCGCCGCACGTTCGACCGCAGGTTCCGCTCACTCACCGGCAGCGCGCCCCTGCAGTGGCTCATCACCCAGCGGGTGCTGCAGGCCCAGCGGCTGCTGGAGACGACGGACTACTCCGTCGACGAGGTCGCGGCCCGCTGCGGCTTCCGGTCGCCGGTCGCCCTGCGCGGCCACTTCAGGCGGCAGCTGGGCGCGTCCCCGGCCGCCTACCGGGCGGCCTACCGGGCCCGGCGGCCGTCGGGTGCGAACAACGACACCGCGGACGGGCTGGAGGGCGGACCACCGGGTGACCACCGGCTGCCGCACTCACGGTCGGAGTCCAGGGTGGAGGCGCGGTCGGAGTCGCGGGCGGAGTCACGAGCGCTGGCACGCGCGGAGGCCAGGGCCATGGCCAGGGTCGACGGGCGGGCCGATCCCAGACCGGGTGAGGGCCGGCCGGGAGACATGCGGCCGGGAGATGCACGACCGGAGGTGCGGATGGACTCCCGTCCGCCCACCCGGTCGGAGGCGGCGGAGTTCCTTGGCCGCAGCCTGGTGACCACACCGGCGGCCGACACCGCCGGGGTCCCGCCGGATCTCTACGCGGCCCGGCTACCCCTGCAACGGGGCCGCACACAGCCCTGAGCGACGTAGGGTGACTCGCATGAACGATCGCATGGTGTGGATCGACTGCGAGATGACCGGCCTCTCGTTGTCCGACGACGCGCTCATCGAGGTGGCCGCCCTGGTCACGGACTCGGAGCTGAACGTGCTCGGCGAGGGGGTGGACGTCGTCGTCCGCCCGCCCGCCGAGGCGCTGGCGCAGATGCCCGAGGTGGTGCGCGACATGCACACCGCCTCGGGCCTGCTCGACGAGCTGGACGGCGGCACGACGCTCGCCGACGCCGAGAAGCAGGTGCTGGAGTACCTCCGCGAGCACGTGCCCGAGCCCGGCCGGGCCCCGCTCTGCGGCAACTCCGTCTCCACCGACCGCGGCTTCCTGCTCCGCGACATGCCCACCCTGGAAGCGCACCTGCACTACCGGATCGTGGACGTGTCCTCGGTGAAGGAACTCGCCCGGCGCTGGTACCCGCGGGCGTACTACAACAGTCCCGAGAAGAGCGGCAACCACCGCGCGCTGGCCGACATCCGCGAGTCCATCGCCGAGATGCGCTACTACCGCGAGGCCGTCTTCGTGCCCCAGCCCGGCCCGGACTCCGACACGGCGAAGGCCATCGCCGCCAAGCACGTCCTGCCCGCCGAACCCACTGCCTGACCGGGCACAGCACCCCGCGCGGGCGCTTCCCGGCACCCCCGGGAAAGGGGTGCGCGAGCACCCTCGCAAAACCTGTACACTCGTATCCGGCCGGTGCGGAGAACACTCCGACGCCGGTCATGGTGGGTGTAGCTCAGTTGGTAGAGCACCTGGTTGTGGTCCAGGTGGCCGCGGGTTCAAGTCCCGTCACTCACCCTGAAAAGCAGGGCCTCCGACCTGGGGAAACCCGGGAACGGAGGCCCTGCTTTCTTCTTCGGCCCAACGCGGGCCTAACCAGAGAGCCACAACCGGCGCTACCGTCCCGTCATGGCGACCATCAGGAAGCGTGAACGTAAGGACGGATCCGCGATCTTTCAGGTCCGGTGGATCCAAGGCGGACGAGGCGGCACCTCGGAGTCCGAACCCTTCGCGGACGAGGACAGCGCGAAGGCGTTCAAGCGCCTCGTCGATGCTCACGGGCAGAAGTGGCCGCACGGCTGGCTCAAGGGCCGCGGCTTCGTCGAGGAGCCCGTCAGCGAGGACGACGTCCCCCTCCTTGACTGGGCCCACCGCTACGTGAACCGCCTCACCGGCATCGACCCCCGCACCCGCGACGACTACGCCCGCGAAGTCGACCAGCACTTCACCGTCATCCGCCACGCCCTCCGGTCCGGCCGCACCGTCCAGCCGACCATCGGCAACATCACGGCCGACGACATCACCGACTGGGTCCGCGCGGAGGAGGACGGCGAGCGCGACCCGGAGGACCCGAAGGCGTGGCTGCGCCGGCCCGCCTCGCCCAAGTCGATCGCGAACCGGCACGGGCTGCTGTGGTGCATCGTGCAGGCCGCCGTGGAGGCCGACCCGCAGCTGCGCACCACGAACTGCTGCACCGGCACCCGACTGCCTCGCGCCGACGACCACACGGTGGAGGAGATGGTGTTCCTGGAGCGCGACGAGTACGCGCGCGTCGCGGCCGAGATCACCGACCCCGGGGCGCGGTTGCTCGCCGACTGGCTCGTGGGCACGGGCATGCGCTGGGGCGAGGCGTCAGCCCTCCAGGTGCGGGACCTCAAGCTGACCTCGTCGACACCGACCGCGTCCGTCCAGCGGGCCTGGAAGAAGGCGCCGAAGGGCTCGGACAAGAGCTTCTTCCTCGGCCCGCCGAAGACGCGCAAGGCCCGGCGCCTGGTGGCCCTGTCGCCCTCTCAGGTCGACGTGGCCCGCCGGCTGGTGGAGGGCCAGCACCCGGAGGCGTTCGTGTTCCGCACGGCCTGGGGCAACGCCTGGCGGCACAGCAACTTCTACCACCGCAAGTGGCAGCCGGCGGGGCGCGAGGCCGTCGCGAAGGGCCTGCCTCGCGCACCGCGGATCCACGATCTGCGGCACACGCATGTGGCGTGGCTGATCGCTGCCCGTATTCCGCTGCCGGCGATCCGGACCCGGCTGGGTCACGAGTCGATCCAGACGACGGTGGACCGGTACGGGCACCTTGTGAGTGCGCTCGATGGTGAGATCACTGCGGCGGTGGAGGCGGCGATGGCGCCGGAGGTGCGTCAGGGGCTGCGGGTGGTGGATGCGGGCTGAGGCGTGCGGCGGCGTCCGTGCCATCGCTGGATCCACAGGCCGTCGCCGACGAGGCGTTCCAGGCGCCGGTTCATCTGGTCGATGAGGGCGTCGGTGGCTTCGCCGTCGCGGATGAGCCAGAGGATCCCGGCCTGCCGCTCGACGGGGCGGCAGGCTTCGCCGGCGGTGAGGGTGGCGGGGGCGGTGGCCCAGCGGGCGGTGGCGATGCGGCGGTGCTGGGGTGGGGTGTCGAGTCGGCCGGCTGGTCCGTCCCAGCGTTGGGCCCAGAGGCCGCGGCTGAGGATGCGGTGGTGCCAGCGGTTGAGGGAGGCGCAGAGCGCGGGTGTGGCGGCGTCTGTGTGGAGGAGGATGTCGGCGCAGCCGGGGCTTTCGGTGATGCGGCAGGCGTGCCGGGTGTCGATGTCGGTGGTGCTGAGGTGGAAGTGGGCCTCCGCGTTGTTGTACAGGTGCATTCAAACCCCCATCGTCCGCACGTTTCTACGACCGAATCGCGTGTGTGTTCGATTCGGTGGTTAGGGTGCGCCCTGTGTGGCGCTCCCTCACGCCCCCCGGCGGAACATTCATGATGCACCTGTGATCGGTGATGTACCACCACTCTAACGGGGGAACTACGCGCGGTAACTTCCCTGGCCAGAGCTGCACGCGGTGCCCCCCGGTAGCCCTAGTCCAGCGGCGGGAGTTGCTCGCGCATCAGTCGGAAGATCGCGTCACGCTGGGTCGGCGAAAGCCGCTCGCCCAGTTCCACCCAGGTGCGCATCTCGCCGCTCTCGGACCAGACGGTCTCGATGCCGAGGAACTGGGCGCCGGCGGCGTCCTGTAGGCGGCCGAGGGGGAGGGCGAGGGCGCCGGCGAGGGCTTCGAGTTCTTCCAGGGTGGGCGGTGTGATGCCGGGGCTGTTCTTCTCCAGCTTGTTCAGCCGCCCGTACTTGATGACGGGTTCGCCGGTGTCGGGGTGGATCGTCCGGTCTTGGACGGTGCGCAGGCTGAGGCGTTGTTCCTGGCGGCGGCTGGCGATCAGGTCGGACAGGGCCGTGTTCGGGGGTGCGGTCTGTTCGGCCATGGTGGTGGTCATCCGTTCGGTCTCCGTGTCACGTGGCGGGGGGTGTTCATGTGACCGGTGGTTCTGTTCGAGCGTTTCCCCTGTTCAGGCGGCTGGTCAGTTCCGCCCGCTGAACAGATTGTCCACGCTAGCGGGCACGGCGACCACCCTGCACGGGGACAGTGACCAGAATCCACACATTGAGATGTACGCAACAATGGCCTCGTTGTTCACCTAGAAAAACACGTTGTTCAAAGTCATGGACAAGTCGTTCACGGGTGTGCCATGCTCGAACCGTTCACCAGAAAAAACACTCTGAACACCGAGGTAAACGTGGACGAAGAGCTGCCTCCGTACCTGCTGGTCGACCGTGACCTGCTGCGCACCGTCATGAAGCGCACCGGCAACGGCCGACCCACCAACACCCGGGAGCTGGCGGCCACCGCCGGCGTAGCCCACGGAGTCATCGGCGAACTCCTCACCGGGGTGCGAGACACCCTCCCCGGAGAAGCCGCCCACGCCGTCGCCCGACGAATTGGCGTGGATGTCCTGATCCTGTTCATCCCTACGGGGCGCAGTGTCCCCGCAACGGTGGCCCCCGAGGCGGTGGCGTCGTGACGCGACTCCACACCTACCGCGAGGCCGCCGCGGTGCTCCGCATCGAGGAGAGCTGGCTGCGCCGCCACATCAAGCGCCTGCCCCACATCAAGCTCGGCCGTCAGGTGCTGTTCACCGACGCCGACCTGGAGCGCATCACGCTCCTGCACCACCACGAGCCGGGCACCGCCACTGCGGCGCCGGCCCCCGGTCAGCACCCGATGGCCCACCTCGTGCCGCTTCCGGCACGCGGGTCTCGCCGCACTGCCTGACCAGACACAGATGGCCGCCCCTCGCCGGCAAGCAACGGGGCGGCCAGACCTCACCACTCCCAGAGAAAGAGGTAAGGCCATGAATCAGCCTACCCACTTCCAGCCTCAGGCCAGCGGGGCGTTCGCGCTGGCGGAGTTGATCGCGATGTTCCCGGCGCCGGCGGCGACGTGGCACCTGTCCGAGTCGGGTGACCTGTTGGGGCACCTGCACGCCGAGTCGTTCGAGCCGATGCATGTCTGGGCGGAGCGTCTGGGCGGGAGCATCCGGGCGGCTGCGGCGACGCGTGAGGACGCGGATGGTCGGACGGTTCGGACGCACACGTTGTCGTCGTCGTGGCGGGGTGTGCGGGTGGCGTTGACGTTGGCTCTGCCGGTGGCGTCGTTGGACGCGCGGTTGGCTGAGCAGCGGCACCAGCTGTTGGACCCGCCGGTGATGGACCCGTGCAGCGCGGCGCGTGTGGCTGCGGCCGGTATCGGGGTGGCGGCATGAGCGCCGAGCAGACGCCGATGACGGCGAAGGCCGCCGCGATTCGTCTCGCGCAGTACGGCGAGCGGACCGCGACCTACGACAGCGGCACCGAGCGGGCGTTGCACGAGATCGCCCTGACGATGGCCGCCGAGGTGGAGCGGCTGCGCGAGTGGGGCGTGGGGTTGGGCCTGCTGGTTGCTCGCAAGGAGTCGGAGCTGATCGCGCTGCGTGCCGAGCTGGCCGCCCGCCCGCGCCGCACCGACGTGCTCCGGGAGGCGGCACGGTCCTTCGAGGAGCGGTGTCCGGACGCCAGCGGCGGCCTGGACCTGTGCATGTGCCACGCAGCCGACGAGCTGTACCGCATGGCAGCCGCCACCGAGGTGGAGCAGCCGGTCGTCGCGGAGGACACGGCCCCGTCGCCGGTGCAGCAGCTCGTCGCCCGGCAGCGCGCCGACGTCTACCTCTCGACCCCCTGTGACGCCTGCCATCACACCCTGAACTGGCACCGCAACGACGTCGGCTGCACCGTCTGCGTCTGCGGCCGATTCCAGGCCCCGGGGTGTGGCGGCCCGGACTGCGCTGAGGTCACGCCCGAGCACCGCAGCGCCGCCTCCGAGGCGGGTGACCGGTGATGACGGAGGAGACCGTGCTGGCCGTCGTCCTCGCTGTCGGTGTGCTGGCCGCTGCGGGGCTGGTGGTGGGGGTGCTGCTGGACCGCACGGACCGCACCGTCACCGGGGCCCTCGCGCACGGGGCGGGCGTCCTGGCCGCGCTCGCCATGGCCCTGGCCCACACGACTGCCGCCCACGCATCCCAGCTCACCAACCTGCGAGGCCCCCGATGACGCATCCCCAGATCCGTGTCCACCGCCGCCCCGGGCGCGTCGCCATCGACGTCACCGACATCGTGGAGCAGGCCATCCGGGACCTCGCGGAGGTGGCTGCCGCCGACCCGCAGGCCCTGATCGACGACCTGCTGGAGATCGACCGGCTCACCACCACCGCCGGCACGCAGACCGCGTCCGGGTGCGACGACAGCCCCGCCGGCCACGCCCGCGACGAGCTCGTCACCGAGCTGACCGAACGCCTCTCCTACGGGACGCAGTACCCGTGCACCGCCGATGAGGCCATGGCCCTGGCAGAGCACATCACCCGGGCCGTCGGCCCGCTGGCCCAGCCCGAGCGGAAGGCGTCATGAGCGACCGCCTGGAGGTGCTCGCGGAGGCGGTGCGCACCGAGTCGGGGCCGGGGACGACGGCCCGTGTGCGGCGCCTGTACGCGGATCGCGGGGTGGCGGTGCCGTTCCGGCGGACCGCGCGCCGTGATCTGCGGGTGCTGGCCCGCCGTGGCGCCCTGATCGCTCGTCGCCGGTCCGACGGGGCCACCCACTACCTGCGCAAGGAGCACGCCTGATGACGACGTCCGTGCAGGCCGGGGCGGTCACCGCCCCGGCCGCCGGGCGGCGGGTCACCCCGACCGGCCGCCTCATCCTCCCCGCCGACGCCGACCGCGACACCTGGCTCACCGCCCGCCGCCGAGGGCTCGGTTCGTCCGATGTCGCCGCCATCCTCGGCATCTCCCGCTACGGCAACGCACTGTCCGTCTACCACGACAAGACCGGCGGCCTTCCCCTCGAAGGCGACGACTCCGAGCCCGCCCTGTGGGGGCGGCTCAACGAGGAGACCGTCGCCCGCGAGTGGGCCCGCCGCAACCGCTCCGTCGTTCGCCGCGTCGGGCTGGTCGCCAACGTCGACCGCCCGTGGCAGATGTGCACCCTCGACCGGCGCGTCCTGGAATGCCCGCTGGCCACCGCTCAGGAACGCTGCGCGGTGGAGATCAAGTGCCGCGACAAGATGAAGGCCCCCGCGTGGCGGGCCGGCGTTCCTGACGACGTCCTTGCCCAGACGCTGTGGCAGGCGGACGTGTGCGGCTACGACCACATGCACGTCGCGTGCCTGATCGGCGGTAACGACTACCGGCAGTTCGTCGTCCGCCCGGCCGATCACGCCCAGCTCATCAACGACCTGCGGGCGACGGGCGACCGGGCGTGGCGTCAGATCACCGACCGCACTCCGCCGGTTCTCGCCGACGACGCCGACCCTGACGTGCTGCTCGACCTGTACGAGCAGCTCCACCCGAACCGGGCCGGATACGTCGTGCTCGACCGCGAGTTGGAAGCGCACGACCACCTGACCGAGTACGTGCAGGCGGCTGCCGCCGAGTCGGACGCGAAGAAGCGGAAGACCGCGGCGAAGGCCCGGCTGCTGGCTCACCTGGGCGACGCCGAGCAGGCCCTCATTCGGGACCGTGTCGCGTTCGCCTACGAGTCGGAGGCCCGCGAGTACGTGGACCGGTCCCGGCTCCGCGAGGAGTTCCCCGACGCGTACGCCGCGTGCGTGGAGGACCGGGAGTCCCGCCGTCTCAACATCCCTGCTGCCATTCGTAAGGAGTACCTGCGGTGACCACTCTCGCTGAGCGCGCGGCGGCTGCCGCCGGCCGCACCGACACCGCCGAGGCCACGCCGGCCACGCCGACTTCGGCCCCGTCTGCGGCGCCCCGCCTTTCGGACCCGGGCATCCCCGAGCCCGGCCCTGAGGGGCCCGAACAGGTCCCCGTCCACGTCGCCTGGTCCCGCGTCATGGGGACGGTGCGCGGTGTCAGCAAGGACGGCTGGTACGGCAAGCCCAACACGTCGGGCAGCTACCAGTTCAGGGGCGTAGATGCGGCCCTGAACGCTTTCGGTCCGGCGTGCCGACTCCATGGGGTGCTGGTCCTGCCGGTGCACACGGAGGCTGCCTACAGGGACGTGAAGACGAGCACCGGTAAGAACTCCCGCGAGTGCACTGTCTCCGTCACGTACAAGATCATCGGCCCGGCCGGGGACTTCATCGAGGTGCAGTCCGTGGGCGAGTCGATGGACTCCGCCGACAAGGGCACCGCCAAGGCGCTGTCTACCGCGCTGCGCTCTCTGCTGTTCCTCGGCGGTCTGGTGCCGACGGGGGATGTCGACCCCGACTCCGTGAACGTCGAGCGGGGCGAGGCCCCGCTGCGCCCCCTCACGGACTACCGGGACGAGGCGCTCGACACCGCCACCAGCAAGGCCCGGATGGCCCAGATGGTGTACGAGCTGAGGCAGCAGAAGAGGGAAGGCGGCCTCGTCACCAATGAGTCTGGGGACGACGAGCCGATCGTCCCGATGATTCTGCGGGTCGGCACCGAGCGTGGCTTCGCGGGTGGTGCCTCGTGAGCTGGCACCTGGCCCGGATGGCGGGTCTCGATTTCGAGACGACCGGCGTAGACCCGGAGACGGCGCGGATCGTCACGGCCTGCGTCCCGCAGGTCGGCGGCGGACAGCCCCCGGCGGTGGCGTCGTGGCTGTCGGACGTCGGTGGGGAGGACATCCCCGCGCAGGCGTCGGCGGTGCACGGCGTGACGACGGAGCGGGCCCGCGCGGAGGGTGCTTCGGCGGGTGAAGTGGTGGAGTCGATCGTGGCCGCGCTGGTGCAGGTCGCCGCACATGATCTGCCGGTCGTCGTGATGAACGCGCGGTACGACTTCACGGTGCTGGACCGGGAGGCGCGCCGGTACGGCGTGGCGCCGCTGTCGGAGCGTGTGGACCGGCTGCACGTGGTCGACCCGCTGGTCCTGGACAAGCGGGTGGACCAGTTCCGGCCGGGGAAGCGGACGTTGACGGCGCTGTGCGAGCACTACCGGGTGCCGCTGGGCGCGGCGCACACCGCGGATGCGGATGCGGTGGCGGCGTGCCGGGTGGCGTGGCGACTGGCCAGCCTGTACCCGGAGTTGGCCGCGATGGACCTGTCGGAGTTGCATGCGGCGCAGGTGTTCTGGGCTGCGGATCAGGCGGCGTCGCTACAGGAGCACTTCCGGCGGCGGGATCCGCAGGCGGTTGTCGAGTCTGCGTGGCCGTTGGTGCCGGTGCCTGAGGCGGTGGCGTCGTGACGGGCTACGCCCTGTACGGGGCGATGTTCGTGGCGGTGGCGGTGGCGACGCTCGCCTACCGGGCGCTCGCCGAGGCGGGCCAGCCCCGGCGCCGCACGGCCCGGTTCGACGCTGACACGTCCGGCCGGCTCCTCGCCTGCGCGGGGACCTGTCCCAGCCTGCTGACCCGGCATGACGACCACGGCGACGGCACGGCCACCTGCCGCGCCTGCGGCAGGCCCCGCCTCGTGCCCGAGGCCCGGGAGGACCGGGACTGGCTGGAGGTGGGCGAGTGACCACCGTGCTGTGGCTGCTGGCGATCTGCTCGACGCCGCTCGGTCTGGCCGCCGCGTGCCTGTACTTCGCGGCGCGCAGCCGCTTTCCCCGTTGATCGCCTGCCGGCCCGGCGGCCACCAAACCCCGGGCCGGCAGCGCACAACCACCAGGAGACACCTCATGACGTCCATCGAGTGGACCGACAAGACCCTCAACGTCGTTACCGGCTGCACGAAGGTCAGCCCCGGGTGCGACAACTGCTACGCCGAGACGTTCGCCGAGCGGTTCCGTGGCGTGGCCGGTCATCACTTCGAGACCGGCTTCGACCTGACGCTCCGCCCGAACGCGCTGACCCTGCCGCTGCGTTGGAAGAAGCCCCGCCGGATCTTCGTCAACAGCATGTCGGACCTGTTCCACAAGGACATCCCCGGCGACTACATCGCCCGCCTCTTCGCCGTGATGGCGCTCACTCCGCAGCACACGTACCAGGTGCTGACGAAGCGGCACGGGCGGATGCGGTCGCTGCTCGGCGGCCGGTGCGACTGCGGGCACAGCCATGGGCCCGGCATGCACTTCCGTTCAGCGATGGCCTGGGCCGTTTCCAAGGCGAACCCGGACCGCGTGCCGGGTGTACCGGACGACGCCGAGAAGCGCGTCTTCCACGACACCCCGTGGCCGCTGCCGAACGTCTGGATGGGCGTCTCGGTGGAGGACCAGCAGCGTGCAGACCTCCGCATCCCCGCGCTGCTCGACACCCCGGCGGCCGTCCGGTTCCTGTCCTGCGAACCGCTCCTCGGCCCGGTGAAGCTGCCGTTCTTCGAGGAGTCCAAGGACTGCACCTGTGGCGGCTACGGGCCGCCGTACTACATGCACGAGGCCGGGTGCGGGCTTACGCCGGGCCCCGCTTGGGGGGCGCTGCACTGGGTGATCGTCGGCGGGGAGTCCGGCCACCGCGCCCGTCCCATGCACCCGGACTGGGCGCGCTCCCTGCGTGACCAGTGCCAGCAGGCGGGCGTGCCCTACCTGTTTAAGCAGCACGGGGAGTGGGTGGCCGCCCCTTCGAGCTACGGCCCGGACGTGCCCGATCGGGCGCGCGCGTCCACCCGGCTGCTGTTCGCCGGGCCCGGAGACGTGGACGGCCAGATCATGCTCCGCGCTGGCAAGGGCCGCGCTGGCCGGGTCCTGGACGGCCGGACGTGGGACGAGTTCCCCGCCGTCCACCCGGCCGCCGTCCTCACCACCTGATGACGCCCACGGGCCGCCCCCGATTCGAGCGGGGGCGGCCCCACCCACCGTACCGATCGGAGACTCCGATGCTTGCCCGCTACCGCGCCCGGCACAGTGCCGCGGCCATAGCCGACCGGCGCGCCCAGGAGGCGGCCCAGGACGCCGCTGAGGCGCGTGCCGCCGTCGCTGAGGCCGCCGCCGACCTGGCCTGCACCCGCACCGCGCTCGACGCCCTGACGGCCCGCCTCGCTGAGGCGAACACCGCCCGGGACCGGGCCAACGCCCGCGCCAACCAGCTCGCCGAGGCTGCGGCCCGCGCCGACCGGCTGGAGGCCGACGTGCAGCGGCTCCGCGCCGCGCTCGACAACGCCCGCGCCGTGACCGTGCCCGCCGGGGTGCGCGACGTCGACCCCGACGACCAGCCCACCCACCCCACCGGCATCAACGTCCGCCCCCTCCGAGACGCCCTCGGAGGCGCCGCATGAACGTCTTCGAGTTCATCGACCGGCTGCTACTCGTCGCCCTCGTCGCCCACGGCATCCTCGCCGCCGCGATGGTGCTGCTCGGCGTGTGGGCTGCCCGCCTCCTCTGGCGGCAGCACCGGGCGCTGCGCCGCTGGTCCCGCGCCCTGGACGCCGCGGAGGCCCTGCCCGTCCCCGCGGACGGCTCCCTCACCGAAGCCGAGGCCGAAGCGTTCGACCGGCTCGCTGAGGCGGTCCGCCGCGACAGGGGTGAGCGCCGATGACCGACGCCGGAATCATCGCCGCCGCATGCGGGGCCGCCGCACTCCTCATGGTCCTCGTCGGCGTACCCCTCTCCGACCGACGCGCCGCACGCCTCGCTGAGCGGCCCTGCCCGACCTGCAAGGGCACCTTCGAGACCTGCCGCTGCGGCACCCACAAGCCGGGAGTCCCCCGATGAGCGGCCGGCTCGCCCCGTTCACGACCGTCCAGCACGACGGCAACACCATCGACGTCGTCGCCGTAGAACGCCGCCTCAACGGCGAACTCGTCGACATCAGCATTCCGGAACGCCGATGGGCCGCCCGCCGACTCCACGCCCTCGGCCACACCATCGCCGCCATCGCCAACCTCCTCGGCTACAGCGAAGACACCATCGCCCACGACCTCGCCGCCGAGGTGCCCCGATGAAGCACCACCGCAAGCCGGCCCAGGCCCGGCCCTCCTCGCTCCAGATCAGCACCTGCCCCACCACAGGCAAGCAGCGGTACGCCAACCGCCGCACGGCGCGCTCCGTCGCCCGCCGCCTCTACCCCGGCGTCGCTCTCCGCGCCTACACCTGCCACGCCTGCGGCCTCTGGCACATCGGCAACACCCCGCCCGCCATCAAGAAGGGAGACGGCTGGTGAAGCCCCTGCCCGACCACGGCACCACCGCCCGCGCTAAGGGCCGCCCCGGCTCCGGAGTCAGAGGCTGCTCCTGCCCGCCCTGCCGCCGCGCCGAGAACGCCTACGCCAAGCGCCGCCGCCACCTCGCCGAAACCGGCCGCGCCCTCACCGTGCCCGCCGAACCCGTCCGCGAACACCTCCAACGACTCATCACCGCAGGCGCCGGCTGGAACCAGCTCGAAGCCGCGACCGGGCTCGGCGGATGCACCCTCCGACGCCTACGCCGGGGCCGCTACCGGCGACTTCACCGCTCAACCGCCGCGGCAATTCTCGCCCTCCAGCCCGGGGACTGCGCCGCGCCAGGCCGCAGCGTCCCCGCGATCGGGAGTACCCGTCGCCTCCGCGCTCTCACTGCGGTCGGCTACAGCAGGGCTCGGCTCGCCATCGAAACCGGCCTCGACCCGACCACCATCAAGCGGATCACGGCCGGGGTCGAAACGCTCGCCGCGGCCACCGCCGACACCATCGCGGCTACGTACACCCGTCTCGCCCACACCACTGCGACCCCGTCTCGGACAGCGAGCCGGGCCAGTAACGACGCCCGCCGCGCGGGCTGGCCGGACCCGACGTGGTGGGAGGACTACGGGCACCTGGACGACCCCGACTTCGACCCGCGCACGGCCGAGGTCCGAGACAAGGGCCGGGCCTGGCTCGCCGCCGAGATCAACCACCTCATGGCGTGCGGGGTGTCCACGCACGAGATCGCGACCCGGGTCGACCGGACAGAGGCGTACGTCCGGCAGATCCTCGCGGGCCACCGCAGCCCCGGGCAGCGGCGGCAGTACGAGGAGGCGGCGTGATCCGCCAGGTGCCGCCGTGACCCGCTGGCCGCCCGCGTCCCTGCCGGGTCTGCACATCCGTATGCAGGCCCGGCCGCCGACGGCCGACTACCGCTGCCGGTGCGGCCACACGGACGCCGCCGCCGGGGACGGCATCCCCGCACTCACCCACCGCATCACCACCCACCGGGCCACCTGCCCACAACGAGAGGACACCTGATGGCCCGCGAGGACGACACCCCGACAAGCATCGACGCGGTCACACCCGAAGTCGCCGCCGAACTCCGTGCCATGCAAGCCATCGCCAAGACCGTCGGCGGACACACCCCCCTCGACGACCCGAAGCGCCAGGTCAGCCGGGACTTCACCGAGGCGCTGGCCGTCCTCGTCGAGCAAGGCGTCACCGTCTACCGGCTCGCCAAGATCCTCGGGGTCCGGCACAGCACCGTCTACGCGCGGCTCGCCCGACACGGCTACCGCAAGCCGTCCCCGTCCACCGAGCACAAGGCGTACCGCGGCATTAGGGCCACAGGTGTCCGCCGGGCCAACCAGGGCCAGTGACAGCAGTCGGCCCCGCACACACGGTGCGGGGCCAGGAAGGACAGGCGATGCGATCAGGAGTCGGCGGCGGCGAGTTCGTCCCGGACGCGTGCGAGGTCGTCGTGCAGTTCCTCCGCGCGCTTGCGGTTCGGCATCTCGGCCAGCAGTCGGTGCAGCGCCTCGACGGTGCGCCGGTCCTCCTGCGCCTGCACGTAGAAGTCGTGCCCGACGATCGCCGCGGCTTCCTTGCCTCGGTTGATCAGGACGGTCGGCTCCCCGGCGAAGCGCGCGCGCGCGATCACTTCGCCCAGGACGTTGCGCGCCTCGGCGATCTTCGCGCGGTGCTCGGTGCGGGTGCTCATGTCGACAGCGTAGCGGATTTGCTACACGACACAACAACGCAACTTCGCTTTCTTAGCTATGATGGGCAAGTGACGTCAGGGGTCCCCTAGCCCAGATCACAACCACACCCCTGCCCTGATCAGCACGAATGGAAGAAGGACCCGAGTGACCCTCGACGCCATGGACTGGGTGTGGAAGCACAGCCAGTCGAAGGGGAACGCCAGGTTGGTGCTGCTCTACGTCGCCGACCAGGTGCGCACCGCCGCGTGCGAGGTGCGCATCGGCCAGCGGGAGATCTCACGCGTCGCCCTGAACTCCGCCTCGAAGGGCACCGCGGAAGCGGCTGTGAAGAAGGCGCTGGAGCTCGGCGAGCTGGAGATTGCGGAGCCGGCCAAGGGGCGTCGGAGCCCCCTCTACCGGCTTCCGAAGGCCGTCGACTACGTCCGAACCGCCTCTTCCAGTGCCCCGGATTCCGGGGCGCAAGAGTCCGGTAGTGCCCCGGTTCTCAGGGCGCAAGAGGGTTCCGGTAGCGCCCCGGAATTCGGGGCACAAGCCGAAGTTTGTGCCCCGAATTTTGACCCGTTGCGCCCCGAAAACCGGGGCACCTCTCCCATACCCAATAAAGCAAGCAGGCCCGACGGCCAGTCCGACGCCGGAGCTCTCTGCCACCAACTCATGGCCGCGATGACCGAAGCTGGCATCACCGTCAGCTGGGGCATGAAGTCCGAGGACTGGATCGAGACCGCTCACCTCATCCGCAAGTGCGGCATCCCCGCCATGGTCGACTTCGCCCGCGCCGCCAAGGCCCGCGCGAAGCAGCCACCGATGTACGCCACGTTCTTCCTCCGCGGCGGATGGCGCGGACTCCCGCCGGCCTTCTCCACTCCGCCGCCGTTGCCCGGCCCGCGACGCGACGAGAAGCCCCCGCACTGCGGACACCTCGACTGCGACCCCGAGAGCCGCTACCGCGCCATCGAACGAGGCGGCCTACGCGCCCTCACCCCATGTCCCGAATGCCACCCAGACACCCAGGGAGCCACCGCATGAACGACGACCACGGCGACGGCACCACCGCCATCGACACCCGCATGCCGCACGACACCGAAGCCGAACGCGCCGTCCTCGGCGGCATGCTCCTCCACTCCGCTGCCATCAACCACGCCGAAGCCGTCCTCGGAGACGGCGCAGCCTTCTACGAGCCCCGCCACCACACCGTGTACCGCGCCATCCTCAACCTCCACGGACGCCCCGGAACCCGCCCCGACCCCATCACCGTCGCCGCACACCTCCGCACCCACGGAGACCTCGACCGCATCGGCGGCCAGGGCTACCTCCACACCCTCGCCCAATCCATCCCCACCGCCAGCAACGCCGCCTGGTACGCCGAAATCGTCCGCACCCAGCACCGGCTGCGACGCATCGCCGAGATCGCCACCCGCGCCTCCGGGCAGGCCCGCTTCGCCGAAGCCAACCCCGAAGACGTCCTCGAACAGCTCCTCGCCGAAGCCCAGGAACTCACCGCCGACGCCACCGGCGGCACCGACGACCGGCTCTCCGTCGCCGACAACTGGGAGTCCTTCGTCGACGAGCTCGACAGCGGCGACGACCCCGACGCCCTCGACTCCCCATGGCACGACCTCAACGAGATCGTCGCCTTCAAGCCCAAGGAGCTCACCGTCGTCGGCGCCTCAACCGGCGGAGGCAAGTCCCTCCTCGGCATGAACCTCGGCGCGCACATCGCCCTCCACCGCAACCTGCCCGTCCTCGTCGCCTCCATGGAGATGACCCGCAAGGAGCTCATCGCCCGCCTCACCGCCGCCGAAGCCGGCGTCGAACTCGAACACCTCACCCGGCGGAAGCTGACCCAGGACGACTGGCGGCGCATCGCCAAGGTCGACGACGTGATGCGCAAGGCCCACAACTTCATCCTCGACGACTCGCCCGGCCTGTCCGTCGGGAAGATCCGGGCACGCGTCCGCTGGATGGCCGCGCAGGGCAACGCCCCCCGCATGGTGATCGTCGACTACATGCAGCTCATCACCCCCGAGACGACATCCGGGGCACAGTCCCGCACGCAGGAAGTCGCGAAGATCTCCCGGGACTTGAAGCTCCTCGCCGCCGAGTTCGGTGTCCCGGTGGTCGCCCTGGCGCAGTTCAACCGCGGGCAGGTCGGCCGCAAGCCGCTCATCTCCGACTTCAAGGACTCCTCGCAGATCGAGCAGGACGCCTCGGTGATCCTTCTCCTCCACCGCGAGTTGGCCGCCGACGGTTCCGACACCGGCCCGAGTGCCGGGAAGGTCGACCTGATCGTCGGCAAGAACCGCAACGGCAAGCAGGGCCGCGAAGTCACCCTCCAGTTCCAGGGCAACTTCGGCCGGCTCGCCTCCATCGCCCCGCCGTCCTGGACCCCCAGCGCCGCCATTCGGGGAGTCGCGTGATGACCGACGGAAACCGGTTCTACGCCGACACCTGCGACCACTGCCTCCGCCCCGCACGGCCCGGCTCCGGCATCGCCACCGGCGGGCTACTCACCGCCGCCTACCGATGCTGCGGCACCACCTGGACCTGCACGTGGCGCATCGTGCCCGGCCGCATCCTCCCGCCCCAACCCCGCCTCAACGCCGCCTGATCCCGAGGAGCGCCGCGTGATCCGCATCGACCTACCCGACACCCTCGCCGCCGACCGCCTCATCGAAGCCCTCTACGTGGCGGCCGGCACCTGCCGCGGAACCGTCCGCGCCGCCCGCTGGCTCCGCCTCGCCGCCGAAGCCGAGCAGGCCCTCGACCGCTACGACCCCGCCGGGGCGCGGTGCACCACCGCCCGCGGTGTCGACCGCACCACCACCCACCCCAGCCGACAGGAGACCACCCCGTGAGCGACCAGTCCCAGCCCGAGTTCACCGTCACCGCCACCACCGTCGAGCTGACCGTCATCGGCGCACCCGACGTGCCCAACCGGTACGGCCCCGGCCACATCAGCCCCCGCCGGATCAACCTCGCCACCGACCAGAACGGCCACACCGCCACCACCATCCACGGCGACTGGCGCCGCGAGGACGACACCCTCACCGACCTGCCCGTCAGCCGCGACTACCGCCACGGCGACGAGTGGCCGGACTGGCTCACCGCCGCCGCCCGCCAGCACGGGCCCGGCGCCGAGGGTGTCGCGGCCCGGCACGCTGCGGCCAACGACCTGCGCACCGACGCTGGCCTCCGCGAAGCCGAGGGTCTGCACGACCTCGCCGCCTACGGGCGGGAACTCGCCGACCTGATCACCCACACGCCCACCCCGTGCGGCGACCAGCTCACCGAGTGGACCTGCACCCTCCCCACCGGCTCCCACCCCGGCTGGCGCCACATCGACGAGACGACCGGCGCCTGGTGGGACCAGTCCGCCATCCCGCCGCACACCAACCGCGCCACCGAGGAGACCCCGTGACGACGTTCCTGCTGCTCGCCGCGCTCGCCGTCGGCTACCTGCTCGGCCGTTGGCAGCCCTGGACGCGCCTAGGCGACTGGGCCGACTGGCAGATCCGCATCCACCCCGACCGGTGGATCGGCCGCGGCTGGCGGCGCGAGGCACTGCTCTACGCCGCACTGCTGTCCACCCAGCCCGCCCGCGCCCTCCGCGCCTGGCGGACCCGCAACGACCCGACCCCGCCCCGATCACCCGCCATCCGCGTCACCGACCACACCACCGAGGAGACCCGCTGATGCCCGAGCCCTACTGGAAGGACGAGGAAGCAGGCCTGTACCTGTACCACGGCGACATGCGCGACATCCTGCCCGCGCTCACCCTGCAGGCCGACCTCCTCGTCGTCGACCCGCCCTACGGCGAGACGTCCCTCGCCTGGGACCGCTGGCCCGACGGCTGGCCCACCCTCGCCGCGACCGTCACCCGCAGCATGTGGTGCTTCGGCAGCATGCGCATGTTCCTCCAGCGCGCCACCGAACTCCAGGCAGCCGGTTGGCGACTCAGCCAGGACGTGGTGTGGGAAAAGGCGAACGGCACAGGGTTCGCCGCAGACCGCTTCAAGCGCGTCCACGAGATCGCCACCCACTGGTACCGCGGCGACTGGAAGGCCCTACACCACGACACCCCGAAGGTCGCCTACACCGGACCCAGCAAGCACGTGCGCATACGACGAGACGATCGAGCGGCCCACACTGGAAGCGTCAAGGCAGTCGCGTACCACGACGACGACACCCGCCTCATGCGGTCTGTCCTGCGGGCGCAGTCGGTCCGCGGCGGCCTGCATCCGACGGAGAAGCCGCTCGGCATCCTCGACCCGCTGATCCGCTACGCCTGCCCGCCCGGCGGCCTCGTCATCGACCCGTTCGCCGGCAGCGGCAGCACGTTGGACGCGGCCCGCCAGACCGGGCGCCACGCCATCGGCATCGAAGCCGACGAGCGGTACGCAGAAGCCGCCGCCCGCCGCCTCTCCGCCGCCACCCTCCCTATCTCGTGACCACCCCACCCACCCCGAGGAGCACCCACATGCGAGCACTCACCATCCGCCAGCCCTGGGCCGGAGCCATCGCCCACCAGACGAAGCGCGTCGAGAACCGGTCGTGGCGCCTGCCCGCCGCCCACCACGGGACGCGCATCCTCATCCACGCCGGAGCCCAGCTTGACCGGGACGCGCAGGTGTACGGCCCGCACCTCGACGTGTACAGCGCGGTCGTCGCCATCGCCACCATCACCGGCTGCCACTGGTCCGACGACGGCACCTGCTGCGGCCCCTGGGGGAACGAGCGCACCTACCACTGGGAGCTGGCCGACGTGACCGCCCTCCCGAACCCGGTGCCCGCGAAGGGCGCACTCGGCCTCTGGCGGCCCAGCGACGAGCTGCTGAACGCCGTCACCGCCCAGCTCTCCCACACCACCCCGTGACCGACCACACCACCCGAGGAGCACCCACATGACCGAGCACACCTTCAACACCTCGACCGGCCCGACCACCGTGACCGCCACCGAGCCCACCCCCGGACTGCACGTCTACAAGATCCCCGCCGACACCACCCCGCCCCCCACCGGCCCCTGGGTCCTCGCCCACCACGACGGCCGTGTCCTGGCGACCTACCACACCAGCGACGCCGCGACCACGGCGGCCGGGAAGGTCGCGCCGCTCGCCGACTGGACGCGGAACGCCATGACCGCCGCCCAGGAGATCAGCCTCGGCGGGAAGGTCGCGGCCCTGAAGGCCGCGCTCCACGCCGAGTGACCGCGCACAACGGGCCCCTCCCGCAGCTACCGGGAGGGGCCCGACCCCAGCCTCCCACAGCAACCCGCACCGCAGACAACGGAGACACCCGCATGGACCACAGCCCCGCCGACACCCTCCGAGACGCAGCCGCACGACTCCGCACACTCGCCGGCGCTGTCCCCGCCGACCACTGGGGAGACCGCCCCTGGCACGTCGAGGAGTGCAGCGACACCGACACCATGCAGAACTGCCCCTGCATCGTCACGCAGGGCGAGTACCGCGCCTTCGACGAGCCGCAGGACCCGCCGATCCAGTACGTCGCCGACGCCGAGACCCCCGAGCACGCCGCGTACATCGCCGCCATGCACCCCGGAGTCGGCCTCGCACTCGCCACCTGGCTGGAGCACTCCGCCGTGATCCTCTCCGGCTACGACAACCACGACCACGCCGAGGAGTACGGCCACCTGCCCCTCGCCGTGGCCCGCGCCGTACTCGGTTCCGGGCCGGACGCGGACACGACGGGGGCCGGCCAGTGACCGCGCTCCTCGACCGCCTCGCCGCGGACCGTGTCCCGAACGGGCTGCGGCTGCTGGACCTGTGCTGCTGCTCCGGTGGCGCGGGCGCGGGCTACTGGGCCGCGGGCTGGGACGTCGTCGGCGTCGACCTGGTGCCCCGCCCGCGGTACCCGTTCGAGTCCGTCCAGGCCGACGCGGTCGCCTACGTGACCGAGCACGGGCACGAGTTCGACCTCATCCACGCCTCCTGGCCGTGCCAGCACCGCGCGGCGATCACCGCGGGCACCAACCGGCACCTGCGGGACACGTATCCGGACCTGCTGCCTGCGGGTCGGGCCGCGATGCTGGGCACGGGCCAGCCGTGGGTGATCGAGACGACCGGCTGCCGGCGCGACGTGGAGCTGTGCGGCACGATGTTCGGCCTGCCGCTCCTGCGGCACCGCCGGTTCGAGGTGCATGGCTGGCTGCCGATGGCGCCGCCGCACACACCGCACCGCGGCTACGTGCGTGGCTGGCGGCACGGCGTCTACCGCGAGGGCGAGTACGTCGCGGTCTACGGCAAGGGCGGCGGCAAGGCCACCGTCCCCGAGATGCAGCAGGCGCTGGGTATCGACTGGACGGACGTGCACGAGGAACTGACGGAGGCCATCCCGCCCGCGTACACCCGCTTCCTCGGGGAGCAGGCCGCGGTGCAGCTCGCCCCGGAGGCCGCGGCGTGACCCGCTGTCGTGACTGCCACCGCCCGCTCACCCGCGTGTCGCCGGACGGGTACGGCCCGGTGTGCCGCCGGCGGCGTCGCCTCGGTGATCCGCTCGGCGGGGCGCACGGGCTGCGGCCGGTCCCGGGCGGCGGGCAACTCGCCCTCCCCGTGGCCGAGACCCTGCCGTCCCCGTCGGCTGCCGACCTGGCGTGGCTGTACCGGGCCGACCCCGAACCCCGACACCCCACCGTCCCGCAGCGGCTGCGTGGCCGCCGCGTCGACACCATCCCCGCACTCCCCGCCTACCTGTAGCCCCCACGGCCCGGCCACCGCGTGTGGCCGGGCCCCGACCCCGGAGACACCCCATGCCCGAGCGGATCTACACCAACCGGCGCCCCGGCGAGGAGCGCATCCACCTCGAGATCCCCGCCCACGAGATCGCCGACGTCCTCGACGACTGGGCCCCGCCCGGCGGCGACGCGTTCGACGCGACGAAGCGGCTGCACGCCCTGCTCGTTGCTGCCGCCCGCGACTTCAACCTGACCTGCCGCGCCACCGAGGAGCCGACGCGATGACCGAGCCCACCACCGCACCGGCCGAGAGTGACTGGGGGCCGAGTCGCCCGACCGCCGCGCACCGCCGCACCGGCCGAGGCGCGCTCACCCCGGAGCAGCAGGCCCTCGCCGAAGACCTCCACGTGAGGGCGCTCGCCCTGCGCGCCGCGTCGGAGGACGGCATGTCGATCCGGGAGGCCGTCGCGCTGGCGGCGGTCCAGCTCGGTGTCGAACCCCCGCGAACCGTGACCGAAGGGACGGCATCCCGATGACTACACCTAGGCACCATGGCGATCCGGCCCCGGGAAGGGCCCTGGGCGGCCCTGTGACGGCCTCAACCCCCAATCCGCGTGGCGAGCGAGGGACGGGGGGTGCCTCAGGCCCTGAGGCGGGCACGCAGCGCCTCACCGCCGACACCGTCACCGACGACGCCCTCGACGCGCTGTACGCCCGCCTGGAGCGCGCCGAGGCCCGGGGCCGCGAGTACGAGAACGCGATCAAGGAGCAGCGGGACGCACTGGTGACGCAACTCACCGCCGTCAGGGCCCTGGCCGACGCCATCGACACCGAGATGCGCACCGAGCCCGACACGCAGCGCGCCGCCATGCAGATGGAAACCGTCGTACGCATCCGCGCCGCCCTCATCACCACCCCGGAGCAGGGAGATTGACATGCACGACCCGCTGACCGTCGCCTTCGAGATCCGCCGCCCCTGGCCGAAGCGTGCCGACTGGCGTACCGACCGAGCCGCCCGCACGAACACCCGCTGGAGGCTCGGCGGCCCATTCTGGGTTGCCGCCGGAGTCGGCCTCTACTGGCCCTGCATGATCACCGTCTGGCACCGCGACCCTTCCGGCTACGACGACACGACCTGCCGCGCCCACCACTGGCGCCTGCACGTCCACCACTGGCGCATCCAGGTGCACCCCCTCCAGCACCTGCGCCGGCGGCTCCTGACCCGCTGCACCTGGTGCCGGGGCCGCTCCCGGAAGGGCGACCCGGTCTGCGTCTCCCGCCAGTGGGACGGACCGCGCGGGCGCTGGTGGCAGGGCGAGCCCGGCCTCTATCACTCGGACTGCTCGAGCATCAAGAGCGCGCACGAGGCCTGCATCTGCGAGCAGCCCGTCTTCGAGCACGACGGGTGGGGTCCGTGTGCCCGCTGCCGAAGGTTCCGGGGCCACCGCATCACGCCCGCCCAACTCGCCCGGGTGCGGGAGCTGGCCGCGATCCCGCACGGTGCTCGCCGAGTCCCGACCGCCCTCGACACCACCCCGGAGGCCGCCTCGTGAGGTCGCGTCTCCACCGTCAGCCGGACCGCACCACCGCACGGCTCCGACGCCGCTGGGACCACTGCCGCACCGGGGCGCACACCGCCTGCCCCGGCACCTGCTCCGGCCAACCCGACGGCCAGTGCTGCACCTGCAACTGCCCCTGCCACACCCAAGGAGACCGATGACCGACCAGCCCTGCCCGTTCTGCGAGATCGTCGCCGGACGCGCACCCGCCACGATCGTCGAGGAGTGGCCCGAGGCCATCGCAATCGTCCCGCTCAGCCCCGTCGTCGAAGGCCACGTGCTCGTGATCCCGCGCGAGCACGTCCCCGACTTCGTCGCCCACCCCAAGGTGTCCGCAGCCACGATGCTCTGCGCCGCCGAACTCGTCGCGGGCATGGGCTCGTACAACCTGATCACCAGCAAAGGGCGGCCAGCCACGCAATCCGTCTTCCACCTGCACCTGCATCTGGTGCCGCGCGCCGAGAATGACGGGCTCGCGCTGCCCTGGTACTCCGGCCGGTCGAAGGCGGGCACCCGGTGAGCGTCTACGGCACCACCTGCGGCCACAGCAACTACGACCACGCCGACACCGAGGAGCAGCCGTGACCAACCCGCCCGGAGGTACAGGGGAGCTGCTCCCCGTCCTCGTGCGCGCCGCAATCCGGCCGCACCTGACCGGCTACACCTCCACCGCCTGCCAGACCGCACACGCCCTCGCTGAGGCCACCGCCGACAAGCTTGAGCGGGCCGCCGAACTCCAGCCGTGGCGCGAACGCATGCACCGCCGCTGCCGGCTCAACCACAAGTTCACCGGGCAGCCGTGCGACTGCCGATGCCACACCACCACCAAGGAGCCGTCATGACCGGAACCGTGGCCCTCGGCCTCCTCCTTGCCCACCTCGTCGGCGACTACCTGCTGCAATCCGACTGGATGGCCAACGAGAAGACGAAGCGGTGGTGGCCCGCATGGGCGCACGCGCTCACTTACGGCCTGCCGTTCCTCCTCGTCACCCAGTCCCCGGCCGCGCTCGCCGTCATCGTCGGAACCCACGCCGTCATTGACCACTACCGGCTCGCCCGGCACGTGGTGTGGGCGAAGAACCTGCTGGCACCGAAGGCGTACCGGCATCCGTGGTCGGAGTGCACTGCGACCGGCTATCACCAGGACCGGCCGCCCTGGATGGCGGTCTGGCTGATGATCATCGCTGACAACACCATCCACCTCGCCATCAACGCCGCCGCCGTCACCTGGCTCTGACACGCGTCGGGGGCGTCCCATGGCCCGGCAGTCGAACACCTGGCGGAGCCAAAACAATCCGTCGGCCAACGCCCCCGCACCCCCGCAGCACCTACCAGGAGAACCCGATGAGCTACGACATCAGCCTCCACCTCACCGTCGACACCGGCGGACCCCAACCCCACGAAGCCGGTTTCGACGTCGGGAACTACACCAGCAACGTCGCCCGCATGTGGAACCGCGCCCTCGGCTACCGGCTCGCCGACCTCCACGACCGCATCGCAGGCGACGCCCTCCGCGACCTTCAGCGGGCCGTCGCTGCGATGGAGGCCGACCCCGACGTGTACCGGCGGATGGAACCCTCGAACGGCTGGGGCGACTACGAAGGCGCGCTCGCCTGCCTCACCCGCCTGCGCAACCAGTGCGCCACCGTGCCCAAGGCCCGCATCTACATCAGCCACTGACCCCGGGCAGCATCGTGCCCCCTGCCAACACCCGGCAGGGGGCACACGTGCGCGCGGGCTACTGGCGCCGCGCAGCGCCCACCAACTCCGCGTCCAGATACTCCTGCACCGGCCCGAACAGGCCGTACGGCACGTACTCCGGGATGTCGCCGTGCGCGACCCACGCCACCTCAGCCAGCTCGTCAGCGTCGGCGACATGCGCCTCGCCCTCCACGACCGAGCACGCCGTGTACGACATGAGCCGGCCCGTCTTCGGATGCACCCGCTCCCCAAGCACCTTCACCGCCTCCACCGTCAGCCCGGTCTCCTCTGCGGTCTCGCGCACCGCCGCCTGCTCCGGCGTCTCACCCGCCTCGATGCCGCCCGCGGGGAACTGCCACATCAACTCGCCCTCGCTGATACGGCGGCGCACCATCAGCACGCGGCCCGCCTCCACGATGACGGCGGCAGCAATGCCGGGCAGTTCGGTGGTCTCGGTCATGCCAGCGCCTCCAAGATGGGCGGGTAGATGCTCTGTTCAGGGATGAAGCGGGTGAGCGCGGTCCGCGGCACCCATGCCACGTCCGCGTTCTCGATCTGGTCCCGGTTGACCGCCTCGCCCATCAGGTATTCGCAGGCGTGGTACTCGGCGACCACCCCTGTCACCGGGTGGACGCGGGACCCCAGGTGGTCGCGGACCGTGCAGCGCACGCCCGTCTCCGCGTGGGTCTCCTCGACCGCGACGACGGCCGGTGTCGCGTCCGGCTTGACCACGCCCGCGGGGAACTGCCACGTCAGCGACGACGAGCCGCGACGGCACACCAGCAGCACGTCATCGCCGCGGGTGACGACAGCGATGGCAACCCGAAGCGCCTGAGTCTCAGCCGTGCCAGCCGTGGGCCGGGTCAGGGCGGCGAATCTGCGGAGCACGGTCGGGTCGGCCCTTCCGTAGGCGGTGTCGAGGAGCTGCTGGGAGTCCATGCGGGGGACGATGGTCGGGTCGGCGTGCCAGCCCGCGACGGTGCGCACGGCGATGTCGAGGTGTTCGGCGTACTGCTCGTTGGTCATGCGGAGCGCGGCTTGTAGGGCGGTTGCGGTGCGGCCGGTCCATGTGCCGATGACGTCCACTATCGGCCCTCTGCTTGGTCGTTTCGGGCGGTCTGCATTGTGGGTGCATTGCCGCTGCATCGTGGCCGCATCAGGGGTTCATGGTGGGCGGTTCGTGGCGCGGCTTGACTCGGCGGCATGGAGAAAACTTCATCGCCCTCTGGCGATTTGCTCCGCGCGGGAGCCGGACATGCCGAGGGCTTCGCCGACTTCCCGCCAGGGTCTGCCTTCCTTCAAGTCGTTGACGGCAGCTCGTTCGAGGGCCTTGACGGCGCGGTCGCCGGCGGCGAGGGCTTCGCGGATTTCGCGGGCTGCGTGGAAGCGCTCGGCGGGGTCGGGGATTGTGGCGAGCCGCCCCGTTTCGGTCTCGATGGCGGAGGTGAGCGCTTCTGTCATGGACGTAGCGTAGGGCCGGTTTGTCGCCACTTCAAGAGTCCCCTTGACAGCGGGGGGTGGGCGGCTACAGGATGTACCTCAGCGGCTACAAGGACCCCCTTGAAGTCGTCACGGCTGTCCACTCCACCGGACCCAGTCCGCGGACAACCACCACAACCGAAAACGGGCCGACCTGCGACTCCACATCGCTGGCCGGCCCTCACCACCAGGCCTTTCGAGAGGACCCCTGATGGCTACCGCCAATCGTAGCGGCATGATCGACCGCGCCGTACCCCAGCCGGGCAACGGCGACTGGGACGACAACGGCCCCGTGATCCCCCGCATCCCCCGACCCCGCCCCGCCACGCCCGCCTCGGTCGTCGGCCCGTTCGGGCCGCAGACCCGGGCCGCGCTCATCGCCGAGTTCCGCACCGCCCGCGACACCCACAACGTCATCCACGGCCGCGCCGTCTACCGGGCCGCCGCCGCCCACGACGACGCGTACCCGGGCGAGCCGTCCCTCGTGGACGAGCTGATCGGCCACCACATCGACGCGCTCACGGCGGTGGCGTGATGCTGCCGACCCGGAACGCGGACGCTCCGAACCCCTACAGCGAGCAGCAGCGCGGCGACAACACGGTGCAGCGCATCGTCGAACGCCTCGACACCGGCCAGCCCGTGCAGCAGTGGCAGGCCGCGGCGCGTGACGCCTACACCAACGCCGCCCACGGCACCACCCAGCCCAAGGCGGTGGCGTGATGGGACGCCTCGCCCGATACGCAGGCGACCGGTTCGCCCGGCAGCGCGCCAACCGCGAAGCCCTCCGCTACCAGAACACCGTCGAGGTCGGCGACGTCCACTACGCGGTCGTCGTCTGCGCCTCCCCGGTCGGCGGCGAAGAGCTGCGAGTCCAGGAGTACCGGTACAACCGGCGCGCCTGGCTCGGCAACACCCCGATGTGCGGCCCGCACTCCGCCGCCTACCTGTGGCTCAACCACGGCCCGCTCCTCACCAGCCCGCCGCCCGGCCTGCGGGACCTGTTCGACCAGTCCGGCGGCGACAGCCTCCCCGTGGACGACGCGACCGGGAAGCGGCTGCTGGACCAGTTCGCCCGTGAGGCGGCCCGGCAGTTGGAGCGTGCCCGATGACCGCCACCGTGCTGGACCTGTCTCCGGCGGATGTGGCCCGGCTGCACGAGGAGATCGGGCAGTACCTCGCCCAGCAGGGCACGCCCACCGCGCACCGGCTCGTCACCCGCACCACCGCCGACCTGGTCGCCGAAGCGCTCGCCAGTGTCCCGGCCCCGGCGCCCGTACTGGACGTGCCGCCGTCGTACCTGCGCTGGCTCCCCGACCGGGTATGGCGGACGGCAGGTCACGCCCGCGCCGTCCGCCCCGTGTCGGTGCCCGAGTACCTGGCGTTGACCGCCCGCGTGTTGGAGCGGCACGGCTGGACGCAGGGCGCGTACCGCACCCGGTCCGGTCGGCGCTGTATCGCCGGCGACTTCCAGCTCCTGCACTGGCTGGGCTACGGGGATGAGGCGACGGCGGACGGTGCGGCCCGCGCGGTCGCCGTGGTCCTTGCCTCCCGGGGGGTGACGGTGCCGTTCGCGGAGTGGCAGGACCGGTCCGGCATCCGCCGTGAGCACGTGCTGAACGTGCTGAACGACGCGCAGGCGGTGGCGTCATGAAGTTTCTCAGCCGCTGGCGCCGCCAGCGACGGGCCTGGGACTGCGACGGCTGCCCGACCATCCCGACCACCGTACTCAAGGACGCTGCCAAGGAACTGGACGGCGGTGACGACCGGAAGGCGCAAGCCCTCGTCGCGAAGGCCGGGCCCGACCACGAGCAGTGCGTGGCCTTCGCGATCCTCGGCCACTGCCAGGTGCTGCCGCCGGACTGACGGCTGCCTGTCCGCCCCCGCACACCACGGGGACGGGCGGGGAGCCGGGACAGCCCCGGGCCACCACGACAAGGAGACGCCGCATGTTCGGACGGACCACCGCCAAGAAGCTCGACGCCGCCGCCGAGAGGCTGCACGACGCCGGGAAGCGCGTCGCCGGTGACCGCGGCGGCCGGGTCGGCGACGCCATCGCCACCGCCACTCTCGGCCCCCTCCGCGACCGCTGCAACACCCCCTGCACCCGCACCGACTGCACCCACGACTGACCCGAGAGGACGTCATGGACAAGCAGACCGCCATCACCCGAGCCCGATACGCATCCGAGCGCGCCGACAAGGCCGTCCGCGACTACGGCCTCAACTCGCCCGTAGCCGTCCGAGCCATCAAGGACGAGGACGACGCCATCGGCCTCGCCCTCAAGCACGGCGCGACCCGGCGCGAGATCAGCCTCGTCGCCGCCCACCGCTGACCCAAGGAGCCCCGGTGCACGCCTACCAGATCACCTCGCAACCGTCGTGGCTGCGGCGTGCGGCCCGCCGGGTGTGGGCGTGCACCCTCCACACCCTCACCGTCGCCCTGTGCCTGCTGCTCGGCGTCGTCGTCCTCACCATCCGCATCACCCGGCCGGTGGTGGAGCTGCTGGCCCGTGCGGCGGTGAGGGCGGAGATCGAGGCCAGCATCCGCACAGGGATGCCGCCCCTCGCCTCCATCATCGGCCGCCGCCTCGCCGAGGAACTGGCCAAGGAATTCCGCACCGGCTGGCGATCCGCCACCGCCCGACCCACCGAAGGAGCACCCCGATGACCCACCCCATCGGCTCCGCCGCCGACAAGGCCGCCACGACCCGCGACCTCCAGGCCGACATCCAGGCCGCCCGAGCCGCGCAGCGCGACCACACCGCTGCCGGACGACACGCCGCCGCCGACCGCACCGCCACCACGGTCAACACCCTGCTCGACGAACTGTCCCGGTGGACCTGACCCCCGACCGAGAGGAGTACGACATGCCGAAGGAACTCCACCACGCGCCCGACCGCAGCAGCCAGACCTGCGGATACCAGATCCAGATCGGTAGCTGGCACAACTCCGGCAACCGCTTCTGCGGCGAGCCCAAGGCGCCCGGCCGGTACTTCTGCCGCCCGCACCACGACTGGGTCCTCGGTGAGTACGGCGAGATCCGTATGGCGCCCGGCAACGCCCCCGGCCGCTAACCCACCAACAGACCACCCCCGCCGAGAGGACCCCGATGAACACCTACGACACCTGGAACGGCAAGCCCCTCCCCGTCCGCCGACAGGCCATCACCCCCGAGATCCACTACCGCATCCACGACCAGACCGGCCAACTCCTCTCCTTCAACTCCACCAACAGCCTCGACATGCTCGCCGCCGACGTACTCCACACGCAGCGCGCACACCCCACCGCCCGACTCCGCATCACCACCTACGACGGCCCCGCCTACTAACCGTCACCCCACCCCGACCAGGAAGGAGACCCGCGATGAGCGGCTGGACCGTCACCGACCGCCCCCGACTTCTCAACAAGGGCTGCACCACCACCTGGTGGGCCCTCAACGGTTCCGGGTTCGCCGCCTCCGCGATCACCCTCGGCATCGCGTTCGGCTCCCTGCCGCTGTACCCCGCCGCGCTGGTCGCCGCCGTCGGCTACGGCCACGCGGCGTGGCGCACCGGCCTGGTCGTCGCTCACAACGGCTGGTGTCGGGGCTGGTGGTGGTGCGACACCCACCACCGGTGCGACGACGGGCCCGGCGACGACGAGGACGACCCGCATCCGCACCCCGACTGCCCGGACGACCAGCTCGCCGCCGAAGTCGAGCAGTGGCTCCGCACCCACAGCACCCACACGACCACCGTCTGACCAGGAAGGACACTCCGATGGGTACCGCTACCGGACACGCCAACGGCACCGAGGTGCCGGGGGCTTCGCACGCGGAGTCGTGGGCGCGGGCCGGTGTCGTCGACGCCGAAGCCGACGCGATCCGCGCCCGCACCGCCGCCGAGGTCGAGGCCAAGCGCATCGCCGCCGAGGCCGCCGCCGAAGCTGTCCGTATCAAGGCCCGCGAGGAAGCCGAACGCCTCCGCATCGCCAACGAGCGGGCCGCGATGCGACTGGAGAAGGAGAAGGCCGACAACGCCGCGAAGATCGCTGAGGCGAACCGCCGCGAGCAGGCAGCCAACCGTGCCGCCGCCGAAGAGCAGGAAGCCGCCGAAGCCGAGAAGGCCGAGAAGGCCGACGCCGAGCAGGCCGTCGACACCGCGACCACCAGGTGGCGCCGGACCGCGAAGAGCTTCTACGGGCTGTGTGCCGCTGTCGCCCTGCCCGTCCAGATGGCCGCGTTCTACCGGCCCGAAGCGAAGTACCTGCTCGTCGCCCCGATCTTCATCGAGGTGATCGCGCTCGTCGCCCTCATCGGCGCCGCCGCCGCAGTCACCGCCGGGCGCCCGCACTGGCACTACCGCGCGGTCGCCTGGGCCGGCGCCCTCACCGCCGCCACGATCAACATCGTCCACGGTCTCGCTGCGTTCGATGTCGCGACCGCGTTCGGCACCGCCCTCGCCTCCGTCGCCGGGCCGGGCATGTGGGACCTGCACGAGCATGGACGGATCGCACGCCGCGACGGCAAGCCCACCTGGCGGCAGCGCCGCGCCGACCGCAAGACGGCCAAGG
The DNA here is from genome assembly GCF_030124175.1 of Streptomyces sp. 549. Taxonomy (GTDB): domain Bacteria; phylum Actinomycetota; class Actinomycetes; order Streptomycetales; family Streptomycetaceae; genus Streptomyces. The sequence continues at coordinate 44,480 of NZ_JASKMT010000006.1, read as the reverse complement.
CCGAGGCCGAGCGACAGGCCGCCGACAAGCTGCTGGCCGCCGAGCGCGAGGCGTACCAGGAGAAGGCCCTGCGCGAAGCCACCGAGCAGCTCGCGGCGCAGCGCGCCGAGCTGTTCCCGAAGGTGTGGCCTCACGCCGTCGTGCTCGCCGCGGCGCTCGGTCAGACGACCGTCACCGACGCGATCTGGAATCGCGCGCACATCGACATTGAGGGCTGCCCGCCCGGCGAGACCGTCGACACGATCCGCACCCGCAACAGCGCGCAGCGGCGCCTCGTCGCGGCCCGCTCCGAAGCCCCCGGAAGCACGCCCAGCAAGGTCACGAACGCGCAGCGTGCAAACCAAATGCCCCGTGCCCAGCGAGGCCCCGCCAGGAAGCCCCCGATCCGCCGCAAGGGCGACACCCAGAAGTACGTGAACGCCGCCCGTATCGCCGCCGCCGAGACCGCCCGCAAGACCGCCCCGAGCGGTAGCTGACACACCGCCGAGGAGACCACCGTGAGCACCGACGTGCAGACCCCCCGCGACACCGACGACGCCGACCACATCGACGACGAGCTCTGGGCCCTCGCCCAGCGCGTCGGTGACCGCATCCCCGTCCCCGCCAAGAACGGCCTACCCCCCGGCGACATCGTGGTCGTCCACGCGAAGCAGCACGCCGCCGACGAGTGGCGCGTCCGGCTCCGTGAAGCCGGACCGGCCATGGTCGTCCTCACCTACACCGGGCGGGCCGTCGGCCTCACCGCGCGCGGCATCGGCACCGTCTGCGGCTGGACCGCCACCGGGGCCGGCGCCGTCACCGTCCTCGCCTGGGAATACCTGCGGGCCCGCGACGAATGGGTACGCGAAGGCGGCCACATCGACAAAGACGGCAAGCGGCGCATCGAAGCCGCCGGCCACCGCAAGGTCATCGCCATGCGCCGCCAGCGGTGGAGGTTCCTCGCCTGGGCCGCCCCGTCCAGCCTCACCGGCGTCGTCGCCGCGGGCTGGTCGGCGTTGGTGTTCGGCGCGAAGATGACCGCCGCCGAATCCATGTGGATCACCCCCACAGTCATGACCGCCGGACTCCTCGCCACGCTCACCGTCTACGGCCGCTACCGACGCCAGTACCGGGTCACCGCCGGCGACGTGTTCGCCCCCGAGCACCACAGCGAACTGGAGGCCGGCGCAGCCGAGGAGGAGGACGACGGCGAGCCGTACCCGCTCAAGCACGCCACCGACACGGCAGACATCGAAGAGTGCGTCCATCGCGCCCTCACCGCCGAAGGCATCGGCGTCCGCACCCTCAGCCTGCGCGGCCAGCACGCATGGGGCTGCGAAGTCGACGTCACCCTCAAGGGCAAAGGCTCCACCCCCGCCAAGGTCAACTCCCTCACCGGCAGCATCGACACCCACCTCGGACTCCCCAAGGGCGGCACCCTCGTCGAGCCCGACATGGACGAGTCCGACCACATCACGCTCCGCCTCGTCCAGTCCGACCCGTTCGCCGGCATGCCCGACCCCGTAGTGCACGTGCCCGGGTCGCTGTCCGTGCGGGACCTCGTCGCCTACGGGCGAGGCATGGACGGCGCACCGCTGGAGTTCCGCCTGCGCGGCATGTCGATGCTCGTCATCGGCTCCTCCGGGTCGGCGAAGACGAAGGGCGCCCTGCGGTCCCTGCTGGAGGCCATCACCGCGAGCAGGGACGCGGTCGCCGTCGAGATGGACCCCGTCAAGGACGGCCTGACCGAGTTCTCCGGCGTCATGGCGGCCCCGCCCATCCGCGGCGGCGAAGCCTGCACCGAGTGGCTGCGGCACCTGCGCGACATGGCGTCCGCCCGCAACCGGGTCAAGAACCGGCTGGACATGGGCGACCTGTGGGAGCCCAGCCCCGAGCACCCGAGCATCTACGCCGTCGTGGACGAGTTCATCTACCTGCCGCAGGAAGCCAAGGACCTGGCGATCGAGCTGCTGCGTGTCGGTCGTGAGACCGGCGTGCACCTGATCTTCGCCGCGCAGGAGGCCACCGAGGACGCGCTGGGTGACGCCGTCGCGTCGGCCGTGACCTACCGGATCATGCTGGCGTCCCGCTCCGAGGACGTCCGCCTCGTCTTCGGCCAGGGGGCCAGCGGCGACGGATACCGGCCGGACCGGCTGCGCCCGGCCGTGGACGACGTGCGGGTGTACGACGCCGGGAAGTTCTACATCAAGGGGCCCGGCTTCGAGCGGCCGATCCTGTGGCGCTGGCACCGCATCAGCCGCGACCAGGTGCAGCGGGCGGTCGCTGACCGCACCGCCCAGGGTCGGCCGTGGTTCGACCACGACACCCTCGCCGCGGCCGGGCTGCTGCACCTGGAGAAGCTCCGGCCGGGCGCCGGCCCCGCCTCCGGCCGGTCGGTTGTCGCCGACGCGATCGAGGCCATGGCCGAGCTGGACGTCGACCGGATGCAGACCGACGCGCTCGCCGCGGCCCTCGCCGACGCGTGGCCCGACGCCTACGACGGGCTGGACGCGGAGGGATTGAAGACGGCGATGAAGGGGGCCAGCGCCGGTGCGCCGATCCCGCTCGGAGTGAAGGGCGAGGACGGCAAGTGGCAGCGCGGATACAAGCGCGAAGCCCTGGCCGCTTTGCCCCGATAAGTCTGCCGATCAGTGGCCGATCGGCGCCGATCAGTGCAGGTCACAGCCGTTCAGGCCACTGATCAGGCGCCGATCAGCCCCACCCCTGATCACCCGCTGATCGGCGCCCCGAACAGCTGTGACCTGCGGTGATCACCCGCCGATCGGCCGCTGATCACCGCCCATACCGCCACAAAATCCGCACCGCCTGGAAGGGGGCCGACATGGCCGGCAAGACCGTCGCCAAGCGCGCCAGCACCCGCAAGACCCGCACCGCCCCGGCGAAGCGCCGCACCACCGCCGCCAAGCGCGCCGCCACCCGCAAGACCCGCAAGGCCAGCCTCACCGGGCGGCTCGCACGGAAGGCCGGCACCTGGGCCGCCCGCGCCCACACCCGCCGCCGCACCGACCGGCACGCCCGTGTCGACGCCGCGATCCTCCGCCGCACCCACGCCGGCTGCGCTAAGTGCGGCGGCCGCGGCGTCATCACCAAGCAGAAGAAGGACGGCACCCTCGCAGGGTCGAAGCCCTGCCCCGCCAAGCCGACCACCACCCGCGCGCCCCGGCTCAAGGTCGCCATCGAAGCCCGCTACGGGCAGGACAAACGCTCCGGCCTCCACGGCTGGTCCTGCCCCTGCGGGAAGCGGGACCGCCCCCGGTACCGCACCCCGAAGGACGCCACCAAGGTGCTCCGCGAGCACGAGAAGAAGCGCCACGGCGGCCAGTCCATCGGCGGCACCTGGTACGTGCAGATCCCCGCCACCGCCACCACCCCACCCACCAAACGCCCGGCACTCGCCGCCGCCTGACGAAGGAGAACGACATGGCCTACACGCGCACCAGCAGGATCTCCGAGACCCCAGACGGCCAGTGGGTCTACGCCGAAACCGATGAGCACACCAACACCCACCGCGTCGTCTGCTCCGGCTGCCCCGACCTCAAGGACGTGCCTCACAACTCCCGCGCCGGAGCGATCCTCGCCGCCTCCTACCACGCCGAACACGACCCCAACCAGCAGCACGTCCCCACCCGCAAGCAGTAACCCGCCACCTGACGAAGGAGACCGAACCATGAGGCGCAAGCACGTCCAGCAGGAGTGGAAGGACGCCCGCACCCTGCACGACCTCGGGCAGCTCATGGCCCGCTGGCTGGAGGGCCGCATCCGCTGGTGCCCCGGCTACTGCGGCGACCGCATCGACGCGGAGACGCTGCCGCTCGTCCGGCACCTCGCCGCCTACAACCGCAGCGGGTGGCTCACCGTCGACTCCCAGCCCGGCGACACCTCCGGCCAGTGGCGGCAGCGCGCCGCCGTCCAGGGCTACGCGCCTGCTCCCGTCGCTGACCGCATCGCGCGCACCGCCCAGCAGGCCGGGCTCCTCGTCTCCCTCGGGCAGCCGCTCGACGCCACCACCCGCAACGGGCGCACCGTCGCCTGGTACGGCGAGCCCCTGCCCGACCGGGACCTGCGCGCCCAGTGGGGCAAGGTCGGTGCCGGCGCCTACGACGAGCTGCGCCGCGCCCGCCACATCACCGTCGCCGCACCCGAGTTCGGGCCCGCCGGCAACCGGATGTGGCCGCTCCTCACGGACGCGCTCCGCTGACCGCACACCCGACCGGCCCCGCCCGACCACTCCCCGGGCGGGGCCCAACCGCGAGAGGATGAACCCATGAGCTACCGCCCGTACCCGAACCCCGACCGTGCGCTCCGGCAGCTCCAACGGGGCCGCGTACGCCAGCCCGCCGCCCTCGGCGTCGCCTTGAACGACTTCCAAGCGGGCATGCGATCACTCTGTGAAGCCGTAGCCCGCGCCGCCCAGTCGAGGCAGGACGACTTCCGCCTGCTCCACTGACCCCGCCGCCGCTACGCTGGATCTGCGCGTCGGGACACCGGCCGGAACCAGGCAACTGGATCCCTCCCGCCACCGAGCGGGTTGAGGCCCCCACGCACAGCACGACCCCGCCACCGATACCCCCCGGGCGGCGGGGTCGACTGCTGTCTGCGGTCAGGCGGGGTCGGCGGTTCGGCGGGGCCGGCCGCCCTTCCGTGCCCGACGTTCGGCGAGTTCACGCTCCGAGGCTTCGAGTTGGGCGAGGGCTTCGGCGTCGCCGTGGTCCTTGATGTAGGCGCGGACGTGGTCGACCAGGTCCGCGGTGCGGTTGGTGCCCTGCTGTTCGGTGACTTGGCCGTAGGCGTCCCACATGCGTTTGGGGATGCGGAAGCGGGTGCTGAAGGTGTGGTCGTCGGTGGCTGCCATGGTCCTCATGTTCCCACACGGATTACTTGGCGCCACCCCTTGTGTACCCACATAGTTTCTGGTTACTGTGTACCCACAAGGTTCGCAACGAGGGGGCACACCATGAAGCACACCAACCGCCAGACCACCACCCACTGCCTCCGCTGCGGACGCCCCCTCCGCGCCGCCCGCTCCATCGCCAACGGCTACGGCCGCACCTGCAAGGCCAAGGTCGCCGCCGCCGCCAAGGCCGAGATCGTCGCCCAGTACAAGGCGCACCTCGTCGCCAAGGCCGAGGAACTGATCGAGCAGGGCGGCATCGTCGCCATCCGCGCCCGCCGCGTCTTCCGCACCGTCAGCAGCGACGGCACCCGCACCTACCTCAGCGCCCCCCAGGGCTGCACCTGCAAGGCCGGCCTCAAGGGCCGGCACGCCTGCTTCCACCGGATCGCCGCCCACATCCTCAGCCTCGCCGCCTGAAACCGCCCAAGCGCCACACCCTGAAGGAGCACCCCATGCAGGTCATCACCCTCACCGACGACGGCACCCTCCGCATCGAGTTCACCGCCGAGGAAGCCAAGCAGATCCGTGAAGACATCGAGGCCAACTGGACCCACGCGACCGCTGCGGGCAAGGAACTGATCCGCTACATCGACACCCTGTACGGCGCGCGCCGCCCGCGCCACCACCGTCCGACCTTCCCCGGCGGCGGCTTCTGACCCGTCAGCCCACCACCCGCACCGCCCTCGCCGCCTGATCGGAGACCCGCCGTGCCCACCGCCACTCAGTCCCTGCCCGCGTGGGAGGAGACGCTGGCCGAGGCCGCCGCCCGGGACCGCGCCTACTACGACAGCGACGACGACTTCGAGCCCGACGACAACGACGACTGAGGAGCACCCGTGCCCGACACCAACCTCCCCGACCCCGCCCCCCGCTACCTGGTCGAGCACTCCCGCGCCAGCCGCAAACTGTTCACCCTGCCCGGCGACGCCCGCGAGTGGGCCGAGAAGCAGACCCACTTCCACTACCCCCGGTGGTCGACCCGCTGGGTGTCCGGCGGCGAGCACGGGTGGGAGCAGCTGCGCCTCGGCGACGGGACCACGGCCGCCACCGTGTACACGCTCCTCCTCGACGAGACGCTGGAGGACTCCCGCTTCGCCAGCTACTGGGACGAGGGCTGACCACCCGTCGACCGCCGCGCGCCGGTGAGGGGCCTGCACCTGCCACACGGCAGGTCGGGCCCCTCACGCACGTCACCATCCCGTCACGACCCGCCCACACACCCACACCCCGCGCTCCACGGCTGATATCCACTCACCACCACACCCAGCCACGGAGTACACGATGAGCCACTACCCGCCGCCACAACCACTGCCCCCGCAGCGGCCGAAGAAGAAGGCCGGGAAGATCGCCGGGTTCAGCTGCCTCGGCATCCTCGGCGTCTTCATCTTCTTCGCCATCCTCGGCAACATCATCGGCGACGACACCCAAGAGACCGCCAAACCCGCCGCCACCCCCACCGCAACCAGCAGCCCCGACCCAGAACCCAGCTTGCCCGCGCCCGAGGAGAGCGAACCGCAGAAGACCCCGGAGCCCAGCGAGACGCCACAGCAGGAGCCGACCAAAAAGCCCGACCCCGAAAAGCAGCTCGCCGCCTCCATCAAGAAAGCCCTGGGCAAGAGCAACCGCGATGCCGAACGCTTCGGTGGAATCGACTACAACCGCGACGGCGCCACCGAGATCACGCTCGCCGCCAACAACAACCTCACCGAGAACTTCATCAAGACCGCCGCTCGTCGGGACGTCGTCACCGTCATCGACGAGGTGAAGAAGTCCAAGCTGGCCGTCACCAACGTCGTCATCAGCGTCACCTTCTTGATGACCGACGCGTACGGCAACAGCGAGGAGTCGCAGGTGATGCGTCTCGGATACTCAGCCGACGTCATCGACAGGATCAACACTGGCGCTGTCGACCGGGAGAAGATCGAACACCTTGCTGACGGCGCCAACCTCGTCGTCCCCGCCTTCCGCTACTAGCCCCACGCCTGGGGCGCTCTACCGCAGCGGTAGGCATCAGCGCTGTAAGGCCGCTGGTTGGTGCACAATTGGGATCACCGGATCGGTTGATCGAAAGCGAGCCCGTGATGCAGCAAGCCCCCGCCCGACGCCGAGGCCGCCCCCGCCCCGCCAACGTGATCGCCCGCGACGAGGAGGTCTACGGGCTCATCGCGGGCGGCACAGGATCCCGCGCCGCGCTCGCCCGCGCCACGGGCCTGGACCGGCCGACCGTCGCCCTGTGCGTGCAGCGACTGAAGAAGGCGGGGCGGATCCGTACGTGTGCGGACGGCGGGGCGATGGTGTGGATCGTCGACAACGGCGCACCCTGCCCCTGAGGAGCCCGCCGTGCCCCACCCACAACTCGGCCTCCTCGAAGCCGTACGCACACGTGACCCAGAACGCTTCCGGTACACCGATGTCGGGACGTTCGCCCGCCCGGATCAAGTCATCGTCGAATGCCTGCATCGCGACACGACCCCCGTGGAGTCCGCAGTGCTCGGCACGCCCGTTGCCGAGCTGTGCGTGACCTGCGATCAGCAGCTGCCCGTCCCGTGGCCGGAGGACACCCTGTGAGCACCGTTGAGTTCTTCTCAGTCGACGACGTCGCCTGGCAAACGGGCGCCCCCTGCGCGACCGCCAACTTCGACTTCATCCCCGACGAAGAGACCGACGCCGGCCTCGCCGCGGCCCAGCGCTGGTGCCACGCCTGCCCCGTGCGTACACGCTGCCTATCCTGGGCCATGCTGCACGGCGCGGAGGGCTACTGGGGTGGGACAACCACCTACCAGCGCAACCAGCTCCGCCGTGTCCGTACGCGGGCGAAGTGCCCGCTGTGCCTGGCCACCCAGCTGGTGTACGCCGACCCGCACGAACTGTGCCTTGCCTGCGGGGTGTCGTGGGTGCGGGACGTGCGCGAGCAGCCGATCGCCGCTACGCCACTACCCGCGAACGCGGCGTAGCCTGCTGGATCTCGTACGCCCGCTCCCATGCCTCCCGCCAACGCCACGTGTGGTGAGACAGCCGTAGCCCCTCGGCCACCGCGCGACCCATCCCCGACATCTCCTGCCGCAGCGCAGCCGACTCCCGCAACCGCTTCAACTCCCGATACCAGACCCGAGGCCGGTCAGCGAGCACACCCGCGCCCATCGCATGCAGCCTGCGGTACTCCGCCCGGGGCGACGCCACCCACGGCACGCCAGCCGCCGACATCTCCAACGGCTTCAACCAGGACTTGCTGGCGTTGAAGCGGGTGTCCGCCAGCGGCGCGATCCCGATCCCAAGCTCGGCGACCGCCCGCGGCCACTGATCGATCGCTACCCCGCCACCCGGAGGATCCTCGCTCAGGCCGAACGCCCGCCCCGCACCCTGCGGATCGCCCCGCATCACGAACGCGGCGCCCTCATCCACCAGCCGGGCCACCGCACCGCCCACCACCTCCGGATCATTCGGATGCGAGTGATACGACCCCGGCCAGCCGACCACATCCGAGTCCGTACGCGGCAGCCCGTAGTACATGTCCGGCAGGTAGTTGTGCAGCACCTGGCCGCGCCCATGCCGCGCATACACCCCCAGCAGTGCCGGAGTCGACACCGTCACCAGCGTCGCGTCCCGGCACGCCGCCGCCAGGTTCCGCCACGAATGCCGCCGCGGCGCCCGACCCACACCCGGCCGCATCTCGTTGGTCGGATGCATGTCCGTCCACGCCGGGTTCGCCGGGTGGATCGCGCTCAGGTCGTCGTCCACATCGACGACCACGGCGATGCCTTTCGCTCGCATCACCGCGACCGCCTGCGCCATCCACCGGTGCGTGGTCCGCTGCAGCACCACCACATCGGCATCGACGAGGACGTCCTTGACGGTCTCGTCCTCCATCACCAGCTGCACCCGGCGCCGGTCCGTGCGCACAACATCCACGTCGTGCCCGGCCGCCGCCAGCATGTCCCCGACCCAGATCATGCGGAAGTGCCCGCACCCGTACCTGTCCGCCGGGTACAGGACGACCCTCACGACTCGGTCGGCTTCCGCCGCCCGCCGGCACGCCGCGACACCGGGCCCGACTCGGACTCAGGCGGCGCCGTCGTCGCAGCCGCCTCCAGTGCCGTCACCCGGCCGGTGAGCTGCTCGACTCGGGTGAGCGCCCGGTGCAGATGGTCGTGCAGATCCTTCAGCTGCGCCTGCTGATCGGCGACCAGCCTCTCCAGCTCGGCGCGGCCCGCCGTCGAGGCACCGTCACCGCCGCCGCCACCCGCCGCCGCGACGGCTTCCTCCGCGATCTTCCGGATTCGCGCATCAAGGGACATGTCGTTCTCCGCTTCCGCTCGTACTCGGTGGCTGTCAGATGTCCCGACGCGCCAGTTCCTCTACCCCGCCACCCGGTGCCTCGCCGGGCCGGTTGGGCACTACGTAGGTGATGCCGAGAGCGGAGAGCACCGCGAGAGCGATGCCCACCCACTCCGACCCGGTGACCACCATGTCGTCGTTCATGGCGGTGGCCAGCGTCCCGAAGAACGCGGCGCCCGCCGCCGCGACCGCCTTCCAATACCGGCTTATCTTCACCGTGTGCCTCCGTGCTCGCTGATGCGCAGCTCATCGCCTGGATGGATGAGCTGCGGGTTGAGATCGATGAGCTGCGCCAGTGTCAGGCCGTGCGCGGTCGCGATGCGGTACAGGCCGTCGCCGCGCTTCACCACGTACGCGCCACCCGCCGGCCCGCTGCCCCCCGGGTTCCACCCGGCCGGATGCTCCAGCCGCTCGGCCACCCGCGCCCGCAGCTCCGGCATCGCCACATCCGACCCACCCGGCGCCGGACGCGGATCGACCTTCCCCTTCTGCCACTCCAGATGCCCGACGACGGACTTCGCGCCCCATGCCGTCTCGCTGGTGGTGTGGGCCCGGCAGATCGCCGTCGATGCCCGCACCATCGCCTCCACCTGCGCCTCCGGCCACGGGTCGCGGCCGTCGCCGAGGTTCTCGCACTCGAAGCCGTAGAAGTGCCTGTTCCCATCGACGCCGTTGGCGTTGGTGCGGGTCGACGCGGACGGGCGGACACCGTAGGACTCCGCCCGCACCTGGGCGAGGACCCGCGGGTCTCCGCCCCCGGCGTGATTCGTCCGCCCGGAGCCCACCATGTGCACGCGCCCGGCCTTGTCGATGACGCCGTGGCACAGCGGCCCCGGCAGCCCTGCGTAGCCGTCACGGCAGATCCGCACCGTGGCCGCAGTGCCCTGGGTGACGGTGTGGTGCAGCATCACCCCGTGCACCTCGCCCCACGGGCGGGACTCCGCCGTGCGGGTGTGGGTGCGCCACTGGCCGACCTCGACCACAGTCAGGCCCTCTGCCTCCAGTGCGGCCAGGATCCTGGTGGGCGTCAGCGGGGGAGCCATCACAGCCCCCCGGGAGTAGGGGGGACTGCCACGTCGTCGTTGACGACCAGCTTGAACTGGGCGTGGGTCACCGTCGCCGCCGAGGTGCCGTTGTGCCGCACCCGAACCCCCAGCGACGTGACCGGGTTGACGAAGATGCCCCAGCTCTTCGACCGGAACTGCCCGCCCACATTCGCGTGATGATCCTCCGTGCACGTCGTGTCCGGCCCAGCGGCCAGACCCAGCGGGTCGCGGATGAGCTGGGAACGGACCTCCGTGTAGCCGCCACCAGCGGCCCAGTGGATCGTCGCCTTCAGCTCGCCCCAGCCCTTCACCGCGGGCCAGATCAGCGCCGACCGCACATCCGGATGGATCGACACCAGCCCGTCGGGCTGCTCCGCCGGATGCATGTTCCACGCGTCGTACGACTCGTCCTCCCCGTAGGGGAACCGCAGCAGGTGGTACTGGCCGTCGGCCGGAATGACCTGCTCGGCGTTGGAGATGAGAGAGCACACATACAGGGACACCACGGCCTCCTACAGGGGGAACACGAGAATCCGGCGGGCCGAGAACGTCCCCGTCCCCGACGACACCCGATACTGGGAAGTGAATGTGTTGGAGCCGGGCGTGAGGCCGACATGCAGGACTGTGGTCCCCGCAACGACCGTCCCGCCGGCCAGTCCGAAGAACCCGATGCCGCGGTTATCGGCCGGGGTGGACGAGGTAGCGCCAGAAATTTCGTAGCCCATCCGGGATGATCCGCCGCCGGAATTGGACAGGGTGCAGTGGACCACGATCAGCGCCCGGGGCCCGGTGGTGACGGTGACCGCAGGACCAGCCGCAGCGGGCGCATCCAGGTTGCCGTAGGAGGTGGAGGTGGTGGTACCTGAGCCCAGGTCGGCGTTGGTGTCAGAGGTGCGTTCGGCGATCTCATTCACGTCGGACACGGCGAAATGTGAGCCTGCGGTCGCCGCTTTGGCGGGCGCGGTCTCGACCAGGTTGTCGCGCAGGAACGTGTTGAACTGGGCGGCCGTGAACACCGAAGTGGCGACCGCGGTCATGGGCGCTGACCAAGCGATTTTGATGCACCCCCTTTCAGAATGGCAGGACGATGAGGCGGCGATTCGAGAACGTGCCCGTCCCCGAGCTGACCCGGTATTTCGCCGTGAACGTGTTGGAGCCGGGCGTCAGTGAGAGGCCGCCGGTGTACAACACCGCGTCGCCGACTTCGATCGTCGTGCCCGCACTGCCGAAAATGCCGATGCTGCGGTTGAGGGCCGTAGCGATAGACGAGGCGCCGGAAACCTCCACGCCCATCCGCGACGATCCGGCGCCGCTGTTTTCGAGCTGGCAGTGGTAGAAGAGGATTGCTCGCGGCCCGGTCGTCAACGTCACCGAGGGGCCCGCGCTGGCGGGGGCGTCGAGATCCGTGAAGGCGGTCGCCGTGGTGGTGCCGGATCCCAGATCCGCGGCGCCGGAGGTGACCCGTTCGGCGATCGAGTTGACCCCGGTCCCGGCGAAGTGCGTACCGGCCGTTGTGGCCTTGGCGGGCGCGGTCTCGTTGAGGTTGTCGCGCACGTACTGGTTGAACTGCGCGGCGGCGAACACTGTGTTGGCGACCGCGGTCATGGGCGCTGACCACGCCATCTCAGGCACCCCCTGTGGGTACGTTGTGGTCGGCGTTCTCGGCGCGCAGTTCGGTGATGCTCTGCCCGTGCGGCACCCGGTGGCGCACGGCAGTGTCATGGCCGGCCGGGTACCAGTTGCGGGTGTGAGGGACCGGGCGCAGCGCGAGGACGGCGGTGATGTCGGTGAGGTTCGGCGGCCAGTCGATCGGGGCGGTCTGGTGGCAGTAGGAGCAGCGGAATTCGGGGAGTGGCACCGTGCGTGGACTCGCGGGGTTGCGCGGGTTGGCGTGGGCGTAGAGGTGCTCGACGTTGCCGCAGGCGCGCGGGCAGTCGGCAACCCAGTCTCCGCAGTAGACGTAGGCGCGAGCCTTGGGCACGATCAGCTGGACCATGCTGCGGACGGTAGACACCCCCACGCCATGATCATTCCGGAGGTCAGGTGCCGAACCGTCCGACGCCGAACTGGCCCTGCGTCGGGTGGTCGAAGATGAACACCTCGGCCGGGTTGTCGGCGGCCGTCGGGTCGAACACGCCGTCGTCGAAGCCCGCACCCGTCTTGTCGAAAATGAACGGGTTCGCCGGGATGTCCTGGCCGCTGCTCTCGCAACCCAGCTCCGCATAGTGCACCGGCCCCGGACACGCCTCCACGTCCCGCATCCGCCGGATCGTCTGACTGATCCGCTCCACGAAGAAGTCCCGGTCCAGGCCCAGCTCGCCGTTGCGGATCGTGATCCGGTCCGACAGTGTCCGCGTCACGATCTGCAGCAGATGCGACAGATCCGACGACACCAGCCTGAGCTGCACCGTCGGACTGCGCTGCGCGTAATGGGCCAACAGCAGCTGCCCGATCGCGAACGCATCATGCTGCCCCGCCTGCCCCGCACCCTCCCCGTAGGACCGCCGCCCGTGCCGGGCGATCGACACCGAATCGTCCGAGGTCACCTGGACCGTGCGCGCCACCGGCACCGGCCGCGCCCGCACCTGCAGCCTGGTGATCGACACTGCGCCGCCGGCCGCCGTGATGTTGATGATCAAAGACTGGCCCGAGCGGCGCGACAGCGACGTCACCGCCACCCCCGCACCGGAGACGACGATGTCCACCCCCAGCACCAGATCCTGGGCATCGAAGAACGGGTCCTCAGCCTGCGCGTGGATCTGCGTGGACTGCCCCTGAGACAGGGAGATCGTCGACTCCGACTCCCAGACCACCTGCACCCTGGACGGCCGCCGCTCCTCGACCTCGAACGTGACCGCGTTGACGATGTCTTTCCAGCCGATGCTGTAGTCGAACGGGGGCAGGTAGCTGTGGCTGCCCGTGACGGCGGGCGCGTCGCAGGTGATCGCCCTCGCCGCGAACGACGCCTGCGAGGTGACCGACGCTGGGCGCAGCAGCCGGTGATGCCGGTCCCGGAACGTGAAGGTGCCATCCGGGGCCACGTACGCGATGCTCGGCGGGCCCTCCGCCTGCAACAACTCCACGACCTTCGAGAACGCGTCGTCGCCCTCTGCCCACCACCACGGGACATGCGTCGCACCCACATCGATGTCCCGTGGCCCGTCCCAGCCGACACGGTCCAGCACCACGTGCATCAGCTCGCCCGTGCGCCGCCACTCGTACAGCCCGGTGTAGATCCGCGCACCCTCCAGCAGCGACAGGTCATCCAGCACACCGATGTCCACCGACTGCTGGTCGCGGTCCGGGTGCACCGTGAACTCGTTGATGCGCCCCGCGAACAGCGGATACAGCGTGTCGTTGATGGCCACCTCGACCCTGACCGGCGACGCCGGGGACACCTCGTCCGAGATCGGGGAGTCCGGATTCTCCGGGGAGTAGATGCGCTGCGCGTTGCACAGCCCGAACTCGCCACTGCCCACCATCGGCGGCGACAACTGCCGCGTCTGATCCCGGCCGTAGGCGAACGTCACCGGCCCCCGGTCGAGGACGTCGGTGGTCACATTGTCATCGGCGCCGTCGAAGTCCCCTGACCCGGCCCAGTCCACGGCCACCAGGTACCCGCTGGCGAGGACCGGGGTGATGTTGAAGTCGTCGAACTCGGCGAAGTTGTCGCCGCCCGCGTCGCGGTGGGCCAGCAGCTGCAGTTGCAGGTCGGTGTCGGCGACCCATCCGGGGGATACGTCTGTGTGCAGGACGGTCCACGCGCGGCCGTCGGGGGATGCCTCCCAGTACAGAGTGCCGGCCTCTTCGCGGATCCTCGCCCAGGCGTGCGCTTCCGGGTCGTAGGGCACCGTCCGCCCGCCCTCGTCGATGAATCCGACGTGAACGGTGAGGAGCACGATGTTGAGGGCGGTGTTGATCTCCCACACGATCTGTGTGCCGACAGTGCTGGACAGCACCAGTAGCTGGGAGAAGCTCTCGTTGGTGGCGCCGTTGCGGGCGGCTGGGAACATCCGCACCCGCGCCTGCGACCCGGCGAGGGTGTAGATGTTGGCGGAGGCGTATGCGGCGAACCCAGTGCTGCAGGGGACGCGGGCGCGCCCGGCGGGCTGGTCCGGCAGTGGCCCGGCGGTGTTGTAGTTGCTCGGCCACCGGGCTGCGTCAACCGCGGGGGCGTCGAAGTTGTCCTGGAGGGTTTCGGTCAGCGGCATCAGCGGCCCCCGAGTCCGGCGGGCAGCCGCCGCTGCTGCGCCGCCCGGCTCAGCATCCCAGTGAACCAGTCGTCCAGCTCGCGCTGCGACCCGATCACGCCGTGGTTTTCCAGGGTGATGGCGACGTTGGTGACGGCCGGGGCGCCGCTCCCTCCGCTGCCGCTCATGATCCGGTCTAGGGAGCGGCTGGTCTCGATCCCCTCAGCGGCCCGGCCCGCCAGTACCGACAAGGTGCGCCACTGGGGCGGAGTGAGGACCGCCTCCGGGCTGCTCAGGCCGTTGTACGCCATCCGGCCCGGCATCAGCCAGCCCCCGGTGTCGAACAGCGACTCGGGGTTGATCAGCTTGCCGCCGCGACGGGCCTCAAAGTGCAGGTGCGGACCCGTGGAGTTGCCCGTCGATCCGACCGAGCCGATCCGGCGTCCGCCCGTCACGCTCTGCCCTGCATCGACCGCCATCCTCGACAGGTGCGCGTACAGGGTCGTCAGGCCGCCCGCATGCGACATGCGGATGTGGTTGCCGTACGGGCCGGCTGAGCTGGTCGAGGTGACGCGGCCGGTCAGCGCCGCCCGCACCGCCGTACCCACCGCCGCGGGGAAGTCGGTGCCGGTGTGGAATCCGGAGGCCCACATCTTCCCGGGCACCCCGTACCGGGTGCCGATCGCGGCGTTCACCGGCTTCACGAATTTGCCGACGACCTTGTCGCCCTTATCGCCGGCGCCCAGCAGCCGGTCCACCATGCCGCGGGCGCCGCCCTTCAGCGCGGTCGAGAATCCCGACTTGCCGGGGATGAGGCTGATCATCGGGTCGATGAGCGCCTTGACGCCGGCCTTGATGGCGCCACCGAAGGTGTCCTTCAGCCAGGACGCGCCTTGCTTGGCCTTGTCCCAGGCTGCGGATGCGGCGTTGCCGATGCCGTCGAAGATGCCGCCCAGCGCGAAACCGCCGCCGTGCCCGCGGCCGTCGCCCTCCATGTGGTGGAACGGTGCCAGGCTGCGGCCTGCCATGGCGGCCCGGTTGACGGCGTGCAACCTGGCCCGCTCGTAGGGGTCGCGCATCGCCTCGGACACGTAGACGCCCTCACCGCGGCGCATCGGCACGAGCTGGTCGTCACCGCCCCGCCACGACGACATCCCAGGGAGGATGCCGCCTCGGGCCAGGCCGTCGATCGGGTCCAGCTTCTTGCCGCCGAACGCATCGACCACGGCGTTCCAGACGGCGCGAATCCCCTTGTTGTACACCGTGTTGATGATGAAGTTGACGGGGCGCCGGGTGATGCCGCGCAGCTGCTCCCAGGCCTTCCTGATCCCGTCTCGTGCCGAGCGGAAGGCGACAGCGACGGCGGCGACGGCGGCTCGCACCGCGGTGAACGCGGGCCGGATGCGGCGCTGCCACGTGCTGGTGATCGCCGATCCGATGACGCGGAATACGGGCCGGATCACGCTGTCCCGCAGCCACCGGAACACGCTACCCAGTGGGCCGCGGATGAACGACGTGACCGCTGCGAAGATCGCGCGGGATGCTGTCCACCATGTGCGGATCGCGCCGCCGATACCACGGAACACGGGGCGTACGACGGTGGTCCACAGCCACCGGAACACGGCCGCCAGTACACGGGTCTGCGCCTGGACCGCCGTGAACACCGGGCGGATCGCGGCCTGCCACAGCCACCTGGCGGCAGCGCCGATGCCCTGGAACGCTGGGCGGATCGCGGTACGCCACAGCCAGCCGAAGATCGCACCGAGGGTCCGCACCGCAATGACGATCGGAGCGATCACCACGACCAGCAGCACCGTCGCCAGCAGCCGGGCGGCCTGCCCGATGAATTTGAACGCGGGTGCGATTGCCGTGGTCCACAGCCACGACACCCACCGGCCCAGCGTCACGAACGCCCGCCCGGCGGTGACGAGCCAGCCGATCAGCGTGCCGATGAATCCGATCGCCATCCCGATCGCCCGGAACAACGCCGTGAATATCGGCCCCGCCAGGCGGATCAGGATCGGGACGACGGTGCCGATGATCCGACCCGCCATCTGCGCCAGCCACGTCACGATCGCCGCGATCACCTGAATCACCGGGCGCGCCTTGGTGATCAGCTCGGACAGCCGGTCGCCGATCATCTGGACCGCAGGTATCACCCGCTGCCGCACGAAGTTCGCCAGGGCCTGGAAGACGGGGACCAAGGCGCCGACGATCGCCGCATAAACTTTCATGATCGCCGGGATGACGATGCTGGTGAAGATGCTGGAAATCTGGCGGGCGATCGGGATCACCCTGCTCGCGACCGCCTGAATCAGCGCGCGGAAGGCGGGCAGCAGATCCTGCATCACCACCTGCCCCAAGCGCTGCAGGGCAGGCAGGAGCGTCGTCACGAACGAGGCGCGCAGCTGCTGGAACGCGGCGACGGCGCCCGAGCGAACGGTGTCGGCCAGCGCCCGCACGCCGTCCCGGAACGTGCTGCTGTAGCGCCAGGCCACCACGAACGCGATGCCGAGCGCGGCGACGGCGGCGACCACCAGCGCGACGGGGGAGAGCAGCACGGCCAGCGCAGTGGAGATGCCGGTGATCGCGAAGCCGAGCGCGGCCAGGGCGGGCCCGGCGACAGCAGCGACGATCGCGACGATCGACCCGATCCGCATCAACTCCGGGCTGGTCCGCGCCAGACCGGACAACAGACCGGTGATGCGCTGGGCGAAGTCGGTGGCCCAGTCGAGGAGCCCAGCATCACCGATCTCGATCATCAGGCCCTGGAACGCGGACTGCAGGGACTTGACCTGCCCGACGAAGCCCTCCATGCGGATGTCCGCCATCTCCTTGGCGGCACCCTCACTGTTCTTCAGGTCCTTCGCGAACTCCTCCAGACCCTTCGAGCCCTGCCCGATCAGCGCCTGCAGCTTCGGCCCGGCCTCCAGGCCGAAGATGGAGATGACGTCGGCGACATCGGCGCCCTTCGTCGACAGGTCCTCGATGATGTCCACCAGCGGACGCGTCTGCCCGTCGGCGCCCTGCGCGGCGACGCCGAACTCCTTCAGCCTCCGGCCGCCGACGGACGAGGTGTCGGCGAGGGTGGCGAGGATGGAGTTCAGGCCGGTGCCCGCCATCGACCCCTGGATGCCTGCGTTGCCGAGGAAGCCGACCGCCGCCGCAGTGTCCTCGAAGCTCCAGCCGGCGGCCCGCGCCAAGGGGGCGGCGTACTTCATGGACTCGCCGAGCATCCGCATGTCGACGTTCGCGCCGGCCGCCGTAGCGGCCATGACGTCGGCGACCCGGCCCATCTCGCTGGCCTCGATACCGAAACCGGACATGATGTTGCTCGCGATGTCGGCGGTGGTCGCGAGGTCGGTGTTGCCTGCGGCGGCGAGGCTCAGGACATCGGGCAGGGCGGCCATGATGTCCGTGGTCTTGAACCCGGCCATGCCCAGAAACTCCATGGCGTTGGCCGCCTCCACCGCAGAGAACTGCGTGGTGGAGCCCATGCGCTTGGCCAGGTTCCGCAGGTTGGTGAAGTCCTTACCCGCCGCTCCGGACACGGCGCGCACGCCGTTCATCGCCGCCTGGAAGTCACCGGCCACCGTGATCGAAGTGGCCCCGATCGCCCCCAGCGGCGCCGTGACGGACTTCGTCATCGTCTGGCCTGCGGTCGCCATGGTCTGGCCGGTGGCCTGGAAGGACTGCGTCACCCCCTGCATCGCGCCGGTGAATCCGCGGGCGGCGGCGTCTCCGGCGCGCTGCATGTCGCCCTGCATCTGGCGGGTGATCTGCTGCCCCGCCGCAGCGAACCGTCCCTGGGCGTCTCGCAGTCGGCCGTCGGCACCGCGGACGAAGCCGTCGCCGAGGGTGCGGCCCATGGTGGTGCCGGTGGCGCGCATGCTCCGGGTCATGCCGGAGGTGGCGCTGCGCATCTGCGCCCGCATCTGCGCGGCGAACCGCCGCATGTCCGGCATGATCCGGACCGCCGCATCACCGATGACTGTTGCCATCAGACCAGTCCTCGCTGCTGCAGGAGCGGCATCATCGACCTGCTCGCTTCCTCATCGCTCTGCCACCAGTCGGGGAGTCCGGGGATGGCGTCCTTCGGTCGGCGTACGGAGGTGCGGCTGGGTGGGCGCCACGATGCGACGGCCAGCGCACGGTCCAACTCCTTGCGCGGGTCGCGTTTCTCGTCGTGGGGCAGCCGGGCGACCATGGCCTGGTAGACGATGTTGAGGAAGCGGTCTACGGGGAGGGCGCGGAGGTCGACGCCTGTGCGGGAGCATTCGCCGTCGAGCTCGTGCCAGGTTCCGGGCTGGCTGGCCCAGTTGGCGAGTCCGAGGACGGCTCGGTAGGGCGCATCCCGTACTGCTCCAGCAGCCACGGCATGATGTCTTTGAGCTGCTGGGCACTGATCGGGTTGTCCGGGTTGGACATGCGGGCCTTGAAGAGGGCCGCGGACTCCTGGGTGAGGAGGATGTCGACGACTTTGACCATGGCCCGGATGGCCTGGTCGGGGCTGTCGCCTGCGTGCTCCATCTCCATGGCGAAGTCCAGGAGGGTCTGAGCGGGGATGTCGGGGACCGCGTCGAAGACGTCGCTGTCGACGCGGAAGCGGATGGACTTCCGGGCGGTCGTGAAGTCGCGGATGTCGTCGGTGATGTCGACGGTCTGCGCAGTCATGGTGGTACCTCCTGCGCTGACCGTAGGTTCGCCACCTACAAGATCATTCCGGAGTGTTTGCGCACCTCACACTGCCTCCCGCAACGCCTTGCTGAGGAAGTCATTCGGCTTCGTGCCCGGATGGTTGACCACCCGCGCGAACACCGTGCGGCCACCGACCCGGAACCTCAACGCCTTCGCCCGCCTCGGGCGGATGACGTGCGGACGCGTCCCCTTGATCACGTAGATGCTTGCCGGATGCGTGGAGGTCACCACACCGCGGTAGCCCTCCGGGCCGCGCTCGACCCGGCCCTTGATCCGCTGCCCCTGCCCCATGCTGCCCGGCGCCATCCGCCGCGCCGCAGTCTCCACCCGCCGTACCCGGCGCCGCACGTCCCGCTCGACCAGACCCAGCGGCTGTAGCAGGATCCGCCGCACCCGGGACGGCTGCACGTTGAACGTCACCTGCATCGACACGTCAGTTCCTCCACAGTCCGATAAGGAACACGACCTCGACGCCGACGCAGCCGCCCTCGGGGCCCTGCGAGGTGAGCGGGAGCAGCTGGAAGTCGGAGATGTCGCGGGCGTCGTGCATTCGGCACAGCGTCTCCGACATCGCCTTCAACACCTCGTAGGTATCCCGCATCACTTCCTGCGCGGAGGCGTCCAGCGCCACCACCTCCGGCGCCAGCGACTGGCCCTGCGGGTTGGGGGCGCAGCGGATGAGTTGGAGGACGTACTCGCCGACTTCCCAGGCTGCGTCACACCGCGCCCCGGCCGGGGCCGTGGACGGCTCGGGGAAAGCGTCGGACAGGTACACACGGTTCTGTGCGACGGCGAGCATGCCGCAGTCGCACTCGTCCCACGCGATCGCGCCGGGCACCACACCCGAACGCTGCGGGGTCACGGTCAGGTCTGCGTGCACCGCCGCCCGGATGGTCTCGGCGACGGTGTACCACTTAAGCGGCCCGGTGATCACGTTCCGGCCCTCCGCACAGTGGGCTGATCCACCCGGTACACCCGCGACCTGTTGCGCAGCCTGCCCGGATTCCAGGCGGCGATGAACATGTCCACCAGATAGAGCCCGGTCCGGCCGTCACGGAACAGCTCCCCGACGTCCGGGTACTGGATCGTCACGCCCTGCCGAGCCAGCTGCTGCACCCCCGCCGGCAGCGGGCACTCCCCGCCGTTGCCGGCCGCCTCCACGATCGCGCACGCCAACTGCCCCATCGCGAGCGCCGCACCCTCGGGCAGCTCCTCGCCGTAGACCGCCGTGACAGACCACGTGCCGGGCTCGGTGTCGTCCAGCGACAGGTCGTTGCAGCGCGGCCACTGGCCGCCGTCGGTGCGCACCAGCAGCCGGTTGTTGTCCAGCCGGTACGAGCCCGTCGCCATCGGCGTGCCATCGATCAGCACCTCGACGATCCGGTTCACCGGCGCCGGGAGCCGCACCTCCGACACGTCCGTGCAAGAGCAACCTGACGTGCAGCCGCCGCACGTCAGGTTGAACCACAGGCCGCCGATCAGCGCGGGCTGCGGATACGAGCGGCCCCCCGTCCACGGCGGCCCGAAGTCGTCGAAGAACCGGCCGTCGAAGCAGTCCCTCGCGCACGGCCGCAACGTCACCTCGCACGTGCCGAACCGCATCCCGGTCAGAGCCCACAGCACCTCCGTCGCCGACGACACCGCGATCCCGGTCACGGCAGGGTTCAGCGTTTCCAGGTCGCACGTCCAGTGCACGGGCCAGTCAGCGCACGGGCCGGTGAGGTCCGCGGCCATCAGGTCAGCTCAGGACGAGTTCGGCCGTGTCGCACGCTTGTGTCGGCGGCGGGTTCGTGGTCACGTTCAGCGCCCAGTGCTCATCCGTCTGAAGCACCTCGCCCGCTGGGAGCCACGACTCGCCGAGTCCGGACAGCCACTGCGGCGACGCCGCCCGGGTCTCGGCCATGATCTGCAGCGTGGAGCGGTCGTTCTCGATCGTGTAGTCCCCGAACCGCGAGGCGCCGACGTTGGGGAAGGCGTTGTAGATGAACCGCTGCTGTCCGGACGGGTCGCAGGCGCCGGCACCGGCGACCTCCTGCCACACCTCCAGCGAGAACCGGTTCGGGGCGCTGCCCTCGGCGACGGCGAAGCCGGTGCCGGTTGCCGGGCTGCCCAGCGTGAGGGAGCGGGCGGAGGTGATGAAGGCGATGCCGAGCATGTTGACTTCGCAGAAGTCGATGGTCAGTTCGTAGCGCTTGAGGACGGGGTCGTCCTTCTGGTTGACGCACACCGAGCCGTCGGCGGTGCGCTCGAAGAACTCGACGCCGTCCTCGTAGTCCGGCGACATCTGCACCTGGACGAAGCCCTTGGTGACGAGGACGAGACTGGACGATCCGGTGACGGGGTTGCCGCACACGTCCAGGGCGACGATCCGCAGGTGCGTGCCCTTGATCGGCGTCACGCAGGTTGATGTGGCCACGGTTTGCTCCTATTCGGTGGGCACGCCGAGCGTGATGTGGGCGGCGAGCAGGCAACATTCGAACCCGAGGACGTAGGTGCGCTCGGCGATCATGCGGACCGTGTTCTCAGCCCGGTCCAGGGAGTCCCGCACCCGGGTCACGAACACGTCGGACCGGTAGGCGAACACGGCGCCGGTGGCGTAGATCCACGTCGTGCCGTCACCCGGATCGGCACCGCCAGGGTCGGTGCCGGTGTAGCCGCCACCGACCACGATCAGGTTCCCTGCCGGGGTGTACAGCCGCCCGTCGTCGCCCCGCTTGGCGAGCTTCCAAGCCGCGAGGGTGGGCAGGGCGCTGCGCGGGACATGGATGACGCCCTGCCCGGCATAACAGGTGGCGAGGCACTGCTCCAGCTCGCCGAGACCGTGAGCGATGTCCGCGCCCGTGACGCACACACTCGCGGCGGTCTGCAGCGTGATGCCCTGCGGATCAGCCACCACAGCATCGGCGGCCAGGTGAGGGAAGACCACGGGCTGGCCGCCGGCTGCGCCGGTCCAGAACGCCGTCTCGACCTGCTGCTGCTCCACGCGGGCCAGTGCCTGCTCGGCGACGGTCGCGGCGTCACCGAGACCGACCGGTGAGCAGTCGAACTCGGCGTACACCGTGAACGGGGTCGCGCCCCGGTTGGTCTGATCGACGTTGCTGGTCTTGGTGGCGGGTTCGGGGACGGCGCCGACGCCGGTGACGGCGAGGCACTCGTCGTAGGTGGTGGCGCCGGTAGGGCAACGCTCGACCCAGGTGACGCCCTGCTGCCACTGGGGCCCTGCCGGGGTGGGGGTGTGGGCGGCTTCCCACAGCCCGTAGGGCAGGGTGGTGAACGCTGGCGGGTCGACGATCTGGCGTGCTCCGGCCACCGGCGCTCACCACCCTCCTGTACTCGTAGTGGACACCGGTCAGACGCGGACGGTGCCGGTGAGCAGCGCCGACGTGGACCCGTTGACGTTGAAGCCGACGGTGTACCGGCGCGACTCGTGTCCGACGCGGGCGACGAGGTGGCACTCCTCCGACCAGGCCGCGGTGTGGTCGTTCTCCGAGTTGAGGACGGAGTCGCGGATCACGCCGAGGTCCAGGCTCATGCCGTTGCCGTGGAGGAACGTGCCGGCGGCGTAGATCAGGAAGTCGGCCGTGGTCGGCCAGGCCGCCATCGGGGTCGCGTTGCCGAACTGCGAGGCGCCGCGCACCTGCCAGTCGTTGACCCACTGCGGGCGCACGTTCCGGTCGACGAAGTAGCCGTTGATCTGCGAGTCGGGAACGGCCTGGAGCTCCACGCCCGCCTTCCAGGCGAGGTCGCCTCGAATGACCTCACGCACCCAGTACGGCAGCACAACTTCGAGGACGTCGGTGATGCACATGCCGTAGCGGGCCCGGTAGTCGGCTGCCGCCAGGCCGACCGCGTTGTAGATGCGGGGGGCTGCCGCGTCGGTCACCGCGCCACCGGAGATGGTGATCGGGGCGGTCGACAGGTTGAGCATCAGCGCGAGGAGCCGGGCGTTGATGACGTGCGCGTGCGCCGACATGAGGAGCTGCAGCATGTGCTGCGTCGCCTCCGGGTACGCGTCGTCGGTGAGGTTGCCTGCGGTGAGGCAGTAGCCGTAGCACTCCAGCCGCTCCTCGGAGAACTCCGGGCAGGGGACGCGGATGCAGGGCTTGTTGGGGCTGCCGGTGACGGTGGCGACGTCGTCGGCTTCGGTCCACAGCCACGGCTGGGAGGTGTTGTCGAACTCGGCCGCGAAGCCGGCGAAGGCGGTGCCGCCGCCGAGGGCGTCCGCGAGGGACGGGGAGACGGGGAACTGGACGCCGCCGCGGGTGACGCCGAAGGTCGGCAGGTCGATCATGCCGTCTTCGCAGGCGACGTTGAAGAAGTCGTAGCGGGTCTCGGACGGTGCGCACCATCCGCCGCCGGCGACGAGGGCCTGCTGCTTGTCCGGCGAGGTGAGGTACTGGACCAGCTCGTTGACCTGCGCCGGGGAGGTGCGGTCGTCGAGGGTGTGCTCGAAGTCGTTGCGAATGCTGGCGACGAGCTGGTGGTTGGGGTTGCCGGTGGTGACCGGCATGCTCTTGGCCTTGCGGGCGACGACGTCCGACAGTGCGGACAGCGACGGCAGTTCACCGCCGTGCGCCACGCCGGGGATGTCGACGGAGGCGGTGACCGCGAGGCGCCGCTCGGAAACCTTGGGCTTCGGGGCGTGCCGGGCGGTCTCCGCCAGGGACGCGGTGGCGCGGCGCGCGAGGGCCTCGGGGTCGACGCCGCCACGGCGTTCACCCATGAGGGCGACCATGCCGGCGGTGACGCCGCGCGCGGCGGCGGCGGCGATGGCCTCGGGGTCGACGGTGGCGGGTGCTGCTCCGGTGCCGGGCTGGGTGTCGCCGTGGACGCGCTGCTGGAGCGCGGTGAGCTGCTCGGCGGTGCGGGTGCGGGCGAGTTCGGCGTTGCGCTGGGCGCGGACCTCTCGGACGGACAGTTCGGCGCGCAGCCGGTCGAGGTCGTCGGTGAGGCGCATGGCGTACTGGAGCGTCTCGGGGTCGACGTCGTCGATCGCGCTGACGCGGTCGAACTCCTGCGTGCCGCGGGCTTCGAGTTCGGTGAGTTCGTCGTCGCCGACGAGGGTGAGGTCTGAGGGGGCGCTGAACAGTTCTTCGGCTGGCACGGTGACCTCCGGATGAAGGGTTGTGCGCCTACTGTTGGCGCTCCTTATTCGCGAAGGCTATCGCATAGCACACGCACCGGCAAAGGTCAATTCCCTTTGCCGGTGCGCTGAATATAAAGGTCAGGGGCTCGGCGGGGGCGGGGGCGGAGGTACCGGACGACGTCTCTTGTTGCATCCGCACACAGCTATTCACCTCCCCCCGGGGTGGACCCGACGCGACAGCATCCGCATCACAAGCCGCACCGCCTGACGCTCCGACTCCTCCTCCGACAGCCCCCACGCCACCGTCGGCCGTCCGGCCGCCAACAGCGCCTGCGGCTGACCGCTCGCGACCCTCGCCCGCATCTTCGGCACCGGGAAGCCCGGGACGTTGACCGCCAACAGCCCGACCAGCCGCAGCGCACCGCCGATCCGCCGCCAGTCACCGCTGACTTGACCCGCAGCCTGGAGCTCGTACACCTTCAACGGGTCCACCCCGGGCCGCACCGCGCCCGCGACCCAGATGCCGTGCCGGTCGTTGCCCACCGCCACATCGGCGACGGCCGCGCCCGTGTTGTCGTAGTGCTCGGCGGCCGGAGACGCGCCCAGGTGCAGTGGTGCATGCCCGGTGCCGACCGTGACCTGGCCGACCGCCACCCGACTCCCGTCATCGCACGCGACCTCGCCGGTCATGTAGTACGGGTGGGCGTCCTCGCGCGGCGGCTGGATGCACGTGTCGTCCTGCCCGATGTGGCAGGAGCCCCACTGCGCGGCGTGCCCGTACAGGCGACCGTCGTCGGTGATGGTGATCCCCGTCGGCACCGAGAGCTCCGGGTCGGCGAACCATGCCGCCGGGGGACGCCAGTCGCCGCCTGCCGCGGTCACCGCCGGCTTGGCCACTGCCTGCGGCTGTGCGGTCTCCGGTCCTCCCCGCAGTGCCTTGCGCTCCTCGTCGGTCAGCGGCTGCCCGCCGGCGACGACCGCGCCGGCTTCGTCGAGGAGCGCGATGAACGCCTCGGCGAAGGCGGGGATGTCGACCAGCGTGGCGGCTCGGATCCGCCCACCATGGAAGATCATCTTTTCGGGCTGGGCGAACAGCATCTCGAACAGGTCGCCGTCCTCCTCCATGCCCTCGTTCGCGTCGTCCGGCCACACGAGTTCGATGTCGGCCTCGGCGATGGAGTCGGCGTCGATGCTGACGCCGCGCAGGTACTCGCCCTTGATCAGGTCGTGTGCCCGCTGCCCGTCCGGCTCGGCGAGGTTGAGGACGCCCGCCCCCATGATCTTGCCGCCGTCGCGCCAGATCCGGTCGATCCGGCCGACGTTGACCGCCACAGTGTGCGGCTCCCCGCCGTGGGAGTCTTCCTTGTTCCAGCGCAGCGGCACCGGCAGGTCAGCCCAGCTCAGGGCGCCTTCCGCGAACTCGCGGCCGTCGCCGGTGGTGACGCCCTCAACGGCGAGGACACCTTCCCATGCTGCCGTCTGCTCCTCGACGGCCAGGGTCTGTGCGGGGGTGACAGTCGGCGTTTCGGCTGCGGAGTCGGCCATCGCGCCCGGTGGGGCCTCGCCGTCTTCGGCGTACAGGGCGCGCTGCTGCTCCTCGGCCTCGGCCTGGGTGGTGTGGCAGCCCATCAGGTCCTGGGTGTCATCCTTGACGACGGCCCACGGCGTATCGGCCGCACAGTCGGCGTGGTGTTGTACGACGCTGTACGGCATCGTGCCTCCCTGCTCGGTGGTCTGTTGCGGCATTGTGTGAGCACTCGCAGCCAAGATCATTCCGGTAGTGGTTTGCCCCCCACTCTGCGGCCAGACCGTCACGAGCATCCCCCGGCACCGGGACCCGCCGAGGCAGCCGTTGTATCCGCCTGCCGGGTAGGCGCGGCGCGCGGCGTCGAGGTCGGCGAAGCGGGTGCCGTCGATCGCCCGGCAAGGGACGCAGCTGTTGCGGTCGAGCGCCTCACTGGCCACATACGTCGCGGGCGGCGTGACGGCGAGGACGGCCATGCGGCCCTCGTTCTGCGCGGCAGTCATCGCCGCCGCAATGTTCTCCCGGGGGAACGCCTCGGACAGCTCCCGCAGATGCACATCCACCTCGGCCGCCACCTCCTGCGCCGGGCGCCCGGCGCCGATGAGCCGCATCACCTGCCGCACCGCGGACTGCACCAGCGACCCGCCGAGCAGGTTGGCTGTCGCGCGGGCGAGCTGCCGCAGCAGCGCCAGGCCGGCCGCGGCCGTCACCACGCTGGCGTCGCCTAGGTCCCATGGCGGTACGGTCACGCCTTGGTCGCGGGCTTCGCGTTCCTGCTCGCGCCCGGCGGTCTCGGCGAGGCGCCGCATGTGGGAGTAGAGGAGCGCAGTTCCCGGGGCGGTGTCGACGGTGAGCGTGTTCAGCTGGTCGATGTCGTCCCCGGCGACGGCGGTGGTGACGGCGGCGGTGATCTGGTGGCGTTGCGCGGCCTGGATGTGGGGCCAGGCGGCGGTGACGGTGTCGACGGCGGTCTGCCAGGCGTCGTCGATGGCGGTGAAGTCGACGCGGCTGGCCGTCTCCGTCTCGGTGGGTTTGCGGCGCAGCGGGCCGTCAGCGGCGGCGGCGGTGACCGGATTGGTGCGGACCCGTTCTGTCACTTGGTGCGGGACGTGAAGGCTACGTTCCAGGGCGGACCGGATCGCGCCGAGCGCGAGCTTGCCGCCTCGGTTCGTCTCCACTTCGATGCGGAGTGGGGGTGCTTGGCCGCGAGCCGATGCGGTCGCGCTCTCGCCAAGGGCGATGTCGGCGTGGTCCCCAGCGAATGCCACCCTCACCCTGTCGAAGGTGATCGGGCCCAGTCGTTCCTCCAGCGCGATGATGAGATCCAGCTCGTCTGAATACGCTGCACGCACATGCGCGACCCACGGCGTGTGCGGCGCCGGAAGCTCCACATCCGCCGGTGCCATGAGGAGCGCCTCTTCCGCCATGCCCTGCGCGGCCTCCAGCGACCGCCCGTGCTCCGGGTCGTCGCCGACGGACCACACCCACGACGGCTCATCGCTGTTGCCGTTCCAGTGCGCGGCACCGAAGATCTTCGACGTGATCGGCGGCATCCCCTCGGCCAGCATGCGCACCGAGTCCACGATCGCGGAGCGCGCGGTGTCGTCGAAATCCGCGCCTTTGCCGAGGTAGCGCAGCGTCAGGTGCAGTTGGTCGGCCGGCTCGCCGCCCTCGATCGCCAGCCGTGCGGCGTCTTCCGCCGTGGGCATGAGGGCGATCATCGCGCCGGTATGGGGGCCGTCAGCGGCGGCTGTGAGCGAGACCATTGAGGCTCCGTGTGGTGATGAGACCGGTCGTGTCCAGGTACGGCGTCGGCTTGCCGATGGTCAGGCGACCGAAGGCGTCCAGGCGCGCCTCATACGTGCCGGACGTACCAGGGCGCGGGGCCTTCTGGTCGAGGCGCTGAGCGGCATGCGTGTACGGGCACGAGTAGGCGTGCTTGGTACACGCAGGCGGGTGCAGGATCTCCCCGGGGCTGCCGACCGCGAACCTCACCGCGTGGGGCGTCTTGGCCTGGCGCAGCATGCGATCCGCCCGCTGCTCCGCCACAGCAGCGGCGGGCGGCGGCTGGTCGCGGGTGGCCGGCGGCCCCTGCTGGGCGGGTTCGGGTTCCGGCGCAGCGGGGGCCGCGCTCGGCGCAGTGCCTTCGGGTGGGCTTTCGGTGAGCTGGACGCCGGTGAGGCGGCCGAGCGCGTCCAGCGCCCCGGACGGCAGGCTGCGGATGATGGACTTGAGTGCCTGCTGCTCAATCTCGTCCGAGGTGGGCTTGTCGGCCTCGTTGAAGCCGGTCTCGCGGCGCAGTGCGGTCCCGGACAGTTCCATGCGGTCGTATGCCAGGACGGCGTTGGCGGACCGGTCGGGGCGCATGGTCAGCTCGGACATGTCGTACCAGACGACCCACCGTTCGGCATCTTCCACGCCGGAGGCTTTGAGGCGGGGCTGGAGGTAGCCGGTGGTGACGGCCTGGCAGATCAGCTCAGCGTCCGGGGCGATGTTGGTCTTGAGGGCGGATTCGTCGAGGAGCCAGCCGGTCCAGTGGTTGGCGTCGCCCATGCCGAGGAGGATCTCGGGGGGGATGTTGACCTGGGTGGCGAGGCGTTTGATGGTGCTGTCCCGCTTCTCGATGATCTTGTCGTCGAGCTTCAGCGTGAAGTCCAAGTGCTTGATCTTGTCGACGTACTCCCCGGGGACCCGCATCGGCACCGGCACCGTCGCCGACGCGGTACCCGGCGTGCGGATCGCCTCGGCGGCGATCTCAATCCACTCGGCCATGAACGGGTCGGCTGCCTCAGCGAACTCCTCCCGCACGGGGAAGCTGACCTCATCGGGGAAGATCACCACACCCGCCGACGCGAGCCGCGACAGGTACTGCGCGGTGATGTGCCGGTTGACCAGCTCCAGCTCCCGCATCGTCGACCTGGCCGCGCGGGCCGGGGAGTCAGCCATGTAGTGCCACCGCTTGTGCGGCCGGTACACGCGGGTCACCAGCGAATCCGCACCGAGGGCCCGCCACTTCGTGCCGGAGGTGGCCGCTTCGTCGATCACTTCGAAGTGGCCGCGCGCCGCCCGCACCTCGTCGATGGAACGCACCGACCACTGCTCGACACCGTTGATGGTTTCGCCGACGAGGTACCCCTCACCGGGGACGGAGAGCTGCACGGCGAGGTTGGCCATGAGCTGGGCCTGCCCGGCGACACCTCCGGCGAGGGTGGTCATGAAGTCGACGCCGGCCCCCGCATCCGCGCGCACGGGCTCGTCCACGCCGGGTTCAAGTTTCGCGGCGAAGAGGCGGACGCGGGAGAGCATGTGGCTCTCCCAGGTGACGGCGTAGTTGTACTCGCCGAGGCCGTCGAAGAACTGCCAGGCCTCTTCTTGCCAGGTGTCGGTGGTGCGGATGAGTTCGGTGCGGGGGTGCTTCACGGGGGTGGCGGCGGCGGTGACGGTCTGGGGTGTGGGCTCGGGCGTGGGCAGCGTGGCGCGTCGGGTGAAGGCGTGATACCAGGCCATGTGCCGCTCCGCTGCTCCCGTGGGCTGAGTCTGCGAGGCACGGTAAGGGCCGACCGGTGAAGATCATTCCGGGGCGTGGAGAAGGGCCGCCCGCGACACCCATCGCGGGCGGCCCTCACCCTCCACCACGAGACCCCAGAGACACGGGCCCACACCCATCACCATGGCACAGCTGCAGCTACGCCCATTCCTGTGCCGAGATCAGCGCACCCACCGCCCACACCGCAAGCCACACCAGGACAGGCATCGCCAGGCCTGCCACCGCCCACACCCCGGCCGTCACTGCGAGCGCCACCCAACCGCCAGCGCACCACGGGCACGAGAGAAGCTCGGCCAGCCAGAACGGCACCCAACGCTGCCGGTTCACGTACCGGTGCATCCGCCCATCGATCATGGTGACGCTACCGAGTCGCGCAACGTCGACAGCAGGATCGTGATCGTCCAAGACGGGCAGCGGGTTCTTCTCCATCTCCGGCAGCGTCAGTTCACGCCAGCCCCCGACGAGCCGGTCACGCAGCCACAACACCGGAGGAAACGTGTCAGCAACAACGAGCCGGGTGAGCCGGTACGTCGCCAACGCCATCACGATGAGCAGCAGCCACATGTCCATGCCCGTCACCGTAGCCGTCCCCCAGTGATCTGCTTTCTGGCCAGATCGCCACCCAACGAGCCCTGCCCGGCAACTGCGGTACGCACCAGCTTGAGCTGCCACGCGGTCCATACGGCTGCGTCGATCCGGTCAGGCGACCAGCCGATCTCCGGGTACCAGGTGCACATCTGACTTTCCAGCTCCTCGAACACCCCGGCGTGATGCCACCGCCCCTGCGCGGTCAGCGCACTCACCGGCTGCGCCCGCACCGCCTTACCTCGCGTCGCGGTCACCGTACGGATCGGGATCTGCACGCCCAACGCGTCGGCTGCTGTGCGCAGCGTCGCCACGGCCATGTCCCCGCCGTAGTTGCGCTCCACCACCAGCTCGTCGGCCTCCCAGTCGATCGCGGCCTGCACCGCGCGCCGACCCCAGCCGTCCGGGGGAAGGTGGCATGTGCGGTCATCGAGGACGTAGCCGTGATGCTGCGGCCGGACGGCGCCGCGCTGGTGCGCACCGTGAGCCTGCTGGATCAGCAGCTCGGTCATGGCGGGAGACGCGTTCGCCTGGCCCGACCGGAGGATCTCCTCGGCGCTCAAGTCCCCTCCGGGGAGGATCAGCCCCGACTTGCCTGCGACGACGATGCCCTGCTCGCCGGCCCCACCGGACGGGTCGACACCGACGACGGTGCGCACCAGCTCAGGCATGTCATCTGGCCTCACCCGCGCGGCGTCAAGCATGGCGCGGGTCCACAGGGAGTTTTCGTCCTCGTCCATGATGAGGCCGAGGAGCTCCTGCTGGCCGAGCTGTGTGCCGTTGTAGGAGTCTTCCAGCGCTTGGCGGATGTGCTCAGGCAGGTGCGGGTTGTCGTAGGTGGTGGCCGTGGTGAGCACGGAGTTGGGGATCTCTCCGGCGACCAGCTTCTTGATGATGGGCTTCGGCTTCGGGGTGGTGGAAGCGATCCAGTGGGGCCGGGGCCCGGAGCGGAGGCCGAACCGCATCTGGTCCCATGCGGCGTCGAGGTGGCGCCAGGCCGCCAACTCCTCGGCCCAAATGAGACAGGTGTTCCCACCTGCGCGCAGGCGTTCCACGTCGCCCGGACTGTCCGTACCGAAGAGTTTCGCCTGCGCCCCATTCGGCCACCGCACCACGGAACCGCCTGGTGCTGCGATGGGGCCCTTGGCGGAAGGGTCGTGAGCGCGGATCCCGGACGGGCCCTCCACGCATGCAGTCGCCGCGTCACCGAGGGTCGGGGCGATGATGCCGATCCAGTGCGGCACCGGGCCCGGTATGCAGGGTGGCCCGTTGACGTGCCGGACGACGTACTCGGCACAGGCGTCCGTCTTGCCCGCGCCTCGGCCGGCGATCATTGCCCAGCCGTACCAGTCGCCGGGGGGCGGTACCTGGTGGGGCAGTGGCTTCCAGGGGGGTTTCTGGAGTCGGGTGTCGAGCAGCGTGGCTGCGCGCTGCGCGATCTGGGCCCGGTCTCCGGTGGTCATGTCTGGATTGTGGCCGCTGCTCATGGTGGCGCGGTCCGGCGGTCAGCGGGCGCGGGCGTCGCCTCGGGTGGGGAGGCCTGAGGAGTTGGCGCCGTGGTGGTGCCAGGTCCAGCTGCGCACGGGCAGGTGGACGATGTGCGCCCCTGCTGTCACGCAGCCCTTGGTGAACGCGAAGTCTTCGCCTTGGCCGTGGAAGCCGACGAGTTTAGCGAGGCCGGTCCGGACGAGGATGGTGATGGTGGTGGCGTGGGGGTGGTCGTCGTCCCAGGGGCGGCCGAAGAACATGGGGAACGGGTCACGCCCGCCGCGCACCCGGAACCACGGGTACGCGTAGTCCGCGCCAGTCTCGCGGGCGCAGGCGAGGAGCTGCTCCAGATGGGTGGGGTCCATCTCGTCATCGCTGTCGAGGAACGCGACCCACGGCGTGGTGGCCTCGTCGAGGCCGCGCTGCCTCGTGGCTGCTGCGCCCTGCTTCTCCGTGTCCTCCACAGTGATGAGGTGGTGGGGCACGGTCTGCTTGTTGATCGATGTGAGGGCCCGCGCCAGCATCCCGTTCCGGGCCCGCGCAGGGTGGTACGGGACGACCACCGACACCTCCGGGATCACCGAGGGGTGCCCTTCCACAGGATCTCGTTGTCGCCCTGGATGCGGAGCTCCAGCGTCTTCCACGGGCGGATGCCGTAGTCGGCGTGGGCGGCCTTCGTGCCGTCGAGGTAGTGGAACGACTCGACGCACCAGAACGAGACGTGGGTGGGGTCGGCGAAGGCGTGCCACGTCCCGCTGAGGGCGTTGGGTACGCGGATCTCGAACACGGCGCCGGGGAGCAGCACGCGGTGCGCCTCATTCATCACCGCCAGTCGCGGGTCGCCGGCGGGGATGTGCTCCATGACGTGGCTCGCGCGCATGGCGCCCACGGTGCGGTCGCCGGTGGGCCAGGGTGTCTGCTGCGCGGGGCGCCGCCAGTCGCCGGCGCCGTGCTGCGGGTCGAGGTTGATCCAGCCGGCCTGGACGAGCCTGCCGCCGCCGATCTCGATGCTCGTCATCCGGCAACCTCCCAAGCGGTAGATCCCGCCGACCGGACGCCCGTATCCACGGGTTCCACAGACGCGCAATACGGTCTGGCGTCTGTACTCAAGCTCAAACCGCCGAGTGCTGCCTCGACCTCGATGCCTGCGGCGCCCAGCTCATTGAGCAGTGCCGCAAGTCGCCCTGCTGCTTCGTTGATCTCGATGCTGGGCATCACACACGCTCCGGCCAGTGCCACGTGCCGACGACGGGCGACGCCTCGGCCCAGCCGCAGGCGCAGTAGCGGAAGGGGCTGCCGTGCGCTCCGACGTCCGGGCAGTCCGGTGAACCTGCGGTTTCAGCGCCATCGTGATGCGGGACCGTGCGATGGAAATCGGGGCCGGTCGGGTTGAGCACGGCGAGTCCCACATGCTTCGGGTGGTCGGGGTCGCCGGTCAGCTCTGTGACGATCGCGGCTCGGCACTCTTTGTCGTCGTGGCTGACGTAGTGGACGATGCGGCCCACGCTCGGTGTCTGCTCGCTCATCAGTGCCTTCCGCTTCCCTCGTAGGCCAGCCACGCGTTGGTGAAGTGCGTCCCCGGCAGGGTCGTGGGGCGCAGCCGCGCCTCGCGCAGGACGTGCGGCTGCGACACCTGATCCCGTGCCGACCCGGACGCCACCTCGCGCGCCCACGCCGCCCCCATCCGCTTCACTGCGGCCGTGTGCTTGCGGGCGATGACGCCGGATGCCCACAGGCCCCAGCGCTCGGGGTGCCCTGCCTCGCGGTAGCGGCGGGTCTGCCACGCGGCGACACCGTCGGGGTCCATGCCCAGCTTGGTGATCTCGGCGGCCTCGTCGTAGAGGCAGTCGCGCCAGGGGTGTTCGAACTGGGCGATCGGCTTCGCGTGCTCCATGACGGCGGCGGCGAAACCAGGCGAGGTGACCCGGAACGAGGCGTCGACCCAGATGCTGGCCGGGGCGTCGGTGTACTTCCACGGCTCGAACTTCGGGGCCTTCGCCGCGCGGCGCGGCGGCACATCCGGCTGCGGCTCAACCACCACCCGCCAGCCGCGCGCATCGGCTGGTTCGTGGTCGGTGACGAGAACCCAGTCGACCTCCAGCCCGGCCTGCTCCAGTACAGGCTTCACCGAGTCGTACCCGTCGTACACCGCACTGAGGATCGCTACATCGGCGCTCATGCTTCCGCCTTCACTTTGCACTCGGGGTGTGGGTGGACTTCCTCGCCCTGCTCCTCGTAACACCAGCCGCAGCCGAGTGGGCGGTCGATGTGCTGGCGGTAAGTCTCGGCGAGGCCGCAGAGGAGGCATCCGCCTGTGGGCTCGTCGAGGACGAAGCGGTGCCGGATGTCTTGGGCGTCGCCTGCGGTGCCGTCGATTCCGGCGGCCCGGCGAGCGGCTTCACCCCGGTCCTGGAAGTCGCTCACCGGTACCACCTGACGGTCTCCGCGATCCGATCCCAATCCAACTCCGGCTTCCAGTCCAACCGATCCCAGCCCTCACCCTCCGCCGTGATCTGCACCGGTACTTCACCCGCCCGCATCGGCAAATGCACGACGCCCGCCTTCGACCCGGTCACCTCCAGCACAAACGCCGCCAGCTCGTTCACCGTCACCGGCGTCCCCGTGCCCGCGTCGAACGTCGCATCATCGCCGTGACTGACGGCTTCGACGAGCATCCGCCCCACATCGTCCGCATGCACCAGATCCATGGCCTGTTCGCCGTCACCCCAGATCGGCAACGGCCGGCCCTCCCACGCCGCGCGCGCGAACGTCGGCACGATCTTCTGCGGATGACCCGGCCCGTAGTGCTGATGCGGGCCGTAGCCGTTGAACGCGCGGACGGTGGAGACGCGGAGCCCGTAGGCGTGGTGCCAGGCGGTCGTCAGCCTGCGCGCGGCCACCTTCGTCGCCGTGTACACGCTGGGGAACGGGTCCGGCATCGACACCCCGACGTACGACGCCCGATGATC
This sequence comes from Streptomyces sp. 549, assembly GCF_030124175.1. GTDB lineage: Bacteria > Actinomycetota > Actinomycetes > Streptomycetales > Streptomycetaceae > Streptomyces. The sequence continues at coordinate 10,117 of NZ_JASKMT010000006.1, read as the reverse complement.
CCGGCACCACTGCAACACCCGCAGCGTGCCCTTGATGTTCACGTCCAGCGCCGTCTCCGGCATGTCGAACAACTCCGACGTGCCCAGCACGCCGGCCAAATGGATGACGACGTCCGCACCTTCGAGCGCGTCCAGCGACCCGAGGACGTCCAGGCCCTGAGTGCGGTCGAACGCCCACACCTCATGCCCGGCGGCTTCGGCGGCGGCGATGGTGGCGCGGCCGAAAAACCCGGCACCGCCCGTGACTGCGATACGCATGCGCTGCTCCTGATTCACCATGGGGTGCGCCCCCACTTCTGACGGAAGGTCTCCCGGTCCCGGCCTGCCTGCTCCTGGAGCTCGGGGCGTTCGTACATCGAGCCGTTCGGGCAGCGGTGCTCCACCGCCAGGCCGGGCACCAGGAGAGCCCCACCCCGCTCGCGGGCCGTCCAGTCGAGGCTGTCGTCGCCGTACCACCAGGCGAGACCCTCATCCAGGCGCAGGCCCGTCTCGCCGCGCAGCAGGTAGGCGTAGCCGGTGATCCGCTGCCGCAGGTCGACCGGCTGCGCCTTCGTGTGGAGGACCTGCCGTCGGCCGCCGTGCTGGTCGGGGTAGGCGAGCACCGCCGCAGTGGCACGCATCGCCGAGGAGAGGCCAGCCACCCAGCCTCCGGGGACGGTGACGTCGCTGTTGAGAACCGCGATGTCCCACCGATCCGCACCGTGCCGGTAGGCGGCCGAGTCGGCGAGAGCGAGGCCGATGTTCCACAACGTCGAGATGTTCGGCGGGTCGAGCGGGACAGCGACCACCGCAGCCTTGCCATGCCACGGCTCCGGACAGATCGGCGGGTCAGACCCGTTGTCGAGCACGATCACGGTGTCGACCTGGTCCACCACGGAGTTGATGCAGTCGGACACCATGTCGTGCCGGTTGTGGGTCGGAATCACCGCAGCCCGGTACAGGTCACTCATCGGCCGACTCCTGAAGGCCAGCCCGAAGCACATCGCCGATCTCAAGCAGCGCCTGGGCAATGGCGATGGTGGCGAGAGCTTGCGCCTGAGCCGCGTTGATCTTCGCGTCTTCTACCTGCGGCCGTTCCGGCAGTGCGTTCATAACTGCCGCTGCTTGGTCGAGGGTGCGCCCAGCAATCTGCCGGTAGGGCCGCGGCTGCGGGGCGCTCATGCGGCCAGCCACTGCGGGTTGTCGGCGTACCACTTCACGATGTCCGCCAGCGTCTCGTCCAACGGCCGCGGACCGGGCCAGCCCAGCTCGGCGAGCTTCGACCCGTCGAGGGCGTACCGGTGGTCGTGACCTGCCCGCTGCGAGTGGTAGTCGACCAGCTCGAAGCTGAGGGGGCGCCCCGCCGCTGCGGCCATGCGTTCCGCGACGTCGAGGTTCGACGCTTCCTCGCCGACGACGTTGTACCTGAGCGGGCCGGCGGGCATGGTCGGGTAGTACGTCAGTCGCTCGTCGCCGTCGAAGTGCTGGGTGAGCCACAGCCAGGCGGCGGCGAAGTCGCGGGCGTCCACCCAGCAGCGCGACCCGGACACGCCGTCAGGGCTGGCGTGGACGGTGAGCTTCTCGCCGCCGTAGATGGCGCGGGCGATCTTCGGAATGAACTTCTCGCTGGCCTGCGGGGCGGGCGCGAGGAGGTTCATCGTGTTGGTGACGATCAAAGGAATGCCCATGGCGCGCCAGTAGGAGTAGGCGAGAGCCTCCTGCGCGGCCTTCGACGCGGCGTACGGGTTCGAGGGGCGGATGCTGTCCCACTCGTGATGCCGGTAGCCCTCCGCGGCCGGGCCGAACACCTCGTCCGTGGACATGTGGAGGAACAGCCGGGGCTTCGCCAGGCGGGCGTACTCCAGCATGTTCAGCTGGAGCTCGACGTTGTTCCGCACGAACGACACCGGGTCCGTCAGCGACCGGTCGACGTGCGACTCGGAGGCGATGTTCCACACGTAGTCGACGGACCCGATCTGCTCGGCAAGGAGCGGCGTGATGGGCAGCGCCAGGTCGTGCGGGATGACGTCGACCCGCCGGCGGACGTCGATGAACCGGTTGAGAACATCGTTGATGCGGGCGCCGTCGCCGCGGTGCCGGTAGGACACGGGGCAGGCCACGTCCCAGTCCGTGTGGGCGAGGACGTGGGCGAGGACGGTGGACCCGACGAACCCGGACGCTCCGGTGAGCAGCAGTCTCATGCGCGGCAGGGTGCCACCGAGCCCGGGATGATCATTCCGAAGCTGCTTCGGCGAGCTTCTGCTGCGCGGCGGCGAGCGCGATCGTGCGCTGCTCCTCCGACAGTTCGAGGGCGTTCAGCGCCGCGGCGAGCGCATCCGCGACGAGCTCACTGTCGAGATCGATGCGCTGTTCCTGAACGATGTCCAGCTGCTGGGGTGCGTCCAGGCCGAGGAGTTTGGCGCGGCGTTCCTGGACGCGCAGGAGGCGGTCGATCGCGGCGAGCACGGTCCCGTCTTCCTGTTCGAGGATCTCGGTGGCGGCGAAGGTCAGGCGGTCGAGGCGTTCGAGTTCGAGTTGTCGGAGTTCGGTTGCTAGTGGCTGCGTGGTCGCGGTGATCAGTTCGGTGAGGCGGTTGGCGACGCCTTGGTGGGAGAGCCCGACGCGTTTGCCGATCTCGCGGAGTGGCATGCCGGAGATCCGTAGACGGAGGATCTCTTCGTTCTGTGCTGCTTTGACCACTGAGGTCTCCTGTGGCATGGCGTCTACCTCCCTGTGGCAATGGTGTCGTGTGGGTGGTGTTGTGCGTTCCGGGTGCTCGGGTTGGTGTGGTGTAGGGCGGTGCCACACTGGCGTGTGGGTGGGGAGGTGGTGGTGTCCGTGACGGAGCTGGTTGGGATCAGCGTCGTGGACTTGGGCGCTACCGCTCTGCTCGGCCTGTGCGTGTGGATGGTGCTGACTGGCCGGCTGGTGCCGCGGCGTACGTATGAGGATCTGCGGGCCGAGCGGGACACGTGGCGCACGGCACACAGGGTGTCGGAGGAGGCGCGGCGGACGGCGCAGCAGCAGAACGGTGAGCTGTTGGAGCTGGCCCGAACTGGAGTGCGGGCGCTGGACTCTCTACCTCGTGGTGGGGAGGTGAGGGGTGATGGTGTGGAGGATGAGGCTGCGTCGTCGTCGGGGTGAGTCTGCGGGGCAGGCTGCTGCGGATGCGGCGTTGGCTCGGGCGGTGCGGGCGCGGCGGGAGGTAGAGGGGGCGCGCTCGGAAGTGGCCCGGCTGGCGGCGAGGTTGCGCCAGTTGCGGGTTGAGAACCATTTCGCGGAGTCGATTGAGGCTGCGCTGCGGGGAGGTCAGTGATGGATCTGGACTGGGCCCGGTGGATGAACGTCAGCGCGTCGACGGCGTTGGCTCTGTCCGCGCTGGTGTTCGTGGTGGTGTACCACGTGCTGGCGCCGTGGTGGCGGTCTGCGGCGGGCCGGCACCTGATGGCGGTGGCGGTGACGTTGGGGTTGTTGGGCGCGTACACGGTGGTGATCACGGCGTGGCCGGAGTGTGGGTGGCTGCGGGTTGCGCGGTCGGTGGTCGTGGTGGTGATGGCGGGGTTGTTGGTGCAGCGGACGGTGATGGTGGTGCGGGCTCAGCGCGAGCCGTGATGGCCCAGCCGTGCGGCGCCCGGCTGCATCACGTGCATGGTGTCGCGGTGTGCGACCAGCCCCCGAGGCACGGCGAGGAGCACAGTGCCTGGTGCGACCTGTGCCGTGAGGAGTACGGCTACGACGACCCGTCCGACCGCCTCGACTGGGAGCACGACGGGGAACGCTGGACGGGCCCGAGCAGCGGTCAGCGCCAGGGCTGAACGCCGAGCACGATCACGGCGACGTAGAGCGCACCCACGGCAGGGAAGGTGATCTTCTTGTGTCGCATCAGCCAGTACCAGAGCGGGCCGAACGCCAGACGGTTGTGGGGCAGGCTCATGTACCAGTCGGCGGCGCGCCTGGCGGGCGGGTTGGTGAGGCGGTCGAGGTCCCGCTGGGCCTCGTGGATGTAAGCGGTGACGGCGGCGTTGAGTGCGGGGTTGTCACCCTGGGGCGCGAGGTGGCGCGCGGTCTCCAGGAGCTTGTCGGAACGACGGCGAGGGCGCATGGTCAGGTCTCCTTGTGGTGTCGGTTGGTGTGGTTGCGGATGCTGGCGGGGGCGCCGACGTAGCCGCAGCCAGCCTCCCTCAGACGAGTTCGCGCGCTCGCTTCTCGGCGCGATCCAGCAGCTCACGCTCCCCGTCGCGGAGGTCGCCGAGCGCGCGGGCCGACAGGCCAGCGAGGAAGACGTGAGCCTGGGCCGAGGTGTCACGGATGCCGAGCGCCTGGAGCAGCATCTCCTGACCCTGTTGGCTGGTGTCGCGGCGAACCAGGGTGTAGATGGCGTCGTTGAAGAGGGAGCGGTCGGCCTGCTCCTGCATCCACTTGTCGAGGGTGGGCCGGCTGATGCCGAGGCTCTTGGCGATGCCGTCCTTGGTGGCGCCGTTTTCCTTGGCGCGCGCGATGAGGGCGTCGCGGCTGTGGAGTGCGAGGCGCTCGTGCCGGGCCTGGGCGGCGGCGTGTGCGCGGAGACCAGCGAGCGCGTTGGTGGCGGCGTCCTCGGCGCGCTGCTCGGCGGCGACCTCCAGCTCCCAGCCAATCCAGGTGAGGAGGTCGGCGCGGGTGGCGGTCTTTCCGGTCTCGACGGCGACGAGGTTGGTCCAGTCGAGGTCTTCCATGTAGCGGTCGGCGATGAGGCCGTGGGGCAGGGTGCCGTCGAGGAGCTGGTTGAGTTCGTCGGCGGTGACGTAGTCCTGAAGGCCAGGGCCTTCCATGTTGAGCAGGTCGACGATCGTGGGGTAGGTGCGCATCGGGCTCCCTCATCGCGTGGCGTTGACGTAAAGACACTTTACGTCGAGCGGGGTTGAATGTAAAGCGTCTTTACGTTGCTCGTCGCGAGTGTCCCTCAGCGCTGACCCTCCATAACCTGACTTATAGACGGTCAGAAACGGTACAATGAGGCATGTCTGACGACGCCCTCACCGAGCCCTACGACCCGCTGCCCGATCTCATCGACCGCGCCGAGCGGCGCCGAGACGGAATCACGCAGCTCAAAGACGTTGCCCGCCTCGCCCTCCACTGGCACCGATCTGAAGTCGGCTGGGCCACGGACGGGGTGACGAAAGACCCGGAGAGCGGCGAACTGATGTACAGGCTCGCAACCGGATGCGCCTGCGGCTCCGGAGAGTTCCCCTGCCGCTGGCGACGGCAGATCACCGCCATCTTCGGCATCGAGGAAGAGGAGCGCTGGTGACCGACCTCGAACCGCGCCCGGCCGACGTCACCCCGCACGACCCGAACACGGCGCTTTCCCCAGCCGCCCTCGACCGCCTCGACCGGTCCGTCCCCGAGAACACCAAGACCGCCTACCGCCGCCAAGCCGCACTCTTCATCGACTGGTGCGAGCAGCACGGCCGCGCCACTCTCCCCGCCAGCCCGCAGACCCTCGCCGCCTACGTCTCCCACCTCTGTGACCTCGACCGGGCACCCGCCACCATCGAGCAGGCCATCGCCACCATCCGCGTCGCCCACCGCGAAGCCGGACACGACGGCCAACCCGACACCCGCGCCGCCCTCCGCATCCTCAAGACCCACAAGCGAGACCGCGCCGAGCAGGGCAAGCGCAAGCGCAAGGCGCCACCCGTCACCCTCAACATCCTCCGCGCCATGATCGACACCACCGACCCCGCCACCCCCGCCGGACAACGAGACCGCGCACTCCTCATCCTCGGCTTCGCCATGATGGCCCGCCGCTCCGAACTCGCCGCCCTCCGCACCGACGACGTGACGTTCACCGACGACGGCCTCACCGTCTTCATCCGCGCATCGAAGACCGATCAGGAAGCCGCCGGAGCGGAAGTCCACATCCCCAACGGCGTCCACCCCGACACCGACCCCGTCCGCGTCACCCGCGCCTGGCTCGACACTCTCACCGCCCACGGCATCCACGACGGGCCCCTCCTGCGGCGGATCAACCGCTGGGGCCACCTCCTGCCCGGCGGCATGTCCGGCGCCGCCATCAACGAACGCGTCCGCAAGCTCGCCGTCGACGCCGATGTACCCAACGCCGTCGCGTTCACCGCGCACGGCCTCCGCGCCGGCGGCCCGACCGAGGCGGCGAAGGCGGGTCAGCCGGTGAGCTTCATCGCCGAGCACGGCCGCTGGTCCAAGACCAGCCCGCAGGTGCTGGAGTACATCCGGCCCGTCGACAAGTGGCGCGACAACCCGATGAGAGGGATCGGCCTGTGACCACGACGGACAGCGCAGGAGAGCGCATCGCCTTCTCGTCCCTGTTCGGCCCCGGCGCACGCACGCGCCCAGAAGCCCCGACGTGCGGGCGAACCACCAAGCGCGGCACGGTTTGCAGGCAGAGCCCCCTGAGCTACTGGCGGCTCCCCAACGGGCCCGTCCGCCCGCACTCCTGCCTGCGCCACCTGACGGATGCGGAGCGCGCCGACTACGACCGAGAGATGGCCGCGGCTGACGCGGCGGACGCAGAGGCGCGTCAGCGCATCGAGCAGATGGCGCCCGCCTGCTGGGGATGGGCCGTCCCCGACAACCCTTCGCCCCGCGACCCCGCCGAGACGTTCCCGGCCGGAGAGGTGCACGAAGGGACGCTGGAGGCTCTGCGCGCCGCGCTGGAAGACCCGGACACCGCGGGACTGGCCGTCATCGAGGAGTGGCAGGCCGGCAGGTGCGGAATCTGCGCATCGCACGGGCACCTCGTAACGGACCACGATCACGAGACTGGTCTGGTGCGGGGGATGCTGTGCGGCAGGTGCAACACAGCCGAGGCGTTCCGGGCGGCGGGCCCTTACAGGCGCTACCGGGAGCGTCCCCCGGCTGTAATCCTCGGCGTCAGGGCCCGGTACTGGGACCCGCTCGCCAAGGACTTCGCGCGGCCGGCGCCGCGGGGCCGCGAAGCCGACAAGTGGACCGACGCGGCCAGTGAGGACATTGGACTGTGACGATAACGGGAGCCGCCGTGAGCGATGCGGAGGAACCGCGTGCCTGCTGGACGTGCAAAGAGGTCAAGGCGGCTGAAGACTTCCCGCGCCACCAAGGTGGCAGGCGTCGACACTGCAAGGAGTGCATGCGGGCTCAATATCGGGCGCGGTACCGTGCGACCAACGGCAAGGACCGCGTGTTCGATCAGAGCCTCCGCCGCCTCTACGGGATCACGCTCGTCCGCTACAACGAGATGCTGGCGGAGCAGGAGCACCTCTGCGCCCTGTGCGGCGAACGCCCTGACACCGATCGCCGGATGCACGTGGACCACGACCATGCCACTGGACAGATCCGCGCCCTGCTGTGCCACCACTGCAACCTGCTCCTGGGGAACGCGAGGGACTCGATACCCCGACTTCGGCAGGCGATCGATTATCTGGAGCGGCACAGCCAACCCCTCGACAACCACCCCGCCTACGCGCTCGCCGCCCGGCTCGGCGAACGGCTCCCGGCGGTCGACACCGCGAGCGACGGCACCGGCCGGTGACCGGCCCGCGCTGCACAGCCCGGGTACAGCGCCCCGGGCACGCACAACGCCCCCCGGCCTCAACGGAGGCTGGGGGGCGCTTTGCTGTCCCACCGAGTGGCACCGGGGGTACCGTCACGAGTGCGACCAGATGACGGAGGGACCAGTATGCCCGAGCACACTGACATCGGCACCACCTTCGGCCAGCGCGTCCGCGGACTGCGTGAGCGGCGAGGCATGACCCGGCCCGTCCTCGGCGGCCTCGTCGGACGCTCCGCAGAGTGGGTCAAGGCGATCGAGACCGGCCGGCTCGCCACCCCGCGCCTGCCACTCCTGCTGAGGCTGGCCGATGTCCTCGCCGTGGAAGACCTTGCCGAACTCACCGGCGAGGAGCGGCTGGCCGCGGCCACGTACACGAAGGCCGCCCACCCGGCGCTGCCCGCAGTCACCGGCGCCCTCACCTCCTACCACCTGGACCACGGTCGTGACGAGGAGCCTGCCCCGGTCGGGGAACTGCTGACGCGGGTGGCGGAGGCGTGGCGATCGTGGCACAGCCGGGGGGCGCACCGAACCCGGATCGCCGCTCTACTGCCGGACCTGCTGGCCGACGTCCAGTACGCGGCCCGGACCCTGGACGGTGGGGAGCGCAGGCAGGCGCAGGCCGCGCTGGCTGAGGTGTACCACCTGACGCAGTTGTTCCTGTCGTTCCAGCCGGTACCGGAGCTGGTGATACTGACCGGGGATCGGGCGATGAGCGCGGCGCAGGACGCGGACTCGCCGCGGGCCATCGCTGGGGCCGCGTGGTACATGAACCACGTGTTCCGGGATGCCGGGGAGCGGCACGAGGCGCGTGTGGAGTTGGCGATGCGCGCCGCTGATTTGCTGGCGCAGGATCGGGACGCGGACGCGGTTGCCCGCTGGGGTCTGCTCCAGTTGGCGGCGGCGTTGTCCTACGCGAAGGTCGGCAGGAAGGGTGACGCGGAGCGGTTCTGGGATCACGCGGACGATGCGGCCCGCCGTCTGGGGGACGACTACACGCACCCGTATCTGATCTTCGGGCGGGGGATGGTGGACGCCTATGCGATCACGATGCGTGCGGACCTGGTGCAGGGTCGGGCGGCGGTGGAGGCTGCGGAGGGGGTGGACGTGTCGGGGGTGCCGTCGGTGACGCGGCGGGCGTTTCATCTGGTGGAGTCGGCGCGGGCGTACAGCATGGAGCGGGAGCCGGTGGCGGTGGTGCATCTGCTGGGGAGGGCGTGGGAGTTGTCGCCGGAGACTGTGCGGTTCAACCTTTTTGCGCGGGGTGCGGTGGCGGATCTGTCGGTGCGGGGCGGGGGGTTGGTTCGGCCGGATGCGGAGGTGTTGCGTCGGCGGATGGGGGTGCCTGTGTCGGCGTAGGTACACCTTGTACCTGTCGGGGTGGGGGTAGGGGTTGTACCTGCTGCCCCCACCTGACGGGGTGACAGTGCGTGTATGACGTGCGACACATCGACATCACATGTCCCGCCGCCCGCCCACCTGCGGCCCGCCCGCGCCCTGCGGAAGTGCAGCTCGTGCGGGCGCCTCGTCACCGCAGGGCGCCCCGGACCCGGGGGCGACTGGCTGTGTGACCGGCCCGCATGCGCCGAGGCCGCACAGTGACCGCGGACCCGCTGGAGCGCTGCCACTGCTGCGACGAGCTGCGCGGCGACGTGCGGCCGATCCGCCTCATTGAGTCCGCGTCCGGCCCCGGGTGGACGGTCCGCGAGTGTCGCACCTGCACCCCCCACTGCGACCTCGACACCATCCTCGCGCAGATCGCCGGGGCCCTGCGGTGACGACCCGCCCCGCGGTCCTGGCGGCTGAGTGCCGTCTCGCGGCGACCCCCGGGTACGAGATGGTGCACGAGTACTGCGACGGCCCGCAGACCCTGCACATCCCCGGGGAGCGGCCCATGGTCATGGCGCGCTGCGACTGCACCTGCCACGCCTCAGGGCAGCAGCGACGACGGGGCGATGTCGAGGGCGCGGGCGATGGCGAAGACGCGGTCCAGGGGCGGGCTGGTGATGCCCAGTTCGATGCGGACGATCGTGCGCCGCTCCACGCCGATCAGCTCGGCGAGTGCCTCTTGGGTGAGGTTGTTGTGCATGCGCGCGTCGCGGATGCGGGTGCCTGCGTCGAGGCGTGCGGCGTACAGCCAGTCGGGGAGCGGATCGGACACCCGCCCACGCTGTAGTGATCATGGTCGCATGTCTGTGCCATCATGTGCGACAGTTTCCGATCATGGAATCTGGGTACACGGACACGACGTCCCCATAGACGGCCGCACCGGCCTGCCCCCCGGCTACCGGTTCGGCCCCTGAGCCCCGGCCTGATCAGCCGGGGCTCAGTGCTGCATAGGTGCCCGCTTCGCGGTGACGTCGTTTGCTACTCACCCCTGGCCTGGCCGCAGGAGCGATCACGGAGGCGTTTGGCCGTGGCCCAACCGTCCATCAACCGGCATCCCTGGACGGCATTGAGCGTCATCGAACGTCACGCATATGTCCCGAATTTCGGCATCGTCGCAGGTCACAGTATGTTCACGAAACAGGTTCAAGTCCCGTCACTCACCCTGAAAAGCAGGGCCTCCGACCTGGGGAAACCCGGGAACGG
>NZ_JASKMT010000059.1 GCF_030124175.1 Streptomyces sp. 549 | reverse complement strand
CCGCCCCCACGGCGCCCGCCCCCACGCCGCACCGCCCGCACGGCGGCACCCCCGTGGCCGCCATGGGGGCGCGCGGCCGTCAGCCCCGGCTGCCGCCGCCCGGCACCGCTGCATCGGGTCGGCCTGCGTGCCGCCCCTCGGCCTGCGTCGCGTCCGCCTGCGCCGTGTCGGTCGAGGTCAGCACGTCCGCGGTGCGCACCACCCGGGCGAAGCCGAGCGCGTGCAGGTTCACCGCGGTCGCCCGGGTGATCTCCTCCGCGCTGAGCCGCTCGCCGTCCGGCCCGGTCTCGGCGAACGTGTACGTGGCGTCGAGCGGCACCACCACGTCGAAGCCCAGGTTGCCGCCCATGCGGGCCGTCGTCTCCACACATCCGTTGGTCTGGATGCCCACGACCACCACCTGCCGGACGCCGGCCCGCTCCAGCCAGTCCCGCAGGTCCGGGGTGCCGATGAAGGCGGAGTTCACCGTCTTGTCCACCACCAGTTCCGGTCCCGCGCCCCTGCCCAGGCGCTCCTGGACGAAGTCCTGGAAGTCGTTGCCGACCTGGCCGGCCCGGAGGAAGGAGTCCCGGGCGAGTGAGGTGTGTCGGGCGAACACGACGGGGCGTCCGGTTGCCTGCCACCGGTCGAGCAGGTCCTTGATGTTCCGTTCGGCGTCCGGGTTGCTGCGCCCCCGGGAGTCGTTGACGGGATCGTCGAAGCCCTTCTGCACGTCGACGACGACGAGCGCCGCGTTGCCGGCTGTCCTCAGTGCTGTGAGTGTCTGCATACGGACGATCCTGCGGGCGGCGGGCGCGACGAAACAGTGGCAGGAGTGCCCATCATCGATGGCTTCCTGCCAGCCAGGGTGGCATGCTGAGCACATGTTCACCGTGGCCTTGCTGGCCTTCCCCGGCGTGCGCGCCTTCGACGTCGCCGTCATCACCGAGGTGTGGGGGGTCGACCGCACGGAGCGGGGCGCACCCGCGTTCACCCTGTGGCGCTGCGGCGAGACCGAGCGGCCGGTGCCGATCAGCGGCGGCCTGACGCTCACCCCCGACCGCCTGCTGTCCGAGGCCGCCGACTCGGACCTGGTGGTCGTACCCGGCCTGGACGACCACCGCCGCCCGGCCCAGGCGGTACTCGACGCCCTGCGCCTGGCCCATGCGCGCGGCGTGCCGATCGCCGCCCTGTGCGGCGGCGCCTTCACACTCGCGCAGGCAGGGCTGCTGGACGACCGCCGTGCCGTGACGCACTGGGCCCTCACTGACCGGCTGGCCGCGGAGCATCCGCGAGTCCGGGTGGAGCCCGAGGCGCTGTTCCTCGAGGACGGCAACCTGTGGACTTCGGCGGGCACCGCTGCCGGGATCGATCTCTGCCTGCACCTGGTGCGCACCTTCCACGGCGCGGAGGCCGCAGCGACCATCGCGCGCTCCATGGTCACCGCGCCCTTCCGGACCGGGAACCAGGCCCAGTTCATCGAGCGGCCCACCGAGGTGGACGTCCGCGACGCCGGAGTCCTGGCTGCCGTCCGCGAACGTGCCCTGCGGCAGCTGCACGAACCGCTCACCGTCTCCGACCTCGCCGGATGGGCGGGCATGTCCGCCCGATCCTTCGCCCGCCACTTCGCCGCAACCACCGGTACCACCCCGCACCGGTGGATACAGGACCAGCGACTCGCGCTGGCCCAGAAGCTGCTCGAACGCACCGACCTGTCGATGGCCGAGGTCGCCCGGAGAGCCGGCTACGGCAGCGAGGTGACCATGCGCCAGCAGTTCGCGCTGCGGCTCCGGACGTCCCCGCGCGCCTACCGGACGTCCTTCGCCAGCAGCGTTTGATGGCCGCCGACCCGTGGTGTAGTGTTCTTCGGGTTGCCGCGGAGCTGTCTGGTTCTGCTGGTGGCGTCTCTGCCGCTTCGGGCGGCCTCCAC
>NZ_JASKMT010000058.1 GCF_030124175.1 Streptomyces sp. 549 | reverse complement strand
CGAGTAGTCCACCCCGTTCACAGCCTTCACCACACCATCACGGGTGTGGAACTCCACATGGAGATCCCGTACGTCCAGCAGGGGCGGGTCCTGGGACGGGTTCCGGTGCTCGTCTGACCGGTCCACGGTTGTCGCCTCCCTCAGCGCAGCTTGGGGTCGAGGGCGTCGCGCACCGCGTCGCCGAGCATGATGAACGCCAGCACGGTGATGCTGAGCGCGGCGGCCGGATAGAGCAGGATGTGCGGGGCGTTGCGGAACTGCATGCCCTGGGAGGCGTTGGAGATGTCCACGCCCCAGGAGACGGTGGGCGGTCTGAGGCCGACCCCGAGGAAGCTCAGGGTCGCCTCCAGCGCGATGTAGGTGCCCAGTGCGATGGTGGCGACGACGATGACCGGTGCGATGGCGTTGGGCATGATGTGCCGCAGCAGCATCCGCGGTCCGCTCGCGCCGAGCGCCCGTGCCGCCTGCACGTAGTCGTTCTGCTTGGCGGTGATCACCGCGCCGCGGGTGATGCGGGCGATCTGCGGCCAGGCCAGCAGCGTGATGACGCCGACGACCGGCCACACGCCCTCCACCGTGATCATGGCGAGGAAGACGAGCGCGCCGAGGATCAGCGGGATGCCGAAGAAGATGTCCGTCACCCGTGAAAGCAGCGCGTCCCAGGCGCCGCCGAAGAACCCGGCGAGGCCGCCGAAGACGGTCCCCAGCAGCGCGACCCCGAGCGTGGCGCACACGCCGACCGTGACGGACGCCCGGGCGCCGTGGACGGTGCGGGTGTAGACGTCGCAGCCCTGGGTGTCGAAGCCGAACCAGTACCCGGGGGCGGGACCGGCCAGGGAGCGGCCGAGCCGGCAGTCCAGGGGGTCGCGGGTGGCGATCAGACCTGGCCAGATCGAGATGGCCACCAGGAACAGGATCAGCAGGGCGGAGACGATGAAGACGGGCCGCCGGCGCAGGTCGTGCCAGGCGTCGGACCACAGGCCGCGGGCCGGCCCCTCGGCGGCGGACCCGTCGGGGCCGGGGCCGCCCTCCAGGGACTCGCCCTCGGCGGTGGCGAGGTCGATCGCGCCGCCGGCGCCGCCGATGGCGCGGGAGGAGTCGGCGGCGCCCGGGGTGTGGTCGGAGAACGACTCAGGCATAGCGGATCCTCGGGTCGAGCACGGCGTAGAGCAGGTCCACGAGCAGGTTGGCGAGCAGGAAGACCAGGACGAGGATGGTCACGAAGCCGACCACGGTCGGTGAGTTCTGCCGCAGTACGCCCTGGAACAGCTGGTAGCCGACGCCCTGGATGTTGAAGATCCGCTCGGTGACCAGCGCGCCGGCCATCAGGTTGCCGACGTCGGTGCCCAGGTAGGTCACGACGGGGATCAGCGAGTTCCGCAGCAGGTGCCGGGTGGTGACGCGGCGCCGCGGCAGCCCCTTGGCGACGGCGGTGCGCACGTAGTCGGCGCGCACGTTCTCCGCGACCGAGGTCCGGGTCAGCCGGGTGACGTAGGCGAGCGAGACCAGGGCGAGGATCAGCCCGGGCAGCAGGAGTTCACGGAAGGGCGCCTCGGGGCTGACGGCGGGGCTGACCCAGCCCAGCTTCACGCCGAACAGGAACTGGGCGAGCACACCGGTGACGAAGGTGGGGATGGCGATGACGACCAGGCTCAGCAGCAGCACGCTGGAGTCGATGCCGCCGCCCTTGCGCAGCCCGGAGACCACACCGAGGGTGATGCCGAGCAGGATCTCGAAGCCGACGGCGACCAGCATCAGCCGGAAGGAGATGGGCAGTGCGTTGGCCAGCAGCTCAACGACCGGCTGGCCGTTGAAGGCGGTGCCGAAGTCACCGGTGAAGATCTTGCCCATGTAGAGCAGGTACTGCTGCCACAGCGGCTTGTCGAGGTTGAACTCGGCCCGCAGCTGCGCGGCGGTCGCGGGGTCGGGGGTGCGGTCGCCGAAGAGCGCGGCGACGGGGTCACCGAGGGCGTGGACCATGACGAAGATGAGCAGGGTGGTGCCGATGAACACCGGGATCATCTGGAGCAGGCGTCTGGCGACGTAGTGACCCACTGCTGCCTCCTTGGGTGACAAAGCGGGAGCGGGCCGGGCGCCGCGTGCGGTGCGGCGCCCGGCCGGGGGTCACTTGACCTCGATGTCGGTGTACACCGGCACGGAGAACGGGTTGAGCGTGACGTTGTCCACGCGGTCCGAGTAGCCGGCGCTGCCGTTCTGGTACCACAGCGGCAGTGCGGGCAGGTCCTCGAACAGCACCTCCTGCGCCTGCTGGAACTTCTCGATCGCCTCCGACTCCTCGTCCGCGGCGTTCGCCTCGTCGACCAGGCGGTCGAACCGGGGGCTGCTGTAGCCGGTGTCGTTGGAGGAGGCGTCGGTGTAGTACAGCGGCTGGAGGAAGTTCTGGATCAGCGGGTAGTCCATCTGCCAGCCGGCCCGGAACATGCCGCGCATCTGGTCGCCGGTGATGCGCTTGCGGTACTCCGCGAAGGTGCTGACCGGGTCGACCGTGCAGGCCCGGTTGCTGCCCATCACGTTGTTGATGCTGTTGCAGACGGCGTCCATCCACTGCCGGTGCGAGCCGGTGTCCACATTGGAGCTGAGCGTGATGCGCCCGCCCGGCAGGCCGCCGCCGTCCTCGATCAGCTTCTTGGCCTCCTCGGGGTCGTACTCGCAGGCGTCACCGCACAGGCCCTCCTTGTAACCGCCCGCCTCACCGAGCACCGGGGAGGTGAGGTCGGTGGCGGGGGTGCGGGTGTCCGCGAAGATCTTGTCGGTGATCTCCTCGCGGTTGATGGCCATGGAGATGCCGCGCCGGACCTTCGCCGCGTCGGCGCCCTTCCAGTCGTCCTGGTAGAGCGGGAACGACAGGGTCTGGATGATGCCGGCCGGCTGGTTGATGTAGCGGCCGTCGAGGTCGCGTTCGGCGTTGCGCACCTGGGAGGCGGGCACGTCGTCGATGACGTCGAGGTTGCCGGCCTGGAGGTCGGTGTAGGCGGTGTTGTTGTCGGTGTAGACCTTCAGCTCCACGCCCTCGTTGTTCGCCTTGTCCTCACCCGCGTAGTCGTCGTACCGGACGAGCTTCATCGACTGGCCGCGGGTGTAGGAGTCCACCTGGTACGGGCCGTTGCCGACCGGCTTGCGCAGCCAGGCGTCGTGGTCGTCGAAGAACACCTTGGGCAGCGGCGCGTAGGCGTTGTAGCCGAGCGTCTCCGGCCAGAGCGAGAACTTCTCGGTGAGCGCGACGGTGAAGGTGAGGTCGTCGACGACCTTGAGCCCCGACATGGTCTCGGCCGTGGGGTCGGCGTCCTCCTCTGCCGGGTGGACCTCGTCGTAGCCCTCGATGAACTGGAAGAAGTACGAGTTGACCTGGTTGTTGGTCAGCAGCGCACCGTAGTTCCAGGCGTCCACGAAGGACTCCGCGGTCACCGGGGTGCCGTCGTTGAAGGTCCAGCCCTCCTTCAGCGTGACGGTGAAGTTCTGCTGGTCGTCGGTCTCGATGGACTCGGCCATGGCGTCCTCGGCCGCGCCCGTCTCCGGGTTGTAGCGCTTGAGGCCGCGGAAGGCCATGTCGAGGACCTTGCCGCCCTGCACCTCGTTGGTGTTGGCCGGCTCCAGCGGGTTCTGCGGGTCACCCCATGAGGCGCGGACCACCCCGGAACCACCGCCGCTGTCGTTGCCGCCGCCGCATCCTCCGGCGACCAGGGCGATGGCCGTCGCCGATGCGACGGCCCAGGTGACACGCGTGGCTCCGCGCATGAGGTGCCTCCTTGGGGCCAAAAGATCACTTTGACCCCATAAGAACCTCTTTATGCGCACACTGCACGCACCGGGCACCCGTCCGCGCGGTTCGGTGCCCAGAACCCCCCGGATGCCGGACGCGGGACGGCCCGGACCCTCGCGGGGCCCGGGCCGTCCCGGTGGTGGCGCCGGCCGTCCGTCAGACGTGGAGGACGTCGCGCTCCTCGGCGAAGTGGCAGGCCGAGTCGTGCGCCGCGCCGCCCTCGGCGTCCGCGAAGCGCTGCGGGACGGCCAGCACCGGCACCTCCTCGGCGCACTTGTCCTGCGCCTTCCAGCAGCGGGTGCGGAAGCGGCAGCCCGACGGCGGGTTGGCCGGCGAGGGCACGTCGCCGCTGAGCAGGATGCGTTCGCGCTGCTCCCGGTTCTCCGGGTCGGGCACCGGTACCGCGGAGAGCAGTGCCTGCGTGTAGGGGTGCGTGGGGTGGTCG
>NZ_JASKMT010000057.1 GCF_030124175.1 Streptomyces sp. 549 | reverse complement strand
CGTCGGCGGAAACCACCACCGTGTGCGACACCCCCGGGGTGTTCTCCACAAAGTTGGTGATCAGCCAATTCAGATTCTGCGCCGCCTGGCTCATCGGGCTCACACTAACGCTCCTGGTCGTAGGTGCTGCCGGGACCGAAGCCCGGTCGGTCGTTCTGGGTGGCGTCCCGGCCGCCCGCGCGCCCCTTGCGGACACCGCGGTGCAGGTTGCTCAACCTGCCGCGGACATCCTCCGGAGCGCGGGAGACCTGGGGACCTCCCTGTGGGGTCTGTGTCGCGGCGCCCTCGACCAGGTTGGCCCTGGGCACACGTCGGGGCAGACCGGAAACGGTGACTCCGCCCGCCTTGGGGTCCCGGACCTTCTCCGCCCGATCCCAGCGCTCGTCGTTCGCCGAACGCCAGTCGGGCTCGTCGGGCCGAGCTCCCTGCTGGGGTGCCTCCGCGGGTTCCGGTTGCGAACGGAACTGCGTTGCCTGGTGCTCCTCGGGCTGCTGCCCCTGCTTGTCCCGGCGCGGCAGGCCGGCACCGGTGGTGGAGGGAGAGCTGCTCGACGGAGTTCCCGGACGGTCGAAGCCTACGCGGTCCCCGGCGGCTGTGGGAGCCGCCTGCCCGGATTCCGCTTGCGGTTGCGCAACGGTTCCGTAGCCCTGGTCCTGCCACCCCGGGTCGTATCCCTGGGGGGCCTGGCCGGCGCCGCCGGCGCCTTCGAACTCCGCCTGCGACTGCCCGTAGCCGCCGCCGTAGCCGGGCTGGGCGGCCGACCCGTCGTGGTACCCGCTGCCGTAGCCGGCGTCGGCGTAGCCGGGCTCCGGGAAGCCGGTGGCGTCGTAGCCCGTCTGCTGCCCGTACGGGGGCTCGGCGACCGGTTCGGCGTAGCCGCCGTACTCCGACTGCTGCTCGTCCTGCTGCGGCTGGTCGTAACCGTCCTCGTACTGCTGTGCGTCCAGCGCGACCCGGCGCTCGCCGCGGGACAGCGAGCGGCCCACCGGGTCGAGCGACGACGCGTCGTCGGGAACCTGGACGGAATCGTAGCGGGAGTCGTCAAAGCCGAGCTCCGCAGCCGTGGGCTGCGAGGGGTAGGCGGCCTGGAGCGGCGGCGCCTGCTGTTCGAGCTCCTGCTCGGGCACGATCCGCGAGACGGTGAAGTCGTCCTCGCCGAACTCGTCGCCGCCACCGCCGTGCGTGATGGCCTCGGGCAGCATGACCAGCGAGGTGGTGCCCGCCTGCTCGCCGGAGGGGCGGAGCTGGACGCGGATGCCGTGGCGGTCGGCGAGGCGGCCGACCACGTACAGGCCCATGCGCTGCGAGACGGCGGCGTCCACGGTGGGCGGCTTGGCCAGCCGGTGGTTGATGTCGGCGAAGTCCTCGGCGGTGAGGCCGATGCCCTTGTCGTGGATCTCGATCATGACGCGCCCGTCGGGCAGGCGCGTGGCGGTGACCTTCACCTTCGTCTGCGGCGAGGAGAACGAGGTCGCGTTCTCCAGCAGCTCGGCGAGCAGGTGCACGAGGTCGGTGACGACCGCGCCGTGGATCTCGCTCTCCGGCACACCGCTGATCTCGATGCGCTCGTACTGCTCGACCTCGGAGCCGGCGGCCCGCATGACGTCGACCAGCGGCACCGGCTGGTTCCAGCGGCGGCCCGGCTCCTCGCCGGCGAGGACCAGCAGGTTCTCACCGTTCCGGCGCATACGGGTCGCGAGGTGGTCCAGCCTGAACAGGCTCTCCAGCTGGTCCGGGTCGGCCTCGTTGTTCTCCAGGTCGGTGATCAGGCCGAGCTGCCGCTCGATGAGGCCCTGGTTGCGGCTGGAAAGGTTGGTGAAGATCGCGTTGACGTTGCCCCGCAGC
This sequence comes from Streptomyces sp. 549, assembly GCF_030124175.1. Taxonomy (GTDB): domain Bacteria; phylum Actinomycetota; class Actinomycetes; order Streptomycetales; family Streptomycetaceae; genus Streptomyces. The sequence goes on along the minus strand of NZ_JASKMT010000057.1, from coordinate 2,909 downwards.
AGGGCCTGCTCGGCGGCGAGCCGGACGGCCTCGCGGTGGACCTGGTCGAAGGCCCGGGCGACCTCGCCGATCTCGTCGCGGGTGTCGATCGGGATGGGCGTGACGTTGGTGTCGACCCTGCCCGGCTCGGTCCGGGACAGCTGGTCGACGAGCATCGGCAGCCGCTGCTCGGCCACGTCGAACGCGGCGTTGCGCAGCCGGTTCATGTTGCGGCTCATCGAGCGGGCCATCAGGGCGGCGATCACGAACGCGATCAGCAGGGCCGCCAGCACGATCGCCGAGTTGACGATCGCCTCACGCTTGGCGTCCGAGGCGATGGAGCCCGCCTCGGCCACGGCCCGCTGGGCGAGGTCCTCCTCGATGCCGCGGTACACGTCGAACTTGCCGGTCGCGGACTGGAACCACACGTCGGCGGTGATGCCCTGGGAGGCCAGCGTGGTGGGCTTGGCACCGGAGCCGATGCGCTCGATCATGCCGTCCATCGACGGCGGCGCGACGAACTCCTGCCCGGCCGCCTCCGCCTGGGCCTTCGCAGCGGCGATCTTCTCCTTGCCGTCCGCCTGCAGGGTGCGCAGGTCCGACCGGAGCCGGTCGGCGTCCTGCTGGGTGCCGCCCGCGAGGTACTCGCTGAGGGCGACGTCCTCCAGGTAGGCGTAGGACTGGAAGGCGGTCAGCTGCTCGGCCTTGGACTCCGCGCCGGGTCCGGGCTTCACCAGCAGCTGGGTGCCGATGGACCGGGTCAGCGACTCGGCGGACTTCGCGAGCGAGATGGCGTAGACGGTACGACCGTAGGCGACGACGTTGCCGGTGCCCAGTCCCAGCTCGTTGGAGAGGTTCATCAGCGGGTGCTGGATCTCGACGTAGCCCAACTGGGTCTGGACGCCGCTGAGGCGGCTGGAGTACGCGGCCTGCCGCAGGGAGTCCAGCTTCGGCTCCACCTTCGCGATGCCGTCGAGCCGGCGTTGCAGGCTGGGGGTGTCGGGGGCGCGCTCGGCGGCTTCCTGGAAGGCGGTCCGCGCTTCGTCGGTCGCCGCGCGGGCCTTGGTGATCTCCTCGGCGTTGTCGTCGCCCTTCAGCAGCGGGGCGGCGGTGCGGTCCCGCTCGTCGAGCAGGGCGTGCGCGTAGGTGGAGGCCGCCGCGACGATCTCGGCGGTGCGCTCGGCGTCCTGCGCGTCGCTCAGGGTGTTCATGGAGTTCTGCACGCGGAAACCGCCGAAGACCAGTGCCACCAGCACGGGTATCAGCAGGATCGCGTTCAGTCTGGTCGCCACGCGCCAGTTCCGGACAGCGAACCGGCTGCTGCTCCCGGATGCCGCGGGGGTCGCGGACGGTTCAGCGGACCCCGTCGCGCCGACCGCGGCCCGCGGCGGCGTGAAGTTGCCCCGCGACTCCGGCGGCGGGGGTGCCGTCTTGCTTCGCCTCACTCGACCAAACCTCTCGGCGTCGGCACCTCATCCTCGATGCGCCGTAACTACTGCTGAGTTCAGCGAATTGCAGCACGCCGGGAGGGTGGTTTCCAAACACTTGAAAGTGCGATGACTACCTCCGGCGGCACCCGACAAGTCGGGCATTACGGCAGCTCGGCGGCAAATGACTGGAGAAATGTGCGCGGAGTGGAGCGGAGCGCTCGCTGCCCGTAATCGAAACGGGTCAATTCTCTGTCGAAACGTTATGATCGCGTGGACGGGGGCGTGTGCGATGACAGCCCCCGTCCACGAGTGGATCAGCGCAACCGCGCCAGCAGCGCGTGCTCGACCAGTTGGATCAGCGCGCCCTTGGCGTCCGCCCGGTGCCGCGCGTCGGTGGTGATGATCGGCGCGTCGGGGCCGATCTGGAGTGCCTCGCGCACCTCGTCCGGGGTGTAGGGCTGGTGCCCCTCGAACCCGTTGAGCGCGATGACGAAGGGCAGGCCGCTGTTCTCGAAGTAGTCGACCGCGGGGAAGCAGTCGGCGAGACGGCGGGTGTCGACCAGCACGACCGCGCCGATCGCGCCGCGCACCAGGTCGTCCCACATGAACCAGAAACGGTCCTGACCGGGCGTGCCGAACAGGTACAGGATCAGGTCGTCGTCCAGCGTGATGCGGCCGAAGTCCATGGCGACCGTGGTCGTCGTCTTGCCACCGGTGTGCGTGAGGTCGTCGATGCCCGCCGACGCGGACGTCATCACCGCCTCTGTGCGCAGCGGGTTGATCTCCGAGACCGCCCCCACGAAGGTCGTCTTGCCCACGCCGAAGCCACCCGCCACCACGATCTTCGCGGAGGTGGTGGAACGCGCGGGTCCGGAAGCCTGCCCGGCGTGCGGGCTAGAGCTTGCGAAGTCCACTGAGCACCCTTTCGAGCAGTGTCACGTCTGGCGCACCGCCGGGCTCACTGCTGCCGCCGGGCTGGTGGATCGCCACCATGCCGGCCTCGGCGAGGTCGGCGACGAGGATACGGGCCACTCCCAGGGGTATCGCCAGCAACGCCGAGACCTCGGCGACCGACTTGACCTCACGGCACAGGTGGCAGATCCGCTGGTGTTCGGGAAGCAGCCCCTGCAGCTGTGCCGGGTCGGCGCTGGTGCTGACCAGCGCCTCTATGGCGAGTTGGTAGCGCGGCCGGGTTCGGCCGCCGGTCATGGCGTACGGGCGCACCAGCGGCTGGTCGCCTTCGCTGTCGTCGTACGGCGCGTGATGGCTCGGGGCACCGTACGGGCCGGGCGAGGCGGGCGGCGTGGTCATGGCTCCTCCGGACGAGGCATGAGGTCGGCGATGCTGCGGACGGGAATGCTCATGTGGGGGGAGCGGGTCTAGTTCAGCAGGCTGCCCTGCAACTCCGAGCGCAGCTCGGGGGTGAGAACTGTCCCGGCGCGGTCGACCAGGAGTGCCATCTCGTAACCGACCAGACCGATATCGGCCTCCGGATGCGCC
>NZ_JASKMT010000056.1 GCF_030124175.1 Streptomyces sp. 549 | reverse complement strand
CCTACTCTCCCACACGCTCCCGCATGCAGTACCATCGGCGCTGAAAGGCTTAGCTTCCGGGTTCGGAATGTAACCGGGCGTTTCCCTCTCGCCATGACCACCGAAACACTATGAAACACCAGCCCTCCCCCGCATCCCCGTGGCCACACGGGATGCGAAAAAGGAAGAATGCTGGTTGTGGTTTCAGAACCAACACAGTGGACGCGAGCACCTACGGACAAGCCCTCGGCCTATTAGTACCAGTCAACTCCAGCCCTCACGGACCTTCCATATCTGGCCTATCAACCCAGTCGTCTACTGGGAGCCTTAACCCCTCAAAGGGGGAGGGAGTCCTCATCTCGAAGCAGGCTTCCCGCTTAGATGCTTTCAGCGGTTATCCTTTCCGAACGTAGCCAACCAGCCATGCCCTTGGCAGAACAACTGGCACACCAGAGGTTCGTCCGTCCCGGTCCTCTCGTACTAGGGACAGCCCTTCTCAAGACTCCTGCGCGCGCAGCGGATAGGGACCGAACTGTCTCACGACGTTCTAAACCCAGCTCGCGTACCGCTTTAATGGGCGAACAGCCCAACCCTTGGGACCGACTCCAGCCCCAGGATGCGACGAGCCGACATCGAGGTGCCAAACCATCCCGTCGATATGGACTCTTGGGGAAGATCAGCCTGTTATCCCCGGGGTACCTTTTATCCGTTGAGCGACGGCGCTTCCACAAGCCACCGCCGGATCACTAGTCCCGACTTTCGTCCCTGCTCGACCCGTCAGTCTCACAGTCAAGCTCCCTTGTGCACTTACACTCAACACCTGATTACCAACCAGGCTGAGGGAACCTTTGGGCGCCTCCGTTACACTTTAGGAGGCAACCGCCCCAGTTAAACTACCCACCAGACACTGTCCCTGATCCGGATCACGGACCCAGGTTAGACATCCAGCACGACCAGAGTGGTATTTCAACAACGACTCCACACACACTGGCGTGCATGCTTCCACGTCTCCCACCTATCCTACACAAGCCGAACCGAACACCAATATCAAGCTATAGTAAAGGTCCCGGGGTCTTTCCGTCCTGCTGCGCGAAACGAGCATCTTTACTCGTAATGCAATTTCACCGGGCCTATGGTTGAGACAGTCAAGAAGTCGTTACGCCATTCGTGCAGGTCGGAACTTACCCGACAAGGAATTTCGCTACCTTAGGATGGTTATAGTTACCACCGCCGTTTACTGGCGCTTAAGTTCTCAGCTTCGCACACCCGAAAGTGCACTAACCGGTCCCCTTAACGTTCCAGCACCGGGCAGGCGTCAGTCCGTATACATCGCCTTACGGCTTCGCACGGACCTGTGTTTTTAGTAAACAGTCGCTTCTCGCTGGTCTCTGCGGCCACACCCAGCACCCGGAAGCAAGTCCCGGTCACCAGACGTGGCCCCCCTTCTCCCGAAGTTACGGGGGCATTTTGCCGAGTTCCTTAACCATAGTTCACCCGAACGCCTCGGTATTCTCTACCTGACTACCTGAGTCGGTTTAGGGTACGGGCCGCCTTGAAACATCGCTAGAGGCTTTTCTCGACAGCATAGGATCATCCACTTCACCACAATCGGCTCGGCATCAGGTCTCACCCATATAACGAGAGACGGATTTCCCTACCTCTCGGGCTACACCCTTACCCCGGGACAACCACCGCCCGGGCTGGACTACCTTCCTGCGTCACCCCATCACTCACCTACTACCACCTTGGTTCAGCGGCTCCACCACTCCCCTCAACTCCGAAGAGATCAGGGCGGCTTCACGGCCTTAGCATCAGAAGATTCGATGTTGGGCGCTTCAAAGCGGGTACCGGAATATCAACCGGTTGTCCATCGACTACGCCTGTCGGCCTCGCCTTAGGTCCCGACTTACCCTGGGCAGATCAGCTTGACCCAGGAACCCTTAGTCAATCGGCGCAAGAGTTTCCCACTCTTGTATCGCTACTCATGCCTGCATTCTCACTCGTGAACCGTCCACAACTACCTTCCGGTGCTGCTTCACCCGGCACACGACGCTCCCCTACCCATCCCAACACCCGTTAAGGCATCACGCTGGAATGACATGACTTCGGCGGTGTGCTTGAGCCCCGCTACATTGTCGGCGCAGAATCACTTGACCAGTGAGCTATTACGCACTCTTTCAAGGGTGGCTGCTTCTAAGCCAACCTCCTGGTTGTCTCTGCGACTCCACATCCTTTCCCACTTAGCACACGCTTAGGGGCCTTAGTCGATGCTCTGGGCTGTTTCCCTCTCGACCATGGAGCTTATCCCCCACAGTCTCACTGCCGCGCTCTCACTTACCGGCATTCGGAGTTTGGCTAAGGTCAGTAACCCGGTAGGGCCCATCGCCTATCCAGTGCTCTACCTCCGGCAAGAAACACACGACGCTGCACCTAAATGCATTTCGGGGAGAACCAGCTATCACGGAGTTTGATTGGCCTTTCACCCCTAACCACAGGTCATCCCCCAGGTTTTCAACCCTGGTGGGTTCGGGCCTCCACGAAGTCTTACCTCCGCTTCACCCTGCCCATGGCTAGATCACTCCGCTTCGGGTCTTGAGCATGCTACTCAACCGCCCTATTAGGACTCGCTTTCGCTACGGCTCCCCCACACGGGTTAACCTCGCAACATACCGCAAACTCGCAGGCTCATTCTTCAAAAGGCACGCAGTCACGACCGCATGCGACAAGTCACATACGGCGACGCTCCCACGGCTTGTAGGCACACGGTTTCAGGTACTATTTCACTCCGCTCCCGCGGTACTTTTCACCATTCCCTCACGGTACTATCCGCTATCGGTCACCAGGGAATATTTAGGCTTAGCGGGTGGTCCCGCCAGATTCACACAGGATTTCTCGGGCCCTATGCTACTTGGGTGGCTCCTAAGTGAGCCATCACGATTTCAGCTACGGGGGTCTTACCCTCTACGCCGGGCCTTTCGCATGCCCTTCGCCTACCGCAATGGTTTCTAACTCACCGACCGGCCGGCAGACCAATCAAAGAAACTCCCACAACCCCGCTCGCGCAACCCCTGCCGGGTATCACACACAAACGGTTTAGCCTCATCCGGTTTCGCTCGCCACTACTCCCGGAATCACGGTTGTTTTCTCTTCCTGCGGGTACTGAGATGTTTCACTTCCCCGCGTTCCCTCCACACTGCCTATGCGTTCAGCAGCGGGTGACAGCCCATGACGACTGCCGGGTTTCCCCATTCGGACACCCCCGGATCAAAGCTCGGTTGACAGCTCCCCGGGGCCTATCGCGGCCTCCCACGTCCTTCATCGGTTCCTGGTGCCAAGGCATCCACCGTGCGCCCTTAAAAACTTGGCCACAGATGCTCGCGTCCACTGTGCAGTTCTCAAACAACAACCAGCCACCCACCACCCCGCCCACTACGAGCGAGTACACCGGGACCGGCAACCCAAGGACCACAAGCACAAATGCCCATGCCCTCAGACACCCAACAGCGTGCCCAACCAACCCACCCCGACCACCCGTTCCACACACACCCCGAAGAGCACGCAGTACTAGGACAGGCCGAAGAAAGCCGATTGAATAGTCAACGTTCCACCCATGAGCCACCAGCACCGGACATACGCCGATGAACTGGCCTCTGCCCCACCCGCACCCACCATGACGGCGAGTTGAACGAGCAGGGAGATGCTCCTTAGAAAGGAGGTGATCCAGCCGCACCTTCCGGTACGGCTACCTTGTTACGACTTCGTCCCAATCGCCAGTCCCACCTTCGACGATTCCCTCCCACAAGGGGTTGGGCCACCGGCTTCGGGTGTTACCGACTTTCGTGACGTGACGGGCGGTGTGTACAAGGCCCGGGAACGTATTCACCGCAGCAATGCTGATCTGCGATTACTAGCGACTCCGACTTCATGGGGTCGAGTTGCAGACCCCAATCCGAACTGAGACCGGCTTTTTGAGATTCGCTCCACCTTGCGGTATCGCAGCTCATTGTACCGGCCATTGTAGCACGTGTGCAGCCCAAGACATAAGGGGCATGATGACTTGACGTCGTCCCCACCTTCCTCCGAGTTGACCCCGGCAGTTTCCTGTGAGTCCCCATCACCCCGAAAGGCATGCTGGCAACACAGAACAAGGGTTGCGCTCGTTGCGGGACTTAACCCAACATCTCACGACACGAGCTGACGACAGCCATGCACCACCTGTACACCGACCACAAGGGGGCACCCATCTCTGGATGTTTCCGGTGTATGTCAAGCCTTGGTAAGGTTCTTCGCGTTGCGTCGAATTAAGCCACATGCTCCGCCGCTTGTGCGGGCCCCCGTCAATTCCTTTGAGTTTTAGCCTTGCGGCCGTACTCCCCAGGCGGGGAACTTAATGCGTTAGCTGCGGCACGGACGACGTGGAATGTCGCCCACACCTAGTTCCCAACGTTTACGGCGTGGACTACCAGGGTATCTAATCCTGTTCGCTCCCCACGCTTTCGCTCCTCAGCGTCAGTATCGGCCCAGAGATCCGCCTTCGCCACCGGTGTTCCTCCTGATATCTGCGCATTTCACCGCTACACCAGGAATTCCGATCTCCCCTACCGAACTCTAGCCTGCCCGTATCGAATGCAGACCCGGGGTTAAGCCCCGGGCTTTCACATCCGACGTGACAAGCCGCCTACGAGCTCTTTACGCCCAATAATTCCGGACAACGCTCGCACCCTACGTATTACCGCGGCTGCTGGCACGTAGTTAGCCGGTGCTTCTTCTGCAGGTACCGTCACTTGCGCTTCTTCCCTGCTGAAAGAGGTTTACAACCCGAAGGCCGTCATCCCTCACGCGGCGTCGCTGCATCAGGCTTTCGCCCATTGTGCAATATTCCCCACTGCTGCCTCCCGTAGGAGTCTGGGCCGTGTCTCAGTCCCAGTGTGGCCGGTCGCCCTCTCAGGCCGGCTACCCGTCGTCGCCTTGGTAGGCCATTACCCCACCAACAAGCTGATAGGCCGCGGGCTCATCCTGCACCGCCGGAGCTTTCCACACATTCACCATGCAGTGATGTGTCGTATCCGGTATTAGACCCCGTTTCCAGGGCTTGTCCCAGAGTGCAGGGCAGATTGCCCACGTGTTACTCACCCGTTCGCCACTAATCCACCCCGAAAGGCTTCATCGTTCGACTTGCATGTGTTAAGCACGCCGCCAGCGTTCGTCCTGAGCCAGGATCAAACTCTCCATGAATGTTTGAACATCCACCAGAGCGGAACCAGGAGCGGAATAAGCCCCACAGTTCACTGCATCCCAACTGGATTTGTTACATCTCAAAGAAACCATCATCCACCCCACCACCAACCAGACCGGTCAGCGGCAAGAGCGAGACGAGGAATCAACATATTGGCGTTGACTTTTAGCACGCTGTTGAGTTCTCAAGGAACGGACGCTTCCTTCGGATTCCCTTCCGGGCCTCCTCCGGGCGCTTCCCTTCGGTGTT
>NZ_JASKMT010000055.1 GCF_030124175.1 Streptomyces sp. 549 | reverse complement strand
GCACTCGCCGTCCCGGATGCTGCGCACCGCGGTGTGCAGGGCGACCAGCGACGACGAGCACAGCGTGTCGATCGTCATGCTCGGCCCGCGCAGATCCAGGAAGTAGCTCACCCGGTTCGCCAGGAACGCGTTGTGGTTGCCCAGGCCGCTGGGGGCGTCCAGCTCCGGGGCGATGTTGTAGTCCTTGTAGTGCTGGTAGCTGGCACCCACGAACACGCCGGTGGACGCGGACAGTTGGCGGGGCGGCAGGCCGGCCGACTCCAGGGCCTCCCAGGTGGTGCGGAGCAGCCAGCGAGCCTGGGGGTCGAGCACCTCGGCTTGCTTGGGGAAGAAGTCGAAGAACCGGGCGTCGAACTCCTCCACGTTGTCGAGGAAGCCGCCGACATCGGGGTCCTGTCCGTCGGCGGCGTACCGGCCCCAGCGGTGGGCCGGAGCCGGACGGATGCTGTCGCCCGAGTCGGCGAGCAGCGACCACAGGTGTTCCGGGTCCCGCGCGCCGGGCAGCGCGAGGGCCAGGCCGATGACGGCCATGTCCCGGGCGGACGCGGTGTCGTCACCGGCGGGGGCGGCGAACGCGGCCCGCTCGGCGGGACGGTCGCCACGGTCTGCGGCCTGGACGTCGTCGTCATCGGTGGCGGACCGCCGGTCGGCCTCGTTCGGGGCGAACACGCCGTCCGAGGCCGACTCGGCGACGTGCCCGGCGAGGGTACGGCAGTCCGCGGCGTCCAGGACGTCCGCCGGACTCAGCCGCACTCCGTAGGTCTCCTCGACCTCGGCCGCGATGGCCGTCGCCAGCATGGAGTCGAGACCCGCGGCCGACAGCGAGGTGTTCGGGCCGATCCCCGGGTCGTGCAGGACCCCGCGCACCACTTCGACGATCGCCGCCTCCGCCGCCGCGGCCCGCGGCGTACGGCGGGTGGGGGCGGAGGCGGAGGCGGATTCTCCGCTGCTGCCCACCGCCCGGTACTCGATGCCGTCGAGCCGCACCAGCACCCGGCCGTCGGCGTCGAGAAGCGTCGCGTCGCCGTGTCGTGTGCCGTCACTTCCCGGCTCGGCACCCTCGAACAGCACGTACGCCGTCCGCGCCGGGTCCGCCCAGCGCACCGCCCGGCCGATGGCGACCGGAAGGAACGTGGCCGAGGGAGCAGTGGGATGCGCCAACGTGAGTACGGCCATGGCCTGGAGGGCGGCGTCCAGCGACACCACCTCGGCTTCCAGTGCGCTGCCGGCCGGGACGTCGACCCGCGCGAGCACCCGGTCGGGCCCGTAGTGCACCTGGACGATCGACCTCAGCGACGCGGAGAGCTCCATGCCCTTCGCGGCGAACCAGGCGTACAGGCCCGCCGGTTCCAGGGTCCGGTCGAGGCCGGCCAGCAGGGCGTCGGGCTTCGCGGCGGCGGGCGCCGGGCCGGTCGGGTCCCCGGTGCCGGTGAGCCGGGCGATGGCCTGGCCGGCGTACCGGAAGACAGCCGGCCCGGTGCGGGCCGGATCGTCCAGGTCGCTGGTGAGGGGATGGGTTCCGGTCCCTCGGCCGGTGAACGCGATCTGGCGCAGGACGCTGCTCGACCGCAAGCCGAGGGCCACCGGCAGCGCCCCGGGCACGGTTTCCTCGCCAAGCACCCGGTGGGAGCGTGAGAGCCGCCGTACGACCTCGGCCACCTCCTCCGCGGACGGCCCGGCCGTTTCGGGCGTTGCGGAGGGGTCGGGGCGCCCTCCGGATGGTTCGGGGCGAGCCCCGAACGGGTAGCGCGGCAGGCCGCGCCGGCGCGCCGGCGGGCCCGGATACACCGCGGCCCAGTCGGGCGTCCCGCCGCCGACGTAGCGGAAGGCCGGGTCACCGAGCCCGGTTGCCCCGCTCTCCAGCACCGTTCCGCCGCGCAGCACGGTGCCGGGTGCCCGGTCCGCCAAGCGCAGCGCCCGGGTCAGTCCGGCGTCCAGCTCCTCGGACGTGGATCCCAGGACCGCGACCCGGCACGCCTGGTGGTCGCGTCCGACGGCGCTGGAGCGGCAGAGTGCGTTCAGGCTCGCCGAGGTCTCCTGCGGCAGCAGCGCCCGGACGTCCGCCATACGCCGGACCAGTGCGTCCGGAGTGTGGGCGGAGAGAACCAGCAGGTGCTCGGCCGGCTCGGCGCCGGCCGGGTGCGCGTCCTCGCCGTGCCCTTCGTGCCGTGGCTCCCCGGTGTACTCCTCCACGATGACGTGCGCGTTGGTCCCGCCCATGCCGAAGGAGCTGACCCCTGCCCGGCGCGGCCCGTCCGACGTCCACGGCTGTGGCTCGGCCGGGATCACGAACGGCCCGGCGGCCAGGTCCAGGTGGCTGCTGGGGGTCTCGAAACTGGCGACGGGCGGGATCTCCCGATGCCGCAGACTCAGCAGGACCTTCAGCAGTCCGGCGAGTCCGGCCGCAGGTTCCAGGTGCCCGATGCTTCCCTTGACGGCTCCGACGTAGCACGGACCGCCGCGGTCCGGGTCACCGCCGAACACCTCGGTCAGCGCGGCGATCTCGATGGGGTCGCCGAGTCGGGTGGCCGTACCGTGCGTCTCGATCAGGGAGATGTCCGCCGGTACCAGCCCGGCGTCGTCCAGAGCCGCCCGGACGACCGCGGCCTGGGCTTCGCTCCTGGGCACCGGCAGCGCGCTGCCACGACCCCCGTGGTTGACAGCCGTACCGCGGATGACACCCCAGATCAGGTCACCGTCCCGCTCGGCGTCCGAGAGCGGTTTCAGCATCACGGCCAGCGCGCCCTCGCCGGGGAGGAAGCCGTCCGCCCGCTCGTCGAAGGGCCGCGGCCGGGTCTCGGACAGGGCGCCGAGCTGGCTCAGGCTGCGGTAGTACCACGGAGTCAGGCCGACTTGGCAGGCCGCAACGATGGCGGCGCCGCAGTGGCCCGAGCGCAGCGCGGCAACCGCCTGCTGGATGGCGACGAGGGAGGACGAGCACAGGGTGTCGACGGTCTGGGACGGGCCGGTCAGGTCCAGGACGTAGGAGATCCGGTTGGCCAGCACCGCGTTCATGGAGCCGAGGGCGGTGTGCGGCCCGACGGTCTCAAGCCCCTGCGCGTCGCGATGGTGGGTGTAGGTGGCGCCGACGAAGACACCGATGTCGCGGCGGCCGGCGAGACCGCTGTCGTCCCGCACCGTCCAGGCGTGTTCCAGCAGCAGTTTCTGCTGGACGTCCATCGCCTCGGCCTCGCGTACCGATATGCCGAAGAAGGCCGGGTCGAAGCGGTCGATCCCGGTGACGAAAGCACCGGCGCGGCAGTAGGTGCCTGTCATACGGGGACCGCGGGGCTCGAAGTGGGCGTCGATGTCCCAGCGTTCGGCCGGCACCTCGGTGAACGCGTGGCCGCCGGAGCGGAGCAGCGGCCAGAGCTCGGCCACGTCGCCGGTCGCGCCCGGAAGGTCACCGGACACGGCGACGATCGCGATGTCAGCGTCATGGCCGGCCGCCGTCCGCCGCCGCGAACGAGCCCGGTCCGCGGGCGCGGCCGGGCGCGGCTCGACGTTCTCGGTGACCGCACTGACCTCGGCGGTCTCGCCGGCCGGGATGACCTCGGTGACCTCAGCGGACTCCGGTGCCGCGACCGCGACGGCCGCGCCGTACCGGTCGGTCAATGCCTGTGCCACCTCGGCGAACTCGCCGTACTCGAGGAAGAGCGTGGCCGGTAGGTGGATGCCCCATATCCGGGACAGCTCCTCCGACAGCTCGACACTCATGATCGAACTCATGCCGTAGTCGGAAAGGGGAATGCCGCGATCGAAGGAGGAGACGCCCAGCCGTTCCGTCAGGAATCGCTCGAGCGCGTCCGCGACGTGTTCCCCGGCACCCTCCGAACCCTTCTGCGCGGTGCCTTGCAGGCCTTGTATGCCTTGTACGCCGGAGGGTTCGCCGGGCTCCTCGGCCATGTCATCGAGCTCGACGACCGTGTCGCCGGCGTCCGGATGCGCGACGACGACCTGACGGGTGTCCTCTTCGGCTCCCAGCACCGCGATCAGGGCCTCCAGGCCCTCGGCGGTGGCCAACGGACGCACTCCGCGCCGCCGCAGCTGTTCCGCGACGGCCGTGCCCATGCCCACCTCGCCCCACAGACCCCAGTCGACGCTCAGCCACGGCGACCCGTGAGCGTGCGCGAAGCCGTCGAGGTAGGCGTTGGCGGCGGCGTATCCGCTCTGCCCGAGATTGCCGAACGTGCCGGAGACCGACGCGAACAGTACGGCGAAGTCCAGGTCCTGCCCGGCCACCGCATCGGCCAACTCCCGGACCCCGTCGACCTTCGGCCGCATCACCGCTGCGACGTCCCCGGCGGTGGCGGTGCGGATCAGCCCGTCCTTGAGCGTGCCGGCGGCGTGGACCGCGCCGTGCAACCCACCGAACTCCCCGCGGAAGCGTTCCACCACGGCCGCCAGGGCGCCGCGCGAGGTGACGTCCGCACTGTAGGAGGCGACCTCGCACCCGCGCGCGGCGATCGCAGCCATCCGTTCGCGGTCGGCACCGGTCGCCCCGGAGCGACTGACCAGCGCGACGACGCCGGCGCCCTCCCGCGAGAACCGGTCGGCGACCTCCAGGCCCAGCCCGCCGTGGCCACCGAGGATGAGGTAGCGCCCGCCCTGCCTGATGGGGCCCGGCCCGGTCTGCGGCGCGGCGTGGGCCGACCGGTCGCGCATCCGGACGGGCACCTGGCGGACACCCCGCCGGTAGCCGGTCTCCGTGGGCCCGTCATCGTTGCCCAGCTCCGCCAGGAGTGCGCGGAGCGAGTCATCGACGGCCTGGTCGATGTCGAGCAGGCGCGGGCGCAGGCCCGGGTACTCGATGGCGGCGGTGCGCACGAAACCCCACAGTGCGGCACGCGCCGGAACCGGCCGGTCCCCTTCCGCGACCGGCTGCCCGTCCCGGGTCACCACGAGGAAGCGGGAACGGCGCTGTCGCTCGCCTAGCGTTCGAAGGGCGGCCAGGCAGCCGTACAGGCCCAGGCGGAGCTCCGTCTCCTCCGCCCGGTCACCCTCGGGCACGTCGCCGGCGTTCCACAGGTGGACCACACCCGCGACCGGATCACCGATCTCCTCCCAGAGCCGGCGAAACGCCTCTTCGTCCGGCTGGGCCATCATCCGCTTGTTGCTGTTGCTGTTGCTGTTGCTGTTGCTGTTGCTGTTGCTGTTGCTGTCGCGCGGCTGCGGCCCGGACGGGCCGGTGCCGACCTCCACCACGCGGGCACCCCCGGACCGCAGGTACCGGGCGGCGCGCTCACCCAGGCTGTCCCTGCCGCCGTTGTGCAGCACCACCCAGGTGCCGGTCGCCGGTTCGTGCCGGGCATCACCCGCCGGTGCGGGCCGCCAGCAGATCCTGGTGACGGGCAGCAAGGCCGTCCGTGGGGAAGCCGCGGTGGCCGGTCGCGACACGGCGGCCGTACGGCGCATCCGTATCCCCTCGAACTCCGCGACGACCTCGTTCGAGGGCCCCAGCATCAGGGCGTCGGCGGTCGCATACGCGCCGTCGGAACCGGTGCGGCGCACCAGGACGGTCGCGTCCGCCGACAGCGCCGACAAGTCGGCGAGAACCGTGAACCGGTCGATCCCGATCGGCAACATGGTGTACGGGCCGGCCGCTACCGACAGGTCCTGCAGCGCACAGCTGACAACCTGGAACACGCCGTCCACGAGCAGCGGGTGGGCGTACCAGGGCATGGGCTCGGCGTCGGACCGCAGCGTGGCCCGGGCCACTCCGCCGTCTCCGACGGAGAGTTCCCGCACGGTACGGAAGTCGGGTCCGTACTGCAGGCCCTCGCGCGCCCAACTGTCGTACAGCTGCTCCGGGGTGATCGTCTGCGTACCGGTCGCCTGCCAACCGGTCGATCGCCAGTCGGTACCGGCCGGCCGGGTCGGGACGTCGTCCGGCAGTGGACGGCCGGTACCGGTGGACAGCGGCTTGCGGTCGCCGGCTACCACCGTGCTCAGTTCGAAGCGGGTCTGCGGCCCGAAGGCCACGTCGAGCCGGACGGGCGCCGCCTCGTGGTCGGCGATGGCGAGGGGGCGCAGGAACGTCACATCGCTGAGCTCCAGAGGAGTGAACGGCCGGCGACGGGCGACGCCGACCAGCGCCATCTCCAACTGCACCGCGGCAGGTAGCAGTCCGGTACCCGCCGAGCGGTGCTGGGCGATGAGGGGCTCCTGGCCCGTGAACGTCTTCTCGTAGGTCTCGCCTGGGTTCGTCACTGTCCCTCGCTCCGGTGCTCGTAGTGACGGTCGAACAGCGGGTGGCTGACGGCGCTCGTCGCGGTGCTGCCGCGGTCGGCGGCGGCGGGCACGCCCAGCTCCTGTCGTTTGAAGGGGTAGGTGGGGATGGTGGTTGTCCGTTGGTTCTTCTGCTGGTGGAGGCCGGTCCAGTCGGGTTCGCCGGAGGCCTGGTTGACATGTGTGGTCAATGCCTGGTGGATCTGGGTTTGGTCGTTGTGGTCTTGTCGCAGGGTGGTGAGCCAG
>NZ_JASKMT010000054.1 GCF_030124175.1 Streptomyces sp. 549 | reverse complement strand
CCCGCGGAGCGGGTACCACATCGCTGCGCGATGTGCAAGCGAACATCCGCGCTTCGCGCGGATGTTGCGCTCCCGCTCCGCGTTCGCGCTGACTGCTCGCTGCGCGAGCAGTCCACTGACCCTGCTTCGCAGGGTCAGTGACGGTCCGTCCGCTGCGCTCCCGGACCGGTGGGACTTCGTCCCACTTACCGGGCCTACGCTTCGCTTCGGCCCGGGCCGGCGGGCCCGCCAACGCAGGCCGGGCTGGCTACCAGAGGTGAGGGCTTGAGGGGTGGGCGGGGACGCAGGGGGCTTCGCCCCCGCCCTGTGCCGGGAATTAGCCCTCGCCTCGCATCAGCTCCACGATCACTGTCCACAGGGCGCGTGCGCTCAGTGCCACGGCGATTCGCTTCGCGATCTCGGCAGCCAACAGGCCCCGACGAGATGACCGCTGGTCATCACTCATGTCCGTACCCCTTTTTCAAGCGGCCCCCGCTCTGACAGAGCGGATTCCAAGGCCCCCCTTGGTACGAACAACTGCCAACGTAACCGACGGCATTGACAAGCGAAAGACCCCTCACTCTTCCTCTGCCAGCGTGGGGCTCCAGCAACACGTTCAAGCCATGCGAAAAGGAATCTAGGTGTTCTGTGTGCTTCATTTTGAAGACAGGATAGACTCTGGAATCAGAGCACGCCACGCCGACAGCTCCGGAGGCTTATCAAGGCCCGCCACGCGGCCTTGTCCGGACGCCGGTGATGGGGGCAGCCCCCCGACCGCGTCAGTTCAACCGTAGCCCTTGCGGCTCCTCTACGTGCAGGTTTCCCGTTTCCAGCCGCTCGAATCGACCGGGCGGCACCCCAGGAGAAGGCAGGCGTATATGTCGAGCACAGACCGCGCTGACCAGCGCGAGGCAGCCCAGCGAGAAGCCATCGACGCGGTCGTGCGCGCCCTCGAATTGCCTGCAAGATCACTTGTGCCAGAGCGAGGGCTTCGAACGCAGGTGATCATGGCGACCGGGTCCGGGAAGACCCGGATCGCGGTCCGCAGCGCGGAGGAACTCCACGCGGGCCGCGTGCTGGTGCTCGTGCCCTCCCTGGACCTCCTCTCCCAGACCGAGGCCGCGTGGCGCGAGGGGGGCCGCCGGGGGCCGATGATCGGGGTGTCCTCGCTGCGGGGCGAGGAGGTGTCCTTCCCCAACACCACGGACGTCGACGACCTGGTGGAGTGGACCCGCGGCCTGGAGAAGGTCACCGTCTACGCCACGTACGCCAGCCTGGGACTGGGCACGCTGGAGCGGGCGCACGCCGCGGGCCTCGCGGCGTGGAACCTGATCGTCGTGGACGAGGCGCACAGATGTTCCGGCCGGATCGGGAAGCCCTGGGCCGTCGTCCACGACAACCAGAAGATCCCGTCCCTGCGCCGGCTGTACATGACGGCCACGCCCCGGCTGTGGCAGCTCGGGGATGAGGACGAGGCCGGCGCACCAGGCGAGCTGGTCGCGAGTATGGAAGACGATCCTGACGGGCCCTTCGGCAGTCGCTGCTTCGCTTTGACGCTTTCGGAGGCCATCGACAGGGGAATCTGTGCCCCCTACCAGGTCGTATGCGTAGACGTCACCGACACCGCGCTCCAGGCCGCACAGCTCCTGGGCGCCGAAGGCCGCTCCGCAGAGGTCCGCGGGGCCCGGCTCGCCGCCCTGCAGACCGCCCTGGTGAAAGCCTCCGCGGAGGAGGGCTTCCGGCGCACGCTTGTCTTCCACCACGTCGTCAAGGAAGCCGAAGCGTTCGCGGCCGGCCTTCCCGACGTCGCCGCGCAGCTACACGCCAACGACCCCGAGCTCTACCCCAAGACGATCTGGGCGGACTGGCTGTGCGGCGACCACAAGCCCCTCCACCGGCGCCGGCTGCTCGGTGAGTTCGCCGCCGGGATCGCCACGGACGGCACCGTCGTGGAGAAGTGCTTCCTGAGCTCGGTAAAGGTCCTAGGCGAAGGGGTCGACACCAAAAACTGTGACTCCGTGTACTGGGCGGACGTGCGGGGCTCGATGCCGGACCTGGTCCAGGCGGTGGGCCGGGCGCTGCGGATGCAGCCGGGCGAGGGGAAGATGGCCAGCCTGGTGGTGCCGGTGTTGCTCGGGCCCGGTGAGACGGCGGACAACATGCTCACCTCCCGGGCGTTCGGCGGGCTCGCCAAGCTCTTGGAGGCGCTGCGGGCGCACGACGCGAGAATCGTGGAGACCCTTGCGGAGCAGCAGGCCCCCAGCCGCTACAAGCCCGTCACCAAGGACGCCAGCGGGAAGAGCACAGGCGGGAGCGGCGAGGGCTCCGGGAGCGTCAGCGCCCCTGCCAAGGCCCTGCTGAAGTTCTCCACGCCGCGCGACCCCGCCGCGCTCGCCGCGTTCATCAACCTGCGCGTCCTCAACCCCGAACACGAACACTGGCGACGCGGCGTGGAGGCGGCCGTGATCTACGCCCGCGAACATGGCGACTTGAGGGTGCCGTTCACGTTCCGCGTCCCGGCCGGGGAGGAAGCGGAGGCGACGGGGTGGCCGGCCTCGCTCGCTTCCTTCCCGCTGGGGCAGTGGACCGCCGACTGCCGGCGGTTCTACGCCCGCGGCGACATGGACGAGGAACGTGTCGCGCAGCTGGAGAAGCTGGGCATGATCTGGTCGCACCACGATGTCGCGTGGGAGGAGGGCCTCGCCGCGGCGCGCGGGTGGGCTGCCGAGAACGGGCACCTCCTGGCCCCGCTGGACGCCACCTTCCAGGGGGCGGCGGTGGGCATCTGGCTGAAGAACGCGCGGGCCGCCGCCCGCAAGGCGCAGGAGATCGAGCGGCGCCGCGCGGAGGGACTGCCGGTGGGGTCTTCGGCCGGGGCGCTGTCGGACGAGCGGCGCGAGCAGCTGGAGGAGATCGACGCGTCCTGGTGCCCCTCGTGGCCGGTGACGTGGCAGCGGTGCTTCCACCTCGTACGGATCCACCTGGACGCGGGCAAGGCACTGCCCACCGAGGCGGGCGAGGTCCTGCGCCAGGGCGAAGACCTCGGACGCTGGGTGCAGTCAGTGCGGCTCGGCTGGGACCAACTCACCGGCGTCCAGCAGTGGCTGTGCGAACACGCCCTCGGGATCACACCCGCAACCGAGAACGAGAAACCGCAGCCGCCCCGAACACAAGCCGACAAATGGACCGCCAACCTCGCCGCCGCCCAGCAGTACTACGAACGCGAAGGCCACCTGAAAGTCCCGCGCAAACACGTGGAGACCATGCTCACCGAGGACGGCAGGGAGGCCCAGTACCGCCTGGGGTCATGGATCAACAACCAACGCAGCAGAGCCGCCACGCTCACCCCAGAGCGCATGGAGCAGCTATCCGCAATCGGGATGCGGTGGACGTGATGGGCGCCGTCGGCACCGCGGCCGCCGCCCTCCCGGCCGACTACCTACTCGGACGCCAGCGCCCCCGGCAGCGGCTGAGCGACTGGGCAGCCGATCAAGCCCGCGTCAGCGGGCCGCACGATGGTGTGGCGCCGCCGGGATGGTGAGCATCCCGGCGGCCATCGTCAGATGACGATGCTCAGGGTCCCGGGCGGTTCGTCCCGCCTCTGGCTGAACATCTCCGGAACGAGCACGGCCGTGATGCCGAGCCAAGTTCCGACGGTCTCGACGAACTCGGAGTCGATGCCCCAGAGGACGAGGAGTCCGATGACGACCAGGATCACCCGGCCGCGCCTGTGGCGGGGCGAGAGGGGGTGTCCATGGGTACTGGTGGGTAGGAAGCCCATAGGCTGTGTTCCTAATCTGCCGGTCTTGCCGGCGGTCGGACCGCGTTCGCCCCACAGGTTGGTAGCCAGGGAGGGGCGGCGCGGTTCTCTACTTCTCCGACCCCTTGTGGTCGGAGAAGTCTTCAAGGTCCGTCGGTGGGAGTCCTCGCTGGTGGAAAGGTCGCACCAGCCGGTAGAGGGGGCGGGAGCCTCTTCCCGAGCGGACCGCGAGGGTGTCGAAGTACTCGAAGCCCGCAGGCTCCAGGACTCCGTTCTCGACAAGGTCGTCGATGCCCGTGGCGACGGTCTTCTGGGCCAGGCCGTACCACTCGCTGATCCGGGCCTGGACGAGGGTGAACTTGTTCTTCCTCTGGGCGAGGGCGATCAGGAGCATCGCCTTACCCGGGAGGGAGAGCTTCGTGTGGAGGCCCTCCTCCCAGTACTCGAACGGAAGCTGGAGGTACTTCTCCCCAGCGTTCTCGGGCGGAGCGTACGGTCCGCTGCCGTCCTCCATCCGCTTGGTGACGGTCGTCCTGCGCTGTGATCCACGGGCCGTGGTGATGAGGCCGAGGTCCTTCAATGCCTTCCAACTGCGTGAGACCGCGGAGGCACCTGTCTTCTCGTCGGAGATGCCGATGGTCCTGGCCCAGGTCGTCGACCACTCCGTGACCGAATGGTCGTTGGCACCCGTGATGGCCGCGACCAGAAGGTAGAGGTCAAGGGCCCGTTCCTGGTGGCTCGCGACCAACGACCTGAGAGGTCCAGGTCGGGTGTCCGGCGCGTCGCCGAGCTGGACGAAGGCTCGACGGATCGGGACGGTCCGGTTCTTCCTCTTCGATCGGATCAGGATCATCTCGATGGTCCTGTCCTGACTCATGGAGCTCTCGGTGTCGGGGGTGACAGCCGACTCGCCCTGGCCTAGTACTCCAGCTGTAGATCGTGATCTTTGCGTTGTTGGGCTGCTTGGCGCTGGTAGTGGCCGGCACGGGCTGGCTCGGTCTGGTGCGGTCGCGCCAGTCGTCGGCGGGTCACGCCGTCGTGTCCGCCGGATGGCCGGACTCGGCGAAGGGCCCCCGGTCGGGGCGCAGCGAATAGAGCACCTCGTACACCTCGCGGCGGACCTCTACCGCTTCGTACGCGGCAGGGATTGTGCGGGCGAGCTCGGTCTCCCGGAACGCGTCGAGCGCCTCGCGGCTCTCGAAGAAGTAGATGCCGCACACGTCGCCGGTTGCGCTGTCGCGGCCGTAGACCTTCTGCAGGAGACCGGGTACGTCATGGAAGCGGGGCCGCCGCTCCAGCAGGCGCCGCTCGAACTCCTGCGCATCGAGTCCGGATGTGATCCGGACAAAGAGGATGGCGGGCATGGAGTCATCTCCGTCCTTGAGATGCCCCCTGAGTCGAGTCTAGCTGATCTCGCTGGTCAGGGCCTGTGCGGACACAGGTGCGGCCACCGTTGATCATCGTGAGTTGTGTGGACTGACGAAGAGACGGTGGCCGCAGGTCACAGCATAGATCCCACCCGTTGGCGGGGTGCGTTCGAGGCCCTGATGGGCAGGATCGCGGGCCGCTTTGCACGGGTTGAACCCCGGCGCCGGGCCGGGTGGCTGGTGCTCGGTCTGCTGGCGGACCTGCCGCGCAAGAACTGCTGGACGATCGCGGAGTGGGCCGGGGATCCCACTCCGCACGGTTTGCAGCACTTGCTGTCCCGGGCGTCCTGGGATGCGGACACGGTCCGTGATGACGTCCGTGACTACGTGGTCGAGCATCTGCGTGATGACGCGGCGGTGCTGGTCGTCGACGAGACCGGCGACGTGAAGGAGGGCACGCACACCGTCGGGGTCCAGCGGCAGTACACCGGCACCGCGGGCCGGATCGAGAACTCCCAGGTCGCCGTCTACCTCGTCTACGCCGGCAGCCGCGGGCACGCCGCGGTGGACCGAGAGCTGTACGTTCCGCGCGCGTGGACCACCGATCCCGACCGCTGCCAGGCCGCGGGCATCCCAGAGGAACGGGCCTTCGCGACCAAGCCGGAACTGGCCGCCGTGATGATCGAACGGTTCCTGGACGCCGGGCACCACGCCGCCTGGGCGGCCGGGGACGAGGTCTACGGCGGCAACCCGAAACTGCGGGCCGCACTGGAAACACGCGGCATGGGCTACGTCCTCGCCGTCGCCTGCTCAGCCGGAATCACCACCCAGGCAGGCAAGTTCAGGGCCGACGCCCTGGCCGGCAAGCTGCCCAGGCGGGCCTGGCAGAAGCTGTCCGCCGGGGCCGGCGCGAAGGGGCACCGGTTTTACGACTGGGCCGTCATCGACACCGTCGACCCCGGCCCCGGGCACCGTCAGTTGCTGATCCGCCGCAACCGTGCCACCGGCGAACTCGCCTACTACCGCTGCTATTCGCCCGGGGCCGTGCCGCTGACCACCCTGGTCAGGGTCGCCGGATCAAGGTGGCGGGTGGAGGAGACCTTCCAGGCCGGAAAGGGTCTGGCCGGACTTGATGAGCATCAGGTCCGACGATTCGTGTCCTGGACCCGCTGGGTCACTCTGGCGATGCTCGCCCATGCCTTCCTCGCCGTCGTCCGGGCCGACGAACACGACCGGGCCGCCGACCCCGCCGACCTGATCCCGCTGTCCTGCAACGAAGTACAGCGACTGTTCATCGCCATCGTCGTCCAGTCCGTCCACAACACCGCCCACCGTCTCGCCTGGTCCAACTGGCGACGTCGCCATCAGGCCCGATCCCAGACCAGCCACTACCGGCGACAAGCCGCAACGCAGACATGAAGATCACGATCTACAGCTGGAGTACTAGCTGGTACCCCGACTCCGGCTCGGTTGCGGTCTTCTGAATCGGCGTCATGGCGAGAATGATGGCATGACGATGCCGGAGGCGTCCAACCTGGCAATGCTCGGTCAGCTCCGCTGACTTGTGGGCTGAGAGTGTGAGATAGAAGAACCAAGTAGATAGCTATGTGAGAACACAGCGTAGGACGACTACTCAGTGGACGTTAAGTCCGTTTCTGATAGCGGCCTCGTCCGGGTTGGGTGAGGAAGCCTTGGCGG
>NZ_JASKMT010000053.1 GCF_030124175.1 Streptomyces sp. 549 | reverse complement strand
CGACGCATCCAGCAGTTCACGGGTCGGGGCCACCAGGTCCACGTGTGTGCGGCCCCACCCTTGGGAGGCGTTCGTTCCCACGGCCAGCGCGCATCCGTGCTGGCAGGGAGGAGAGGCGTGGACGAACACGTACCGGCGGATCTCGCCCGTGGCGATCAGGTGGGCGAGACGGGTCAGGGCGTCGCCCTGGTGGTGGGGAAAGGGGTAGTTCGGGCGGGGGGCGATGTCGACGCCGGTGACGTCGAACCCGGCGCGGTGGTAGCCCATGGCGGCCCCGCCGGCGCAGCAGAACAGATCCAACAGGCGCGGCCGGTCGGGCCCTCGCCGGATGGGGAACGGGTGAGTCATGCTGGTGTTCTCCTGTCCTTTGGGTGGGAGGTTGTGGGGCGGCCCGGCTTCTTTGGCGAGATGAGCGGGCCGCCCCGTGCTGTGTCAGAGGCCGGTGCGGTCGTCGGGGTCGGGGGCGAGCAGGGCCGTCAGGGTGCCGCCGAGCGTGGCCATGCGGTGCTCAATGGCGGCCCACGAGGTGGGGTCGATGGAGGCGAGTGCGTGGGCGGCGGCGGCCGGGTCGCCGCGTCGTGCGGCGCTGATGGCGTCGCGCAGTTCTCCGGCGGCCATCAGGCTGATGTGGTCGGGCACGGGTGTGCTCCTCACAGGTCGGGGATGGCGGTGATGACGGCGGCAGCGAAGTCGTTGATGGGCCCGGCCGCGCCGGTGGCGGCCAGGAAGTAGCCGAAGCCCGCGGCGACGAACGCCGAACCGGCGCTGAGGCTGCGGGACTTGAGCAGCATCGCGAGGAGTGCTCCGAAGAGGAGTGCGAGGGAGATGGTCACGGCCATGACAGGTGTGTCCCTTCTCGGGGGTGTGGGGTCAGCGGGTGCCGTCGCGGTGGAGGCGGGCGGCGACGTTGTAGAGGTGCCGGCCGAAGCGGATGCGTTTGCGGTCGCCCCGGCAGCGGCGGCAGAGGCGGCCGGGCCGGGTGCGTCCGCGTCGGTCGGTGGTGAGCCGGTAGCCGAAGCCCCGGCAACGGCGGCAGTCACCGAACGGCGAAACCGCACACAGAAATCCGTAACCGAGAGTGACGGCAGTCAGGCAGGCGATAGCAAGGAGCACGGGGGTCACGAGGTACCTCCACGGGCCGGTTTCGAGGGTTTCCGCAGGTGGGCCGCTAACCGATAGCGACCTGATCAGATGGGGTGCGGGCCGCTATCGGGGCCGCTAGCGCTAGCAGGTGTGGGCGCTAGCGTTAGCGGCCCCGGCCGCTCAGCTCGCGTCCCGCTTGTCGTCACGCTCCGCAACAGTAGTCGTGAGGTGGGCGCGGGTGACGCCACGCTGGTTGACGGTCTTGCCGTTGACGCGGCGACCCACCTGCCCGGTCTTGATCCCGTACGGCTTCAGGGCGGCGGTGAGGTGGGCCGTCTTCTCCTCACCGTCCATCCGGGCCCAGTCGCCGTACTTCTCCGGCCGCAGCTCGGCAAGCCGGTCGACGACCGTCTCGTTCCACACCTTCGTCTCACTGGCGGGGATCACCGCGAGGATGTCCGTCAGCAGCGTGTCCACCGGCTTGGCGGTCTTGGCGGTGGCCGGGTCGGGCAGGGTGCCGGCCACCGCCCGCGCGGTGCGGGCACGCTCGCACAGCGTCGCGGCGGCGGCGTTGTCGATGTAGTACGACCGCACGATCTGTGCGTTGGGACCGGCGCCCACCAGGTAGCCGATGCCCAGGTCATCGGCGGTGAACGAGGTGGCGCGGATGCCGTTCTTGTACATCGACGTCCCCAGCACCATGTCGTTCTCCGGCTGGCCCATCACCTGGAGACAGAACCGGATGCCGACGTTCGCGGAGATCGCCTTGGGCAGGGAGTCGGCGTCCGGCCGCTGCGTGCCCAGCAGCAGGATCACCCCCAGCGCCCGGCCGCGCTTGATGATGGCCGTCGCCAGCTCAGCCGCCTTCTTGCCGTGGCGCTCGTGGGTGAAGACCTCTTGGCACTCGTCGATGGTCATCACCAGCGGGTGCAGCCCAAGGGACCTCTTGGCCGCCAGGGCGGGCGTGACCTTGTTCTCCGGGCAGATGTCCTTGGGCAGCCCGTTGATGACCCGCGCCCGCCGGTCCAACTCGCCGTACACGTAGGCCAGGGCATCCACGCACCCTTCGACGGTGGCGTCGTCGCCGGGGCCTGACCCGTAGCTGTGGGAGATCGGCTCGAAGGAGGAGAAGTCTCCGGTGCCCTTGAACTCCCAGGTGTGCAGCTCGGCGGTGGGGTCCATGGCGGCGGCCAGCAGCAGGATGCGCAGCGCGAACGTCTTGCCCCGCCCCGGCATCGCGCCCACCAGGAAGTTGGCGTACATCAGGTCGAAGCCGACCGCCCTACCGCGCGGGTCCGTGCCGTACGGGACGGCCTTGAACAGCGACGTCGCACCCGACTTCAGCAGCGGCCACGCGGGCTGCGGCGCCTTGGCCATGTCCTGATCCCCCACCCACAGCATCAGGCGCCCGGTGTGCTCACCGGGCACCGGCTCGGGCCACACGCAGCCCAGCGGCTTGCGCAGCCCCGACGCCAGCCGCTCGCGCCGGTCCAGGACGTCGGAGACCGTCACGCCGTACGGCAGGTCGAGGTCGGCACGCCAGCCCTTGCCGTCGCGCTGGATCGGCGCCTTGAACTCCACCCCGTCCTTCCCCCGGCTGGCCTGCTTGTTGATCTCGGCGATACCCAGCGCCGCGAACGCCCGCACCACGATCTGCGACGTCAGCCGCGCCACCTGCGGCAGCTCCACCGCACGGGTCACGATCGGCGCGTCCGCCTCACGGCCGGCGAAGCCCAGCGCCAGCACCAGCGCGCTCACCGAAACCGCCTGAAGCCACCCGGGGGCGAGCACGTACAGGGCCAGACTCGCGCCGACCCCGATCAGGGAGGCCAGCACCATGGCCAGGGTCCGCAGCCGGACCCGGCCATCGCGCTGCCGCGACAACTTCAGGTACTCCACCGCGTCTTCACGCCGCACCGCCGCCAGCCGGACCGGCTCGCCCTCCCGGTCGGCCAGCCACCGCAACGTGCCGCCCACGAACCGGGCCGCGCCGCGCGGCGAGTGCACCGCCAGGCGCCCGGCATACACCGGCACCCGCAGCGAGTGATACGCCGTCAGGTGGCCGTAGTGACCGGCCACCCACGCGGCGGCCGTCTTCAGCTCACCGACCGACCGCAGCCACGCCGGGACCACCGGCCGCCGCTTCGCAGCGGTCACCCGCTCCATGAAGCCGGGCCCGACCGGCGCCGGGCCGTCGACCATCACCGGCCCCGACCCGTCGCCCGACCCACCAGCCGCCGAGTCGGCCCGACCGGACACACCGGAGTCGGGGGCGGAGTCGGCCGACGAGTCGCCCGACTCGGCACGGGCGTCGCGCGCCTTGCCGAGGTCGACCACATCGGCCCCGGAGTCGCCCGCCAAGTCGGCTTCCAGCCGGGCGAACAGTTCACGTTCCTTGTCGTTGCCATCTGCGTGATTCACTGAGATTCCTTCCCATCAGTGGAGGGATGAGCGGGGCCCGGCCGACGCTGTGAGAGGTGAGCGATCGGGCCCCGCGGCGCGGGACGTACAGGAGAGGGTCAAGCAGCGCGCTGATCTTCGGGGTAGGCGCAGGGCACGCAACTACCGAGCGACGCGGGGATGGTGTAGCCCGCATCCCGCCCGCAGTCGGGGCAGGTACGCCGGGCGGTGTTAGCACGGTCGAGGGCCGCCCGCTTCGCCGGCGTCATCGGCCGCACGGGCTTTGCGGCGTCGATGCGGTAGAGGTAGGCGACCAGCGGCGGCCGACGACGACGGCCGCGCATGAGCTGCGCGGCCACGTCCTGACCGCCGGGCCGCAGCCCGAGCGCCCATAACTGTCGGCGGGTGGCGTAACCGTCCGGGGCGAAGCGCCATGGGTAGGTGGGCAGCCCATAGCGGGTGCCGTCGGGGTCGTAGAACGCGGTCCGGGCGGCCATCAGGCCACCACCGACGCACCGTCAGCCCGCTCAGCGCGCAGGGTGTCGCGCAGGGTGCGGGCGTTCTCCGCAGAGGTGCGCACGGCCAGCCGGATGGCGTTGGCCGTCAGCTTCTCCTCAGGCCACCCGGCGGTGGCCTCCCGTGCCTCGTTGAGGAGTTGGGCACGGGTGCGGGCGGGTCGGGTGGCGGTGCGGGCGGCGGCCGGGACCCGACCGGTCACCCGACGCGGACCCGACTCCACCGCCGCAGCAGCAGCCCTCACCGCCACCGGCTCCACCGCGACAGTCGGCCCAGTCGGGTCGGGCTGGCCGGTGGAGTCGGGGGCCGACTCGACCGGCCCCCGGTCGGGTGCCGGGGGGTCGATCGGTGCGGGTGGGGTCGGGGGCGACTGTTGCAGGTCAGGCCCCGACTGGTTTGCGGTTGCCTCGGTGGATTCCTCCGCATTCGAGGCTGTGGAGTCGGGGCGGTGGTGGAGCACCTTGGCGACCAGGTCGGAGCCGAAGAAGATGGCCCCGACCGGGAGGGAGGTGGCGAGCAGGACCAGGGCCCAGTTCGCCGGTCCCCAGTCGGCCAGCCGGACCGACTCCCCGCCGTGGTGCATCGCGGGTACCAGGCCGTGCACGTAGTTGAGGACGAGGGAGGCGAGGGTGTAGGCGGCCAGCACGCGCAGTGCGAACCGCCGGTCCCGCCCCGTCAACGTCAGCGTCGCCACCAGTGCCAGAGCCATCAGGCCGTCGACGACGAACGGGTACAGCAGCGCGGCCGTCTCATCCGCCCCCACGGTCTTGGCCACGTCCCGCAGCGCGTTCCACGACACCCGGAACGCCATGCCGACCACGGCCACCAGGGCGAGGACGAGGAGGGTCTTGGCGGGGCGGTTCATGCCGCACCTCCGTTCCGGTCGCTGTAGAGGAACCGGAACAGGGACTGCTGAAGGTCAACGTGGTCGATGCCGGTGACGAGGGGCGGGTAGCCGTGCGCCTCCAGGACCTCGGCCACGTCAAGGCGCAGACCGAACGTGAACCGGCGGTCGTCGTCCGGCAGCGGCCGGATCGGATACGCGCGCGGACGACCGTCACCGGTCTCGGTGGCGTGCCGGCGGGCCGGGCAGTCGGCGTCGGCGTAGTGCACCGCGCCCTCCCCGCAGTCACACGGCCCCGACAGTCCCTCGTCGCCATCCCGCTCGCCGTCCGTGACGTGCAGCTCGGTGCTCATGCCGCACCTCGCCGTCCGGCCCGGCGGCCGTTGCTGGTCCGGTGGGAGGGCGTGGGGCCATCAGCCACCAGCCAGCCGCCCCCGCCGCGCTTGGCGACGTACATGGCCTCATCCGCCCGCCGCAGCGCCAAGGAGAGGTCAGCGGTCGGTAGTTCGGCGGTCAGGCAGGCTCCGAGAGAGGCGCCCAGGGTCAGGGTGTGGCCCCGGTAGTTCAGCGGTGCGCACAGGTGGCCGTGGAGGCCGCGCAGCAGCCACGGCACCGCGTGGTCGTGCGGGGCGGGGACGATGGCGGCGAACTCGTCCCCGCCCAACCGTGCGGCGATTCCGCCCCGTCCGTCGTCCTCCAGCGTTTCGGTGAGCGCGTCGGCGGCGGCGGTGAGGGCGTGGTCGCCGGCGGCATGGCCGAAGGTGTCGTTGACGGCCTTGAACCCGTCCAGGTCGATGACGATGACGGCGTGCGGGCCGCGCCGCAGCATCCGGCCGGCGGTGCGCTCGAACGCGGAGCGGGTGCGCAGCCCGGTCAGCGGGTCACGCCGTGCGTTGTGGAGCTGGCGGCGCAGCCACAGGCCGTGCACGCTCCACCCGGCCAGCGGCACCGCAGCGGCGGCCGCGGGAAGCAGGGCGCTCATGCGATCACCTCGCCCGACGTGGCGGCGGCGCGGTTGGACAGGTCGCGGCGGGCGTCCAGCACCCGACGCCGGGCCCGGCGCAGCCGCCGCGCGTCCAACTCCGACACCGGCCGGTCCAGCAACGCGATACGCACATCCAGCACCTCGACTTCCGCACGGATCAGCGGCATCTCACGCTCGATGGCGTCCAGCTCAGCAGCGGTCGGCTCCGCATCCAGCGCACCGACCGCCGCCAGTGCGACGATGTTCCTCATGGGTCGTAGGTCCTCTCAGGCAGACGGCCCAGACAGCGGCCCCGGTGGTAGGACACCGGGGCCGCACGCCGTCAGGGAAGAAGCAGGAATGAACTCCGGCTCCCCTCAGCCCCGCCCGTACGAGACGGGCGGGGGAGGCAACCGGCGCGGCACCCTCAGGGGCCGCGAAGTGATCGGGTCGTGCAAGTGGTCTCCTTCGGGAGCGCGCTCCCGTTCCAGGCGCATGGAGACATGACCTTTCGGTCTCAAGCCCTCCGGTTGACCAGGGATCCGGGACCCTCGGCCCGCTCTGCCCCGGGCCCCTTTTCGCACCACGGATCAGAAGCGACTCTCTGATCTGGTGCGCACCAGAAGGTAAGCATCTGGTGCGCACCAGAGTCAAGAGATGTTTCCGATTCGAGCGGCGGGTTGCCCGCCTTGGCGCATCTCCAGAAGACCGGCTTGAGCAGCGGGCCGGTAGCCAACAGGGCTTAACTTCCTTCGTGTTAACCCCTGTTGACCTGCGCCGATGTGAGGCACCCTGGGTAAGTCAGCGAACGGACCGATCGTCGGACGGTGGCCTGTGAGCACTGGACTGCGGAGTGCACGAACGGCGCGAGGCTGGTCTCAAGAGCGACTGGTCCGAGAAATCGAGCGCCACGCCAGGCATCACGTCACCGACGTGGCCTCGGCCGCGAGCCTGCGGGTGTACGTCTCCGAGTGGGAGAACGGCAAGCGCCCGATCTCCGACCGATACGCGGCGATCCTCAGGCAGCTCCTCGGTGCCACTGACCCGGAGCTGCGAGGCGTCCCGGCCGCCGTTGCCCCGTCGATGGCGGAAGGCTACGACGAGCTGCTGAGCAGAATCGACGCCGCGAGCAGCGTCAGTCAGAGCATGGTGAAGTCATTCAACGATCAGACCGAGTTACTGCGCACCATGGACCGCCAGATGGGCGCGTCGAGCCTTGTGGACCAGATGTCCGGCCACCTCGCTGCCCTCGAAGACGCGCTGAACTTCGCGGTGCTTCCCGATGCCCGCCGCCCCGTGGCCCTTGCACTCGCCGGGGCTTCCACATTGGCCGCATGGCAGGCGATCGACTCGGGAGCAGTCGAGCGGGCATGGCGGCACTACGAACTTGCAAAGCGGGCAGCGCGAGACGCTGAAGCCCCCATGTACCTCGCACACGCAATGGCGGAGCAGGCATACGTCCTGTGCGAGGCTGGCCGGCCGA
The DNA here is from genome assembly GCF_030124175.1 of Streptomyces sp. 549. Taxonomy (GTDB): domain Bacteria; phylum Actinomycetota; class Actinomycetes; order Streptomycetales; family Streptomycetaceae; genus Streptomyces. The sequence continues at coordinate 438 of NZ_JASKMT010000053.1, read as the reverse complement.
CTCTCGGCGTCGAAGTGATCCGCGATGCCCAGCGCACTCTAGGCCGCGCGGGGTCACCACGCCTTCGCGCATGGCTCTACGCAGCCGAGGCGGAGCTGTGCGCGCAGGCCGGGATGGCCGACCAGTGCCGCCGGGCCCTTGACGCCGCCGAAGCAAGTATTCCGCCCGGCCCTCAGGATCGAGACCCGGACATGCTGAGCATCTTTCTCAATGGCGCACACCTGGCTCGATGGCGTGGCAACATTCTTGCCCAGCTGGGAGACGACGAGGCGGTTTCGAGTCTGTACGACGCGCTGGAAGTCGTTGACCCAACTTTCGTCCGCGCTCAAGCGGGGTTGCTCTGCGATCTGGGGCAGGCTCATTTGGTCCGAAGTGAGTGGACGTTAAGTCCGATCTTCCTCGGTTCGTGATCGCTCGATCGTGTGACTGATCGCTGGC
>NZ_JASKMT010000052.1 GCF_030124175.1 Streptomyces sp. 549 | reverse complement strand
CCCGGCCCGCCCGGCCCGCCCGGGGCGGACGTCCGGGGACGGCGCAGGCGACGGCCTCACGGGACGCTGTCCGGGGTCGGTGTCGGTGTCGGCGTCGGGATGGTGGGCCGTGCCGTGGCGGCCGGTACGCCGGGCGGCGGCATGGGCGGCGCGGCGGGGAAGCGGACGGCGAGCAGCGCGCGGTCGTCCGGGAACTCCGCGCCGGGCTGGTGGTCGAGGAACTGCCGGCACAGGTTCTCGACGGTGAGCCCGGTGCAGTGGCGGGCGAGGGCGGTGAGCCGGCGCAGCCCCACGTCCAGGTTCTCCCCGCGGCGCTCGATGAGGCCGTCGGTGTAGAGCAGCAGGGTGTCCCCGGCCTCCACGGCGGTCTCGGCCTCGCGGTACCGCATGCCCGGCATCGGGCCCAGCGGCGGCGCCAGCGCCTCCTCCAGGAAGCGGCTGCGTCCGTCGGCGCTGATCAGCAGGGGCGGCGGGTGCCCGGCCTTGGCGTATCGCAGGGTCCGGGTGCGCCGGTTGTAGACGAGGTAGCAGGCGGTGGCCATCAGACCCGCGTGGTAGGTGCCGAGGAACTCGTTGAGTTCCCGCAGGACCGTGCCGGGGTACCGCCCGCAGCGCAGTGCGATGCTGCGCAGCGCGGCGCTGATCCGGGCCATGGCGGCTGCCTCGGGCAGGCCGTGCCCGGCGACGTCGCCGATGGTGAGGCCGACGTGGTCGTCGTCGAGGTGGTGCACGTCGTACCAGTCGCCGCCGACCTCGACCATGTCGACGCCGGGCGCGTAGCTGTCCGCGATCTCCAGGCCGTCGACGGTCGGCAGCTGCGGCAGCAGGCTGCGCTGGAGGCGTTCGGCGAGCCGGTGCTCGTGCTCGTGCAGGCCCGCCCGCCGCACCGCCTGGGCGATCTGCTGCACCACGGCCGTGAGGTGTTCCGGCTCGATGGGGTCACCGGCGTCCGGCCGGATGACGAGGCCGCCGAGCACCACGCCGCCGGCTTCCAGCGGGGCGATGACCGGCTCCTCTGCTTCCAGGGCGCGGCGGGGCTGCGGCAGCGCGGCCCGCCCGCTGCCCTGCGCGTCCTGCGGGCCCTGTGAGTCCTGCGCGGCCTCGGTGGTGGGCTGTCGGCCGTCGTGGTCGGTGGCCCAGATGTCGCCGGCGAGGGCGCGCAGGTTGTCCTGCGGGTCCAGCGCGGGCACCAGCCGCTCCCAGTGGAGGCGCAGCTGCACGCCGGTCGCGTTCAGCGCGGCCGGTGCGGTCTCCCGTACGGCCCGGGCGACCTCCGGCAGCGTGGCCGCCGCGGCCAGCGCGGCGGTGAGCCGGTACATGCGCTGCAGCCGCGCCCGGGTCGCCTTCTCGGTGTTCAGCAGGCGTTCCCGCTCGGCCTCGACGGCGCTGCGGAAGGCGACCTCGCGGTTGAGTGCCTGGACCTGCTGGCTCAGCACGACGAACTGGTCGGTCTGGTCCAGCCGCGTCAGGTGCACCTGCGCCGCCGGGCCGGGGCCGTCCCACCAGGTCGCCCGTGCGCCGTGGCAGCGGAAGCGATGGGTCCGGCCCTCGTCGTCGCGGATGGCGAGCGCACCGGGCAGCAGACCACCGCTGCGCAGCCAGTTGCTGATGTGGGTGCGCAGCAGCGCCGGGTCCTGCACGGCCAGGCCGAACAGGTCCGCTCCTGCGTGCAGGCCGGCGATCGCCCGGGAGGCGGCCGGGTTGGCGGCGAGGACCTGCCCCGTTCCGTCGCACAGCAGCACCGGGTCGGGCAGCAGCCTGGTGACGGCCTGGAACAGGCCCAGGCTCATTCCGTCACCGGCCCCGGGACGGGTTGCCCGTGTGCCACCTGCGGGGAGGCGTCCCCGAAGTACTCCCGGGCCTGGCTCACGTCCATCTCCGGACCGGGCCGCAGGTGCACGACCACCCGGCAGCCGGCGTCGCCGCGGGCGATCGTCTCCAGCAGCTCGACCCTGGCGTAGCCGAGGTTGCGGGCGGCGACGGTGCCGAACACGTTGGAGGTCATCATGCACATCGACTCACGGCCGACGACCTTCTCCGCGAACGGGCAGGTGCGGTTGCCGAGCACGATCTTCTCGTCGTCCTGTTCGATGACGTGGAAGTCGCCCTGGATGCGTCGTTTGAGGTCGACCAGTACCTCCGCGACCTGCTCGGGGCTGAGCCGGTCGACTTCCAGTGCCTTGACGTAGGCCTCGTCGATCTGGGTGCCCACCGACTGGCCGACCAGGCTGATGTACCCGGAGGCCTCCTCCAGACCGACCACCGACTCCAGGGACCCGGCCAGTTCCCTCAGCAGCGTGCGCAGGAACACGTCGCGATCGAGGGGGACGTCCTTGTCGATCGCCCGGTTCATGCGTCGCTCCCTGTCGCGGTCCGCCCGGTCGCGCGGACGCACGACGGCTACAACTTAGAACACGACGGCGGGAACACAGAAGACGTGCCCGTGCCGGGGCGACGGGGCCCACGGGGGGCCGCCGCTCATCTCCGTCCCGTCCGGGGCCGGAGGCGCCCCGTTCGGCGTCGGCCGTCCCGCGTCGGCCGTCCGTGCGGTCGGCGAGGCGTTCGTACGGGTGGTCGTGCGTCGCGTGCGGGCGGCTGTGCGTTCAGGGGCGGGAGACGCGGACGCGGTGGGTGCCGTCCGGGGCCGCCTCCAGCACGTCCACCCGTACGCCGGTGCCCGGGTCGGTGAACGTCTCCCCCGGGGTGTGGGGGGCGTCGCTCAGCTCGGGGTGCAGGTCGGGATCGCCGGCGCGCAGGCAGCCGCCGCTGGCCGGGCGGGCGTCGGCGACCCGTACCGGGCCCGAGCCGCTGCGGACCCGGGTGGAGACGTGCGCGACGAGGACTCCCGGCCGGCACACCATCCGGTCGAGCCGGCTCCGCACCCGGACCTCCAGGGTCAGCACCCGGTCCGGCGCCACGGGTACCGCCACCAACTTCACCCCTTCGGGTCGTCCGCCGGGGGATATGTGGTGCTCGCTGACCCCTGCCCGGGTCACGCAGCGCATCTGGCCGGCGGCCAGCCAGCCCAGTTTCCACTTGTGCCAGGCCATGAAGTCGTTCGTCGGCCCCCAGTCCGACTCCATCACGTCCCAGTGGCCTGCGAGCAGCGGCGCCGGTCCGTCACCGGTCCAGTAGAGGTCGGGCAGGCCGAAGGAGTGCCCGTTCTCGTGCGGCAGGACCCGGAAGGCGCTCTCACCGGGCTGGCGGCTCCACACGAAGCTGACGTTGCGCACCTTCGGCAGCAACTGGTAGCCGGCGAACGTGACGGACAGCACGGTGTCGGTGGCGGGCGGGCCCGCCTCGGGTTCCATCAGCACGTTGGTCAGGTCGAAGTCGGCGAAGTCCACCTCGGCGGCCACGGCTGTGCGTATCTCGCGCATCAGCCGGTCGTAGCCGTGGTTACTGCCGGTGTGCCACCGGCTGGCGCGGCCGATGCCGTACTCGGCCAGCGGGCGGGACATGCGCAGCCAGCGGTGCACCGGGTGCGGCCGGTAGTCGAGGCGGCCGTAGGAACTGGCGGCCAGATATTCGGTGGTGGCGGGGAAGAACTCGGCGTAGCGTTCCCGCGTGCTGACGGTCGCCGGTGCGTCGGGGAAGTCCACGAACACGGTCAGGGCCCGAACCGTCCCCTGGGCGCGCGCGTAGCCGCGCGGCGTGGGCAGCGCCTCGGAGACGTCGCCCGTGTAGCCGCGCAGCGCGCAGGCGCCCGCCGGGCTCAGTCCCGGCCGGACGCGGTCGGCGGCCTCCACCGGCACCGCGCCCCAGGAGAACGCCAGCGCGCCTATCGCCGCGATCACGGTGCTGCGCCTCGGCCTTCCCCTGGTCTCCATGGCCTGATGCTCCCGGCCGCGGGCGGCGGCTGCCAGACGGAGTGAGCCGCCCGGGTGGAGCACGCTGGGTGAGCGGCGGGAGTTCGCGGAGTGTGAGGTGGGTCACGTCGGAGGGGGAAATTAACGGGGACACGCTCCCCGTTTACGACTCGTAGGAACGAAGCGGGGGGGTCTCTCCCCGCTTTCCGGTCCGGCCGGGGAGGCGGGAGACGCCGAAAGGGCCGGGCCGGTCACCGTCGAAGGAGGAGCCATGGCGATGCGAGCGGACGCCACCCGCAACCGTGCACGGATCACCGCCGCCGCACGGGAACTGCTCGCCGAACACGGCGCCGAGGTGCCGCTGGACGAGGTCGCCCGCCGTGCGGGTGTCGGCAACGCCACGCTCTACCGGCACTTCGCCGACCGCGACTCCCTGGTGCGCGGTGTGGTGCTCGACGTCACCGGCAGCCTCGCCGACCGGGCGCGGGCGGCCCTCGCCGAGGAGGCCGACGCGTTCGCCGCGGTCCGCCGGTTCGTCTTCGACGCGATGGCCGAACGCATCGGCGCGCTCTGCTCCATGCTGTCCCCGCGCTTCGACCAGGCGGAACCCGAACTGCTCGCGGCGCGCGATCAGTTGGAGGAGCTGGTCACCCGACTGCTGGACCGGGCCAAGGAGTCGGGCCAACTGCGCGAGGACGTCGCGGTGGGCGATCTCACCGCAATGCTCAGCCAGCTCACCCGCCCGCTTCCCGGCACCGGCTGCGCCCAGTTCGAACGGTTCACGGAACGCCACGTGCTGATCTTCCTCGACGGCCTCCGTGCCCCGGCCCGGTCCGAACTGCCCGGCACCCCCGCGACCATGGAGGCGCTCCGGCAGCCCGTCTGACCCGCCGCAAGCGGCCCGGTCCGAGCGACACCGCCGGCCCCGCCCAGCGCTCCGGTCCGCGACGCGGTCCGCATGATCGCGGCCCGCACCAGTCCCGGCCTGCACTAGTCCCGGCCCCGCACGATCCGCCGATCATCCTTGTCCGATTCTTCCCACACTGCGCCAAGAGGTGGCCCCAGCCATGCCAGAAACGGCACAACAGACCGATCCGAAGCGCTGGAAAGCGCTCGTCTTCATCGCCATAGCCCAGCTGATGGTCGTGCTCGACGCCACCATCGTGAACATCGCCCTGCCCTCCGCGCAGGCCGACCTCGGCATCACCGACGGCAACCGCCAGTGGGTCATCACCGCCTACGCACTCGCCTTCGGCGGCCTGCTGCTGTTCGGCGGCCGAATCGCCGACCTGTGGGGCCGGCGCCGTACCTTCATCACCGGCCTCGCCGGCTTCGCGATCGCCTCCGCGATCGGCGGCGCCGCCGTCAACCAGGGCATGCTGCTCGGCGCCCGAGGCCTCCAGGGCGCCTTCGGCGCGCTGCTCGCGCCCGCCGCGCTGTCCCTGCTGTCGGTGATGTTCACCGACGCCCGCGAACGGGCCAAGGCGTTCGGCATCTACGGCGCGATCGCCGGCGGTGGCGGCGCGATCGGCCTCATCCTGGGCGGTGTGCTCACCGAGTACCTCGACTGGCGCTGGACGTTCTACGTCAACATCCCCTTCGCCGTGGCCGCCGCGATCGGCGCCTACCTGGTGGTCCGCGAGCCCGCCGCGGCCCGCAACCGCTCCTCGCTCGACATCCCCGGCGTGGTGCTCTCCACGCTCGGTCTGGTCGCCCTCGTCTACGGCTTCACCCGCGCCGAGGAGCACGGCTGGTCCGAAGGCGTCACCGTGTGGATGTTCGTCGCGGCGGTCGTCCTGCTCGCCGCGTTCGTCGCGGTCGAGTCGCGCACCCGGTCGCCGCTGCTGCCGCTGCGCGTCCTGCTGGACCGCAACCGCGGCGGCGTCTACCTCTCGCTCGGCCTAGCGATCATCGCGATGTTCGGCCTCTTCCTCTTCCTCACCTACTACCTGCAGATCGTGCAGGACTTCTCCCCGGTGAAGACGGGCTTCGCGTTCCTGCCCATGATCGTCGGCATGATCGCCGGATCCACCCAGATCGGGGCCCGCCTGATGACCCGGGTCCGACCCCGGCTGCTGATGGGGCCGGGCTTCCTCACCGCCTCCCTGGGCATGCTGCTGCTCACCCAGCTGGAGACGGACAGCTCCTACCTGACGCTGATCCTGCCCGCGCAGCTGCTGCTGGGCCTCGGCATGGGCACCGCCTTCATGCCGGCCATGTCGCTCGCCACCCACGGGGTGCGTCCGCAGGACGCCGGTGTGGCCTCAGCCATGGTGAACACCTCCCAGCAGGTCGGCGGCGCCATCGGCACTGCGCTGCTGAACACCATCGCGGCCGGCGCCACCACCTCCTACCTGGCGGCGAACGCGGCCGGCGCGGTCACCGAGGCGGCCCAGCGCACGGTGATGCTGGAGTCGATGGTGCACGGCTACACCTCGGCGATCTGGTGGGCGGTCGGCATCCTGCTCGGCGCCGCGGCGATCGCCGCCGTACTGGTCGACGCCCGGGTGCAGACCGACGCCGCCAAGCCAGGCCCCGACGAGGCCGCGGGCGACGACGAGCCGCAGCAGCACGTGCCGGTGATGGCGCACTGACCGGCTGACGGCACCCGCCACCGGGCACCCGCCCAGCGGGCACGTCTCCCGCCGCACACAGCGGGGGCGTGCCACCCGCGGGGGCGGTCCCGGCGCATCGGCGCCGGGACCGCCCCCGCGCGCCGTGCCGGGGCAGGCGTTCCGGGCCAGGACTTCCGCGTCAGGCGCCGATGGCCTTCTCGTAGCGGGCGACGTCCCAGAAACGGCCGAACTTGCGCCCCACCTCGTGGTAGGTGCCGACGTGCCGGAAACCGAACCGGGTGTGCAGCCGCTCCGAGGCGGCGTTGGGCAGGGCTATGGAGGCGTACGCGCGGTGCACGTCCTCCTTCTCCAGGGCCGCGAACAGCGCCTCGTAGAGGGCCGTGCCGACGCCGGCGCGGGCACGGCCGGGGGCCGTGTAGACGCTCACCTCGACCGAGGTCAGGTAGGCGGGGCGCGCGTGCATCGGACTGCTGGTGGCGTAACCGAGCACGTCACGGGTACCCGCCGTTCGAGCAACCAAGAGGCGGTGCGGGCCGTCTACAGGGTGGGAGAGCAGCCAAGGACGTCGCTCTTCTGCGGTGAAGACCCTGGTGTCGAATGTGATGGGCGTCTCAGCGACGTAGTGGTTGTAGATGCGGGTGAGGTCGGCGAGATCGTCCTCGTCTCCTGCTCTGACCTGGACGTCTGCGCCGCCTGCCACTGCACCGCTCCTTCGTTGAGGGCGGACAGGGTACTGCATGATCCGAAGGTCGACGAGCAGGTTGGGAATTCTGTCCGGATTCCCGACGTTGATTCCTTCGGGAGCGGGAACCCGGATCTCGTAAGGGTTCTCTGGTCCGCCACCGACCAGTAACTGATCACTTGCAAGGGAGCACGCATGGCAACCCGTGCCGTCGCCCGACGTCAGCCGGCCTCCAGGAGCGCCAAGGCCGGCGGGGCAAGCAGTGTGCGCACCGGCGGCGACATCGCCGACCGCGATCTGGTCGGCATGTACCTCGACGAGATCGCCCGCACTCCGCTGCTGGACGCGGCCAGAGAGGTCGAGCTGTCGCTTGCCATCGAGGCGGGCGTCTATGCCCAGCGCGTCCTCGACGGGCTGGACACCCCGGCGGAGGACGCGCCGAGCGCCAAGGCGACCGCCGAGGAACTGGCCGCGATCGTCACCGAGGGCGAGCGCGCCAAGGACGTCTTCATCCGGTCCAACCTCCGCCTGGTGGTGGCCGTCGCCCGCAGGTACCCGCGCAGCGGGCTGCCGCTGCTGGACCTGATCCAGGAGGGCAACGCCGGCCTGGTCCGCGCGGTGGAGAAGTTCGACTACGCCAAGGGCTTCAAGTTCTCCACCTACGCGACCTGGTGGATCCGCCAGGCCATCACCCGGTCCATAGCGGACCAGTCCCGCACCATCCGGCTTCCCGTCCACCTCGTGGAGGAGCTGGGTCGTATCCGGCGGGTGCAGCGGGAGTTCAACCGTGAGCACGGCCGGGACGCCGAGCCGGCCGAGCTGGCAGCGGAGTTGAACTCCACGCCCGAGCGGGTCACCGACGTCCTGGACTGGGCGCGCGACCCGGTCAGTCTGAACATGTCCGTCGACGACGAGGGCGAGACGCAGTTCGGTGACCTCCTGGAGGACACCTCCGCGATCTCCCCCGAGCAGTCGGTGCTGTCGCTGCTGCGCAGTGAGGAGCTGGAGAACCTCATCGCCCGGCTCGACCACCGCACCGCCTCCATCATCAAGGCCCGCTACGGCATAGAGGACGGCCGTGAGCGCACGCTCACCGAGGTCGGCAGGCAGCACGGCCTGACCCGGGAGCGCATCCGGCAGATCGAGAAGCACGCGCTGCTGGAGCTGAAGAAGATGGCGCACGACACCGGCTTCGACGCGGCTGCCTGAGCCGCCCGAGTCGAACCGGGCCGAACCGGAACCGGGCCCCGGGGCCGGGCGACCGCACCCCGCGGGCGACCCGCCCCGGGGCTTTGTGGTGCCTCTGGGGAGGTGCTGCCCCTGGGTTCGGGCTGGCCCTGGGGGGGGGCTGGT
>NZ_JASKMT010000051.1 GCF_030124175.1 Streptomyces sp. 549 | reverse complement strand
GTGGTCAATGCCTGGTGGATCTGGGTTTGGTCGTTGTGGTCTTGTCGCAGGGTGGTGAGCCAGCCTGGTGGGGGTCCGGTCCAGGAGGCGCGTGCCAGTGTGGTGAGTTGGGGGTGGGGGCCGATCTCCCATACCGCTCCCGGGCCGAATCCGGTGAGGGTGGTGATCGCTTCGCTGAACCGCACCGGCTCGCGGATGGCGCGGGCCCAGTGGTGGGGGTCGGTGGCTGACTGCGCGGTGTGCCACCCACCGGAGACGGTGGTGGCGAACGCCACCGCCGGGGCTGTCAGTTCTACTTGTGCGATCGCCTTCGCGAAGGGTTCGACCGCGCCGGCCATGGCCGCGGAGTGGAAGGCGTGGCTCACTGCCAGGGGCGCGGTCCGCAGACCTGCCTCCGCGCGGAACCGGGCCACCGCGTCCGCTTCACCGGTGACCGTCACCACGTGTGGTGCGTTGAACGCGGCGATCTCCACCTGCGGATGCGCGGCCAGTGCCGATACCACCGCTTGGGTGTCCGCGTGCACCACGGCCATCGCGCCGTGGCCGGGCTGGGACTCCATCAACTCCCCGCGCAACGCGGTCAACCGCAGCAGGTCATCCAGCCGCAGCACACCCGCGGCCCAGCCGGCCGTCAGCTCGCCCAGGCTGTGGCCCACCACCGCGTCCGCACGCACCCCGACCGACTCCAGCCAGGCCACCAACGCCACCTGCACCGACACGATCGACACCTGCGCGTACCGCGTCCGCTCCAACCGCCCGCCCACCTGACCGGACAGCAACTCCATCAGCGGCACGTCCACATGAGGCGCCAGCAACCCGGCACACTCATCCAACGCCGCCCTGAACACCGGCTCCGCCTCATACAAGCCACGGCCCATACCCGCGTACTGCGAACCCTGACCGGTGAACATGAACACCACCGGCACCGGCGACCCGCCCTTGCGCGCCACCGGCACCTCCCCGGCCGCGATCTTCCTCAACCCCGCGGCCAGCTCACGCCCGTCACCGCCCTGCACCACCGCACGGAACCGGTGGACCGCCCGGCCCACGTTCGCCGTGAACGCGACATCGCCCAGCTCCTCGTCGCCTGCCGCGTCGAACCGGTCGGCATAGGCGTCCGCCAGCGACCGCACCGCCGTCTCGTCGGCCGCACTCACCCGCACCACATAGGAGTCCTGCGCGACCGTCTCACGTGCCGGTGCCGTGGGTGGTTCCTCGATGATGACGTGGGCGTTCACGCCGCCCATCCCGAACGCGCTGACCGCGGCCCGTCGCGGTTGGTGTCCGCGTGGCCATCGGCGTGCGCGGTCGGCGAGGTAGAACGGTGTCTGCTCGAAGTGGATGTGGTCGTTGGGCCGTACCACGTGCAGGGACGGCGGGATCACCTCGTGCTCGAAGGCCAGGAGGACCTTCACCAGTCCCGCCAGTCCCGCCGCCGGTTCCAGATGGCCCACGTTCCCCTTCAACGAACCGATCGCACAGAACTGCGACCGCTGCGTCATCGCACGCCAGGCACGCGTCAGACCCTCGACCTCGATCGGATCACCCAGACCCGTCCCCGTCCCGTGCGCCTCCACCAACCCGATCGACTCCACCGACACCCCCGCATCCCCCAACGCCGCAGTAATGACGTCGTGTTGTGCGCGCGGGCTGGGGGCCGAGTAGCGGGTGGTACGTCCGCCGTGGTTGACCGCCGCTCCCTTGACCACGCCGCGAATCCGGTCACCGTCCCGGACGGCGTCGTCGTACCGCCGCAGGACCACGGCCACGGCTCCCTCTCCCGGGACGAATCCGTCCGCGGTGCTGTCGAAGGCACGGCTGCGGTGCCGGGGTGACAGTGCCATCAGGTCGCCCATCGACCGGAAGTACTCCGGGCTGAGGCCGGCGTGCACGGCCCCGATCACCGCCGTGTCGATGTCGCCGGTGCGAAGGTGCTGGAGGGCCGAGTGCAGGGCGACCAGAGAGGACGAGCACAGGGTGTTGACCAGCCCGCTGGGGCCGCGCCAGTCCATCAGGTAGGACAGCCGGTTGGCGATCATCGCCTCCAGCCCCAGGCCCCGCCCCTCGGGCACGCCGTGGCGCACCCGCTCCTCGTGGTAGTGGTCGTGGCTGTACGCGATCCACAAGCCGGTGCTGCCGCCGTCGGCACGGGCGCCGATCCGGCCACCGTCCTCCAGGGCCTCCCAGATCGTCTCGTAGACGATCCGCGCCTGCGGGTCGATCAGAGGGGCCTCGCGGGCCGAGATCCGGAAGGGGGCCGGATCGAACTCGTCGACGTGGTCCAGGAACGAGGCGTGCGGGACCGGCTCGGCCGCGTGGCTCCACCGGCCCTCGGGCAGCGGGCGCACCGTGTCCCGGCCTTGGACGAGCAGTTCGGCGAAGGCGGTCAGGTCGTTCGCGGTGGGCAGCCTGACCGCGGCACCCACCACCGCGACGTCGCGGGGCCGGGACGCCGGGGCGTCCACGGGGGGTTCGGCCTCGTGTGCGGCGACGGGCCCTCGCGGAGTGACGGTTGGCCGCGCCACCGGTGCGGGTTCCGCCGCCGGGCGCGGCTCCTCGGGTGCCGGGGCTGCCGGGGCTGCCGGGGCTGCCGGGGCTGCCGGGGCTGCCGGGGTCGCCAGCGTGTCGACGAGCCCTGGCGCCTCCTCCGCGAGGAAGTCGGCGAACTGCCGGGGCGTCGGGTACTCGAAGAACACCGTCGGGTAGAGGGACAGGTCGTGTTCCTGGGAGATGCGCTCGCTCAGGGTCACCAGGCCGACCGAGTCGAAACCGGCGGACAGGAACTCCGTGTCGGCGTGTTCCTCGGAGGTGCCCGTCAACGTCAGGAACCAGGTGAGCGCCCGCGCGTTCCTGGAGGCGGCGGAGGCCGGGGGCGCCGCGGGGGCCGGGGGCGCCGCCGGAGCGGCGGAGGTCGCGGGGTCAGGCGGCGTCGGAGCGGGGGCGGACGGCCCCGAGCGCGGCGGTGCGACGGACGCGGGCTCCGACGGCTGCGGGGCGACGGGCTCGTCCGGCGAGGGCACGCCTCCCTCGCTGAACGCCCTGACGGGAACCCGCTTGGACGACATGTCGCCGAAGACCAGCAGAGCCCTGCCCGCCTCATCGGTGACGGTCTGGGTGACCCGACAGGCCTCGTCGTTCCAGAAGGCGGTCTCCGTCCGCACGTAGGCGGCGTCGGTCAGCGGGCCGAGGACGTCCAGCCGGCCCACCGAGAGCGGGATGAAGGCGGACGCGTCGACCGCGCCGAACACCGGGTTGGCCGGGTCGATCGCCGCGATCGTCACGCTGTCCAGGAGACCGGGGAACAGCTGCACGCCGGGCGGGTTCATCTCCCGTTGCCGGGCGCCTTCGATCCGGGCGAGCGTCCCGCCGTCCGGCAGGCTCGTCACCCAGGAGATGTTCCGGTAGTAGCGGCCGTGGTGGTAGCCGATCCGCCTCAGCCACCGGTAGAGGCCGGAACCGGCGTGAACGGTGGAGCGGGCGTCGGCCAGCAGGGCGTCGAGGGGGACGGGGAGCGGCTGCTCGGGAAGGCGCTCGGTGACGAGCCGGCCGGTGACGAAGAGCTCCCCGCTCTCCGTGTCCTCCACCCTGAACCGCCCGTCCGCGTCGACCCGGCCGACCACCCGGCGGGCCTCGGACGGGATGAGGGGGCGGTGGAAGAGCACGTCACGGGCCCCGTGGAAGGGTTCGCCGCGCAGTGCCGCACCTTCGCGCAGGAAGTCGAACCACGCCACACCCGGGAGCATGAGCGTGCGGTACACGGCGTGCTGGGCGATGGGCGCCTCGCCCGGCCCGAAGACACGGGCGAAGGTGTACCCGGCCGCGCCCTCGTCCGACACCAGCTCAGCGGGCGTCCCGGGTTCCGCCGAGCGGCGCGGCTCGGCGAGGTCCAGGGCCCGGCCGCGTGGCTGGGCGAAGGGCAGAAGGCGCTTGCTCCACGCCGTGCCCGCGGCCTTCTGGAACGCTGCCCAACCGATGTCATGACCGGCCTGGAACAGCTCGGCGGTGAGCGCGGCGAGGGCCACGGCGACCTCGTGGTCGTCGCGGGCCGCGGCCAGCCGCGCCCCGACGTCGTGACCGCCCGCACGGGCACCGCCCTGGGGGGCACGCGTCGGGTCGCTCTCACTGCGCAGCACCTCGCCCACGGCCTGCTCCAGCGGAACACGTCCTCGGACGAAGTCCCCCACGGCCTCCCAGCCCGGGGGCAGGTCCACCGCGCCCTCGGGCAGTCCCAGGTCACGCAGCGCGACAGTGAGGCAGACCCCGGACAGGATTCGCAGCAGCTCACCGGAGAACCCGGTCAGCCGGGTACCGGCGGCGGCTTCGAACAGGCTGACGCACCCGTGCACGGACGGCAGGGAGCGGTCGAGTGCCGTCAGCCATACGGGCGGGGCCGCGGACGCCTCGGGACGTACCGACAGACGGACCGGTTCGGCGGTGCGAGCAGGACCGTCAAGGCCGGCGTGCGGTGGTGCGCCGGGCCGCAGGAGCCATGCGCGCAGCGCGGTGGCCAGCTGGTCCGCGTCCGTTCCGACGACGGCCATTCGCTCGGTACGGTGGGGTCGCGCCAGTCGGGCCGTGGCGCACACGTCGCCGAGTTCACCGGGCCGGTCCGCCAGGGCCGGGAGGAACTCCAGCCACTGGGCGACCAGTTCGCGCAGCGCGTACGGGCTGTCGGCGGACAGCGGCAGCACGTGGACCGGTCCGGGTTGCCCGTCGTCGCCGACCGGCCCGGCGTGTGTGCCGGGCCGGTCGGGGGCGGCTTCGGCCACCACGTGGGCGTTGGTGCCGCCGAATCCGAATCCGCTCACCGCGGCCCGGCGCACCGGCGCGTCCGGCCAGGGGCGACAGGTGCCGGGGAGATGGAAGGGGCTGTCGGCGAGGTTGAGGCGCGGGTTGGGCGAGTCCACCGCCACCGCCGGGACGGTGCCCTCGCGCAGCGCGACGATGATCTTCGCGAGTCCGGCCAGGCCCGACGCCGAGTGCAGATGGCCGATCCGGCGCTTGATCGAGCCGAGCGCCACCGAGTTCCGGGCGACGCCATGGCGGCCGAAGACCTCGGTGAGTGCCCGTACTTCGATCGGGTCGCCGATGGCGGTGCCGGTGCCGTGTGCCTCGACGTACTGGACGGTGGCCGGGTCGATCGTCCTGTAGGCCTTGGCCAGCAGGTCGAGCTGGGCTTCGAGGTTGGGTGTGGTGACGCCCATGGTGCGGCCGTCGTTGTTGACGGCGACCCCGCTGATGGCTCCGAGGACCAGGTCTCCGTCGGCCAGCGCCGCAGGCATCGGCTTCAACACCAGCGCCGCGGCTCCCTCACCGGGCACGTAGCCGTTGGCCTTGCTGTCGAAGGTATGGCACAGCCCGTCCGGGGACAGCGCGCCGGTGCGGGAGAGGAGAACGAATGTCAGCGGGTCGATCAGCAGGTCCACCGCGCCGACCAGGGCGAGCTCACATGTCCCGGCCGCCAGGCTCTGGCAGGCGAGCCAGACCGCTGAGAGCGAGGACGAGCAGGCGGTGTCGACCACCAGGCTCGGGCCCGCCAGGTCGAAGCGGTCGGACAACCAGGCCGCCATGAAGTTCTGCGACCGTCCCCACAGCGCGGCGGCCCCCGGCCCGCCGGTCCCGGCCGCACCGGGTGTGCCGGGGGAGTCCGGTGCGCCGGGCGGGCCCAACCCGCGGCCCTGGTCGAATCCGTACGCGTTCATGCGGGCGCCGACGAACACCCCGGCGTCGAGTCGGCGGCTCGCACCCAGGTATCCGGAGTCCTCCAGGGCCCGCGCGCCGACCTCCAGCATCACCCGCTGCTGGGGGTCGAGGAGCACGGCGTCCTCGGCGGTCAGACCGAACGCCTCGTGGTCGAAGGAGAAGGGATCCACCAGGAACGCACCGCGGTGGTGCGTGCCCTGGTGGGGCTCTGCGCCCCGGTACAGCTCGCGGGCCCACCGGCTCGGCGGGACCTCCCCGACCTCGGTCCCCTCCCGGCCCAGCAGAGCCGTCAGGTCGGCGACGTCCTCGGCGCCCGGGAGCCGTACCGCAAGGCCGATCACAGCGATGCGGGTGTCCTGCTCGCTCACAGTGGTCCTCTCGTCCGGCTCTCCGGCCGCACCCGCCCCGGTCATCGCTGTCCGCCGTGGTTGAGCAGCGGACGCAGCAGGGCGCTCAGGGCCGGGACGGGCATGTCGTCGTGGTCGGGAGTGGGCGGACGGTGGGAGGCCGGCGCCTCATGGGCGGCGAGCCCGGACGCGATGTCCTCGGCCGTACGTGCCCGCATGAGCAGCGACGGATCGACGGTCAGGCCGCTGCGCTGCTCAAGAGCCGTGGTCAGTTCGGCGATCACCAGGGAGTCCAGCCCCAGCTCGGGGAGCGGGCGGTCCCCGGGGTCCTCCCCCAGCACGTGGAGGAAGGCCTCCCGGACCCGGGCGCGCATCTCCGCGCTGTGCTGCCCGGCATGTGCCGGCGTGGCGACGAAGGGGGTCTCGGTCCGGGCCGTCGTCGGGGCGGACTCGACGGATGAGGCGACCTCCGGTGGGGTGGGCGGAGCACTTCCCGGGAAGATCACGGCGCCGCCCGACCGCAGGTGGTCGCAGAAGGCGTCCAGCGCCTGGTCGGCGCTGATCGAGTACGCCGCGGAGAAGGACGCGTCCGCCTTCATGCCGATCCCCGTCCAGTTGGGCCACGCGTGCGCGGTGACCGTGGTGACGGCGCCGTTCTCCCGCTCGGCGAGGGCCAACTGGTAGGCGTTGGCGAGGCTGTAGTCGACCAGCCCCCGGCCGGCCAGTGCCTGCGTGCCGGCGATCGAGGACACCAGGACCGCGAAGTCGGCGACCTGATCCTTCGCCAGTCGGACGACGTTGAGCGAGCCGGCGACCTTGGGGGCGAGTACCTTCTCGGCGTCGCTCCACGGCCGGCGGTGCATCGCCCCGAAGGGGTTGACCCCGCCGGAGGAGTGCACGACCCCGACCAGCCGCCCCCAGCGCCGGCCGAGTTGCTCAGCCGCCGCGGCGAGCGCCGCCGGGTCGGACACGTCACAGGCCAGGTACTCGACTTCGGCACGCCCTGCCAGCCCCCGCAGGGAGGCGGAGCGCTCGGCGTCGACGGCCGACCGGCCGACGATGCCGACGCGTCTGGCCCCCCGGTCGATCAGCCGCTCGGTCAGGTGCAGTCCCACGGCGCCCAGCCCTCCGGTGACCAGGTAGTACCCGTCGGTGGGAAGGGTGTAGGCCGGGCCCGGGGACGCGGGCGCGGGTTCCGGCGTGTACCTCACACCTCGCCGGTAGGCGGCAACCGCCGTGCCGTCGTCGGATCCGGCCGCCGTGCCGGCTACCAGGGCGCCGAACTCGGCCGCCAGGCGGTCGGCCTGCACCTCGACCGGGTCGGCCGGGTCCAGGTGGACGACCGCGGTGGGCTTGCGGCTCTCCGCTCCGGCGGCCCGGACCGCCATGGCCATCGCTGCCCGCTCGGGGGGGAGGCCACCGCGCTCGCCGGGGTGCACGGCCACGTCGTGGAATCCGGCCCAGAGCAGTTTCCCGTGCGCGGGCAGCGTCTTCACCAGGCCGCCCAGTTCGGCCCAGAACGCGCTCAGGTCGTGGATCTGGCCGTCCTGTTCCGCCCGGCTGCCCGGGGCGTCGACCACGAGGACCGCTTCCGCCTGCCGGCCGGGCTCGGCGACGGTCACACCCCGGCCGTTGAGGGCCCGCGTCAGCGCGTGCACGATCGTGGGGTCGGCGGCGACCAGGCGCACCGTGACCGGGCCGGCCGCGGTGGCGGGTTCCAGTTCGCGGGGGCGCCACTCGACGCGGACCGCCCCACCGCCCGTCGGCGCGGGGAGCGGAGTGCCTGCCGGGTCGGTGGTGTGCCAGAAGGATCGACGCGCGAACGGATAGGTGGGCAGTCCCGTGACGCGGGCGCCCGCAGCGGAGAGCGAGGCCCAGTCGACGTGCGCGTACCCGGCCCCGGCCAGCGCCGCCGCGTCGGCGGGCCGGCGGGGCGCGGTGGCCGCACCGGTGCGGCTCGCTGCCTCTTCGGCGGTCAGGTCGATGTCGACACGGGCCACCGGCACGCTGCCGGCCGCGACGGAGCGTAGGCCGGCGGCGAGTTCGGCGGCCGAGTGTCCGTGGACGGCGGTCTGGAACTCCAGCGGGGAACGGCCGGTGTTGGCGGTGTGGCAGAGGTCCGCGGTCTCCCACTCGTCGCCTGCCGCGTCGAACCGGTCGGCATAGGCGTCCGCCAGCGACCGCACCGCCGTCTCGTCGGCCGCACTCACCCGCACCACATAGGAGTCCTGCGCGACCGTCTCACGTGCCGGTGCCGTGGGTGGTTCCTCGATGATGACGTGGGCGTTCACGCCGCCCATCCCGAACGCGCTGACCGCGGCCCGTCGCGGTTGGTGTCCGCGTGGCCATCGGCGTGCGCGGTCGGCGAGGTAGAACGGTGTCTGCTCGAAGTGGATGTGGTCGTTGGGCCGTACCACGTGCAGGGACGGCGGGATCACCTCGTGCTCGAAGGCCAGGAGGACCTTCACCAGTCCCGCCAGTCCCGCCGCCGGTTCCAGATGGCCCACGTTCCCCTTCAACGAACCGATCGCACAGAACTGCGACCGCTGCGTCATCGCACGCCAGGCACGCGTCAGACCCTCGACCTCGATCGGATCACCCAGACCCGTCCCCGTCCCGTGCGCCTCCACCAACCCGATCGACTCCACCGACACCCCCGCATCCCCCAACGCCGCAGAGATCACCTCCTGCTGCGCCGCGCTGCTGGGGACCGTGAGCCCGCTCGTGCGGCCGCCGTGGTTGACCGCGCTTCCCTTGATCACACCGCGGATGCGGTCACCGTCCCGCAACGCGGCCCGCAGCGGCTTGACCACCACCGTCACCACACCCTCACCCGGCACGAACCCATCCGCACCCGCGTCGAACGGACGCAGGGCGTTGGACGGGGAGAACGAGCGGAGGCGCGAGCCCAGCTGGAAGTACTGCGGCGACATGGCCAGGTGCACGCCGGCGACGACGGCCTGCTCGCACTCGCCGTCCCGGATGCTGCGCACCGCGGTGTGCAGGGCGACCAGCGACGACGAGCACAG
>NZ_JASKMT010000050.1 GCF_030124175.1 Streptomyces sp. 549 | reverse complement strand
GCATCCAGGACGTCTACACCCGCGACACCGGCTACCTCAACAGCTGGAAACTCACCTTCTGACGCCTCGCGGAGCACCGGTCAGGCGCTGCCGCTGAGCGGAAAGCCTGCTGACTCACGGAGTCGGCAGGCTTTCCTGATGGCACCTGCGACGCTTGTGCGAACCGGGAACACCCTTATTGGTACAGGCCACCGGGCTCTCGCGGTTCCGACTGGAAAATCAGCCGTTGCTGACAAACTCCTTCCACGGACGCGCGATCTCCAGCAACATGGGCCTCCTCCTAACCCACCGGCCCCACCAGGGTTGCCAGTTGGCCGCACCGGATGCCGAGGAGTCCCAGGTTTGCCCCAGCATGAACCCCCGTCGGGTGCGCAGCCGGCCGGGTTGGACCACCGAAGACTGCCTGACGCGGAACTCACCCAACTGCTGCGAGTGGGCTCGCCCACGGCCCGCGCCGCAGTCGCCGACGAGATACGCAGCCGCCATCTGGACGCCGTGCTGCGCTACACCCGGATCTGCACCGCCGGCGACGCAGCCGCCCGTGAACTGGCCGAACGCGCCTTCACACACGCCGTCCGCCGGGAACGGCAGGGCTCCGGTGACATCGCCTGGCGCCCCTACCTGCTGCTGTGCGTGCAGCGGACCGCCGCGCGCTGGATCGAGGAGGGCCGCGTCGCGGACCTCGCCCCGGCGTTCGCCGTGTGGCTGGACGAGGTGCGGGCCGGCCGGACCGAGGGCGAGGGACCGCCGCGGTTCGACGACCTGTCGATCATGCTGCACGGGTTCCGCCGCCTCCCTCCCCGCACCCAGGTACTGCTGTGGCACTGCTTCGTGGAGCGGGAGAGCGACCAGCAGGTCGCCCGGCTGCTCGGGCTGGAGCCCGGCTCGGTCGCGGCGCTCGCCGACGGCGCTGGCACCGCCCTGCGCACCGCGTACCTGCGTGCGCACCTGGACAACGACGCCCGCGAGGACTGCCACCGCTTCAGCCGCATGATCGAAGCGGTCTCCCGCCCCGGCGGCCCGCCCCGCAGCGAGGACCTGAACGCGCACCTGGCCGGGTGCCGCGCCTGCACCCAGGCCATCGGCGACCTGTTCGCGATGGGCGACGACCTGCCCACCGCACTCGTCGAGGGCCTGCTGCTGTGGGGCGGCCCCGCCTACGTCGCCGCCCGGCCCCACTCCTGGCCGCCGCCTCCCGCCCACCCTCCGGCCCCGGTGCCCGCCGCCGAGCACCGGGCGGGCGGCCACCGGGCCGCCCGGCCCGCCCGGAGCCGGGGCGCCGCCGGACGACGCGGCCGTCCGAGCCTGGTCGCGGTCCTGGTGTCCGGCACCGCCGCGCTCGCCGTCGCGGCGATCACGGCAGCCCTGGTCTCCAGCGGCTCCAGCGGCTCCCGCAACCCCAGCCCGTCGGGCATCGCGGTGCCCGCACCGCCCGCCGCCACCGAGACCGTCACCGCCCCGCCGCCCAGCGGCCCGACGGCCTCCCCGTCCCCGTCCGCGCCGGAGCCGTCGGCCTCCTCGTCCCCGCCGAAGGCATCCGACCCGCCACCGCCCAAGCCCTCGGCGTCCGCACCGCCGGCCGGTGAACCACCGCACGCCGTCGAGCCGCACGCCCCGCCGCGCGGCGACGACTTCACCCAGTACGTCAACGCCCGCTCCGGCCTCTGCCTGGACATCCAGGGCCGCATCCCGCAGCCGGACCGCAACGTCATCGTGCGGACCTGCGAACCGGTCAGCACCCAGAAGTGGAACCTCGACGACCGGGGCCTGCTGCGCAACTACTCCGACCCGGACCTGTGCCTGGACTCCCGCGGAGCCGGTGACCGCGGCCCGGGGCTGGCGAAGTGCTCCGCGGTCGACAGCCGCCACGGCCACAACGTGCGCTTCTACCTGTCCGGCAAGGGCGCGCTTCGCCCCTTCGTCGCCCACGAACTGGCCCTCGCCCAGCACGGCAGCTCGGGCGGCCTGCGCTTCGTCCGCGCCGACGGCAGCGCGGCCCAGCGCTGGAACGCGGGCGCCAGCATCACCAGCGCCCGCGACTGACGGGCGCGAGGGCGGGGCATGGCGGGGCGGGGCGAGGAAGTGGGCGATGCCGTGCCCGGCGCGGGCGGGCAGCCCTCCGGTACGGGCGGGGCCGGTGCAGCGGTCAGACCTCGACGACGCGGATTCCGGGGCCGCAGAGCGTCAGGAGGTCTTCAGGGTCCGACGTCAGGACGGTCACCGGGGCGGGCGAGGTGAGCGCCGTGGCGGCCACCAGGGCGTCGATGGCGTACTTGTGGCCGTGCAGGCCGGCCGCGGCCAGGAGCCTGCTCGCACGCCGAGCGATGGCTTCGTCGGGCGGGACGATGTTCAGCCGGGAGCCGGCGTAGTCGAAGCGGGCCTGGTCGACCACGGGATCGCGCGCTTCGACGAGGGTGACGGAGCTGGTGACGACGCGGACGTCCTCGGCTTCGGCTGCCGTCAGCCACTCGGTGATCTCAGGCGAGCGTCGTACCAGTGCGGACAGGCCTTCGCAGTCCAGGACGAGCGTGCCGCTCACGCGGCGTCCGCGGAGCCGGCCGTCTCGCCACGGAGGAGCGCACGTTTGGCGTCGACGGCCGACTGGTCGACCGGGCCGTGGTCGGCTTCCGCGTTCTCGATGAGTTCGCGCAGTCGGTCCCGCTCCAGTTGGCGCTGGATGAGGGACTCCACGTAGGCGGACATGCCTCGTTTGCCGGTACGTGCCTTCAGAGCGGCGATGGTGCCTTCGTGGAGCGAGACGGACACGGGCCGGACGGGTCCTTCGCCGGGCGCCGGAGAGGTAGTCATGGAGCCGAGATTAACAAAACTCTTGTTATCAGTCGCCCTTGAGCAGCAGGCCACCCTTGAGGACGAAGTGTTCCCCTGTATTGCCCCACCACGGTCGGCGGGTAGGAAATCGTGGGGCGGCGTGTACCGCGCGGCACGGCGATGTGTACCGCTGCGGGGATGTCGTCGATCAGCTCGTGCAGGGCCGAGGCGGACTCACCGCACACGACGGCGTGCGGAGCCCGTGTGCACACGGCCAGCAGATCTGCGTGCGCGGTCTCCGGGGCGTCTGTCCGCCGGTAGACCCCGCGGGAGAGTTCGTCTGTCTCGCCCTCCGCGACCAAGTACGCCAGATCGCGGGAGGAGAGCAGGGCCTGACGTGCCTGCGCCGTCGTGAATGGAGGGGAGAGGCCGGTCAGCCGCTGCTCCAGGCGCGAGTTCTCCGCAGCACTCATGTATCGAATGACACCCCTCAGATGGACTCGGGGGATCGATTCGATACATCCTCGCGGTGGTCGGTGGTCGGTGGTCGGCGGTCGGGGCGTTTCCCCTCAGCACTCGATGATGTTCACCGCCAGGCCGCCGCGCGCCGTCTCCTTGTACTTGACGGACATGTCGGCGCCGGTGTCCTTCATCGTCTTGATCGCCTTGTCCAGTGAGACGTGGTGCCGTCCGTCGCCACGCAGGGACATGCGGGCGGCGGTGATCGCCTTCACGGCCGCCATGCCGTTGCGCTCGATGCAGGGGATCTGCACCAGGCCGCCCACCGGGTCGCAGGTCAGGCCGAGGTTGTGCTCGATGCCGATCTCGGCGGCGTTCTCCATCTGCTCGGGTGAGCCGCCCAGCACCTCGGCGAGGCCGCCGGCCGCCATCGAGCAGGCCGAGCCGACCTCACCCTGGCAGCCGACCTCGGCGCCGGAGATGGACGCGTTCTCCTTGAACAGCATGCCGATGGCGCCGGCCGCCAGCATGAAGCGGACCACGCCTTCCTCGTCGGCGCCCGGCACGAAGTTGACGTAGTAGTGCAGCACCGCGGGGATGATGCCCGCGGCGCCGTTCGTGGGGGCCGTCACCACCCGGCCGCCGGCGGCGTTCTCCTCGTTGACGGCCATGGCGTAGAGCGTCACCCACTCCATGGCGTGCGCCAGCGCGTCGCCCTCGGCGCGCAGCTGGCGGGCGGAGGTGGCGGCGCGGCGGCGGACCTTCAGGCCGCCGGGCAGGATGCCCTCCTGGCTCAGCCCGCGGGCCACGCAGGCCTGCATGACCTGCCAGATCTCCAGCAGGCCGACCCGGATCTCCTCCTCGGAGCGCCACGCCTTCTCGTTCTCCAGCATCAGCGCGGAGATCGACAGGCCCGTCTCCCGGGTGAGGCGCAGCAGTTCGTCGCCGGTGCGGAACGGGTACGCCAGCTCGGTGTCGTCGAGCTTGATGCGGTCCTCGCCGACGGCGTCCTCGTCCACGACGAAGCCGCCGCCCACCGAGTAGTACGTCTTCTCCGACAGCGGGTGCCCGTCGGTGTCGTAGGCGAACAGCGTCATGCCGTTGGCGTGGTACGGCAGCGACCGGCGGCGGTGCAGGACCATGTCGCGGTCGGAGTCGAAGTCGATCTCGTGGGTGTCGCCTATCTCCTCGGCGAGCAGCCGCAGCCTGCCGGTGGAGCGGATGCGCTCCACGTCGGTGTCGGCGCGGGTGACGTCCACGGTCTGCGGCGCGTTGCCCTCCAGGCCCAGCAGCACCGCCTTCGGCGTGCCGTGGCCGTGGCCGGTCGCGCCCAGCGAGCCGAACAGCTCGGCGCGCACCGAGGCGGTCTGGGCCAGCACACCCTCGTTCTTGAGGCGCCGCGCGAACATGCGGGCGGCGCGCATGGGCCCGACCGTGTGCGAGCTGGAGGGGCCGATGCCGATGGAGAAGAGGTCGAAGACGGAGATGGCCACGGTGGCGGACTCCCTTGTCTGCTCGTGGGTGGAGCGGGGGGTGCGGTGGTTCCGCCGGGCGCCTCGCGGGGGGTGGTGCCAGGCGCCCGGCGGCGGCCCGGTCGCCCGGGCCGGTGGGCTACTTGCCCAGGCCCGGGTACAGCGGGTGCTTGTCGGCGAGGGCGGAGACGCGGGCCGCGAGGGCCTTGGCCTTGTCCTCGTCGAAGCCCGGCAGCAGCGCCTCGGCGATGACGTCCGCCACCTCGGTGAAGTCCTCGGCGGTGAAGCCGCGGGTGGCGAGCGCCGGCGTGCCGATCCGCAGGCCCGAGGTCACCATCGGCGGCCGGGGGTCGTTGGGCACGGCGTTGCGGTTGACGGTGATGCCGACCTCGTGCAGCCGGTCCTCCGCCTGCTGGCCGTCCAGCTCGCTGTTGCGCAGGTCGACCAGGACGAGGTGCACGTCGGTGCCGCCGGAGAGCACGGAGACGCCCGCGTCCACCGCGTCCTGCCGGGTGAGGCGCTCGGCGAGCAGCTTGGCGCCCTCCAGCGTGCGCTGCTGGCGCTCCTTGAACTCCTCGGTCGCGGCGATCTTGAAGGAGACCGCCTTGGCCGCGATGACGTGCTCCAGCGGGCCGCCCTGCTGGCCGGGGAAGACCGCGGAGTTGATCTTCTTGGCGTGCTCCTGCTTGGAGAGGATCACACCGCCGCGCGGGCCGCCGAGGGTCTTGTGCGTCGTGGTGGTGACCACGTCGGCGTAGGGCACCGGGTTGGGGTGCAGCCCGGCCGCGACCAGACCGGCGAAGTGCGCCATGTCGACCATCAGCAGCGCGCCGACCTCGTCCGCGACCTTCCGGAACGCGGCGAAGTCCAGCTGGCGCGGGTACGCGGACCAGCCGGCGATGATCATCTTCGGGCGGTGCTCGCGGGCGAGGGCGGCGACCTCGTCCATGTCGACCAGGTTGCTCTTCTCGTCGACGTGGTAGGCGACCACGTTGTAGAGCTTGCCGGAGAAGTTGATGCGCATGCCGTGGGTGAGGTGGCCGCCGTGGGCCAGGTCCAGGCCCATGATGGTGTCGCCCGGCTTGAGCAGCGCGAACATCGCCGCCGCGTTGGCGGACGCACCGGAGTGCGGCTGCACGTTCGCGGCCTCGGCGCCGAACAGCGCCTTGATGCGGTCGCGGGCGATGTCCTCGATGACGTCGACGTGCTCGCAGCCGCCGTAGTAGCGGCGGCCGGGGTAGCCCTCGGCGTACTTGTTGGTCAGGACCGAGCCCTGGGCCTCCAGCGCCGCGACCGGAGCGAAGTTCTCCGAGGCGATCATCTCGAGGGTGGACTGCTGGCGGTGGAGCTCGGCGTCGACGGCTGCGGCGACGTCCGGGTCCACCTCGTGAAGGGACTGGTTGAGAAGCGACATCAGATCAGGATCCGATCGTGGTGTGCTGGCAGGAGCGGGCTCAGTTGCCGGTGAAGGCGGCGTACTCGTCGGCGGACAGCAGGTCGTCCGGCTCCGAGGTGATCTTCACCTTGAACAGCCAGCCGCCCTCGAAGGGAGCGGAGTTCACCAGCGCCGGGTCGTCCACGACGTCCTGGTTGATCTCGGTGATCTCGCCGGTGACCGGCGCGTACAGGTCGCTGACCGACTTGGTCGACTCCAGCTCACCGCAGGTCTCGCCTGCGGTGACGGTGTCGCCCACCTCGGGAAGCTGGACGTAGACCACGTCACCGAGCGCGGTTGCCGCGTGCTCGGTGATGCCGACCGTCGAGACGCCGTCCTCGGCGTTCGACAGCCACTCGTGCTCCTTGCTGTAGCGCAGCTGCTGGGGGTTGCTCATGAGCTGAATTCTCCCGGATGAAGGGTGGTGACTGCGAAACGGGTCTTGACAGGTGGGACGACCGCCGGTGGCGGACGCCGGACGGTCAGCGCTCGCGCTTGTAGAACGGCAGCGCGACGACGCGGTACGGCTCGCGGCTGCCGCGGATGTCCACCGCGACGCCCTCCGTTCCCGGCGCGGCGTGCTCGGCGTCGACGTAGGCCATGGCGATCGGCTCGCCGAGCGTGGGGGACGGAGCACCGGAGGTGACGCGGCCGATGACGGTGCCGTCGGCGGACACCACCTCGTAGCCCGAACGGGGGACCCGGCGGCCCTCGGCGACCAGGCCGACGAGCTTGCGCGGCGGCGCGGACGCGGCGCGCTCGGCCGCTGCCTCCAGCGGTTCCCGGCCGACGAAGCGGCCCTCGTTGGTCGTCTTCTCGAACTTCACCACCCGGCCCAGCCCGGCGTCGAACGGTGTCGTCTCACGGGTCAGCTCGTTGCCGTACAGCGGCATGCCCGCCTCCAGCCGCAGCGTGTCCCGGCAGGACAGCCCGCACGGGACGAGCCCGGCGCCGGCGCCCGCCTCGGTCAGGGCGTTCCACAGGCGTTCGGCGTCCGACGCGGCCACGAACAGCTCGAAGCCGTCCTCGCCGGTGTAGCCCGTACGGGCGATCAGCGCGTCGACACCGGCGACCGTGCCGGGCAGGCCGGCGTAGTACTTCAGGCCGTCCAGGTCGGCGTCGGTGACCTGCTTGAGGATGCCGGCCGCCTCCGGACCCTGGACGGCGAGCAGCGCGTACGCGTCCCGGTCGTCGCGGACCGCCGCGTCGAACCCGGCCTGCCGCTCCCGCAGCGCGTCCAGCACGACCTGGGCGTTGCCGGCGTTGGCCACCACGAGGTACCGGCGGTGGCCGCCGGAGGTGTCGTCGGTGAGCCGGTAGACGATCAGGTCGTCGAGGATGCCGCCGCTCTCGTCGCAGATCATGGTGTAGCGGGCGCGGCCCTCGGCCAGCGCGGACAGGTTGCCGACCAGCGCGTGGTCGAGCAGCTCACCGGCCTGCGGGCCGGTCACCGCGATCTCGCCCATGTGGGACAGGTCGAACAGCCCGGCGCGGGTGCGGACCGCGAGGTGCTCGTCGCGCTCGCTGCCGTAGCGCAGCGGCATGTCCCATCCGGCGAAGTCGGTCATCGTCGCGCCGAGGGCGCGGTGGACGGCGTCCAGGGCGGTGCGTCGGGGGTCATGGGTGTGTGACATCTGTGGCTCCCAGGCAGGGGCGGACATGTCCTCCCCATCTGTCATCGGAACCTGAGAGGTTCGCCACAGGCCCGTTCGGGCCATGACTTGCACCTTGGGTGGGACCGGCGCACGCCGGCCCGCTTTTCAGATATGCCTCGCCTGCGCGGTACGGGGCCTGAGAGATTCAAGGGAGGACTTGCTCCTTCGGCGCCCCGCATCCTCATGACCCAAGGATGCCGGGACTCTCCCGCGCTGGCTGTTAGCGGCCGATATGGAGTTGCGGGCTCATCATGACACGGGCTCCCCTCCCGCGGGGAGCCCGGAGCGGTCACGGCGGCCGGCGAAGGGGAAGGGATGCGGGCACGGCACCCGGTGGGAACCGGGTGTGCCGCGGAGGCAGGGCATCGGTCAGGGGAGGGGAACGGCATGATCCGTTACGAGGCGGAGGGCGCGGTGCGCCCGCTCGTCCCGGAGCAACCGCAGGTGGCGCAGTACACGCCGCGGTCGGCGGGGGCGGGGCAGACGACGGGGGCGCAGGTACGGCAGGCACGGCGGCCGTGGGAGGTGCAGTGGCTGCGGCCACGGCAGCAGCGGGGCGGCGGCTTCGCCCAGGTACCGGTGGCCCCCGTGGCGTCCGCGGTGCCGGTGGAGCACCTGCCGCGGGTGCTGGACCTGAGGGGCGCCG
The DNA here is from genome assembly GCF_030124175.1 of Streptomyces sp. 549. Lineage (GTDB taxonomy): Bacteria > Actinomycetota > Actinomycetes > Streptomycetales > Streptomycetaceae > Streptomyces. The sequence goes on along the minus strand of NZ_JASKMT010000050.1, from coordinate 800 downwards.
CGTTGGGCGGGCCCGGCGCGCTGGCCTGGCCGGCCGGCGACCGGGTGGTGGTGTCCGGGCTGCCGGGCGGCGGCAAGTCCACGCTGATGCGGCGGATGAGCGCCGGCCGCACGGCGCTCGTGCGGATCGACTCGCAGGACGCCCGGGACTTCTGGGAGACGCGGGTGCCACCCGGCGTGCCCTACGCCGTCTACCGTCCGCTGGTCCGGGTCACGCACTACTGGCGGCTGTGGCGGGCGCTGCGCAGTGGGTGCAGCGTGCTGGTGCACGACTGCGGGTCCCTGGGATGGGTGCGCCGCTGGCTCGCCCGGGACACCCGGCTGCGCGGCCTGGCCCTGCACCTGCTGGTGCTCGACGTGCCGTCGGTGACGGCGCTCGCCGGGCAGGCCGCACGGGGCCGCTTCGTTTCGGGCTACGCCTTCGGTCGGCACCGCAGGGCCGTGGCCCGGCTGATCGCCGGTCTGGAGCGCGGTCTGCCGCCGCGCGGGTGCAGTTCCGCGGTGCTGCTCGACCGCGGGGTGGCCGGGTCGCTGGGCGCCGCGGTCTTCCTCGACCGCGCGGACCTCGCGGGCCGCCCGGAGGTGCCGATCCGCCCGGACGTCGCGGTCTGCCCGGACGTCGCGGAGCGGGCGGACGTCCCGGGCCGGGCGGTGCCGGCCCCCGGCCCGGCCGACAGGCCGTAGCGACCCTGCGGGCCCGCCGGCGTCCTGTGCGCGGGTTCCGTTCCCCGGCGGTGCCGGGCCGCGGGGGGCGGGGGGGGGGGGGGGGGGGGGGGGCGGGGCGGGGGGGGCGGGGGGGGG